>NZ_CVRP01000008.1 GCF_001261735.1 Dysgonomonas sp. BGC7 | reverse complement strand
TCTTTCTGAAAATCAGGCTTAATGACTGCTTGCTCATTATCTAAATTGGATGGTTTTTGCCATTCGGAGAGCTTTTCCAACTTCTTATCCACCTCTGAAAGCTTCTCCCAAAGTGCATCGTTCGATACTGACTGTGCCATATTTTTCCTATTTTAAGTTGTTAATAATCTATTTTAAAGCTTTGGTCTCTTGATTTTTCTCTTTTTCTTTTTCCGCAACAAGGCTTCTGCTTCGTTCATATCGTAATTAGACGGCTGCATATTAAACAAACCGCCTATGCTTGATATCGCATCGGCTACTCCTATACAGCATTTTCTATCAAGCTAGCTCCTGCCTCTTTCGGTGGGGTTACTTGCTGTTGTTCATATTGTTGCTGTTTCTGAGAATGGCTGTTCTCAGTTAGCAGTGCATCCAGTTTGGAGTAGCTAAACTTCCTGTCTATCTCCGAACCTTTGAACGAATGCTCTCCTTTCTTAAATGAAATCCCTTGTACTTCATTTGTTTGTCCTTTGTATTTATACTTTATGGATATATTTTTCTTTCTTAGGAGTTCTTCAAATGCCTGCCAACTCTTGGCTTTTGGAAGAATATCTTTAATCACATGGTAGATTTCGTATTTAGTCTGTTCCGCTCCCTTTAGCCTCTGAAGATTGACATTCTCTTTTCTTTTGCCGTAAGTGAGGTCGTATTTATCCTTTAATTGTTTACACACTTTCTCATTCCGGTATTGGTCGTTCTTTTCGGAAATCGTCTTACCATCATTATCCACCCGATTGAACACAATATGGCAATGTGGATGAGCAGTGTTACCATGGCAAACAATGATATACTGTGTATTTTCTATACCCATCGCCTTCATATACTCGTTTGCCAAACGTTCCATAAACTGGTCTGTCATCCGTTCTTTATCATTGGGAGAAAATGCCAGCGGAATATGTCCCACACATTTTGAAAGGTTCGGATTGAGTAAGCTTTGCATATAAAAACTGTTGATTATGGATTTTGCATCGGTTTCCAATACACCTTCACTCGCCAAAATCTTAGATTTTTTGTTTCCTAAGACGTATGAAATACAGCCCTTAAAACTCTTTCCTTTTACTATTTTTCCAATCATCCGACAGTTTATTGATGATAGTTTGTATCTGATTGAATAGAATTTCGGTTTCGTTTTTGAGCCGTTTTATGCCCAAAAACTTGGCTGTTTTTGTGAGCTGATTCAGATTATTACCCATATTGGAGAGGCTTCTAAGCGTATCCAGTTCTTCTTTTTTCAGCGGTTCTTTTATCTTTCCGTTTAGAATCGCATCGTGACAATAGACACTAAGCGGAAGATTTGCTTTGGCTGCCCGATGGCGAATAGCATAGAACTCCGGCTCGGAAAAACAGACCGCAATGGTCTTGTCTTTGCGAGTAACGGAGCTTTTCTTCGGGCGTCCTCCTTTCTTCTTATGGTTACTGTCCTGATTCAATACTTTCGATTTTTATTTGCTGATAAAGTGATAATAGAAGGGTCTGCGACCCTAACCCGAAACTGCGACCAACGAGAGAGGTTTCCCCTTTGGCTGATAAGCCAAAGCGAGGGTTTTCATGCAATCAAAACATAACCTCGCTCCACTACAAGAACATTTATGTTCCATTTAAAAGATAAGTCGTTACACTATACAGACTTACTTTACAATGGATAGAAGCTAAAGATTAGAGCTTCTTCCACATTTCCACATCATCTTGATAGATTTTCAGATGATGACGGACAATGTTCTCAATAAAGCCCGATACGCTCATTTTCCGTCCTCCTAACTTGCAGACGATCTCATCCAGGCTGTCTCGCACCTCCCGACTGATAAATACAGGTTTGCGGTCTTCGAGTTTTGGAACAGAGAGAAATGCTTGCTGATATTCCTCCAATGATTCCTTGCGCTGCTTGCTACTGATACGTTTTATCGTGCAAGGTGTATTTACCACCGGTTCTGTTTGCAAACTATCCTCTGTACGAATACTATCTTCTATCCTGATAGTTTGTTCAATATCTCTATTAGAGTTCTCTTTATGTACATCAACGCCCACAACATTGAGATCATCTCTCCCTAGAAATTTTTTCAGAAGTTCGTCTTTGTCTCCATTATCGAATTTTGTGGTGTTGGGTTTCCCTGCAACCGAAGGTAGAGGTGACCAGTCTTCGGGCATTGTCTTTTTTGCTGCCTGTTATCAGTTTGTTTACTGCTCATAGCATACTGTATTAAAAATATGAATACTACGGCTCTTCTTACTATAAAGGGCCGATTATCAGTTGCAAATAAACTACTATTAGTCAGCAGTATTAGCAGACTTATTTTATATGGAGTATTCTGCAATATCTTTCTGCTGTATTGAGTGTATGGGCAGTATATACTTCACTGTTTTGCACATCGGACAAAACTGAGCAACCGAAATACGATATGTGAGAATGATATTTTCTCTGTTGGTGTTTAGTTCAGCATCTCAATGGGCTGAGAAACTGCTTTTTTAACTAAGAATTGATACTCAAGAGAGAAAAATTGAAGTTACACTATAGACAACCCCTGCCACAAGCTGCCACTTGATTTAAAAGCCATTGAGGAATGAATGTTTCTACTTTACTTCCTATCGGAAGAAAGAAAAATAAGGGGGAGGCGATGCCTCTTGCTGCCAAATCAATACCACTGACTGCCAACAGACTAAATGCTCATTGAAGGTTGCGTTTTTCTTTTTTACTTCACAGCAGAACGATGAAGTTATCACAGTTGAATTTGCTTGTTTATAAGCAAAATACGACATGAGGATGCAAAGGGATCTATCCTTTGGTATGTGATAATTGAAAGGCTTATTTTTGGAACAAATACGAATAATAATTTTAAAATATAGTGCAATGGAGATCGTAAATATTGAAGCAAAAACATTTGAAGCGATGCTTTCAAAATTTGAAAATTTCGCTACCCGGATGGAACACCTTTGCCGTCTGTATGGTAATACTGAAAGTGAGTGGATGGACAATCAGTACGTATGTATACTGCTGAATATTTCGCCGAAAACCCTGCAAACATTTCGGGACAACGGCACGCTGGCATATTCTCAAATCAATCATAAAACGTACTATAAGTCCCAAGATGTGGAAAAGGCACTGCCATTGGTGGAGGAAAAGCGTAAACAAGCCAATCATCAGGGAAAGGAACTGTAAGTATGGAAAAATATCAAAATTATCGGAGTTTCCCAACTGCATGGCTGGGAGCTTGGGAAAGTGTCAATGGTAATCCCGATGTGTATATTTTTCAGGGGTATAACGGCAGCTATAACCTGTTAGCCTACCATTATGATAAGGAATCCAAGCGGGAAGTTTTTCCTGTTACGAAATTGATTCGGGTAAAGATGGTTACTCCATTGGTATGGGGATGAAACGGAGCAAGATAGAATCAGAAAAGTCGCCTTATGGTTTGTATATTACAGGTTGGGGTCGTTATATGAAATGTTAAACAAAACAGATTTTAAATCAATAAAATAGAAAAAATATGAGTAATCAATTAATTACACCGGAGAGCAATGAACGGGTAAAATCATTTTTTCTCTCACTGGATCGGCTGGCTTCGCTTATGGAACGATTGTTTCCTGTCCGCAAGCCGACTTTGAATGGAGAAAGCTTTTATACGGATGAAGAGTTGTCGAAAAAGTTAAAGCTAAGCAGGAGAAGTCTTCAGGACTACCGGAACGAAGGGAGAATTCCCTATATCAAACTGGGTGGTAAGATCTTGTATCGTTCGTCGGATATTGAGAAGCTTCTACAAGATGGCTATAGGGAGAGTTTTAGGAAGTAAGCAGACCAGACTAAGTGTGCAGAATACTCTTCCCTACAACATCAACTTTTTTTCTTTTTTATCCGGTAACTATTTATTACAGCAAGCATTGGTAAATAAGACAAATCTTTTCCTGTTAAGGTAAACCCGCAAAGGCTTCGGATTTGGCATTTTACCGGCTTGCTGTTCTTTTATGGACGGATAAATATGAAAATCATTATTAAACATTTTCTTTAAAATAACTGACAAGATACAGTATGTGCTCCTACTGTAGCATAAATTTCCAACCTAATTCTTCGATTTTTTATTTATCTTCAACTTAGTAGTTGATATGTAGAAGAATTCCTGATTTATCTCAAACATTGTCTTTGTCAAGCAAAAGACTATTTTGTCCCAAATCTAGAAGTGTCTACCTCTTTACGTTTATTCTCTTTAAAACCTCCAAATTTATAGGTCAACGATAAACTCACATATCTATTATCGGATTTCATCTGCATATTTAGATTTTGGTTATCAAATTGGGTCTTTACATTCTTAGGATTCCAAGAGTTAAGTATATCATTAACCTTGAATCGAACTTCTGCTTTATTATTGTTCGAAGTCCATTTAACTCCTGTATCAATTTTATACATCTTAGAGAGTGTGGCTGGACCTTGGATATATTTAGGCATATACGCACCTGACAATTCAGCCTTTATATTTGGTTTTGAGGATATATTAAATGTATTGTTTAGTGTTGCAGAGAAACTAACAATATCATTGGAGAATGACAAATCATGAAAATTATTACTCTTCACCTTTTCATAGAATCCTGTCAGGTTTAATCTGGAATCTAATATTGAGCTAATGCGAAAAGGAATCACGGTATTTATCCCTACTTGACGGGAATAGTCAAAATTAGTTGTTTTATAAATTATAGCCAATCGTTCGGATGATTGATAAGGTAATTGTGCAAAATAATCATCTTGAAGACTACCATAAAGTGTGAAAATATATTTGCTCTTCAGAATATAAGACAACTGAGTTTCGTATGACCTGTATGGTTTCAAGTCCGGATTTCCGTGTATTTCGGTATAACCACTTAGATGTGAAATAGAATTAACCATTTCCCAATAATTAGGATAGTCTTTGTCTGACGATATACTGTATTGGATTATATTGCCTGGATCAATCGTGTAAGTTAGTTCCAATTCGGGATAAGCACTCCAATAGTCTTTACCTTTATGTTTGTAATACTCTCCTGTCAAATGGGATTTTAATGATAATTTATCAGAAAATTCTTTAGAAAATCCCGCATACAACTCATAGGTATATTCGTCCAGATTGCTATCTGTATTTGAGGTCGATAAGTCTTTGTCCTTCAAAGACGAATATATTTGTGAACTTTTGTCGGATGCATAACTGAATTTAGTTCCATAATCAAGCGTCCAATCTTGACCTAATGAGTGACTCTGATCTGCGTATAACGAAAGCTTGTTGATATTTTGTTTTGATTGTGCAATAAAAGCATCTTCTCTACCTGTCTGGAATTCATTGTAATTCTGAGTAGAATGATTCTTATAGAATGTATAATCAACACCTGTATTTAATCCAAAATTAGAGGAATAACTCAACGATATATTGTGCATCTGAACAGGACTGTCCATTGTTTTTTTATTCTGAGAATTAGAAAATGAACCTTTAGAGGTTTCAACAATTCGTCCTCCTGCTTTTATCTGACCTGTATATACCAAACTTAATTTATTCCCTTCACCTAAATACAGATCATTTCCCAGACGGATATTATGCCCCTGGCTTTTGTTATATCCTCTGTTAGATTGTTCAATATTATATAAGATATTATTAATGGTATGATGTGAATCTAAATCAAGACCAGAGCGATGATTCAGATACCCGAACTGATACATAAAATCAGTCGATGTTTTAGGAGTGCTGTACATTAGTGTTATCCCTCCCTTATAATCGGCATAATGATATTGACTATATTCTGTATTCACTTGCCCTTGTAATTGTGGTGTTTCAGACAAATTATTTGATAGTACCAGATTTATAGCTGCACCATGAACATGGTATTGAGGAGGTGCACTATACATTACTTCTGCCGATTGAATTCGCTCCTTAGGCATATTTTTCAATAATGTAGTCAACTGATCTCCAGTCATTGTCGAAGGTTTTCCATTGATAATAATAGCTACACCATTACTGCCTGCCAGCTTTATGACATCACTTTGTTCTGATACACCCGGTAGTTCCAAGATAGCTTCGTAAGCATTACCGGCCATTTTATTTTTCAATAGTTGTGGCATGTCATAAGTCATTTTACCATTTATTACCTTTACCACAGGACGTTCACCATTAATTACAATTTCGGACAATAGATTTTCTTTTTCGTTCAGTTGTATTTTGCCTACATCGGAAGAAGAGAATTCACAGATAAATGTATTGTACATTAAATGCTGAGCTAATAAGCGAAAGTCTTTTAAATCTTCGTTAAAAGAGAAATAACCCAACGAGTCGCTGTAAATAGTGTTGATGAATAGAGAATCCTTTGTTTGTAATACAATGGTTGCAAACTCTATCGGGCTATTTCTTGTATCTACAATCCTTCCTGTTATATTTTGTGCTGCTACATTAAAATAGGATAGCAATAGGACGAATACCACAAATATTATTTTTTTCATAGTTGTTTTCCTTTTATTTCAGATAGTACTTCTCTTTCTTTTAGTAATTGTTTTCGACTTAGGGGTTGGGAATATACATTGGTTTCTTCCTGAGTGTTGTTGATCTTAAATTTGATTCCATCTTTTTTTGAAAACTCAATGCTTCCCCCAACAGAAATATTATTCCTGTTATCAGAGTATCTGGTATCTGGTCTTGTCGGGTAGCTATCGGATTGAAATACTCTACCAGGTACAGACAGTTTGATACTGAACTTTTGAGCATTGGCCGATGATATCAAACCTAACGTAAATGCGAGTAATAAGATTGTCTTTTTCATATTTTATTCTACTTTGATTTATTTCTGATGCAAAGATTTACAGAACAATAGATAAAATGGGTTATCACTTACTTATGAAGTCTTATCTAGTCTTAACAGATTGCAAATAGTGAAATATTTCTATTTACATTTGTTTCAATATAATTTTATAATGTAATGAAACCTAACTTTAAGTATATAGTCATTTGCATTCTTGTCTCATTGTCGATTGTATTTCTTGTTCAGCTTTTTTGGTTGAAAGGGTTATATACTAGCATTCAAGTCGAGACCGAAAAAAATATCTTCGATTGTCTTAATATTGCTAATTCTCACGAGTTGGAGTTCAGAATGGATAGCTTGGAGAGTTCTTCCGATAAGGATAAACTCAACGGAGAAATATCAATAACTCAATCTATTGGAAATAATGATAGTAAGGAGGCAGACACATCTGAATCGAAAAAAATGGTAAAGAGTAAGCGAATTGTCCAGCATGGAGATACAATAAAGGATAGCAAAGAAGAGGTCGGAGATGAGGAGTTTAGTTTAGCTCAATTTGAAAAACTGGGAGTTATGATTCGCGAAACAATGCATCAAACAGTAGATTCGATCGCCCCAATCAGATTAGATACACTTCATGCTGCTCTGTCTACTGCTTTAAAAGCAAGAGAGATCAAATCTGATATATATAAAATAGAGGTTGTTGATTTCTCAAAAGACAGTGTCATACAAAGTTTAGATATTACAGAGATAAAGAATGACTCATTTGTATTTAACTATACATTTGACTCAAATAACCAGCTTGGTTATCGAGTACATTTCGAGGCTTTGACCAAAACGATTTTGTCACAAATGTTGGGTATTCTGTCTACAACAGCACTTATTGTCCTTATTTTAGCGTTTGCTTTTTGGTACCTAATCCGCACGATCCTCCAACAAAAAACATTGGACGAAATGAAAGATGATTTCACCAACAATATGACTCATGAATTGAAGACCCCGATAGCTGTCGCATACGCAGCTACAGATGCTTTACTGAATTTCGGACAAGGAGACAATAAAGAGCGGCGTGAGAAATATTTGTCAATCAATAAAGAACAGCTTGAAAAACTGAGTAGTTTAGTAGAACAAATTTTGTCCATGAGTGTGGAACGACGATTGAAACTTATTCTCAAAAAAGAAGACCTCAGATTAAAGTATATGTTTGAGATTCTTATAGAACAACACAGGATGAAGAGTGAGCGAAAAATCATTTTTAATCTTAATATACAGCCTGACGACTTAACGATATGTGCAGACAAGGCTCACTTAAACAATGCCTTAAGCAACCTCATAGATAATGCTGTTAAATATTCTAAGGATAAAACCATTATAGATATTACCGCTTACATAGACAATCGGTATTTTATTATTAAAGTAAAGGATAATGGAATTGGAATTGCTTCGGACAAACAAAAATTTGTGTTCGAAAAATTCTATCGTGTTCCACAAGGTAATAAACATAATGCTAAAGGTTATGGAATAGGCCTATTCTATGTAAAAACAATAGTAGAAAAACACGGAGGAATAATAAACGTGGCCAGTGCTATTGGCAAAGGCTCTGAATTTACGATAAAAATACCTGTTGAATAATGGAAAATATAAAAGTCCTATTGGTTGAAGATGAGCAAACCCTCGCTATGATAATTAAAGATACATTGACGGATCAGGGTTTTGAAATTATTCTGGGAGAGAATGGAGTTGAGGGTTTGAATTTATTTTTTGATGTTAGACCCGATATCTTAGTAGCAGACGTAATGATGCCTGAACTTGATGGCTTTGAGATGGTCAATAAGATACGACAAACAGATAAAACAACTCCTATCCTTTTTCTGACAGCACGATCGGCAATTAAGGACGTTGTCGAAGGCTTTGAGCTTGGAGCCAATGACTATCTCAAAAAGCCTTTCAATATGCAAGAGTTAATCGTAAGAATAAAAGCCTTAGTCGGAAGAATACAAACATATAAGGAAAAGGAAGGCTCAACAAACTTTAGTATTGGTAGCTACCATTTTAATGCGGTATCACAAATATTAAGTCATGCCAATGGCAAGGAAGAACTGTCTCACAGAGAATCAGAAATATTAAAGCGATTATGTATAAATAAAAACAGTGTTGTAGAAACACAAAGTATCTTGCTAGATCTTTGGGGTGATGACAGTTTTTTTAATACAAGAAGTTTACATGTTTTTATTACAAAACTAAGGCATAAATTGGCTAAAGACGACAATGTTAAAATAGTAAATATTAGAGGAATCGGTTATAAGTTGATTGTATAGAGCATATCTCATCATACTTAAAGCTTACATCAAAAAACGGCAGACTGTTGAAAGCTTGCCGTCATTGTACCTGGTATATCTATTCAAGCTAATTCAAGGAAATATTCTTACTGTATACAAGTGTTCGTATTCGAAGGTCATTTATCCCAATTTGCTTTAGTAGCCATCCTCTGAATACCTCAGCATTTGCCGAGTGTACGCGAAAGGCAACGGCAATGACCATCTCCAACCCATAATATTCAGGATATATTTTTGAGCCTTCGCAAACACAACTTCCAACATAGTCACCATTAACGACACCCAATTTTTCAATATTCCGAGTGAGCCTTTTGGCAGTCTGGTAGTGAATACCAAACAAGTTGGCAATCTAAGAAATACTCATTTTCGTTTCACTTGGAACGGTTACTGTTCCATTATTTGATATTGTGATTTTTCTATTTTCCATGATTATTTGGTTTTAATTGCTCTGTTTTACATTGATTTGCTTTATTGTCATTTTCAACATAATCCTCCAGTTTGTATTTCCCGCCAATACGGCTACTTAACTTCTTCATATCCTCATTAAGCTTCTGTCGCGTTAGCTTGGCATAAATCTGGGTGGTTTTAATGCACTTGTGCCCCATCATCTGACTGACCGTTTCCATCGGAACTCCCTGTGAAAGCGTGATAAGCGTTCCGAAATTATGTCGCCTTTGATGGTAGGTAATCCGTGTTTCTATCTTACATAGCTTCGCAATTTTCTTCAAATTAACTTCCATGCATGACAGGGTTATCATATTGAAAATCTTGCTCCCCTTTCGCTCCGATTTATATTTCTCCATGATTTGTAATGGTACATCCAATAGCGGAATATTGCATTTACTGCCTGTCTTTTGCCGTTTAATCTTTAACCAAAGTCTTCCGTTCTGCTCTTGGTGGATATTTTCTTCTGATAGATTTCGCATATCTGCATACGACAAACCTGTGAATGTCGCAAAGATGAACATGTCGCGAGTGTGGCATACACGTTTGGAGGCTATCGATACATTCATAAATTTATCCAGTTCTTCGCGATTCATGTGCCTGCGTTTACGGGGTGGTTGCTCGGGAATATAACTGGCAAAAGGATTTTTGTGTAATATTCCTTGACTGATTGCCCTGCGGATTATCTTTCGTAACATAATTGTATAGGAAGAAACTGTATGTGCCGTAAATCCCTGTTCGATACGCATAAATGAATCAAACTTTTCGATAAAAGATAATTCTAATTGTCTGAGTGGTATATCCTCCGCATTATAGAGGGTGCGTAAGAAACTTTTTGTTTGATTATACACCGAAATATAGTTTCGCATAGTTTCAGCAGAACGGGTAATACCTACTTGTTTGGAATATTCTTCGTTATGCTCCTGAAAGAGTTCCAGTAAGTTTTCTTTCTTTCGACCAATACCACCTACGGCATTTTTGACAAGCTCTGCGGTAATATATCCCTGTTCATCAAGTATCTCTTTATAATACCGATTAATCTTTTCGATCAATTGTGATATCTGATAGTTTGCTTCGGCTGCATGACGGCTTCTGCCTGTCAGACGATAAGTTTTTGCATCCCAAAGTTTCGAATCGACATCTAATCCGACAGAAAACTGAGCCATTTCCGCATTGATGGATATTCTACCCATTAGCGGACACCTGCCGTTTTTCTTTATCTTTTGTCGATTGATGTAAAACAAAACAGCAAAAGTGCTGTAAACGGTACTTTTCGTATTGTTTTTATTCTTGTTCCTTGTTGCATTCATTTCTCTCTCCTCCATAAATTACAATACTGCATCAGTAGAGTTACTCCTCTCAAAATCGTATTTGCCCGATAAGCGTTTGTTAAGTAATTGCATGTCTTCTCTGATTTTATCATTGCTGACCTGTGCATAGATTCGGGTGGCTCGCCAATCGGTATGTCCTAACAATTCGCCAACCGTTTCGAGCGGAACACCCTGTGAGAGTGTAACAACCGAAGCATAGCAGTGACGTGCCATGTGGAAGGTAACTCGCTTGTCTATACCGCATTCCTTAGCGATTCGTTTCAGGTAGATATTGGTTTTACTGCAACTGATCATCGGAAATAACCTGCCATCTTTGACTATTCCCCGATATTTTTTGATAAGTTGAAGAGGTATTTCCAATAGTGGAATATGACAGGGTGCTCCTGTCTTCTTCCGACTGAGATGAATCCACCAGACTCGATCTTCGGCTCTGGAAATGTTTTTTTTAGTCAAATTACGCATATCGCTGAATGCGATGCCCGTGAATGAGGAAAACAGAAACATATCCCGAATAAAGTTCAGATTCGGGCGGGACAGTTTTGCTTTTATCAGTGTATCCAACTCATCCGAAGTCAGTGATTTGGGAACAGCCTCTTGGGCAATGTACTTGTAGTCCGTAAATGGGTCGGAGCGAACCAAGCCGTTGTTTGTCGCTATTTTAATGATTCTTCGCAGATGAACGATTGTATTGATTATTGTTCCACAAGCAAGACCAAGTTCAATACGCAAATAGTAGTCATAATCGGCAACAAAGGAAGGTGTCAATGCCTGAAAGGGTATGTCGGAAATATTATATTTCTTTCGCATAAAACGTTTCAAGTGACCAAGAGAGGTTAGAAAACGCTTATAAGTTCCTTCTGCACGGTTTATGCCTACATTTTGTAAGAATTTCTCATTATGAGCCTCAAAGTATTTGACAAGGGTATCTTGCTCAGATGCAATACCTTGAAAAGCATTTTGACTTCCAAAGCTGATACATTGTTATTCTTTAGCGAAAGTTCCCGATAAGCGGAATGGATGGCTACGCATGTCTTATCCAACGTTGCGTTGATGGACAAAGCTGTTTTACTTTTACCGATAGCTCTTCCCGAGGTAGTATTCCAAAGGGATACAGGGACATAAACTTTGGCACTGAACTGTATCATTGATTTTCCGATGCGGATACGTCCTAAAATGGGAACTGTTCCGTCTGCTCTTTCCTCTTTTCGTTTGAGGTAGAAGCTTACTTTTACGTCTTGCATAATTAACTCTTTTACAAGTTACAAAATCAACTGTTATAGAGCTAATCAACGATACGCAAAATGCTGTGAATTAGCGAATAGGAAATGGATTCAGAGTGTAAAGCTGACATAACACAGCCTTGTTTAAAAAAAATGTACTGAATCGTTTACTGTTAGAGGAAAATCTGTTATTTGAATGAGTCGCCACAGTTTAAAACAGGTAACGTATTCGTAACGGAACCTCTTCCTGAATACACAATATCTTACTTTTTTAATGCTTGCAGCGGAGAGAAGAATAATGAATTTATCGCCAATTAATCAGGAACTTACGCCGTTTTACTCGTTCTTGCATTTTTGGTGCAGAGTTTAGAAACCAGCTTGGTTCTTATATTTGCTTAATTCTCTCACTATGCTAAAGAGCGACTTATCTTTTGTAAAGATAGAAAATGCAATTTACTTCGCTTTATTTTTTTCTTTATTCGACATTTCAATCCAGCATTCTACTCGATTTCTAATTTAGATGCACCAGCTAAATTACAAACAGCAAGTAATATACTCGTTAATAGTCTTTTGCCCCATAACCTTAGAGACTTTCGATACATTACCTAATTGTTGGGCTAAACCTAAAACTGCTAACTTGTTCTTAATAATTTTTTGTGAAGTAGTCATAATTTAATCTGTTATAATGTTACTGTTTTTATTGGTAACTGTAGATTAAATCGTGACTATTTGACATCACATAATTAACTGTTTTTCCAATCCTATTGATCATTTGACTTAACTTGGTATTCTATCTTTAAGGTGATTGATTATAAAATCCTCAAAATCTGATAATGTTTTACCATAATCAACGTGTTTCAGTGGAACCAATGTTCTAAAATCGCCATCTAAGTGGATTTTTTCGGCTTCATTGATTTGATTTAACACATCAATTAAATAAGTTAAATCATATCCATCGGCATCAGTAATAGCACCGATAGTTGTACCCGGAACGCTGACTGTGACTCCGGTAACCAGTACTCCCTTTTCGTCTAGTACCGTACTACGCAGGCTCCCTTTTCCTTTAGGTACAGCTGTCTCGTTGGTTTCTTTTACTTCTTTTTTTATGATAATCGAGCTATCCGGCATACTTTTACTCGCATGTGCTTTATAATTTATATCTATTGAAAAGCCCCTGCCAATGAATAGATTGACAGAGACCTCAGTTTTTAATTAATTATGAAAAAGTGTTCTTTACTCTATAAATTAATATCGAAATTGATTAACTCTTCAATCTTTAGGTTTAGTAGCAATTATTAGCATGTTTAATTATTTAAGAAATATTTTGCGAATAGCCGCATTTCCATAATCTAATAAATAAATATCTCCATCTATATCGATGGCTATATCAGTAATAACTCCACCCCATTGAGCAGACTCAAGAGAGTTGTCATTTAAATCAGAACCATATTTAGCTTTAACAAGAGTACTCACAATCTGAGTTTCCAAATCTATTTTTCTTATAGCAAAATTTCCCTTATCCATAATTAATAGGTTTTCATCTAGGTCAAGTATTAGAGAAGTAGGACCATAGTTTATTTTTGCTGTGGTAACTGGACCATCTAGATATCCGTATTGTTCATATTTTCCAAGCCAATTTACACCCTGTCCACTTGCTAGAGTTAGCATAATAATTCCTTGATACTCGTCTTGCGATAGATAAATAGAACCATTTCTTGTTATAGCAGTTCTACAGTTATCATGAAGAGAAGATGTACGGAAGGTCGTATTAATCCTTCCTGAAGGCATTTCAACCTTTGTAACACCTCCATAACTCCTTGATAGATAAAAATTACCGAACCTATCTACTGAAAGACCTTGAGGAGAGGGGCTTAAACTCGAAATATTATCAGTAGAAACTAAACTTACAGAGCCAGCTAATGTAACCTTCTTAATTTTATTTGAGTCAAGTACATAGATATCATCATTGTATAGTGTAAAACCGGCAATATATGCAAAACCTGTGGATAAAGTAGATAAATTACCATCGGGAGATATTTTATAAATATTACGAGCATCACAATAGTAAATATTTTTCTGACTATCTACTGCTATTTTTGATGACAATGCCACAGTCAATCCTCTCGCCAAAGTTGTTATTCCTGCCCGATTAAAGTTTTTTGGCGCCTCGGCCACCATCCCTCCGGTTTCAATTTTAAGGACACCTGTTTTCAATCCATTCGGAGCAATTACCGTGAGTCTATTTTCTGTAGCCGTTTTAACTTCCGCAGCAATACCGTTGAATAAAACCATATTATCAGCTTTGTTTGTACTGAATCCCATTCCTTCTATCGTCACTTGTGTTCCGGCCAATCCGTTATCTGGAACTATTTTAGTGATACCCAAACTTTGATTCTTAAACTCTGGTCCTATTGTTTTCTGATCATTGACTATCACTTCCACCTTGCCGCTGCTAATTCCAGTCGGAAGCTTCAAGCTTAATTCATTTCCTGTAGCTACCAATATAGGAATCTCCGCACCATTTATGAAAACCTTATTTTCATCTGCTTCTTTACTGAAATCTTTTCCCTGAATGGTCATTTGCGTACCCGCAGGACCACTTAACGGAGATACGATTGATAATGTAGGAGCCGGTACTACGGTAAACTGAGGACCAACGGTTTTTTGTGCATTAATGATCAATGCCAGTTTCGCCGTTTCCACTTTGTCAGGAGCTTCAACAACTAACTTAGTCTCCGATACTTCCAATACTTTGGCTTGTATATTATTAAAATAAAGCTGATTTTTTGTCAGTTCTGTATCAAAGCCCTCTCCCGTAATTGTAATCTTTGTACCCTTCCCTCCGGTCAGCGGCTTAATTCCCTTTATTTCCTGATAGATGAAATTTGGTCCAGTAGATTCCTTACCATCCACCATTACCTTAATAGCCCCTTTGCCCGCCTGAGCCGGAACTTTAGCAACGATCAATGTATTGGAAGCATTGACAACTACTGCTTCTTTTCCATTAACTAAAACTTTAGCCGGACCTTGCAGACTGCTGAAACCTTCCCCGGAAATACGAATATTTGTTCCTGTCGGCCCATTGGCAGGAAAGATATTTTGTACACTCAGATCCTGATAGGTGTAAGTTCCTACCTCCAACGTTTGTTTACCGTTATTAAGTCTGATTGCTCCTGTTTGTCCATTGGAAGGAGCCAAAATCACTAATTCATCTTCTTTAGCACTGAATACTTCAGCTTTTACTCCTGAAAATTCAACGGTATTTCCATTCATATTCGAACTGAATCCTGTGCCTTTGATGGTCACTAAAGTCCCTCCCTTTCCACTGTTAGGATAGAAGCTTTCTATTTTCAGTTGTGACTGGCTACCCGCGCCATCTTCATCATCGTCCTTACAAGCACTAAATCCTAACATAAGGAAGATCGCCAATAGGTATAGGCTAGACTGTATATTTGTAAAATGATTGATCTTACGTTTCATCTTTTTTGCATATTTAATTATAATCACTTCTGATTCTTGATTATTTCAATTTTAAAAACTGTACTTTACACCTAACTGCAAGCGGGCTCTGGATGCAAAATAATCTATACTGTAGGGTTGTCCCGGATCGTTGAATGTATATACGGGATAATTACCTGCGTTCTGCTCAGAAAAAGGAAGTACGGGTACTAATCCGACAGAGGCCGTGGAATTGAATGACTCGGAAGCAAAATATTGTTTTCCCCAGCTTTTAGATAATAGATTCGTCAGGTTGATCACATCGACCGAGAAAGTTAATGTTTGTATTTTATCCTTATTGGTTACAATCTCATGGGCAAGGTGCAGATCAGTCCTCACATTCCATGGAGTACGCCCAGCGTTGCGCTCAGTAAACCGTCCTCTTCTTCCTTTCAGGTAATCGTCACCATCGATAAATCTATTGAGAGCCTCGGCTTGCTGTTGAGCTGTCTGTCCTGTACGGTCCTTAAAGAAACGGATCGCTTCTTCCTGTTTAGGAATATATACCAGTGATACATATTGCGAGTTACCTTGCATCGTATAATTGACAATACCGTATGTGAAAGGGCTGCCCGAAGATGCATCCAGATGCAAAGCTACATTTGTCTTGCCGGCTCTGCCCCATTCGATATCATAGCCGACAGAGGCGTTAATCCGATGGCGTATATCCGAATTACTGTACGCTAGTTCAGGGTTGTTCGGGATAAGAGATGGTGTCATCTGACGATTAGCCTCCATCGAACTGTTTTTTCCGGCCATCAGGTCTTTCGACATTCCGTAAGTATATGTTGCATCTATAGTCAGACCGTTATTAAATGCTTTGTTTATCGATGCCCGGACACTGTATCTGTATCCCTGATCGGTATTGCTCATCAGGTAGATACTCGAAAAACGAGGATCTACCGATCCTTTATAAACAGGTTGCTTATGCTCTGCATCGAATCCGTACCAGAAAGGTTCATCTTTAATATTTACCTGCTGGAAAAATATATCTTCGAGTGTTTTTTCGTATATCCCTTCCAATGAGAATTTCCAATTATCTTTAGTCGTATAGTCAATAGCAAAGCTTCCTCTTAAATATTTCGGCATTTCAAAATCATTATCGATCAGATCCAGTTCCGTTTGTCCACTATTGGGATTATTTAAAACAATACCGTTTTGTTCTATATAATCTCCGATACCGTTTTGCCCCGGTTTAAGCGGATCTAAGCCGGGCGAAAACGGGTCTTCATCCGCCCGTTGGCTGTAATCGCCGTAGGTATCACCTGCATGCCGATAAGCATATGCCAACCACGAGAAAGGCACTTCGCCAGTAAACATCCCTGCCCCTGCGCGAATAACCAGGCTTTTGTCCTTGAACGGATCATACTCGATATCGACACGTGGAGAAAAACGTACCTGTCCCAGAAAATCATTAGTGATACGGTTCAACGGAGTATAGCTGTAAGTAGTACCAAAGTTCGGATCAGCCCATATACCTTTTGTCTTCTCACTCAATAAAGGTTTATTCGGCAAGTCGGTAAGACTGACACGAAGTCCCGGAGTTAGTTTCAATACCGGACTCAGCGTTATTTCATCCTGTAAATAGAGGCTATAGTTATTCAGTTTGAATTGAGCTGCCGGGTTATTTAAGATATAATTACGGTCGTTATTCGCGTAGTTATAACTGCCTCTTACCCTGTATGGATTACTTCTGAGGAAATCATCGATACTCAGGTAATCGATACGCCCGTTCCATCCGCTGACATAACCATAATCTACATCAAATAATTCATTTTGAGTCCCGAACAGGAAAGCATGGTTCTTAAAATTCCAGTTGATATCGGCTGATACCTTCCAGCTTTTTTGTTCTGTATCAAAGATGCTGGCTTCACGATCCGTACCCAAATAGATCATTGTTCCCGGAGTACGTCCGGCAATCTGAACCTGTGGCATATTTGGGTTACCCGATGGATCGCGCCTGTCATTAAACAGAGTGTAACCTACAGATACATTTGCAAAAAGATTATCACTCCATTTACTTTTCCATTCTGCACCGGTCTCTATCTGTTTGGTTACCTGATCGTAGCCCATACTACTGAACCGGAATCCCTGGCGGTCACGCTGTAGCTCCTCGGCATTCGACAGAAGGGTATGATTAAACAAGGTGAGTTTATGGTTTGCATCAATCAGCCAGTCTAGGCCGTTATAGAAAGACTTGGAGTGCATACGCGGAGAGAATTCACCCGCTGTACCGGCATCAAAAGCATCGCCATAACGATTTTTCAGATACTGCCTGATAGCATCTTCATCCGTTTTACTCAAAATATGAGCTGTTTCATCCGTACCAGAGATGTATTGCGAGGGGTTACGGCTACCTGTCAATGTTTCATTCCCGAAGAAAAATAGTTTGTCCTTGAGCAAAGGAAAGCTAAGCTGTAACCCTGTGTTGTAGTCATAGTAGTCACTATTCATTTTTCCTAATGAGCCGATACGGTCTTTGCCTGTCAGAGTAGCACTACCTGCCGAGCCCCAAATTGTTCCTTTGAAATTACTGCTGTCACTGCTGATGGTCAGAGGCTTTCCTTCAGGTCTATTGCCTTCAAGACGGACGTCAAAATCCGAATTTTGTGCATAAGCCGATATCGAGACAAAAGATATTGCTATTCCAATCAGAAGGTGTTCTTTTATTCTATATAAGTTCATTGTTGTCTTTTAGTTTAATAATACATTATCGATAATATGCAGCACCCCATTACCTGTCAGAATATTTTCACGCTTGAGATTGATGGCTTTGGTATTATTGGTACCCAAAAGAGTAATCCCCTTAAATGTCCCCGGAACATTTGCATCGGGAATTAAGGTAACAGCTACATTATCTCCGTTGACCATGGTCTCGGCAGTAACATTCCCCGCCAAAGTGGTCAGGATATAATCATAAACAAACCGTCGGTCGGGAACAATGTGATAGCGTAACAGCTTTTCAAGTTCGTCCTTACTCTTACCGTTGATTGATTCGATAGTAGACAAACCGTAAGTGATCATAGCTGCATTATTGGGGGCATAGACCGTATAGGCACCTTCTTTGGATAGCTGTCCGAGCAGGTCGGTTTTTTGCAAAGCCTGATTAAATAAGGTAAGCTCTGTTTCATTACTAATGGCATCGCTCAAATAATCGAATTCATAAGGTTCCAGCAATCGGTCAATCACCTGGATGTTGCCGTTGGATGCACGCATCTTATAGGTACTGATAGGCGCTCCGTTTACTGTTGTAATTGTATCCTGATTTCTTACCCAATGGGTAACAAAAAGCTTTCCGCCATCCTGGGATGTTATCTCTTGATTGAACAGAAACGGTAATTTATCCAGTTCATAAATACCATTCAGAACATGATAGGAGATAACTTTGGTCAGCCTAGTCTGGCCGGCTGATGAGGGGTCGGTCCCTGATAGGCCGAATGCAGCATCGGAAGGAGCTAATAGAGTATAGGGGCCAGATTCTAATAGCAGATCATAAATTCCAGTACGTGTGGCGGCTGTATTCAGTTTAGAGAGATTGATATTATCTGCAACGATCATACTGATCAGGTTTGCATCATAAGAATAGGTGCTTTCATCGTCATCGCAACTTGCCAGAAGTCCAGCTAAAGGGAAGACACACAAGAAGAGATATTTTATTGGTCGTATCATTTTCTGTATCATTTTTTTCAATTAAAAATCTTTGGGGATAAAGAGCCGGTCTACCACATGGATAGGGCCGTTCAGAGTCATAATATCAGGTTCGATAATGGTAGCGCCTTCTATTCCTTCTTTTGCATTCTTTAACTTCACCTGAATTTTACCATCATTGCCTTGTGTAAAAATAAAAGGATTGTAAATAGCTGGTATTTTGATAGGGTCATACCCTGCCATGCTGATAATATAGTTTTTCATATAATCTTGTATTAAGTCATTCGAAAAGAATAGTGTAGGCTTCACACTCCCTTTATTTATGGGTAAATATTTTTCGCCCCAAGCATGGTATGAAATGATAGAGTCACTTTTCAAAAAGGCTCCATAATCGTAAGGAGCCCCATCACGGGCATAGTTGGTTGGAAACTGAAACTCTATATATTCCCATCCCCACTCTTCGGTATGATCGATATAATATTTTGAGTAATACATATGATCATTTAATATCCTAAGATCTTCAGCTTTATTGAAACCTGCCTTTTTAAAGGCATCATCCGTTGGAGCAAACAGAGAAAGCATTTCTATGTTAGGATTACGTGCCGCTATTTCTTCTTTAACTATTTTGGTTTTATCTGATAATTTAGACCTCATTAGTTTGTTTTGATAATCATAGTTTAAGTTATTGTAAATGTATTGACCGGTTTGATCATACATTTGATCATAAGGATACACGGTAGCTGGATAGTACATTTCATCGTTCCGTTTAATAATCTCTAAGAAGATCGAAAATCGTCCATCCTCTTTCAAAAAAGTCAACATATCTTTTGTTGGCCTTTTTAGTAGTCGATCAATGTATATCACATCTGCGTCTTTGGTTTGTTGTCTATTAAAAGTTCCTGATACTTTGCCGTCGATCAAAATCTGATTGTTGTTGACGGATACATAGTGGGCA
Organism: Dysgonomonas sp. BGC7; assembly: GCF_001261735.1. Classification (GTDB taxonomy): domain Bacteria; phylum Bacteroidota; class Bacteroidia; order Bacteroidales; family Dysgonomonadaceae; genus Dysgonomonas. The sequence continues at coordinate 138,214 of NZ_CVRP01000008.1, read as the reverse complement.
TATCTATATGCCTCTGTTCCATTGACATTACTCACTCTTAATTTTTTATCCACACATTTGGTTGGCATACAAATATTACCTACTGTTTGCTCTATTTTAGCCGGATCAAGTTGTCCCTCTACCGTATGATACTGTACCAAAGTATCACACTGTTCGGATGTCATTTGATCTATTGTCTGCTGATTGATTCCAGCTTCCTTAAGTGCATTATCAGTAGGCACAAAGAAGGTAATTTGCGATCGGTTGTCTAATTCTTTGAAAACATTACTCTTTTCCAATGCCTTCTGAAAGAGACTACTACTACCCGAACCGGACAATTCCTCTATCAGTTCTTTATCTATTTCTTCAACCGGAATCTGTTCTCCTACCGGATCGGGTTCGAACTCGTCTTGTGTACATGAAGACAAGAACATTAATGCAAGTAGTATATGTAATAAATATTTTTTCATTTTATTATTGTTGTATAGTTGAAATTAATGCATTACTTGGTAATGCGAACAACCCATCCAGGTTGTGCACAATACCATTAGATGAGAGGTAATTGACCTTATATAGGGGTTTAATAGAGATACTACTCCATACTGAATTACTCTCCCTGTAAAATCCTACTGCACCACTACCATAACCGGCATTTATTCCTGATGTGCAAGTTTCATCTCCTTCAATAGGAACAGTAAAGCTTTGTGTACCTCCTGTTGAAACGACTCCCAGATCCGTAGTGAATATCTGCGACTTGAATACATAGCATCCAAATAATCTTTTTTTATAATGGGCAGGGTTCATGGCCTCAATATCAGACAGAGTAATACCATTTTTCTCAAACTGGTCATTATTAGGTGCCAGCAGCATCCACGATCCAGGATTTGCTAATTGATCCCAATAACCAAATTTTTTGAGTGCAGCAACAAAATAGGTATACTCGTTCCTTGCAGTCAGAATATCCTGAACTGTACCGTCAGTATACTTCAAAACATTTTCAATTGTATGTACTACGCCATTTGCGACTATTTGATCGGGATAGGTGATAGTCACGCCATTTACATAAGAAGTTTTAGTCCAGCCGTTATCAAATTTAGAAATGAACACATCTAGTCCGGCAACTGTATGATATCTGTCATCAATAGACCCTGCCGGTATTGTGTTTGATATAATCACTTGGTCTAAAATACAATAATTCAACATTATCCGTAAGCTATCTACATTTAAGTTATCAAAATCTGAGACATGATATATACCCTGAGCATTGAACGCTTTATTGTTAGGTGCAAATATCGTGATGCCTTTTTTAGTATTTATCTCTTCGAGCAATCCGGTCTTTTCGATTGCAGCATAGAATAGAGTAAAGTCAAAATTATTCTTTAGATATGCTCCTGCTTCTCGATATTTTGCATTCTCTTCATAAGCTTGTATGTCATCGTGAGAACAATTATAGGAGAGAGACAGGCAAAAGCATAGCGATACAAGTAAATAGAAATTCTTCATAATTTTTTATTTATAAACAGGTGGTGCATATTTTCGCTGAATAGTTGTCAGATAAGCCTTTCCATTGACAATCTCTATGGTATTTACCGTAGAAAAAGAGCGTGGATTATATTCTCCTGAATGAAGAGAAATAATCATATTTGGGAAATAGGCCGAAGCAATCTGCCGCAAAGCATCCACTCCATCTTTATGGAAAGTTAGTAGGGCAAATTCTCCTCCTTTCTGGGCATCGCGTCTACCATAAGGATTTTGAGCATAACTTAGACCTGGAGCAATCAATGAAATAAACTGAATCATATCCGTTTTTATACCGTTAGAAGAGGGTCCTCTGTACAAAGGGAAACTGGAATAAGCTGCTACTTCATTGCTTTCGGTATTACGGACTAATGAACTAATGAATAGTCCGTCGTAATTTTTTATTGCAGTTTTAGAATCATATCCACCACCATAGATATCATTACTTACTGTAGGATATAATGATAGATATACATTCATATTATCCAATATGCCATAATGAAGTGATCCGGTAGTATTTGACCCATCTTTTCCTTCCAGAGAGGATTGAAATCCATATGCGCTATAATTGTACATATTGAAGTAAACTAAAGAGTCGGAAAGAGGTAATTTGTGAAAATTCTCTTGTCTCAAGATGATTCCATTCTCTTTTGTCATATAATCCTTTTGCAGTACATTTAAGGTATAAATCTCTTTGGCTTGCAAGTCGATGTTTTCATCTATGGCCACATCCTTTTTCAAACGTTTTTCCAGCGAAAAGAAAGGTATTTCGTTGATTGGACGAAACATAAATACAATTCGATGCTTACCGGAGGGTACTTGCGCCCAACTTGACAGGTCAAAACCGTTGAGTATTGGACCGACCAAAACATTTTCTTTTCCGGGATATTCAGGATTCTTCTTTGAAGTACTTCCGGCACTATGTGTTGGGAATGGGGCAGCATATTTGTCTCGCTGATCTAAAAAATCACTTACAATTGCTGCACTCACAGGAATCCCTTCTTCGTCAAAGACAGGATCAATCAGCATTGTCAGAAAAGGAGGTCTTTCTAATCTATTTTCCAGCTTCACTTCATAATTCAAACTATTGAAAACCCGTAGATAGGCCGGATTGTCTATCTCGGTATATTCTATTTCTGTGCAGGCACTAAAAAGGCTGTATAGAGAAATAAGTATACCAAGCTGTAATGATGAAGTACAGTATCTTAGTTTTAGTTTCATTTTCATTTTGTATGTTTAACAATTAATAATCTTGAATGATAACGTTGCTCTTCAGATTGCAAACCTATTAGAGCAATAGTGTACACACCGGCATCCTGGATTGGCATTCCTCTAAAGTATAATTCAGGATTGCTTATTAAATCACGACCGGTTAAAACAGGAACATCGCTTGCCCATATTCCGGGAGTAGTGAATGCTGTAGCCCTATAAACCTGGATCTTATATATTGTTTTTAAAGATTCAGACATCCATATATATGGAAATATTGAATGAATATATCCGGGAGTAAGCTGATTTGTTGCTTTCTCATTATAATTATATACACTTTTAAATGGTTGCCCGTTATCAGTTGTAAAAGTGACGTATGGGAAATCCCTATTCATATTTAGAAATCGGTATTTTGTAAAGTATTCCCGTTGTTTTCGAGCATATGTTCCATCTTCTATTGCTCCGGTGAAGTATACTCCTGCCAGATCGTTATTCACTATTGATAGATCAACTCCTCCATTGAGGGAATTAACCCATATCGAATAATTTTCGTTAGGATTTAAATCATACTCTGTTGATGCAAGAACCAGACCTTCAGTATCAGTTACTTCAATGGTATTCTTTCCGCTGATTACTGGTATGTAGTCTGTATAGTCTCCAAAACCAATCATATGTCCAGTGCTTTGTCCCTTTATTTTCAGCCCCAGCTGCTTATCCATAGGCAGGGCATTGACTAATTGTATACGGGCATAAGTCATATTTACAGAGCTTTCTACATCCGGAATAATTTCAAATTCATTTTGAAATCCATCAAGTTGTTCCCCGGAGATAGAAGTTGGCATGTAATAAAGAAAGTCTCGTGGAGCAATTACCACAGTATAAATACCTCCGGGTTTATAGCTATAAATGGGAGCATAGGTAAGATGTGTCGTCTCATCTTTTGAGAGAGCAATGGTAGATGTTGCGGGGTCGAATGCCAGATTCTGAGAGTTGTCAGCACCCGGAACCTGGCGATTATCATCAGTAATTACTTTCAGTTGATAAGTTCCATAAGGAATATCTACGTACTCAGAATATGTGCCCGGAGCAATATTACTCAGTCGATCATCTATCTTTGTACCATCAGACCAAGCTAAACTTAAAGGAACATTGAGATTCTCAAAATTATCATATGGAGAAACTACATCGTTAGAAGATAAATTTAAAATTCTGATTTTAATATTAGCCGGATTACTTGGTTTTTCGATACTTCGTGGCACGGCAGTTACATTACCAAAAGTAACATAGTAATCCATGAAATGATTTTTATTATCTACATTCAGTTCAGCTACATCAATACGAGGAATGCTATAGCTGATAACAGACAATTTGAAATTGGTTAACGGTTCAGACAATACAGCAAGCGGTATATTCCATGTTTTTATGAGCTTACCATCTTTCGGAAAATATTTTGTTCCTGGATAAAAGTTTTCTTCAGGTCCGGGTTCTCTTACTACAAAATTGGTTAAACTGTCTCCATTCGCAATGACCTGATTGGCATAAGTCAAATTAATAAGTCGAATGGTAGAACTTTTATCTGCATCTGTTTGATAACGATTATCAGTCAGATTGTCAAACTTATCATCTTCACATCCATTCAGTAATAGGGATATACAACATATACTGATAAAGAAGAAAGACAATTGAATTATTTTATGTCTCATATTCAAAATAAATTATAAGTTAATCCGATCATAATTTCACACCCTCGTTTGTAACTGCGGTTGAGATATTCATTTCCATGCCATTTGCCACCTGTACTCGGATTAGCATAGACCGTCTTAATTGCGGGATTGAATATATTCTTAGCATATCCTTTAAATAATAGACCTTTGGCTACTCTTTGGCTGAAAACAAAATCAAGTGTAGGTGCAGGCTGGGTGTAAAGATCCGGCTCACCTGTAAGGTTGATTTGTACCAGACGTTCTCCTACCATATTGAAGGTAGTTGTAAGTTCTGTTCCTAAATTCTTATTGCTGTAATTCAACCAAGCGTTAATGGAATAAGGTGCCTGTTCAAATAGTGGGCTGTTTTTCGGTGCATGCCGATCAATAAAACGGTTAGCAGCCAAACGTTCCTCGGATTTCTTTATTTCGCTTTGAGCTAATAGTAAGTTAACTCCTAAGAAGAAAGTCTGTTTTGGCCCCCAAAATGTTCCAATATCTTTGACTGCTTCGAGTTCCATACCCCACACCTTACCAATATTCTTATCGTTTTGAAATTGTATCATTGGAAATTCAGGATAGGTCGCAGCTAAACCGTCTGTCTTGAGGCTGAATACTTTCACTAACTGATTTTTTATCCTTTTACCAAAGACTGATATAGCAAAAACCTCACCGGGAGCAGTAAACCATTCCCAGCGGAAATCAAGATTTTGGGTATCTTGATTTTCCAAATCAGGATTACCAACGATCAGTCCCATCTGATAAGGGTCAAATTCGAATATATTGGTAATTTCCCGTAATTCGGGACGGGCAAGGGTATTGTTATATGCCAGCCTGAAGTTCATATTTTCCTTAAATACATAAGTGGCATTTAAGGAATAGTATGGCTTATAGGAAGTTGTATAAACTGAATTGGGATCGCCTGTTGGAATATTAATGATGTTTCCTTCTTCATCTACTCCACTTAAGGATGGATCTATATATACATTTTTTGTATCCACTTTGGAGCGGATATCTGTTTTCTCGAAACGAACTCCTCCTGTTAATCGAATATCAGACGGCAGCTGTAAATCAAGCATACCGTAAAATGCTGATGTTTCATAGAAACCGGTATAGTTGTTAGGCGATTTCTTACTGTTGTAAAGAAATCCTCCGATGGGAGCTTGTCCTTCACCGGTAGAGCCGTTTGGCACTTTAACCCCAATAATTTCGGAGCTAACCATACGATCCAGATTACCATCGACATCTAATAAGGTCAGATTTCCGTATCGGTTGAAGTTGGAGCCTGGTAAAAAGAGAATGTTTTCTGTGAAATCTCGTTCTCTGAAAAGGTAATTGAATCCTGTTTTGAATTCCTGTTTCTTACCAAAGAATGGGAAAGGAAAACTTAAATCAGCTTTGTGGTTATAACTTTTTTCATCCAAGTTGCGCCATCTTCTACCATTGGGTTCGGCTTGTATTGTTCCGAATGAGCTGAATCCGTTAACATAGCCTGAAGTTAATGCATAAAGATGCTCTGTATAAACATAATTTGCATTTCCATTTTCTTCTAAGTTAGGCTTTGTATACCACGCTCCTCCTATCGGCATATAATCTACTAAAGAGGTATATCGAAAATCGGGATCATTCTGTCCCGAGCGGGAAGTAGAAAGGTTATAGCTTAAACGTGGAGAATATTCACTCTCAAAGAACTTATGCTCTCCCTGAAAATTATAAGTATTCAGGTCACGGTAGGATTGGCGTAACGAATTAATAGTACTGAACACATCTCCCGGTAAGCCTGTATATTCGTATGCGCCATTCATATTCGTGGCTGTTGTTTCTCCACCCCAACTACCAACATATTGTGCACTAATCTCATGCCGTTGGCTGAATTGATAGGTCACCCCTACTAATGTTCCGTAATTAAGCGTTTCAACACCTGTATTTTCTTTGTATGTCTGATATTTACCCATAAAGAGGCTATTGGGAGTAATATAGTTGGGAATATGGCGGCGACTGTAGATGGACGGATTACCCGTTACTACTCCTTGATAGATACTATATTGGGTAACATCCCCCTCATTGATATCTGTTGTTCGCCTGTAATAGTTTCCTCCGAGAATGACTCCCAAATTGTGTTTTCCACCGAAGAGTTTATAGGTATTCCCGAAAGTGGCTGAATAAAGTTGGTTCAACGGGGCTCTTTTGTATCGGGTGGTCATGACAGGGTCAAAACTATGCATTATTGTATTGATCCTATTCACTTCTGCTTTAGATTCGTTGCTATAACTACTATTGGCAATCAGTGTTTGTATATCAGAGAGCCCTTTGGGATATTGAGTTGCCAGATTTTTAAAATCCGAAGTCAAATTTTTGTCATTTATCTTTTCACCAAAAGCGCCCATATCACTATTCCAAAAACTATTATATTTTCCTCCAATACCAATATTGGTATTGAATCCTGTTTGGGCAGTGATCTCAAGAGTCATCTGATCGGGAACCGATTTGGTTTTCAGTTCGACTATACCCGATGATGCATCGGCCGGTTTATCCGGTGTCGCTGTTTTGTAAACAGTAATATTGTCGAGAAGCGAAGCAGGAACCAGATCCAAAGGAATTGTACTTCGGTCGGGATCGGAAGATGCCAGACGAACTCCGTTCAACTGTCCGATAACGCTTCTATCTCCAAGCCCTCGTACTGCTACATATTTATCATCTGTAATAGTAACGCCCGATACTTTTTGCAAAGCCTGTGTCGTGGTGATACTTCCTGTTTTACTTATCTGGGCTGCTGAAATCGCATCTTGCACTGTAGTCGACTTTTGACGATCCATCAATACAGCGGATTCGGTATTCACTTTTCGTCTAGCCATAACGACTACCTCTCCTAAGGTTTTACTGTCTGGCTCTAAAGCAATGGTTATACCACTACCGGATGCCGTTACCCTGTATTCACTTTTGATATAACCTAAATAGCTAAATTCAAGAACAGAACCTTCCGCTACCGACAAGTTAAACTTTCCATCTGCATCGGTAACTGTTCCTGATTGTGTTCCTTTTATTTTTACATATACACCAATAAGTGTGGTCTTATCTTGTTTATCTATAACGTTACCTTTCACTTCTACTTTGGGTTTTACTTGCAAGTTAGGCTGGGCTGTTACCTGTTCTTGTTTAATAATCACATACACATTGTTTGCTAATCTGTATGTGAAACCTGTCGACTGCAGGCTGGCTGTAAGTATCTGGGCAATAGTCATCTCCTTGGCATTGAGGGCAGACACCTTGATATTACGTAGCTGCTGCACATCGAAGGAAATACTTTGCTTGCTGTTCTTCATCAGAACACTGATTCTCTCAGGAAGTGTCTGCCCTGGAAAGTTATGGGTGATTTCCTGCCCATATACCATCGCATGAAAGCAAAAGAACAATCCCATAAAGAGCAGTAATACGCATTTAAAATTACCTTTGTCGTTCTTACAATTTTTCATCGTGATTACACATTGATTTTTAGTTTAATTACTTGTTATATTTCACATTAACTTTTTTCATTTATCTCTTTTTTAGAGAAAGAGATCTCTGCCTCCTATTTGAAGGAGGTTAATTTCTATTGTTTCTTTTTAGATACTAAAGGATTATTACTGTTTCTATAATGTATTTTATGCCTATTGTTGGATCATTATGATTTGGCAGTAGAATGACAACTATTTGAATACAAACACCTGTTTTTTATCATTACTTATTTTATAGTTTATTCCGTATATCAATTTTAGAGATTCCATGAGCTGTGTCAGGGTAGTCCCCTTTATGAAAGAAGCTTGCAAAACAATATTTACCATCGCTCCATCATGAATCACTAGCTCTATGCCATAAAACTGTCGGATACGTAATTGTAGCTCTTTTCCGTCAGCATGATTTAGTATCAATTTTCCATCCATCCATCCCGATGCCTCGTATGCTTGTAATTCCGAAGCCTCGAAACTTCCATTCCGGCGATTATACACTATTTGCCTATTCTCGGTCAATACATCCAATAATTTACCGGAAGCGTTGACTTCAACTCTTCCCGATCTCACCGATACCACATTTTCATTCAGCTCCTTGTAAGCCTTGATATTGAAAGAGGTTCCTTTAACTACTGTCTGAACCTCGCCGCTATGAACTATAAATGGTTTATCGGGGTTCTTTGCAACATTAAAAAAAGCCTCTCCTTCTTCCAACCAGACCTCTCTCTTATCCTTATTGAATTCATCTTTGACAACGGAGATTTTACTACCTCTATTGATAGTGATAACCGATCCGTCGGGTAGCTTCAATTCACGTATATCCCTATCGGCTTCAAAGATAGTTTTCTCCGACACCTCCGTTAGTAAAGATTGCTTGTTGGTATCAGCATTCTGATAGTTAACATAAGTCAAAGCACTACCGAATACAATCAGTAGGATTGCTGCGACTGCCGCGTACCTTCTTAAATGAATAAAAGGATTTATTGAAAACTTTTCCTCCTTTGTGTAATTGAGTAATGATTCCTTTCGCATCTCACCGAGATCAAAGATTTCTTGGAATCCATATTTTTTACTCAATTCATTCCATATTTCTTCCGTAGCTTCTTCTGAAGATTTTGCCTCTTTGAAAGAGTATTCTTTTGAATAAAAGTTCTCTGACATTTTATTCAAAACGGATTCATCCAATCCGGTTTCCTTTGATTCCATAAATCGGCGGAATAATTCATTACCTGCCAGTAATTGTTTTAAACGATCGACCTTAGTTTTACCTGTCCAAAATCCTTTTCCTTCTTCTTTTTTCAAATCCATCTGTATCTTTTTCTATTAAAACAAGTATGCTATCATACCTTTATTCTTCTTCGGTGTAAGACAAACATTGCCTTCTATATATATACCGTAATGAATTCTGGAATTATTAATGGGAAAAGTGTTAAAATCGAGAAGCCAGATCTAACCTACAGAATAATATACTCTATTATAGATCTTTACATATAGAATGGAACTTTTTTTTAACACTCTTTTGTTTATTTTTATGTTCACCAAAGCGTAATGCTACTGTAACTATCTTGCTTTACATTTGGCATGATAAAAAAGCAGAGCTTAATCATGGAGATTTCAGATAAAGAATTATTGAGACAAATAGATGATAAAGATGTGAGATCTTTTAATCTTTTTTATCTACGATATAATCAGGTGATCTTCGAGTATATTCGTTCTCGAATAAAGGATGAAATTCTAACCAAAGAGATTGTACAGATTTACTGGGAAAACTTCTGGAAAAATCCGATGAAGATTAAGACTGACGAGAATGGTTCAGCCAAACGATTCATCTTTTCATTCCTGCAATTCAGGATCGGAGACTATCTGCGTAGTTCGGTAGCTTTTAACTCTGCTTTGGAAAATATAAATATTGATGATCTGCAGGATCAGATTCCCTATAACCATATCTACGAAGAGATACATGCACAAGATATAATTAATGCAGTCAATGAGATATTGAAGAGCTTGCCGAATACAACCAGAAATGTTTTTCTTTTGGTACATCGATATGACTATTCTGTTGAAGATGCTGCAAAGATGCTCTCGTTAAAAGAATCATCAGTAAGAGTAAAGCTATCGGAAGCACTCTCTAAAGTAAGGATAGCACTTCCTCAATATATTACTGATGACACTAGCCGATATAAACGGAAGCTCTCTAAAAAGACCTAGAATGCTATATCTTATTACATTGAGGATATCAGTTACCGTTATGAACAGACTAACGACGCACAAATCGATGCATATTTTCCCCTGTAAACGTAAAAGATACACTTGTGGTTATTGAACTTGATGAGTATGGGCTTAAAAGAGATGTCGCATTAGCTGAGTTGATGAGTTCGCAAGCTAAATTACCTATTCTAGCAGCAAATGAAGAAACGCAAATAAAAAATATTGAGGTTATAAAGGCTCAATTAAGAAGTGTAAAAGCAATGCTGAATCAGCAACAAAGGGAGTTTGACCGCTATAAAAATCTACTGGCAGATGAATCTACTACACAACAAAAATTCGACAATATCAGTGCGTCTTTGTCTATTGCACAATCAGAGAATGATCAGGCAGAAGCTTCTTTACTCGTAGCCGAATCTAAACTAAATGATTTCAGAGCACAGCATAATGCAATAGAGGCAGAAATAAAATCAAGGAAGCATTACTTGAAAGACAGAAACTAGATATTAGATATACCACCATCACAGCTCCTTTTGATGGACAAATTGGTAAAAAGATTATCCAAGAAGGGCAATTGATACAGGCAGAACAAACGTTAGCTTTCTTAGTAAACAAATCCGAAGAAAAATGGGTTATGGCCAACTTCAAAGAGACTCAGATCGCTAACTTCACGATTGGACAGGCTGTATCTATAGATGTCGATACTTTTCCATATGAGAAATTTAGTGGAGTTATAGAATCGCTTTCTCCAGCAACAGGTTCCCGTTATTCCTTGCTTCCACCAGATAATGCTACAGGTAATTTTGTTAAAATTATCCAACGTATTCCTGCAAGAATCAAACAAGTAAAGCATGAGCGTAAACGAATGACAGTCTGCTTTATTTGTAAAAGTCGATTGTTTCTTTTATCAATATATCAATGGGAGTGTAGTTTTCAATATCGCCACTCTTGTTATATAATAAATAATCAATCGCCACTCTCAATGCAGCCTCCCCCTGATATTCAGGACGCTCGGAAATAAGAAAGTCAATACTTCCATCTTTCAGGCTGGCAATATTTCTCTTACTTGTTCCAAATCCTATTAATTTAACATTAGCAATATCCCGCTCTTTTAAATATTCTGCAATAAGATAACCTTTCGTATCGAAAACTACTGCCCCTCCTATATTGTGATGTTCATTGAACAGACAATCGAGAAGAATATCACTTTCTTTCTTACTTTCATAATCATACTGAGCCGAATGTACTTTTACATTCGGAAAATATTCTTTCAGATAAGTTATAAAGCCATAGGACCTCGTCAGCGACTGCATAGAAGTTTTATCTCCTACTCTTTTAGCCTGAAAGAGTGCGATATCTTCTCCTTTTTCCAAAACAGTAGTCAACAATTTAGCCTGCACGATACCAGTCTGATAAGGATGTGGTCCAAAAAATGCTAAAGGTTTGGTATTTTCTACAGCCGTATCAATGAAAACATAAGGAATATTCTTTATAAATAGCTGGTTGGCAAAAAGCAATGTTTCATCATAAAAAGAAGGTCCTATAAGTATCGCATCGGCTTTTAAGGACAAAGCCTTATTGAAAACATCCCGACACGAATACATGTCAAATTGATTATAATACAAAAAATTTACTTTTAAATCTATATTAGTAGAATAGTAAATCACATATTCTATCCCTTTCTTCACAGCATACCAATAATCATCATCTGTATGTTGCGGAAGAATAGCCAAAATGCGAAGCCGTTTATTGTTTTCAACTTTCTGAGTTCCGGAGCTATTAAAATAATCTATTTCGGCAAGAATGTCTTCAACCCTTTTTCTACTATCTGCAGAAACCTCACCTCTATTGTGTATAACCCGGTCTACAGTTCCGGCCGAAACTCCAGCCAGTTCAGCAATATCTTTTATTCTGTATTTTTTAGCCATGGTTTGATCAATCAAATTTCAACAAAGATAACAATATAATACCACCGTGCAAATACACGGATAATCTTTTAATATAAAAAACAAGATTATTAGCCATTAATAGATAATTATATATGTTACAAAACATATTATTAAATTTGTAACATTAGCTTTCAAATATATATTTTTGTAATCACACGGATAAAGCACGATTAATTAATCTATTCAATATCATACATTTCTATTAAAATATAAAAATCCGTGTCTTTTTAGTTAAATTCGCACGTAAATAAGCTTACTAAAGTAGCCAATGGCTAAAAACATCTATCATATGAAATCTATTACAACTATTCTATTAGCTTTAATCGCTTTCACATCTGTACATGCAGCAGATTACAACATCGAGTCTTTTGGCGCAAAAGCTGATGGAAAAACGGTATGCACCAAAGCCATACAGACTGCAATAAACGAAAGTTCTCAAAAAGGAGGTAAGGTTATTATTCCAACCGGAGACTTTATTACAGGAACACTATTCCTTAGAGACAACACTACATTAGTTATAGAAAAAAATGCCCGTTTATTAGGATCAACTCAGCTGAACGACTATCCGAAAACAACAGTCAATTTTAGATTTTTTGGAGACACCTGGGTATACCAATCGCTTATAATCGCCCATAATGTGAATAATATAACAATAGAAGGACGAGGAACTATTGATGGACAAGGAGGTTCTTTCCCTGTAACAACAAAAGTAAAGCCCGATCGTTATCGCGATCGTCCTTACTTATTATGGATAGCTGAATGCAAAAATGTACTGGTTCGGGATGTAGAACTAAGAAGCTCCGCTATGTGGATGCAGTCGTACATAAGATGCGAGAACTTAAGAATAGATGGGATCAAGGTTTTCAACCACGCCAATAAGAACAATGACCTGATGGACATTGACGGATGTAAAGATGTTGTTATAACCAACGTCATTGGAGATGCGGACGATGATGGTATTACATTAAAAAGCACCACAGACCGTATTAGTGAAAACATTGTCGTATCCAATTGCATCATTAGCAGTCACTGCAATGCCATAAAATTTGGAACCGAAAGTACAGCCGGGTTTCGGAATGTGACCATCAGTAATTGTGTAATTCGTAGATCGGCAGCCTCCGATGCAAAAACTGGTGTTCCTGAAGGTATTTGTGGAATAGCATTCGAAGTTGTAGATGGTGGCATTATGGAAAACATCAACATATCAAATATAGTTGTGGATGGACCTCGTGTTCCATTATTTGTCCGATTAGGGAATAGAGCTCGCAAACACTACGACGAAGCCCCTACCCCTCCAATAGGGTCAATGTCAAATATAAACATCAGTAATATAACCGCTTACGCATCATCACCTATAGGATGTTCAATTACTGGCATACCGAAAGGCAAAATAGAAGGCATTACTCTGTCTAACAGCCGCTTTGTGTGTTCACAAGGAATCTCCCAAGACATGAGTAACACTATTGTAAAAGAACTTGAAAAACTTTATCCGGAGTCCACAATGTTCGGAACATTACCATCATATGGTTTATATATCCGTCACGTAAACAACATTAATCTAGATAACATAGTATTCGATCTGAAAGAAAGCGACACACGTCCAGCAATTATCTGTGACGATGTCAATGGAGGAAGTATTCGCAATATAAGTACAATCGGAGCTAAGAATAATTCGGAAATAAAAATTCTCGACAATTCGAAAATTCAAATACAATAGCATACCAATAAATAATTGTTTAAACATATTAAATCTAAATAAACAACCGAAATGAAAACAAAGCTATTTTCTTCACTACTACTTTGCGTTTGCTGCATATTGAATGCACAAACCTCAAAAAAGGTATCGGAAGCAGAATTAATAAAAGCCCTCAATGAATGCACTACTTACGCTTCTACTGTACTGTTAGACGAGGAAGGAAAATCTCGCTGCGACTATAATACAATAGAAGGAAAATGGTATCCATACGAAGAACCTTGGCATACAGGGCAAATCATATTAGGCCTACTGGAAGCATACAAAGTTACGGGAAATAAGGAAGCTCTTGCCGCAGCCCGCAAAGCCGGAGACTGGTGGATAAATTTGGAGATAAAGGACAATCCCCGCTTTGCAGGTATGGTTGCGGCAACTCACGGAGATGATATAGGAAATGATCAGATAGTATTTGCGACAACAAGCGATGGTACACCGGGCATATTCGAACTAACACGGGTTACAGGTGATGCGCGCTATGCAAAAGTAGCCACATCGGCATCAAAGTGGTTATTAGAAAACATGTACTATCCTGAAGAAGGCGTATGCTATGATCTTGCCGACCTCAAAACAGGAGAAGTTCTAACTCAAAACAGTCCATTCTACAAAAACAAAAAGGATCAGAAGCTAGAAGACGTTTCTCGTCCTAACACCGAAGGCTCTCCGTTCAAAGATGCTTACGAGTTTTCAAAAGACCAAAGGTTTCGTGATGCGCATATCTTATTATCCAATTCGCTGATAGAAAAACAAGACAAAGATGGAATATGGATGCGCTACATGCCAAATCATATAGAAGAGTCTTCTTTCCACCCCCGTTTCAATCTTTGGTATGCAGAATCCTTACTGGAGGCTTATGAGCTGACTAAAGATAGGAAATACCTTGAAGCAGCTGCCAAAACCGCACGGACTTATGCCAAAGCACAAAAAGCCGATGGAACTATCTATTATGTAAACTACACGGATGGAAAGCCCTCCGACAAAGGCTCGATATGCGGCTCAGCTGTTGCTTTTGCAGGCATACTTTGGATACGTCTTGCCCAATATGGTTATGATGAATTTATTCCATCCTACGAAAAAAGCATTAATTGGGTTCTTAAAAACCGCTACGCAATAGATCATCCCGATCCGAATGTCAGGGGAGCAGTAGTAAACACCCGATATCGCACAAAAAAAGGGCAAGTATGGCTTACTCACCGTGATGTAGGAACATCTTTCGGACTCCGCTTTATTGCTGCATACTATCAATTAAAATACAAAAAATAAGAAATGACTGACTTAATTAAAGAATTTAAAGTAGATACCTTGCAGGTTTTTGTTTACAAGAGCCGATTGGCAATGGGCGCAGCCGCTTATGAGTTTTATAAGCAAAAAGTACAACACATGATGTTGGATAGAAAAGAAAATATTAGAGCAATATATGCTGCAGCTCACTCTCAAAGCGATTTCTTTCAGGCTTTAGCCAATGATAAAGATATCGACTTTAGTCGCATCGACGCTTTCCATATGGACGAGTATATGGGTTTAGGCGATGATGCTCCTCAGAACTTTGGCAATTTCTTGAAAAACATCATTTTTTCGAAACAAAATTTCGGTATAGTAAATTATGTCAATCCGAGTGCTAAAAATATTGATGCAGAAAGCGAGCGTTATGAAAAACTTTTAAAAGAAGCTCCTCTAGATATCGTCAGCCTTGGAATTGGAGAAAACGGACATATAGCATTTAATGACCCACACGAAGCTCGCTTCGATGATCCTCGTTGGGTAAGAGAAACTTCCTTAGATCTCATCTGTCGTCAACAACAAGTAAATGACCATGAGTTCTCACACATAGACGAAGTTCCTCAAACAGCCCTGACGTTAACCATTCCGGCTTTGATGTCGTGTAAAACAGTAATAGGAATTGTTCCTGATGCACGCAAAGCCAAAGCTGTATATGAGAGTCTCAATGGACTTGTGTCGGAAGCATGTCCGGCATCGGTACTTCGAACACATAGTGATGCCACCTTGTTTATAGACAAGGATGCAGCAAGTTTATTGCAAATTTAATATCTTAAAATCTCATGGGAAAAACATGTAAATTAGCAGCAGTTTTTTTTATCACAATGTTGATTTCCGGATCAATATTGGCACAGGACAAAGGGAACCTTCGAGGAACAATAAGAGATAATACCGGAAGTACGCTTCCGGGTGCTTCGGTTTCTATGAAAGGTAGTACGCTAGGAGCAGCATCTAATATGGATGGTGAATATGTATTGCAGGGTGTTCCTTCCGGAGAAATAAATATAGAAGTAAACTATTTAGGATACAAAACTATTTCTCAGGTTATAAAAATTGAAGCAGGAAAGACTGTCATTAAAGACTTCGTTATGGATGATAACTCAGTGGAGTTGGGTAGCGTCGTTGTATCGGCTGTAGTAGGAGGACAACAACGGGCACTGAATCAGCAAAAAGTATCTGATAATATGATGCAAGTCATATCAGCCGACCAGATGGGTAAATTCCCCGATCCGAATGTCTCTGATGCCCTAAAGCGACTAAGCGGTGTTACCACCGACGGTAAAGAAGTTCAGCTACGTGGAACCCCGGCTAGTTTTACCAACATTAATATAAATGGAGAGCAAATAATGAGTAGTCAGGAAGGCGGAAAAAGAAACGAATCTCTTGATGTTATCCCATCCGATCTGTTAGCCTCTATGGAGGTTCAAAAGACATTACTCCCTTCTAACGATGGAGATGCTATTGCCGGAGTCATTAATATGCGTACAGGTACAGCACGCTCGCTTTCACCTAAATTTTCATTCGACTTAGGTAGCGGATATACTGATATACGTGGAAAAATAAACAATAGTGCTAAGGCAGGTTATGCACAACGTTTCTTTCCTTCAGATCGAAACCCAAATGGGGTATTAGGCATCACAGCAAATTACAGTTCATTAATAAACAATTATGGATATGACCGTATCGAAGCTGAAGCTTGGGAAAATTACAAAGTAACGGATAAAGCGACAGGCGAAGTAATATCTGAGTCTGAATATATCCCTACCGACTTCCGCTATCGTCATCAAACAAGCAAAACGGTTCGTAATGGTTTAACTTTTGTGGCCGATGTAGCACCAACAGTGAATACGAAATTTACCTTTAGCTTTATCTACAACAACAGGAAAGATACCGGAGAAAGATATAGAAACAGAACACGTTTCAGGGATAACGGAAGTGGTTATTACCTAATGGAAGACGGATCTTACGGCTCGGAACGAATGCGCAATATAACTCAGGTTTCGGCTCACAACGAAAAAATAAACAATATTA
Source organism: Dysgonomonas sp. BGC7 (assembly GCF_001261735.1). Classification (GTDB taxonomy): domain Bacteria; phylum Bacteroidota; class Bacteroidia; order Bacteroidales; family Dysgonomonadaceae; genus Dysgonomonas. The sequence continues at coordinate 121,104 of NZ_CVRP01000008.1, read as the reverse complement.
ATATTGGTCTGGATGGAGAATCTACTATAGGTAGTTGGAAAATTGACGGAGGATTATTTTATACAAAATCTAAACGAGATTATCAGAATGAGATGATGGGATTCCAAACTCCAGAATGGAGAGCTGGGAAAAAAGTAAATGGAGTTACCATTCCAAAAGGAACTGTAGTTGGAGTGATGCCATCTATTAGTTCTAAATACCTTAGCTCATCATATATATTCGAGCCAACCGGCAATATGGGAACAGAATTACCTAATGACATTTCCAGATACAATCTTTATATAATAGAAAATGAACATAATATTACAGAAGGTGACAACTTTACAGCAAGGGCTAACGTTTCCAAAAATTATTTTATAAATGATTACGCCTCTACTTTTTCTTTTGGAGCCAAAGGTAAGTTTATGAACAACAGAGGAGAGGTACCTCAAGGAACGTACACTTATGATTTCTTAGGTAGCGAAAGCACTGCAAACAGTTTGTCATCTTTACTATACAAAGAGCAACTGGATACTAAGTTTATGAACAACAATCTTAGTTTTGGTGCAGCTCCTAGCTACGATAAGGTTAAAGACTATGTAAAAAATAATCCCGACGATGTTAAAATAAACGAATATTTTACAAACATGAAAATTGACGGTTCATATTACGAAACGCAAGAAAATGTTTATGCCGGATATTTAATGAATAAAACCCAGATCAACAATGTAATGTTATTAGCAGGTCTTCGTGTTGAACACACTCGTGTAAATTACAAAGCGAATAAGATAGAACCTTATGTAGATCCAAGCGCTCCTATACAAGGTGATGATGCTACTTTATTCAATGCTTACAAAAGTACACCTGTTGATGAGGCCTTAAACTATACAAAATTCTTGCCTAATCTTCAGATGAAAGCAGATATGTCAGACAACACTGTTCTTCGTTTATCTTGGACAACAGGATACTCACGCCCCAATATTCTCGATCTTGTACCAAGGCAAGGCGTGGCTCAGGACTTACAGAGAGTAACACTAGGGAACCCCGAACTGAAACCTGCTTATTCTAACAATTATGACATTCTTATCGAGCGTTATTTATCAAATGTAGGAATTCTTTCTTTTGGTGCATTTCACAAGAATATTGCTAAGTTTCAGTATGTAAACGAAGGCATCTTAGATGACCCTACCAGTGGTTACAATGGATGGCAGGTAATACAGACCAAGAATGGAGAATCAGCAAAAGTATTCGGTGCTGAAGTAACATTAAACTCTAGTCTTACATTCCTACCTTCATTCCTGAAAAATTTGGTATTTACAAGTAACTATACTTATGTGTTTTCTCAGGCTACAGCTGACGAAAACCGAGGGGTTACCCGTTTACCCGGTCAGGCAGAAAATACAGCTAACTTTGCTCTAGCCTATTCTACCAAGCTCTTTACATTACAAGCCTCGATGAACTATATGGGTTCTTTTATCAATGCTCTCGGTTCTAACTCGGAACGTGATATTTGGCAAAATGATCGTTGGCAGCTAGACCTTAATGGCTCGGTGAATATTTATAAAGGTTTGACTCTTTGGGCCGAAGTAGTAAATGTTCTCAATAGTGAAAGTTACTCTTATTTTGGCAATAAAAGCCGTATATACAATCTTCAATACAATGGCATAACTGCCCGTGGAGGATTTAGCTTCAAGTTCTAAGAAAATAGCTGTAAACTACAGAGAAGCCTTAATTTGCTTCTCTGTAGTTTATATGATTTTATTAATAAATATTAGTCAATGAAAGTAAATACAGTAATATTACTCCTTATCTTTAATCTTATTTTCTTTGCTCAATCGGTATGTGGAAAAACAACGATACCTGATATAAAAAACTTACCGCATCCTCGTATTTTATTACCCGAAAAAGGGAAATATCAGTTGGTGCAAAACATTTCAAACGATTCGGTTTGGAGTGTTATGCAACAAAATACATTAAAGGCATGCGATCAGCTTTTGACAACAGCACCTCTTGAACGCAAAATAGAAGGAATACGTATGCTCAGTACATCGAGAGAGGCCTTATACCGTATTTTCATGCTTTCATATGCCTTTCGTACAACAGAAAATAACAAGTATGCAGAACGTGCAAAAGCGGAGCTATTAGCTGTTTGCCAATATCAAGACTGGAATCCAAGCCATTTTCTCGATGTAGCAGAAATGACTATGGCCGTCTCTATTGGCTACGACTGGTTATATAATACATTAGACAAAGAATCCCAAAAACTGATAAAAGACGCTATATTAGAAAAAGGATTGAACCCTTCGCTGGACAGCAAATATAACACATTTTTAGAACGTGATAATAACTGGAATCAGGTATGTAATACAGCTATGGCATACGGTGCTGTGGCTATAATGGAAGATCAGCCAAGACTGGCAAAAGAGCTCATAGAACGTTCTGTCAAGAGCATCCGACAACCAATGAAGCGTTATGGACCAGATGGCGCCTATCCTGAAGGTTATGGATACTGGCACTATGGAACAACCTATAACGTAATGCTACTAGCTTTATTAGAACAGATATATGGAACGGACTTCGGTTTGTCCGATATTCCGGGTTTTACAAAAAGTGCATATTACATTATGCACATGATTAGTCCAACTCTTCAACCTTTCAATTTTGGAGATTCAGACTCGGGCATCCGCCTCAATACATCTATGTTTTGGTTCGCAAAAAAAATGAACGACCCTGCTCTTATAAACTACGAAGTGAACTATCTGCTCAATCTAAAGAAATACAATTACGAGCAATATAGCCGTATGCTACCTTCTATTTTTATATTCGGCCATAATTTCAAACTGAGCGAAACCAACACAGACAGATTACCTTTGACCTTTGTTGCCAAAAATGAAACACCTGTATCATTGATGCGTACCAAATGGGGGGCGAAAAATGCTATCTATGTAGGTATAAAAGGAGGACTACCCTCCGACAACACACACAATCACTTAGACCAAGGCTCATTCGTCATAGAGGTTTTAGGCGTACGCTGGGCTATTGATTTAGGGCCACAAGATTATGCCTCACTCGAAAAACATGGGATTTCTCTATGGGACAAAACTCAAAACAGCCAATGCTGGACTATATTCAGATACAATAACTTTGCTCATAATGTATTCTCTATAAATGATAAGCTGTTTGATGTAAACGGACGAGCCGAAATAAAATCGTACAAAAACACCCCTAAACTAAAAGAAACAGCCCTCGATCTCTCCCCCCTATACGATGGGCAATTAGCTTACGCTTCACGCAACATAGCAATAGTAAACGAGGAATATATAGAGATAAAAGACTTGGTGAGAACTAATGCCGAACCTGCCAACCTAACTTGGCGTATGCTCACCAAAGCAAAAGTAGTACCTACTGGTGGTGGATTCTTTCTGATACAGGACGGTAAATCGGTATTTTTATCTATTCCGGCAGAATCCGAACCATTCGTGACACCGGCAACCCCGACCAACGATTTTGATGCGCCCAACCCGGGAGTAAGTATTATCGGATATAAAACAAAAATTGCACCTAAAGAAACTAAAACTCTTACAGTACGCCTGTTTCCTCAAACTATAGAGAAAACAATGGAAATATGTGATCGTGTAGCCGGTTGGCAAATTAAGAATCAGATTTCAGTAAAACACCATGCCCTAGACTGGACAAACGGAGCATGGTATAAAGGCCTATCCGAATGGGCTAAAGAAACTAATAACGAAACGTATTTCGACTTCCTGAAAGCACAAGGCGAACGTCATGGCTACAATGTATATTACAGACCATATCATGCCGACGATATTTGTGTATCGCAAATGTATCTCGACCTGTATAAAAGGTATGGTGATAAAGATTTTATAACTCACACTATAGAACGGCTTGACTATGTAGTCAAAAACCCTTCGTCAGCACCTCTTTTGAAAACACATCCAAAAGGACGTGACGAACGCTGGTCCTGGTGCGATGCCTTATTCATGGCTCCTCCGGTGTATGCAGAATTATATACCATGACTGGTAATAAAAAATATGCAGAATTCATGGACAAAGAATTTAAAGAATGTACAGATTCTCTATACGACAAAGGTGCAAAATTATATTTCAGAGATTGTTCCAAGATCAACTTGCGTGAGCCTAACGGAGAAAAGCAATTCTGGGCACGGGGCAACGGATGGGTACTGGCCGGCATTCCTTTAATCTTAGATAATCTGCCAAAAGACTATCATAACAGACAATACTATATCAATCTGTTCAAAGACTTGGCTGAAGGAGTTCTGAAAACACAGGATGAACGAGGCTCATGGCATGCCAGTCTACTCGACAGCGATTCTTATCCTCTACCTGAGAATAGTGCTTCGGCATTCTTCTGTTATGGCATGGCATGGGGTATCAGAAATGGTCTGTTAGATAGTAAAAAATACATGGATCCGATGTTAAGAGCATGGGCTACGCTCTGTAACTATGTACACGAGGATGGTAAAATGGGTTATATACAACCCGTTGGGCATGAACCAAGACCTGCTGACGAAAATACAACAGATGTGTATGGTGTAGGAGCTTTTCTGTTGGCCGGATCAGAAATATTGAAACTGGAAAAGAGTAACCAAAATAAATAAAGCACGATGAATAAAACACTCAACAATGTAACAATAAGCAAAAAGACCAATTACCGATGGGTAATATGTTCAATGCTATTTTTTGCTACAACAATAAACTATCTCGACCGTCAGGTACTTTCCCTTACATGGAAAGACTTTATAGCTCCTGAGTTTCATTGGACAAATACCCACTATGGAACAATAACGGCTCTGTTCTCTATATTCTATGCAATCAGTATGTTGTTTGCAGGAAAATTCATCGACAAAATGGGTACAAAGAAAGGCTATCTATGGGCTATTGGGATTTGGTCTGTAGGAGCCTGCCTTCATGCTTTTTGTGGCATTCTCACATCGGGAATCACAACTGGACAATGGCTAGTTGGCTTCGCCGGAGCCAGAGAAGCTATCGAGATGTTTGGAGATACAACGGTAATTGTAAGTGTGAGTGTTACCTTATTCATCATTGCCCGCATGATATTGGCTTTGGGAGAGGCCGGAAACTATCCGGCAGCAATAAAAACAACAGCAGAATATTTTCCCAAAAAAGACAGAGCTTTGGCTACAAGCCTTTTCGATTGCGGATCGGTAGTTGGGGCTTTAGCTGCTCCGGTAACCATTCCTGCAATAGCAGAACATTGGGGATGGGAAATGGCTTTCTTACTGATAGGCGCACTTGGGTTCATCTGGATGGGAGTATGGATGGTTGTTTACAAAAAGCCACATCTAAATTCGAGAGTCAATTCGATCGAACTTTCATACATCAATCAAGACGGACAAGATACAAAGAAAGAAGAAGAAAAGGTTTCGTACCTTCAGTGTCTGAAATACAAACAAACATGGGCTTTTGCTTTGGGTAAATTTCTAACAGACGGGGTTTGGTTCTTCTTCCTGTTCTGGACACCTGCTTATCTGAGTGCTGTGTACGACATTAAGTCATCCGACCCAAAAGGACAGTTGGCCATATTCATGCTCTATCTCATTTCACTTATTTCTATTGTAGGCGGATGGTTACCATCCTATTTTGTAGACAAAAAGAAAATGAATCCTTACGACGGCCGCATGAAAACAATGTTGATTTTTGCATCCTTTTTGTTGGTTGCCCTTCTGGCTCAGCCATTAGGACATTATTCATACTGGCTGCCTATTATATTCATAGGTATCTCAATGGCAGGGCATCAGGCATGGTCGGCAAATATATTTACTACAGTAAGTGATATGTTTCCAAAGAAAGCAATAGGAACTATTATTGGAATTGGAGGAATGGCCGGGGGGATCGGAGCCTTTATTATTAATAAATCCTCAGGAGTATTGTTCGACTATGCGGATCAGACTCAGATGACTTTCATGGGATTTAAAGGCGAAGAGGCCGGATACTTTATCATATTTTCGATTTGTGCTTTTTCTCATTTAATAGGTTGGGCTGTAATGAAATCTTTAGTTCCTAAATACAAACCTATTACAGATTTATAATTAAATTTAATTGAGATGACTGATTCGAAACCGATTTTGCTTATTCTATTTTTCTCTCTCTTTTCATTGGCATTATTCCCTCAGGAAGTAAAGACAGACACCTTGAGCGTACATGCAATGCGCATGCTCTCGGAGTTGAATGCCTCTGTGATAAAATATGCGAATCAGGATAAAAAATCGCCGGATCATGGAGGTATATATTGCCCCCATTGCAAACTATATCATACCAGAGCCGCCGAGGCTCTTTACCCTTTTGCCTTTGAGTATAGCAAAACAGGAAATAAAAAATATATGAAAGCTGCCATAGATGTCGGAAATTGGTTAATAAGGCAGCAGCAAAGTAATGGATCTTGGCTGGAGACTCCCGAAGAGTGGACAGGAACAACAACCGATCAGGTATTGATGATGGTGTTGGCATACCCTCTACTGAAACCGCATTTATCGACAAAAGAACAAACTTCCTGGCTGCAATCTATCGAAAAAGCGGGAGACTATCTTGCGAAGGTTATGTCTCCACAATTTGCCAGTATCAATTATTGTGCAACCACTACAGCCTCTCTTATGTTTGTAAACGAATTAATAGATAAACAATCGTACAGAGATAAGGCTCGGGAGTTGGCATATCAGGTTGTAGGAAAAATGGATCAGGATTATTTTCTGACAGGAGAAGGAGGACGTGTATTCGGAGCAAAATACGGAATAGATTTAGGTTACAACCTCGAGATGTCTTTGTGGGGACTGGCCTTATATGCCAAACTAGCTAAAGACGAGACGGTGACAAGTATAGTAGAAAAGTCGCTGGCTAAACACATCTATTTTATTTACCCCGATGGGTCTATGGATGCTTCGTGGGGAATCCGTTCCAATAAATGGACTTGTTTTGGCAGTAGTACATCCGACGGATGTCAGGTGCTTTTCAGCCTGTTTATGGATAAGAACGACGCATATCGTACAGCTGCCATTCGAAATATACAATTCTTACAGACTTGTATGAAAGATGGTATTGTAGGTTTTGGTCCTTTATATTACGAGATGTATAACTATTTACCTTGTATATACCCAACCTTTACCAAGGCTAAGAGTATGGCAATGTCCATAGCTTTTGCAAAAGCAGATGTAGGGAAAACGGAACTTCTACCTCTCGACAAAAGAGGTATGTACTACTTCCCTACCCTCAATCTAACTCTGGCTAGGACTGCACAATGGTGTACAACCATATCGGGATATACTTATAAAGATCCGGCAGGCGACCGCACTAAATATATGCACCGACCGGGAGGAGGGACAATAACTAATCTATGGCTAAATGGGCATGGCTATTTTCAAGCTTCGTCGCAAACAATATATAAAAGGTGGGAACCGATGAGCTTTCCCGAAATACCAGATCCTCTACCCCTCACTCCGAGGATTGAATTTAATAGTGATTTGGGTAACTTCACGAATTTGTACGAATTCGATGCAATAATAACTAATAAAGAAGAGAATGGAGCATATATAGTGTCCAGCTTCGGAGAGCTAAAAAACAGTAAACAGCAAGAAGGCGGCATTGCTTTCCGATTAAGCCATTCGATAAACGATAATAGTATCAGCAAAGAGATAGAACTCATCTATCACGATGCCAGACAGCCTGTGCGCATAATCGAACCTATAATTTATTATCCGAATATGAAGTTTGAACAAGTAGATCAAAGAACACTGCGAATAAAGACAAGTGATAAAACAATAGAACTAAAAATAATATCTGACAATGTAACTCTCGAAGTAGGAACGGACATAGACAAATATAAATGGAGTTATCCTGCCCTGAAAGCTTATCCTGCAATACTAAATGTAGATTGCGACAAAAACGACTTACGGAAAACAATCAGATTTACATATCAAATAATATAATTTACATTTTTCTTATGCGTACTATTATTCTTACTCTCTGCATATGTTTTGTGCGTTTGTCGGTTAGTGCCCAAACACTGAATTCTCCCGATGGGAATTTGAATTTGGTATTTAACATCGACCAGCAAGGCATACCAACCTATAAACTAAACTATAAAGGAAAAGAAGTAATAAAACCCAGTAAACTAGGCTTCGAAATTATACTAAGTAAGTTAGGTGTTATCGATCTGACAAAAGGCTTTACAATTGTGAATACGACTTATTCTTCCGAAGATACTATTTGGGAACCTGTTTGGGGCGAACAGAAAGAAATTCGGAACAACTATAAAGAAATACTCATAGAGCTGGCAAATGATGGTCGTTTAATGAATATTCGTTTTCGATTGTTCAATGATGGATTAGGCTTTCGTTACGAATTTAATAAACAGGAGAAACTCTACGATTTTATAGTTAAAGAGGAAATAACAGAATTTAATCTAGCCGGAGATCACAAAGCTTTCTGGATTCCGGGCGACTATGAGACAAACGAATATGTGTACATGACTACCAAAGTCTCGGAAATTGCAACAAACAGAGAAAAAGCCATAAAGCGCATAAAGACTCAGTGGCCAATAGAAAATACTGCTGTGCAAACTCCTTTTATGATGAAATCGGACGATGGTCTGTATATCAATATTCACGAAGCAGCATTGGTAGACTATCCGGCTATGCACCTCAATGTAGATGTGGACAATCTGAAACTTAGTTCTCATCTTGTACCCGATACTTGGGGTGGTAGAGGAGATGTATCTACTCCCGGTAAAACTCCTTGGCGCACAATTATAGTCAGCGATGATGCCCGTAATATATTAGCATCAAAACTGATACTAAATTTGAATGATCCTTGTACTTTCAAAGATGTATCGTGGATAAAGCCGACAAAATACATTGGTGTATGGTGGGAAATGTTTGTTGGAAAAGGAACATGGAACTATACAGACGACTCGCATATAAAACTCGGCAAAACTGATTTTACAAAAGCAAAACCTAACGGAACACATTCTGCTAACACAGAGAATGTAAAACGCTATATTGACTTTGCTTCGAAACATGGGTTCGATCAGGTATTGGTCGAAGGCTGGAATATAGGCTGGGAGAACTGGGGCGGAAAAGTACGTGCAAACTTTTTTGATTTTGTAACTCCTTACCCCGACTTTGATGTGAAAGAACTGCAACACTATGCAGCAAACAAAGGTGTAAAAATTATGATGCACCACGAAACAGGTGCATCTGTAGCAAACTACGAGCGGAAACTATACGATGCCTTTCAGTTTATGACAGACAACGGATACAACGCTGTAAAAACAGGTTATGTAGGCTGGATAAAACCAAAAGGAGAACATCACGACGGACAATGGATGGTAAATCATTATATACATGTAGCCAATACTGCCGCCAAATATAAGATAATGGTAAATTCACATGAAGCAGTACGCCCTACCGGCCTGCACCGAACTTATCCTAATTGGCTGGCACAAGAATCGGCTCGTGGAACAGAATTTGAGGCAATGGTAGGCATGCCGCCGGAGCACACTACAATACTTCCCTTCACTCGTCTGATGGGAGGTCCTATGGACTACACTCCGGGGATTTTGCAAACAATATTCAGCTATTACAACCCTAAGAAAACGAAGCAGGCCGGTACTACTTTGGTAAAACAATTGGCGTATTATGTAACCATTTACAGTCCTTTGCAAATGGCAGCCGACCTGCCGGAAACATACGACCGCTTTGCTGATGCTTTCCAGTTTATAAAAGACGTTGCAGTAGATTGGGACGACACCTATATTCTGGAAGCTGAGCCGGGAGACTATATTACAATTGCACGTAAAGCAAAAAATAAAAATGAGTGGTTTATAGGAGCTATTACTGACGAAAACGCACGTACAGCAAATATAAAGTTCGGCTATCTGCCAGCAGAAAAACAATACATCGCAACTATCTATGAAGATTCTAAGACAGCTCATTGGCAAACTAATCCAATGTCTTACAATATTCGTAAAGTAGTTATTACTAACAAATCTGAATTGAAACAATACCTAGCCCCAGGAGGAGGTGTGGCTATCAGCTTAAAAGCAGCCTCGAATAAATCTGAGACAAAGGGTTTGAAAAAACTTTAACACCTTAAACCTATGAGTAAGTTACAGCTTGGCCTCATCGCAGCAATGGCTATGGTAAGCATTTGGGCTTCAGGAAAGACCATCGTAGTTAATGATAAGATGTCGACAAAGGCAATCAATAATAGACTAGCCTCACTTCAGGGTGGAGACACACTTCTGTTGAAAAAAGGATATTATCATGTAAACTTACTCCTTTCCAATAAAACAGGAATACATGACAAACCGATTGTAATACGGGGCGAAGATCGGAAAAACACTACAATAGACGGTGGGGCAACTGTACCCGACAGTAATCTGAAAAATTATGGGATATATATCGAAAATAGTTCGTGGGTTACAATAGACAACCTGTCGTTCAAAAATTGCTGGGTAGATGTTGTACGAGCCTACAATTCGAGTTATATATCGCTCACTAATTCAACAATAGAAGGCGGACGACGTGCTCTTTTTGCCGAAGGACGAAAAAGTCATCATTTCCTTGTAGAAGGTTGTTATTGGGAACAGGGAGAACACGTTTGGACAAAAGAAGACAAATACTCGTGGAGCGAGCTACATCACGGAGAGTTTAAACACTACAATGGCAGCATATTTCAGGCAAAGATGATTAGCGGCTCTTTTGTTATCAGAGATAATTACATAAAGAATGTATATAACGGAATACGCCTGTCGATAATGGGAGATGCCGAAAACGACACTCTGGCTTGTACAAACGGAGAGATTTATCGTAATGTGATCGAGAATTCAGCAGACAATGCCTTCGAGCCCGAGGTATATTGCAAAAACCTCCACTTCTATCACAATAAGATGATAAACAGTCATGCTTTTATTTCGGTAACCGAAGTAGGCGGTGGCCCTATCTATTTTTATGGAAATACCGGAGTAAAACTTCCCGACTGCAACGACGGATGGACTATATTTAAAACAGCAGGCCGAGAGCGCAGACTGACTGCCCCGTTCTACATTTTCAATAATAGCTGGCAGGTAGATAGCGATGTACTCGGAAGTGTCAATACCTCATACTGGCACAACGATAATATCCATCACTTCAACAATGCCTATCACCTTTCGCACAACGAAACAGTCGGTATATATCACCTTGGAAAAAATAACTTATTCGAAAATGATTGTGCCAATATTCCCTTTCCTGACAAAGTGATAGAAACAGGCAGATATCCGAGCATTGTTGCAGACCCGATGTTCGTAGATGGCAAGTACGGAAATTTTCTCTTGGAAGAAGGCTCGCCTTGCAAAGATGCCGGAATCGTACTCGATAATTTTCCTATCTACTATACAGGCGACAAACTAGATATAGGTGCATACGATGATGGAAAATTGGTCGAAGGGCCTGTTTTTCGATATGTAGAACCGGGTGAGGAGATGCCCGAGCAAGAAATGCCGCGTATTGTAAAACATAAGATAGAAAATAATACACTAAAACTTTGGTTTTCATATCCTCTTAGTGAGCAAACTATCAGACCGGAATATTTCGCCCTGAATGGAATCACTTTTCAGCACTTTTCGTTGCACGACGACAATTACTTACTGGTTCTGACTGCAAAAGAGAACCTACCTCAGAATAATATTTACCTGTCTGTTTCCGACAAACCAGAAAGCACCAAAGGCGAACGGATAACCACATGGGCATCATCTATCGCAACCCAACCGATGACAAAAGCCGAAGAAGTATTACAACTTACCAAAAAGGCTGCGGATAACCTTATTCTCAATACCCTTTTCGATTTTGAACCAAAGGTTATCACATTCAATGCAAATGTTTCTCGTTTACAGATAGACAAAGCAATACTTGACAGCGCCAACAAAATAGCTTACGGTGCTATGAGTATAAACAGCCAAGAAGGTAAAGAGGTGACATTCGGTTTTTCCTTTCGAGGCGATATAAAACTTTATTTGAACGGAAAGCTCATCTTCACCGGAGAATCAAAAAAAGAGCAATTTGAAGAATATACATACAACCGCTTCAGGTTCGACAACGAGTTAAAAATTAATCTGAACAAAGGAGAGAACTGTCTTCTCGTAAAAGTCTCAGGCAAAAATAAAGGGCTTGACTTCACATGCTGTGCATTGAAATCCAATAGGGAGTTTGACAAAGCAGTAGAAATAAAAAATAATATAGCAGATTCGCATATAAACAACTGGTTGATAACCGAGTCTCTTGAAACGGGCTTTACGAATGTAATAGATTCTATATTTGAACCTGAGAGAACAATGCGAGAATATTATACATATAACGGTCAGATTGTCTCGTGGCACATGCAACAGCCAACAATTCAGCAAGCACTGAAGGTCTCTCCTTTTACAAAAAACAAAAAAGGATTTAACGCTGATTGGCATTATGCAAACTCGAATACTATTCTGGGAATACAGAATCTCTATAAAGCTTCGAACGATTACAATTATCAGGCATTTGTCTACAAGTACAATAAACATATATTCGACAACTACCAATTCTTCAAAAAACAATACTTATCTGATCGGGTATTAAGAGGAACATACTTCCGTCTTTTCCGTGCTACAATGCTCGATGATACCAGCGGGGCAGCCTTACCTCTGGCCGAAACTGCCTCTATAGCTTTTACACAACCGCTGCACAAAGAGATACTCGAACAAACACTCGATTATGTTCTGAATAAACAATCGCGCCTAGCCGATGGTACACTGTGCCGTCCCGAACCAATAGAACAGACAGTGTGGGCTGATGATATGTTTATGTCTGTTCCGTTCTTGTTGCGGATGGCTAAATTGAACAATGATAAGATGTTGTACGATGAGGCAGCTCTTCAGGTGTTACAAATGAACAAGCACCTTACAGATCGCAACACTAATCTTTGCCGTCATGGATGGTTCGACAAGAAAGGAGAATTATCACCTGTGGCATGGTCGAGGGCAAACGGATGGATAGTGTGGGCTATGTCCGAAACACTAATGGAAATACCTGTAACCCACAAAGATTATAAAAAGATAAAAGACATATTCACCAAGCGACTGGTTACTTTACTCAAATACCAATCAGACAACGGCCTATGGCATCAGATAGCCGACGATTCCGATTCGTATCTCGAAACATCCGGTAGCGCCATGTTCGGTTTAGCTCTGGCAAGGGCAATTAACAATAAATGGATTTCGTATCAATATGCTCCTCAATTGATAAAAGCTTGGAATGCCGTAGCAGCACAGATAGACGAAAAAGGCGTGGTACATGGCATCTGTCAAGGTACAGATATGGGCATGAATGCTGATTATTATAAAAGCCAGAAAACTCTGGACAGCGATCCTCGAGGAATGGGTGCCATACTCACATTCGGCACTGAAATGTACTATTTCTTCAACAAAAAATAAATAAAGTATGAAATCTAAAATAAGCATATTTCTATTATCACTATTCTTTTCACTTCACATGTTTGCGGTAGATATAGTGCCCTTACCATATAAAGTAAAAACTACAAACAAGAAATTTATTTTAAAAAAAGGAATCGACTACGAAAAGTGTTTGAAAGAGAACAACAGTCTCATCAAAAGGTTTTACATCGGTGTCCGCAATCAAAGTACCGATTTAGATGCCATCTTCCAGAAGCTGGGGTTCTTTAAAGAAGAATTAGGTGACGAAGGTTATGAGCTATTCATCGACAATAATAAGATTGTACTGGCAGCAAATACAGAGCAAGGATTATTCTATGGACGACAATCGTTGATACAACTGATTCGTGGAGCTAAGAACAATGCGATCCAAGGTGTACATATAATAGACAAACCTGCACTGAAATATCGTGGAGTGATGGATGACATAAGTCGTGGTCCTGTGCCAAGCATGGAATATATGAAGTATCAGATCAGGCGACTGGCCGAGTTGAAAATAAACACCCTGACTTACTATACAGAGCATGTTGTACGCACAGAGAAACATCCCGAATTTGCACCTCCTGCCGGAGCCTTATCTATTGCCGAATGGAAAGAATTGTCAGACTATGCAAAGCAATATTATATAGAACTAATACCTAATTTCCAATCGCTTGGCCATGCCGAAAAAGTACTGCTCAATCCTAAGTTCAGAAACATAGCTGAAAGTAATACGATGTATGCTCCTACAAAACCCGAGACTCTCGAGTTTATGAGGGATATTTATGCTGAAATGAGCCCAGCTTTCGATTCGAAATTTTTTCATGTAAACTGTGATGAAACATTCGATATGGGACGGGGTCCGTCTGCGCAGAAAGTGAAAGAATTTGGTGCAGGACGTGTATATACCGACTATATAAACCAATTATCGGACTTATTGAAAAACAATGGTAAACGTATGATGATGTGGGGTGATATAGTGTTGCAACATCCCGAAGTCTTAGATATATTACCTAAAGATGCTGTGATGATGACTTGGGAATATAGTGATTACGATTCATATGCCAAGTGGATAGATCCATTTGTAGAAAGAGGTTTCGATTTTATGATATGTACAGGCGTTCTCAATTCGTATCGGATTTCGCCCGATTATAAAATGGCAATACCTAACATACGTAAGTTTATAAAAGAAGGTGCGAAAAAAGGTGCTATGGGTGTACTCAATACCGTTTGGGACGATGGAGGATTGCATACTTTCGACCGCGATTGGTATGGAATAGCTTATGGAGCTGAGCATTCATGGAACCCGAACGATAAAGAATTGGACAACTTCGACAATCGCCTGTCGAAAGCAATATACCAGAGCGAAGGCAAAGAGCTGTTTACTGCAATTCACAAGATAACCAAAATGAGCGAAATTGAAGCTCTGGACAATATGAGCGAAATCGTTTTCTGGAAAACTATTATTCCCGAAAGAGGACAGTTTAACAAGTATAGTTTGGCCGATTGGGAGGATGTGTATGAAGCCTGTCTCGAAGTAGATTCGATTTTAAAGAGACAAACTGCGAAAAATTACACGAGGGAATATAAAGCGTTCGGTATAGTATCCGACGAATATAAGTATCTAGCACAAGCCAAACTAAAATTAGCCGAAGCTGCATCGTTATACACAGAGGCTATTGATATTCAGTATAGGGACAAAGAGGAAGCAAAAACTTTACTAAATAGAGCCTATGCAAATATAACAGAATGTAGAAACAATCTGGCTCAAGTACAAAAAGACTTTGATGCCATATGGAAAAGTGAAAATCGCGATTATTGGAACGACTTTGCAATGGATCCGTTCAATAAGGTGCTGAACGATTATGACGATATGATAAACTCATTCAACAAATCGGTCAGCTATTTTAAGCAAGGTTTACCTTTAATCGCTCCGGCCGATATACGCCTAGATATTAGAGAACTCGAAGGGTCATATTTTACATATTGGCTTATATCCCCGTCCTTTGCTCTTGGAAAAGGAGCTACATTTGACACCGATTTTCTGAAAGGAATGGAAGGTGAAGGTAAGGCTGCCCCTTTTCCGGGATTTTCCTTTTTCGACGAAAAGGGACAAAATATCAAGTGGATGAAGTATTCTTCCCCTTTTTCCGACAGAGTTTTACTGGATACACCTCTCGAAGAAAATGGCGAAGCAGTTGCTTATGCTTTCTGTACATTGGAGTCGAAAACGGAGCAGACAGTAACTGCAAGTCTCGGCTTTACTGGCAGACTAGAACTATTTTGCAACGGAATATCAGTGTTCAAAGAAAAAGGAAGTGAAAACCTTATTACAGACGAGCATCAATGCCAATTGAACCTTAAAGCTGGACGAAATAGGATCTTATTAAAGATAGAACGAGCTACATTTTATAACAATTGGGATTTCTCATTTCAAATAAAAGATTTGAAAACCAGTGGGAGGAAGAACAAATACAAGATAGAGTGAGAAAAATGTAATACATTCTCATTTTAAAATAAAGAAAAACCGAGAAAGTGTCCATTAGCTAAGAATCTGAAAAAACATTTTCTTTTCTATTCGCAAACAAACTTTGGCTTTGAAAGACAATATCTAAGTTATACAAAAAGTCAAGAAAAATAAGCTAAAAACTATAAACAAAGAGACTATTTGAAGTAACTCAAATAGTCTCTATTAATATTATTCCATAATAGGACGAAACATATCTTTTTCAGATTCACAGACTGGACAACACCAATCTTCTGGCAGATCCATAAAATAAGTATGTGGAGGCACCCCGTTATCAGGATCTCCTTCTTCTACAGAATAACAATAGTCACATACAACACAGGTCCACTTCATATGAGTACGCCCTTTAGTTTCTTTTGGTGAATCGTTTTCTTTTAAATCAAACTGATCTTGATCTGAACACCCCGAAGATCCGACAAAAAGAGAAACGAGCAATAGAGTAAAGAAAACATAAAAAAATTTTGTCATAGCCATAAATTTAAGTTAATATTGATATAATTTTAGTTAAACAAACGTACTTTTATTTTTTTAATTTTCAAAATTTTCAAACTAAAAATATTTACTAATAAATTATTTAGAGATGTATCTCACAAACCTCTTAAGAAGGTGTTTCAATTATTCTTCCTGAGTATGATCTGTGGGGTGTGACAGACAAAGCCGGAACATTTACCATTAAAAATATCTCTAAAGGAAATACTAAAATAGTAATTCAATGTCTCGGAATGGTAACTGTCAGCCAATCTATAGTTGTAGATTCTTCTACAAGTAGAAATTTTTATATGGAACAGAACTCTTTGCGGCTTAAAGAAGTTGAAGTAACAGCAAAAGAGCGTCAAGAAGGAGCTGTACCTGTAACAACTATTTCAAGATCTGCAATGGATCATATTCAAGCCACATCATTAAATGATGTACTAAATCTTTTGCCGGGAGCTGTACCAACTAATCAATCTCTAGCAGGAGTTAGTAATGCAGTTTTACGTAACTATGAGGATGGAAAAGTTAATTCTACAGCTGCTATTAAATCCGTTAATGCGATGAATAGTATGGGTACATCTATAATAATGGATAATGCTCCTATTTCTAACAATGCAAATTTACAGATACTTAATACTGCCACTGCAGGAAACAATGCAAACTTTGAAACATCTGCCGGATCTGGTATTGATCTACGGCAAATATCGACTGACAACATTGAGTCGATAGATGTAATAAAAGGTATAGCATCTGTACAGTATGGAGATGTAACATCCGGAGCAGTTATAATTAGATCGAAAGCAGGTAAATCTCCATTACAAGTGCGATTCAAAGTCAATCCGAATATTACACAAACATCATTAACAGGGGGTTATAAGCTTGGAGAAAAATCTGGAAATCTAAACATAAGTCTCGACTATGCACACTCTACAGATAAACAAACTGTAGCCTTGGAAACTTACGATCGGTATACAACAAAATTCTTATATTCGAACACCTTATTCGATAAATTAAGAACAAATACCAGTTTGGATATTATATATTCAAAAGACAATAAAAAGCAAGATGAAGATGACATAAAAAACAAAGTAAAGAAATCTGCAACCAATCAAGGTTTTCGTTTTAATACAAATGGTGTTTATCAATTTAACAAAGAGTGGTTTAAGTCTATACATTATACATTTTCCACATCCTATACCGACCGTGAAGGATTTTATCAAACCATGGTAAGTAATGCATCGAATATTATATCGACAGCGATGAGCGATGGTACGGTGGTAACTAATAGGCCAGGACAATCAATTAATGATGTGGACGGAAAGCCGATAACACAATGGAGTGAAGGCGATAAAAATGCATACAATATTTTTCTTCCTTACGAATATCTAATGCACTATAATATAGACGGAAAAGAGTGGAATACATTTTTATCTACTAGAGCTACTTTTGCCAATTCTGTTGGAGAAATAGCAAAAAACAGGTTTTTTGTAGGAGGGGATTACCGTTCGGAAGGAAATAACGGAAAAGGAAAAACTTATGACCAAAGCACTCCTCCTGTTTCAAATAATACACGTGCTATACGTATGCGTTCATTCAAAGACATACCATTCATTAAACAATTAGGGTTATTTATAGAGGAGAATCTTAATCTAAATATAAATGGACATGACCTTAACTTTCAGGCTGGATTGCGTTACGATAAACAAAAAGAAATCAAAGGTGAAATATCCCCCCGTTTAAACGCATCCTTTGAGATAATAAAGAAAAAGCTCTTTATCAGAGGAGGGTATGGACATGTTGTAAAATCCTTACCCCTAACTTATTTGTATCCGGAAACGGCATATTTCGATTTACAGAATTATACCAATGCCAATAATCCCGCAGTAGCTCCTGAAGATTATTTACACATAACTACAACTAGAGCATTTAGCGCACGAAATAAAGACCTAAAATTAGCAAAAAGTAAAAAAGCAGAAATAGGGATAGATTTATCTCTTGGCAATAAATCTCTGCACATAACTGCATATCAGGATAAAATGAATAATGGATATGGCTTTGGCACTGCCATCAGTCGAATAGAATACACCAAATACACCAATACAGGAGCGGGGTTAGCCGCGTCTACTCAAAACCTGTTTCTAGCATATAATTCCCCTCAGAATAATATTGCCTCAGAAACAAAAGGCTTTGACTTCGACCTCGACTTGGGACGATTCGATGCTATCCGTACATCATTTATCCTCAATGGAGGTTACATAAAAAACACGACATATAGCAGTCAAGAATTTTATTATAATAATAATATCACTAACCCTTCATATATTAAAAACATAGGTGTATATGAAGCTAAGGCTGAGAAATCGCAACGAGATCGTTTTGTAACAACACTAAGACTAGTTCATAATATTCCTGAAATAGGTTTTGTTATATCTCTTTCAGCAACTACTACCTGGATAAATAAAGACAAGAATATATTAGGAAATGACAGTATTCCAGTTGCCTACATATCTCTCAGCGATGGAAAGCGTTACGACTTCGACCCTGATAAAATATCTGATCCTAAATTTTCTGATATTAAACGTACAGTAGCACCATCTCGTCACATAAAAGAATCGCTACCTATACTATGGTGCTTCAATATGAATCTGACAAAAGAAATAGGGCAAAACATAAATGTATCTTTCTTTGCTAATAATATATTTTCTTACAACCCACGTATCAAATCGAAAAGGTATGGTAATTATGATCAATTCAATCCCCCTATCTTCTTTGGACTAGAATTATCCGCCAAAATACCCTGGTAATAAAATATTAAAAATAACTTGAAGAATTATGGAATATATATCAAAATACTTATTGTTTATTGTTGCTTTGATTTTGACAAATTCTTGTACTGATGAAAAAACTGAAGACTTTAAAGAAGTAAAAGCAACTATTTCTCTCAAACTAGGAGATTATACCGGAACCCTTTCAAATCCTCTAATAATTAAATTTACCAATCTTTCAGGTGGATTTGGGCAAGTATTTGAAAAAAGGGTATATAAGATAGAAGATATAAAATTAGAGAATCTTGTTCCGGGTCAATATATCATCAGTGTTACCGGGAAGCTAACTCAAGATGAAGCAATGGAGATTTATGGGAAACAGAGTAGTTATGTTCTTAATGCCAACCTCTCCAACGTTGAGATTTATGACTATACAGAAGGTAAACCAATCGTTGTAAACATAGAAGAGTCTATGGAGTCCTTCCTCATATTCAAAGAAATGTATTATTGTGGATCTAAGACCGATTCCAATTCAAACTACTTATACGATAAGTTCTTTGAAATATATAACAACTCTGAAGAAGTCATATATTTAGATAGTGTCTGTCTAGCTAATGCATCACACTCGGGACAAGTAGATTACGACTTTGGTGAAGCAGCAAAAGACAATTTATTCAGTAACGAAGTATGGATGATACCGGGAACAGGAAAAGATGTACCTTTAGAACCGGGTAAAAGCATAGTAATTGCAATATCAGCAACAAATCACACCACCGCTCTCAGTAGACTTGATCTGACCAGCTCAGACTATGAAACTTATGTAGAAAAAACGAGTGGTACACCTCTTGATTACCCTGCAACTAATATGATTGCAATATACAAAACCACCACTACTAAATTTTGGTCTTTAGCATATGGTGGAAATGGTATGATCTTATATAAGTTAGATTATCCTTTCGATCCTAATGACATTGTTTTACCATCCAATGCTCTAGGATCTACAAAAGCAAGTGTAAAAATACCAAAGAAAGCAGTACTTGATGCAGTAGATTGTATAGCAGACGAAAGCAAGTATTTAGATAAAAAATTCCCAGCATCCATTGATGCAGGCTTTGCTACTGTTGGAGCAGGCTGGATTGCAAAGAGTGTTGCTCGCAAAATTAAAGAAACGACACCTGAAGGGCGTATTATATTTCAAGATACAAATAATTCGTCAGAAGATTTTGAGGTAATGGATACTCCACAAATAAGACGTTATTTGAATAACTAATAAGAAATAGATAAAGCAATGAATTACTCAATAAGATTATATACATTATCCTTTATACTTTGTTTTCTTTCAGGATTTACAAATGTAAATGCTCAATACATACCTTCAGAAAATTCAGTAACCCCATCCTCTTTAGATTTATTTCATTCAACAAATTTGTGGTTTGAGACACAAAATGCCGCTGGATTAAGTTCATCTAAACAAATGCAATATACCAACGTCTATGGAGGATATTCTTATACAAAAGGGGATTTTCGACGCCAACAAGAAGGAAAAAAGAATACAGGTTTCTTATTCAATGCAGAAGGACTAATCCCTCTTTATGGAGGATACTTATGGGGTAAGTTTTCTTTTGAAAACGAATCCAAAGAAGATAGCCGTTTTAATGCATCCATAATAGACCCTTTCAGAGGAAATCCGTTTATAATAGCTGATGATCGGTCTTCCGAATGGAAATTACAATACTACAATCTTTCAGCGAAGGCATCTTCTCGTAAAATATTCAATCAAATTTTTGCAGGAATAGGCTTCAATTATAAAGTGTCTACAGGAGCAAAGCAATTAGATCCTCGTCCATTAAACACCTTTTACCAACTCACTGTAACCCCATCTCTAGTATGGGCACTGGATAATAAAAACAATATAGGAGCTACATTTTATTTCAAGAATCAGAGAGAGACTTCCAGTATCAGCCTTGAATATAGCGATTATGCACAAATTATCTATAAATTATATGGAGTAGGTGCATTCGAGGAAACAACAACAAGAAGTGCAAGACGTGAATACAAAGGAAATACTACTGGGTTTGAAATACAATATGGGCATAATGTCAATAATCGCAATTTCATTTTCAATGCAGGATATAAAGAAGCTTATGAGGATGTGATAGACGGATCAAATCAACTACTTAATACTGGAAAAACACTTACGGACATATATCATGCTTCTTCGGCATTAGTTATCAATAACCAAGAAAGTGTGCATAAGATAAACTTAGATTTATCTTTGTCTAGTACAGACGGATTATTTTATGATAAGAAAGTAGATCCTAATGATGCTTCTGAATACGTCATATCTTACAAGAAAAAACGCTATTCAATGAAAAATCAGATGTATAAAATGAACTATGATTTGTTCTTGACCAATAAGAATGGATATGATTGGAATGTAGGAACAACATTAACATACCTATCCTACAAAGAAGAATATCTTCTTCCTCAACAGGGTGTTGGTAAATCGAAACAAGATATAGGAAGATATAACTTAAACTTGCATGGAAAATATAATCTGAAAACAAAATTCCTTCCATGGAAAGGGAGTATTCTCATAGGAGCAGATGTTACATACTCAAAGGCATCTGATTGCAATCTGTTTTATGGAGGTCTAAAACCTGACCATAAAATCGTAAAAGAATTACTTGTTGCCGATTATTCAGTTTTGTCTGCCAACTATTGGAAAATAGGTGCAGACTTGCAACATTCGTTCCCTCTTTCTATTAGCAATAAAAAGATAGAGGCTTATGCTAAAGCTTCAGGATATTTTATTCCACAAATAGAGAATAAAAGAAGAGGAAATGCTACAATTTCAATCGGATTTATGTTATAAGAAAAGATCAACTAAAAAAATAATCGAGAAATGAAAAAAATTATTCTTTTTACACTTCTTCTATGTCCTATATTCATACTGGGACAGGTGAAGACTGTAAAACCGACAGGCAAATATGATACATCCTTTGCCATTGTTGTCGATAAAAAGACATACGACCAGACAACAAATTCGATAAATGCCTATAGAGATATGCTCCTGAGGGAGGGATTAGCAGCCTATATCTTAATAGACGAAGGTGGCAGCGCTGACGAAATACGGCAGACCCTATTGAATATGTACAAAGAAACAACAAGACTTGAAGGCTGTGTATTAATAGGAGATATTCCTATTGTCATGGTTCGAGATGGACAGCATTTATCCAGCGCATTCAAGATGGATCAAAGAATGGCATGGACTCGCTCTTCGATCCCATCTGACAGATTCTATGACGACTTTGATCTACACTTCAAATTAATAAAGAAAGATGAGAAAAATCCTCAATTATATTATTATTCTCTAGAAGCCACCTCTGCTATGCGCCTACAGTCAGATATCTATTCTGCACGTATCAAACCTCCTGTAATAGAAAACGGAAAGAATAAATATGAACAAATAGACGCATACTTAAAAAAAGTAGTTGCAGAACGTAATGCGTCTAATAAGCTGGATAACCTTATGATGTTTAGAGGACATGGGTACAACTCTGAAGCTTTAGAAGCATGGTCAGGAGAACAAATCTCTCTCCGAGAACAACTTCCTCAATTATTCAAGGCAGGAAGCCAAGTCAAATTTCTTGCATTTGAAAGTAAATTTCCTTACAAATTTGATTTATTATCAGAAATTCAACGAGATAATCTTGATGTTGCCCTCTTTCATGAACATGGCAGCAGCGATTTACAATATATAAGTGCATATCCATCTACAGACAATCCTACAGAAGCCGTAGAAACAATAAAATATTATTTGAGAGGAAAAATAAGAACAGCTCTGCGCAAAAAGAAAGATTTAGATGAAACAATAGACTATTATACAAAATATCTAAATGTCCCTCGCGACTGGTGCAACTTGTCAGACTCACTAAATAGTGCAGATTCTATACTGGAGCAAAATATGGATATTCATTTATCTGACCTATATAACATCAACCCCAATGCTCGTTTCGTTATGTTCGATGCCTGCTATAACGGCTCATTTAATAACGATGAATATATTGCAGCTGCATATATCTTCGGTTCAGGAAAGACCATTGTAGCTCTTGGCAATAGTGTAAACTCTTTACAAGACAAATTCCCCAACGAATTCATTGGTCTATTAGGACAAGGGGTCAGAGTCGGACTATGGGCTAAACATATCAATTATCTGGAAACTCATCTTCTAGGGGACCCCACATTCAGATTCTCCCCTTCTGGTTCAGATTTAGGATTAAATAAAAGCTTAGTTCTCCAATCGAAAAACTTTAACTACTGGAAAAGCTTACTAAACAATCCTAATTCCGATATACAGGCTATTGCATTAAAAATTCTATCAGAAAATAATTATCCGCAGTTATCTAAATTATTGAAAGAAACTTACTTCAAATCTGAATTTGGCGCAGTACGCATGGAATGTGTAAACCTATTAGCTTTCTTCAACAATAATGACTTCATAGAGGTTCTTAAAGCTACAGTTTCTGATCCTTATGAATTAGTACGCCGACTTGGGATGGAGTTTATTGGAAAGAACGGCTCTCCCGAACTGTTACCTGCTATTATATATTCTCAGATATTTGATGCAACATCTAAGCGAGTTATGTATAAGTCTTCTACAGCATTGAGCTTCTATGATCCAGCAATCATTATCGTAGAGCTTAACAAACAATTAGCTACCAATACTAATTTGCTAGATAAAGAACAAACACGCGAAAGGATTACAGCTTCAATCCTGTCTAAAGCCAAAACTTCTTCGGATTACATGAAAGAGATGAAAAGGAAGGAAGGTAAGATAAAAGAAAGAGAAAATGCGATCCGCTATATAAGGAATATGAATAATCATTATTTGCTTTCTGATTATATAAACTTTGCGAAAGATGAGTCTGAGGATTTGTCTCTCAGAATAATGATGCTTGAGGCATTAAGCTGGTTTCAACTTTCATACAGAAATACAGAAATAATCTCTTTGTGTGATGATATTATACAGCACTCTGACAAACAAGATTTAGTATATCAGGCACTGAAAACAAAGAATATCATACTTAATAAAAATATTGCTTCATAGTCTTTGATATAACAAAAAATCTGCAAGAATCGATACTGAAAAGTAAACATTCTTGCAGATTCTTTATGTTTAGGAATAGTGAGACGAGGACTTAAAAGATCAATTTATCTTTAAAAGAATATTACAATTGCAGATCTCTTTATTGCCTTGATACGTATAAAGAACATCCAGTTATATAGTTGAAACAAATCATTAAACCTTCTCTGCAATTTAATATATTCCCTACATCTCAAAACCCCTAAACCTGTTCTAGGGAAAGGTCAGATTAGAATAATTTTACTCACTCTATCCTATCTAGTCATCTCTCCAAATCCATTAACTTTTATTGCCTTCACTATTTCGGTTTCATCTATATCTAATTGTTTAGCAACGATAGATTTTACATCATTTGATACATAGATTGTATCTGACTTGAAAGTAACTGTATTAGAATCCTCTCCGCTTGTCAATGTAAGCTTTTCTCCATCTACAGTATAAGTACCTGCAACTTCCTCTGCTTCGAGAGCCTCTTTAAATTTGAATTTACCATCCACGCTAAACACATAGATATTACTCTCTCCTAAATCTAAGCCTAGTATAGCATCGGTTACAGCTTTTTCTATCTCCGGATCTTTCACCTCTACCAAAGCTTCTTTCTTATCATACTTCCATGTTCCGAAAATGGTTACAGGATGTTTCTCTTCAGGAATTTCATCATCATCGCTACTACAAGCTATAAAAGCAGAACTAACTAAAAGGGTGCAAAGGAACAAGCCAAGAAATTTTCTTAATTTCATGATTAATTTTTTTAATTAACAAAATGGTTTAATTAGGTTAGTGTGATATCACCTCTTTCAAAAAATTCCGGATTTTATATTATCATCTATTACAGAGACCGGAAAAAGCGAGATGTGTTGCGTGACATAATGTTTATAAAACTTAAAAAATGTTTCCCTTGCTGATCTCCGCAAAAGAATCTTAAAAAGTTGATGCTATAATGTAGAATAGCTGCTTTGCTGTATCTTTGCAGACAAATAGAAACAAAACTGATGAAGAATAAGTTTTACAAAGAGTTTGGTGAACTTCTCACAAAACACTTTCCATATAAAGTACAAAAGATATCCATAAACGCCGGTTTTACATGTCCCAACAGGGATGGCTCAAAAGCGGTAGGAGGCTGCACTTATTGTAACAACCAAAGCTTTAGCCCCGGATATGGAGGCAAACAGCGTACTGTAAGCGATCAGTTGAAAGATGGAATTGCTTTTTTCTCGTACAAATATCCTGAAATGAAATATCTGGCATATTTTCAGTCCTACACTAATACCTATGACAGTATAGATAAGCTTATAGGATTGTATGAGGAAGCCTTGTCTTATCCCGATGTAGTGGGACTGATTATAGGAACGCGTCCTGACTGTATGCCTGACGAACTACTCGATTATTTCGCAGAATTGAACAAACGGACATTTCTTATCATAGAATATGGACTGGAGTCGACGCTTGACTCTACTCTCAACTTTATAAATAGGGGACACACTCATGCTGAAAGTGTAGATGCTATAGAAAAAACTGCTGCCAAGGGGATTTATACGGGCGCTCATCTTATCTTAGGACTACCGCACGAAACCAAAGATCAGATATTGGCTCATGCTGACGAAATATCGCGACTGCCTCTGACTACAGTCAAACTACATCAGCTACAACTGATAAAAGGAACTGTGATGGCAAGACAATACAGGGAACATCCCGACTGGTTTGATTTATTTGAAGTAGATGAATATATTGATCTTTGTATTGATTTTGCAGAAAGGCTGAATCCGGACTTTATTATAGAACGCTTTATATCTCAATCGCCCAAACAGCTTCTGATTGCTCCTGATTGGGGGCTTAAGAACTTCGAATTTACTGCAAAAATATTAAAGAGATTTGAGGAAAGAAATACTTCCCAAGGTAAAATGTATAAACAGTAAGCCGACAGTGATGATTGTTGGGTAATTGCAAAACTTAATTTATTCAGCCGTATCTTCACTCTTCTTTTTGTCTTTCCCTTTTCCTGTAAAAAAGGCCTTGACCTTAGTAAAAAAGCCTGAGGCTTTCTTTATGAAGTTTTGCTTGCTTTGAGATACTCCTACCGATTCCACAATAGCGGGCTGTAAGATCTGCCAGAAATAATTAAATGTAGAATGGTAAGGATCTCTATCTATATAAATATAAGATTCTCTAGGGTTTGATTTTTCTTTATCAGGATTATTTTTCTTTAATATTGTGTTTGCCAAATTAGTAAGGAACTTATCAGGTTTCTCTGTCTCCGAATTCTTAAGGATGGCCACACTCAAGTCGTTATACAAAAACAGCATTCCGGCACGGGCATCGGTACTAGAGGCTTCTGTTTCGAATTGAAGATC
Organism: Dysgonomonas sp. BGC7; assembly: GCF_001261735.1. Lineage (GTDB taxonomy): Bacteria > Bacteroidota > Bacteroidia > Bacteroidales > Dysgonomonadaceae > Dysgonomonas. Next base: position 94,367 of record NZ_CVRP01000008.1, on the reverse strand, counting down.
GGTAAGCATTCCACTTCTCACTTCTGCTTTTGCCAGCGGCAAAAATATTTCATTCAGGTTTTGCAGATCAAATTCAGGGAGATGAACTTTCAATGAAAAGCAATCATAGTCAGGGCTTACCGGGATATTCCATTGGGCGGTAAAAGCTCCATGTCCCATAAAACTACCATCTACATCCAGCTTCATATATTGATAAGGATTAGTAGCAATATTTGTAAGCCTGTCAAATTTGCCGTTCATACCTTTAAAATATATCTTTCCGGGAGTCTGCCCCTTTTTGGGCAACTCTTCATAAACAACTGAGAAGTCTGACACGTTTGCTGTAGCTATATCAAATTTCAAAGGGGCTTTCTGCAATTTTTCGTAGATGAGGGGCATAATATTATGCTGTATCTCTATCTGTTGATTCTTGAAGTTCTGCAACAACACATTATTTATACTAAGATTGTTAGCCTTAAGGACATTATCAGAAAACAACAAAGGATAATCTATACCCGAAAGAGATACATCGCCAACACCGACATCGAACCAATCTTTATGCTTTGGATGACGATATGCAAACTCTGTCTTCGAATAGGCAGGAATCATACGAATATCGGAGAACTGAGCTTTACCCTGTTGTTTCGAAATATTTACACTGCCAATTCCTACTGTATAGAAACCATCCATTACAGGAAAAGAAAAATCTTTGGTACTGAAATTTAAGTCGGTAATATCCAACTCCTTATTTTTTGTATCAATAGTCAAACCCGTAAAGTCAATATTTGTAGAATTAACTTTTTGCTGTTTTGCGTTCTTTTCGTCAAAAGTATGAGAATAGTTTATATTGGCATCGGTAATCTTGAAGCTTTGAACTCTTCCTTGCCTGAAATAAGGACTAAGGAGATTATATACATTTATAGAGTCACGATTTCCGGGTGCTTTAGCCTCACCTTTTTTACTCAGATCCAAATATGGACTTGTAATATTCAGAGTAGAAATATCAAATATATTTGGTTTAAACCAACTTAAGCCCGATAGTCCGATTAAGCGGGTTTGAAAATTGATGGATTGCGACACCTGTTTATTCTCGTACGCTGCATCTGATACCAATAGTTCTTTTACTCTTATATTATCACCCAATAACCCGAGAAGACCGTCGCCTTCCCCTCCTTTGGGTTTCTCTACATCTTTTTGAGATATAGTATTTACGATCGGAGATTTCAGTGTGAGTTTTTCAATATCAAATTTATTATTTATTATCCAATCAAGCCCTCTCGTCTCAAATTGGTCAAGGCCAACTGTCAACATTTTATGATCAAGCTGATCTTTATATATCAGTTGTCCTTTATGTATCAGGATACTATCCGCAACTATACTTTTTACAAGACCGTCTAATATCTTATCGGAGTTATTATTTTTTTCTTTTCTGTTATTTCCCGTTTTAGTAATCTCTATTTTCGGAGAATTAAGAATAAATGATCTTATATGAATCTGTTTATCATCCATATACTTATCATTATCAAATCCATCTACAGTGATTCTTGGAGAACTTATTTCGTAATAAGTGTTAGGAATTGTTGCCCATGTCTCTTTTTGAGGAATAACATTAACTCCTTCAAGTTTCAGTTTACCTGTCTGTGTCGATATATCTGCTTCCTTTATTTGCAATCGGTATTGTTTTTCGGGCAACAAATTGTCGAAATCGGAAAACGACAGACCTATGTCATCACAATTAAAATAATACCTGCTGTTTCGTCTGGTATTCTCATCGAGAAGAAACTTCGTAGCATAGAAATTCAACTTCTGCACCTGATAAATATCTTTATCAATCAGGTCATTAATTACGATCCTCCCTCTCGAAAGATTTATACTGTTTACAGAAAGAAAGTCTGCATATGGAAGAAAGAAATTTAAAATATCCTCCATATTTCCAGATTGCTTCGGAGATGTGTATTTGGCGGTAGAAGAAGGGGATACCCTTGTAAACTTTATATCTACAGAGTCTAGATTAATATCTTTTGCCGAAACGCCTGTTGTATAGTCCAACCCACTCACATCTATCAGTTTTATTCCCCCCGAAAAATAATTTCGAGCCGAATCGGTAAAGAGAGGTTTTACTTTTATATCCGATATACTGAAATGCTTGTCGACCGTACTCAGTTTCAGATTGCCAACTTTAATATTAGAATTATTACTGGTCATCAATCCGTAAATTCCAGAACCATTAAGCGTAAAATTGTCTACATACCAGAACTTCTTTTTCTTTTCCGACAAAGAATCGACAATAAAATGATCGGCATGAAAATCGAATCGGGATATCGTATATGTATCGCTATATCCCTTCTGCGTCAGAGTATAGTTAAAGCGGGTTTTCTCTATGTCTATCTTACCGATAGAAATACTATGCAGAATTGGAGACAATATACTGTAGAGTGACCATGTCTGATCTGTATCCGATATATTCTCTTGGTTATTTTGTTTGGGACTTGTTCCTTTTACACTGTAATATTGAATATCTGTACCCGAAACACTAAAGTTATCTGCATCTAAAAAGTTTTGCAAGTTTTGTCGTTTAAACTTTACTCCTTCTACAATAACAGATTCTACATCTGCTTTCAAATAGCCTCCTGTTTTAGATATTCTTCCCTCCCAGAATTTCTCCGATGGAAATATTTTTACACCCTCTATTTTTATTAAAGATTCGAATGTGCTAAGTTTTATTTTATCAGTTTCTAATATAATCTGATCACTATGTAAAAGCTGTTGAGATTCATCGGCTTCAAACTCAAAACCATCGCAATATAATAAGTGTCCCGAGATTTCTGATTTTTCATCAAGTCGGAAATTATATGCTTCGAACAGGGCTTTGGTCAAGCTGTAAATAATTGGAGATACAGAATCCTCAACCGTGTAGCGTATATTTGCATCCTTCAATCTTATACTATTTACGGTAAGCTCTTTTATGTATGGAGAAATTGTTTGATAAATAGATTTTGTTATCTCTGAAGAGTCTTTTTTATCGGTAGTATATACTGAATCAGATTCAAATATTTCTATATTGGGAGATCTCACCTCAAACAAACTGAAATTTAAGTATCTATAGCTTCTTCTCCATGTAAGATTAACTCCTTTGAAGTGAATTTCGCCGATATGTATCTTGTAATAGTTGGCAGGCAGGGAGTCTATATTCCGCCATGCTGTAAATGTAGCTGAATCGGGAACAAGTTCAAGACCTTTGATCGACAACTCTCCTGAAAACAATCCGATAGACAGATTCTCAAAGTTACAATCGTAGAATCCATTGGTAGCTTTCGAAACCTCCTCTCGCAACCGTTTGTTTAAAGTATCTTCGAGTCGAAAAGTCATAAACCAGTTGATTCCGAACCCTATTGCAATCAATAGTGCGGATATCAATAATGCTTTTATCGCTACTCTACGTCTCTTTTTGGTCATCAAACAATGCTAATATGAGTACCCATCATAATTCAACAAACTTTGACGTGATTTGTTTTCTGATAATCAACAGGATAAAATCCTATCTTTTACTCCAAAGTTGCATCAATGATATCTATAGCAACCTCTTTTTTACTCTTTAGATGAAAATCAGTCTTTTCTCCATTTCTACCCAATATAGAAATTTTATTTGTATCGTATTTGAAGCCCGCACCGGAATCTTTCAACGAATTAAGAACGATAAAATCGAGATTTTTCTTTACGATTTTCTTCAATGCATTTGTTTCCTCATCGTTTGTTTCAAGGGCAAATCCAATAAGTTTCTGATTTGCTTTTTTCATTTTGCCTAGCGATGCCGCAATATCTTTATTCGGCACAAGAGATATATTCAGTAGATCTTCTCCTCGCTTTACTTTTTCGGCATATTGTTCCGTAGGGCGAAAATCTGCTACCGCAGCGCACAATATAGCAATATCCATCTCAGGGAAAGCTTTTACGGATGCGTTGTACATCTCCTCAGCAGATTCCACATCGATGCGGGTTATGTTAGGGTGAATGGTCTTCAAAGCTACAGGCCCGGCTATCAATATCACTTCTGCACCTCGGGCAGCACATTCTTCAGCAAGGGCAAATCCCATCTTACCCGAAGAATAATTGCCAATAAAACGAACCGGATCTATTTTCTCATAAGTAGGTCCCGCCGTTATCAGAACTTTTTTTTTTGAAAGTGTTTCTTGTCGGGCAAAGAAGTTTTCTACTGCAACTAAAATCTTTTCAGGTTCTTCCATCCTGCCTTTACCTATCAGATGGCTCGCAAGTTCTCCGGCAGCCGGCTCTATTATTATATTTCCATACGAACGCAGCAAATCCATATTGCGACTTGTGGATGGATGAGCAAACATATCCAAGTCCATAGCAGGGGCAATCATAACGGGAGCTTTCATCGAGAGATAAGTAGTTATAAGCATATTGTCAGCTATCCCGTTTGCCATTTTACCCAATGTAGCAGCTGTAGCAGGAGCAATAAGCATAAGATCTGCCCATTGACCCAGATCGACATGGCTATGCCAAGTACCATCGTTAGCTGTAAAAAACTCGCTGACAACGGGCTTACCGGTGAGTGCAGATAGAGTAACAGGCGTGATAAATTCTTTCCCCGAAGGTGTAATCACAATCTGAACCTCCGCACCGGCTTTGATTAACAGACGAGCCAAAGACGCTGCTTTATATGCTGCAATACTGCCAGTAATACCCAAAACAATATGTTTATCTTTCAATGTCATGATTCCCAAATTTTAAGCAAAGATACATCTATTAGAAATATTGACCTTTGTTTCTTTCCAAAATTTCATTTAAACTTATTTAATGTCTCAAAAGCACTTGTTTTAGATTGACAAACGATTCTATTTTGAATCTTTTCCTTACTTTTGCGTATTAAAATTTAAAAAGTACTATTTAATAAACACACATTATTGAATCATGACCGAAATAATAAGACAAAAACTAAATGACTCTAAGGCTGCACGATGGACAGTGCTTATAGTTGTTGCATTTACTATGTTCTGCGGGTATTATATTACAGATGTAATGGCTCCTTTAATGGACTCTCTAAGCGAGGAATTTGGTTGGAGTGCTCAAGAATATGGCATATTCACCAGTGCATATGGATGGTTCAATGTTATTCTTTTTATGCTAATATTAAGTGGAATAATGTTGGATAAACTAGGAGTTAGACGTACAGGAATTATAGCCTGTATATTAATGATTATAGGATGTTCACTTAAATATTATGCTGTTGCCAATCCTGGAATTTTTATTGGTACAATCTTCGGAATTAAATCACAAGTAATGGTTGCAAGTATCGGCTTTGCAATATTTGGCGTAGGTATTGAAACTGCAGGGATAACTGTCACAAAAGTTATTGCCCGATGGTTTAAAGGTCATGAAATGGCATTAGCAATGGGGATTCAGGTAGCAGTGGCCCGTATAGGTACAGGCTTAGCCATTGGAACAGCTATACCTTTATCTGAAGGACTAGGTAGTTTATCTGCACCTATTTTGTTAGGTTTAGCGTTTCTATGTATCGGTCTTATTTCTTATCTCGTTTTTTGTGTAATGGACAGACGACTTGATGCCTCCTTGAAAGAAACAGCAGAGGAACCGGAAGAACCATTCAAAGTGAGTGATATTTTCTTTATTATAAAGAATAAGGGTTTTTGGTTGATAGCCGTATTATGTGTATTATTTTATTCGGCAGTGTTTCCTTTTCTCAAGTTTGCAACATCCCTAATGATAAATAAATATAATGTAGAACCCAGATTAGCAGGATTAATTCCTCTAATCCTTCCTTTCGGAACAGTTTTGTTAACTCCTCTCTTTGGTAGCATCTACGACAAAAAGGGAAAGGGAGCTACTATTATGGCGATTGGTGCAATATTATTAATCATCGTGCACTTTCTGTTATCCCTTCCATTCAATTATTGGTGGTTTGCCGCTATATTGATGGTTGTTTTGGGAATCGCATTTTCTCTGGTTCCATCAGCGATGTGGCCTTCTGTCCCTAAGATTATACCTCAAAATAAACTAGGAACAGCCTATGGATTGATTTTTTGGGTTCAAAATATCGGACTTAGCGGAGTTCCTTTATTAATAGGCTGGGTACTGAATAAGTATTGTATTATTGGAGAAAACGTAGGGGAAAACGGAAAAGTAACAACACTTTTCGATTATACTTTACCGATGATAATATTTACTTGTTTTGGAGTTCTTGCTCTTATAGTGGCTCTCATGCTGAAAGCAGAGGATAAGCGAAAAGGCTACGGACTGGAACAACCGAATATGAAAAAATAAAAACTTAAGTCCGGAATCAAAACCGGACTTTTTCTTTTAATACAAAAACATGGCAGAAGACATAAACTCCGTGAAGGAAAGGCATCCGAAAGGGATATATTTATTGTTCGTTACCGAGATGTGGGAACGATTCAGCTACTATGGCATGCGTGCGCTATTTGTCTTATTTATGACAAAAGCATTACTTTTCGATAAAGCATATGGTTCTCAAATATATGGCAGCTACACAGGACTGGTATATCTTACCCCCCTTATAGGAGGCTACTTTGCTGATCGCTATTGGGGTAATCGCCGTTCTATTATTGTAGGAGGCCTGTTGATGGCTGTAGGGCAATTTCTTATGTTTTTATCAGGTTGCTTTTTCAAAGAGGTAGATGTAGCAACCATGCTTATGTTTTCGGGGTTGGGCTTTCTCATATTTGGTAATGGCTTCTTCAAACCGAATATCTCTACAATGGTAGGACAACTATATAAACCTGATGATAAGCGTAAAGACTCGGCGTATACCATTTTCTATATGGGAGTAAATACAGGTTCGTTTATCGCTCCCATCATCTGCGGAATATTAGGCGATACAGGACATCCTGCCGACTTCAAATGGGGATTTCTGGCTGCATGTATAGGGATGTTGCTCGGAGTGGTAGTATTCAGTCTGTTAAAAGACAAATATATAAAAACACCGGAAGGAGAACCTATAGGTGTAATTCCTAACAGCAAGGATGAGAAAAGACAGATCGTAGAATCTCAACCTTTTGGAGACATACCCGCTGATGAAAAGAAAACGTCGAAAGCCAAGATTGCGATTATATGGAGTGCTGTTTGGATTGTCTTATTCTACATCCTATACAGTATTATAGAAACGGACTTTATCGGATCTGTTATATTTTCTCTAGCAGTAGTAGCTCCGGGTTTTATTATTTCTGATCCTTCACTGACAAAAATAGAAAGATCACGCATATGGGTGATTTATATTATAGCATTTTTCGTCATATTCTTTTGGGCTGCATTCGAGCAGGCCGGAGCCTCCCTTACTTACTTCGCCGAAGAACAGACTAACCGACATATCGACCTTTTCGATTGGACTATACCTACTTCCTATTTTCAATCGGTGAATGCAGTAGCCATTATTCTTTTCGCTCCTGTATTTGTAGCCATATGGGCTAGGTTGAGTAAAAAAGGCAAAGAGCCGGCTTCGCCCGTAAAACAGTCTATCGGCCTATTCTTACTCGCTATAGGCTATCTTGTAATTGCTTTCGGAGTAAAAGGGCTTGCCCCCGGAGTAAAAGTAAGCATGCTTTGGCTGGTTAGCCTTTATACTATACATACTTTCGGGGAATTATGCCTATCACCTATTGGGCTTTCTATGGTAAATAAACTGGCTCCCATACGCTTTGCCTCACTGCTAATGGCAATATGGTATCTGAGCACAGCAGCAGCAAATAAATTTGCCGGCACGTTGAGTGGATATTACCCCGAACCATTGATCGAAGTTAGTACCGTGCAAGCAGTCGAAAAAGAAAACACAATACAACTTTTGTCCGAAGACTTTGAGGAGTCTATCCAACAAAAAGACGGAGTTAATGTTATTCCCTTCGATAGGCTTACTTTTTATGAAATAAAGGATAAATCTTTAAAAAGCGAAATACAAGGTAAATTGGAAAAGCAACAATTAGAAAATCCAAAAAGCTTTATCGGTTATAAAATTAGCTCTCTTTATGATTTTTTCATGCTTTTTGTTTTCATGGCTGGCATAGCTTCCGTAATATTGTTCTTTTTATCGAAACGATTAATAAGAATGATGCACGGGGTAAGATAGAACCTCCTTTTTTCATTGACTTACTTAATGAGGCAGCAAATAGTCTTTTCCGAGGAATGTATCATCCTATTTCTTGTTACTTAATAATATAAGCAATGAAAAGAATAACCTTTGAGCCTGAGATAAACAAAGACTGCCAGATGTTAATTCTGGGAACTGTTCCAAGTGAGGAATCACTGCGCAAAAAAGAACGTTACGGACATAAGAGTAATCAGTTTTGGAGAATTCTGTTCGCTCTGTTCAACAAACCGCTTCCTGATAATTACGAAGAGAAAAGCGCAATACTGACAGACAACAACATTGCCATATGGGATGTGCTCCATTCGTGTGAGGGAGAGGGAAGTCTGGATAGTGCAATAAGAAACGAGAAGCCTAACGACTTTAAAAAGTTATTTAAAGAATATCCAAGAATCAAATATATATTTTTCACAAGTAAGAAGGCTGCCGAATTTTACAAGAAATATGTGGGCTTCGATACCGACAAGGTATTTACAGTGCTGCCATCGCCAAGCCCTGCCAACGCAAGAATGAGGCTGGATGAGAAAATAGAGAAATGGAAAGTGCTGATAGATACCCTGAACTCTATTTCTTAAGAACCTTCTGAGACTGAATGTTGTTTTTGTTATTAGATTAAAAACAATTATTATCTTTGTCTTAACAGAATATATCGATACATATGGCTCTGAAGCAACACTTACAACTCAAACAACAACAAAAGCTTTCGCCTCTGCAAATGCAGGTTATAAAGCTTACTGAGCTACCTGTTATAGAGTTGGAAGAGCGTATTAAGCAAGAACTGGAGGATAATCCTGCCTTAGAAGAAGGACTTGAACCTACAGATAGCTCTTCGGAATATGATGACGATTTCAGCCCCGAAGACGACACTAATATATCGCAGGAAGATATAACCCTTGGCGACTACCTGAATGATGAAGAGATTCCCGACTATCGGCTCAGAGACAACAATAAGGCAAATAGTACTAAAGAAGAAATACCTTTCTCTATAGCAGAATCGCTGAACGAATATCTTCTGGAGCAACTCGGAGAGTGTGAACTAAACGAAGAAAACAAAAAAATAGCTGAATATATTATTGGCAACATTGACGAGAGCGGTTATCTAGACAGATCTTTAGCTGCTATTTCCGACGATCTTATCTTTCAGCAAAACATAGATGTATCTATATCTAAGCTGGAGGAGTTGCTTATTGTTATTCAGGAGTTTGAGCCGGCAGGCATAGGTGCTCGCAATCTGCAAGAGTGCCTCTTGTTGCAACTCAGAAGAAAAGAGCAAAACAAAGCAACCGAGCTTGCCATTAAAATAATAGAAGCACATTTCGATGAATTTTCGAAGAGGCATTATGACAAAATAATAAAACAACTGGGAATAGATGAAAATGAGATGAAGTGCGTGATACAAGAGATCACAACACTTAATCCCAAACCCGGAAACAACTGGGGCGACTCTATGTCATCTACGCTGAATACTATTATTCCTGATTTTATTGTAGATAGTTACAACGGAGAACTTGTACTAAGCCTCAATAACAGGAACATTCCCGACCTCAGAGTTAGCCGCGAATATTCCGATTTGCTAAGAGGGTATGCCGACAATAGAGAAGGAATGTCGGCGGACAATAAAAATGCAGCCTTGTTCGTGAAACAAAAACTTGATTCGGCTCGATGGTTTATAGATGCTATTAAGCAGAGGCAAAATACTCTTCAACGTACAATGAAAGCTATTATGGATCTTCAGTACGACTTTTTTCTTACAGGAGACGAAGCCCAACTGAAGCCAATGATACTAAAAGATATTGCTGAACGTACAGGATATGATATATCTACTATATCGAGAGTGAGCAACAGTAAATATGTGCAAACAAACTTTGGAGTTTATTCTCTTAAATATTTCTTTTCGGAGTCTATGCAGACCGATACCGGAGAAGAGATCTCATCGAGGGAAGTAAAAGCCATTTTGAAAGAATGTATAGAAAATGAGGACAAGAGAAAACCTCTGACCGACGACAAATTATCTGAAATACTGAAAGAAAAGGGTTATATAATAGCAAGACGTACAGTTGCCAAATATAGAGAGCAAATGAATCTGCCTGTAGCCCGTTTAAGAAAAGAAATATGATAGAACCTAATATAACTGAGAGAAAAACTGCAAACCTACAAGCCTCATTAATGTCTTATTCTCCCGCTACGGAAGAAGGTGCATTGTTGGCACGTATTGTTTCCATAATGCTTCATCCCATACTTATGGGTATATACACTGTTGCATTATTGTTTTTCTATACTGATTTCAATCTCATTTTTGCAGGACAGTTCTTAAGGTTTCTTTCGCCTGTATTTTTTCTTACATGTGTTGTTCCTCTTAGCAGTATGTACTTTCTCAGTAAATCAGGGCTGATGGACAGCTATAGGATAAACCCATCGCGGCAGCGAATTATACCTTTTCTTATCACCTTCATCTCATATAGCTTACTGATATATTATTTCCATGCAGCAAAATTATATGTATGGTTTATTTCTATATTAGCCGTACCTTTAATTTTGGTTGTTATACTGGGCGTTATCTCTGCATATTGGAAGATAAGTATTCATATGGCCGCCATTGGAGCTCTCATTGGTAGCACTTTGTCAGTCTGTTATAATGTTAAAGGTGTAAATCCATTTATTTTGTTCATCATTTTATTTATCTTAGCAGGATGTTTGGGTGTAGCTCGCTTAAGTCTTAAAAAGAATACTCCGGCACAGGTATATATCGGTTTTTTTGTAGGAGCGGTGGTTTCTTATCTGTGTGTTCTGTTTGGTGCATATTGGGGTGTCATTAATTTATAAATAAACCTATGATTTAATAATATAAATAATTAGAAACTATGAATTTTCCTGAAAACTTGAAGTACTCGAAAGATCACGAATGGATCAGAGTAGAAGGTGATACTGCTGTTATTGGTATTACAGAATTTGCACAAAGCGAGCTAGGCGAAATCGTCTATGTGGATGTTACTACCGAAGGCGAAACAGTAGTCACTGGCGGAGTATTTGGTAGTGTGGAGGCCGTAAAAACAGTATCAGATCTTTTAATGCCGGCCTCCGGAGAAGTACTGGAGTTCAATACAGCATTGGAAGATAAGCCGGAGCTTATCAATGAAGATCCATATGGAGAAGGCTGGATTATAAAAGTGAGTCTCAACGACCCATCCGAAGTTGAAAGTCTGCTTTCAGCATCCGATTATAAGAAACTGATAGGTAAATAATAGATAGAGAAATTTACTTTTGTTATTCGTCAGAAAGTCTGACAAAAGACTTTTAGACGATATTGTTGATAATATTAATATACGCAGATGAAACCAATAGTTAGTATCATAATGGGTAGTACCTCAGATCTACCGGTGATGGAAAAAGCAGCTAAATTTTTCGATGAAATGGAAGTTCCATTCGAAATAAATGCACTTTCTGCTCATCGTACTCCCGAAAGAGTTGAAGCTTTTGCCAAAGTTGCAGCCGAAAGAGGTATCAAAGTAATTATTGCAGCAGCAGGTATGGCTGCCCACCTTCCGGGTGTAATAGCTTCTATGACACATATACCCGTTATTGGTGTACCCATAGATGCTTCGCTAGATGGTATGGATGCTCTGTTGGCCATAGTGCAAATGCCTCCGGGAATACCGGTTGCTACTGTTGGTATCAATGGTTCTTTAAATGCTGCTATTCTTGCATTACAGATGGTTGCTACAGGTGACGAACATCTGCAAACAAAACTGAAAGCTTATAAAGAAAGCTTGAAGAGTAAGATAGAAAAAGCAAACGAAGAACTATCTAAAATTGAGTATAAATATAAGACGAACTAAGAAGCTGTATAGCTTTTCCTAATAAAAGACTTGATCGGGTTTCTGCTCAAGTCTTTTTTGTAAATAAAAGTGATAAAAATTGTATCTTTGGAGCTCAAAAAAAGAAAGAGAGATATGCAAATAGATGAAATCCGTTCTATACTGGAACATGAAGCTGCCTCGATATTGAACATTCCGGCAACTGACGCTTATACAAAAGCGATAGATCTTATTGTGGAACAGGTGAATGTAAAAAAAGGAAAGCTTGTGACCAGTGGTATGGGCAAAGCAGGGCAGATTGCTCAAAATATAGCTACTACATTCAGCTCTACAGGAACTCCTGCCGTATTTCTTCATCCCAGCGAAGCACAGCATGGCGATCTGGGTATCTTACAAGAAAATGATATTGTACTTGCAATTTCCAATTCGGGAAAAACAAGGGAAATAATAGAACTCAGTACATTGGCAAAAAATCTGATACCGGGTATAAAATTTATTGTTATAACGAGCGATACAGATAGCCTATTGGCTCAGAACGCCGATGTTTGCATACTTACAGGCAAGCCGGAAGAAGTCTGCACACTAGGGCTTACCCCAACGACTTCTACTACAGTAATGACTGTCATAGGAGACATTCTGGTTGTGGGAACAATGAGGAGAATTGGATTTACTCCGTCGGACTATGCTAAAAGACATCACGGAGGTTATCTTGGCGATAAGTCGAGAGAAATGAGTAAATAGTCTATCAAAACCAATTTGCGAATTTTTATCTGTATCATACTGGCTGGTAGCCGACATTTATACAATGAAAAGAATAAACGAAAAATAGGCAAAATGTGTAACTTTTGTCACCTTTTAGTTAAAAGTTCATATATGGTGGATAAGAGTAATAGATACAATCTGAAAATTGCAAACCCAATATTGTTGGAAACGTTCTGTAGCAAAAAGAAGAAGAGGTTTATTTTTCCGATCTTGTTTGCCTCTCTGTTTTGTTTCTTTCTCCCTCTATCAATAATACCTTTGCTTCTTACAGACGAAGAAAGTGATGGTTTTTCCGGATTTATTGTTTTCATTATCTTCTTTTGGATAATAAGCTACTACCTTTTCAAATTATATTTATGGAACAAACAGGGAAAGGAAATCTTTATTATAGACAACAGGTCATTTTCTTACTATTCCGACTATGGGCTATTCCGTAACAAAGTTGAGCACCGGAATTATAGTTATATTGGAGTATATTTTTTATACAATAGTAGATTAAGAAGAACATCTGATGCTTATGACGCTTTTATATCTAAGCAAAAAAAGGAGGCTTTAATAAAAACAAATAGCTTAATCTATTTTCAGTTAGACGATGCGCCCCATAGAATTGTTTCGCAGAGAGAGATTCCGATATTAGCTATATTAGAGCTTGGACGAAGATTAGATATAATGGCTTATTATAGATCAGTAAACGAACAAAATAGCTTTTAGAAAACATAACTATTGTTATTAATTCGCTTCTATGTATATACTCTTGTTATCAATAATGATAACCGCGTCGAAATAGCAGTATATTGATACAATTATTGCCAATATAGCATCATTTTATTATTTTTGTTTATTCAATATAACCTAATGTAAATGAAATATTACAGTACAAACAGGCAAACACCCGAAGTCAGCTTACAAGAAGCAGTAGTGAAAGGCCTCGCACCAGATAGAGGCTTATATATGCCTGAGAAAATAAAAGCTCTGCCACAATCTTTCTATGATAATATTGGCAGTATGAGTTTTCAGGAAATAGCATATACTGTAGCCGACGCTTTCTTTGGCGAGGATATAGATGCCGATACACTGAAAGATATAGTATATGATACGCTAAATTTTGATACGCCTGTTGCACATGTAACAGACAATATATACAGCCTCGAATTGTTCCATGGCCCTACCCTAGCCTTTAAAGATGTAGGCGGTCGCTTTATGGCTCGTCTGTTAAGCTATTTTATAAAGAAACAAGGACAAAAGGATGTGAAAGTACTTGTTGCCACCTCAGGTGACACAGGTAGTGCTGTCGCAAACGGATTTCTTAGAGTAGAAGGTATCCATGTATATGTACTATATCCGAAGGGGAAAGTAAGCCGCATTCAGGAATGCCAGTTTACTACGTTAGGCCAGAATATTACAGCAATAGAAGTAGATGGTACTTTCGATGACTGTCAGGCTTTGGTGAAAACAGCTTTTCTGGATGAAGATTTAAATAAAAAATTGAATCTTACTTCCGCCAATTCGATTAATGTAGCCCGTTTTCTTCCTCAGGCATTTTATTACTTCTATGCTTATGCGCAACTGGCAAAACAGGGAAAAGCAAAGAATGTAGTATTTTCGGTACCTAGTGGAAACTTTGGCAATATCACAGCAGGGCTCATAGCTAAGCGTATGGGCTTACCTATTAAACGCTTTATTGCGGCAAATAACAGTAACGATATATTCTACGAATACTTGCAAACGGGAATCTACACACCTCGTCCGTCCGTACAAACAATAGCAAATGCTATGGATGTAGGAGATCCGAGCAATTTTGCCCGTGTTCTTGATTTATATGATAAATCGCTAGATAAAATCAAAACCGATATATCAGGTATCTGGTACACGGACAATAGTATAAGAGAAACAGTGAAAAAGACATATTCCGAAACAGGCTATCTTCTCGATCCTCACGGAGCTTGCGGCTATCAGGCTTTAATAGATGAGCTGAAAGATAATGAAACGGGAATTTTTCTGGAAACAGCACACCCCGCTAAATTCTTAGAAGTTGTAGAGTCTATTATTGGGGCTTCTATTTCAATTCCTGATAAGTTACAAGCTTTTATGAAAGGAGAGAAACAAAGTATCGGTATAAATAAAGAGTTTAAAGAGTTCAAAAATCTGTTATTGAAATAGAGATATAAAATAGAAAAAGCCCGGAACATCCGGGCTTTTTTATAAATTATATAGAAGAGTTGAATATTAAAACTTGTAACCAACAGTAAGATATCCTACTCCGTTTTTCACCTTATCACCGGCATTAGATAGATCTAATAAACCAAAGTCATAATTAAGACCAAAGCCTATTTGGTAATATTCGACAAGAACTCCACAACCTACGCCAAAGTCAAATCTCCTTAATCCTTTGTCGCTGAAAGTATCGGCTTCACGAGCAATACCTTTTTCTATTTGAGCATAGTCGTTAAGAGACATTTCTCCTCCCATTTGCAGACCAGTTTCTCTATCTATTTTCCTAATCATATCTCCTCTTTCTGTATGCCCTCCAATACCATAAGAGACATAAGGACCTCCATGCACAGATAATCTGACAGGACGAGATAACTGAAATTTATAACCTACATGCACAGGAACCTGAAGATAAAATTGATTCATCTTACTATCAGGACTGGAAAGAATGTACTGTGGGCGATCTTCTCTGAAATCGAATTTAGTTCCTTTGGTTAAGAACTGCAATGCCGAAGACAGATATACTTTCCGACTGAGATGATAGTCGAAAGTAAGAGCCAAATTGATACCAAATATATTCTTAGTATCTTCTGCCCATCCTGAAGGTTTATTTGCCACACGGCTTATATCAGGATTTTTTAATCCATTAACCCGAGAAAGGTTAACCCCTGCTCTCACTCCAAATTCGAATGGTCTATCGAAAGTTTGCCATTGTTGTGCATTAACTGAACAAGATATCAGTAAAAACAATATCGCCAGATTGGTTCTTATAAAAGCTTTCATATATCTAAATTAGTCTTTTGTGTTCGTTTTGTAGTTTTTAAATTCTGTATAATGTTTATGAACCTTCTGCAAAGATATGTAAATTTTGTTTATAATTTTCAAACTATTTCAGTATTTAAATAAAAAATAAGGATTTATGTTATGGTTAATAGTTACTTACATAAGAAAAGCCCGAAATATTCGGGCTTTTCTCTATTCGCTATATTCTATCGATCGATTAGAATTTATATCCTAGTGACAGATAGCCGTTCATGTTTTTGACCTTAACATTATCAGCATCCCATACATTCACTAGACCAAAGTCCCATCCTAGACCAACACCAATTTTTCCGAACTCTAATCCGGCACCAATACCTAAGCCAAAGTCAAATTCTTTCAAGCCTCCTGTGCTGAATACATTTTCCTTTTCTTTTCCGAGATCATTTTTAACTGTAGCTTTACCTGCTATTCCGTATGCAACATAAGGTCCAGCATGGAATACCACTTTAGTACCTTCAGCAACAGCCAACTTATAACCAACATGCACAGGTAATTGTAGATACATAGGATTTAGAGTCACCTTTCCAAGACTACTTGTATACTTAAATCCTTTAGTAGTAAGTTCAAGGCCTGTCAACAAATATACGTCTGGGCTTAATGCGTAATCCATTGTTAAACCGACATTAAAACCGACTTTTGCATCCGTATTATTAATATCGCCTGTCATATTAGACAGATTTACCCCTGCCTTTACCCCAAATTCAAGAGGTTTGTCTTGGGCATTGGCATTCACTCCTAATAAAATTGCAACTGCAATAAAACATGTTTTAATCATTGTTTTCATAATCATTGAAATTAATTGTGTTTAAAATAGGGACTTTAATTTTATTAAAATTCGATTATATAGGATATGCAAACATACATATTTTTTAACAAAAAATACAGATGTTAATTAAATACTTCATTAAGCTTTTATTAAAATTTATATGCCACTGTCAGATAAATATTTGCTGTTCTTAATTTTGCATCCGATGGAATTTCTATATTTCTACCTAACATTTCCATCTTCTTACCTCTGTCAGCTATATTGGCCAAACCCAAATCTGCACCCAAGTCAAATACAATAGAGTTCAGCTCAAATCCAAGTCCGAAACCCAATCCAAAATCTACTTTTTTAGCGATCCCTGCATTTCCAAAAAAATCAAACTCTTTTTCGCTTGCTTCTATAGTATTGTCTTCTGCTATTGCATGTCCTTTAATTTTTCCGGCAACTCCATAAGCGAAATATGGCCCAGTGTGTATAGAAACGTTAAGAGCTCTGGATATATACATTTTATATCCTGCATGTATAGGTACTTGTATGTAAGTGGCACTATAATCGACCGGAGTATTTAGTATAACACCTTCGAACAGGTTAAACATATCTTGCTTAGCTCCCTTAGTAGCGATTTCTATTCCTGCACGAAAAAACATCCATTCGTCTAAGTTAAAATCTAACAACACTCCTGCCTGATAACCGACCTTAGAATCCGGCTTATTCTTCGCAACAAGATTTGATAGATTTACACCGGCTTTTACACCAACCTCTATTGTCTTATTTTGTGCTTCTGCATCTATAAAACCAAGAAATAGTACTGTAATAAGAAATACCTTAGGGATATTCTTCATTTTATTTGTTTTTTACCTTTATCAACAAAGATAGTATTTTAGAGTAAGACAATTAATTCAGTAGCTTGTAATTTAGAGCATAATTATTTGTACATAGTAAAAAAAGAGAGCCCTATACGAACTCTCTCTTCTAAACACTACTTTTCTTATTATGTTTATTTAAAATTGGTACATAAAACCAACTGAAATCACAAACTGAGTATAATCTTTTATAAGTGCTTCTTTTGCTTCTATTTGCAAGAAAGTCTTATCTCCTAACGCAATCTGACCACCAAATCCAAGATTAAGACCTAAGCGGTTTTCACTGGTCTTGGCTTCCAGTTCGCCTAGATCTACCCCCGGAATATTAGTCCTTCCCAGATCTAATGTCCATCTGGAAAAAGTCAATCCCCCGATTGGATATAAAGAAACAGCATCGGACACGCCAAATACATAGTGAACATCTGCAGTAGTTCCCCATGCACTTACATTACGTCTATCAAGGTAATATTTATATTCCAAAGCCCCTCTGATATTCTCTGTAAAACCATATTGAGCACGTAGGCCAAGCCCCAGTGACTCTATCTTTGTTCCATAACTAAGGTTTCCGGCTAAAGAGAATTTCCCTTCCTGATCTTGCGCCGAAACCCCATAAACAGAAAGAAAAGAAATAAAAAAGATGATCAATAATTTTTTCATATGTGCATTGTTTTGTCAATAAATTTGTTAATTTAGAACATGCAAAGATATAAAATTTGTGTAATTTTCACACTTGCATTTAATTTATTCGTTACAAGAAAGCTTTTACCCACTCCTCGAATTGCTTCACAGAATGCTCTCCAAACTTGAACAAACTCTTTTTGACCTCATCTATAGATTTCTCATGTCCTATATTAGTCTTCGAAAAAAAGCAATCAGCAAAACAAATTACTTGTTCCTCTACACTTATAGGATACATATCGCGATGTGGCAAAGGAAGCTTCTGCGCTATTATATCTTCTTGAGAAATACCTGTCCCTGTATGTCGTTCACAGACCAAAGCATGATCGGGATACCCAAGTTTATCAAGGATTTCACGACCTAAATAGCCATGACAAATATAGGGAGCTATACCATAACAGTGAATAGATGGTGCATTAGTAAGAAATATCCCAATATCGTGAAGCATTGCTGCCTCTTTCACAAATTGAACATCAATATCCAACTCGGGATGTATATACGCTACAGATAATGCCTTATTTGTAACATCTGTACTATGATGAACCAGAATATTGTAAAGGTCAGAGTCTTTTTTATAAAAATTTTCGATGATAGCTAATGTATTCATTACTCTTAACTCTATAATTTATTTAAAAATATGTAAATTTGTATTTAAACATCCGACAAATGAAAAAGGTTCTTCTTTTATCACTGTTAATACTGCTTTTTTTCTCATGTATTTATGCTTTACCCCCAAATATAAAAACAGGAGCAGACAGAATGGATTTACTACTAACAGCGATCAAAGATAAAAAAACGGCTTTAGTAATAAACCAGACGTCCCTGTTAAAAAACGGAACTCATCTACTCGATACCTTGTTAAGCAATAATGTAGACATAGTTAAAATATTCGCGCCTGAACACGGATTCAGAGGAAAAGCCGATGCAGGGGAGAAAGTAAATAACGGAGTCGATAGTAAGACGGGAGTTCCCGTCATATCGCTATACGGAAAAAATTATAAACCCACTGTAGAGCAATTAAAGAATATAGATGTTATTATATTCGATATACAAGATGTAGGCACTCGCTTCTATACCTATATCAGTACTATGCACTATGTGATGGAGGCTGCTGCCGAAAGCGGAAAACAATGTATAATATTAGACCGTCCTAACCCAAATGACTTTGTCGATGGACCTGTATTAAATCCGAAATACAAGTCGTTTGTAGGAATACACCCTATTCCTGTAGTTCATGGGCTTACAGTCGGAGAGCTTGCAGAAATGATTAATGGAGAGGGGTGGCTTTCAGGGAAGGTAAGGTGTAATCTGAAAATAATCCCTATAGAAGGGTGGATACATGGGCAATTATATGAATTGCCGGTAAGACCTTCTCCCAATCTTCCAAACTCACAAGCTATAGACTTGTATCCTTCCCTGTGCTTTTTCGAAGCTACAGGGGTTAGTGTAGGCAGAGGTACAGACTACCCTTTTCAGGTGCTAGGAGGTACTAATAAGAAATATGGAAAATTTACATTCACACCACAATCGATGGAGGGAGCCCGAAACCCTTTGAACAAAGATAAAGCCTGTTATGGAATAGACTTGCGAACAATGAACGTAGAAAAGAAAATAGACTTAAGTTATTTAATATCTTTCTATAAAAAATCGGGACAAGGAGCTGCTTTTTTTACCAATCCTAAGTTTATGGATTTGTTGGCAGGTTCTAATAGTTTACGCATGCAGATAGTAAAAGGGCTTTCGGCAGAAAGTATTCGTAAAACATGGGAAAAAGATTTGAATACATACAAAACAATGAGGAAAAAATATTTGTTGTACCCAGATAACAATTAGAATATTATGGAAGACGGTAAAAACAAATGTCCTTTGTGTGGAAAAGAGGCAGATGAAGGACAAACCTTTTGCAACAGCTGTAAGGAGATAGCACGCAATGCCTATCCCGACGAACTTCTCACTCATCAGAATGTAGAAGAAATTCTGGAAGAAGAAGGAGAAGAACTACGCAAAAAAGAGATAGAAAATACGGTTTACGAGATTGAAGAGAGTGATACTGATATAGATAATGCTGACGATAAAGTAGAGTTTGCAGCACCACAAAAGAGTAATAAAAAACTTTATATATTTGTAGCAATAGGAATTGCGATTATGATAATTGCAGGAATTGTCAGTTCATACAATATTGCTCAGAACAGAAGTTCGGAAGAAGCAGAGATGGCATATTGGAATAAATGTATAGAAGAAAATACACCTCTGGGCTATTCCAAATATCTGGTTCGATTCTCGGAAGGAAGGTATGCCAAAGAGGCGGAAAGTAAGATAAGGGAATTACGCGAAAAAGAGAAAAAAGAATGGGAAGCTTTACGCAATTCAAATAATGTAGATGCTCTTTTCAGATTTCTGGGAGATCATCCAGAAACACCATACAGCAGGGATATTCGTCACACAATAGATTCTCTCAGCTGGATAATAACAGAAAAGGAAAATACAGCTGAAAGCTATCTTGCTTATCTCGAAAATGTAAAAATAGAGCGGTATAATGGAGAATATCAAGAAATAGCCCAACAAAAATATGATTATCTGAATCAACTAAAAACAATAGAAGGAGAAGGACTATTCGAATTGAGAAAAATAGTCTCTGAATTCTTTAAGGCTCTATCATCAACAAACAGTAAGAATATACAAAAATATTCGACTACCGTTTTAGATAGATTCTTCGATACACAAAAGCAATCGGGAAAAACTGTTGCTGACTCGATAAAAAACAGCATGAAAAAGAATGCTATACGAAGTATCACATATACGCCGACCATAGAATCTCTGGAAGCGATACAAGACAACAAAGGAATTTATTTTGTTACTTTGCCAATGAAAGAGGAGGTGATATTTACAAGTAAAAAAAAGAAAAAAGAGAGCTTCGATTATATACTGAAAATAGAACTCAACAAGGAGAAACTTATAACATCTGTATATAAACAAGATTTTAAATAAAATCACAAACTAACTAACAAGAGATGAGCATATTCACGATTTTCGTTATTATTGCAATTATAGTAAAGATAGTTCAGTATTTTCTCAAAGGCAACGAAGAAAGTCAAAGTTCTGATGACAGATGGCAATCGCATCATACAACATTGGCGGAATCGTCCGATGACGAGGGATATGATAGCGAATATATAGAGAGCGACTTCGACTTCTACACCTTCGAAGTATATCCAGAGGAGGAGGAATTTAGTTTCACGACCGACGACGAGACATATGACTTTTCTTACAGCGCTCTGAAAGACTTTTCGGTAAAAACAACTAACGATGCTGTAATCTCTATTACCCTGATAACAAATATCCCTGACAAATCACAGGTAACAATAGAGTGCTTCAACAGAGTGAAGGTCTTTGCTCAGTTACCAAGTCATAATAGAAATATAGCTGATCTGAACCGCATATATGAAGTAGAGAGAAGGAAAGTAGAGAGAATAAAAGAAGTTTTAAACGAAATATTGTATCAGAATAATCCTTCTTCTCATATCAATGAAGAAGAAGGTAAAAAAGAGGAAACTGATTTTGTCGAAGTTAAGGCGGAAGAAGTAACACTTCCGATACCGACTGTAAATATATTCGATATCTTAGATTCTGTAAAGGACAATAAAAATATGGTATTAATGGAGGAACCGAAAACAGCAGATACGTTTCCGGAATATACAGTTGCAGAGGAAATAGAAGAACCAGAGATGACACCGATAGTTAGAGAAACTTCAAATGAAAACATCTTTAATGAAGAAAGTATATATAATCAGCAACCTGAGATTACAGAAAAAGTAATCCCGGAAGGAAAAACAAGTATAACAATAGATGAGGTAGAAGAATTATCGAGGGGTAAATTCCTGGATTACAGCATACAGTCGGCAATAAGTGATGCTAAAATGAAAGGTGATAAGGAAATATACATCACAGAAGAAGAGTTGGAAAAACTAAAACAATAATATTTTAATTATATATAATAAATCGACAATGAGCAATAGAATAACATCTCTATTTGGTATAAAATATCCTATAATATCGGGAGGAATGGTTTGGTGCAGCGGATGGCGTTTAGCTTCTGCCGTTAGCAATGCAGGCGGATTAGGGCTTATAGGAGCCGGTTCGATGCATCCGGAAGTGCTACGCGAGCATATACAAAAATGTAAGGCTGCAACAGACAAACCTTTTGGCGTCAATGTCCCTTTAATGTACCCTCAGATAGAGGAGATTATGGATATTATCATTTCGGAAGGAGTAAAGGTTGTTTTCACCTCAGCAGGAAATCCGAAACTATGGACTAAAAAATTGCAGGAGCATGGTATCATTGTAACACATGTGGTATCCAGTTCCAAATTTGCGATCAAATGTGAAGAAGCCGGAGTAGATGCTGTTGTAGCAGAAGGCTTTGAAGCCGGAGGGCATAACGGAAGAGAAGAAACATCGACAATGGTTCTCATTCCTCAAGTAAGACAAAGCATATCTATCCCGCTTATTGCAGCCGGAGGGATAGGTACAGGAGGCGGAATGCTTGCCGCTTTTGCTTTAGGAGCAGAAGGCGTACAGATGGGAACACGATTTGCTCTCACTCAGGAAAGTTCAGCTTCGCAAGAATTTAAAGACCTTTGTTTGGAACTTAAAGAAGGAGATACTATTTTGTCTCTTAAAAAGCTAAGTCCGACCCGATTGGTCAAAAATGAGTTTTACAATTCGGTGCAAACAGCAGAAGATCGTGGAGCATCAGTAGAGGAAATGCGTGAACTACTTGGCCGTGGACGTTCCAAAAAAGGAATATTCGAAGGCAACCTTATAGATGGTGAATTGGAAATAGGACAAATCAGCTCTTTGATAAACGATTTACCGACCGCCGAGCATATAGTAAACAGCGTAGTAGCAGAATACAATATCAAGGTAGAAGATATAACTTCACGCAATATAAAGTTCTGATTATAAGTTTATCTATAACAGAAACAATAGATAAATACAGCAAAAAAGTAACAAATAAAAAACACCCGAAAAGTGTAACCTTTGTTACTTTTTTGTTAAAGTAAAAATCTCAAGACTAATTATCATGAGCAAGCAACATTTCACCTACATTCTTACATGCCTTTGCCTGTTCGTTTCTTGCAAAGAAAAAAAGCTGCCTCCACATGACTTCGAGCAGATAAAAGCCAAAGAAGAATTGACTATCATAACTCTCAATAGCTCCACTTCATATTTTATATATAAAGAAGAGCCAATGGGATATGATTATGATCTCGCTCAAGATTTCTGCGACCATCACGGGCTTAAGCTCAATGTGAAGGTAGCAGAGAACGTAAAGCGGCTGGTAGAAATGCTGAACAACGGAGAAGGAGATTTGATTGCATACGAGCTTCCTATACAAAACGAATTGAAAGATTCGGTCACATATTGCGGATTGCAGCAAGTAACTCATCAGGTGCTTGTGCAGCAAGCCAACAAAAGGGACACAATAATAAATGATGTGACCGGACTGCTTGGTAAAGAAGTGTATGTAGAAGCCAATACCAAATATCATCAGCGCCTTTTAAATCTGGACTCGGAACTGGGAGGTGGAATAAAAATACATACTGTAAATGAAGACACCATCACTAGCGAAGATCTGATAGAAATGGTATCGACAGGCAAAATAAAATATACTATAGCAGACGAATATATAGCAAAACTAAATCGAACCTATTACAGAAACATAAACATTTCTCTACAAGTAAGCTTCGAACAACGCTCTTCGTGGGCTGTAAGAAAAGATGCACCAAAATTGGCAGAGGCTTTAAATGAGTGGTTTGCATCTAATGACAATACACCTGTTTATAGGAGTATTACAAAAAAATATTTCGAACTTAGCAAACAACCATTCGAAGGAGACTATGAAGTCCCTAAAAACCTACCCAAAGGGGCAATCTCAATATATGACGAACTGTTTAAGAAACATACTAAAGGGACAAAATATGATTGGCGCTTTGTTGCGGCCATCTGTTATCACGAATCGCGATTCCAAAACAATTTAACTTCGTGGGCAGGGGCAGCAGGCATTATGGGGCTGATGCCTCGTACAGCTAAATCGCTAGGAATAACCAGTGAAGACAGAATGAATCCCGATCTTAGCATAGGTGCAGCCATAGAACTACTGGACAGGCTGGATCGCATTTTTAAGAATGTACAAGGAATGCCGGAACGAGAGAAATTTATACTGGCTGCATACAATGCGGGTAATGGGCATGTGAACGATGCTCAGGCGCTGGCAAAAAAATATGGTGCAAATCCTTATATCTGGGATGGAAACGTGCAGAAATACCTTGAACTGAAAAGTAATCCCGAATACTACAACGATCCGGTGTGCAAAAGTGGATATTTCAGAGGTGGAGAAACAATGAAATATATCAACAACGTATTATCTACGATCGAAAGATTCAAGAAGATTAGCCCATAATATAAAAAATGAGCGGTTCTGTTTTCAGACCGCTCACTTTTTAATTAGTATATAGTTGATTAATTACCTGCGTCATTGTTTTTCTGAAGAGGCTTTTCCGGTCTTGGAGGACGAGGAAGAAGCGCTTTTCGTGACAACTTTAATTTACCTGTTTTAGGATCAATGTCAATTAATTTTACTTCTATTTCATCACCTTCTTTCAATCCCGATTTTTCCATATCCTCGATACGATCCCAAGATATTTCAGAGATATGCAACAATCCGTCTTTTCCCGGAAGGAACTCGCAGAATGCTCCGTATGGCATTATCGAACGAACTTTAGCTACATAAACCTCTCCCACTTCAGGAACAGCAACAATACCTTTAATCTTGGCTACAGCAGCCTCTATAGACTGTCTGTTGGTTGCAGAAACTTCAACACGTCCGTAACCATCTATTTCTTCGATAGTAACTGTAGCACCTGTTTCTTCCTGAATACCTTGTATGATCTTTCCTCCAGGGCCAATTACAGCTCCGATGAATTCTTTATTGATAATGATAACTTCAATACGAGGAGCGTTATCTTTCAAATCAGGACGTGGTTCAGCTAGTGTCTCCTGAACTTTATCCATAATGTGAAGGCGCCCTGCCTTTGCCTGATTCAATGCTTTTTCAAGAATTTCGTATGACAAACCGTCAACCTTGATGTCCATCTGAGTAGCAGTGATACCATCTCTTGTTCCACAAACTTTAAAGTCCATATCTCCAAGGTGATCTTCATCTCCAAGTATATCTGAAAGTACTGCATAGTTAGTACCTTTCTTTTCAGAAATAAGCCCCATTGCAATACCTGTTACAGGTTTCTTAATTTTAACCCCTGCATCCATCAACGCCAATGTACCTGCACAAACAGTAGCCATAGAAGACGAACCGTTTGATTCAAGAATATCGGAAACCACACGGATAACATACGGGTAGTTGGCCGGGATCATTGGTTTAAGTGCCCGGTGAGCAAGATTACCATGTCCAATCTCACGACGACCTACGCCACGTTGTGGACGAGCATCTCCTGTAGAGAATGGCGGAAAGTTATAATGAAGAAGGAATCTGTCTCTACCATTATTAAGTACATCGTCAATGATTTTTTCATCTAGTTTTGTACCTAATGTAACAGTTGTCAGCGACTGAGTTTCTCCACGGGTAAAAACAGCTGAGCCATGTGCTCCCGGCAAATAATCTACCTCACTCCAAATAGGACGTATTTCGGTAGTAGAACGGCCATCAAGACGTTTACCCTCATCAAGGATAGAACGACGCATTGCTTCTTTTTCTACATCGTGGTAATAGCGAGAAATCAAAGATGATTTTTCTGCTAATACCTCTTCTGTCAGTCCTGCTTTATATTCATCGACAATAGCCGCAAAGTTATCGCCACGTTCATGTTTGTTAGTATTACATGATGTAGCTACTGCATAAGCCTTATCGTAGCATTTTGCCCAAACGTCTTTTTTCAGTTCTTCATCATTTACTTCGTGACTGTATTCACGTTTTACAGTTTTGCCAACAGCTTCCATCAATTCGATCTGAGCCTGGCACTGTACTTTGATAGCTTCGTGTGCAACCTTGATAGCTTCGAGCATTTCATCTTCCGAAACCTCTTTCATCTCACCTTCTACCATCATAATATTATCGATAGTAGCTCCTACCATAATATCCATATCGGCCTGCGCCAATTGTTCGAAAGTAGGGTTAACAATAAATTGTCCATCAATACGGGCAACCCTCACTTCCGAGATAGGGCCGTTGAATGGCACGTCAGAAACAGCCAATGCTGCCGATGCTGCAAGACCAGCCAATGCATCAGGCATATCTTTACCATCAGATGAAAACAATATAACATTCACAAATACTTCGGCATGATAATCGTCCGGAAATAACGGGCGAAGAGCACGGTCTACCAAACGACATACCAATATTTCATAATCAGAAGCACGTCCTTCCCTACGTTGAAAACCACCCGGGAAACGGCCAAATGCAGCAAATTTTTCTTTATACTCTACCTGTAAAGGCATAAAATCAACGTCCGGTTTAGCATCTTTTGCCGCAGTAACTGTAGCCAGCAACATAGTGTCTCCCATGCGTACCATTACAGCCCCATCGGCTTGTTTCGCTAATTTTCCGGTTTCAATGGTGATAGTCCTTCCATCACCTAAATCGATACTCTTTGTAATCGGATTCATCATAAATATTTTTTCTAAACTTTTTAAATCGCCCAAAGGTAAGCAAAGTTTTTGAAAATTAGGACTATGGATATAGTAATTCTACCGAATAAAGACGTAAGAATAACCACAGGCAGATTATTGTTTACTTTTTCCTTTTAGCAACATCTAGAATTACTTTAAGAGGAAAATGATCTGAAGGAATACGCGCTTCAAATTTTTGCAAAGATACTTCTTTTGGGAAATTGCCCGATTGAAATTTCTCTCCTGAGCTTTGCTCCGAGCGGTAAGTATCTGTCAGTATTCCATATCTCTCAACAGATACTCCTTTACTAACAAATACATGATCAATCCGACTATCAGTTTTAAGGTTAGGATCAAAGTTATTGAAAGTTCCATTCAATGCGTAACGGATTCCGGCTATTTCGTACGAGTCGGACAAAATGTTGGAATTGGCCAGCAGTCTGTAGCTTTCGTGTGTTTGGTCAACGTTGAAGTCCCCTGTAAGGATAACAATATCTTTAGTACTACACATATCTTCTATTTTTTGCAATACCAGCTTGGCACTTTCCTCTCTGGCTTTCACTCCTACATGATCCATATGAAGATTGAAAAACCATATTTTCTTTTTACTATCTTTATCTTTTAGCTCTACCCATGTGCATATCCGAGGCAATGCTGCATCCCAGCCTTTGTTGGGATAATCGGTATTTTCTGATAGCCAAAAATTCCCTGTTTGTAATACTTTAAATTTATCTTTCTTATAAAATATGGGAGCATATTCTCCTTTTGTTTTCCCATCATCACGCCCTATTCCTACGTATGTATATTCGGGTAAGTTTGCCAACAGGTCTTCTAATTGCCCATGCAACACTTCCTGCATTCCGATTATATCAAAATCATTGAAAGTAATCAGCTGGCTTATTACAGGACAACGCAGATACCAGCCATTTCCATTTACCGAATCCGATTTGTTATTATTTCGGATATTGTACGATGCTACCGTCAATTTTTGTGCATTCAATACGCCCGATATAGCTATCAGGATAAGGACATAAAAAATTCTTTTCATATATTTTAGTTTAAAAAAAATCGGCAAATTATTAAATGACTTTTGGTAATTAATAATTGCCGATATGTTTACAAATTTAAATCGTTTTTATTCCAATTCTTCTCCCCACAACTCAATATCTGTTGAGGCGAAAAAAACAGAATATACGGCAAAACAGGAAATAATCCCCAATGCAACAATCAGTGTAAATAAAATGCTCATGGTTCTGGTTGTAATTTAGATTTAGCTTTAGCTTAGTAAGTCTTCTGTGTACTCATATATCAATTTCGTAATTCTAAATTATATTATTATTTTGAAATAATATTATTTACATAGTTAAAATGAAGAACTTACTTCAATTTTGTTGCATTTTAATGAATATTAACCAAGACACAGGGCTATTTCTTCATTTTCACCATTGCTATTCTTGCATACATTTCTACCATAGCAGCCTGAGTGAGTAACCATTTGCTGTCATCTTTTACTACTCCACTCCAGTCAGTATTGAAAAGTCCGTTTTCATCACGCATTTTATCCCATGCATAGTTCAGATTAAGATAAAAAGTGTCAATATAAACAGGATTTTTATCCAGATAAAACAGTTCAATAAAACCTCTTAGCATAACTGCTGTAAACCATATATCACGTTTTTTTAACAAGCGAAACTTATTTCCATCAGGCGTTTCGAATTCATCGAAGAAGTGAGAGTAAGAAGACTCTGCTATTTTCTGAGCATCTAAAAGATAAGATTTCTCCTTGGTGAGTTTATATAATAATGCAGCCGCTTGTATCATTTGCCCACTATTATAAGAGTATTTTGCTTTATCTACTTTGCCTTCGAGATTTATATTATCAAAGTATAAATTATCGACACTATCCCTCAAGTTCTTATATGTCCATTCATACAAAGACTTCCCTTGCTCAAAAAACAAGCTATCACCTGTCGCCTCGAACAATTTAAGTGCATATACAGCACCCGGAGCATTGGAACATCCATTTTTACTTGTCTTCTTTTGCTCACACCAGTAGATTCCTCCGCCTAATTTTTCATCTGTTCCGCTTTCAATAAATTTCCATATAAGTTTAGCCTTATCAAGATACTTTACCTCTTTGGTTATCATATATGTATCTGTAAAGTCAATCCCTAACCAAATATTGTCATCATAGAACCGATCCGACTCTGACGCTGTATTTATATAAGAAGCATAGGCTGCGGGAGTTCGTTTAGTGTCAAAATACTTTTCTAACCCTTCTAACACCTGATCATCTAGCAAACTATGATAATTTTTATTGCCTGTAGCTTCTAATAATGCATTAACAGCAGAAAATGTTCCGGAATAAGGCCAAAGGAAAGAGTATTGATTTGGCTCGTTATGTTGCTCCGAGGCGAGATAGGTTGCTTTATGATTTTCGTTGAATGGAAAAGTTTCGCGAAGAAGTTTACCATCTGTTACAGAGTAGTATTTATAAAGCGAATCGAGAGTCGATTCTGCACGTATTATTTCTTTTTCCTGAGAGTCTTGTTGTTTCGTTGTTCCGCAATTATAAAACAGTAATGAGCAAATCGCTATTGCAACTGTATTATTCCATTTCATAAACGACTTTGGTTTGGTGATTAGACAAATGTTATTTTCAGAAACAAATATAAAATGTATTTTTCAAAAAAACGCATAAGCATTCCTTATTTAGGTTTATGGCATATATGTTAACTATATTGTCGCAAACATTAATAATCAGCAACAATCCTGTAAATCTTTTATCAGAGGGGTTTTAGACAGCTTATTTATAAAAGATTTACGACGTTTGTTAATTTTATCTGTGAATGATATTCTGTATTCTATTTTACTTATATTTGTTAAGAATCTTGCCAAAAACATATCAATGAAAAAACATCATTCAGCTCTCTTACTTTTTCTTAGCTTTTTCATCAGTCTATCTCTGAAAGCATATAATCTGAAGCAAATTACAAACAGAGACAATCTATCTAACAACTCTATAACATCTCTCTGCCAGGATCATACAGGGCTCTTATGGATCGGAACCTGCGATGGGCTGGACATGTATAACGGGAGGAGTGTAACTGCTTATAAGCCGAAAGATAATAACAACATTCTGTCGGGTAATGTTATTGATCACATTATAGAAACCGATGACGGAGTACTATGGGTACAAACTTATTACGGACTAAATAAATATGATAAGAAAACGAACTCACTGGAGCATTTCGACATGTTCAATAAAGTCCTTTTCATCGAAAAAGATTCACATAACAATCTCTTCATTATTCAAGGAGACAATAGTATTTATTATTATCTGAAAGAAGAAAACCGTTTTGAAAAAATAGATATTCCTAATTTGGTATTCAATGATATACTGAATTTCTTTATATATGAGGATAAAATCTGGATTTTTATTAAGAATGGTCATAGTCTTTGTTTTAGTATCCAGACAGAGAATAAGAATTTACGTCTGAAGAAGGAAGAGGATTATATTCATGGAAGAACAGTCTTGTACAGTTTTAATGAAGAAGATGTTGTTTTCTATGTCGATAGCGATTTCCATCTTTACGAGCTCGATCCTAAGACCAGACAAACGGTTTTCATTGCAGATATACGAAAACAAATACAAGAAAACGGAATTGTGGCATCTATAATAAAATTCCATGAAGACTATTTCATAGGCTTCAAAACAAATGGTCTATTTGTATTAAGAAAAACCTCCAAACAGGAGAAAGGATACTCTGCAGAGAAGATACCTATTAATTGTGGAATATTCACTTTGATAGAAGACAAACATCAGGATATAGTCTGGATAGGAACTGATGGGCAAGGTGTATATTCTTATTCTAACAACTCGTACTCCATCCGTTCTACTCTATTTAACGATTTTTCATTAAGAATGTCTCGTCCGGTAAGGGCTATGTACATTGACGACGAAAAAACTTTATGGATCGGCAGCAAAGGAGATGGGATTCTTAAAATATATGATTATGGCATAAGTAAGAATGTACTCGATTGCAAAATGGAAAATCTCACAATTAGCAATAGCCACCTGAAAGACAACTCAGTATACTCTTTTGCACAAAGTAAACGTCCCATTTTATGGATAGGAAATGAAGAAGGGCTTAATTACTACTCGTATGCCGACAAATCAATAAAAAGCATCTCCTTGCTTCACAATGGGCTTGAAATTAAATATATACACGACATATATGAACAGGATTCGATACTCTGGCTTGCCAGCGTGGGAATGGGAGCCATTAAAGCTCAAATAGTATGGAATGGCAATACGCCTTCATTGAAAGTTCTGAATCGGTTTGTAAGAAGTGATGGAGACATTTCGTCAAACTATTTTTTCGCATTATATCCCGAAAATGACAAGTATATCTGGTTTGCCAACAGAGGAGGAGGAGTTTTTAAAATAAACACCAATACTTTTGGAGTAGAGCCTGTTAAATTCCCTGACAACATAGGAAATAAAACTATCAATGAAGTCTTCTCTATAACAAAAGACCAGCTTGGGGATTATCTTATAGGGACTAGTTTTGGGCTTATTAAATATAAATCTGATAAAGATTATGAAGTTCTAAATACGACAAATGGGTTCCCGAACAACACAATACACTGCATACTCCGAGGAAATAATGACGACTTTTGGTTGAGTACCAATAGGGGAGTTATTAACTATAATCCGAAAGATGGAACATTTAAAACATACGAATCTTCGGATGGATTGAATGTTTTCGAGTTCAGTGATGGTGCTGCATTTCGCGATGAGAAGACAGGTACATTATTTTTTGGCGGAATCAATGGGTTTATATCCATTAAAGAAAACAATTACCAGATGAAAGAGTATATGCCAGCAATTAATTTCGATCATCTGACCATTTTAGGGAGAAACTACAATATAATGGATTTCCTTTCCCATAAAAAAGAGTCGGATATATTGACTCTGGATTATGGGCAAAACTTTTTTTCTCTATCTTTTGTTGCAATAGACTATCTCAATGGAAATAATTATACATACTTCTATAAGTTAGAAGGATTGAACGATCAATGGATAGATAACGGCAATTCGAATACAGTTTCATTTACAAATTTTAACCCTGGGGAATATACCTTACTTGTAAAATACTATAATAGGGCAAATAGTAAAGAAAGCCTTGTCTATTCTATCAAAATAAATATTCTACCACCATGGTATCAGTCTACATTAGCCTATCTCATCTACTTCATTTTAGCTCTTATTACCATAGCTCTTATCATAAAATGGATAATGATAAAGAACAGAAAAAAGCAGATACGCATACTTCGAAAAATGGAGCAACAACACAAAGAAGATATTTACGAATCTAAACTGCGATTTTTCACGAACATCGCTCACGAGTTTTGTACTCCATTAACATTGATATATGGACCTTGCAATCAAATTCTGACACACAAGAATGTAGACAAATTTGTTTCCCGCTATACACAAGTAATTCAACAAAATGCCCAACGACTCAATACGCTTATCCTAGATCTGATAGAGTTTCGCCGTGTAGAAACAGGATATAAAAAACCTAAAATAGAAAAGATAGACGCTTCAGAAGTTGCAAATCAGGTTATTGATCTTTTCTCTGAGATGGCAGAAAACCGCAATGTAAAGATGGAAAAAGACATTCCTGATTTTACAGAATGGAATTCCGACAAAGAATTTATTATCACCATAATGACCAATCTTATTTCCAATGCGTTGAAGTACACAACAAACAATGGAAATATCAAGGTACGGTTACAGTTAATTGAAAACAGTCTCAATCTTATCATATCCAATACCGGCAAAGGAATGAAAGAAGAAGATATTAAGAAAATATTTGACAGATACAGTATCCTCGACAATTTCGAAAATCAGGAACGTTCCAACTTATGGTCACGCAACGGCTTAGGGCTTGCCATATCGTATAGTATGGTTAATCTACTTGGAGGAAATATAAGCGTAGAAAGTCTTATTGGCGAATGGACACATTTTTCCGTACAGCTACCTTGGCAAGAAGCAAATACAGAAGGAGTAGCAGAAGTTCAACTATCACAGATTAAACCGATGAAAGCTGAAAACAATATAATAACCTCTTTGCCAAAATACACATTTAATGAAACAAAACCAACAATACTAATCATTGATGACGAATTGGAAATGCTTTGGTTTATTAGTGAAGTGTTTGCCGACGATTTTAATGTAATGTGCGCAGACAGACCTTCCGAAGCATTAGAAATCTTAAAAGACATACATCCTGACATTATACTTTGCGATGTTATGATGTCAGGAATGGACGGTATAAGTTTTACTAAAGAGCTAAAATCTAATAGCGAAACAGCTCACATCCCTCTCATCCTTATATCCGCGAAACACGAAGTAGACGAACAGATAGAAGGAATTAATGCAGGAGCAGAATTGTATATAACAAAACCGTTCAATGTAGATTATCTGAAGACTTCTGTAAAGCAACTTATTACACGCAAAGAAGCTCTGAAGGATTACTTTTCTTCCCCTTTGAGTGCTTTTGAGCTAGCTAACGGAAAACTAACGCATAAAGAACATAAAAAACTAATCAAGAATATATTTGATATCATCAATAAGAATATCCGGAACAAAGACCTGTCCGTTAATTTTATTGCCATGAAAATGAATATGAGCACACGCAACTTGTACCGCAAAATGGAAGAAATAAACGATGTAAGCATAGCGGATATGATACGAGACAGCAGACTATATGTTGCCGAAGATTTACTCGTGAAATCGAAACTGACAATTGATGAAATTATCTTTAAATCGGGCTTTGCCAACCGTGTCAGTTTTTTCAAGGCTTTCTCGAAAAAATATGGCTGTACTCCAAAAGAATACAGAGACAAGAATAGTCTCGAATAGTTTTTGTTACTTTTATTGTAGGCTCGCCAGTAGTGTATTTATATTAGCTGTAAACAGTCGGACAGCTATGGCCATCAGGATTATACCAAAAAATTTACGCATTACATAAACGCCACTGACACCGACCAAACGTTCTACAACATTGAGGTATTTAAGAACAAGAAATACTATCACCATGTTTAAGAACAAGGCAATAATTATATTAAGCACTGAAAATTCAGCCCGCATAGACAATAGGGCGGTGAAAGTTCCGGGGCCGGCTATTAATGGAAATACAATAGGAACCAGCGTCCGAGAGCCTCCGGGAGCATCATTTTTAAAGATTTCTACTCCAAAAATCATCTCTATGGAAATAATGAATATTACGAGAGCCCCTGCTACAGCAAAAGAAGACACATCGACATTAAAAAGTTTCAGCACCCAGTCTCCGATAAAAAGAAAGGCTGTCATTATGACAAATGCGTATACAGCCGCCTGCATAGGATTCACATCACGCCCTTCACCCTTAAAATTAAGAAATATAGGTACAGATCCGAGTACATCAATTAAGACGAACAGGACAACAAAAGCACTTAAAATCTGAGTGAAACTGATAAAACCGACATCCATAGTATTACTTTTTGGAGATTATAACAAAGGTAAATATTTTTTAGTTCAGTAAACAATACATTAACGAAGTATCTTTTTAATTAAAATACTAAATAAGAAAGAAAGCATTAGCTTATCTTTACAAAAAAAAGACCAATGAATATAAAAATAAATTCCCTATCAGAAATAGATAAGGCAGCCATTGAGTTCATTAAAGCAATGGGAGACAATACAGTATTTGCTTTTCATGGCGAAATGGGAGCAGGCAAAACAACTCTGATAAAAGCAATTTGCGAAAATCTAGGTGTTTCGGATGTAATCAATAGTCCTACATTTGCCATAGTCAATGAATATCGCTCCGATAGCGGGGAACTTATCTATCACTTCGATTTTTACCGTATCAACAAGATTGAAGAAGCATTCGATTTTGGCTACGAAGATTATTTTTACAGTGGTAGTCTGTGCTTTATAGAATGGCCGGAAAAGATAGAGAGCCTTCTGCCCAAAGATACAGTAAATGTACATATTAAGGTTTTAGAAGACGGTAGTCGGGAAGCTTGTCTGGATCTTTAAGCTAATTAGTAGGCAAAGAGGTCGTCTGCAAAGATAGTTATTCTGTCAAGTCTTCTTTTATCCAAAGGTTAAAACCAGCAACAGAGCGATAGTAATCTTCCTGATTATTATAACTTTGTATTCTAACCATACAAGATCTCAATTTATGAAGAAAATCCTCATAGTTTTTATATTAACAATTATCAGTTTGAACTCATTTTCAAATATAGAAAGTGACACCACTCTGATTAATTTATATAAACTTCTGGATAACAAAGATATATTTGTTCACGAGAAAGAGAAAAAGATTACTGAAATAAAAAAGATGCTCGAAACGCCCAACATCAACGACGGGCAGAAGTATGATATAAATATAAAGCTGTATAATGAATATAAAACATTCAGATCCGATTCGGCAATATACTTTGTAAAAGAAAATCTGAATATTGCCAACAAACAGAGAGACAACGACCGAATAGCAGAGTCGAAGCTCACATTAGCCTCACTATTTGCAGTGGCTGGCCGATATATCGAAGCTGTAGATTTGCTAAAGGAAATGAATAGCACCGATCTGCCCGAACGTTTGTTGGTAAACTATTATGATACATACAAACTTCTATACAGTTATTATTCCTACAACAACCCCAGCGAATATACTAAAAAGAGTGATCTTTATCGAGATTCTCTATTGAGTGTACTAAATCCTCAATCAAATCATTATCAGATTGTTTTTGCCGAAAAGCTATATGATTCCAACAGACTGAATGAAGCGAAAAATATACTACTCGACTTATTAAATAAATCGGAAACTGAAGACCACGAGAGGGCGGTTTTAGCTTATGCCTTGGCCAATATATATAAGAAAGAAGGAAATACTCTACTCGAGAAAAAGTACTTTGCTGTATCGGCTACCTGCGACATAAAAAATACAATAAAAGAAAACGCCTCGATGCAGGCTTTAGCCTCCGTCCTCTATCAGACAGAAGATATAGAACATGCATACAGATGTATTAAATCCTCGATGGAAGATGCTATGTTTTGCAACGCACGGCTGAGAGCTTATGAAGTATCTAAAATATTTCCTATTATAGATTCTGCATATCAGGATAAAATAACCAAGCAAAAGGAAGAACTACAAATATTCTTGGTTTTGGTAAGTATTTTATCTCTATTTCTCATTATAGCTGTAGTATACGTCTACCTTCAGATGAAGCGTTTGTCACGTATCAGAAGAGAGCTTTACAGAACCAATGTGAAACTTAACGAACTGAATACCGATCTACAAAGTAGCAACAACCAACTAAAAGACCTGAATCTGGAGCTTTCGGAAGCTAATAAAATAAAAGAAACATATATAGGGCATTTCCTCGACCTATGCTCGATGTACATTAGCAAGCTAGAAAAGTATCAGAATACTCTCAATAAAAAAGCAGTGGAGAAAAAGCTCGACGAATTGTACAAGATGTTGAAATCCCATGATATGATAGACAACGAGTTGAAAGAACTATTTGAAAATTTTGACAATATATTTCTACATCTTTACCCTAATTTTGTCGAAGAGTTCAATTCACTTCTTATCAAAGAAGAGCGCTTTATACTTAAGACAAACGAATTATTAAACACAGAACTACGCATCTTTGCCCTCATTCGCTTGGGAATTACCGACAGCTCTAAAATTGCTAACTTCTTACATTATTCTGCCAATACAATTTACAATTACCGGACGAGAGTAAGAAATAAGGCTGCTGTTCCACGAGAAGAGTTTGAATCGCTCGTAATGAGAATAGGTGCTATCTCTAAATAGAAGAGAATAAGATTCCATATACTCAGTCCACTTTTTAAAGCGCCTGCAAAGCACATAATAACCACATAATAAAACAATTAAGCAAAAACAATATCTATATTTTCTCTATATAGAGTTTTTCTTCTTTGAGATGTAGAATATTTTTGTGAGCGTAGGTTAAAAAGTCTTCCAACTTGTTAAAGCCTCACTATAAATCTGTATTACTTAATTTTAAATTGGATACCATGACAAATGAAAAATTTAAGACATGCCTGTATCGTATATGTATAATATTCGCATGCTTGCTGTTTCACCTGAATCTCCTGGCTCAGGATCAGAAAAAAATCACAGGTACAATATTAGATGAAAGCGGACTTTCCGTCATCGGGGCTTCTGTGGTTGTAAAAAACACAACAATAGGTACTGTTACGGACGTGGACGGGAAATTTGTATTAGACGTTCCTATAAATTCGACCATTGTAGTTTCATATATTGGTTTTATCTCTCAAGAATTATCTGTTGTCTCAGCTTCTAACTTTCAGATCACACTGAAAGAAAATTCCAAGA
The DNA here is from genome assembly GCF_001261735.1 of Dysgonomonas sp. BGC7. GTDB lineage: Bacteria > Bacteroidota > Bacteroidia > Bacteroidales > Dysgonomonadaceae > Dysgonomonas. The sequence continues at coordinate 57,222 of NZ_CVRP01000008.1, read as the reverse complement.
TGTTGGATGAAATAGTGGTAATAGGTTATGGTGTGATGAAAAAGAGTGACCTCACAGGCTCTGTTTCTTCGGTAGGAGCTAAAGCTATGCAGGATAAGCCTGTAGCTAATATTGGAGAGGCTATGCAAGGACGGGCTGCCGGAGTACAGGTTGTAAATTCCGGAGAACCGGGAAGCAACGTTACATTCCGCATCAGAGGTACAGGCACAATCAATAGCAGCGATCCGCTACTGGTAATAGACGGAGTACCTACCGACCTGTCTTTAAGCGCATTGAATCAAAACGATGTAGAGACAATAGACATTCTGAAAGATGCATCAGCTACAGCAATTTATGGATCGAGAGGAGCAAACGGAGTAATCCTTATTACCACTAAAAAGGGGAAATCAGGTGATGGTACTATTTCATTCGGCGCAAATTATGGAATTCAGCATGTAACGAGTGTTCCTGAAATGCTGAACGCATCACAGTTCGCTTCATTGCACAACGAAATGATGAAGAATAATGGACAAGCACAACGTCCTGATTTTGCTGACCCAACTGAACTAGGTAAGGGCACCGACTGGATGGATGCGCTTTTCAGAACTGCCGCTATGCAAAACTATACAGCATCCTACTCGGGAGGAACCGACAAGAGTAACTATTATGTATCTGCGGGTGTACTCAATCAGGATGGTATCATCATCAACACATCATACAAACGCTATACTGTGCAGATGAATAGTGAAACAAAATTGCGTCCATGGCTTAAACTGGGTAACAATCTCACACTTAGCCATGATACAAAAAGGAAAGGGTCGTTCAATGTACGCGAAACAATGGCTGCATTACCTACTCAATCCATCGTAGAAGAAGATGGAACATATAGCGGACCCGGATCGGAAGGGAAATGGTATGGAGATCTGCGCAACCCTATAGGAACTGCAACTATCAATAAAGAACAAACCAAAGGTTATAATGTACTGGGCAATGTATATGCTGAAATAAGCCTTTTCGACAAACTAATATTCAAGTCTTTGGGAGGTATTGATTTCAAATTTTGGGATAAAAGAAATTTCTATCCTAAATATGAATGGAAACCGATAGCTTCTCCACGCTCAGAACTATATGAAGAATCTCACAAAAGCCTTACTTATCTGTGGGATAATACACTCACCTATATGGATACATTCAACGAAAAGCACAGCCTCAACCTGATGGTAGGATCAAGTGCCCAAAACAATGTATACAATAATATGACAGCAAGTAAGAAAGAATTTCTTACCGATTCGAACAACCAGTTGAACAATGGATTGTTAGACCCTCTGGCTGGGGGAACAATGAAAGACTGGGCTCTGTTATCGTTTATGGGTAGAGCAAACTATACATTCGACAACAAATATTTACTGACAGCAACTGTTCGTAGAGACGGAACTTCGCGTATAGCAAAAAAGAATCGTTGGGGAACATTCCCTTCATTCTCTGCCGCATGGCGTATCTCGGAAGAATCTTTTTATAAAAAGAATAATATTGTAGGAGACATCAAGCTGAGAGCCGGATATGGAGTAACAGGTAATCAGAATGATTTGGACGAGTATGCACACATTACCCGTCTGAAAACAGGACAATATGTATTTGGAGGTACAGCCGTATCAACCCTATATCCGTTTATAATGCCTAGCCCTGACATCAAATGGGAAACGGTGAAGCAAAGCAATATAGGAGTCGATTTCAGTCTATTGAAACAACGCATCAACGTTACATTCGACACTTATATAAAAAAGACAACTGACATGCTTGTAAAAATGGCAGTTCCTATAACAACAGGTTATTCAGACATCGAAGTTCCTAAAATTAATGCAGGAAAGGTAAAAAACACAGGATGGGAATTAACCATTTCATCGCAAAATATAAGAGGCGCATTTGAATGGAATACAGACATGAATGTTTCTTTCAACAAAAATAAAGTAGAAGAGCTTAATGGTGGAGCTCCAATGTATTTCAGAGAAATCAATCTGTCCACTTTCAGTAAAGTAAATGTAAACGGACAGCCTATCGGTTCTTTCTATGGCTATGTAACAGACGGACTGTTTCAGAACTGGAATGAGGTTAATAACTATGCATACCAGTTTCAAGGTAGCGATCCGGCTAAAAGCACATCACCGGGAGATATAAGATTCAAAGACCTTGATAACAATGGCGTAATAAATGATAACGACCGCACCTTTATAGGTAACCCTACACCGGAATGGACTTTCTCTATCAATAATAGTTTTGCATACAAGAATTTCGATCTACAAATATTCTTTCAAGGAGTAGCAGGAAACGACATATTGAATGCAAACAAAATGTGGCAGGAAAGTATGTCTATTGTAGAAAATCAGACTGTAAAAGTATTAGACCGTTGGACTGGGGAAGGGACCAGCAATAGTGTACCACGTGCAGTATTCAGCGATCCTAACCAAAACAGCCGAATTTCGACTCGCTTTATTGAAGACGGATCATACATCCGCCTAAAAAATCTGACATTAGGTTATACCCTACCCCAAGCAATCTCACGCAAAGCATTTATAAATAATGCCCGACTCTATGTTTCATGTCAAAACTTATTTACTCTCACCAAGTATTCAGGATTTGATCCTGAGGTAAATGTAGACGGAGTAGACTTAAGCACATATCCTCTTACCCGCACAATAAGTTTTGGAGTAAATCTCAATTTCTAATCTACCCGAAAAAATTATCATTATGAAGAAAATATTATATATAGGATTATTTTCCATAGCTACAATCTTCGGCTCATGTTCAGACTTTCTGGACAAGACTTCTTACGAAGACCCGAGTGCCGAAGTTATAAAAGACGAAGCTGTAGCCATTGCCCTTACCAACGGAGCTTATCAGCCTTTGCAGCGCCCGAAGCTATACAACATGCGTATGTGGACACTCGACATAGTCGCCGGAAACAGCGAAGTAGGAGCCGGAGGTGGTCAGGACGGTATAGAGACAGTACAGTTGGCAAACTTTATAACAGGAACAGACAATGCTGCTGCTCTTGATATATGGCGAGGCCCGAATCCGGGTATTCTTTATTGCAACACGGTATTGGAAAGCGTTCCGGGGCTAAATATATCAGAAAAAATAAAAAACAGATGTATCGGAGAGGCCAAGTTTCTTCGTGCTCACTACTACTTCATCCTCGTACAATTATTCGGAGATGTACCTCTCAGCCTAACTCCTGCCAAACCCGGTGATGATCTAAAACCTGTACGAACAGACAAAAACAGAATATACAACGAAGTCATTATTCCCGACTTGAAAGACGCGATCAGCCTGCTACCTACACGTGAAGAATATGGCGACAACGATAAAGGCAGAGCCTCGAAAGGAGCTGCGGCCGGAATGCTGGCAAAAGTATATCTTACTTTAGGCAAATATAGCGACTGTATAGAAATGTGTAAGCTGGTAGAAAGCTTAGGTTATACCCTTAATAGCGACTACAGTTTGTGTTTCGGAGGAGAAAAAGTTAACAAAAACACAGCCGAATCACTTTTCGAAGTACAGTATCTGGGACTGACAAAAGCAGGCTTTTGGGATGATACAAATCAGGCTTGTTGGTTAAGTACATATATGGGACCACGCGGAACAGGATGGGTAGGTGGAGGTTACGGATGGAACCAACCTACTCAAGAGTTTATAGGTGGGTATGAATATGGTGATTTGCGTAAAGAGAAAACGGTCTTATATGAGGGCTGCCCCCCATTCGATGGAAAAGCTTATAAGAAAACCATGTCGGGCACAGGATACAATGTACGCAAATTTTTAGTACCATTGTCTATATCTCCCGATTATAATACCAATTCGGCTAGCATTGTCGTTCTCAGGTATGCAGATGTATTACTTATGTGGGCAGAAGCTCTTAACGAATTAGGAAGCACCGAAGATGCAGAAGAGCCGCTATATCAAGTACGTAAGAGAGCAGGGCTCACAGATCGTACAGATGTAGAAGGGCTTACCCAAATAGAGATGCGCGACAAAATAAGGCATGAGCGTCGTATAGAACTTGCTTTCGAAGGTCATCGCTGGTTCGATATGATTCGTTGGGAAGGCGGACAATATGCTCTCAATTTTCTCCATTCCATCGGAAAAGTAAATGCTTCGAAGAAACATTTATTATTCCCGATTCCACAAAAAGAGATAGATTCTAATCATAACCTTAGCCAAAATACAGGCTACTAAAAAAGACCAACTATGAATACGATATATAAATTAATATTCGGGCTGCTACTGTCTCTGCCTCTGTTTCTCTCATCTTGTACAGATGAAGACAATATGGAACTCAACAAGGGGAGTGAACCTCTTGCCATAAAAGCAGATAAAAACGAAGTAACTCTGGATGTACTGAATCCTGAGAATAATGCGATCTCATTCGATTGGACAACCGGATCTAATCAGGGAACGAATGCGGCTATAACTTATCTTTTCGAACTGGATATAAAAGGGAACAATTTTGCAGATCCTGTATCTATAGACTTAGGGCGAAACATCTTCTCTCAAACATATAAGATGGAGGAATTTAATAACCTGCTACTAAATACTTTTGGACAAGAGGCCGGGAATAGTGTAGAGTTAGAGGCTCGTGTAACTGCAACCATATATAACGACAATGTAAAACCCGAAATATCAGCCCCTGTAATAATAAAAGTGACAACTTACAAACCTGTATCGAAAGCTTTGTATCTGATAGGAGATGCAACGCCTAACGGATGGAGTGCAGATAATGCAACACCACTGACTAAAGTAACAAGCGCTCCGGGCGGCTTTACATGGACAGGTAAACTAACTCCCGGTAAATTTAAGTTTATCACAACATTGGGAGAATTTACTCCATCATACAACAAAGGTGCAGACAATTCTAAATTGTATTTCCGCGAAAATGGGGATGATCCTTATGATGAACAATTCGAAATTACAGAAGGAGGAAGTTACAAGATAACTCTAAACATTATAACTCTTGCTTTCCATATAGAAAAAGGTGCCGGGCCAGAGTATACCGAACTATGGTTTGTAGGTAATCCTTCGGGATGGAGCTTTAAGGCAATGACAGTAGACGCATTAGATCCATACGTATTTCATTACAATGCAGATCTTTCGGCAGGAGGAGAATTTAAAATAGCGACAAAAGCAGATTTCGATGCAAGCGTAGTATTCCTCAGACCAGCAATTGACAAAACTCCGGCAGGAACAAATCTGGATGTGGTAAAATGGTCTGAGAATGAAAAACCCGGTGGAGAAAATGATTACAAATGGGATATCTCAGGAGGCATATATAAGATTTCTCTGGATACACGCCTCATGAAAATAGATATTGTTCCTTTCACCCCATTCGCGATGATTTACCTTGTGGGAGAAGCTACTCCTAACGGGTGGGATATAGGTAACTCGACCCCGATGACAGCCACCTCCAATCCTCATGTATTTACATGGACAGGAGCATTAAAAACCGGAGAACTGAAGTTTACCTGCGATAAGAAAAGCGACTGGAACGGAGCTTGGTTTACTGCCACCGAAGCCAATAAAGCACCAAGCGATGATGTGCAGCAGATGGTTTTCAGCAATCCGGGAGCAGGCCTTGACAATAAATGGAAAATAGAGACCGCAGGAACATATAGTATCGAACTGGATCAATTAAAAGAAACTGTTATAATAAAAAAAATATAAAATAACTTCTGTACCCTGAATGGGGAATTGATTTTCCTGATTCAGGATAATATGCAGAGATAAAAGAATGTATCATGAGAAAAATATATAACTTCTTCATAATAGGGCTGTGCCTGTTTTTACTCTCATCCTGTGAAGACTATTATGACACAAAAAAAGATCCCGTTACATACGGAGACACATACCTGAGTATAGATCTGAATACAGATAAGGCTGTCTATAAACCCGGTGAAACCGTATCTTTTTCCCTAAAGAATAAGCCGGGTAGCAATCCCAAAGTCCGTTATTCACACTTAGGACAGGTATTGAAAGAAGAAAATCTTGGCGGAACATCATGGAGCTGGACAACACCAAATGAAGACTATAAAGGTTATTTGATAGACATTTATGAAATAGTAGACGGGAAAGAAAAAATCTATCATAGTATCGCTGTCGATGTATCTTCTGATTGGAAGAAGTTTCCCCGCTACGGATTCCTTTCTTCATACGGAAAAATGACAGATGCGCAAATGGCAAAAAACATTGATGTAATGAATCGTTATCATATAAATGGGGTTCAATTCTACGACTGGATGTACGATCATCAAAGACCGCTGGCAGGCACAGCAGACAATCCTCTCGCTTCATGGCCTGACCTTATTGGCAGAACCAATTATCTGAGCACAGTAAAAGGATATATAGACGCAGCTCATAATAAGGGAATGAAAACGATGTTTTATAATCTTGCATTCGGAGCACTTAGCAATGCCTCATCTGATGGAGTAAAAGATGAATGGTATATATATAAAGATGCGAATCATTCCGAGAAAGACAATCATCATCTCGATCCTCCTTTTCGTAGTAGTATCTACCTTACCAATCCGGGCAATAGCGAATGGCAGAACTATCTGGCTCAACGAAACAAAGATGTGTACAGAGTTTTCAACTTCGACGGATACCATATCGACCAACTTGGCAACAGAGGGACAGTATATGATTACAGCGGTAATGTCGTAAAACTCGAAGATACATACAAACCATTCATTACTGCCATGAAGCAGGAAAACCCTGACAAAAGACTTGTAATGAATGCTGTAAGCCAATACGGACAAAATAATATCGGAACTTCTGATGTAGACTTCCTTTATACCGAAGTATGGGACGAAAGTAAGACTTATGAAGATCTTGCTCAGGTTATTCTGAACAATAATACATACAGTAACAACACTAAGAGTACAGTACTAGCCGCATATATGAACTATGCAAAATCGAGTGGCTATGGCTTCGTCAATGCTCCGGGCATATTACTCACCAATGCTGTAATATTTGCTTTTGGAGGAGCTCATCTTGAGGTAGGAGAACATTATCTGGCTAATGAATACTTTCCGAATTCTAATTTACAAATGAAATCGGAGTTAAAAAAGGCACTGATCTCATATTATGATTTTTTGGTAGCTTATCAAAACATATTACGAGATGGAGGTAACCCTTCTGCATTCAATGTACAGTCTAGCGATGGTAAACTTTCTATAAACAACTGGCCTGCCGACAAAGGAAATATAGCTGTTACAGGAAAGACGTTTGCAAACAAAGACGTAATACACCTTATCAATTTCACAAATGCTAATTCTATGGAATGGCGCGATACCAATGGTACACAGCAGGAAGCGTCTCCTATAAACGAAGCAGGAGTAAAAATAGTAGTAACAAAGACTGTTTCTCGTGTATGGGTAGCATCACCTGACATAAACGGAGGTGTAACTCAAACTCTAGATTTTACCCAGACAGGAAATGAATTATCTCTGACTCTACCCCAACTAAAATACTGGGATATGCTGGTTATCGAATATTAGGGTATTAAGAAAAAAGGTAAATAAAAGATGAGAATATATATAATAATATTTTTGCTTATTCCGCTAAGTCTGCTTGCAAACGTAGCTGACAAGAGTAAAGAATGTCTATCCTATACGCAGGATGACAGCAAAATCGTTTTCAATGGCAGCGATGGCAGCAAACTATCATTGGATATAAAAAGTAGTTCGGTTATCAAAGTATGGTTCGACCCTGCGGGGAAATTTTCTCGCAGGAACGAGTCTTTTGCCGTCGTGAATGAGAATCTGGAAGATGTAGGAAAAATAAATGTAGACGAACAGCCTGCATGTTATGAAATATATACTTCCAAACTGCGCATTCGCCTAAACAAAAGCCCGATGCAGTTACAAATATTCGACAAGTGGCAAAAACTGATATTCAGTGACTATAAAGAGATAGGACATACTTCCGATGGCTCAACGAAAAAAGCATATAAGATACTACGCAAAGACGAACAGTTTTTCGGATTGGGGGAAAAGACAGGCCCTCTTAATCGTCGGGGGCGTGAATACAAGATGTGGAACAGCGACAAACCTTGCTACAGTACAACAGAAGACCCTCTATACAAGAGCATCCCGTTTTTTATGAGCAGCTACCGTTATGGTATATTTCTCGACAACACTTATAAAACAGAGTTCAAGTTCGGAACAGAGTCTGACGAATATTATTCTTTCGAAGCTCCGAACGGAGAATTTGTTTACTACTTCATTTTTGGAAAAGATTATAAAGAAATACAGGAACAATATATAGCCTTGACAGGAAAACCTATTATGCCTCCGAAATGGGCATTAGGCTTCTCTCAATGTCGAGGACTTTATACAAAAGAAAGTCAGGCTCTTGAAATCGCAGCCGAGTTTCGCAAGCGTCAGATACCTTGCGATATCATTTATCAGGATATAGGCTGGACACAAGGACTTCAGGATTTCAATTGGAGAAAAGGTAATTATACCAATCCGAAGGCTATGCTATCTAAACTGAAAGAACAAGGATTTAAAATGATTCTTTCGCAAGATCCTGTAATATCGCAAGCTACAAAAGAGCAATGGAAAGAAGCAGATAAGCTAGGTTATTTGGTAAAAGATGTACGCACAGGCAAATCCTATGACATGCCGTGGCCATGGGGCGGAAACTGTGGAGTAGTAGACTTCACGCTACCCGAAGTAGCCGATTGGTGGGGTGCACAGCAACAAAAACCGATAGATGACGGAGCTAGCGGCTTTTGGACAGATATGGGAGAACCGGCATGGAGCAACGAGGAAGACCTCGACAGACTAAATATGCAGCATCATTTGGGAATGCACGATGAGATTCACAACGTTTACGGACTGACATGGGATCGGGTTGTTAAAGAGCAGTTCGAAAAACGGAATCCCAATAAACGTGTATTCCAAATGACGCGTGCTGCCTACGCCGGACTACAACGCTACACTTTTGGGTGGACAGGCGACAGCGGCAATGGTAACGATGTACTCGAAGGTTGGGGGCAACTTCAAAATCAGGTGGCAATAGGTATTTCTGCGGGATTGGGCGGCATTCCTTTCTGGACTACAGATATTTCAGGTTATTGTGGCGACATTACCGACTATCCGGCAATGGCAGAACTATATACCCGCTGGATGCAGTTCGGAGTATTCAATCCTCTCAGTCGTGCTCATCACGAAGGGGATAATGCAGCAGAGCCGTGGATGTTCGGAGACGTTGCTGAGAAAAACAGCAAAGCAGCTATAGAACTGAAATATCAGCTTTTTCCTTACTTGTACACCTATTCGCGAATAGCACACGATAAAGGTCTTCCTATTACCAGAGGCCTGTTTATGGAATACCCTAACGATGAAGAAGCCATAAAGACAGAAGACCAATTTTTATTCGGTGCTGAAATTCTTGTTGCACCCGTACTGAAAAAAGGAGAACGGGTAAAACGCGTGTATCTGCCGGAAGGAGAATGGATAGATTTCAACGATAAAAAGACCGTTTATCTTGGAGGACAAAGAATAGCATACAGAGCGCCTCTGAGTGTAATACCAATTTTCGTAAAGAAAGGCTCTATAGTTCCTCAGATGCCTGTAATGCAATACATCCACGAGCAAAAAGATTATCCGTTGTTTGTACACATATTTCCTAATTACGAGGACGAGAGTGCAACGTTTGAGTTGTATGAAGACCAAGGGGAGAATCTCGATTATCTGAAAGATGTATACTCAAAAACAAAATTCAGTTGTACAACTCTAAACGATGGATATACCTCAGAGATTATTCCAAACGACAAAGGATTTAAACAATCGGAAAAACGGAATATTATTCTAAAATATCATATAGATAATAAACCCACTTCTGTTTCTGTAGACGGAAAAGCCATAAAAGCAGTAGAAGAACAAGCTATAGTAAGCAAACTCAACACAGAGTTCTCTTCTCTCGAATGGTCTTGGAACGATACAACAAAAGAATGCTGGGTAAAAGTTCCTGACAACAGAAAGAATGTGAATATCATTCTCAAATAGTTATCTATATATAGAGCTTTATGAGAAATAGGAACATACAAAAAGTAACAAAAAAATTAGTATAAAATGTGTCACTTTTGTCACTTTTTAGTTAAAAACAAAGAGTAAAAAAATGAAGAATTTGATCCTTATCATGTGTTTAAGTGTTTTATCGACTATGGTAACAGCACAGAATCTGAAATCACCCAATGGTAATCTTTCTATGACCTTTTCGGTCGGAGAAGGAGGTATCCCTACATATAAGTTAGACTATAAAGGAAAAGAGGTTATAAAGCCGAGTAAACTAGGATTGAAGCTTGTAGGTAATACTACAAAGATCGAATTTGGAGCAGAAATGGATATTAAATCAGAGAACAAAGATCCCAAAACATCCTTATACGACAACTTTGACCTGGTCAATTCAAAAGAAATCTCCTTCGACCAAACATGGCAACCCGTATGGGGTGAGACCAAAAATATCCGCAATCATTACAACGAGCTTGCGGTAACCCTCCACCAACAGGGAACAGACAGACTGATGGTTATTCGTTTTCGTTTATTTGATGACGGGCTCGGTTTTCGTTATGAATTTCCACAGCAGAAAAATCTAATTTATTTTGTAATTAAGGAAGAACGTACTCAGTTTGCTATGACAGGAGATCACACTGCATATTGGATTCCGGGCGATTATGATACTCAAGAATATGATTATACTACTTCTCATTTGTCGGAGATAAGAGGATTGATGAAGAGTGCCATTACGCCAAATGCATCGCAAACTCCATTCTCTCCCACAGGAGTGCAAACTTCGCTAATGATGAAAACAAATGAGGGCTTGTACATCAATATACATGAAGCAGCACTCATCAACTATTCGTGCATGCATCTGAATCTGGATGATAAAAACTTCATTTTCGAGTCATGGCTTACACCCGATGCAAACGGGAACAAAGGAAATATGCAAGCTCCATGCAATACTCCATGGCGAACCGTAATAGTAAGTGACGATGCTCGTGATATATTAGCTTCCAACATTACACTCAACTTGAACGATCCTTGCAAGATAGAAGATACATCATGGATCAAGCCGACTAAATATGTTGGCGTATGGTGGGAAATGATTACCGGAAAAAGCGAATGGTCATATACTTACGATCTACCTAGTGTGCAACTCGATGTAACGGACTACACAAAAGTAAAACCACATGGGCGCCATGGTGCAACTACCGAAAACGTAAAACGGTATATAGACTTTGCGTCAAAGCATGGTTTTGATGGTGTGCTTGTCGAAGGATGGAATATCGGTTGGGAAGATTGGTTCGGAAATTCGAAAGACTATGTATTCGACTTTCTTACGCCTTATCCCGATTTCAATGTAAATGAAATACGCGATTATGCAAAGAGCAAAGGAGTGAAAATGATTATGCATCACGAAACGTCTGGTTCGGTACGTAATTACGAAAGGCATTTAGACAAAGCATATCAGTTTATGGTAGACAATGGCTATCCATCGGTAAAAAGTGGTTATGTAGGCAACATGATACCCCGTGGAGAATACCACTATAGCCAATGGCTCAACAACCACTACCAGTATGCTATAGAAAAGGCTGCGGAATATAAGATAATGGTAAATGCGCATGAGGCTACACGCCCGACAGGAATATCACGCACATGGCCTAACCTTATTGCCAACGAATCTGCCCGTGGAACTGAATATCAGGCATTCGGAGGCAGCAAGCCAAATCATGTAACATTATTGCCATTTACCCGCCTTATAGGAGGCCCGATGGATTATACTCCGGGAATATTCGAAATGGATATCGAGAAAATCAATCCGAATAATAAATCACATGTGAATAGTACTTTGGCCAATCAACTGGCTTTATATGTGACCATGTACAGCCCGTTGCAGATGGCTGCTGACTTTCCCGAGCACTACGAACGCTTTATAGATGCTTTCCAATTTATAAAAGATGTGGCAATAGACTGGGATGAAAGTAAATATCTGGAAGCAGAACCCGGAGAATATATTACCATAGCACGTAAAGCCAAAGGTGGAGACAATTGGTTTATAGGAAATGTTGCAGGAGAAAAAGGGTTTGAATCGAATGTTACTTTCGATTTCCTCGATGGGGATAAGCAATATATCGCAACAATATATTCTGACGTAAAAGACGCTCATTATAAAACAAACCCTCAGGCATACGAAATAAGAAAAGTAGTAGTGACCAACAAATCGAAACTAAAACAAAAATCGGCACCGGGAGGAGGTTACGCTATTAGTATAATGCCAGTTACAAACAAAGCTCAGATTAAAGGATTGAAAAAATTATAAGTAGAAGAATCTTTATTTTCAGAAAGATTTCTAACTCTATAAATATAAATACCTCACCTATGAATTGGCGAGGTATTTATATTTATTGTTAAAACGGGAAGAAAGTATAGGGTATTTTGCAGCTAAGCGATCATAATAATAGATAACGTATTTATCAACTTCTTAAGAATATTATTATGAAAGCAATATTAAACAAAACAGGATGCCTGTTGCTTGTTTTTTCTTTATTTGTAAGTGTCTTTTATGTATATGGGCAACAAACAACGGATTACAAGACTGTAAGCGGAACAATAAAAGACGAAAGGACAAAGAAGAAACTAGAATATGCGAGTGTAACCGTTCCGGGGAGTAATATCGGTACCATAGCTAACGCCGATGGAGAATTTTCTATAAAGATAAAGAACTCTTATCACGCCGTTTCCATCGAAGTTTCTCATATTGGTTATTCAACGATCAGGATTCCCATAGGAGCAACTGATATAGAGAATGTAACTGTATTCTTACCTGCAAATACGAATAAACTTAAAGAAGTAGTTGTAGAAATTGCCGATCCCAAAAAGCTCGTAGAAGAAGCTATTCGCAGAATAGGAGATAATTATAGCACCAGTGCCTCTCTTCTGACAGGCTTCTATCGGGAAACAGTAAAAAAGAGACGTAGCTTTATCAATATCTCAGAAGCTGTAGTCGATATATACAAAACATCTTACAATGTAAATAATGTAGATAAAGACCGGGTGCAGGTAACGAAGGGAAGAACGCTTCTTAGCCCTAAACAAGGAGATACACTGATCGTAAAGCTACAGGGAGGCCCTAATCTATCCATATATATAGATATAATAAAGAATCCCGACCTGATACTCAACATAGAGAATCTTCCTCACTATAAATTCAAAATGGAGAAGCCTGTTATGATTGATGAAAAGCTACATTATGTGGTGAGTTTTGTTCCTCAGGTTGTTTTACCCTATCCTCTACATTATGGCACTTTATATATAGATCAGGAAACACTGACCTTCTCAAGGGCTGAGTTTAAACTCAGCATGGACGATCGGAATAAAGCAACACAAGCTATATTAAGAAAGAAACCATTCAATATGCATTTCAAGCCCGAAGAGGTTTCATTTCTTGTATCATACAGAGAAAGAGATGGACGCAGTTATTTACATTATGTACAAAGTGAGGTCCGATTCAAATGCGATTGGAAACGCAGGCTATTCTCTACCGGATATACAGTGGTATCAGAGATGGTTGTAACAGATAGTAAAATTCAAAATGTATCTACCATTCCTAATAAATTAGTATTTAAAGCCACTCAAATATTATCAGACAAAGTAGGTGACTTTTATGATGAAAACTTTTGGGAAGGATATAACATCATCCCTCCAACAGAATCATTGGAATCAGCAATAGACAAACTAAAAAAGCAACGATAGCCGGATTGATAAAAACTTTTTATACATTTGAATCATACTTATTTACATTCTATATCCTGCTTTTATGTTGAATGAAATACTAATAGCAAAAGAAATAAAGAATGGGAATGTCAATACCTTCGAAAAATTATTCCGAGAACATTATTTCGTTCTGCACCTCTATGCTGTTAGCATTACAAAACAGACTGAGATAGCTGAAGAAATAGTACAGGATGTATTCTATATCCTATGGCGCGATCGTGAATCGCTGGGAATATTCAAATCTATAAAAAGTTATCTATATGTATCTGTGCGCAACCGATGCTTTCAACATATTGAACATAGGAATGTCCGCCTACGTCACGAAGAAAGTATAATAAACGAAAAAGAAGAGCCTTTTCTAAATCCCTCGGAGCAAATTGAATATGAGGAATTAGCCGCAATAATAAATAAAGCTCTCGAAAAAATGCCTAAACGGAGACAGCAAATATTTGAGATGCACCGCTTCGATGGAATGAAATATACAGAAATAGCCAACTCTTTTTCTATCTCGATAAAAACAGTAGAAGCAGAAATAACAAAAGCTCTAAAAACATTACGAAAAGAAGTAGAGTATTATAAATACAGATTATGATTTCGAAAAACAAAATAGAAAAACAAACAGATAACGCCTGGCTCTCTCTTCATAGCCGTCTGAAACAAGACAGCTTGTTACCGGACGAAAAAGTACAGAAAAAGAGACTTCCTTATTCTCTAAAATGGGTTGCTGCTATTGCCGTACTTTGTATTCTTTGTTCAGGATTATACATAGCCTTAAGTAAAGAAAACAGAGACGAAGAAATGTTGGCATTACAAAATTATGAAGAGACAGGGATAATAGTAAAAACGCTGAATGATGGCTCTATCGTCTACTTAAACACCGAAACTTCATTGAAATATCCGAAATCGTTTGAAGGAGATAAGCGTCAAATATATTTACAAGGCGATGCTTATTTCGACATTGCACGAAATCCCGAGCAGCCTTTTATTATAGAAACAGAATCTGTCCGAATAGAAGTATTAGGAACAGCTTTTAATGTTAATTGCACTAATAAAGACATTTTCTCTTTATCAGTACAGCATGGATTAGTATCGGTCACTATAAAAAGCAGTAATAAAAGTTTCAGAATAAAAAAAGGAGAAACAGCAGAAATAAGTAAAGGGCAGTTATCCGTTTCCCCGACAGAAAATCCATACATCTTCAATAAATATATGGGGCAAATGCACTTTAAAGAAGAGCGGCTTACTGATATAGTGAAAGTTATAAATCTGAATATAAAGGGAGAAAAGAGAATTGAAATAAGTCCTGAAATAGAAAACAGACTATTGACTGTAACTTTTGACAAAGAACCGACAACTGTGATAGCACAATTAATCTGTGTAGCGCTCAACCTACAGTACAAAGAAGAAGGAAATATCATTATGATCTCAAAATAAGAAACGAATGTATAAAACGATTCTGACAACCATTTGTCTATTTACCAATTTGCTATTATCTACAATAGTAAAAGCAGACAATGGGGAATTGGATCGTAAAATTAAATTGCCCCGAAAGAAAGAAAATATATACAAACTATTAAAAGACGTATCAGATAAAACAGGCTTTCTGTTTATATATGACAGTGAGGTAATTGACAACAATAAGCCTGCAAGCATAAGTAAAGGAGAATACACTATAAGAGAGGCAATATATACAATAACAGGAAACAAAAATATAAGATTGTCCATTATAGAAAATTACATTCTCATCTCTTCACCAAGAGAGGAAAAGCAAGAAACATCATCAGAATCAGCTCCCCCGAAGGAAGAAATATTTACAGTCCATGGACAGCTTTACGACAAACTTTCGGGCACACCCATACCCTATGCAGCAGTAGGAATAACAGATCATCCTATTGGTACAATAACGAATCAGGACGGCGAATTCAAGCTAGTTTTACCCGATTCGTTGTTATCATCATCAATACGATTCTCACATGTCGGCTATCAGAGCGGAAATGTTAAAACATTTCTATTAGCAGACAAATACATGGCTTTTTCGCTGGAGCCTAAAATCGTTCCTCTTCAAGAAGTAGTTGTACGTGCTATCACCCCAAAAGATATACTGGCAGAAATGCTGGAGAAAAGAGAACAAAATTATGCAGCAGCTCCCGTCTACTCTACAGCTTTTTACAGGGAGGGTGTCCGGGTTAGAAATAAAGATATAGACTTAACAGAGGCAGTACTCAAAATATATAAGACGGGATATAATGATAATTCAGACAATTATCAGGTAAAGTTATTAAAGAAAAGGCAGATAAACGACAGAAGACATGAAGAGCTGATTATTGCTAAAATGAGATCTGGAATATACTCATGCTTGCAACTGGATATAGTGAAAACTATTCCCGATTTTCTGGCAAACAACAAAGATCAGTTATATGATTATACTTATACAAACATGACAGTAATAGACGGGCGAAAAGTATATATCATTTCATTCGAGCAGAAACCAAATATAAAAGAAGCTCTTTTTAAGGGAGATCTGTATATTGACACAGAGAACCATGCATTGTTACAGGCTGAATTTGAGGTACATCCGGATTACATAAAGAAAGTAGCGGGGGCTTTAATTGAGAAAAAGAGCAAATCACTTGATCTCACACCTAAACAAGCCCGTTATTTACTTACATATAAGGAGCTGGATGGTGTATATTATATAAATCATATAAGAATAGACCTTAATTTCAGGGTTAAAGAAAAAAGAAGGTTATTCAGTTCTTCATTAGATGTATGGTGCGAAATGGTCAACTGTATGACAGAAGTAGAAAACGTTCTTCCTATCCCAAAAGAAGATAGAGTCGCAGTGAATAAAATTTTCTCAGATGCTAGATTCGAATACGATAAAGACTTCTGGGGTAGTTTTAATATTATTGTACAGGAAGATAAATTAAGAGAGTCTGTTTTACAAATCTTAGAGAAACAAAGCAGATAGAATAAAAAAGGTTGTGTGCCTTG
Source organism: Dysgonomonas sp. BGC7 (assembly GCF_001261735.1). Lineage (GTDB taxonomy): Bacteria > Bacteroidota > Bacteroidia > Bacteroidales > Dysgonomonadaceae > Dysgonomonas. Next base: position 40,417 of record NZ_CVRP01000008.1, on the reverse strand, counting down.
AGAGGTCACACAACCTTTTAATTGTTTTATTTAAAGAGGATTTATCACCTCAAAAGTACCTTTCAATAGTATATTTTCAGAGGAAGCACCTACCATAACCGAGAAGGTTCCGGGCTCTACAACAAAGTCATTATGCTTATTCCACAAACCTAAGTCCTGAGGAGTAAGAGTAAAATGAACCGTTTTTTCTTCTCCGGGTTTCAGGTGTATACGTTCAAAGCCTCTCAATACTTTTTCATAGGTAGTAACAGAGCTATGATTATCTCTGATATATAACTGAACAATTTCATCTCCTTCTTTGGAACCTGTATTCCTTACATTACAACTCAGTGTAATATTATGATGAGTTCCTATCTGAGGTTTATCTATATTCAGACCACTATATTCGAATGTTGTATAACTTAACCCATAGCCAAAAGGGTATAATGCTCCGTCCACACGAACTTTTCCTTTCGAGTCGGCAGCAGGTTTAAACGGAAAAGCATAAGGGATCTGCCCTACCGACTTGGGAAATGTAACGGCAAGTTTTCCTCCGGGATTATAATCACCAAAGAGAGTCTGAGCTACAGCATTGCCCATAAATTCGCCGGGAAACCACCCATGTATAATTGCCGGAATATATTTTGCTGCCCAGTTTATTGTTGCTGCACGCCCGTCTATGAGAAGAAGCACCACAGGTTTTCCTGTTGCATATACAGCTTTCAGCAGTTGTTCCTGACGGCCTATCAGATTTAGTTCTGATCGGGAGAACTCTTCCCTCACCGTTCTTTCATTACCTCCTAATACTACGATAGCAACCTCAGATGTCTGTGCCAAAGCAACAGCTTCATCAATCATTTTCTGCTCCTCCTGATCGAGAGAGATATCATATAGCTCACTTTCAGGAAAATTCTTATCTATAATGTTACAGCCTTTCGCATATCTCACTTCCGCTTTTGGCAAGTATTCTTTGATACCTTTATATACACTCTTGATGGGAGCATTTGCCGGACCATATCTGCATATAAGTTCTTCAACTTCATCTGCGTTAGGGCCTATAACAGCGATCTTTTTCAGATCTTTGGAAAGTGGTAGTGTATTACTTTCATTCTTTAGCAATACCATAGACTCTAATGCAGCCTGCAAAGAAAGATTCTGATGCTCTTTACTGTGTACTATTTTATCTACGGTTTTCGTATCACCTTTATATGGATTATCGAATAATCCCATAATAAACTTCACTCGTAATACTTCTCCTACACGTTTATCTATTGTCTCCATAGAAACAAGTCCCTCATCAATAGCCTGACGAAGAGGTAGAATAAAGTCTTTGGGAGGAGTGAAATGCGTACGAACATTCATACCGGCAGTGATGGCAAGAGCAGCAGCTTCTTTCTGATCTTTCACCACTTTGTGCTTGCTATGGAGAAATTCTACTGCCTCACTGTCTGATACAACATAACCCTTGAATCCCCATTGCTGGCGAAGTATTTCGGTTAGAAAATGATAGCTTCCGGTTATCGGCTCTCCATCGTAGTCATTATAGGAGCTCATCACCCCCAAAGCTCCTGCTTCCTGAAAAGCCTGACGAAAGGGTTCTAACAATAAAGTTCTCATTTCGCGTGGAGCAACATGAGGATCGGTACGTGTACCCTCATCCCTTCCCCCAACAGGAATACTATACACTGCAAAATGCTTGGGCGTGGCAACAAGTCCGTGCGACTGTAAGCCCTCTATCATCTGTTTTCCCAATGTCCCAGTCAGATAAGGATCTTCACTGTAGCATTCAACAACACGCCCCCAACGAGGATCTCGTGAGACATCCAGAATAGGTGAATAAATATTGGTATATCCTAAAGCTATTGCTTCTTTAGCTGTGACATCCGCAATTTGACGTATAAGAGATGGATTCCATGTAGCTCCCTGTCCGCATTGGGCAGGAAACATAGTTGCTTTGGTATGACACAGCCCCCGAATACCTTCGTTGGTATAATCTACAGGAATACCCAAACGAGTTTCTTCGACAAACCATCGCTGAATGGCATGTCTGTTTTCTATACTTTTGGCATAAGGAAAAGAGAGTTGCTCTCCTAATTTACCTATTCCATTGGCTTGCTCATCAATGTTGGCAATACCATCTTTCCATACTTCATTTTTCCATGCAGCAGTAGGTTCCATATCCTGAAGCACACGCCCCGATCCGTAGAGCGTAGCAAGCTGACATGTTTTTTCTTCTACTGACATCTGAGACAGAAGGTTTACAACCCGATCGTCTATATTTGCCGAAGGATCTTCGTAAACGTCTTTTACTCCGTTCTTATTGAAATCAATCCAACCATTCTTGTAAATCGCATTCGTTTTCTGAGCCAGAACAGGGGCTACAGAAATACAACAGAGAACAAAAAAGGATAATAAGTTTCTTGTCATTTAGCTTACTGTTTTTTATTTATATTCTGTTTTTTTCTTGTTATAGTAGTTTTGCATCACAAAGAAAGCCTTTTTCTTTATTCCCCAACTTGAAACGAGACCTTTTCGGTTAAAAAAGTCCTGCACATCGGGTAACTGACGACGTGGTGAACGAAAATCAACTAAGATCCAAGGAGATAAGCCTGATAGTCCATCTATTTTATCTAACATCTCAAGGTTGCGAATATATAATTCTTCCTGATATTCTTCTGTCCATCGTTCGGTTTTGTCTCCGTGCAAACCTTGTAATGCACTACCTCCAAATTCGCTGATAATAACAGGTTTGTTGTAAGGAATCTCCCACTTCATTAATCGTGCAGCCTCATTAGAAGCTCTATACCAGCCTATATACTGATTAAAACTGATAACATCTACATATTCGTTCATGTTGTCATCCAGCTTATTAAGGTTATCAGGAGCCTTAGTTACTTCCATAGCCATACTTATAAGACGAGTATTGTCCTGCTGACGAGCATATTGGGATAGGTCGCGAAGAAATCTGTCACGTGCATCGCTATGAGGAGTCTCATTTGCAATAGACCAGATCACAACAGCACAGCGGTTCTTATCTCTATAGATCATATCATACAACTGGTTCTGAGCATTCCGGTATGTATCAGGATTATCCCACGAAATAGTCCAATAAACAGGAATTTCAGACCAAACCATCAAACCTAATTTTTCTGCCTCACGCACCATTATTTCGTTGTGAGGGTAATGTGCAAGACGAACATAGTTGCAGCCCATCTCTTTTGCCCATGTAAGAAGTGTTACGGCATCTTCTTTCGACCATGCCCGTCCTCGTTCGTACGGAGCCTCTTCATGAATACTTATCCCTCTGAGAAATACCTTTTTTCCATTCAGCAATATTTCTTTACCCTTTGTCTCTATTATTCTAAAACCAATCTGATCGTTTATCTTCTCATCATTTTTGCTGATTATAACATCATACAGCTTTGGATTTTCCGGAGACCAAAAAACAGGTTTTACTTTTGTTTCAAAGGTGACTTTGCCTTCTGTATCTGTTGTCAGTTGCAGCCTGAGTTTAAGTTCCGGAACCTGTATAGAAATATTTTGACCGGCTGAAGCTGTGTTTAACTTTACCCAACCTGAAATAAGGCCTTGCTCATCTTTTTTCAGTTGTATAGAATAATCCTCAATATAGGTATCGGGAACCTGAGCTATCATCACATCACGAGTAATCCCCCCATAGTTCCACCAATCCATATTCACAGTAGGTACATTATCTTTAGCTCTCTTATTGTCAACTTTAACAACTACGAAGTTCTTGCCGTCCTTAACAACATCAGTTACATCAAAATTGAAAGGAGTATAACCTCCAATATGCGCACCTACAAGCTTACCATTTACATATACTTTAGCATCGTAATTTACAGCCCCAAAATACAGGATATCTCTATTCCCTGATTTTTTGGTATAGAGAAAGTCTTTCTTAAACCAGACTGTTCCCTCGTAGACAAATAAGTTAGGATCGCGCATGTTCCAGTCGCCCGGAATATTCATTATGGGAGATGTATCAAGATTGTATTCTACAAGATCGGAAGGACTAGCTGCTTTCTTATTTTCAAAAAAGCCATTTTCTTTAAATGGCTTAAGCCTGTAGTCATAATAGCCATTTTCGAGAGGATCTATTACATAATTCCACTTCCCGTTAAGACTCATATATGTTCTTGCATATATATTCGAAACTAAAGGTATTTCTTTTGCACAAAGGCTACTAAATATAAACAAGGATATTAACCCTGTCAGTATTTTCTTCATTATAATTATATTTTATTCAATTTACAACAAAACTACTTTTCAATAAATCGACACTATTACCTCCGATCATTATTTCAAACTTACCGGGCTCTACAACTTTTTCCATTTGCGTATTCCAAAATGCTAATTTCTCTATTGGTAATTCGAAGATCACTTTTTTCTGCTCTCCCGGCTTTAGAATTATACGTTTAAATCCTTTAAGTTCTTTGACTAGAGGCGATGCAGATGCTGCCACGTCGGCAGTATAAAGCTGTACGACTTCACATCCTTCATGGCTACCTGTATTTTTTAGAATTACACTCACTTGTAGAGTTTCATCTTTGGTTAGTGTATATTTTGACAAAACCAGATCTGAATATTCGAAAGTAGTATATGACAGACCGTATCCGAAATCAAACAACGCATCAAAACCCGCATCGAGGTAATATGATGTATTTCCGAGCGAAGATTGTTTTGCCTCTAATGGTATATCATTTAATAGGACTTCATTTTTCTTTGCCGGACGTCCTATTCTTTCATAATTGTAATAGAGAGGAATTTGTCCTACATAGCGGGGAAATGTTACCGGGAGTTTACCGCTAGGATATGACTTTCCGAAAAGAACATCGGCAATGGCAGGGCCTCCCATCGTTCCGGGATGCCACGCATATAAGACAGCCGAAGATTGTGCCATTTCTTTTGCTATAGTAAGCGGACGCCCCGCCATCACAATAGTTATTATTGGCTTACCAGCCTTGCTCAACTCTTCCAATAATTCGGACTGAACTCCTACTAAATCAAGGTCTGCCAAAGAATGAGCTTCGCCAGACAGGATGGATTCTTCTCCGACAAATAGTAAGACAACATCGGATTGTTTAGCAGCCTCAATGGCTTGAGCAAAACGAGACTTATCCCTATCTCTACTGAAAGCAAGAGTCTGTTCGTAAATGAAATTTACATTTTCACCAAATTGCTTTTTCAATGCATTCAATGGAGTTTGTGTATGCTCTTTCTCTCCATCGAAACACCATGTACCCATTTGATCGTGAGGGGCATCTGCCAAAGGACCTATAATAGCGACATTCTTCACTTTATTCCCCAATGGCAGAATATTATTCTGATTTTTCAGTAACACAAATGATTCTTCAGCAGCCTGCTTTGCAGCTCGTAAGTGAGCCTCACTATATACTTTACGCTCCGAAGTAAGATCTGTATATGGTTTCTCGAAAAGACCAAGTCTGTACTTTAATCTAAGAATATTTCTTACAGCATTATCAATCGTTTTTTCTGAGACTTTACCCTCTTTCACTAACTGTTCCAAATAATCTGTATAGCATCCTGACACCATTTCCATTTCCATTCCGGCATTAGCAGCTTTAAGGGCTGCATTTTTACGATCATCACAAAAGCCCTGAGTAACCATAATACTCACTGATGCCCAATCCGAAACTACAACCCCATCGAACTTCCATTCGTCTCTCAACAGATCGGTAAGTAAAAATTTACTCGCACTGGGAGGAACGCCATCATTAGCATTGAATGAGGTCATAATAGTAGCACAACCCGTTTCTTTTATAGAGCGCTCGAAGGGAGGTAGGTAGATATTTCTCAACTGTCGTTCGGGAATATTTGATATATTATAATCACGTCCCCCTTCCACAGCCCCATAGCCAATAAAATGTTTGGCACAGGCAGCAATAGACGAAGGTTGTGATAAATCTTCTCCCTGAAACCCTCTTACCATAGCAATCGCCATCTCCTCTGACAAATAAGTATCTTCCCCAAAGCTTTCGGCAATGCGTCCCCAACGGGGATCGCGCGAGATATCCATCATGGGAGCGAATGTCCAGCGAACACCATTTTCTGAGGCTTCAACGGCAGCTATACGAGCCCCCGTTTCTACTATCTCAGGGTTGAAAGATGCTGCTTGACCTAAAGGGATGGGGAAGATAGTTTTGAAGCCATGAATTACATCACGCGCAAAAACAACAGGAATCCCAAGAGAAGATTCTTCCACAGCTATTTTTTGCAACTGATTTAAAAGAACCGGATCTTCGGCATTAAGAATAGAACCCACCTCTCCATTCCGAATCTGCTTGTAGAGCTTTTCGTCGGGTTTTCGGGCATTGACCTGATTCATCTGCCCTATTTTCTGGCGTAGAGTCATCCGCGAAAGTATTTCTTCAATCCGGTTCTCTGTATTGTGCTGCGCAGACAGATAACCAAACATTGCGCAAAACACGAATAAACATAAAGTTTTCAAACCTAATTTTCTCATAATTATATTTTAAAAATGCGTCTATAATTATTGTCCCAAAGCCTATACTTATATCATTTCTGTTATTTCTTATCGAAGTATTTAATCAAATGATAGGTTTGTACATTTACTTCTTTCATCTGATCGAGCAAAGGAGTGTACGGGTTGAAATACCGATCGACAACACCCTTATTGGAATCCCTATTTGAAGGATCGGTAGTGAGATCGTCAGGATCATTGTCCATGTACTTAAACCAATGCCATCCTACACAATTTTTGTTCTGCAAAAGACCTATTGTAAAATTCTGATAAAAGAGCCCTCTATCGTGCTGTGTATGTACTAGCCATCCGGCACCGGTGTTGTTAGGCAAACCCGAATCTTCAGCTTTTGTATACCATTCTGTGATAAGAAATGGCTTATCTGCCCATTCTCCCCACTTATTTAAGCATTCCTGATCGGGTTCCCACTTACGATAATGATTTATGGATACGATGTCCATGTATTTACCTGCAACTTTAAATATTTCAGGATTAGTAAGCTCCTGTTTGTTCTTATCCTGATTGAAGCGACAGCCCAAATACATATGATTAGGATCTGCCTGACGAAGAGCGTGAGTAACTTTTTGCATGTATGTATCGAAGTAGAAGGCAGTAAACGCAGCCCTGTCCGCATCTGTTATTTCATTTACAGAGATATCTTTTCCTTTACGTTCTCGCAACCACTTTTTAGCAGTAATATGACCTTGCTCTTTTTCTCCCAGTTTCAATAAATGCCTGTCTAAAGCATCGAATACCCAAGGCAGTTCATTGTCCGTAAAATAGCCTAACAGATACTTGTCGTCTTTGTATTTAGCTATTGGCTCGATAGCCTCTTTTACATATTTGTCGAATTCTTTGTCAAACACCATAGCTAGATCGAAACGATATCCCTGCCATCCGGCTTCTTCATATTTTCCTCCAAATTTTTTCAAGTGATCTTTCTTGTATGCGCCCATAGGTGACACTATTATGGTGTAAACCAAAGGCTGATCCATATCCCGTACTGCATCTACATTTGTCCAAGCTCCTGTTCCATTAAAGCCATAGTCCTTCAACATCTTACTTTCCGTATCTGCCCAATGGGCTATACTCCCATACTTCTTATCAAAGACTTCTTTCTGTTTTTCCGATTTACCCGGATTGAAAGCGACCACAGCTCTGTGTATATAAGGGTATCCATCGGGATCGATAATCCACCAGCGATCGTCAACTTTTTCGGTACGGAAAAAACCGGTTGCATCTTTTTTCCAATCTTTCCATCCGCCATAAACTGATATTGCAGGCTCTTTCTCTATCGAGATAGATAGCAACCTGTCTACTGTCTTTACTTCATATTTTGCCCATACTGTATCTTTATTATCCTTACGGGATTCTACAAAAAGCGGCTCGTTTTTCTTTATTGACTGGCTACACGCCAATAAAAAGATAGGTATTAGAAAAAAAATACTCGATAAATATCTCATAATCATTTATATATTTTATGTACAAAAGAATCCGTATCCAAAGAATAGGTCTTTAGAAAATTTCCCTGTCATTAATGAATGAAAAGTCAGCCCCTGAAAATAAGGTCGGGGCTGCCCATTATTATTTACTATTTATAGAATCCTTGCAAAAACCCATCATAAGCAGGTTTTCTTTCAAATTTACTATTAAAGACTAATGCCCAATCAGGATTGGAACTAAGCCATGAGCTGGGATCGTGCACCCCCCACATAGTAATGCCGAATCGTTGATTTGCAGGAATATCATTCATTGCTTTAGCTACCATCCGATAGCTTTCTTTCTGCTTTAGTGCAAGTTCGTCGGTAAATGTCGCATCTGCTTTTTTATCAGGATTGACTGCAATATCAAGCTCCGATACATGCACTTTCAATTTGGTAACCGCTGCAGCTACAACTGCATAGCGAAGATCCTCAACAGAACGGTTTATGTTTGTATGCATTTGTAACCCAATACCATGTATAGGCACTCCTTTCTTAGCTAGGCTATCTGCCAGATGATTTACCGTATATCTGCGTACATGGCTATATTCGTGTCCGTATTCGTTGTAGAATAAAACTGCATTGGGATCTGCCTCATGCGCATAACGAAAAGCCAGTTCGATGTACTCGGGTCCTATTTTCTGAAGCCATATACAGTCTCGCAAAGTTCCATTGTCATTAATAATTTCGTTCACAACATCCCATGATGCAACTTTTCCCTTATAGCGCCCCACAACATCCTGAATATATTCTTTCATAATAGTTTTCCAGTCTTCTGCAGATCCGGTAAAATTAGCAACCCAATCGGGTGTGTGCTTATACCATATAAGTGTATGACCATGCACACGGATCTTATTTTCCTGAGCAAAGTTTACGAGATAGTCTGCATCATCAAAATTATATTGTTTACGTCCTTTGCTTATAGTATTCATCTTCATAGCATTCTCACCTGTAACACTACTCATTTCTTTAATTACCGTATTACGATACTCTTGGTTATTTTTCAGTGTATTGATATTTAATGCTGCACCTATAGGATAAGGAGCTTCTCTCAGATTGGCGATATTAACCATAGGAGTTTCGGGAACACTATTGTCCGAGTTGAATTCTTCTTTGTCACAAGCAAAGAGAGTCAACGCAAATAAAAACGATATATAAATAAATATTTTTTTCATAAAATCAATTTTTTGTTTGGTAATGAACTAATAACCGTCATTCTGATCCAGCTTCTTCCCTACATTTGCATCTATAACAATCTTAGGGAAAGGTAAGAGAATATGATAATCCTGCATACCCGGACCTCCGTTCCTTTCTCCTGAAGCAATATGATTATACTTACGTGTACGTTCGATAAGCTTTCCTGTACGCATAAGTGTTTCTCTACGGTTCTCCTCTGTCACAAGCTCACGGGCTCTTTCATCCAGAATGTAATCGAGAGTAATATCAGATTGTGTTGCAGGGGTAGCATTAGAGCGTTTTCTCACTTCATTGATGTAAAACGCAGCACCATCAGTTACACTTGTTTTTCCTTGCATCCACAATGCTTCGGCAAGTAAAAGATATGTATCTGCCAATCTTAAATATACCTGATCGGCATAAGAATATGTCTCTCCCCATCGAGACTCTTCTGCAAAAGTCCAATCCCATTTGCGAGTACTAGCCCATTTATGATTATTGGTAGTCATCTTAGATTTATCCATATCGCATGTAATGGTTACTCCTTTTCTTGTCACATATTTTTTACGGATAGCATATTCACTGAAACGGTGATCTTTAGATTCATATATAGAAAACACCCATGCAGTAATGGCCGCACGACCGATCCCTCTGCCTCCATATTCGGGAGTATATGGTACATCGAGATTATTGTATGCAGATACCCATGTACGGCGCATACTATTTGTATATCTACCCAAGAGGTTATCTACCTCAGAGTTAGGAAATGCCCACAAAGCTTCGGTATTGCCTTGACTCGGTAAAATATTGCCATTATAGAATTGATCCATAAACGGACATCCCGCCTCAGATTTCTTTACACCATAGCGCTCTGTAATCAGTTTATAATTAGGATTTAATATAACTAATCGGGCTTTCTTTTCAGCTTCTTCCGGTTTGTTTTGCCACAAATACAGCTCAGCAAGATAATGTTGAGCAATGGCTTTTGACAGACGAGTAACATCTTTCGAATTGTCAGGTAACCATTTTTCAGCAAATAATAAATCATCTTCTATCAGAGTCTGGATTTCTTCTACCGAATTTCGTTCCCAATCGTCTCTATAGTTTTCTCCTGTAATTTCATCCACACTTTTTGGTACAGGGCCAAAAGTCATTATTAAATGGCGGTATGCCCAAGCCCTTATCAGCTTGGCATGTCCTATAATTTCATTTTTATTTGCCTCATCTTTTTCGGGTGTGCCTCCCATCCAGTCTACTCCGGGCTTCTCTGCACGGGATATCATAAGATTTGCCGAATTTATACATCTGTACAATATCAGGAATATACCGGGTTTATTGGAGTCACTTACATCTCCATTAAGGAACTGCATTGTGGGAGTAAGATCAGCAGTAGTATATTGATTAAGGCCTCGCGTCCAGGACAACTCTGTATTTGCCCATCCTACATCAGTACCAATTTTCCAGATCACTCCAAGTTCGGCAGACTGTATTGGTTCACGACGTTCTTGTCGGGGGAAATTCAATAGTGCATACTTAGCAGAAAGAAATCCATTGTAGTCTACAAATAAGTTGTCTGCATAAGTTTCATCTTTAGCCTCTTCGTCGAGAAAACTATCGCTACATGCAGTATATGATATACTTACCAGAGCTAATACGATTATATATATTATCTTTTTCATATTGGTTTGTTTTATAGTTAAAGACCTAATCTGAATCCAAATAAGAATGTACGCGTTTGAGGGACACCGTAATCAGATGTAAATTCAGGATCGAGTCCGATAAAGTCTGTTAAGGTGAATACATTCTTCACATTACCATATACCTCAAGTTTATTTATTCCTATTTTTCCAATTATTTTTTTAGGAAGAGAATAGCTAAGAGATATATCGCTAAGACGGATATAGGACGCGTCATTAGCTTTACCAAAATAGTTAAGACCTTTAGGGTTTGAGTTATCCCTATTTGCAGGATAAGTGTTTATCCTGTTCTCCGGAGTCCACCACTGCCGTTGTCTGATATTTGTTTTACCATCGAAGAATGTGTTCATATACTCAGTATATCTGGTGATACCATGAACAGCATTGAAGAAAAAGCTAAGAGAAATATCCTTGTAACGCAAAGTATTCATCAAACCGATTGTATAGTCAGGATCTTTATATCCGATAATGTGCTGATCATCCTCAGTTATTTTTCCGTCACCATTTATATCTTTAATTTTCACATCGCCGGGTCTTGCTTCAGGCATATGCGACTCGAGAATATTGTCTGACTCCTGCCAGATACCATCAAATTCGTAAGAGTAAATAACATCTATAGGCTCTCCAATAAACCATCTGCTGGCAAGATTATCGACAGGTCTTCCGGTTTCATCGAACAGACCGATATTGACTATTTCATTACGATTGTGAGAAATATTAAATCCGGTAGTCCATGTAAAATCTTTTGTATCTATGTTGACTGTAGATAGAGCCAGCTCAATACCATGACTCTTTGTTTTACCTATATTCTGACGAATAGTATTAACACCATTTATCTGCGGTATCTTCTTATTAAGTAACAGGTCGAATGTATTGGCAGAAAAATAATCTAACGATCCGGAAATACGACCTTTAAAAAACGAAAAATCTAATCCTGCATTTATCTGACGGGTTGTTTCCCAGCTCAGTGTAGGGTCTGCAAGTTTATTCGGATAAAAACCAACAAGGGGATCTTTCTTATCGTTTAGGTAATATTCATTAGACATGGTAGGCATGGTTGCATAAGGATCAATAGCCTGATTGCCACTCTCACCATAAGACAAACGCAACTTAGCACGGTCGAGCCATGTTAGAGAGCTCATAAATGATTCACGCTCCATGTTCCAACCTAAGGCTACAGAAGGAAAAGTTCCGTATTTATTGTTTGTGCCAAAAGCAGAAAATCCATCACGACGAATAGAGAATGTAAACAAGTACTTACTGTCATAATTATAATTTACACGAAATAGTTGAGATAATGCCCGTTGTTTACTGTAAGTATCTCCGGGAGTAAGGGTTGTCGCTAATTTAAATTGGTAATATGTCATATAATCGCCGCCGAAACCAACTCCTGTATTATCATGATATTTTGTTATATACTCACGCGAGGTATAAACTCCAGTAAGATCTAATGCATGTACTCCAAATTGCCTATTATAGTTCAATATGTTTTCGATAGACCATTCCTGCTTGTACTGATTATTAACAGTGGCAACTCCTTTTTTACTTTCTCCTTCGAAAGTAGCAGTTCTGGATTCGTAAGATTCAATCAGACGAGAACGGTAACTGTATCCTGCAATAGTTTTAAAAGAAAGCCCTTTGACAAAAGGAAATTGAATATGCAAAAAATTAGTCGTATTCATACTACGAGCTACATCTTCTTTCTGGACATTAAGCCCTTCCAAAGGATTTTTCACACTGCTATCGTCTCTATTCGGCTGAAGATTAAGAGTACCATCTTCTTTGTATGGTTCTGTCAGCGGACTCATTTTGTTTGCATTGCTTATATTAGCTCCTTCTCCCGGACGATCGTGATAACCTAGCATTGTATTTGTTCCGAACTTCAACCACGAAGTAATATCTGTATCGAGATTTAAACGCATAGTATAACGATTGAATTCATCATTCTTAGCCACGCCTTTTACACGAGAGGCATTTCCCGACACATAGTATTTTGTTTTCTCACTCCCTCCGGCTACAGACAGGTTATACTCTTGGCTAATGCCTGTTTGCATCGCCAAATCGAGCCAGTCTGTATTAACTCCTTTTTCAAACTGCTCAGTTTCGAACGATCCTACTCCCATACGTGCCTTTTTGAAGTTATAGAATTGGGTAGCGTCCATCATATCAGGACGATTGATAATATTGGTAATACCAAAAGATGTACCGAATGTAACGCTGGTTTTTCCAGATGCACCCTTTTTTGTAGTAATAAGTAATACCCCTCCTGCTGCCCTAGCTCCATATATAGCGGCAGAAGAAGCATCTTTCAGAACCTCGATAGACTCAATATCATTAGGATTTATTTCCGATATAAAACCTTCATATTGAATCCCATCTAATACAATCAGTGGCCCAGCATCCGCACCGATTGAATTCTTGGCCCTTACTCTCATCTTCACTTCACCTTCGGCACTACTACCAGTATTGGTAATATTGAGACCGGGCAGTTTTCCTTGTAAGGATTGTACAATATTTACATTGGGCATATTTTCCAAATCGGAAGGTTTCACTGAGACAACGGCTCCGGTCACATCCCGCCTTTTCTGTACGCCATACCCGACTACGACAACCTCGTCCAATACTTTATCATCTTCTCGCATTACAATATTAAGAACACGGTTAGTACCTACCGAAATGATTTGTGTTTTAAAACCCACATAAGTAAAAGACAGTGAAGAAGCATCGGATGGCACATCTATAGAATAACGTCCGTCAATATCCGTTATAGTACCCACATTTTGTCCTATAACAGATATTGTAACACCAATAAGCGATTCTCCTTTGTCATCTGTAACTGTACCCGAAATTGGGATCTTTTTCGTTTGAGCATTAATTACTACAGAAGTAATTAATAACAGAAAAAGGAATAGTTTCTTTTTTTGCATGGTAATATTAGATTTATGAATTAAAAAATGTCAACAACAAAACTAACCACGCACATAGCCAGCATGCTTATAATTCTGTTCATTATACTTATAAAATAGTACAGAAAACAGATTTACAGACTTTTAATTCTATATATATTTGAAATTATTTAGATTCTAAGATATGTTTTCCTCAATAAATTGCTTTGGCGATTTTCCATATATCTTCTTAAAGCTGGTACTAAAATATGCCGGCTCTTCGAATCCAACCATGAGGGCGACTTCGTTTATTGTATATTTTTTCTCTTTGAAATATTCAATTGCTTTATTCATTCTGACGATCTTCATAAAATCGTTTGGAGTATATCCTGTAACAGAGTTGAACTTTGTATATAGCAAAGTACGGCTCAGCCCCATCTCTTTAGAAAAATCGGATATAGAGAATGTCGGATTCGTAATATTATTTTCAATAACAGAAGTGGCTTTTCTTATAAACTCTGCATTAAATTCATTCTCTGTTTGCTGATCGTTCAATAAAGCTTGCTCTTTATCTATTCCCAAAAACTTTTGGCGGAGTATTTTTCTGTTTTGAATAATATTATCAATTTTCAACCTCAAATACTTAACATCGAAAGGCTTTTCTATATAATCATCTACGCCTAAATTGAACCCTTTTATCACATGTTGTTTATCATTAACAACCGTTAGCAATATAACAGGGATATGAGATGTTTCAAATGTATTTTTTATTTTCTCACACAGTTCAAACCCGCTCATTTCAGGCATTTGAAGGTCTGACACTACTATATCGGGGTTTATTCTCAGAATATTGTTCCATGCCTTTGCTCCATTTTCGGCAGTATAGATTTTATAATAGTGGCTCAACGACAATTCGAGATATGATCTCAGATCGTTATTATCTTCCACTACCAGCAATTTTATTTTCAACTTGTCTATATTTGCCTGTTCATCCGACATAATACGGTCATCGAGAACAGGCAGATTCTGATCGTCGAGAACGATATTGTCCTGATAATGTTTCTTTCCTCTTTTGAACTGGACATAAAATTCCGATCCTTGATTTTCGACACTGTTTACCCCGATATTACCTTTATGAAGCGTCACATATTTTTCTACCAACAAAAGCCCAAGCCCAGAGCCCGAGACTTGTGAGTTTACAGCATTACTTGCCCTATAGAAACGGGTAAATAGATTCTTTCTATCCTGCTTGGATATTCCTATCCCGTTATCCATAACCGATATTTGCCAGTTGTTAGAATCTGAAGATAATTTTATATCTATATGTCCTCGCTGAGGAGTGTATTTAATAGCATTAGAAACCAGATTGTCGAGAATTCTATCCATTTTTTCAATATCAAACCACTCCAAAAGGTCTTCAAGAGGAAGCTCTAAGATTAAAGTTATCTCTTTTTTGTTTGCAGATGATTTCCAATAAGGAAATTTCTTCTCCAAATATTTTTTCACATCGCGCTGTCTTATTACCAACTGATCTTTAGACTCGTATGCTTTCTGAAAGTCGAGCAACTGCGAAAACATCTTATTGAGTTTATTGAGATTCTCTGTAACGAGTGTAAGTAAATGATCGTTCTTGGGCGAAGCCTCTATTTGTTCTTTCAACTCATATATAGGGCCACTGATCAGTGTGAGTGGAGTACGGATATCGTGAGCTGTATTTATAAAAAAACGGATTTTCTCTTCCGACTGCTTTTTCTTCATTTGCTGCTCAACATACCTGTATACTAAATAGACAATAACAGCCACCATTGCAACCATTATTATACGTGCCCAAGCAGTATTCCAGAAAGGAGGAGATACTGTTATTTTGACCTCTCTCTCATCTAAAACATTACTGTTGTCGTCAAGATATTTTACTTTGAATACATAATCATTAGGACTGAGATTGGTATAATTTGCAATATGCTCGGCAGTAGGTCCTACCCAATTCTGATCCATATTTTCAAGTTTCCACATATAACGGCGACTTTTGCCCAGAGAATAATCTACAGCAACGAAATCTACAGAAAAAGAATGTTGCCTGTAATTAAGTGTTATCTCTTTAGTATCGTCCAATGCCTGTTTCAAAGGAGAATTCTTATCTCCGGGTTTTACTATCTGATTGAACAGGGAAAAGCCTTGCAACGATAATCGGGCAGTATTCTTTGTTTTATGTATCTGTCGGGGATCGAAAAATGTAACTCCATTATAAGAACCGAAATAAATATCGCCATCATGGCTCTTTGTTTTAGACAGCTGCCTGAATCGATTTCCAGAGATTCCATCTACAACAGAGAAGTTTGTTACCTGATACGATTTCAAATTAAAACATCCTATACCATTTTCGGAGCTAAACCACAGATTATTATCGCTGTCGGCTTCTATAGCATAGACAATATCGGATGGCAATCCATTTTTTTCAGTAAAGCTGGATATTCCTCCCGTAAGCATATTGCAACGATTGAGACCATCTCCGTATGTAGCCAGCCAGATTACAGAATCTGATTCAAGATACATATCACTGATATATTTGCTTTTCAGGTTCTTGTTGAAAGTACACTCTTTTGTAACGTTATCCTTTGTAGATATTTGATAGACACCATGCTCTGTAGATACAAGTATATGTTTCGAATCTTTTTTCACAATGTGATTTGCTTGTGTAGCCGACACATGAGTAAAAGAATTAGTTGCCAGATTCAGTTTAGATGTGTTTCCCCGCTTTCCTCCAAACCAAATATTACCTTCCGAATCTTCGCAGATAGCATATACAAAACTGGTTCCTATACTATTCTCTAGATTCGGATGCTTAATATAATTAGCAATAATAGAGCCTTGCTTATTCAGTTTGAAAACACCGGAGGAATATGTTCCTGCCCATATATTACCATGAGAATCTTCATACAAGCTCATTACATTCTTTTCTGTCAGCAATCTTTTCCATTTGTTTGTTTTTCTATTCCAGAAGCACAAGTCGTTATCTGTCGCAAACCATAGATTTCTGTCCGAATCTTCAAGTATGTCGCAAACAATATCTCTACTCAATGAATTTGCATTACCTTCTTCGTGTTTTATAGACCGGAAGCCATGCTGAGAGAAATCAAGAATATTTATCCCATCCGAAAATGTAGACAACCATATCTTATTCCCTGTATCTTTGTAAATATCATATATAGCATTTCCACTAATACGGTCTTTAGACTCACTTAGTTGAGTATACATTTTATCTATTTGCAAACTTTGTATATTCAGCAGACATAGCCCGACACCTTCAGTACCTATCAACATGTGTTCATCATCAAATTTATTCATAGACAGTACAGGGTGATACCATAATCTTATATCATTGCCGGCTTTCAACTGTTGGGTATCTATATCGTAAACAAACACTCCCTTGTTGACTGTACCTATCCATAGCTTCTTCGAATTGGAATCATATAAACATGTTTCTATTACAAAACCTGCTTTTTCTATAATATCACTATCTATAAACGGCTGCGTATTTTTAGTATTTATGTTATATTTATAAATGTTTCCTGTAGATACAACAAGAATATTTTCCTTATCGTAATTGAGAATATCTCTGTATAGTTCACTTTTCTGTTCCAGCTCTTTCAGGTATTGAATAGTATCGCCCTGTACCCTGCCAATATCAGATCTGGTAGCTACTAATATATTATTGTCTGCATCGAAAAACAAAGATCTTATATATAATTTCAAATCTATATGCACAACAAACTCGTCACGCTGGTTGTCATATTTGTATATCGTACCTCTGTCTGTATAAGCCCACAATGAAAAATCTCTGTCTAATCCCACTTTTATAGACCGTATTGGAATAGTACCATTATGCAGAATATTCATGGGATAATTCTTTATATTAGCACCATCGAAACGATCTACTCCAAAACGGGTAGATATCCATACAAACTTTTTATTGTCCTGAACTATATTGAATACCTGCCGTCCGTTTATTCCGTTCTCTACTCCCAAGTGGCTGATTTGCTGAGAGGAGACACCTTCAGTAATAATTAGCAATAAGCACAGGATAAAGAGTTTATATATATATGTGGAAAAATAATTCATTTCAGGCAGAATATTAGTATCTATATGGTATTAAATCAAGATTCTTTAAGCTCAAAATTAAAAGTTTGGTCATACAAATCTATATAAAGTTTGATTTTTAACTTATTTAATTGCATATGAAGCTGTGTAATTATTCGTTTACCGAATTTTCGATTCATCCCTTTTGAAGTAGAGCTATATAATAACCGACATGAAATTTCGCTCGATAAACAAAAGCCGAAAAGCATATCATTAAATACATGCTGCTGCTTATATGTTGTTTTTATTTATCTTTGTAGCCTAATTTATTTTATATGAAGAAACTCGCATTATTATTTTCTATTATTTTGTTTGTTTGCCTCACCTCGTGTTCTTCTGTAGAAGGAGATGCCGAAAAGGCCGCAAGCCTGAATAAGGAGTCGATAGATTGTATAAGAAATCAGGATCTGCAAAAAGCCGAAGAACTATATAAGCAATCGCAGGAAATAATAGCGCAATATAAGGGCACTGAAAAATATGAAGAGTTTCATACAGCATATAATAAATTTATGTTGCCCGAAATAAAAAAATAATCTCTAAATTTTTAATTATACTACCATAATGTCTGAAAATATTTTGAATACGGAAGAAGCTAAAAAAAGTCTCAACTTTGTTGAGATAGCAGTAGAAAATGACCTGAAAGAAGGTAAAAACAATAACCGTATACAGACACGCTTTCCTCCGGAACCAAATGGATATCTGCACATAGGACATGCAAAAGCTATTTGTATAGATTTTGGCATTGCTCAAAAATACAACGGAGTATGTAACTTGCGCTTCGATGACACCAATCCGGTAAAGGAAGATGTAGAATATGTAGATTCTATACAAGAAGACATACAATGGCTGGGATACAATTGGGCAAATATATATTATGCTTCCGACTACTTTGACAAGTTGTGGGATTTCGCTGTTCAGCTTATAAAAGAAGGTAAAGCATACATAGACGAGCAGTCGGCCGAAGAGATTGCTAAACAAAAAGGGACTCCTACTCAGCCGGGAACAAATAGCCCGTACAGAGAGCGTCCTATAGAAGAAAATCTGGACTTGTTCACTAAGATGAACGAAGGTGATTTGGAAGAAGGCAGCATGGTACTACGTGCCAAAATAGATATGGCATCGTCAAACATGCATTTTAGAGATCCGATAATATATCGTATAATAAAACATCCGCACCACCGTACAGGAAACAAGTGGAAGGCATATCCGATGTATGATTTTGCTCATGGTCAATGTGATTATTTCGAAGGGGTAACACATTCTCTGTGTACACTCGAATTCGTTGTACACCGCCCTCTTTACGATTGGTTTATAGACCAACTGGCAACAGACGAATATCGTCCTCATCAATATGAATTTAACCGCCTCAACCTGACCTATACAGTAATGAGCAAACGTAAATTGCTACAACTGGTAAAAGAAAATCTTGTAGCCGGATGGGACGACCCCCGCATGCCGACTATCTGCGGATTCAGACGAAGAGGCTATACTCCCGAGTCGATACACAACTTCATAGACAGAATAGGTTACACAAAATATGACGGGATCAACGATATCGGCTTATTGGAATATGCTGTGCGCGAAGATCTGAATAAGAGAGTGACTCGTGTATCTGCCGTACTCGACCCTGTGAAACTGATAATAACAAATTACCCTGAAGGTAAAACCGAAACGATGAAAGCGCAAAATAATCCCGAAGACGAAAATTCGGGAGAGCATGACATTGTCTTTTCGCATGAATTGTATATCGAGCGTGACGACTTTATGGAAGACGCTCCTAAAAAATATTTCCGTCTTACACCGGGCAACGAAGTTCGCTTGAAAAATGCATATATCGTAAAATGTACAGGCTGTAAAAAAGACGAAGCAGGTAATGTGGTCGAGGTATATGCAGAGTATGATGCACAAACAAAGAGCGGAATGCCTGACAGTGGGCGAAAAGTAAAAGGAACTATTCACTGGGTATCTACCGAAGGTTGTTTCGATGCAGAGGTGAGGCTTTATGACCGCTTATTTATAGTAGAAAACCCATCGGAAGACGAAAGAGACTTTAAAGAGCTCTTGAATTCGGATTCTTTAAGAGTTCTGACAGGCTGCAAAATGGAATCTTACCTGAAAGAAGCTCAGGCAGGGGATAAATTCCAATTTCAGCGCACAGGCTATTTTTGTGTAGACAAAGATTCCGGTTCGGACAAAATGGTATTTAACCGGACTGTATCATTAAAGGACTCGTGGGCTAAAGCAAAGGATAAATAGAAAGCGCCGGACAAAAAACAGATTAAAAAAACAATCTCCTATTATACACACTGTTAGGCGGAATATGCTTTCCTCGAATAAGTAAAGCGTTCCGCCTTTCGGTTAACAAGAGAATTTAAGACAAAGAAATAACGATTTTATCTATACAGTATATGCTCTTTATGTTCTTGGACTATCCCCAAAAAAGGAGTTCTAAACATAAGGAGTATATCGTTTTTAAATTACTTAAAAATTACCTACTTTTATCATATATTCTTTGTTGAGAAAAGTGACATTTAATAACACATCAAAAAGTGTTACCTTTGTCACCTTTTAGTTAAAATGGATATTAAATGGCAGAAAAAAACATATCGACACTTGTAAAAAGGTATGAAGAAGCTCAAGAGTCGGGTAAGAATGCCTATTTTGATGCAGATGAATTTAGCGAACTCGCCGACTATTATGACGGATTAGAAGATTTAGAAACTGCCCGTACAATAATAAATTCCGGTTTGGCTATCCATCCTGGGAATACTCCTTTGCTTGTAAAAAAAGCAAAACTGGCTGTTTATGACGGAGAGTACGATAAAGCCTTACAGCTACTTCAATCTTCGACAGAGTACGATTTCGACCTTTATTTATTGCGTATAGAGTGCCATCTACAACTCGGACAATACGAAAAGGCATACAGATTATCGGAAGAATTACTCGAAAAAGAAGAGGATGAATCTATAGATAATATATTTGCCGAACTTGGTTTTCTCCACGTAGAAGCCGATTGCTTTAAGGAAGCGATTCTCTACTTTGAGGAAAGTCTTAAAGCCAATGCTGGAAATATTGATGTTCTTTCCGATTTGGCCTATGCTTATGAAATGGTAGGAAATATTGATGAGGCTATAGCCACTACAAATAAGATTCTCGATTTAGAACCTTACACATACGAAGCATGGATCAATTTAGGTAAGCTTTATTCGATGAACGAAGACTATGAAAGGGCTATAGACGCATTCGATTTTGCCCTCACCGTTAATGATGCCGACAGCAATATAATCAAACTTAAAGCCCACTGTCTATCTTTATCGGGAAGAGCTATGGAGGCCATCGATATTTTCAACGATTTACTACTATCCAATCCGGACGACACATCGATTTGTTTCCTTTTAGCAGAATGCTATCAGTCATTAGAGATGTATGACGAGGCTCTGGCAAGCCTCGATCTGTATGAGATGCTTGATTCGGAATCGGAAGAATTATTTGCAAAACGGGCCCACCTGTATCTGCTCAAAGACGACTATGACAGGGCAACTCTGGCTATACAAAAAGGACTAGAAAAAAGCCCTGACTCTTTAGATCTGAGAATGGTCTCGGCAGAGGTCGCATTTAAACAAGGATTATACGACATGGCCAAGAATATTTATTTAAAATTATATGAGTTTAATCGAGATGATTTCTTTTTAATTGACAAACTGGCAATAGTCAGCATCAAAGTAGAAAACTACAGAGAGGCCGCCAGTTATACAGAAAAGCTCTTAGATATGGATCCTAACAATATGTCCATAAAAGTGCGCCTAGCCTTATTATATTTCGAAATAGACGATAAAGACGAATTCAATGCTATCTTAGATCAATTTACAGACAAAGAACTCAGCTCTTTGTTTCAACTTATCTATACGCCTCAGTCTTCAAATTATTTCGATCGTGATATGCTGATCTCTTATTTGAATAAAGCTAGAGAAACTCGCACTTTATTTAAGAATTTAAAATATTAGCGTACATAACTAGTTATCAAAAAATTAGACATAAAACAGCCGATACACGAAGGTAAAAAAGCATACTTAGTGTCATTTTTTTTATCCATTTATTTGGATTATAAATTATTTCGGCTACCTTTGCACTCGCTTTGATAAAGCAACAGGGAGATTCCGTAGCTCAGCAGGTAGAGCACATCACTTTTAATGATGGGGTCCTGGGTTCGAGCCCCAGCGGGATCACTAGCAAATGATGCAAAAAGAAGTAAAACCTTGATTTTCAGCAGAAAGTCAAGGTTTTTTCTTTTGTCCAAATAGGCAAAAAAGGGCAATTTACGACAGTATATACATGCCTAAATCGTGGACAAGCAAGCGTGTGAAAAATGGTCCACGATTTTGAGTATTAGTCATTATTTGTCAGCAACTTACCTCATAGCTACTTGATGGTTTAAACGTAATTTTAACCACAAAAAAAGTAGTAAAATGAATCAAAAATCCTTCCATGTTTTATTCTTTCTCAAAAAGAATAAAATCAAAGCAAACGGAGAAGCCCCTATTGCAATGAGAATCACTGTAGATAAGCGATTTCGTGAAATGTTTGTCCGAAGAAGTGCATTCGTAGAGAATTGGGATCAAACCAAAGGAAAGCTTAAAACAAAAGACAAATTATCAACTGAGATCAATATGTATATTGATACGGTCAGGGCTAAAATACAGAATATCCACAGGCAACTCGAAGCCGACAACCTCGAAATATCCGCAAAAGAGATCTGTAACCGCTTTTGTGGTGTTGAAGAGAAACACAAAACTCTCTTAGAAGTTTTTGAGGAGCATAATAAAGAGATCAAGCAATTACAAGGTAAAGGCTATGCTCAGAAAACGATTATTCGTTTCGAGGGGACAGTAAGATATTTGAAGGAGTTCCTAAAGAAAGAGTATAAGAGGTCGGATATCAATCTAAAGGATATTGATCTACCCTTTATCCAGAAGTTCGACACCTTCTTAAAGACAGAGAAGAACTGTGCTCAGAATACAGCTATTACCCGATTAAAGCAGGTGAAAAAGATTATGCGTATCGCTTATTCTAATGACTGGATTCAGAAAGACCCTTTTATGACTTACCGATTTAAGTTTGAGGAAACCAATATCGAGTTCCTAACACAAGAAGAGCTAAACTCCATTATTCAAAAGGACTTCTCTATTGAAAGACTAAGTACAGTCAAAGATATCTTTCTCTTCCAATGTTTTACAGGATTGGCATTTTCAGATATTGAGCAACTAAAGTCTGAACATTTGGTAAAGGATAATAACGGCTCATTATGGATTCGCAAGAACAGGCAGAAAACAAACAATATGTGTAATATTCCTTTAATAACAGCAGCAAAGATGCTCATAGACAAATATGCGACTCATCCAGACTGTCTCGAAAAGGGTGTACTATTTCCTGTACCTACCAATCAACGTATGAATTCATATCTGAAGGAAATTGCCGATTCGTGTGGAATAACAAAGAAGCTGAGCACCCACACAGCTAGACATACGGCAGCTACGATTGTATTTTTAGCCAATAAAGTATCGTTGGAAAATGTGGCTAAAATACTTGGGCATTCGAACGTTCGGACAACTCAACATTATGCCAAAGTATTGGATAGTTCTATAATGAGGGATATTCAAGAGGTAGATAAGAAATTTTCATTGTAGTTTCTTTTCATCTGAACACGAAGATATATCAAGAGAATAATTCAATCAAGGTCAAGCCCTTCGGGTTTACACAAACAATCTTCCTTTTTTCAAAAGAGTATTCTTTGGTAAAACCTTGCTTTTATTATTCTCTTTTTAAATGGGGTGTTTATCAGTTGAAAAGAAAAAATAATATTCAGTCGTAATTTTAAATTCATCTATCAAATAATGAAGTTCATCAGAAAAAACAAGAGATAAAGACTAAGTCTCCAGTGAAAATTCTATTTTTGAATTATGATACATTCTAAAAAATATAATATAAAGAATCTTCTTATATTCTTCTTCTCCACACTGCTTTATGCTTTGTCCCAGATGCTTTTCAGTATTATCCTGATGAAAGAAGATTTGTGGAATAACTTTCCTGTGCAATTGCTATCCCATTATGTCGTAATCTTTACCATGTGCATCGCAGATTATATATTATTGCTATTTCTGAATAAATATCTGCCCTATTCTAAAAATGTATTCTTCCGTATCATGGCAGACTTTGCAGGAGTGGTTGTTGTCTGTTTAGTCGTGCTATTTATGTTCAACTACCTGATATATGACGTGCTTCTTATTTCTAAAGATGGTCTACCTTCTTTTCTTGTCAAGTTTGCATTTGCAATGACAAATAATATTCCGATCCTACTGGTTTTTGAATTGATTTATTATTTCCAGTCTGAACAGAAAGCCATAGCAGACTCTGAAAAAGCGAAACATAGAGCGTTATTATTCCAACATGAAACACTAAGAGCTCAAATAAATCCACATTTTCTATTCAACTCATTGAATGTTTTGTCGTCATTAATATATATGAACCCTGAGAATGCAAACAAATTTACCAAAGCTTTGTCTAAGACCTATAGATATGTCCTTTCTTTAAATCGTCGTCCCGAAGTCTCAGTAGAGGAAGAGCTAAGTGTCTTGGATTCATATATCTTTTTGATGAAAATGAGGTTTGAAAATACCTTCACTTTTACAGTAGATAAAATATCCAATAATGAAAAGAATAAGATTATACCCCTTACCCTGCAACTACTGATAGAAAATGTATTCAAGCACAATGTGGCAACCGAAGAAATGCCATTGGATATAAACATCACAGTCGGAGATAAACACATCACAGTAGAGAATAATATCCAGCCGTCTAAGGATACGGATAAAGGAGGAATAGGTTTAAAATATCTTACGAAGCAATATAAATTGTATGACAGAGAAATTATTGTTGAGCATACAGATCAACAGTTTATTGTAAAAATCCCATATATACAGTCATGAAATACCTGATAGTAGAAGATGAGCGATTCGCATACGAAGAATTGAAACGTATGATGGTTCAATTGCGTCCGGATTATTCACTGGAGAAGCAAACAAAGACTGTTGTCGACACCATTGAGTTTTTGAAAACCTTTGCTGTTGATCTCATCCTTATGGATATACGACTTGCAGATGGTAATTGTTTTGAGATATTTAATCATGTTGAGGTTTCCACACCTGTAATATTTACTACTGCCTATGATGAACATGCTATCAGGGCATTCAAACTGAACAGCATCGATTACCTGCTTAAGCCTTTTGATGAGAATGAATTAGAAATAGCATTAACTAAATTCGAAAAAATATATCATAATCATTCTTATAAAACTGATCCTAAGAATTTTGAGCAAATATTATCTATCAAAACTAAAAATCGTTTTTTAATCTCAAAAGGAGAAAACTATCATTATATAGAAACGACAGATATTGCCCATTTTTATAGCGAGGATGGAGTTGTATTTCTACATACCCTCCAGAATAAACGGTATATCATTAATTATACATTAGACCAATTAGAGCAACAATTGGATAACCGCTTGTTTTTCCGTGTATCTCGTAATTGCATCGGTCATGTGAAAGCCATCGAAAATGTTGCTAAATATTTCAATAGCAGACTGAAACTCTTCTTTTCCCCTGCATGTCCACATGAAGTATTGGTTAGTCGTGTCCGTGTACCCGATTTCCTAAAGTGGATGGACGGGATTACTGAATAATCACAGTTTAGCATCTTTTATATAGGGTATGGAATTTTCCATACCCTTTTTTATGCATTTCATTTTGTCAATTCTGAACTCCATAGTTAATGACTTTCGGTATTGCTTCATATCTCATTCTTTTGCTGAAAATAGTAAATATAAATTTAAAACTTATGAAGTTAATATCATTATTGTTTGGAGCATTAGGGATTCTTCTATGTATGGAAGGACAGGCTCAAGAAATCTCATTCAAAACAGAGTACATTGGGAGTTCAGACTATCGTCTCTTACCTCCCGGAGATAAACCTAGTGTGAAAATCGGAGATAGTAAAGGTTCTGCTGTCGTTTATCAAGGGGCGGTAAATATACCTCTATCTATAAAACTGAATGAAAAGAATCGTCCAACTGCTTGGGGAGTTGGTCTAGGAGGATCATACACTTCGTTGAGCAACAAAAAATTCACAGATGACATGGTATCCGAAATAATGAACTTACAAGTAGGTATTTACCATTTACGTCCCTTGAATGATAGATGGTCGATGAGAGCAAGCGTAGGGGTGGGTGTATTTACTCCCTCTACTAATTTTTCTAAAATCAGGTTCAAAAATGTGCTAGGAAGTGCCGGTGTTGTTTTTATACGACACTTGAAACCTAATTTGGATCTAGGTGGGGGTATAGCGATAAATAGTTCTTTAGGCTACCCGATGGTATTTCCTGCTTTCTATCTTAATTGGAGGCTAGAAGGTAAATTCGATGTAAATGTTGAATTAGTCGAAGGTTTGAATGTATCGGCAGGTTATGATTTCAATGACTGGTTTAAGTTATCATATGCCCTTGAAATGAATGGACAAGTAGCCTTGTTAGAAAAGGACGGCAAAGATATGATATTCTCACACCAATATATTGTTACAGGATTTCGCCCCGAAATAAAGTTTAATGAAACAGGATTATCCATGACTGCTATGGCTGGTTTAAATCTATACCGTCCGGCTTCTTACAGTAATAGAACCTTGAAAGGAGTGTTTGCCTCGGATAATGATTATTACTTTACTGTTTCTCCATATGTGTCTGTCGGGCTCAAATACAAATTCTAAGGATGAGAGCGATTCTGTTTCTACTGACCTTGTTTCTATTAAACGGTAATACTCTCATAGCACAAAACTTAGGTGAGAGGATAACTCTTCAACAATGTCTCGACTTTGCAATTAACAACAGTTATACCGCACATAAGGCAAATTTGGAGGTTAGTAAAGCCAACTATCAGGTACACGAAGCCTGGTCAAAGGTATTACCACAAATAAATGCTTCGGGTAGCTTCGATCATAGTATAGTTCTACCCACAACGATGTTGCCGGGAGAACTCATAGGTCAGATCGGAACACAAATCCCGGTTCAGATGGGTTCAAAGAACGAATTGGATTTTGCTCTTACACTCGAACAGGTTATTTTTTCACCCACTTTATTCACCGGGATTAAAATAGCAAAAAACAATAACGAACTTCAGCGACTTCGTGCAGCTATGACAAGAGAAGAAGTGATCTTCAATGTAAGCAACGCATTCTATGACATACTCAATAGTATGCAGGAACTGGACAATATTAATTATATGGTATCCACGCAGGATTCACTTTACCTATTAATGGAAAAACGAGTAGAAGAAAATGTAACAAGAGAAGTTGATTTAAACCGAGTTAAAGTAAATCTAACCAATTTACAGGCAAGAGGGAAGAATATCAGAAATATCATATTACAACAAAAGCGCTACTTAAAAATACTAATTGGTATCCCGGTCGAAGATGATCTTGAATTGGATGATTCGGTAACAAAAAATATTGAAGTATTAAAATCCGGAACATATTTACTGACAGATAATAAGATAGAGATTGACGTACTGAATAAGCAAAAAGAAATATTGGCTCTTGAAATTCGAAAAAATAAGATGGAGTATCTACCAAAATTATCAGCAATAGCTACAGCCGGATATCAATTCCAATCAGATAAGCTGAATCTGACAAATAAACCATGGTATAGTTCTGCTATTATTGGTGTCCGCTTAACGATCCCGATATTCGATGGTTTAAATAAGCGAAGTCGAATAAGACAGAAACAAATACAACTTCAACAATTGGATTGGGACATTCGGGAAACGCAGCAAACCATATCAGCCAATTATCAAAACGCCAGAGATCAACTGGAAATAGCTTATGAATTGGTACAGGTACAATCTGAAAATCTGAAATTGGCAGAGAAAGTGTATGCTCAAACAATGGCGCTATATACCGAAGGCTTGGCAAATATAACAGACCTACTTGAAACGGAAAACTCTTTGCATGAAGTAAAAATAGCCTATACAACAGAACTCATCCGCTACAAAAAAACAGAAATAGATATGTTAAAAGCAAGCGGAACACTTAATAATTTATTAAGCGACAATAGAAAATGAAATCAAAAATAGTAATATCAATTATTATAGCTGTTTCCATTACTGCCCTTATTGCATGGAAATTGGTAGACAATAAGCAAAATATTGATAAAAAGGCTGAATTGTCACTAGCGGTAAATACAATTGTACCCGTAATGATAGAGAAACCTCGATATCTCGACTTGGGTGAAAAAGTCAGTATAAATGGTCGTATCGATTCTAAAAACGAAGTCGCAGTTAAGTCAAAAGCACAAGGTATTGTTCTCAAAAAATACAAAAAGAGCGGAGATGCTGTCAGCTGGGGAACAGTCATTGCTCAGCTGGAAAATAGTGTGATTCGTCAAAATTTGCAGCTCTCAGAGCTGGATTTTGCAAAAGCAAAGAAAGATGTAGAGCGGTTTCAGAATCTAGCCTCTATAGGAGCTGTGACTGTGCGTGAGTTGGAAAATGCTCAAATTGCCTTACGCGCGATTGAGAGCAGAATAGCTGACCTGCAAGACCAACTAAGAAATACCTCTATTATATCGCCTATCTCAGGCATCATCAACAAAGATTATTTTGAAGAAGGTACACTACTCTCTGTTGGAAGCAATGTTGTAGATATTGTAGATGATAAATCCTTGAAAATGTATGTCAGTGTAACAGAGAAAGAGGTATTAAAACTAAAAAAAGGAAACAAAGTTTCCATCATTACCGATGTACATCCCGGTATTACATTCACGGGCACGATTGATGCCATTTCTCCTAAAAGTGATGCCCAATATTATTATTCGGTAGAGTTGATATTAAATAGTCCTCAGCTACAACCAGGTATGTTTGCTACAGCTATTTTCAATATCGATGATAATAATAAGAAAGACCTTATCGTAAGCAGAGACGCTATTGTCAATGGGATAAAAGATCCTCATGTATTTGTAGTAAGAAAAGCGAAAGCTTATAAGATTCCGATACAAATAGGGAGTTCGGACGGAAAGCACATCGAAATAATCAATGGCATCTCAATCAATGACACGATAATAAAAAGTGGGCAAATCAACCTGACAGATGGTGTTGATGTATCTATTCTAAATTTATAAAAAGGATGAATATTATTAAAATGTCAATCACCCGTCCGACTACAGTAGTCGTGACATTTGTTATACTTGCCTTTTTCGGTATCTATTCGTTGACTCAACTAAACCGAGAATTGATGCCACGCATGGAATTCGATGTGATATCCATCAGTACTATGTATCCGGGTGCTGGAGCGAACGAAGTGGAAAACTCTGTAACTAAAAAGATAGAAGATGCTGTTTTCTCAATTGAAGGGATTGAAGAAATTGCTGCAACTTCTATGGAAAATTTCTCTTTGGTAACTATCAGTTTAAAAACCGGAACCAATTTGGATAAAGCACTTCGAGATGCACAACGAAAAATAAATGCTATACGTTCCGATCTGCCGGAAGATGTGAAAGAGCCTTCTATAAGCGATTTTAGCCTTGCAGATATTCCCATAATGACGATAGGGGTAGTCGCCAATATGGGTGAAACGGAATTCTATGATTTAATTGATCATGAAATAAAACCTGCATTAGAAAGAATACTGGGAGTTGCGCAGGTGTCACTCATCGGAGGCAATGAAAAGCAAATAGAGATAAATATCAATAAAGACCGGATGGAAGCTTATGGGCTTTCCATTCTTGATATCAGTAATGTTTTGATCAATTCAAATCTTGATTATCCAACCGGAAAAATAAAAAGTAACAATAAGCAAATGCAAATCCGTTTACAGGGGAAATACAACAATCTGGTCGATATTGAGAATGTAATATTGAAATATATGCCCGACGGAAGTGCTGTAAAAGTAAAAAACATTGCAGATGTACATGATGGAAATAAAGAGACAGAAACTCTTAGCCGTGTAAATGGAATACCAGCCATTGGTATCACAATACAACGTTCTCCCGATGCCAATACTGTAGAGATATCTGAAACCACAAAGAAGATATTGAATAGACTGGAATCGGAATATAAAGCGTCGGGATTGAATTTTATCATTGCGGCTGATAATGCTGAATTTACTCTGGAAGCTTCCAACTCGGTGATGGTAGATCTTGTCATAGCTATTGCTTTGGTAGCCTTCACCATGTTATTATTCTTATACAGTGTAAGAAATTCCATTATTGTTTCAATCGCAATTCCATTATCACTTGTCTCAACATTCATTGTGATGTATCTGCTTGGATTCAGTTTAAACCTGATGTCATTATTGGGTATAACGCTAGTGGTAGGGATTGTTGTAGATGATGCTATAGTTGTTATTGAAAATATACACCGCCACATGGAAATGGGTAAAGACAGAGTACAAGCAACACATGACGGACTTCGTGAAATAAGTGGAACAATTATTTCAATCACACTGGTTTTAGTGGTGGTATTTATTCCTGTTTCCTTGACACAAGGACTCATTGCTAATGTATTTCGTCAATTTGCTGTCACTATAGCCATTGCGGTATTGTTCAGCCTATTCGTCTCTTTTACTGTAGTTCCCTTACTTTACTCCCGACTAGGTAAGACAGATGAGTTTAGCAGAGAAAGCCTTATTGGAAAAGGGATACACACCTTTGAAAATATGATAGAGTGGATAGCCAAGCAGTTTTCAACCTTTTTGAGATGGTCTTTATCTCATAAGATCATTACTTCATTTATAACACTTACAATCTTTATCGGTTCGGTAAGTTTGATTGCATTTGGTTTCATTGGAAGTGATTTTGCCCCGTTAGGTGATCAAGGGCAGTTTGTGATAAAAATGGAACTCCCTCGTGATGTTTCAATAGAGCAAACTAATCAGGCTGCTTATAAAGCTGAGAACGTATTGAGAAGTAGCCCTCTTGTGGAAACTGTATTTACAACGGTAGGAGCAGAAGAAAATGGACAATCTCAAGTACGCTTAGCGGATTTACGTGTGAAAATGATTCCACATAATAAGCGTAATATTTCAACTTCGGATTTCTCCCGAGAAGCGAAATCTTTTTTACAGAAGAACATTTCCGATGCAAAAATATGGGTGGCGATGACCGATCTGATGGGAAATATCGATGAAGCCCCGATACAATATTATATCACTGGGAATCAGATCGACTCGGTGAGAGCTTCAGCAAACCTTATTCTTGATAACATCAGATCAGTAAGAGGTATAATCGATCCGAAACTATCTGTAGAAGAAGGTAGTCCTGAAATCAGCATTATTCCTGATCGAGATAAAATGTCTGCAATAGGAATCCCTTTCGAAATGTTGGGCATGTCACTCAATAATGCATTCAGCGGAAACAACGATGCAAAGTTCAGACAAAACGAATATGAGTACGATATTAATATACGTTTCGATGGCTTTGATCGTCAGAGTATAGCGGATATCGAAAATCTCTCATTGATTAACACTTCCGGGAATACAGTCAAACTCAAACAGTTTGCAAAAATAGAAGAAACCGAAACACCCGGTATTTTGGAACGTCGTAACCGAAGTGCCAGCGTAACACTTAATAGTCAGGTTGGAGGACGTCCGATCGGAGACATAGGGCAAGATGTCAGCCAAATAATAAATTCGTTGAATCTGCCGGAAGATATCACTGTTACTCCCGGTGGCGAGCTCGAAATGCAAGATGAAAGTACGGGTACAATGGGAATTGCTCTCATTGTCTCTATTTTATTAGTTTATCTAATAATGGTATTATTGTACAATAACTATATGTATCCTTTCGTAGTCTTAATCTCCATTCCTCTTGCTATAATAGGCTCATTACTTGCATTAGCATTGACAATGGATACCCTAAATCTTTTTACAATGTTAGGATTGTTATCCCTTATAGGTCTTGTTGCTAAAAATGCCATCTTGTTAGTTGACTTTACCAATCAGTCGAAAGAAAGAGGTATGGAATTGAAAGACGCACTCATTGAGGCAACTCATCAACGATTCCGCCCAATATTAATGACAACTGCTGCAATGGTTATAGGTATGCTTCCTATTGCTTTGGCGACAGGAGCAGGAGCTGAATGGAAGAATGGTTTGGCTTGGGTTATGATTGGAGGACTCATCAGTTCCATGTTTCTCACACTTATCATTGTTCCTGTAGTCTATTATATAATGGATATTATATTGACAAAGTTAGGTTTGAATAAGACAAAAGCTATTGAAATACAGGATTAATATGAAACAAATTTTTAGAATAATTCTCTATAAAATTCTTTATGGTATTATTTATGGCATAAGTCTGTTACCTATGACATTCTTGTATGCTATATCTTCTTTTGCATTTTTCTTTGTTTATTACATCATTGGGTATAGAAAAGCGGTAGTGATTCAAAATATATCACGTTCTTTTCCTGAGAAACGCTATGGAGAGGTAATTTGTATTGTAAAGAAATTCTATTCCTGTTTTACAGCCTACTTTGTCGAAATTATTAAAAGTGTCTCCACTCCAACAGAGGTACTTGACCAAAAAATAACATTTGAAAATATAGAACTTATCGACAAACACATAAGTGCCGGAAGAAATGTGATTGTCAGTCTTGGACATTGTGGAAACTGGGAAATGCTAAATTTTATGCCACATAAACTACCGCATGATATGTTCGCTATTTATAAACCTTTGAGATCAGGAGTAATGAACCAATTGATGATAAAACTCCGATCTCGTTTTGGTATGAAATTAATATCTCATAAATCAATCGTACGTCATATCTTGACTCAAAAATCATCTCCTGCCGTTTACTTTTTTCTCGCAGATCAATGCCCCCGAATAAATGAAGATAAATATAAGTTTGAATTCCTAAACCAAGAAGCATATGTCTTTTCTGGTATGGAGAAACTGGCTCGAATCAGTAGTTCTGCGGTTATTTATCTACATATTACTCAGCTATCGAAAGGAAATTATAAAGTAATCTGCATGCCCATATGTTCAGAAATGGAATTTATGAATGAAGGAGAAATAACTCAAAAGTATATAAACTTATTAGCCGAAAATATTATAGAAGAGCCATACGGCTGGTTATGGACACATAAACGATGGAAAAGATAGAAATATGATTTACTTACTCTTAATAATAGCAATAGTAATAACATTTATCTTGATTGGTTCTATAATTATCGTATACACTTTTCTAAAAGAACTTCATGACGAAGAGTAACTTGATGTAGTATAAAATAAGACTTCGGTCGAATATTAATATTTACATTAAATTTATCTCTATGAAAGAGTTAGTTAAAACAGATTTTTTGACATTTATGAGTGATAACTCTCTGAATGTGAAAAACAAAGAAATTACAAATGCCTATGAAAACTTTGTAGCAGAAGTATTAGCCTTAAATCAAACCGGATCAGATTATGGTATAGTCTTTCGGTCATTGAAATTGACTCGTATAGAGTTCCAATCATTGCAAGCACAAATTTTATACGAGCAGGGGGAAAAATGCCCTAAAATATCTCTACTTGCAAAAAGCTATTGCTATTATTGACTCTGAGCTAGTATTATTAGAAACAAGATTCACGCACCCTGAACGATTCGTAAAAGAACAGACATTTAAATCTGATCTGTATATAATCCCTAAGTCAAAAGACTTGGGGATTATCGCATTAGCAGAGATTGTCGAAAGTCTTTACTTAAGTCAAAAAATATTGAATAATGAGGGTAAACCAGCAAGTAAATCTCTGATTGGAGATAAATTTGAACTGATATTTAATGTTTCTTTTGGTGACATTTCAGACAAGACCTGTGAAATATACAAACGAAAACCTTTCAACAGAACCAAAGCCCTTGATTTCCTTCGTAATATGATAATTCGTAAGGACAAAGAAACAAGATGAAAAATAATGCATTTATAACATATTGTATATAAACAAATTGCAAACAATTATTAGAGGGGTAGTTAACTATCCCTCTATTTTTCTGTCTTCAATTGTCAGTTCTTTGCCTTACCAATCGATTGGAATTAATTAATTATTAATTTCAAAAACAAAGAATTATGTATTTAGATAATGAAGACTTTATCCAATGGATGGAAAAGCTCGACAGGAAGCTCACAACTATAGGTAGCGATCTGAAAGCAGTAATCGCAACAGGAGAAGCATTTACCAATGATGATAAATTACTCGACAATCAGGATTTGGCTTTTCTTTTAAAAGTGAGTTATCGGACTTTGCAACGTTATCGGGATAGTGGTCAACTTCGCTATTTTCTAGTCAGACGAAAGAGCTTTTATCGTATGGCTGATGTAAAAGATTTTATCCAATCCTATGCGTCGAAAAATGAAGTTGTGATGTTCAATAAGGGCATAGAAAATGATAAAACCTTGAAATGATTCTGCATTTACTGATCTAAGCAGAATAGTGCAAAAAGGTGAGGGCTGTGTTTAGCCCATCACCCTCCCTAAAGGCTCCGCATTTAGCAGAAACACCCCCGCTCAGCCGCTTCGGATTGTTTAGCTAAATTGAGCAAGAGGGAACTGGACTATCGTCCTGTTCTCCTCTTGCCCTTCGGGGCAAAGCCTTCGGCTTTAGTGCTTTATCAAAAAGCACTGTTATAACACTTACTATAACTGAAATTGATACTCAATTCTAATTAAGTAAGTTAGATATATCAATAACTATAAAATAGTTATAACAATGGAAAAACAGAATAGGAAAACCATATTTACTACCATAGCGATAGATAAGGAAACGGACAAAATAATAGAAAAACTCAGTAAAAGCTATTCACTGAAAAAAGGAGAAATTACAAAATTGGCTTTTCTGTATTTAGATAAGGCAAATATCAATCCTAGTGAAGCACCCGAATCGACAAAAGCAGAACTCAGGAAGATTAACAAACGACAAGATGATATTATCCGTTTTATCCGACACTATGAAGAAGAACAGCTCAACCCAATGATACGGACAAGTAATTCGATTGCTACAAGATTTGATAATATTGTCAAATCAATGGAAGATATTATTCTTTCCCATCTTAAAGCCAATCAGGAAGCACAGAACAATCTATTAAGGATGTTGAGTGAGAAATTTACAGGGCACGCAGATGTGATTAACAATCAGGGAAAGCAACTATCAGCAATTTATAAGAATCAGCAAAAGGATAATAAGAAACTGCTGCAACTTATCAGCTTGTATTCAGAATTAGCTACAGCAGGATTAATGGATGGAAAACGAAAGGAAAACTTGAAAACAGAGATAACGAATCTCATAAATGAGCAATAATAAAAAAAATGAATATAGATTTTCCACCACCATCCAACGGAACATACAATAATGCAGGGAGTAGCAGACGACTTGCAGCATATCTCGAACATGAGGACTTGGAACGGATGGAGAAAGGTATTTACACCGAAGGATTCTTCAATCTAACGGAAGAAAACTTGTACAAATCGCAAGTTGTAAAGGATATTGACAACAACAAGGCTCAACTACTAAAAACAGATGCTAAGTTTTATGCGATCCATATCAGTCCATCTGCTAAAGAATTGCGAGTAATGGGTAATACCGAACAAGAACAAGCGGAAGCTATGAAAAAATATGTTCGGGAGATATTTGTTCCTGAGTATGCCAAGAACTTCAGCAAGGGACTATCCGCAGAAGATATAAAATTCTATGGGAAGATACATTTTGATAGGGGTAGGTCGGAAAACACAGAAGGTAATATGCATTGCCATATTATTGTCAGTCGGAAAGACCAATCCAATAAAATCAAGCTGTCGCCACTAACCAATCACAAGAATACCAAGAAAGGAGTGATTAAAGGAGGATTCGACAGAATAAATCTCTTTCAGCAAGCGGAAATTGGCTTTGATAAGCTCTTCAATTACAATCGATCATTAGATGAAAGCTTTGGTTATTACAATATTATGAGAAATGGTTCTATTTCTGATCAGCTCAAAATTCAAGAACTCACTAATTCATTACAGCATGATGACATGAATTCAGTAAGTCAGACAGTCAATCTAGTCGATTTAGGATCATCTTCTGTTTTGAGTATATTTTTGCCTAAGATTCATGGAGAAAATATAGACGAATTGAGGAAAGTAGAGGAGATTAAGAGGAAGAAGTGGAATCCGGGATTGAAAAGATAACTTCCTAATTTTAAACATAACTTGGGATTATAATACTAGAAAATAGTAATATTCTGGAGTTATATGAAATAGTCTTAAATTTTCAGTTTCCTAAGTGTATCCATATCGTTTTTTTTCTTATCATTGTTGTTGTTTTAATAAAATATCTAAAAATATGCATACAATCTCTTTTATAAATATGAAAGGAGGTGTTGGAAAAACAACATCTGTTGTTGAGATCGCGACACTTCTTGCTACAGAGTTTTCCAAAAAAGTATTAGTAATTGATTTAGACCCCCAAACAAATGCTACACTTTCGTTCATAAGCCTAAAACAGTGGGAAAAGATTAAAGATACAGGTACAATAGCAGATGTTTTAGGTATGAATAGAGGAGCCTCTTCTAGAGATGAAGATTTTGATATAAAAAAGGCCATAATAAAAAGTCCTCAAGGTATAAAGAATTTAGATCTAATTCCATCTCACTTAGAACTCACATTTCTGGACTTAGATCTTGTTTCTGTTCCTGCTAGAGAAAGTGTCTTAAAAAACAAAATAGATAACGCAGGTTTAAATTATGATTATATTTTGATAGATTGCCCGCCTAATCTAACTCTCGCCCCACAAAATGCATTAATAATAAGTGATTATATCGTTGTCCCTGTAACACCTGAGGTTTATCCTGCAATAGGTTTACCTTTACTTGTCAATCGAGTCCAGAAATGGAAAAAAAGTTTTAGAGACTGTAATGTCGAATTTCTTGGTGTTATCTTCACAAAAGTAGATGGTCGATATAGTGTACATGCACAACAAATGGACGCCCTTCGAAAAAGTAAAATAATACCATGTTTTTCTACAATTGTAAAGCAAAACGCTCCTCTAGGGAAAGCTGTTGCAGAAAGTAAACCTGCAACTTTAGTATATCCGCATTGTAATGGTGTTGAGGCTTATAGAAGTTTAGCTAATGAAATAATTCAAAAAATCGAAGATGATGGAAAATGAGATATTAAAGAAATTAGAAGATATATTGAAAGAACTTGCACCAGACGGACAAAGAGGCTTAGATATATCATCTCTAAAAATATTTATAAAAAACTATAAAAATTTCATTAGAGTAAGTGAGAAAAATGAAGCAAAGCAGACTATACCTTTTGATGAGGCTTTAGATATTATAAAAGCTTTTTTAGAAGATAAGAAAGCGTTTCCTCGGATAAAGGATGTTATAGATTTTGCAAATGATAAATTAGGTATAGATTTTAAAGATCAGAAAGAATCTAGAGAAATAACTATATCTCGAATTATTAGTCGTATTAAACAAAAGCCTAAACTAAAAGATACTTTAAAAAAGGCGGTTATTAGTATTAGAAATGAGGTTGTGCATGGAACAAAAGAAAAGCCAACAAAAAAAGAGCTAATTACGGCTGAGACCTATAGTAAGTGGGCTGAGATTATAAAAAACATCTAAATATGGAGAAAGATTCTTTAATTCTATCTAATGCTAAAAAAGACATTCCAATATATCTACAAGATTTCAATAATTTCTGGAAAGAAACGACAACTTATTATACTGATGAAGTCTTGACAGAGTGTTATGCAACAAGTCTAATTTACAAAAACTGGCTTATTGTTTTAAATCACATTGGGATCAAAACTGTAGATGCTTTTTGCAATGAATTACATGAAGATATAAATACTTCATTCTATCACTCCTATTTTGGACAATATAGGTCTGCCCATATGCATTTACGCAGCGTAATTGAACTATCCTTACAATTATTCTACTTTTATCAACATGAGGTAGAATATGACCAGTGGAAAAGCGGAGAATATAGGATTAAACATGATGTTCTTACTGATTATTTAAAAAAACATCCAGCATTCAAAGATACAACAGCAGTGGATACTATTGATTTAATTACAAGAAAATGGAAACTCTTTTCAAAATATATTCATGCTGAAGCACCTGATTTTTTTCAAACAAATTTGGAATCATCAAAAAAAAGAACTATTTCTAAGAAAGATTTAGGGGTCTGGAAATCTAATTATTTAAAGACCGGTTATTTAACAAATAAGTTATTCCTTCTATTCTTTAAAAATAATTTAAATCTTTTCCCTACTCAAAATAGAGATATATTATTAAGAAATCAAACAGATAAAGACTTAATCGAACTAGGATTAAAGATTGGTTAATATAATTCGTATAACTACATTAGATGAAATCTATATCCAATGAATGGTTATTTCGTTGATAGATTATAATATCGGCTAATTTCCTCAATCTCATCCTTACTTCCCCTCTCAAAAACTCGCTTTAAAACAGCATCTTTATATTTTCCCCAATTAATCTTACTAAAATCAACGTCCCAAAATAAAGATTTGCGAATACGAAGGGTTTCTGTATAAAGGCTTAAGTCTGTCAGAATCTGGTGGCACGCATAATGAGAAAGAAAAAACTAAGAAGTGTGCGAGTCAGAAGATTTAAGCAAACTACCAATTCTAAGCATACTTATGCTATTGTCGAGAATAGATTGGCAGAACTTCAGCACTAGAGGTAACAATCAAGTGTGGGTTCCTGATATCACGTACGTCAAAACTGGCGAGGGATGGGTATATCTAACTACTGTTATCGATTTGTTTGACCGAAAAGTGCTAGGATGGCATATGAGTAATAACATGAGAGCTTCTGATACAGTTATTCCTGCATTGAACATGGCATGTGCAGTTTCTTCCAGAACACTAGGTGCTGAACTTGTTTTTCACTCGGATAGAAGCATATAATATGCCTGTAATCAGTTCAAAGATACTTTTAAGAAATATAAAGGAATACGACAAAGCATAAGTCGGAAAGGAAATTGCTATGATAATGCAGTAGCAGAGAGCTTCTTCAAAACTATAAAATCAGAACTAATCTATCAAAATATGTATAAGTCCAGAAAAGAAGGTTATTATTCTGTATTTGAATATATAGAGGGTTTTTATAATACAAATAGAAGACATTCTCATTTACAATATTTGACTATCAGAGAATTTAATGAACTATATAAGTTCGAACAACTAAAAATAGCATAAATACTACTCGTTTAAAATTGTCCTAAAAAAAGTTGAAAGTTCATTTCGCCACTAACTAATCATCGGAATACAAAGAAAGGTATTGCCAAAGGAGCTTTTGATAGAAATAATCTTTTTCAAGAATTAGAGAAGGGTTTTGACAAGCTTTTCAAGTATGATCGATTGGTATCTGATAGTTCTGGGTATTATAATACGATGAAGAATGGCTGTATTACAGAAGAAATAAAAATGCAAGAATGAATGGATGAACTCACTAATTCATTACAATATGACATCATGAATTCAGTAAGTCAGTCATGCAATCAATCGGTGTGTCAGAAAGCTAGTGAGTCAATAAATCAATCAACGAATCCACCAAACTTAGGATTATCTTCTGTTTTAGGTGTTTTTTCTACTGAAGTACATGGAGAGGATATTGAGGAACTAAGAAAGATGGACGAGATTAAAAGAAAAAATGGAAACAGAGCTATGAAGAGATAATTTTATAAAAAAATAAAGATATAATCCTATCAAAAACACATATAATATATTTATATTCATAAACTTACATCTATGTGTTAACTGCTAATAAATCATATTACGAGAAGTTTGCCGATGGGTCGGTTAAATGTATCGATGAACAGATTCCTTTTGAGATACCGGAGAGTTGGGAGTGGGAGCGTATTGGGAACATAGCGTTTTACAAAAAAGGTCCTTTTGGAAGCAGTATTACAAAGTCCATGTTTATTCCTGAATCAAAAGATGCCATTAAAATTTATGAACAAAAAAATGCTATCTACAAAGATGTTGAAATAGGAGGATATTACATTTCAGACAAAAAATTTGACGAACTTAAAGGTTTTCAAGTGTTCCCTGATGACATAATTGTAAGTTGTGCTGGTACAATTGGAGAAACTTATGTTATGCCAAAAAAAATGAGGAAAGGCATTATTAATCAAGCCTTAATGAGAATCAAGTTGTATAATCATGAAATATTGGACTTCTACTTACTGTATTTTGATTTTGTACTAAAGAATCAGGCGAATGAGCAGGGAAAGGGTACTGCTATTAAAAACATTCCACCTTTTGATATCCTTAAGAATTTTTTAATTCCGCTTCCGCCAATAGAAGAACAATATCGGATGCGTAATTTTATCAAAACGATAGCGAAAGATTTGGATTCTGTCGATGAAAATAGAAATGCCATATCAGTTCTAGTCGCTCAGGCCAAATCTAAAATTCTTGACCTTGCGATTAGAGGCAAACTAGTTCCACAA
>NZ_CVRP01000007.1 GCF_001261735.1 Dysgonomonas sp. BGC7 | reverse complement strand
TGAAGATTGTATCTCCAATCAATAACTTTGGTTCAACACAGATAGAAACATTGCTATCGATTAATATTCCTTCGATTGAAGTATTTATCCGACCTTGAGTATCTGTTGCCGAAATCTTAACCTTTCCTTCTTGGATATCCAAGAGGATATTATCCATGATCGGAAGTGTGTTATTTGGCGAGATAATTTTACCTACCGACTGTAGCCTGCTTAATAATTCTAATTTTGATAATGAAATTGTTGTCATAGTGCCTAATTGTTTTTAGTAGGCTACCAGACAAAGTGTCTTTGAGGTTTAAAAGAAAGTATGAAGTAGATATATAAACAAAAAAAAGCTAAATCTCATACTTTCGTATAAATTCGACTCAAACATTCGATGCAAATATATTCAATAATTATTTGGGGGGAATATTTTTGAAGAAAAGCAAAACACTTCATTTTTCTAAGCACTAAAAAAAGCAAAGCGCATAAATCATTGATTTACACGCTTATTCGTTTATTCAAAGTGACCACGGCAGGATTCAAACCTGCAACCTTCTGATCCGTAGTCAGATGCTCTATTCAGTTGAGCTACGTAGCCATTGCTTAATTGCGATGCAAAGGTAAAACAGTTTTATATATTATCCAAATTTATTTTTCTGATTTTAGATAAAAAGTGAATACAGATACGATATACGACTGATTATTAAACCTTTTTATTTAAAAAAAATATTAATTTAGAGAGTCCTTTCTCTTAACATTTTATATTCAGTTCGAGCAGGACATTCCGAATTTGTTCATATGTAGTAATACGGGTTGGCACAAGAGGCAGTCTCAGCTTATTATTTATATACCCCATCATATTCAACATACACTTTACTCCGGCCGGATTACCATCTACAAACAATAGATTAAACAACTCGTTAAAGCTATGGTGGATAGTCAGAGCACTGGCATAATCGCCCTCGAGAGCCAAGCGCGTCATACGACTAAATTCTTTAGGGAAAGCATTACCAATAACTGATATTACCCCAATGGCTCCTAACGTAATCAAAGGGAAAGTTACTCCATCATCACCCGATATTACACTAAAATGCTCCGGTTTCCGCTTGATTATTTCATCCATTTGGGCCATATTACCTGAAGCCTCTTTTACCGCAACTATATTAGGAAAATCATTAGCTATACGTAATGTTGTGTCGGCTGTCATATTAACGCCGGTTCTTCCCGGTACGTTATAAGATACAATTGGTAAGGAAGAAGCCTCGGATATAGCTTTATAATGCTGATAAATCCCCTCTTGCGAAGGTTTATTATAGTATGGAACAACAGACAGAATTCCATCTATTCCATTATAGTTATTCTTTTTAAGCTTTTCTACTATAGACCGTGTATTATTGCCTCCTTCGCCGAGAATAATCGGTATTTGTCCGTTGACACGACTAACTACCATCTCCACTATTTTTCGCTTCTCATCTTCTGTCAAAGTGGGAGTTTCAGCTGTAGTACCAAGTACAACCAAATAGTCGGTACCATTTTGCAGTTGATAATCAACAAGACGAAGAAGAGCATCGTAATCAACACTCTCATCATCATTAAAAGGAGTTATCAGAGCAACTCCCATTCCTCTCAGATTTATTCTTGGCATATAAGTTTCAAGCTTGATTCTTTCCTCAACAAGAAAGAACACTTAGTTCTATTTGTGCAAAATTAAGAATTAATTTGCACCTCATAGTATTTTAGACTGGTAAATTTTAATTTGTTCATATGTTTCCAACAAATTTATATTTTCGTCTTTTAGTACTATGAAATCATATATTTTATACTCTATTTCTTTTATTCCTATACAAAACTCAGCAGAATTACATGCCAGCAGACATAATACCAAGTTGTCTTCGTCTGTAGTAAAATCAAATAATGTATCGTATTTTAAACTTTTAAACTCTTCTACAATCGAAGGTGACAATCCCCGTATTCGGGAAATCTCTTTTGGAGTAATTGC
Organism: Dysgonomonas sp. BGC7; assembly: GCF_001261735.1. GTDB lineage: Bacteria > Bacteroidota > Bacteroidia > Bacteroidales > Dysgonomonadaceae > Dysgonomonas. The sequence goes on along the minus strand of NZ_CVRP01000007.1, from coordinate 665,542 downwards.
TCTTACAAATCGAGGTAGACCTCCTTGTATTTCTTTTTGTTTCCTGGGCAAAATAGTCCATAAAATGACTTCCTTCCCCTCTTTCTCCAAATCCTGAACTATTGGTTCGATTTCTTTCCAGTCTTCATAACTAAAGAAAATCAGAACCTTACTCATACTACTGAAATTATGAAAAATATGTGTACGAGTATTACAATTCAGAGTAGACAATATACTTTTCTTTATCCTAAAACCAAATATATCCTTCATCATACCTTTTGATTTATTAATGTATAAAAATATAAAATCTACTCTGAATAGTTATTATGCTATTGCTTCAATTACAATTTTCTTGCTCCGTCTTTGATTATTACATCATAAACTTTAGGCTTGATCTTGAATTTTTGCTCATAACTTTCCATTGCACGCTTTATGAAGCCATCATGTAATTCATCCTTTACAAGATTGATAGTGCAACCTCCAAAACCTCCACCCATAACACGAGATCCGGCTACACCACATTCACGAGCTATATCGTTGAGGAAATCGAGCTCTTCGCAGCTTACTTCATATTTGCGACTAAGTCCGATATGAGTCTCATACATTTTCTTTCCTACAGTTTCATAATCGCCTTTCTCTAAAGCAGCACAAGCATCGAGCAGACGTTGTATTTCTTCGATAACAAACTCTGCACGAATATAGTCTTCAGCGCTTACTTCGTTTGCCACTTCTTTGAGCATATCCAGGTTAGCATCACGCAACAACTCCACTTCAGGGTGATGTTTCTTGATTGCTGCCGCTACATTTTCACAAGACTGACGACGCTTATTATATGCTGAAGAAGCCAGCTCATGAGCTACACAAGTGTTTACCAAGACCAAACGATAACCTTTTGGATCGAAAGGAACATATTCATATTCCAATGAACGGCAATCTAAACGAATCAATGACCCTTCCTTACCAAAGCAAGAAGCAAACTGATCCATAATACCGCATTTTACACCCACATAGTTGTGTTCGGTAGCCTGCCCTATCAGAGCCAACTCGAATCGGTCGAGACCAAGACTATACTGATCGTTAATAGCAAAGCCGAAACAGCTTTCTAACGCTGCAGAAGAGGACATACCTGCTCCAAGAGGCACATCTCCGGCAAAAACTGTATCGAAGCCTTTAACTTCTTTTCCTTTTTTGATAATTTCGCGGCATACTCCGTAAATATATTTAGCCCACGATTTAGCAGGAAGATCATTCTCTCCCAATCCAAATTCAGCAGATTCTTCCAGATCCAAAGCAAAAGCACGCACTTTGTCTGTGCCATTAGGCTTAATTATACAATACATAGCCTTGTCGATAGCTCCGGGCAAAACGAAACCTCCGTTATAATCGGTATGTTCCCCGATCAAGTTAATACGTCCCGGAGAAGTATACATTACCCCATCGTTACCGTACAACGATTTAAATTTTTCTTGAATTTTAGTTAATTCCATGGTGTCTTTGTTGTTATTTTAGGTTTATAAAAATATGTTTTTTCTATTTAATCATTTCGAGGAATTCATCTTCACCAATAATAGAAACGCCCAACTTTTCAGCTTTCTCCAATTTAGCAGGTCCCATATTATCTCCGGCTAAAATATAACTGGTTTTAGAAGAAATAGAACCACTGTTCTTACCTCCATTTTGTTCTATCATGTCTTTATACTCATCGCGGGAATGCTTTTCGAATGTTCCACTGATAACGATAGTCAGACCGTTAAGTTTGTCTGTACGTTGTGCCATCACATCTTCGCTAAGTTCAAATTTTAGTCCTACCTCACGCAATCGGTCAATTACCTCCTGATTAGAATCTTCACTAAAATATTTGACTATGCTCTGAGCAATCCTATCCCCTATTTCATCTACCTGAATAAGAGTCTCCACCGATGCTGCTTTTAGTGCATCTATATTGGGAAATGCTCTGGCGAGCTTCTTTGCAACAGTTTCTCCGACATAACGAATACCCAACGCAAACAAAACTTTCTCGTAAGGCACATTCGCCGATGCCTGTATGCTATCAACAAGATTCCTCGCACTTTTCTCCGCCCAGCGCTCCAGTCGGGAAACGTCTTGCCAGCGCAAAGAGTACAAATCGGCTACATTCTTTATAAATCCGGCATTATATAGAAGCTCTACAGTTTCGGGTCCACAAGCTATATTCATTGCTTTTCGAGTACAAAAATGTTCTATTCGCCCCTTTATCTGAGGTGGACACGAAATATCGTTAGGACAATAATAAATTGCTTCTCCTTCATCTTTCACTAAAGGTGTTCCACACTCGGGACAAACCTTAGTGAAGAAGATTTTATCATCAAATATTCCCCGTTTAGAGGTGTCTACGGCTGTTATCTTTGGTATAATCTCACCTCCTTTTTCTACATATACCTGATCATTGATATGCAGATCGAGCTGATTGATATAATCTTCATTATACAACGATGCTCTTTTTACTGTAGTACCTGATAGTTTAACAGGTTTAAGATTTGCTACAGGCGTTACAGCTCCCGTACGCCCAACCTGATATGATACTGATTCGAGTGTAGTAACAGCTTTTTCTGCCTGAAACTTGTATGCTATAGCCCAACGTGGAAATTTTGAAGTAAAACCAAGATTGCGTTGTTGGGTAAGAGAATTTACCTTAAGCACAATACCATCTGTAGCCACAGGTAGATTTTTACGCTCGACATCCCAATATGCAATGTACTCGAATATCTCTTCGAGGGTCTTACATTTTCTCATGGCGTCTGAAATCTTAAATCCCCATTCTTTTGCTTTCATCAGGTTTTCGTAATGACCATCCGTAGGTAAATCTTCTCCTAACATATAATAAAGATAAGAGTCCAACTTACGTGATGCCACAATCTTGGGGTCTTGCTGTTTCAATGTTCCCGATCCGGCATTACGAGGGTTGGCAAATAAGGCTTCTTCCTGTTCTTCACGCTCTTTGTTCAACGCATCAAAGACCGACCATGGCATAAGTATCTCTCCTCTGATCTCAAATTCGAAAGGATAATCATTTCCTTGCAAACGTAAGGGAATACTTCGTATGGTACGTACATTGGCAGTTACATCATCACCCTGCACACCATCGCCTCTGGTTATAGCCTGCGTAAGCTCTCCATTTATATATGTAAGAGAAATGGAAGTTCCGTCATATTTCAATTCGCAAACGATTTCAAAGTCATCATTGAGACCTTTTTGAACTCTGTTATAAAAGTCTGTGACTTCATCTTTAGTATATGTATTACCTAAAGAAAGCATCGGATATTTATGAGAAACCTGCTTAAACGATTTGTTTATATCGCTACCTACACGCTGAGTTGGTGAATTGGGGTCGAAGAACTCAGGATGTAAAGTTTCCAGATCAGACAGCTCCTGCAATTTCTTATCAAATTCGAAATCTGAAATTGTAGGGTTCGATAGTACGTAATAGTCGTAGTTATGTTTGTCCAACTCTTCACGAAGAGCTTCTATTCTTTGTTTCGTCTGATCCATTGCTTACTTTAAAAGTGTATATACAAATATAGAAAGAAATATTATCCGAAAAGAAATTATTATATATTTTTCGGGATTCGGCTTAACAATTGATAGACCACATTAACTTTTATTTTCTTATTAACAGTGATTTCTTCAGTTTTCGTACTTCTTTTTTCTACAAAGGTAAGCGCTAACCATTATCAGGAGAACAAATAATGCAGGAAATGCAATATTCAGTACGGCATATTTATCTCTGTTCTCGAAAGATGTCTTTTTATTAAGAATATACATCTGCTGAGTTCTTGTACGCAAAGCCATAAGCCCATCATCATCTGTTAGCCAATTCACAGCATTGATTATAAAATCGCGGTTACCAAATAGCTGTCCCGATGTTCTATCATAACCCATAGGCAACACTTGAGGGTCTGCGCCTTGCCCCTGTATCGCATTCGTTATAATATCAGATGAGGAAACTACTATCATTTTGGTAGCCTTACTCCTGTCTTGCGTCTTATAATCCTTACTCAGCACTATACTATCAGGTATCATCCTATTATTGAATGCAGAAGCAAACACCCCCTCAAGGCTTACGGCAACAGGTACAAACATTTCGTTGAAATAGCCTTGTGTATTTTGTATTTGTTCTACATCGAAGTCTATTGTTTCAGGAACTTTTACTGTATGTGTATGATCGGAAGTAGTCAGCAACACTGATCTGCTTACCGCATCTGTCGTATTCACAAAATCTATAGAGCTTGCAAACCCAGCTTTTACATCACGTATATTTTTAGTTACAGAGTGATCTGGCGAAGGTATCAGCAGCGGCTGATAGTAGCTTGGCACTAAAATTGAAGACTGTGCATCATTATTGCTTACAAGATGAGTTGATATACACTGGCTATCCTGTATAAGATTGGCATTGATACGAACCCCGTATGTAAAAAGAAGATCGTCGAGATTGATTTCGTTCTTTATACTCGCCGAATAACCGTTTTCAACCAATTGTTGGTGAGAGTAATAAGTTCCATCAACAAGCCAGAGTATTTTACCTCCATTCATTATATATTGATCGAGAATATATTTTTCTGCTTCACTGTATTTCTTCAATGGTCCTGCTATGATAACAGCATCAAAACCGTCCAAAACTCCAACTTCGTTCCCTATCTCTCCCCTATTTACAGTATAATATTTAGACAGAATCTCTTCGGCATCGTAAACATAAGCACGCGAAACTTCGTCATGCCCTTCTACAAAAGCAATACTTTTAGCTTCTCTTTGCCTCAGCAAACGAATGGCATCGGCAAACTCAAATTCAAGGCTTTCGGCAGAAGAATTAAGATTTTCTTCGGCAGTATTACCTACGATGTTCTTCAAAAGAGAGACAATCAAAGTATCTTCACCATTCGTTATTTGAGCATAAGGATAAATCACTTTCCTGCTGCTCTTCCCTTCCCTGTCTGTTTCGTTCAACATTATACCCGCCATTCCTTTTTCTTTCATTCTTTCAAAAGTATCTTCAGAAGACACGTTTGAATTATAAGGAGATGAGTATTTTACCCCTATTTTACCGGATGAATATCTATTAAAATCATCCAGCAAATTTTCAGTCGCATTTCGAAGATACTGAAACCCATAGTTGAGTTCTCCATCAAGATATACTTCAACAGATAAAGACTCGTTGCTATCCATTTCTTTCAAAACTTTTTTCGTATAGTCGCTCAATGTATAACGTTTATCGGCCGTAAAATCGAAACGTGCATAGGGAATAAAAAGCATAGCTAAGTTGACAAAGCAAAAACCTAAAAAAGCATAAATTATAGGCTTTTTGTTTTTAGGAGACAATAGAAAACAAATAAGCCCGCCCGTAATGCACAAATAGTTAGCAATAACCAGCAAGTCCGATATCTGTATCACTCCTCGTTGCATCTGTCGGTAATGGTACAACAGCCCAAATGAGGACAGAGTTACTTTAATCTTTCCCGAATAAAAAAGACCGGCAATGAGATCGAATCCATAGAAACAAAATAGGCATAGCACAACTGATATACTAAACGACAAGACCTGATTTTTAGTCAGTACAGAGCCCAAAAGGCCAAGAGAAATAAAAACAGCTATAAGGAACAGTAGTGATATGTAGGATACGAATATACTTTCAAGGTCGATGTGTCCTATCGGATTTGCAAGTTGATATAAAGAGTATACATAGACCAATGTGGGTAGGAAGGTAACAACTACAAAAACGAATGTTGCTAAAAATTTACTGAAATAAATACTAAAAGAACTTACCGGCCTTACTCTTAAAATATCAAAAGTCTTGTTTCGCTTCTCTTCTGCAAACAACCTCATTGTAAGCGCAGGAATCATAACAATAAGAAATACAGGAACCAAAGTAAAGAAACGCTGCATATCTGCATATCCCCCATCTATGAAGTTGTAATTTCCTGTAAAAAACCAAAGGATTCCTCCCATTGCCAATAAAATAGACAATGCAAAAAAAGCCCCCGACGGGGAGCAAAAAACAGACTTAAGTTCTCTGAATAACAAAGCTTTCATATATCTTTGTAAATATTAGTTTTCGACCACTGACGTACACAAAACAGTTGTAGTAGCAATGATTAAACAAAGGATAAAGATAATTATTTTATTTATTCTACTGCTCTCTATTATTGTAGCTGGAGGATATATGTATAAAAGATTAGAATATAATCGTCAATCTTTTGCGTCTGATATATATAGTTGCATTCCTGCACAGACAAAAACCGTGATAAATATTAATAAACTTCGCAATATAAATCAGATTATCTCCGATAGTACCCTTGTCAAGTTAGCAAATATTTCGCACGATATGGTTTCGTATCCTATATTGATTTGCAAGAATGACAAAGGTGAATCTCTACTATTGGCAAAAATAAACCCGGAACAAGAGACCACTATAAAAGCACATATTAAAACCCAAACTAACTCAGAGTTTTCAGTTAAAGAGAGGAAATCCAAAAACGCAGAGATACTATTTTATCCTCTATCGGGAGACAACTTCTTAGTTTGTACTTTTTATCACGGATTGATGGCAATCAGTAAAAGTTATAAATACATAGAAGATTTTACACACTCACCTACAGATAGTATGCCGCTAGAGGAGCTAATAAGAAACAAACAAATTATACAAACTTTTCAGAATTACGACATAAGTTGTTTTACTAAAAACAACCGTAATATGTTAGCTCTTGCTTATAATATAACAAATGATACTATCTTTGCCGAAGGATATGCAATGCTGCCGGATAATAGCAATGATACTCTTCTTATAAGAAGTAATATTATGCAACATATACAATCTTTACCTGATAGTTTTTGCATTGACAATTATCAAATATCGACAAAAGAAAATCCGGCAACAGTCAGATTTTCATTAAACAAAATACATTAGTTAGTGTTTAAATATTAATAATAAATATATCACACAAATTAACATTTAAGAATATGGGAGTACTGAGAGAACTGAAAGATTTCATGATGCGTGGTAATGTTGTCGACATGGCAGTCGGTGTTATCATTGGAGGCGCATTCGGAAAAATAGTATCATCACTTGTTAGTGATGTAATAATGCCACCCATAGGAGTCCTGCTCAATGGCGTAGACTTCACTAATCTGAAATTCGTATTGAAAGAAGCTACAGCCGATGCTACAGCAGTAACTATCAACTATGGCTCGTTTATTCAAACAGTTTTAGACTTTGTAATCATTGCCACAGCTATATTCTTTGCTATTAAAGGAATGAATGCTATGCAGAAGAAAAAAGAAGAAGCTCCTGCCGCACCCGCTGCTCCTAGCAAAGAAGAACAACTGCTAAGCGAGATAAGAGACCTTCTGAAAGATCAAAATAACAAATGAAATACTAACTCAAACTTAACAAACTAAATTATGAAAAAAACTTATTCTGCTTTATTCATAGCAGGAGTTTTGCTGTTTGCCGGTTGTGGTAGCGTGCCCGTAACAGGACGCAAACAGTTGTCATTAGTATCCAACAGCGAGGTGCTAAGTCTAAGCCTTCAGCAGTATGGAGATTTTATAAAATCGGCACCTATCTCGACAGACAAAGCCAATACTGCATTGGTACAAAAGGTTGGAAGAAACATTGCCATAGCAGTAGAAACATATCTTAAAAATAATGGTTATGCCGACCAGCTAAGCGAATATGCATGGGAGTTTAACTTAGTAAAAAGCTCTGATGTAAATGCGTTCTGCATGCCCGGAGGAAAAATTGTTGTATATGAAGGAATTCTGCCCTATACACAAAACGAAACAGGATTGGCTGTAGTACTTGGACATGAAGTTGCACATGCTGTAGCCAAACATGCTAATGAACGTATGAGCCAACAAGTAGCAACACAGTACGGAACTGCTGCTGTAGGAGCTGCACTTAGTGGGTCTTCGGCCGCCGTACAACAAGCCGCTGCTGCTGCAATAGGATTAGGATCTCAATACGGAATTTTACTTCCATATTCACGTAAACAAGAATTAGAAGCAGATAAACTTGGTTTAATATTTATGGCAATGGCAGGCTACGATCCGGGACAAGCCGCATCTTTCTGGCAACGAATGGCAGCAAATGGCAGCAGCACCCCCGAATTCATGAGTACTCACCCTTCGGATAACACCCGTATACAGCAAATACAAAAAGATCTTCCGGAGGCTTTGAAGTATTATAAGGGAGTAAGCTCCGGCAAAACGAACAATGCCAAGACCTCGAATCAATGGAAATTCTAAACTCTATTTTGTCATAAAAAATTGATATAAAAATATTAGTGGTCGAAAAAATAATTTTCGACCACTTTTTTTATTAAGAATAAGGAGATCTATATCTGATTTTCTAATTTATCTATAAAGAAAATACTTTTTAGGTAGTAATGTTAAAAGTGACATATAAAAAACAAATAGAAAGTGTAACCTTTGTCACCTTTTAGTTAAAAATATATTTTACAGAGCGAAAAAAGAAGCCGAAAGGAAACTCCTCCGGCTTTATAAAAGTTATTGACAATCTTTATTTATATTCGAGATAATGTAGACATTCCAACACTATTATATGCTTTACTATCTAGCGTTTTCTGTTTTCTTTCCGACCTCGAAATTGAAATTTCTTTTCGGATTAGAACCTCTGTAAGTAACGCAATTCCACAATAGATAACAAAAGGAATAATTATAAAATATGGAATATAATCTTTATTACCTCCAAAATCATAATTACTTATTGAAATAATAAATAAGTAAGAAAAAAATATGATGTATGATATACTATGTATATTTTTATATTTCTTATACCCTTTCATAATGATTATTATTTAACCTGTTAAAAACTATAAGAAACCAAAAGGTCTTATTAACTAATTTCGATACTTACTATAACCATACGCAATCCTTTCTTTACATCAGTAATTTTATATATACAGCATAAACATAGGCCTTATAAAGTTCATTTCCAAATATTTTAGAGAATCTTTACCTTTATGAATAATTGCAAACGATTGTAACAAGCGAAACTCCGATAATTATCTTACTTTTGTTCTGAAAGACAGAACAACGATCAACGAATAAACACAAACTGTAATGGAAAATTTCATCAACCTAACTAAAGAAAATATTGACAAAGAGCATATTTGTTGTGCTTTTTCGGACAAAAAATGTACAAATGGTTACAACTTGAAAAAAGAATGGCTAAAAAAAGAGTTTGATAATGGCTATACTTTCCGTCGGATAGACGCACGAGCAAAAGTATTTATTGAATATGGACCAGCGGAAAAAGGATGGGCACCGATTGATGCTCCTAACTATTTGTTGATAAACTGTTTTTGGGTATCGGGACAATACAAGGGGAAGGGTTACGGGAAAGAGTTGCTACAATATGCAATTGACGATGCTGTAGCTCTCAAGAAAGATGGATTGGTTACAATAGCCGGAGTAAGTAAATTCCATTTTATGAGTGATGCTAAATGGCTGCAGAAGCAGGGATTTGAGATATGTGAAAAACTATCTTCCGGATTTTGTCTTCTGGTGAAGAAAATAAATAAGAATGCGGATAATCCCCGATTCAAGGAATCTGTTCAGAGTGGAGAATGTCCAGAGAAAGAAGGTCTTGTTGCTTATTATTCCGATCGTTGTCCGTACACAGACTATCATATCAACCAATCGCTACAAGAATCGGCATCGAAAAGAAATATTCCTTTAAAAACAATTAAGCTATCAACCACAGAAGAAGCACAAGCCTCTCCTACCCCTGCAACTCTTTTTAGTTTGTTTTATAACGGTAAGTTTGTAACTACAGATATTAGCGTGTGTATGGATAGTAGATTTGACAAGGCCATAAAAATCTAAAAAACAAATATTTATATTATCACTAAACTAAAAAGGGAAAAAAAGAAAAAACAAAAAGGGAAAAAATATACTCCAATAAAAAAAAATCATTAAATTAGTAATCAGATTTTTAATTATAAACAATTACTTGCACGGCGATTTGACAGAACTATATAAATAAAAACCAATAACTTACAAACAAAATACATTTTCAACAATAAAAAATATAGAACAAAAATCGCCCTGTTTTGTTTCATAGTTATATTATCAAATTAATAAAAAACTGAATAAACTACTAAACACTTTAATTGATTAAAGTTATGAAGAAATTATTTTTGAGCATATTTATGTTCGTTACAATGGCAGCAGCCTCAAGCTCAATGTATGCACAAGACATTGTTATAAGCGATAAAACAGCAGCTAAGATAGAAAGTATAAAATCGAAAGCGGCAAAAGAAGCAGCCGATGCTGATAAAAAGATGCAGGATGAAATTACCAAAGCTAAAAAGAAGGTAGAAGAAGATACGCAGAAATACGCAGAAAAAGCTAAAAAGAAAATGGAAGAAGACACTCGTAAAGGTGCCGAAAAAGCGAGAAAAGACGGAGATAAAGCAATAGCTAAAGCTAAAGAAAAAGCAGAAAAATCAAAATTGAAAGCGCAACAAAAAGCTGATAAAGAGATTGCAAAGGTTAGAGCAAATGAATCTATAAATTTCTAAGAGAGAATATATCAAAGATTAAAAAAGCAGCCTCTGTATTTTACATATACAGAGGCTATTTCTATTTTAATCATTTCTTAAATGGTCTATATAGAAGAGACTACCGAATCATATACTGTCATTAAAGAGTTGGTACACTGTTCGTCTGAGAAACGTTTTACATACTTCAATCCTTCTTTTATCATAGTAGCACGCATTTCGGTATCTGCCAGTAAGTTATTTATTTGCTGAGCCAATTCTACATCATCATGTGGATCGACATATACTGAATGCGGCCCTCCCGATTCTTCAAGACAAGATCCTTTGGCACCAATAACCGGAACTCCTGAATTCAAAGCCTCAATTATAGGAATACCAAATCCTTCATACAAAGATGGGTATACAAACAGTTTCGCAATCTGAAATATCGCCGGCAAATCGGTAAGGGGAACATTGCTTAGGAGATGAACCCTATCGGACAATCCATTATTATCAGCGTAACGCAATACCTTATCGGCATATTCTTTATGCTTTCCTATGGCAACAAAGTGAATATCAGGCACTCGTTTCAATGCCTTTACTGCTAATAATATATTTTTACGTTCTTCGATACTACCTACCGACAAAATGAAATCCTCAGGCAGATTATATTTTTGCCGCACTTCCTGTTTTTTCACTTCATCTGCCCGTTCTTTATATATAGGAAAACATCCTTGATATACAACATCTATTTTTGCAGGATCAATATCATAATATTTTACAATATCTCTCTTGGTGCAGTCACTCACAGCAATAACTCTATCTGCAACTTTACAGGCATATTTTGCTTTCACATTATAGATAGAACGATCAACAAGCGAATAAAACTCAGGGTGAACAAGAAATATAAGATCGTGTATAGTAACAACGCTTTTTACACCTGTCCGCTTTATTCTGTATGGAAGTTCGTTGCTAAGGCCATGATATAAATCAATATTTTCTTCCTTTATATTTTTTACAATACCAATAGTTCGCCAAAATGGCCGATGAGTATTCTTAAGAGAATATACATTCTCATCGTTTATTGCTTCACGTACTTTATCTTTATTATCCTGAGGCAGTTTAGGTATGAACAGTTTATAAACATTGTCGGGATAATATTTCATTAAATTAGATATTACAAAGCGGCTATAGTTACCTAGCCCCGTAAAGTTTGAAATGGCTCGTTTTGCATCAAATCCGATTCTCATAACTTGTGTTTTTTAGCCTATATAAGGTGTAGCCCCTGGGTGCTGTTTTTTGAACGAGCCCCAGAATTTCTTACGATATTCAAATATCTTATTTAAGCAAGTTGTCTCATCAAAGTTTCGCTCTTTAGCATATTCCTTTGCAAAAAGCGCCATCATTTCATCGCTTCCCCAAAGTCTTCTAAAATTGAAACATGCAGTATCAAGATCAATCGTTTTGTTAAATTTCATTCTATTTAAATCAACGAGATAGAATGTATATTTATTGTTGTGTCTTTTATATAAAATATTACCGGAAGAATAATCAAGATGAAGTATTTTCTTTTCATGCAATCGGGCAGTATATACTGCAAACTCTTTGATAAGTTCTTCATGGTCGGTAACGGTACCATGCAGCAATTCCCGCATCATACCATCAAATTCTTCATGTATTGATATGTATAGGCTATACTTCAGTAATCCATATTTTTTAAGTTCCATATAGGCAACCGGATCGGGTGTATGAAATCCATCCTTTTTCAACATATGGGCATATAAATACGAACGTTTAGCTTTCGATTTTCGGAAGGTTGCATACATCACCTGATTTATAAACAGGGGCTTCTTGAAAGATTTCACATTCAATTTAAAGCCTCCTACCTCGAAAGTTTTAATCAGGTTGCGTCCCGAATAGACAACCTCTCCTGACTGCAAGAAAGACATAGGAAGTCCTTCTATGAAGCCATCTATATCCTGATATTTTTCGTCTATTACCAATTTTATCTTAGTCATCTTAAAATTCCGATGTGAAATGGAACTTTATATCTTTAAAATCCTGTTGAGCCATCATTAATACATAGTTAGAATCTGCCAGAAAGACATCTCTTCCGTCTTTATCCTTTGCCATATACTGAGATTTCCTCTTTTTAAAATCGGCTAACTGATCGGCATTGTCGCTTTCTATCCAGCAGGCTTTGAATAAACTGATAGGTTCCCATCTACATTGTGCACCATATTCATGTAGCAAACGGTATTCGATGACCTCAAACTGTAGTTGTCCTACCGTACCTATAATTTTACGTCCGTTAAACTGGTTAGTAAACAACTGTGCAACACCTTCATCCATTAACTGATCAATACCTTTTTGCAGTTGTTTCGACTTCATTGGATCCGCATTCTCGATGTATTTAAACATTTCCGGAGAGAAGCTAGGAAGTCCCTTGAAATGTAGATTTTCTCCGGCAGTAAGAGTATCTCCTATCTTAAAATTACCCGTATCAGGCAATCCGACAATATCTCCGGCATAAGCCTCGTCTACAGTTTCTTTTTTCTGAGCCATAAAGGCTGTGGGAGACGAAAACTTGAGCATTCTATTCAATCGCACATGCTTGTAGTTCACATTTCGCTCGAACTTGCCGGAACAGATTTTCACAAAAGCAATACAAGAACGGTGGTTAGGATCCATGTTAGCATGAATCTTAAATATAAATCCGCTAAAAGTTTCCTCTTCCGGATTTACGACACGTTCAATAGCTTCCACTGGGCGCGGATAAGGTGCTATTTGAATAAAACAATCCAAGAGTTCTTTTACTCCAAAATTATTCAATGCTGATCCAAAGAAGACAGGAGCAACCTCTCCTTTCAAATATGTATCAATATCTAAATGAGGGTACACTTCTTCTATGAGTTCAATATCGCCACGTAGTTTCGAGGCAAGAGAACCTCCTATATATTTTTCAAGATCGGGACTATTTATATCTTTCAGCCCTACAGATTCTGTTATAGTTTGCTTGCTAGGAGTATACAGGTCCAATCTTTTCTCGAAAATATTATAGACTCCTTTAAATCGCTGACCGCTATCGATTGGCCAACTCAGGGGACATACATTTATTTTGAGTTCGTCTTCCAGCTCGTCTAACAACTCGAAAGGATCTTTACCATCTCTATCCATTTTGTTGAGGAAGATCATTACAGGAGTATGACGCATACGACACACTTCCATTAGTTTACGAGTCTGTGCCTCTACCCCTTTTGCAGAATCTACCACAATAATTACGCTATCTACAGCCGTTAGTGTACGATATGTATCTTCAGCAAAGTCCTGGTGTCCGGGTGTATCCAGTATATTTATTTTATGATCGTTATATTCGAATCCCATTACGGAGGTTGCGACAGAAATACCACGCTGTTTTTCTATCTCCATCCAGTCCGATGTGGCTGATTTCTTTATCTTATTCGATTTCACAGCTCCTGCCACATGTATAGCACCACCAAACAGCAATAATTTTTCGGTTAAAGTTGTTTTCCCTGCATCGGGGTGGCTAATTATAGCAAAAGTTCGCCGTTTATGGATCTCTTTTTTCAATTCGCTCATCTAAATTCAATCTTAAAGGTGCAAAAGTAGTAAAAAAAGCGAAGACTATCCGATGTCTTATATATACGAATAGATTTTTTTAGTTTTTAGATCTCCATATTCCACCTATTTGCCTAATAAAACTATACAAAATATTATACAAGTCAATAAGAAGCAGTATTAAATATTAGGTACAAACGGATTAGGAAAAGATAATAAAACGAACCAGTATTGAAAACATTAATCCGTAATAAACTTAAATTCAGGAGTTATTTGATACTTCACAATCGCTGTATCCGACAACTCCACAGGATTACCTTGTGGATCGGAATAGGTATAATTAATCGTTTGTACAGTTACCTTGTTCGAATTGATAGATGTAGAGACATGACTGTAATACTCGACCATATCTTCGTACGCAACAATCATATTATCTATAAGATTCCCTTGATTATCGTAACTAAGAAGATACTCTGTTATTTCGCCATCGGTTATAACCTGTATTGTCAGAATTCGGCCATTTGTATTTTGCAACAAAACATCTCCCATCGAAAGATATGAAATATCATATCCTTCCAGTCCACTCACTTTTTGTAATTGCAAACTATCATACTGGGCTTTAGTCAAGTGCGATATATTGTCGAAATCTATATGCTCAAAATTATTGCCCAAAACGGTATCATTTAGTTGAACATCTAATGATTCTATCTGCTCAGCAATTTTATTATTAGAGTCTTTCGATTTATTTTGGCAAGAGGAAAATAAAGCTAAAGAGATGATACTTAAAAAAAATATCTTTTTCATTTTTATTCTTATAAATACAGATCAGTTACCTTCTCTGGTTAACAACTCTTTGACACAAATGTTCAAACTATTTTCCCATTCGGGTATGTATAATCCGAATGTATTCTTTATTTTAGTTTTATCAAGCACGCTATATTGAGGTCTTGTTGCTTTGGTCGGATATTGAGATGTTGTTATCGGATTCACCTTACAACTTATTCCCGCATCTCGATGTATGGCCAATGTAAAATCGTACCAAGAGGTTACTCCTTCGTTCGAATAATGATATATTCCGGGAACGAATTCATTGGCTTCGCTATAGTCAAGTATTCTAACAATGGCCTGAGCCAAGTCTGCCGCATTAGTAGGAGTACCTGTCTGATCGGAGACAACATTCAGCTCTTCACGCTCCCTTCCATATTTCATCATTGTTTTCACAAAGTTGTTACCAAAAATGGAGTACAACCATGCTGTACGAATTATAATACTTTGAGGACAAGCATCCATCAATAGATATTCCCCTTCTTGTTTCGACTTCCCATACACAGATTGAGGATTCAACTTCGACGTCTCGGTATAAGGCTGAGATGCTGTTCCATCAAAAACATAATCTGTCGATATATGAATAACTTTTGCAGCATTATTTACGGCTGCAATACCAATATTCTTTACGGCATCACGGTTTATTTTATAACACAACTCTATATCATCTTCGGCTTTGTCTACCGCCGTATAAGCAGCACAATTGATTATATATGTTATATTATTTTCCTTTACATATCTATCTATAGCGTTCAAATCGGTGATATCAAGATCTGTAACATCGGTAAAAAAGAACCGAAAATTATTCTCATGATGTAAAGCAATCTGTTGAAGTTCGCTACCCAACTGACCTTTGGCTCCTGTTACCAATATATTTTTCTGAACAAGTTCGAATAGGAATATATTCTTTGCAGTTTCGTCCTGATCGTCAGCCTGTTTGTTTCCCGAAAAAAATGCCATACCTATTTATGTATTAAAGAAAATGAGTTGTAAGTTACAAATCAATTCATAACTCACAACCCATCTGTATATTTTTAGTTATTGCTTTCCGCTGGTTGTTACATCCGAAGCTATTTTCTTCACCAAACCCTGAAGTACATTACCAGGTCCCAGTTCTATAAAATCTGTAGCTCCGTCAGCCACCATATGCTCCACAGACTGAGTCCATTTTACTGGTGCTGTTAATTGAGCAATAAGATTAGCTTTTATTGTCGCCGGTTCAGTTTCTCCTTTAGTCGATACATTCTGATATACCGGACATATAGGAGCATTAATTTCTGTTGTATTTATGGCATCCGAAAGTTCTACTTTTGCAGGCTCCATCAATGGAGAATGAAAAGCGCCACCAACCTTCAATTTAAGAGCGCGTTTTGCTCCGGCAGCCAACAATAGCTCACATGCCTTATCGATGCCTGCATTCGATCCTGAGATCACAATCTGTCCGGGACAGTTATAATTAGCCGGAACCACTACTTCGTCGGTAATAGAAGCACATATTTCTTCAACTTTAGCATCGGCTAGTCCAAGCACAGCTGCCATAGTAGAAGGATTCATCTCACATGCTTTCTGCATAGCCAAAGCACGTTTATATACAAGTTTCAAACCATCTTCGAAAGACAAAGCATTAGCAGCAACCAATGCCGAAAACTCGCCTAAAGAATGCCCTGCAACCATATCAGGCTTGAAATCCGCACCCATAGTTTTAGCTAATATTACAGAGTGCAGAAAAATAGCAGGCTGTGTTACTTTAGTCTGACGCAAATCTTCGTCTGTACCTGCAAACATAAGATCTGTAATACGAAACCCTAATATCTCGTTTGCTTTTTCAAACATTTCTTTAGCAACAGGAGATGTTTCATAAAGGTCTTTTCCCATTCCTACAAACTGAGCTCCTTGCCCTGGAAATACAAATGCTTTCATTTTCAATATTTAATAGTTAAAATAAGCGATTAAATTTCAGCCTGCAAAATTAGTAAAATATATTAAATACATAAAGTAAAAACACGCGAATATTATTTCTAAGATAAAGCTTTAGTTTATATAACAGATTAAATATTGACACAAATTTACAGTTCTCTTTCTCTGAAACATCTGTCTGTAGAGTTACTATGAAATACAATTTTAACTAAAACCTGACAAATTTGTACTCTTTATATCCATTTTTTCATTTATCATTATTCAACCATATCAGCTTTGTCCGAAGCCTTCTTTGGAGGTTACAGGGACTCGTTTATAGATAAAATTATGCCATCCTAACACAGGATCACAGATTTTAATAAAAACAGCCTCAAACTCCGCACTGTGAAATACCAGAAACCCGAGACACAACTTATTTTTTCATTATACAATATAATTTATCAATTACCCTAAGTGCTTCTATACAATAAAAAAACATACCTTTGTTTCAATTTTATACATTCATTATAATGGGGAATACATCGAAAAGAGATATAGCACTACAAGAATTGAAAGCAAGCCAGACTTGTGAATTACTTGATTTCCTTGTAGAGCAAAAAGTGAGAAAGAGTCGTAATGCAGTCAAATCATTATTAGCCCACAAGCAAATAAAGGTTAACGGAAAGCTTATCACACAATACAATCACGAATTGCATAAGGGAGATAACGTTTCTGTAATGAAATTTGACCAATCGAGAAAAGAAAAACGGCTACAAGGGCTAAAAATTGTTTTTGAAGATGACGATATAATAGTAGTAGACAAAGAGCCCGGATTCTTGTCTGTATCTACCGATAAAGAAAAAGTACGCACCGCCTACGGTATGTTGAACGAATATGTGAAAAAGAAAAACAAAAACGCCAGAGTATTTGTCGTTCACAGACTCGACAGGGAGGCTTCGGGTCTTCTTGTTTTTGCAAGAAGCGCAGAATTGCAAGAGATGTTTCAGAAAAACTGGAACAGTCTGGTAAAATCAGATACGTATTCCGTCGTTGTAGAAGGTGAACTTGAAGAAAAAGAGGGTTCTATCGTTTCTTGGCTCACCGAAAACAAAAACTTTGTTATGATGTCA
The DNA here is from genome assembly GCF_001261735.1 of Dysgonomonas sp. BGC7. Lineage (GTDB taxonomy): Bacteria > Bacteroidota > Bacteroidia > Bacteroidales > Dysgonomonadaceae > Dysgonomonas. The sequence goes on along the minus strand of NZ_CVRP01000007.1, from coordinate 647,598 downwards.
TCGTCTTACGACAACGGAGGATTGAAGTCGATAACACATTATAAATTAATAAAATCCACCGGTCGCTATTCCTTATTAGACCTCGAACTGGAAACACGAAGAAAAAATCAGTTGCGCATACAAATGCAGTCGATAGGACACCCCGTAGTAGGAGATAAGAAATACGGAGCATCGAACAATCCGATAAAACGCATAGCATTACATGCACGCGAAATAATAATAAAACACCCCTTCACCGGAGAAACACTAGAATTTAAAAGCTCTATACCCAAAAGCATACAGCAACTTGTAACTACCCCTCCGGCCGTAAAGAAAGAGAATACAGAAATACAAAAATAAAGAACGATGAATACAGAGCCAAAAGAAATCGGGATGAGACTGAAAGGTCTGCGCGAAGCACTGGATATGACCGTTGAGGAATTTGCTCAATCGTGCAATATACCTGTATCAGAATACCTCAGCTACGAATCAGGTGAAAAAGATCTCACCATAAGTACCCTCAAAGGCATTGCTATTACTCACAACATAGACCTCAGCATTCTGATGTTTGCCGACGAACCTCGCATGAGTAGTTACTTTCTGACCAGAAAAGGGAAAGGACTAGCCGTGAAACGAGTTGAGGACTATAATTATCAAACTCTTGCCGGTGGGTTCAACAACAGAAAAGCCGATATATTTGAGGTTACTATAGAACCCAAAGCCGATGACATAGAAATACATCACAGTCGTCATACCGGGCAAGAATTCAACATGGTGCTGGAAGGCCGCATGCTGCTCCAAATAAATGAAAAAGACTTGATTCTGGAAGAGGGAGACAGCCTATACTTCGACTCTAGCTTACCACACGGGATGAAAGCTCTAGATGGAAAGAAAGTAAGAATTATAGTAGTGGTATTGTAGTGTTACAATACTAACCTTTACAATATATAAACCTATAGATTAATATAAAACTAACAAGACATGTTAGAAAGATTTTTAAAACAAATCAATTACACTTCGGCCGAAGATTTTGCCAAGAACTACCATGTAAATGTCCCTGACAATTTCAATTTCGCATATGACGTTGTAGACGAATGGGCCAAAATAAATCCTGACAAAAGAGCTATTTGCTGGGCTAACGATCTGGGAGAGCATATTAATTTCAGTTTCGCAGACATAAAAGAACAAAGCGACCGTGCAGCATCTTACTTCCAATCGCTCGGTATAGGTAAAGGCGATATGGTGATGTTGATATTAAAGCGTCGTTACGAATTCTGGTTCGCAATCATTGCCCTGCACAAAATAGGTGCTGTAGCGATCCCGGCAACTCACCTCTTAACAAAAAAAGATATTATTTATCGTAACAATGCTGCTAGTATAAAAGCAATAGTTAGTGTAAATGACGAAATAGTAATACAGCACATCAACGATGCCATGTCCGAATCGCCAACAATAGAACATCGGATAGTATGTGGAGGTGATTCAACACCCAAGGGATGGGACAATTTCCATAAAGGGCTAATAAACGCCAAACCTTTTGTTCGCCCATCACATGTAAACAACAATGAAGATATACTCCTACTATACTTCACTTCGGGTACCACAGGAGAACCTAAGATGGTAATCCACAATTACACATATCCTCTGGGACATATAGTAACGGCAAAATACTGGCACAACCTGAATGAAGAAAGCCTTCATCTAACGGTTGCAGATACAGGATGGGCAAAGGCTGTATGGGGAAAGGTATATGGACAATGGATTGCCGGAGCTGCTGTAATGGTATACGACCATGAAAAATTTACACCTCAGGCAATGCTTCATCTGATACAGAACTTTAAAGTGACATCGTTCTGTGCTCCTCCGACAGTTTATCGTTTTATGATACGGGAAGATTTGTCTCATTACGACCTGACCTCTCTGAAATATGCAACCACAGCAGGAGAAGCATTAAACCCATCGGTATTTGAGGCATTCTACAGTGCCACAGGAATAAAAATGATGGAAGCTTTTGGCCAAACCGAAACAACACCGACGATAGTGACATTTCCCTGGACAGAACCCAAACCCGGGTCGATGGGAATCCCAAATCCGGCCTACGACATGGATCTGGTAGCTCCCGATGGTCGGTCGGTAGAAGACGGAGAAGTAGGAGAAGTAGTTATAAAAACAGACAAAATAAAGCCTCTTGGTTTATTTATGGGCTATTATCGGGATAAGGCTCTAACCGATCAGGTATATCACGACGACGTTTATCATACCGGAGATGTGGCTTGGCGCGACGAAGATGGCTACTATTGGTTTGTTGGACGAATAGACGATGTAATAAAAAGTTCAGGTTACAGAATAGGGCCTTTCGAGGTAGAAAGTGCACTAATGACACACCCCGCCGTTGTAGAATGTGCTGTCACAGGAGTACCTGACGACATACGCGGACAAGTGGTAAAAGCAACGATTGTACTAGCTCAAAACTATAAAGACAAGGCTAATGATCATTTGAAACATGAGATACAAAATCATGTGAAGCAAGTAACCGCACCATACAAATATCCCCGTATTATAGATTTTGTTGACGAATTGCCAAAAACTATAAGTGGAAAAATAAAAAGAGCAGAGATAAGAAAACGAGACTAACTAATATACATATCAATTAGTCTAGTCGCTCATTTTCTTTATCTTTTATTATGATTTGTAAAGAATAAAAGATTATATTTGCACGCCTGAAAATGTGTATATGTCTTAGTTTAGCGCTGTTATATAAGAGAGCTTAAGGTATATACCCGTTTTCTTTGTAAGAAAAGAAAAATAGAAATAATAAATAAGTAAATAACAAAAAGTAAAATTCAAAATGCAAAACAAAGGCTTTGTTATAACATTTTCCATCCTCCTCACGTTGGTGTGTCTATTTTACTTGTCTTTTACTTTTGTAACAAAAAGTTACGATAGTAAAGCAGAGAAATATGCCGCAACATACGCTTCGGAGCAAGCTAAAGACAATCAGCAATTGTACGAAGAGTTGTACAATAAACATTACAACCACTATCTGGACTCGATGTCGACAGAAAAAGTTTGGTTAAACTTCAGCGAAAAAATGGGTTATACCCTTAAGGAATGTCGCGAAAGAGAAATCGGACTTGGATTAGACCTTAAAGGTGGTATGAGTGTTATAGTAGAAGTAGATGCGGCTGCCGTATTAAACTCACTTGGAGATACCGAAAATGAAGGTTTCATCAATGCACTAAAAGCTGCATCAGATGAAAATCATAAAGGTAGTAACCGAGACTATATTACTCTTTTTGTAGAAAAGTTTAAAGCTGCTAATGGTAATGATAAACTAGCCGGAATTTTCAGCACAAAACTAAGAGATCAGATTACGCCTACAGACAAAGACGACAAAGTAGTATCTGTTCTAAGATCTGAACTACAAAGTGTAGCAGATAATTCATTCAACGTATTACGCACACGTATCGACCGCTTTGGTGTTGTTGCGCCTAATATTCAAAAATTGGATAGAGCAGAGCGTATATTGATAGAACTACCAGGTATCAAAGAACCGGATCGTGTAAGAAAACTACTACAAGGTAGTGCAAATCTTGAATTCTGGAAAACATATAAATCAAGTGAAATACAAGGCTATATAGGAGCAATTTCGGAAAGATCGAAAGAAGCTTTAGCTAATGTAGACAAAACTGCATCTGATTCGGTTGCTGTAGTAAGTGATTCTACAGTAAATGTAGCTGTTGCTGAAAATGGAACACTCGGCTTTACTAAGCCACTAGATCAAATGCTAGAAAGATTGCCATACGACGGAGCTGTTGTTGGTTATGTAAACAGAAATGACACAGCTGCAATAAACACTATACTATATAAATATAGAGACCTATACCCTAGTGATTTGAAGTTTGCTTGGGGATTTAAAGCTGAAGATGCAAGAGAGACTTTATTTGCATTGTATTCTCTTCGTGGAGACGGTGTGAAAAAAGGAGCTGCTCTTGATGGAGAGGTAGTAATATCGGCTAAAGCAGACCAATCTCAGCATAGTGCTGCATGGGAAGTGGATATGCAGATGAACTCTACAGGAACTCAGCGTTGGGCAACTATTACAGGAGCTGAAAAAGGAAAAAGTATAGCAATCGTATTAGACGGACATGTATACTCCGCTCCTAATGTAAATGATAAAATTGAGGGTGGACGCTCTCAGATTACAGGTAACTTTACTGTTGAAGACGCTAAAGACTTGGAGAACGTGCTTAAATCGGGTAAAATGAAAGCCGGAGTAAGTATCGTTCAGGAGGACGTAGTAGGTCCATCGTTAGGACAAGAGGCTATCAAAGCAGGTATTGCATCATTTGTTTTGGCACTTGTTATACTGATGCTATATATCTGTCTTGTTTATGGGTTTATACCAGGTATGATCGCTAACACGGCACTGATCATCAATCTATTCTTTACAATAGGTATATTGGCGGCATTTGGTGCTGTAATGACATTGCCGGGTATAACGGGACTTGTACTTGCTCTTGCTCTTGCAGTGGATGCCAACGTACTTGTATATGAAAGGACAAAAGAAGAATTGAAAGCCGGCAAGAATGTGAAAACAGCCGTTGTAGACGGATACAAGCATGCTTTCTCAGCAATTTTTGACGGACATGCCTCACAGGTTATCACAGCTATAATCTTGGCATATTTCGGAACAGGAGCTATCCAAGGTTTTGCAACAACATTAATTATAGGTATTATTGCATCGTTCATCACAAACGTATTCTTAACTCGTATATTCTATGAATATATGTTTGAAAAAGGCAAACTAAGAAACCTTACGTTTGTAACAGCGATTTCTAAGAAAATATTCAAAGAAACGCATATCAATTTCTTAGGATTAACTAAGCACATATTCATTATTTCTATAGTCTTGATAGTTGCAGGTATAGCCTCACTATTCATCAACGGATTAAACGGAGGTATAGACTTTACAGGAGGACGTAACTACATTGTACGTTTCGATGACAAAGTAAATGCCGATGATATGGAGAAAGTATTAGTACCTGAATTTGAAGGATCGACAGTATTAGTTCTTACCAGTGGTTCTGCAAGCCAGTCTTCGACAAGCAGTCAGGTTCGTGTAACAACAAACTACAAGGTAGAAGAAGCTACTGATGCTGTGGAAGCAGAAATCAGAAGCAAAATGACTACCGCTTTGGCTGCAAAAGGTTTTATTCCGGCAGGAAAAACTATCGATGATTACATCTTAAGTTCTCAACGTGTAGGACCAAGTGTTGCCGACGATTTAAAGACAGCAGCTACTGTAGCGGTACTCATTGCCATTGTATTTATGGCACTATATATACTATTACGTTTCCGCGACATAGCATTCTCGGTAGGTACTTTGATTGCAGTTATGCACGATGCCATTATGGTTATTATTCTGTATTCATTGTTGTATAAGATTATGCCATTCTCTATGGAGATTGACCAATCCTTTATAGCGGCGGTACTTACAGTGGTAGGTTACTCTATCAATGATAAGGTTGTTATCTTTGACCGTATACGTGAAATAAAGAATATATATCCTAAGCGTGATATAACAGAAACTATAAACGAGGCTCTGAACTCAACATTGGGTCGTACATTAAATACATCTATAAGCTCTATGCTTGTTGTATTCTGTATCTTCTTGCTTGGTGGCGATACTATCCGTAGCTTCACGTTTGCTATCTTTATCGGTATCTTCATTGGTACATATTCATCTGTATTCGTTGCTACTCCAATAGCATGGGGTATCTTCAAAAAAGAACACAGTAAGAAGAAACTAGCTCAGGAATAATAAGACTTAGCTTAATATAGAAAGAGGGATTAATTTGTGATTAATCCCTCTTTTATTTTTCAGTATAGTTTGTCTATATATCAATATGCAATATTAGAAATACGCCGTCAATAATTCTTTAAAGAAATAATAACTAAGGACTAAGGCAACAGCCAATTTCATTACAATACCTGTAAGAAAACCAAGGAAAGAACCGAAACCAGCTTTAAGAGCAACTTTAAACTCCTTTTCATCTATAAGCTCCCCTACTACAGCTCCAATAAAAGGGAAAATAATAATGCCCCAGGGAGGGAAAAAGAAAAAGCCTAATACAATGCCTATCCCACTACCCCATGCACCTTTCGATCCTCCTCCAAATTTCTTAGTTCCCCATATAGGAATATAATAATCGAGTATTTGAACCAATACTATAACAACAGCCCAAACGAGCAAAAAGTAAGTAGAAAACTCAACTTTTGATGTCAGATGCAACAATATGATTCCAACATAGTTGAGAGGAGGTCCCGGTAATATCGGTGCAATACATCCTACAACTCCTGCAATCATTAATATTACACCCAGTATTATAAAAACTATATCTAATGTCATTCTTTTTCTTCTAATAGTAATTCTGGCCTATATTCAAAATGCATTGTATCGTAATGATACCATTTGCCACCCCAGATAAATCCATATTTTTCAAATATATCTACAATCAATTGAGGAATACGATTCTTATATATCAAATCGGCATCTTCCGCCTTACAATGACAATCCCATTGCCAAAAGTTTGAATACTTAACGTTGAGATCTATCGCAATACCATAACTATGAGGGCTTAGTCTATTTGCTCCCCGCACTTCTCTCCAATTGAAAGTGCCGGCACTATATAAATAGTCTCTTAATTCGGTATGTTTATCCAGCTCATCCGAAACTTTTTGAAGTTGCTTATCTACACCATTTATTTGGCTGATTTTTAGATTCTGATTTATCAAGTTGGGACACCAAACTATTGTCACGAGATGTTTTTGTACTTCTTCAGATGTAGCTCCATACATTCGTTTAAATAATATTTCGCTTCGTATTCTTCCCGGATCATGATTCTTCGGTAAGTCTTTCACTACTCCTTTCTCATATTTATATACAAACATATCTTCTACGAGGTCACTCTTTATTAAATCCTTATGGGCTTTTCCTACACTTTTCTCATATTTTACCCTACTACCATCATCCATAATTAAATGTGTACCATCAAAGCTTATTATCGACAACGGATAGACTCGAAGTAGCTTCTTAACAGCAGAGGGATAGACATCTACCTCTTGTGCCTTAACTGTTCCTATTGCTAATATAAGAATTAGTACATACTTTAATTTATTCATTTTTATCGAGAAAAAAAGAGGGATATACCCTATTGGATATACCCCACTCTATTAGTTTTTATTTTCTTATTTTCTAATAACTTCACCTTTTATATTCACTTTATAAATAGAATCAGGTACATTAGTAAATATTGTAACTTCTTTATTAAATGTTCCAACACGGCCAACTGTAGAATAAGTAACTTTTATAGAACCTTCTTTTCCCGGTAGTATCGGTTCTTTTGTATAATTAGGTGTTGTACAGCCACAAGATGTTTTTACACTCTGTATAATAAGAGGAGCTGTGCCTGCATTCTTAAACTTAAACTCGCAACTCACCGTACCCGCATCTTCCGATACTTTTCCAAATTCATGTACTGTTTCAGTGAAAACTGCTTTCGGTACTTTTTTACCTTCTTGTGCAAGAATAAACCCTGTTGATAATATTAATGCAAATAAAATAAATACAACCTTTTTCATTTTATATTCCTATTTTCTAATTAGTTAAATTGTAGTTTCTAAAGTTCTCTCTGTGATAAAATCATACAAATGTAGTAATAAAAAATACGATCTTCATTTTTTTTACATTATTTCACACTATACATTTTTAAAATAAAGCTTGAGATAAGTAATAAAAAATCTAATTAAATATAAATCCATATCAGAATAGGGCTCTTCTCTTCTTGTATCAATATATCAACTTTGCGCATTATATTATCATTGATTACAGGACACCCCTGACTCCATCCCAATGGTAAATGCCGTGGATATATTTCTTTTTCCGAAACGGGAGAGTGAGAATGCAACACTATCATTCGTCTGAAAGCATTGCTGTTTGTCTTTTCCAATCCATGCATTTTGTAATGTACATTTATCCCCCAGTTGCTATATGAACGTATACCTAATTTATATTTGCCTAAAGAGGAACAATAGCTTCCCTCTGTATTACTAAATACGGGTGTGAGATGAGTACTCTTCAGACCATAACCATGGCAGCAAAGGCTTGTATATTTAATTGTATCATTAGCAAAATCCCAAACAAAAAAGCGATTTTTACCCGAATGGATGCTAAAGTCGATCAAAATACAGTATTTCTGATTAAGACCTTTCTTTTTAATATAATCTTGTGCCGAGTCTGCTTTTGCCTTCAAACGGGCAAAAGCAGCTTTTTTCTCGGCTAATTCTTTATTTCCTTCTCCATCTTCGGTTTTACTATTGACGTTTCCGCACATTATAAAAGAAAAGACGAATAGCAATATAATCAGTGTGTAAGGTATTTCTCTATTCATTATTTTTCTTTTACAACTACTTTTACTCCTTGGGTATGTGATATATATTCAGGTGCATACGCACATTGTATAGTAGATACTCCATTAGCATATTCTCCTGTTCTATTTACATATACGGCATATTCTAATACATAAGTGCCTTTAGGCAAGAAGTCGAAATAGAAATTAGTTGATGCATCTTTAGATGTTTGATAATACATTAATCCATCAGACCATTTAACTCCTGACACTGTCTGTATAGGTTCGAAGCACGGAGCCCGCATATCTTTCAACTGAACAAATGTCATATCCTTATCGGAACGTATTGTCAAACGTACAACAACTTTATCTCCTACAGAGAGTGAACCACTATCATCGATAGAAGACAGGCTGCTTCCAGAAGCTGTAACATTCTCCTTGAACAGTTTCTTTTCAATGCTCAAACTTCCTTTCTGAGCTGTTACCTTATCCATATCTTCATAATATTGCCAGTATAAAGCTCCATAGGCGGGATCAGAAGCCAGAGTAGCTACTTCTACTTTCCCCATATTATTATTTATTTCCGATTTGTCCCAAGTTTGTTTGATATAGCCTGTACCTAATTCCTGATTTTGCGGTTCCACTTTTTTGTTACCCATAGTTATAGCAACAGGAGTAGTTTCACCTGTAAACCAATCGGAGCCAGAGCTAAGCAGAGTACTTACAGCATCGATAGTGGCATGCGTAGATTCCCATACCTGTGTGCGTTTCTGATTCAACAACCAACGTTTCATTGCGTTTAGCTCATCTACCGAAGCTCCATTTTCCTGCAAGGCATCCATAAGGAAAGTATGTGTGCTGACAGCCGATAGCGACATGAATACATTGCTACGGTTATTCGGCCAATACATACCTTGAGCCTTATTATTTACAGCATGCTCACGGATTGATTTAATTATTTTGTCGGCTAATTCTTTTTCTCCGTTTCGTTTCAGTACTGTTGCTAATATAGAGCGTTCGTACAAACTTAGTTTAGTCCACATACGAGTAGCTGCCGCAGTAAAGAAACGTTCGGCCTGACGAGTTTCCTGATTGATAGGAATATCACGATAGAATGAACGCACATACAGATATTCTATCTGATTGGTAGATAGAGAAGGAGTCCCTTGTTTCATATCCTTGTTAGATAATCTGTTGTAATCATCCAATATCTGCTTGTCTACATATTTGAGGGCGTCCATCTGCATCATTTTAATTTCTTGAGGGTATTCTACTTGCCCTATTAACTGCAATCGAGCATAACCATAAAGAATATACTGAGTGATAGCACGGCTGGAATACATACCTTTATACCACGACCATCCTCCATCAACATTCATTAACTCTGACAATTTCTTTGTCGCAGCATCTGTTTGTTGCTTAGTGTTGTTGAGGTCGAACAAAAGAGACAAACGTTGCATTTGTTCCGATTCGTTTTTAGCCTCCATCACCCATGGTATTTCTTCTAAGAGTACAGCCTTTAGTTCTTCATCTTTTTGCAATTTGGAGACTAAGGTCTGCTTATCGCTTCCTTGTTTTTTCCAAGCCTCTATCATGGTAGCAACTTTTGGGTATTGACGCACAAGAGACGAACCCAAAGTATTTACATAATAAGCAGCGAACCAGTTAACAGCATTTTCGTTTGATGGATTACTCAATGTAGGCAACGCTTGTACAGCATACCAAGCCGGATTGGAAGTATATTCCAATGTCAGTTTATAGTTACTTAATGTGGTCGATTTATTATTATATAACTTATCGAAAGTAAATGTACTTGTTCCACTCTTAATAATATCAATAGGCATACTCTCTGTTACCAGCATACGGTTAGGCAACACAGCTAGAACGTGCTGTTCGCCATCGCTGAATGTAGCATTCTGTGCTACTATACGACAACCAATAAGCTCAATATCTTTAGGAACATCGAATGTCCAAGAAGCAGATGTAGACGAGTCTTTTTCGACAGAGAATGACTGAGAAGCATTTACTATACTCAAATCGATGGCTTTCTCTGTAGCAGGATCAAAAAATTCGATAGAAACATTCCCTGCAATAGCAGCTTCGGATAGATTAGAAATTTTGGCAGAAATGCTTGTTTTATCGCCTTGACGAATAAAGCGTGGCATATTAGGTGTTACCATCAATTCTTTTTGTGTAACAATAAACTGTTCTACAACTCCTACTCTACTTCGCTTGTCATGAGCCATAGCCCTGAATCGCCATGTGGTATTGCTCTCCGGAACAGTAAAAGTAATCAGCGTTTCTCCTTTTTCATTGGTACGCAAGTGAGGGAAAAAGAAAGCTGTCTCGTTGAAGTTTTGACGAATTTGGATGTTTCCATGACTTTCCTCGACATTTACCCCATCATCTAAAAATTCAGCTTTAGATCTTAGATTAGGTGCAGCAGCTAAATTCCCTCCCAATCCTTTTTGCACAACATTTTCCTGTAACACCAATCCATCCATACTTTTAGCATAAACTGGTGCATCCATAACACTAATAGATATACTATTCTTATCTGCACTTTCTTCCTTAGAAAGTATATATTCATCAAAAGGCTGAGACATATAACCAAACCAATTTATTTGATCGAATCGTCTTACAGTCTCACTCATAACCGATCCGGTAAGAGGAGGAGGAATTTCACCATTCCCTGATATTCTCGGACGAAGAGAGAAGTGAGCGAACATATCATTATTCGCATAATATGTGTTTGGATAATTATAATTCATAGAATATATAGCCGCCTGATATTTTTGCGGACGGTTAAGATACCAAGCACTATATGGATATATTTTGTCAAGAGACACATCGTACATAGAAGCCAGAACCTCGGCCACAGCAGTATTATTCAGAGTATCTTTTACACTTAGTGTCCATGTTTCAGCTTGTCCCGGACGAAGTTTGTCTCTAAAAACTTCCAGTTTTACATTCAGCTTGGCATCTGTTTTTTCCTCTTCTTTTTTCAGTGTTACATCTTTATTATATAGTTCTCCATTTTTAACATAAGTAAATGAGACATTTACACCGTCTCCATATTCCGGCTTATATGGAATAGTGAAACTATGATTGGAATCGCTTAATTTTATAAACCTACGTTCAATCACTCCATTATTGTTATATAGCTGATACAGAACATTTATATCTTTACCCGATACTCCATAAATGATTTCTACAGGTCGGTCATCCTTCGTGAAAGTATTATTTTTGTTTACTAGCCATCCTTCAGATTTCACAGGAGGCTTTTTGTCGGAGTAAGAAAATAAAATAAAATCGGTCTTACCATCTACCTCAACACCATTACTATCCAAGGCTTTTACCTCAATACGGTATTTTCCGGAAGGAAGCGTTTTCAGTACCGATTTCAAAGCATCTTGCTCTCCAGACCTAAAAGCACCTTCTTTTACTTTCGACTGAATAGAATCATTGTCATCTAATAAAGACACAGTGTATGATCCTGAGGTTTCTATTTCAACACCTTGCAGATTTTTAGCTATAATACCTAATTTATAAACACTGTTCTTTTCCACTTGCGACTCCACCTCTATATTTATTGCCATCGAGACATTGCCTACTGTGACAGAATAAGTATTGGATTGGGTTTCTCCATTCACATCTGTGACTGTAGCTGTGACTTCGAAAGAATACACCTGTCGTTGAGATGTTCGCATCATACTCTTACCATCTCCGGCTTCGGGAGTAAACGAAATCTCAAACGAACCATCATCATTTGTTTTTACTGTTCCATCGTCAAAAGGAGCTTTGTAGCCTCCTCTCCAGTTCCAAAAACTGAATTGGGCACGTGTGATAGTATATTTTACATCAGTCCCCTGCAAACTTACTCCGGAGAAATTCTTTGCATGACCTTTGAGGATAACTTTTTTTCCGAAAGAATATGTCTTATCTATCTTGTCGAAAGTTATTTCGAAAGTAGGACGCTTATATTCTTCAACATTAACAGATGCTGTACTATTATCTACAACAACTCGGTATCTTCCGAGTAATCCCGATTGAGGTATGATAAATTCGCCCGAAATGGAACCGAAATCGTTAGTTATTATCTCTTTTTGAGAAACAATTTCATTATTCGGGTTCATCAATTTTACAACAAATCCTTTATCTGATATAACATTAGAGTTATTATCGATTGCTATTGCCTTAAAGAACAAAGTCTGTCCGGGACGATACACACTTCTATCTGTGAGAACCGAAATAATAGGACCTTTGTCTATCTGTGGCTGATTCACACTCCAACGATACGAATTCTCTGATAATGATTCTGCCTGTAGGCAAGAATCTGCTCCCAAAGCAACAGTATATTGTGCAACCTGATAACGATATGAGCCCTTCTCTGTCAATGCTTTTTCTTTATATGTAGCAATTCCCATTGTATTTGTTTTCAAAAAGATAGGCATTGGGTCTTCGTCTTCCTTTTTCATTTTTACAGGCTTCACCGTAACAGTCACATTCTTAAGAGGCTTACCGGAAATACGATCGGTAACAAAGATTTCATATTCGCTCTTTGCGCTGTTACGAGAAAAAGTAATAAGGCCGGTTACTACAAAATCGAACCGATTATATTTATACCCGGAATAAACAAAATCACTTTCAACATCTTCATCTTTTTTATTCAGTTCATCTAAAGAGATGTCTGATAAACAATACCTACCGACAGGAAGCTTACCCAAGTCAAGGGCTAATGTGTCAGACAAATATGTAGTCTTCGAAGCAAGACTCATTGGATAGGCTTTAACAAGGCTATATCTCCCTTTTTCGATTTTGTAAAGATTAAAATCCTGCTTATCAGATATCGCTTGTGTATTTTTATATTCAAGTATTATTTTTACTGAGTTAGACGGATATATGATACCTTTTCCCCGTACCTGTAAATCGGGTGTTTCGAGAAGAGCCAAATCTCTTTTCAGAAGTCTTGCTCCATAAGATTCAGGATATTTATCTATTCCTTTCTTCAACCAGTCATACTTCTCTTTATTAATCTCTACGGACATTTCGCCCCAATTGTACGAATTAACAATTCTAGAAATAACCTCTGTACTGGTCTCATTATTCTCATATTTTTTCTCTAAACGTACTAACGCATCATGGGCAGGCTTACCACTAAAATTACCGGAAACGGAAGATATAAAGTCTATCTTATCCATCTCTGTAAGAATAATTGTGGAAGTAAGATTTCGTCCGAGCAGATCTCTCAGATATTCCTGATAATAAAGAAATACAGATTGTTTTTTATCTGCTCCTGTTTTTATATTCAGTTTTGTGTATTCTTCAGCAAATAAAGCCAACTCATCTACACTCACTTCGGTATTTTCTAGTCCTGAATCACCATAATTTATACTATTGATATTCTTAGATATATCAATAGCACGCTTCATGAGAAAGTCATATATAGTCGGATATATTTCAGTATCTCTCCCCAGATTTATTATATCATCATATTCCTTTGTAGTATGTTTTTTTAAGGTAGAAATATCTTGTATAGACAAGTTGAGGTTTTCTATAATTTTATCAAGGAACATATTTCCACTCCATTCATTAATGTCTTCCGGCACAAAGTCTGCAATATTCGTCCTTCGGTTTATCTGCCAACTATTATCACTATAATAATTAGAATAAACCTCAGCCAACATGGAATTCAACAAAGCCTTTTCTACAGCATTATTTGTCTGTACAATAAGCGTTTGAAGATCTGAATAAATACTGTCGCTGTCACGGTCAATATCTCTATTCAATTTATTCTTATATATAAGAGCCTTTATTACCTGAGTATTATTTTTCTCGGCAAATGCTTTCTTCAGAACAGTATTTACTTCATTCAATGCCGATTGGGGAAGAGACTCCTCCAAGAACTTCTCAATTCGGCTCCAATCATTCTCATATTTATTGTTTGCTTTTTGTGCCATCATACCGATGCTCAATAAAAGGAGTAAACTAATTAATAATTGCTTGTTCATATTATTATGTATAGGATTATTTCTCGATTATATGATATAGACGAATAACAGGTAGTTATTTCACAAATTAGAATATTAAATATCGTTAAGAGATCTGCGATTTGTTTACTTTGTAAGATACATACCTAACCAAACAGCTCCAAGTCCAAATACAAGGCTTGATACTACGTAAACAACAGCAATGGGTATATGGTTGTTATTTACCAACGTTAAAGTTTCATTAGCAAAAGTGGAAAATGTAGTGAAACCTCCACAAAAACCTGTAATAAGCAAGAACCGTAGATTATTTGAAGGAATAAGGTTTGCGAAAAGGCCAATACAAAAGCAACCCAATATATTAACAAAAAATGTTGCAACCGGAAAAGGAAAAGGTTCGATACGTGCAACAAAAACAGATGTAAGAAATCTCAAGATACTCCCTACAGCCCCTCCAGCACCAACCAACATTATTTGCTTTATCATAGATACAAATCTACTTAAATATAGATAAACCGTAAACTAAATACTCCAATATTATTCAAGATGAAAGGTAAAAAACAAAAAGAGGGTGAGCAATTAGCATTTGTTAAACAATAGTTAAGGGTTTTTGTTATATTTGCATCTCAATAAAAATAAATAATGCGGAGTAAAAATGCGAAACAAACTAATCCCCGTTTTCCTCTTAATAATTATAATCTCCACTTCGGCGCATGCACAGTTCGCGATCCGCTATCAGGTAGCCCCGCCCAAACCTGCCGATTCGCTCGACATTGCATACTATTCTAAAAAGAATGGTTGGCTGGCAGCGTCAAAAATAGTAGGATTGAATATGAGTATTTGGGCTTTTGACAGATATGTCCAAAAAGCAGACTTTGCTTATATCAATATTCATACCATAAAAAAGAATCTTAAACATGGTTTTGTTTTCGATAACGACCAGATGGGAACAAATATGTTTCTACATCCTTATCATGGTAGCTTATATTACAATTCAGCCCGCTCTAATGGGTTTAACTATTGGG
This sequence comes from Dysgonomonas sp. BGC7, assembly GCF_001261735.1. Lineage (GTDB taxonomy): Bacteria > Bacteroidota > Bacteroidia > Bacteroidales > Dysgonomonadaceae > Dysgonomonas. Next base: position 632,196 of record NZ_CVRP01000007.1, on the reverse strand, counting down.
AGTCCGGACTTTTTGCTTTGGGAGGAAGTGCAATGTGGGAGCTTTTTATGGAAAATGAATATCCTTCTATAAACGACATTATAGCAACCCCTATAGGAGGGTTATCATTGGGGGAAGTATTTTATCGCACATCTGATCTTGTTTTGGATGACAGAAGAACGGGTAGAAATAGGTTTGGCCGAGAGCTAGCCGGTTTTATCATTGCTCCTACGCGTGGGCTCAGCCGTATTATCAGTGGCGATGCATGGAAAAGACGTTCTACATCAGGAAAACAATTCGGAGTACCGGATGTGAGTGTTGAAGTCTCTGCCGGAGTACGTGTTCTGGAACTAAAAGGAGAGATATTAGACAAAGGAGTTGGTGCTGCAATGGATGTAAACATAGAGTATGGCGATAGATTTTCAGCCGAAAATGAAAAGCCTTACGATTACTTTACATTTAAGGGTAACCTCAATGTTCATAGTTCGCAGCCTTTGCTCAGTCAGTTAAATATTATAGGCCGATTGTATGTCACAGATCTGGTAGACACACAGAAAGATTTCCTTAGTCTAGGATTTTATCAGCATTTCGATTATTATGATTCAGACACTATCTCAAGTGTTTCTAACAAAATACCTTATAAATTTTGTACACCAGCATCAGCCGGTGTAGGGCTAATATACAGAAGCAACAGAACCCGTAGCTTCTCATTCGATGCTTTCCTACACTCTAACTTAATTATACTTGGAGGTACTCTCAGCGACCATTATAAAGTAGATCAAAGAAACTATAATCTGGCTAGTGGGTTCAGTACTAAAGCCGGATTCAATCTCGCTTATAAAGATAGACTAAGCATCTCCGGAAACTATGAAATGTATCGTATGTTTACGTGGAAAGGTTATCCGGAAGATATAGACTGGGATACGATCGACGTCCACGAATTCGATTATCAGGGAGATAGGTCACAAGCCATACTTCATGCAGCCAGCCTCAGAGCAGATCTGAGACTGACCAGACACATGTTTCTTACCGGAATCTATTACAATTATACTCGTGATACGAACTACAAGTATTTTTCTGACGTATTCTCTAATACATCTGAAGGTCGTCTGATGCTAACTTATAAATTCTAAAAACTATGATAATATCCGAAGCTCCTTATGGAGAGGTTTTAACCATACGCCAACAAGTAATGTACCCTGAGAAAGATGTTGATTTTGTAAAACTACAAGACGATGATCGGGCTATTCATGTCGGAGTATATGAGAACAATTCTCTGGTTTCAGTCATGTCCATTTTTCTACACGGACGAGATGTCCAATTCCGAAAACTAGCTACTCTTAACAGTATGCAACAAAAAGGATATGCGTCAGCCCTCATGCAGTGGCTTATAGACTATGCCAATGATATGAAACTAGAACGTCTGTGGTGTAATTCGAGGAAAGAGGCTATAGACTTTTATAAAAAATTCGGATATGAAGAAACTGACAAACAATTTACAAAAAACGGATACGATTATATTGTTATGGAAAGAATATTCCAGCATAGCTAGAATCTGACTTAATCAGAAACTAAATGTCCGGAATTATAAAATCCGTCTTCTAAATTCTGCACAAATAATAGCTGTAGCTATGGCTACATTAAGAGATTCTGAAGTAGAGCTTCCCAAAGGATAATTTGGTATATAGAGTCTTTGGGTTATCAGTTTTTCTATTTCAGGGCGTATTCCGTTTCCCTCATTTCCCATCACAATAATTCCATTTTCGGAAATAGTCTGTTCGTACATATTTTTACCATCAAGCAAAGTTCCATAGATAGGCAGATGTTTGTTCCTGATCAAAAAGACTGACAAATCTGTATAATGAACAGATACCCTAGCCAAAGCACCCATAGTAGCCTGTACTACTTTAGGGTTATATACATCTGCGGTGTCCTGCGAACAAAATATATTATGAATTCCATACCAGTCTGCCAAACGTATTATAGTCCCTAAATTTCCCGGATCTTGTATTCCGTCAAGAGCAATTGTCAACTGACTATCTACATTTACATTCTCTGGCTGCTTAGGTTGATAAAAAACAGCTAAAACCTGTTGTGGATTTTGCAAGAAGCTAGCTTGTGCCAACTGACTTTCAGTGACTTCTATAACATCTTCTACATCCGAAACATCAAGACCTTCTAAAAATGTATGAGTTCCAATTAATAATTGACACTTTATAAAAGGAAGTAGGTCTGTTACAAGTTTATTTCCTTCAGCAACAAATGTACCAAACTCTGTCCTATATTTCTTCTCTTTAAGAGAGCGTATATATTTTAGTTTACTTTTACTTAAATCCATAATTAAATATGATCTCTATATAATACTTCGAGCCTATTACCCTCAGGGTCTACCGTTTCGAATTCGTAATAGCCATCTCCGGTAATTCTGGGACCTCTCAATATTTGATAACCGCTCACAGACAATTCCTGAGCTTTCTTGTCTACTTCTTCTTTAGTATTTACAGCAAAAGCAAGATGAATATATCCTTTATATTGCCGAATATTATCATTCAGATTATCAGGAATATCCTCTCTGTGCATAATTTCTAATTGAGATCCCGAAGAGAACGTTAAGAAATAGCTTCTAAATCCAGTCTGACTATTTTCGTACAGATCATTACTCTTAGCACCAAAATGATCTATATAATAATCTCTGATTAATGCTAGATCATTAACCCAAATAGCAGTGTGATGGAGTTTCATTTATATATTTTTCAAAAATACTTTATACTCTTTTCTCAACAAAACTACAAAAAGAAACAATTAAAACCCTAAATTTGTCGTTCATTTGATAAATAGAATTTGTACCGGTATGTCGCTTATGAAAAATAAGTTGTTCAAAATCCCTTTGCTTGCTGTTTTATGTGCTATACTTATACAGTCGTGTAGTTCCACAAAATTTGTACCCGATGGAGAATACTTATTAGCAAATGCAAGCGTAAAAAGTGATAAGAAGGTCATTCCTACATATGAGATAGAAACCTATATAAAACAAAAGCCCAACTATAAGACATTCTCTATATTTAAGCTTCCTCTTTTTATATATAATCTGTCCGGCTCCGATACCACCAAATGGGTAAACCGAACACTTAGAAATGCAGGAGATCCGCCCGTACTCTACGATAGCACACTCATGCATCAAACAATTATCGATCTCAAGCAAATCATGACAAATAAAGGATATCTGAATGCTGAGATCACTCCTACTGTAGACTTAAACAAAAAGAAAGCTAAAATAGTATATAATATTAAGGCCGGAGATCCTTACCGAATAAGTGAATACAATATAGACGTAAATGACAGTATAATATCGAATCCGATCTTTTTATTACGGAAGTATAATAAACAACCGGATGCTGAGTCTGCCAACATTAAGTATACAATGGACACTATACTACGTCACAACACATTGGTACGCCCCGGCACTCCTTTCGATCTGGATATGCTGGACAAAGAAAGAGAGAGAATTTCCTCCGTTTTCAGACGTACAGGATATTATGCTTTTAATAAAGAATACGTAGGATTTGAAGCTGACACAACTATAGGCAACAACAAGGTTTCATTAGACCTGAATCTCTATCCTTTTCTACTTCGCTCTCTCAATGGGCAGGAAGTAGAAACCCCGCATCATAGATATATCGTAAAAGAAGTTGAACTATACATTGATTACAACCCGTTGGAAGATGGAGATATCAGCCAGTACAAAGAATCGGAAGTATATGAAAGAAACGGCTATAAGATAAAGTATGGTCCAAGGGGAGAATATATAAAACCTCATATTATACTCAATAATTGCTACATAGTACCGGGAGCATTTTTTGATGAAAATATGACAACACTTACCTACAGTGCTTTGTCTCAGCTACAGATACTAAAAAACGTAAATATCAGCTATACTGAGTTTTGGGAGAATGATTCTACAAAACTACGCTGTACCATAACATGCGTACCTGATAAAAAACAGGGAATCTCCGATGAAGTGGAAGTTACCAATTCGGGCGGATATATTGGAGTAGGTGCAGGATTAGGCTATCTGCACAGAAATGTTTTCAGAGGATCCGAACTCTTCAATATTAAGATACAGGGAGCATATGAGGCTATTACACCCAATTTTGCGAGTTTTTCCGAAAACTACTTTGAGATAGGAGGAGAAACATCTCTTACTTTTCCCCGGTTTATGTTTCCATTCTTGAAGAAAGACTTTAGGCGGCAGATACATGCCTCTACACAGTTCAACACGAGCTATTCTTTTCAGCGGCGTCCCGGTTTCTTTACCCGAACGGTATTATCTACAGGTATTAAATACATCTGGCAAGATAGACGTATGTCTCTAAACCGCCATTCCTTCGACCTGATAGACATTAGCTATGTGCACTTACCAAAGGATCAATTAAACCAGAAGTTCTACAATGAATTATCGGCGGCAGCTCAACAATATAGTTTCAATGACCACTTTATAATGAGTTCCGGCTATACCTTTTCCCGATCGAATGTAGCTTCACCTACTCGTCGCAACAAACCCATCTACTCACTGAGAGCGTCAATAGAAAGTGCAGGTAATGTCTTGGCTTTAGCAGCTGCCCTAACCGATGCGAAGAAAGATGCGTATGGATCGAAACAAATATTTGGCACAAATTATGCCCAATATGTCAGAGGTATTGTAGACTATAGCAAGACCTATCAGGTAGATGAAAAGAACTCCATAGCATGGCACATTGGCGGTGGTTTAGCCTTCCCCTATGGCAACAACCAACAAATCCCTATCCAAAAAAGATTCTTCTCGGGAGGAGCTAACAGTGTCAGAGGATGGGCTATACGAGAGCTTGGCCCTGGATCATATTACTTTCAGGATACAAATGAAGAAGGACGGGTTAAAGAACGGGACAACTTCTATTTCCATTCGGGAGATATACGCCTCGATGGAAGTATAGAATACCGTAGTAAGTTGTTCTGGATATTAGAATTGGGAGCATTCTTAGACGCAGGTAACATCTGGACAATAAAAGAGTATGAGAAACAAGAAAGAGGCATGTTTAAGTTTAATAAATTTTACAAAGAAATAGCTGTTTCATGGGGGCTGGGAATCCGTCTCGATTTCGAATTCGTTCTTATTCGTCTCGATAGAGGATGGAAAGCTTATGATCCGAGTGGAGATCCAAGTACTACTAACTGGCCGATTAAAGATCCATTCAAATTTAAATCAAACGGAGCATGGCACATTGCTGTAGGATATCCATTCTAAACATTCAAAGAAATCTATCTCTCGTTCTCAATAACAACATAAGCCCTATATTTACTCTTTTCGGAAATGGGGCAAAGAGCTAAATAACCACTCTCTAATCTCTTATCAGCAAAGCTTATTGGATATTCTAACAAGTTTTCTTGATGTCTCTTCATTATTTCTCCCTCCGTAGCATTAAATTCTATAAAGAATTTTCCAGAAGAGGATGGTACAACGTAATTCTCGTACAGCTTAAAAGCTAAATATCCCATATTGTAACGCATATTAATCTCTAAACAAGGATGCAATTTATACACTCCACCGTCTTTATAGATCATCATATCCACCCCAATACATCCTTTATATACTTTGGCATATTGTTCTGTCAGTGTATTGAGTAATGACTTTTTGACCTCATCTAATAAGATATTGGATATTTTTGATGTCAAAATATTTTCGATCCTATTCTGAGAACCAATAAAATTTGCCTCATATCCACCTTTTTTATTTGTGTAAAATAATGAATAGCCTTCAAAAGAAACATTGCCTTTGCCATCACTCATAAACTCCATTGCAAAATCAACTTGCTTATCCAAAACACGTTCTACTGAAATATTACCTTGCTTCTTCAGAATACCGTGTAATATCTGACGCTCGGTACGGGTAAGCCCTGTAGGAGGTAACCAAAGCAATCCCCGCCCGGAAGAAGAATAAGGAGCTTTCGCCAAAAGAGGATAAGAAGAATTCTCCAGATAAGTTTCGAGGATTTCTAGACTATCGAAAATCTGAGGAGAAATGTTAGAGTCCACTTCGGGAACCATCTTTATCACTTCATTCAATACGTTTCTGGCAAACAATCTGCTATTCAAAAATGTATATTCATCATTCCAAATAGGGAGAGTAAATGATATATCTTGCTCTGCAGCCAACGTCTCCCAATAATATATTGACTGGGGAGAGATTCCCCACAATATTACCTCTTCGTCTGAATAATTTAGCAGGCTTTCATTTGTTACAGCCATAGGTAATGCCTCTAGATTCTGATAGAGAAATTGATAATAGTCCGGAATCTCTATCGTATCGACTAATACAACATCTCCCGTTGCCCCATACCATGCGGGCAGATAAGATAATTCATTTTGCATAGTCACAATATTCGCAGGCGCTGTATAATACGGAGAACCATTAAGCACTGCCGTTTCGTGTCCGGGATTGAAGTAAAGAATCATTCAACTAACGTTTTTATTATATATGACTATTTTCGGCCTAAGTAAAACTCCTATTTTAACTAAAAGGTGACAAAAGTTACATTTTCTACTCATATTTTGTTCGTTACTTTTATGTTACATAGAAAAGAGTATTTTCTTTATAGATAAAGTATAGAAATATAATAGCCACCTTTTACTATAGAAATTCAGAATACAAAATTAATCAATAAAATCAAGATAGAAATCACCTAAAAGAAGCTACAGTCTGAATAATAAATTGAATCAATCTCTACATAACAAATATCTATTTGACTTCTTGTTATCTTCAATGTATATTTGTAATAGAAATTAAACAAACTAAAAACAATAATTATGTCAGTATTAGTTGGAAAAAAAGCACCTGCATTTAATACAAATGCAGTAGTAAACGGACACGAAATCGTAGAGAACTTCTCTCTAAAACAATTCGAAGGTAAAAAGTATGTAGTATTGTTCTTTTATCCTGCCGATTTTACATTTGTTTGTCCTACAGAGATAATCGCATTTCAGGAAAAAATTGCAGAATTCGAATCTCGTAATGTAGCTGTTATCGGTGCATCTACCGATTCTGCATTTTCTCATTGGAAATGGCTACAAACAGAACAAAACGACGGAGGAATTAAAGGAGTAAAATACCCATTGGTATCTGACCAATCATTGATGATTTCTAATGCTTACGACGTTTTAGCCGGAAAATTCGATTACAACGACGAAGGAGAGGATGTATTTGAAGGCGCACCTCAAGCCTACAGGGGTCTGTTTCTTATCGACAAAAGCGGTATCGTTCGCCATCAGGTAGTAAACGACATGCCATTAGGACGTAGTGTAGACGAAATACTTAGAGTTATAGATGCTTTACAGTTTACAGAAGAGTATGGAGAAGTATGTCCTGCAAACTGGAAAAAAGGAGATAAAGCTCTGAAAGCAACACAAGAAGGAATATCGGACTATTTGTCACATAAACATTAATTATACATTATAGACCGTATTATTTTAGGTTAATTTAGTTCTGGAAAGGCCGCAATCAACAGTTGCGGCTCTTTTTATAGAATGAGCTCTATACCTTAATAAAAAGAGGAATATTTAAAGAAATCTCTAAAAACGATAACTTATAATTGAAGTTATGGATATATGAATAAATAATCCTGTGAACTTAAAAATGGAAAAAATAAAGATCTCCATCCGATTACTTGCTCCGAAAGGATTATCTTTGCATCTGTGTTGTTATTAAATAAATTTTAATATGTCCAAATATAATTTTGATGAGATAGTAGACCGCAAAGGTACAAATGCAATAAAAGTAGATGCTCTGGAGCCACGATATGGCAATCCTGATCTTATACCTATGTGGGTAGCCGATATGGATTTTAAGTCGCCTCCCTGTGTAACCGAAGCTATTATAGAAAGAGCTAAACATGGAATATTTGGCTATACCAATGCATACCAGTCCTACTACGATTCTATTATAAGTTGGGTAAACCGTCAGCACGATTGGGATATAAAACAAGAATGGATATCATTTATTCCGGGCATAGTAAAAGGTATTGCTTTCGCAATAGACTGCTTTAGTACTGTCGATCATAAGATAATAATACAGCCCCCAGTATATCATCCGTTCCGGATTATCCCAACCCTGCATCACAGGATAGTAGTAGACAATCCTCTAAAGCTGAATTCAGGACAATACGAGATGGATATAGAAGGACTAAAAAATCTCATTGATCCTACATGCAAAATGCTGATACTATGCAACCCTCACAATCCGGGAGGAAGAGTATGGACTCGCCAAGAGTTGATCGACATAGCAGAGATTTGCTACGACAATGATATATTAGTCATTTCGGACGAAATACATTCCGATTTGGCATTTGCCCCACATAAGCATATTCCATTTGCATGTGTTTCCGAAAAGGCAGCGCAAAACAGTATAACCTTTATGGCTCCGAGCAAGACATTCAATATCGCCGGAATCATTAGTTCTTTCTCTGTTATACCAAACAAAGAGATACGGGAGAAATTTTACGCCTATCTGGAAAGCAGTGAATTGGAAAGCGGACATATATTCGCCTATCTTGCTACTGAAACAGTATACAATCATGGTGAAAGATGGCTGACTGAATTAAAAGACTATCTGTGGAATAATATAACTTTTGTAGACAAATATCTGAAAGCAAATATACCTCAGATAAAAGCAATGCTACCCCAGGCTTCTTTTCTCATATGGCTCGACTGTAGGAAATTGAACCTCTCACAAAAAGAATTAAACTTTCTTTTTGTAAATGATGCAGGATTGGCTCTAAATGATGGCACAATGTTTGGGCAAGGAGGAGAAGGATACATGCGCCTAAATATAGGAACTCCGCTTTCTATAATTAAGAAAGCATTAGAGAATCTTAAAAAGGCAATAGACGCAAAACAAATTCAATATTGAGATTGTTTTTAGAATAAGTTAGGCACGATTATTGTAAATAAATAGTTAAAAGTCAGAAAAGACTTCGTTATTAATCAAAACAAACAAATACTTAAAAATGAAAATTTCTACAAATAAGTTTGTTTCTCTGTCTTACGACCTCAATGTAGGAGAAGGGGAGGAGCGCGAATTGATGGAAAGAGCTACAGTTGAAACTCCATTAGAGTTTATCTACGGAACGAATTCTATGCTCGAAGCTTTCGAAAAGAATATTGACGGATTAGCAGAAGGCGATAGCTTCGATTTTGTGCTTACTCCGGATGAAGCATACGGTGAGTATGACGATGAAGCTGTTGTAGATTTACCTCGCAATATTTTCGAACAAGATGGTAAACTCAACGAAGAAGTAATCTTCGAAGGAAATATCGTTCCGATGATGGATACTAACGGAAATCGTCTGAATGGCTCGGTAGTAGCAGTAAAAGAAGAGGTGGTAACAATGGACTTTAATCACCCATTGGCAGGCGAAACTCTTAACTTTAGCGGAAACGTACTTACTGTAAGAGAATCTACACCTGAAGAAATAGCTGCTCTGTTTGCTCCACAAGGTGGATGCGGATGCGGATCAGGTTGTGGATGCGGCGACAGCGAAGAAGGAGATTCTTGCGGATGCGGCAGTCACGGCGAAAAAGAAACTGCCGGAGGTTGCGGATCAGGATGCGGATGCGGTCACTAAAAAGCTAAATAAACAAATAAAAAAGCTACAGTATATACTGTAGCTTTTTTTGTTAATATCTAATTTTATTAAATTCCAATTTATTCTTTTATCTCAACCTTTAAGTTTAGTTCATCCAACTGAGATTGATCTATAACAGAAGGAGCATCTATCATAACATCCCTACCCGAATTATTTTTAGGGAAAGCAATGCAATCGCGAATACTATCCAATCCTGCAAACAAAGAAACCAGACGATCAAGACCAAATGCTAGTCCTGCATGAGGTGGTGCTCCATACTTAAACGCATTCATAAGAAAACCAAACTGAGCCTGAGCTTTTTCTTCGGTAAAGCCTAATACCTGAAACATCTTATTCTGTAGCTCGCTATTGTAGATACGAACAGAGCCTCCTCCTACTTCCACTCCGTTTATAACCATGTCGTAAGCATTAGCACGAACAGCTCCCGGATCGGTATCTAACAAATGGATGTCTTCTTCTTTAGGACTTGTGAAAGGATGGTGTTTAGCAAAATAACGTCCTAGCTCCTCATCCTTTTCCAGTAGAGGAAAGTCAACTACCCAAAGACAATTAAATTGATCTTTATCTCTCAATCCCAGCTGCTCCCCTACTTCGAGACGCAGTTCGCATAATTGTTTCTGTGCTTTTTCTGTTTCGCCACAAATAATTAGAATAAGATCTCCCGGCTCTGCATTACAACGATCAGCCCATGTTTTAAGGTCTTCTTGATTGTAAAACTTATCGACAGAAGATTTCAGCGTTCCATCAACCTCATAGCGGACATAAACCAACCCCTTAGCTCCTATCTGTGGACGTTTTACATAGTTGGTTAGTTCATCCAATTGCTTACGAGTGTACGATGCTGCACCCTTAGCACATATCCCCCCTACATATTCGGAAGAATCGAAGACAACGAAATCTTTGCCTGTGGTAAGATCTTTAATCTCTACAAACTCCATCCCAAAACGAGTATCAGGCTTGTCCGATCCGTAATATTTCATAGCGTGAGCATACGACATGCGAGGAAAATCAGGAATGCTAATACCTTTGATAACCTTAAAAAGATGTTTAGTCATTCCTTCAAACATATCCAATACATCCTCCTGACCGACATAAGACATTTCACAGTCTATCTGAGTAAACTCCGGTTGACGATCTGCACGCAAATCTTCGTCACGAAAACATTTTACTATTTGGAAATAACGATCAAAACCCGAAACCATCAGCAATTGTTTAAATAGCTGAGGCGATTGAGGCAGAGCATAAAATTCTCCGGGGTTCATACGTGATGGAACCACAAAGTCACGAGCTCCCTCAGGAGTAGAACCTATCAGTACAGGAGTTTCCACTTCGAGGAAATGACGCTCGTCGAGATAGCGGCGTGTTTCAAATGCAATCTTGTGGCGCAGTTCAAGGTTCTTGCGAACAACCTCACGACGCAAATCAAGATAACGATATTTCATCCTCACATCATCTCCCCCATCTGTATTGTCTTCAATAGTAAAAGGAGGTGTTTCCGAGGTATTTAGTATAACTAATTTAGTTACGATTATTTCTATTTCGCCTGTCGAACGGTTTAGGTTTTTATTTGAGCGTTCTTGCACCTTACCTGTCACCTGTAAGACATATTCTCTGCCCAGTTTATTAGACTGCTCGTATAAGTCGGCGTTTATATCTTTACCGAAAGATAGCTGTGTAATGCCATAACGGTCGCGAAGGTCAACGAAAGTTACACCTCCTCCAAGTTTGCGCACAGCCTGCACCCATCCGGCCAATATTACTTCTTTATTTACATCTGCAAGGGTCAACTCCCCACACGTATGATTTCTGTACATAGGATAATTATTTAAGCAGCCAACTCTCGAGGTTGGCTAGCTTTGTTCTATATTAATATATTCGCTTTATTACATCTACACTCAGGCTATCGACCTTACCTTCTATTGCTGCAACAAATGCCTTGAAATGTACACTTGCGTTATGCTCGTCAATAGCAGCCTGAGATTTCCATACTTCAAGAATTGTATATTTCAACTGATTTTTGCAATCTTGGTGTAAGTCATACGATACATTTCCCGATTCTTTTCGTGTTTCATCAACTACTGTACGGAATATCTTTTCCATTTCGTCACGAAACGCCTCTTTGACTACAACTACTGCAATAATTTTCAATTCCATCATAACCTTCTATATTTAACCATTCAGGGATACAAAAGTATAGATTTTATTTGTCTTTATTATTAAATCATGAGAACAATATCGTTACTTTCAGAATATAATATATAAATTGCATTGCTTTATTCTAAATGAGTACTCATCAAAATAATATCTCAATTTATGAAATATAATTACTGTGGAAGAAGCGGACTTCAACTACCTGAAATATCTTTGGGTTTATGGCACAATTTCGGAGATGTAGATGATTTCGAGACATCAACATCCATGATTTTACATGCTTTCGATAGAGGTATCACGCACTTCGATCTGGCAAACAACTATGGGCCTCCTCCGGGAAGTGCTGAAAGCAATTTTGGGAAGATACTCTCCAAAGAGCTTAAAAGCCATCGTGACGAACTGATTATATCGTCAAAGGCAGGACATCTTATGTGGGACGGACCATATGGAGATGGAGGTTCCCGAAAATATATAATGGCAAGTATAGATCAAAGTTTGAAACGCACAGGACTTGAATATTTTGATATATTCTATTCGCATCGTTACGACCCAAATACACCTGTAGAGGAAACGATGCAGGCATTGATAGATATAGTAAGACAAGGAAAAGCCTTGTATATAGGCATTTCGAAATATCCGCCACAAAAAGCGATAGAGGCTTACGAGATACTAAAAGGCCAAAATATTCCGTGCCTTATCTATCAAGACAGATATAGCATGCTGGCTCGTGAACCTGAAGCCGAACAAATGAATATAAACAAAAAGTACGGAGTCGGATTTATTGCATTTTCGCCGTTGGCTCAAGGCCTTCTCACCAATAAATATCTACACGGGATTCCTAAAGGATCGAGAGCAAGCAAAAGTCATGGATTTCTTCAGGAAAAGGAAGTGACGTCCGAAGTAGTAAAGAAAGTAACCGCTCTGAATGAGTTAGCTATACAACGAGGGCAAACTCTTGCCGAGATGTCTTTAGCTTGGTTACTACGAAACGAGCATGTGACATCCGTTATTATAGGTGCAAGTTCTGTAGAACAATTAAAAGATAACTTAAGAGCAACGGACAATTCTCTATTTAGTCCGGATGAGTTGAATCTAATTGAAAATATCCTAAGATAAAAAAATGAGCATCATTAAAAATGATGCTCATTACTTAATTATTAACCTTATAAAAGAACTGACTACATAGCACTTACATTGTAAGCACTATATCATTTTCTTCTGCCATACGGCGTATATTTAATATAGCATAACGCATCCGCCCCAAAGCTGTATTTATACTTACACCTGTCTGATCTGCTATTTCTTTGAAGCTTAAGTCCTGATAGTAGCGCATCTCTAGCACTTCTCGCTGAGTGTCGGGCAAATATGTTATTAATTTTCTGATATCTGAAGTTATCTGCATCTTTACCAACTCGTCTTCGATAGTACCATCGCACAGAGCCGGATTATTTAACAAATCGACTGGAGCTTCATCGTTCGATACTGTATTTTCGTTTTTCTCCTGACGAAAATGGTCTATTATCAAGTTGTGGGCTATACGAGAAATCCACCCGCGAAACCGACCTGTCTCAGTATAACGACCTTGTCGGATAGTTACAATTGCTTTTATAAAAGTTTCCTGAAAAATATCTTCGGCCAATTCTCTGTTACGCACAGTGAAGTAAATATAATTATAAATACTCTGCTTGTGACGAGTCAATAAAATGTCGAAAGCAAGATTGTTGCCATTAGAATAATCAATAACCAATTCTTCATCGGTCATACTTATTAATGTTTCCATTATCTCTTATATTTTAAATTAAAAAGAGTAATGTATATTCTATAGGCAAAAGTGTTTGAGGTTTTTACTAATCTTTTATTAATGATACAAATAAAAGGTAAAATTACGAAACAAACAAACCACAAAAGATTATTTAACAATGCGGCTATATTTTAATTAATTTTATAAAGTTCTTAGAAAAAACAAAACTCCTCGTTTGCGAGAGGAGTTTTGCTGTTCCATTATTTTTATTTGTACATTTTCTCTTTTAAGGCTTTAATATCTTCCGATGTAATATAATCATCATAATCCATAATCTTATCTATTATACCATTCGGAGTCAACTCAATAACCCTGTTACAAACAGTTTGAATAAATTCATGGTCATGAGACGACATCAACACATTCCCTTTAAATTGGATCAATGTATTATTAAATGCCTGTATCGATTCCAAGTCCAGATGGTTGGTAGGAGAATCCAATACAAGACAGTTGGCACTTTTCATCATCATACGGGCAATCATACAGCGCATCTTCTCCCCTCCCGAAAGTACTTTTGTATTCTTCAATACTTCTTCGCCGGAGAATAGCATTCTGCCCAAAAATCCTTTTATATATATTTCGCTGGTGTCGTCTGAGAATTGAGACAGCCATTCTATCAGATTAATGTCGTCCTTAAAATAATCGCTGTTATCCAAAGGTAGATAGGCCGGAGTAATAGTTTGTCCCCAACTAAATGTTCCTGCATCGGGTTTTATATAATCATTGATTATTTCAAAAAATGCAGTCATTGCCCTAGGATCTTTGGACAGGAATATAACCTTATCTTCCTTCTCTATATTAAAGCTCACATTGTCGAACAAAACTTTACCATCTATAGAAGCCTTCAAACCATTTACTTCCAGAATCTTATTTCCCGGTTCACGATCGGGCGAAAATATAATTCCCGGATAACGGCGTGAAGAAGGCTTGATCTCCTCAATGTTAAGTTTTTCCAACATCTTCTTACGACTGGTAGTCTGCTTCGATTTTGCCACATTGGCACTAAAACGACGTATAAACTCTTCCAGCTCTTTCTTCTTCTCTTCGGCTTTCTTATTTTGTTGTTGCTGTTGGCGCAATGCCAACTGGCTAGATTCGTACCAAAAGCTATAATTACCGGCAAACATATTTACTTTTCCGAAATCAATATCTACAGTGTGTGTACACACCGAGTCGAGGAAGTGACGGTCGTGCGAAACAACCAACACTGTATTTTCGCAATTAGCCAAATAGCTTTCCAACCACATTACAGTATCAATATCGAGGTCATTGGTAGGCTCATCGAGCAATAGGTTGTCAGGATTTCCGAACAGAGCACGGGCAAGCAATATACGAACCTTTTGTTTTCCGCTAATATCTCCCATTACCTGATAATGCAGATCTTCGGCAATACCCAGTCCGCTAAGAAGCATAGCCGCATCACTTTCAGCATTCCAGCCTTCCAGCTCTGCAAATTTCTCCTCTAATTCCGAAGCTTTTATGCCATCTGCATCAGAGAAATCTTCCTTTGCATAAAGAGCATCTTTTTCTTTCATTATTCCCCAAAGAATGTCATGTCCTTGCAGCACTGTATCCATTACAGTCTGGCTATCGAAAGCAAAGTGATCCTGCGATAGTACAGAAAGACGTTCTCCCGAGCCTAAAGAAAATGTTCCGGTTGTCGCATCTTTCTCTCCGCTCAAAATTTTAAGGAAAGTGGATTTTCCGGCACCATTTGCACCTATTATTCCATAGCAATTCCCGCTGGTAAACTTAAGATTCACATCTTGAAATAATACACGTTTACCAAACTGAATACCTAAATTTGAAACTGTTATCATTATTTATATCTTTATTTCGTAGTATACTGGCTATGTAAAATACATAACGCTGAAATCGGGTGCAAAGATACGAATTTTTATGTATATTTCCTCACTGTAAAACACCTGATCAAGATACAAATTAGAAAAAGTTACATGTTTTGTATTTTTTATCATTGAAACAATTCTGGTTCACGAAAACACCTTAATTTTCTTTATGTTTTATACAACGTAAACGATATAGTCCATGCCTTTTATGGACAAGTCGGTGCAACTAACGAAGTGCTTGTCGTTGTATTCGGAATATATTGAGGAGTCACTTTTCTTGAAGCAATATTACAATAATTCGGATTATTTGCTTTCAGATTATCTAAATCACTTTGTGTCATCCAATTAAAATCACATGTAAGTTCAGTCAACAAAGTATTCTGAGTGATATCAATAGCTGCAAGTTGATTATAACCAAATCTTAAGGTAGCTAATAATGTATTTTGTGTAACATCTAGCGCTTTAAGCTGATTTTGGGAACAAACTAGATATGTTAAGCTTTTATTGAGTGCGACATTTAACGATGTCAATTGATTGCCAAGTAGCGCAAGAGTAGTCAATTTTATGTTTTGAGTAAGATCTATTGCTGTTAGTTTGTTCGTTGCGGCCCACAAATAAACTAAATTAGGACTTTGTGTAACATCTATAGAAGATAATCGATTTGTCCCACAACTTATATACGTTAGATCTTTTTTGTTTCCTATTTTCAGAGTCGTCAACACATTGTTTTGACACTCTAGCCTTGTCATATCTAAATTGTAGGTCAAATCTAATATACCGATTTGATTATTACCACAGCGTAAGTCCAACAATTTGGTATTTTGAGATACATCTAATGAGGTAATTGAATTACCACTACAATATATATTTATCAATTCTCTATTTGCTGATACGTTGAGTGACGTAAGCTGGTTTGATGTTATTGACAGATGTGTCAATTGGCTCATTTCATTGATTCCCCTATCTGAAGTTATGTTAGAGCTTTGAACAGATAACCTTTTTAGACGGTGATTACCACAAATATTGTCTTTAGCCCATATTGTTCCGGTAAAAGCCGTTGGATCTCCATTCTCAATATCCCAGTTCAAAGTATTACTGGGATTACTATTGTAGAATAACTTCAAGGCTTCTACATCGGACTCGTAACTACCATCTTCTATTTGTTGTTTTCCTAGAGATGTCCACTTCTGACCACTCCATACATACACGCCTATAGGGTAACAAGTAGGATCATTGTTGAATACAGTAAGACCGACATGTTCTTCTAAGCCCCAGTCTCCTGATCCACCTATCGAGGCTGATAAAGCTGACGGAGTTTTTGGGCTCTGCTTTTTGAGGTTCACACGAGGTAGCCCAAAGCCCTTTGTTCCTGTAGTATTTTCGCCACTAGGAGTCTGCTCTTTTAAATCGAGCAAAGCTCCGGCTATTGGTTTCTCATAACTACCAATAGTTACTTGTGCATTGATCGATAGACAATACAATAATGATAATATGGTTAAGATAAAAATTAATAGTTTTGTTTTCATAAATGTTATAGTTTTGTCTGTAAGTTTTTGTTATGCCTTTTAAGTCTCTTTGTACCTAATCTGTAAATAAAATAAATATCAATCGTATTTATTTAGACCAAAGAGTAAAAAATCCGTAAATGTAATTAATAAGTTTTGTAGCACAGTTTCGTTAAAGAATTATTGTTTCAAAAGTTTATCTGTCAAAATAGGATTGCAAAACTAAAAAAATACAATTAAAACTATTTCATTATATTAAATTTATTGAACTTTTATAACAACAGATTTGCGAATTTCGGGTTTCACCTGAAATATACGTATCTGCATACCATCCCAAGCCTCAATAGTAATTTTATCCTCATATTTACTATTTACATACTTTCGGAAATCATACAAATAAGCGAAATGAGTAACATTTTGGGTTTTATTGAATTCCTTAACAATGTCCGCATAATAGCCGATATTCCAAAACATACAATCACTATACCCTTCGGCATTCGTAAAGCGGGTAGCCTCGTCACGATAAGGCATAGTTTCGGATATAAACCGTTTATAACCTTCCGATAGAGACTCTTTTGTATGGTCAAACTTTTTATTGTTTATTTTTCTGATAACATATCCGGGACGAATTCCCGCCTGATAGGCAGGAGAGCCTATCTCTACATCTTTTACTGTAGTCAGATCATTGGCATCGAAATAAATACCGGTATAATTATAACGATTAAATTCAGCTTTGTAATCTGCTTTTGTTTTAGATTCTGAATACGGAAACTGCTTTAACATAAGAGGAGTATGAAATTTCACATAATTCTCCAATGTATATTGAGCAGATAAGTAATCTGTAATACTACAATCCCATATCTGGGTAAGTTTTTTCTTATCTATGTATTTACGATCATATAAGCTGAACCCATATTCGACAATAAACTGGGCTACATTCTCTTTATTCTTCTCCTTCTCATCGAATATAGATAAAGATGTCATTTGCTCCCTTTCGCTATCATACCTCCATGTTCCCGGAGCATAATTAGGATTAACCAAAGCACTAAATCTTGGATTGGGCACATAGCTGTAATACGCCTGTACTACAATATCAGGATCGGAAGTATCCCGGGTAAGTCCTTTAGCTATTAATTCTTTTTCCAACAGGGCTGTTATCTGAACGTCGATGGGAGGAGTATCAACTCCGCTGGGTGTATAAAAATCGAATGTATGATAGTCTGTAAAATCTACATCTTTGTTTGTTTCCACCCTTAGAGGCAAAGAGAACAGACGCTCATTGGTATCTTCGAGACTATAGAACGCAAATATACGGGAAAGCTCTCGTTCACTAACAGAATTTGTTGCTATACATTCACGATTGAGAGTATATTCTTTGAAATAAGTATTCATATTACGTATAGTAAACTTAACGGTAGGAGCATACATATCTTCGAACAACCATCTGGCTATGGTCTGATTGTCACGCAGGTATGTCGCATTACCATTTATCTCCATTATGATATCGTTTACCTTTATACCTGTTTTTTCGGCAGGAGAATTTGGCGACACATCCGTAATCACAAGCTCTCCATAACCCCAGTTGGGATTCTGGCTCACCTCGAAAGAAAATCCGAAAAAACAATTTTTATCGTAGTCTTGTGATTTTATATTAATAACAACAAGTAGTAACAACAAGCAAACAGAGAGCGTTTTTCTCATTTTATGTATGTATTGAAATATTTAGGTCACAAAGATAGAACTTTTTTGCAAAAAGCCATGTTATTAGCAGGTCTTTAGCGATATAGGAACATGAATTGAAAGATTAAAACGTCCTCCAGTATCGAAGAAAATCAAAGATTAACCTATTTTCAAACAAGCATACACTAGATTTACCATAGTGTTATTTTAACTAAAAAGTAACGAAAGTGACATTTTTAGGCTGTTTTAAGATGTTACTTTTTTAATATTATTTCGAAGCAAGTATCTACTTTATAGATAAATTACTTTTATCTTTTATTATCTTTGGTAAACGGATATTATCCTCTAATTTCATTTTATGCTTACACACAAACACACTCTTATTTTATTTATTCTTCTGATAGGTAGTTTTGGTTGCCAAAAAGACACAAATGATTCCTTTATCTGTTACACTGTAGACACAAAATCTCAGAATATTCATTTCTATTGGCTCGATGATGCAGGAAAGAATATAGGAAGCATCCAAAATCTAAAAACTTATGTTGAAAGCAAAGGAGAAAAGTTGGTATTTGCAACCAACGGTGGCATGTATAATAAAGAAGCTTCGCCGCAAGGGCTTTTTATAGATCAGTATAAAATACAGACTCCTCTTGACACAACATCCGGAACAGGCAATTTTTATATGTTGCCCAACGGTGTATTTGCAATCACATCCGACAATGTTCCCATTATATGCAAAACAGAGAATTTTAAAGAAAAAGGACTTATCAGATTTGCAACACAATCCGGGCCTATGCTAGTTATTGATGGAGAAATACATCCTGCATTTAAGAAAGGATCTCAAAATACTCATATCAGAAACGGAGTTGGCATCCTGCCCGATGGGAAAGCCATCTTCGTTATGTCCAAATCGAAAGTGAATTTCTATGACCTTGCATTTTTCTTCAAATCTTTAGGCTGCAAAGATGCATTATATTTCGATGGATACGTATCCAGAACATATCTACCTGAGAAAGACTGGATACAAACAGATGGCAACTTCGGAGTCATCATTGCTGTTATAGAACCCTTTGTAACTTTTGCTCATTAAATCGGCAGAGACAAAAATAATTCAGTACCTTTGTACTCCTAAAATATAACATAACCAATAAAGGATAAATAACATGTTCTCAGGTATAGTAGAAGAAGCCGCAACAGTTGTTTCGTTGCGCAAGGAAGAAGAAAATTTACATCTGACAATGAGATGCTCGTTCACTCACGAACTAAAGGTTGACCAGAGTGTTTCCCACAATGGAGTATGTCTTACTGTAGTGGATATCTCTGACGACACATATACTGTCACAGCAATTAAAGAAACATTAGAATGCTCTAATCTGGGACTGCTTAAAATTGGCGATAAAGTAAATCTGGAACGCAGTATGATGATGAATGGTCGTCTGGACGGACATATCGTACAGGGACACGTAGACCAAACAGCAAAATGTATAGAAATAAAAGAAGCCGATGGCAGCTGGTATTTCGGGTTTCAATATGACTTCGATCGAGCAATGGCAAAAAAAGGCTATCTGACAGTAGATAAAGGTTCGGTAACAGTAAACGGAGTAAGCCTTACTGTAGTAGAACCAACAGACAATACATTCAAGGTTGCGATTATTCCATATACCTACGAGCACACGAATTTTCACCAATTTAAGATTGGAAGTACAGTAAATATAGAATTTGATATAATAGGCAAATACATAAGTCGTATAACTCAATTATAATCTCACTCTCTGCCGATAATGGTAACAACAAAATAAAATCGGCAGAAGAGATTATCTCTTATAGCACTTACAAATAAAAACAAACTCTGCATGATGAAGAAAAAGCATATAGCTTTTTTGCTTATATTTTTAGTAATAGCCACTTGGTCGGGAATTGGAGCTTATGAGTTAGGACTCTGGTTTCTCGAAGCAGGAATGTGTATTATTGGTGTAGCAATACTTATCCTTACCTACAAGAAATTCAGGTTTACAAATCTGACATACACTTTCATACTCATACATCTTATAATTCTGCTTGTAGGAGCACATTATTCCTATGCACGGGTTCCACTCTTCGACTGGATAAAAGAAGTTTTCGATCAGAGCAGGAATAATTATGACAAAGTAGGTCATTTTGCTCAGGGTTTCGTACCTGCCATGATTTCGCGAGAACTCTTAATTCGGCTTGATGTATTCAAAAAGCGCTCTTGGTTACCTTTCGTTGTAGTATGTATTTCGATGGCGATCAGTGCTTTTTACGAGCTTATAGAATGGTGGGTTGCAGTATTGTCCGGAGACGGAGCTGAGGACTTCTTAGGTATGCAAGGGTATGTGTGGGACACTCAGTCGGATATGTTTTGCGCAATGATAGGCGCTATATCAATGTTAGTTATTTTTTCAAAACTTCAGGACAAACAGATAAGTAAACTCCGGAAAGATTGAGCCATTTATTATTTTCTAAAAAATGAATTTGTCTAAAAAACAACAGGGAAATCTGATAATGCTTTTAGTTATCAGCATATTTGGACTAAACATTCCTGTCAACAAATATTTATATTCCGAGCACCTCCTATCTCCTATGGCAATGACAGCACTGAGAATGTCTTTTGCTGCGGTTGCTTTTTGGCTGGTGTCTTTGTTTATGCCAAAAGAAAAAGTAGAAAAGAAAGATTTACTTTTTCTATTTGCAGGAGGACTATGTGGCATGGTATTCAATCAGGGATTATTTGCATACGGACTAGGGCAGACATCGCCGGTGGATGCCTCAATTATAACTACAAGTAGTCCTCTGTTTGCTATGATAATAGCTGCCATTGTACTCAAAGAGCCTATCACATGGATGAAAGCTGGAGGAGTATTGGTCGGGGCAGCAGGAGCTATCTTTCTTGTATATTCCAGCAATCATGGAGATATAGAACAGGGAGCAAGCCTGTCAGGCAATATGGCAATAGTAGGCGCACAGTTCTTTTATGCTTTCTATTTGGTTATCACACGACCTCTGTCCGAAAAATATTCTTCGGTAACAATGATGAAATGGATGTTTCTTTCTGCTTGTATTGCAGCTCTGCCGTTCAGCTATGGAGATGTGCTTAAAGCTCCTTTATTCTATCAAACAGACACATTGCCATTTCTGTTATTAGCTTTCACCCTTGTTGGCGCCACATTTATTACCTATCTGCTGATTCCTTTTGCACAACGAAGAATAAGGCCAACAACCATATCTATGTACAACAACATGCAGCCTCTTATAGCATCCGGCATTGCCATATACATGGGAATGGATCATTTCACGTTAGAAAAACTCATTGCCGCCGTTTTCATATTCGGAGGTGTATATCTGGTAACAGCCAGTAAGTCGAAAGCAGATATAGAGAAAGAAAACATAACAAGTAAAGATATTGTTAAATAAAAAAAATATTCAAACATAACTACATATTAATGTTGCAGATACGAAAACAATAAAGAGGTCTGCGACCTTATTAGAAAAATAAAATGTAATTTTGTACCCTATTCAATTACACGAGAAATGAGATATATAAAAATCATACTTCTGCTACTTTTATTTCCTTTAGTGGGCTTTGCTCAGTTTTTGGGAATAGGAGCACAATACACAGATGCAAAAAACAAAGGAAATGACTTTCAATTTGCGGCAAATGCTTCATTTCCCACATGGCACAAAAAAAACCCACTAAACACATTTATATCCAGCGGAATAGACTATACAGGAGGAAGTTCGCCTGTAGCCGGACTAAACCTGAAACCAATACAAATAAACTCATTTATTACAGAATCGTTATTTAATAAAAATAAAGCGACCATTCTTATTGGCTGCGATGCAGGATATTTGTTCAACTTCAAACATGGAGAAGATGGGATAGTAATTACCCCAAATGTATATTTCGACTATAAATTCTTTTTTGTAAAAACAGGCTACGATTTTAATGTAACTGCCGGAGAAAGCCAATTTTTCGTCAGGGCAGGCTTTTGTTTTGGAATGGGATCTATAAAGTCGTTTGTAAAAACTGAGATTTGGTAATATAGAAATGAAAATAGCAGCATTAGTATCGGGTGGAGTAGACAGCTCTGTCGTAGTGCATCAATTAAAAGAATCGGGCTATGACCCTACTATATTTTATATACGTATCGGGATGGAAGACGAGCAGGGATATATTGACTGCCCTGCCGAAGAAGATATTGAAATAACAACCTATATAGCAAAAAAATATGGTTGTAAAATGGAAGTTGTATCCCTTCATGAAGAATATTGGGAGAACGTAGTTAGTTACACTATTGACGCTGTTAAGCGAGGATTGACACCTAACCCTGATATGATGTGTAATAAAATGATAAAATTCGGATGCTTCGAACAAAAGTGGGGACACGAATTTGATAAAATAGCAACAGGTCATTATGCCACTACTACCGATATAGACGGGAAGACATGGTTGTCGACAGCTAAAGATCACGTCAAAGACCAAACATATTTTCTAGGGCAAATAGACTATTTACAGGCTTCAAAATTAATGTTTCCTATTGGTAATCTATTAAAAAGTGAGGTAAGAGCCATTGCTACCGAACAAGGATTGCCTTCGGCTCAACGAAAGGACAGTCAAGGGATTTGTTTTTTGGGAAAAGTGAACTACAATGATTTCATTCGCCGCTATTTAGGCGAACGCAAAGGCAAAATAGTTGAATTAGAAACCGGAAAAGTTTTGGGTAGTCACGAAGGTTATTGGTTTCATACAATCGGGCAACGTAAAGGTCTTGGCTTGAGTGGAGGCCCTTGGTTTGTTATCAAGAAAGATACAAAGCGTAATATAATCTATGTATCAAACGGATATGATCCCGATACCCAATACGGAAATGTCGTCAATCTGGCCGGATTTTCTTCTATAACACAAGATATCTGGGGCGATTTTGAAGGCTCTAAAGATGTAACCTTCAAGATTCGTCACACACCCGAGTTTACGCACGGACGTATAGAGAAAATAGGAGATCTTTACCGTATATATTCGGATGAAAAAATACAAGGCATAGCTGCCGGACAATTTGGTGTAGTCTATGACGCCGACTCCAATCTATGTATTGGTAGCGGTATGATAGCTAACGAAGAGGAGTAATACAGATATTAATTAAAATCCTAACTAATACAATGTTCCTTTTTAACGATCTGGTTCAAATTCAGTTTGTAGATGTAATTGAAGTTTTGGGAACTATAGCTTTTGCTATTAGTGGAATTCGTTTAGCCTCAGCAAAGCAGTTCGATTGGTTTGGGGCAATTGTCATTGGTTTTGTTACAGCTGTCGGAGGCGGTACATTACGCGACCTCTTGCTCGACATACCTGTATTTTGGATGCAAGCAAGCCGATATATCTGGTGTACTTTATTTGCATTCATTATAGTTATTTTTTTTAGAAAATACCTTGTACACCTCAACAATACGATATTTTGGTTCGACTGCATCGGCTTGGGGCTCTTCGTTGTTGTAGGATATGAAAAAGCCATGGCTCTCGACTATCCCATTTGGGTGTGCGTTTCTATGGCCACTGTAACGGGCATTGTAGGAGGTATAATACGAGATATCCTTATCAATGAGATACCTATCATTTTCACACAGGAGCTATATGCAGTAGCTTGCATCTTGGGAGGAATTTTATTCAGTATTTTAAATTTCTTACAAGTAGATTTGGTTATAACAGAGATCGCCACAGCTATTTTTGTAGTTGTAATAAGAATATTGGCAACCAAATACCATCTCAAACTTCCAGTACTGAAAGGTGAAGACTAGGTGAAAAAAGTCGTTTACCATTTTACAAAGCAATATTCTATATAGAAATCAGTTATATTTGTGTATTGATACTCTATTCATTATATAAATAGGAAAGCGATATATTTTGAGAAGCTACATTTATTATACATTCGGCTTATTTGTTCTTTTTGCATTCTTTTTTTCTTGTAAACAAGTAAAATTAGAAGATGCGGACCGTAAGTTTGCGCAAGGAGAATATTTTGTCGCTGCCGATATGTATCGCAAAATATATAGAAAAACATCTCCTAAAAAGAGAGAATTGCGAGGAGAAGTAGCACTACGTATGGCCGAGAGTTATCGCCTTATAAACTACCCCATGCGAGCAAATGCTGCTTATGCAAATGCAATCCGCTATAAAGTAAATGATAGTACAGTTGTTCTGCAATATGCACGGTCGTTACAAAAAGTAGGCGATTATAAACAAGCTGCACATTATTATAGCGAATTTCTGAAACTATTTCCTGACAATCAATTTGCTAAAAACGGACAAGAAGGTTCCATTTTAGCACCTCAGTGGAAGGCAAATCCGACGCTATATAAAGTTAAGCGTATGGACATATTCAATTCCAACAGAGGAGAATTCAGTCCGATGCTTCTGCCGCCCGATTACGATCAGATATATTTCTCGTCTAATAGGAAAGAAGCTATAAGCGATACTATAAGCGGCATTACAGGATCGAAACTGAACGACATATTTATGGCTCGTAAAGACGAGAACGGCAATTGGATGAAAGTTGAGCATCTGGAATCTGCTGTCAATACAGACTCTGACGAAGGCACACCTTCTTTTTCCAATACAGGTACTTCCATGTACTACACACATACTCCCAAACTAGATTCAGTAGGTTCTACCTTTCCGGGTATCTATATATCAAGACGTACAGGAGGCTCATGGAGTGCGGGACAAAAAATAGAAATAAATAAACGAGATACACTCAGTGTCTTTGCTCACCCAACTATAAGTTCTACAGGCGACTATCTTTATTTCGTATCTGATATGAAAGGCGGATATGGAGGTAAGGACATTTGGCGGGCAAGAATGGTAGGTGATCTGGTCGAGTCTGTCGAAAATCTTGGTGCTGATATAAATACGGCAGGAGATGAGATGTTTCCTTACCTTAGAAACGACTCTACTCTCTATTTCTCTTCAGATGGACATGTCGGCATGGGAGGTCTGGATATTTACAAATCTGTTTACAATTCAAAAACAAAGCGCTGGATAGTGGAAAACCTAAAGTCTCCTATCAACTCTATGGCTGATGACTTCGGTATCACATTTGATGGGGAAAAAGAAAATGGTTACTTTAGTTCTAATCGTGGTGATGGAAAAGGATTTGATCACATTTTCTCTTTCGAATATCCGGTTATCAAAACACTTGCCGAAGGCTATATAGTAGATACTGACGACGAATTTATAACTTCCTCAACTATACGAGTTGTAGGCAAAGATGGAACCAATAAAAAGTTTCCCGGAAAAAACAATGGTACCTACAGCCTCGATGTACAACCTGGAGTCAGTTATGTTTTTCTTGCCAGTGGAGATAATTATCTGAATACGAGAATGTCATTGAAAACGGAAAATATAGACCGAGACTCTGTCTATATGGTAGATTTCATCCTTACTCCTATCAATAAGCCTGTGGTATTGGAGAATATATTTTTCGACTTCGATAAAGCCACGCTCCGCCCCGAATCGAAAGAAGAGCTCGATGGATTGATCGACTTACTAAACCTTAATCCGAATGTAACAATAGAGCTTTCTGCCCATACCGATCGCAAAGGTAGTGACGAATACAACATACCATTATCGCAACGCCGAGCCGAATCGGTAGTCAATTATCTTATTACCGGAGGAATTGCTAAAGACAGGCTGACAGCAGTAGGTAAAGGAAAAAGCGAGCCAAAAAGAGTTACAAAAGCGGTGAAAAAGAAATATGACTTTCTTGAAGAAGGAGAAATTCTCTCTCCCGAATTTATAGAGAAGTTACCGAATGAGCAACAGGAAATGGCCGATCAGGTAAATCGCCGTACAGAATTTAAAGTATTGAGTATAACCTATAATTTGGAATAGCAGATGATACGATTTATTATATTAATAGTATGTTCTCTCTACATCTTATCATCCGTTGAGGCTCAGGAACTGAATACTAAACTAACCATCAACACGCAAAAGATACAGTCTGCCGACAAAGAACTATTTTCTACGTTGGAACGGAATTTGAATCAGATGCTAAACGAACAGAAATGGACAGATATTACCTTCAATCAGGCGGAACGTATAGACTGCAATATTACGCTTACTATAAATGAGATAAAAGATGCTAATACTTTCTCATCAGAGATATTAGTATCTTCCCGCCGTCCTGTTTACAACTCTACTTATTCCAGCCCTCTTATCAATTATAGAGATACTCAGGTAGAGTTTAAATACACTCCGGGGGAATCTCTTTATTTCAATTCGATGAATGTGGATAACAATCTGGTAGCTGTCATATCATTTTATGTGTATATAATAATAGGATTCGATTTCGATTCTTTTTCCATGAAAGGAGGTAGTCCATATTTTGCCCGGGCTATGGAAATAGCCAATATGTCTCAATCGCTGGGAGTAAAAGGCTGGGAACCTTTTTCGGGCAAAGATAATAATCGATACGATCTTGCTGTAGCCCTCACTGATGACCGTCTAGCCGATTCTCACACATTCTGGTATAATTATCATAGACTGGGTCTCGATGAAATGGCTGCTAACCCGACACGAGGAAGAATCAGAGTCTTAGAATCGGTCGATTATCTGAAATCAATATACGGAGTTCGTCCGTCATCCATATTATTGACCATTATTGGAGAATCGAAGCTTGACGAAATAGTGCGTATAACTTCACTAGCTACATCTGAAGAAAAACAGGCATTAAAGAAACTACTGACACAAATATTCCCTACCAAAGGTTATTATACAAACCTGATAAAATAATAAGGTTATTTACACAACAAAAGAAAATCATTTACTACAGTTTCTTCTGCACCCAATTCTTTTGCTTTCAGGAAATCATCTTTTGCCAGTCGTTTTTCAAATTGAGCTATACGAATCTGTCCTCTCAATATATATATCGCCGCATCTTCATAGCCCAAACTTATTGCTTTGGTTATGTCTTCCTGTGCACGTGCAAGTCTGTTTAAGCGTAGATAGCACTCTGCTCTATTAAAATAAACTTCTCCGTTCGACTTATATTTATAAACTATATCACTGTATGCTTCTTCGGCTTCTTTCCACTCCCCTCTCCTTTTCATTATTGCGGCCAATCCCATTTTACCATATAAGTTTTCAGGAGCAAATTCAACAATTTTCTCAAAGCTTTCCTCTGCTCTGAACAAGTCCTTATTGCTTAAGAATATCAATCCTCTCCTATAGAAGGCTTCTATATCCCTATCGTCGTACAGCAAAATAGTATTATAATCTTTCAAAGCATCATCGAAACGATTCATCTGACAATACAGAGCAGCCCTGTTATGCCTTACAAATGAATTTTTCGGATGTTTTTCCAAGGCTACATTATATGATAATAATGCCTCCTCAAATTTCCCCAAATTACGTTGAATAGTGCCTAGATTAACCATCAACATTGTATTGCTCGGATTAGCCGGTTCTTTTCTCAATGCTGCTTTAAGAGCCTGTTCTGCGGCTGCATAATCGTTTTGCTCTACATAATCCATAGAACGGTTTACCATCTCTTCGTACGTCTGAGCCGATATGTCGGCAATTAGAATAGAAAACAGGAATAAGGCAATTGATATTTTTTTCATTATCTGATATTTAATCATTCTGTGGCACAAATTTACGCTTATTAAACTGACTTAATAAAAACATATTGTCTAAAAACAATTAAAAAAACGAGGTCAGGTATTAATAAATTAATAATTCCCGACCTCGTATATAGACTATAAAATCTTTACTCTATAATAATCTCATCTACAAAAAGATAAGCAAGAGAACCCTTACCTTCATGCCAATCAGGTATTTTTCCGGTATTTTTTGCTATTACCTTTACAAACCGTGCTTTTGTTGTTGGAAACTCTGCAACAAGATCAACTGTTCTTATTGCACTATTTTTATCTAATACAGGAATTTTCTTATCATATACCTGCTTATATATTTTTCCATCTTCGGATATGGCGACTGTATATTCTGTGGCACCAAACACCCACGACATAGGCTCTTCATAAGTACCTGTTATGACCTTCGATATATCTGTTGCTTCTTTGAGGTCGATAGTAGCTACAAAGTCATTTCCCTCAAAGCCAATCCACTCTCCACTGGCGAATCCTCCCACTGCTCTTTTACCGTCTACAAGTAGAACCGGGCCTTTGAATGTATAATTCTTATGAGGAGAATTCTCTAGTTTTATTTCTTTTAAAGTAGCCTTGTTAAAATCGAATTTATTGTCATACTCTTTACTTTTTTCACTACCTCTATATGCTACAGCCCGAAGATACACACTCGAATCTATACTTAATGGTTGCTCATATTTCACACTCTTATCTGTAGGCTCACTACCATCGAGTGTGTAATATATAGGAGCATTATCATACGTAAACAAGCTTATTTTTATTGTCCCGCTAGATATATCCGGCTCTATTTGCGATGCAATAGCCGTAATATGAGTTGCATAATTATAACCCAGTCTTTGATACAAATCCATGAGCTTAGTCAGACGTGGCAAGAACTTCTCATAATTCTTTTTTTCGGGCATAGTCCATTGTATCTCACTCAAAGCAGCTATACGAGGCATCGTCATATATTCGGCATGTTCAGGTGTAACTACATATTCGCACCACAAATTAGCCTGAACTCCAATTATATATTTTTGTTCTTCCTTCGTCAACTCTGATGGCACCGGTTCCAATTCATAAACTTTCTGTACAGGCACATAACCGCCTATTCCAAATGGTTCGTTCTGAATATCTGTTGTTTGATAATAATCAAAATACAAATTGCTGGTAGGCGTCATTATTACATCATGATGAAGTTTTGCAGCTTCTATGCCTCCAGACATACCTCTCCACGACATAACGGTCGCATCAGGAGCAAGTCCGCCCTCCAAAATCTCATCCCATCCTATAATACGGCGTCCCTTACTATTCAGGAACTTTTCAACGTATGTCATCACATAGCTTTGCAATTTATCCTCTTTAGAATGTTTTGCATCTGACGTCAATTTCAGTTCTTTTATCTTAGCCTGACACTTAGGACATACTTTCCATCGTGTTTTTGGACTTTCATCTCCTCCTATATGCACATATTCGGAAGGAAATATTTCTACTATCTCCGAAAAAACTCCTTCGAGAAATGTATATATATCTTCATTTCCTGCACAAAGAACATCATCAAACACGCCCCATTGTTCTCCAACTTTATATGGGCCTCCGGTACAACCTAAGTTTGGATATGCCGCCAAAGCAGCAAGCATATGTCCGGGCAGGTCAACTTCCGGAATCACTGTTATAAATCTTTTCTTTGCATATTCTACCACTTCCTTAGCTTCTTCTTGTGTAAAGAATCCACCATAAGGCTTTCCGTCAAATTCTCCCGAATTCTTTTTTATTACAGTTTGCGCACGTTGTGAACCTATTTTTGTCAACTCGGGATATTTCTTAATTTCTATTCTCCAACCCTGATCGTCTGTCAAATGCCAATGAAATTTATTTATATTGTGCAATGCCAGAATGTCGATATACTTCTTTATAAATTCCAAAGACTTGGTGTGACGAGCGACATCGAGCATCATACCTCTATATCCAAAACGGGGAAAATCCTCGATACTCACAGCAGGAAAAACAACCTCTTTGTTCGTCCCATCGACAGGCATAGACTTCCTTAAAGTTTGTACTCCATAGAAAGTACCTGCTTCATCCGAGCCATTTATTATTATTTGTTTCGAATCTACTATCAAATTATATGATTCGGGTTTCTCTACTTTATAATCTGCTTTCAGAATAATCACATTATCCGAAACATCCTGATCTGTTACAGCCAGAGTAAGCCCTGTACTCAATTTTATATATTCGGCAAGAAATTCGGCAGTTTGTTTTTGCACGTCATTTTCTTTCGGATAATAGATCTTTGTACTACCTTTAAGAATAAACCCTTCGCCATCTGTTTTTACAATGCTTTGGGGTAATGGAACTACTTCATAATCTGCATTCATTGGTTCTTTACTACATCCTATAAAAAATAAAATAATTGCTAAATAAAAAAAGCAGGATTTGGCCATAGTCTTTTGTTTTATGTTTTTGGGGATTAAGATTTCATAATGTAAATATACAATAATTCTAAGTGCAGAGGGTACTGTTAATAGCAAGAATGAGCTATCTTTGCGCTTATATCAAGTTTTTTTATGAATAATTTGCTAAATCAACTCAATAAACAACAACGCGAAGCTGTAGAATATATAAATGGACCATCGCTTATAATAGCAGGTGCAGGCTCAGGAAAAACCCGCGTGCTTACATATAAAATAGCCTATTTACTTCAACAAGGGTTACCTCCTCAAAGTATTCTATCCCTTACATTTACCAACAAGGCTGCCCGAGAGATGAAAGAACGGATTGCTCAGCTTATAGGCTGGCAATATGCACGCTATTTATGGATGGGCACATTTCACTCCGTTTTTTCCAGAATACTAAGAACCGAAGCCGAAAGAATCGGATTTACCGCCAATTTTACGATCTTCGATTCTGCCGATTCCCGAAATCTGATAAAAACAATAATAAAGCAGTTTCAGCTTGATGATAAAGTATATAAACCGGCAAAAGTACAGTCTATTATCTCAAATGCTAAAAACGCATTAGTTTCGCCGACTATGTATGCACAAAACAAAGAATTGTTGGAGTATGACCAACGATCGAAAATGTCTGTTGTGAAAGATATATACAAAGAGTATAACAATAGACTGCGAGCCTCTAACACAATGGATTTCGACGATCTCTTATTTCATACGAACTGCCTGTTCAGAGACCATCCCGATGTATTGAAAAACTACCAAGAGAGGTTTCAGTTCATTCTGGTAGACGAGTATCAGGATACAAACTTTGCTCAGTATCTTGTTGTAAAACAGTTGGCAGACGCTCATCACCGTATCTGTGTTGTAGGAGACGATGCCCAAAGTATTTACTCTTTCCGTGGGGCGAATATAGAAAATATACTGAAGTTTAAAGAAGTATACCCCGAATCGAAATTGTTTAAGTTGGAGCAAAATTACCGTTCTACCCAGAATATAGTTAATGCAGCCAATAGTCTTATCAAACAAAATCAGGATCAGATAAAAAAGACTATTTATTCGGAAAACGATGAAGGTGAGCGCATCGAAGTAGCCAGTGCTTTCTCCGATTTCGAAGAAGGAGTCATTGTTTCAAATAAAATATGGGATCTTCGAAGAGACAAAAAAGCTCCATATAGTGATTTTGTAATATTATATCGTACAAATGCCCAATCCCGTATTTTTGAAGAGGCATTGCGTAAGAAAAACATCCCTTATCGCATCTATGGCGGACTTTCGTTTTATCAGCGAAAAGAGATAAAAGATGTGATTGCATACTTTCGTATGATAGTCAACCCCAACGATGAGGAAGCATTCAAACGAGTAATAAATTATCCTACACGAGGTATTGGAAACACTACACTCTCTAAAATAGGAGATGCTGCACGCCTACACAGTGTTAGTTTATGGGAAGTTATCAAGAATCCTCAGGGGTACAATCTTAATATAAATGCAGGTACAGCCAACAAGATAAGTAGCTTCAGGGAACTTATAGAAAGTTTTATTGTACAGTTGAAAGATCGTTCGGCATACGAACTGGCTTCTATAATAGTAAAACAAAGCGGTATAGCTACCGAAGCTTATCAAGATCAGACTCCGGAGGGTATGAGTCGTCAGGAAAATCTTCAGGAACTATTAAGTGGTATACATGAGTTTGTAGAAAGTCGTCAGGAAGAGGGACTTGGTGGTATCGGGTTGTTAGACTTCCTTTCCGAAGTATCTTTATTGAGCGATCAGGACACAGACAAAGAAGCCGATCAGGAAAAGGTTACAATGATGACCATCCATGCAGCGAAAGGACTAGAGTTCAACAATGTATTTATAGTTGGGCTAGAAGAAGATCTGTTTCCTTCGGCTATGGCAAAAGATGAATTCCGAGGACTTGAAGAAGAGCGCCGTCTCTTTTATGTGGCAATAACCAGAGCTAAAGAGTTCTGTATGATTACCTACGCAAAGAGTCGATTCAGAAACGGTCAGATAAACGCTTGCAATCCGAGCCGTTTTTTAAAAGATATAGATGATACTTTTCTGAATGCCAATCCGGGAGTTCTATCCGGCGGATTCGTTTTCAATAGACCCGAAACATACGAAAACAAATCATCCGCTTACAGTAATAATAATTATAATCAAGGAAGGAAAACACCAAGTGCTACCGAAACGCCTAGGCCTGAGAAACCAAAAGCACAATCACCTCCTTCAAACTTTGTAAATACTCGCATTGCAACTCCGAAATTGTCGGCGGGAGGAAACATTGGAGAAGTTGAAGTGGGTGCAATTATAAAACACGAACGCTTTGGTATTGGTAAAGTTACGGCCGTAAGTGGAGATACTGATAGCCGTAAAGCGACTGTTGAATTCGAGAATTCGGGAACAAAACAATTATTACTAAAATTTGCACGATTCGAGGTCATCAAATAAGGACTCTTAACTACTAGAAAAAAGAACCTTAATAATCTTTAAAAAAGAACTATTTCATTTATAAAGACGTGCAACGAGAGTGTTTTATTTACGTCTATAAATTAAGAATAAGATAATTATTGTATATTTGTTTTATCTATATTGTTCTTATTTATATGCCAGATTAAACCATTAGACTTTTGAATAGTCTAAGAAACATAGATGATTAATATCAAACTCTGAAATACGAATCAATTAGAAATATTTGTAAACTATAAATAGAAGGAGAGCAAATTATGAAAGCTAAAAACTTATTATGGATGTTCCTGGTGGCTGTATCACCGCTTTTTGTTTTTGCACAAGAAGACTGGGATGACGTCTATGCTACTTCTAAACCTACAGAAAAGAAGAAAGAAGTAAACAATACTGTTCAACGTAAGCCGGTGAGCAAAACTCAAGTTCTCGTAGTACGAGACAATGGGGATGTATCTATGGAAACCGTTGGTAATGTAAATGTTGATGTAGATGCATACAACCGTCGAGGAGGTAATGTAAATGTATATCAGGCAGATCAAGAGCCTGTGGACTCGCTTGTTTATGACAGCCAATATCAGGACTATGAATATACAGACCGTATCGTCAAATTTCACGATCCTGATAACAGTGTGAAAATTTCGAGCAACAATGAAATAAATGTATATGTCACTAACGACCTATATAGTAACTACTATCGCAACAGAGGCTGGAGCTTCAATGTAGGTTGGGGATGGGGTGGTTATTACAATTCGTGGTACGACCCTTGGTATGATCCATGGTACTATCCTAGCTATAGCTGGGGTTGGAACAACCCTTGGTATTCAGGATGGGGATGGAACAGACCTTGGTACTCTTCCGGCTGGGGCTGGGGAGGATACTATGGAGGTTGGTACGGCGGCGGTGGCTGGTATGGTGGTCATTCTCACTACTACTCAAGACCTTCATATTATGGAAGTGCAGGACGTTCGAGAGGAACATATTATGGCTCAAGATATTCATCTGGAAGATACAATTCAGGCAGATATAACGGTGGCAGCCGAGACAATTCATACGTAAGTTCTCGACCAAGCACTCGTCCGGGCTATAATTCCGGAACTTCTACTCGTCCAAGTACAAGACCTAGCTATAATGGATCAGGTACATCAACCCGTCCGAGCACTAGACCGAGTTACAATGGTTCAGGAACATCAACTCGTCCAAGTACAAGACCGAGCTACAATGGTTCAGGTACATCAACCCGTCCGAGCACTAGACCGAGCTACAATGGTTCAGAAACATCAACCAGACCGAATTATAATGACGCCGGTACATCAACTCGTCCAAGCACTAGACCAAGCTATAACGGTTCTGGCACTACAACTCGTCCGAGCACAAGGCCAAGCTATAATGGATCGGGTAGTTCTACAACTACAAGACCATCATACAATGGATCATCGAGTTCTTCATCTCGTCCGAGCACTAGACCAAGTTATAACGGATCATCAAGTAGTAGTTCATCTCGACCTAGTTATAGCGGATCAAGTTCTAGTTCTTCATCACGGCCTAGCTACAATGGATCAAGCAGTAGCAGTTCATCGCGACCTAGCTACAGTGGTTCAAGTAGTAGCAGCTCGTCACGACCTAGTTACAGTAGCCCATCATCTAGCAGTTCATCATCTCGAAGCGGCTCATATAGTTCCGGTAGCTCTTCATCCAGCAGTCGTTCTTCTGGAGGAGGCGGTGGTCGATCTAGCAGTAGTGGCCGAGGAAGATAATGATATAATAATTGAATAATTAACTATAGAAAGCTGTTTCAACAATGCTAATTGAAGCAGCTTTTTTGAAAATGCAAAAATAGAATATTATGAAACGTAAAGTTTTAATCTTATCAGCATTTATTTTGTCAATAGGAAGTATGTTTGCTCAGGGAGAATTGGACGCATACAAACTTTCTCAGACAGATTTAGTAGGTACAGCCCGTTCAGTTTCTTTGGGTGGCGCTATGGGAGCCATGGGCGGTGATATTTCAGCAGTTTCCATCAATCCGGCGGGTATAGGTATTTATAAATCGTCAGAGGTTGTAACAACTCTGAATTTTCAGAATACTCAAACCAAAATAGAATCAAATCTTGGTAAATTTGATGAGAGTAAATTTAAAGTAAACTTCGACAACCTTGCCTTTGTCTCAGTTTTTCCTTTAAATAGCGATGTAGCTCCATTTCTTAACTTTGGTTTTTCATACAATCGTCTTAAAAACTATGACCGGACTTATTCTATGGACATGGCTAATCCATCTAATTTGACATTAGCTCATTACATGGCTAATAGAGCTAATAATATAAACTTCTTTGACAAGAATCCACAGAATGAATTACGCTTTAAAGACGATAGTGATATATATCCATTACAAAATTATGACTGGATGGCAGTTATTGGAGCCAATGCAGATCTTATGGGATATGACCCCACTAAAGGTTTCTTTGTATCACCCTCAAACACTGATGCCAATTTATATGTTCGAGAAAAAGGATCTGCGAATACTTACGATTTTAACGTAGGAACAACATTTTCAAATATTGTAAGTGTTGGCTTGACGTTATCAGTTACAGACATGAAATATCGTTTATATTCAGAGTTGACAGAAAATTACTCCGACACGTATTATACTCTAGCTAACGACATAGAAACAGAAGGTGCTGGATTTCAAGTCGGATTAGGAGTTCTTGTCAGTCCGATAAAACAGTTAAGACTGGGAGTTGCCTACCACTCTCCTACTTGGTACAATATGACTGATTACTATAGCGCCGGCTATAGCCCAACAAATCCACAAGACGGATTTGAAACAGGACGTTTTCGTTCAGATTACAGATTACGTACTCCTGACAGATGGACTTTCAGTTTAGCAGCTTTTGTTCTCGATCCGGGAGATGGACTATTCCCTAAAATCAGTATTAGTGGAGACTATATGTTGACTAACTATAATAATAT
The DNA here is from genome assembly GCF_001261735.1 of Dysgonomonas sp. BGC7. Lineage (GTDB taxonomy): Bacteria > Bacteroidota > Bacteroidia > Bacteroidales > Dysgonomonadaceae > Dysgonomonas. The sequence goes on along the minus strand of NZ_CVRP01000007.1, from coordinate 596,013 downwards.
GAAGCTATTTGATGACAATGGAGACGAATTAAGCCATCGTCCGAATGAAGTAATCAAAGAAGACTTCAAAATGGCCTCTACCCTCAGAACAGGTTTGGAAGTTCGTTTTACAAACCAATTCTCTGCACGCGTAGGTTACTCTTGGCAACAAAGCCCTCTGAAGAAAGAATTTAAAAATAATGAAGTGGAAGCCTTAACTATTGGCTCTGTTTCACATTTTACTCTCGATGGTGATACAAACTATTTCACCTATGGGCTAGGTTACAGATTTTCTCGTAGTTTCTATGCAGATGTTGCTTTCGCAATGAGAACTCAAAAATCAGAACTACGTACATTCTCTTCATATACAGATGCAAAAACTAAACAATATGTTAGTTCAGAGAAAGCAGAATGGAAAGATAATACTTTTCAGGGTATTCTTACTCTAGGATATAAATTCTAATATATTGACTCTAAAAATTAAAAAGGGGATCCATTCTTTGGGATCCCCTTTTTCTATAATAGTTAATAATATCAATAAATTAACTTCATAACGCTTACTTCAGATTTTTCAACCATATCTTTAGACGCAGCTTTGAAAGATTTAAAATGATCTGTATTATTATGATAATTAATGGCATCCTGAGATTTCCATTCTTCGAGCATAATAAATTTTGTAGAGTCCTTTATATCCTGATGTAAGTTATATGATATGCAGCCATCTTCTTCCTGACTACCCTGAACTATTTCTTGAAACAGAGGAAGCATATCTCTTATTTGCTCAGGCTTCACAGTTATTATAGCCACTATTTTCAATTCGTCACCCGTTCTTTCCACTTCATCTTTTACTATTACAGCATCTTCTTGCTGATTATCTTGTCTTGTATTGCAAGCTACAAATGAAAACAAGGCTAATAGACCAATTAGTACTTTCTTTTGCATAATGTTTCGATTGTATTTATATTATTTCTTTATTCTTTTTGCGATATCATCTTCCAGCTTACCTTTCTCTATCAGTTTTGCATATTTTTCTACATTACCATCTTTCTTCAGATAACCTCTATTCTTCAGATAGAATGCTACAACAGCCTCTACTCCGGCCTTATTTCCTTGTACTTGATCTTTCGAATATGAATCATTAAGAGAGTACTCTGTCCATCCGGCTATGAAAGGGATTAGCAACTCCGGGTTTTTGTCTATAAAATTCACTATCTGAGGAGAAATCCCGATCGTAACATTTGGTGTTCCTCCCACCCAAGCCATAAGAAATGAATTTGCTTCACTCCGTTTTATTGCATCTTTACCCAATGATGTAGACAGCAGCCATGTTATAGTTTCTTTTACCTGAGGCTCGTAGTCTGAATAACTTTCTTTAGTATCGAACTTATAGTCTTTTGGAATGTTATAATCTTGTCCTATAAGCATTATTGAGAACAAACTAAATAAGAAAGGTAGAAATATCTTTTTCATCATATAAGGTTTTTAGGTTTATTCATATACAAATATAAACAATGAGATTAACATAAGATGTATATTGGACAATATATAAATTTTGTACGCTTTGTATATTTTCCTACCTTCGTCTCACAAGAAAACGCAAATAAACAAATTACATAAATTACGCAGTTGTTAAATTAAAAGTTTTTTTCTTATGAAAAAGTATTTAGCGGAAATGATCGGAACTATGGTTCTAGTATTAATGGGATGCGGTGCGGCAGTATTTGCAGGAGCAACTCAGCCTTTTGCATCTGTAGGCACACTTGGAGTGGCTTTTGCCTTCGGTTTATCAGTAGTAGCAATGGCATACACTATCGGTAAAATATCAGGATGTCATATTAATCCGGCAATAACATTAGGTGTTTTCCTTTCTAAGAAAATGTCTGGCAAAGACGCCATCATGTATATTATTTTTCAAGTAGTGGGAGCTATAATAGGCTCGGCTATTTTGTACATTCTGGCTAAAGATTCCGGCTCCACAACAACTCTTACCGGAGCTAATGGCTTTGCTGAGGGTTCTATGCTAACAGCCTTTATCGCCGAATTAGTTTTTACATTCATTTTTGTTCTGGTAGTTCTTGGTGTTACCTCTAAGGGAGCTCCAAATCAATTTGCAGGCTTAGCGATTGGTTTGGCCTTAGTTCTTGTACATATTGTATGTATTCCTATTACAGGAACATCGGTTAACCCTGCAAGAAGTATCGGCCCTGCTATCTTTGACGTTATAGAAGGAGGTAAAGCATTATCTCAATTATGGCTATTTATTGTAGCACCATTCTTAGGAGCTGCACTTTCGGCAATAGTGTGGAAAATTATTGATACCGAAAAAGAATAATAAATCGTTCTTAGAACAATATAAAAGGGGAATGCTTTCTGAGCATTCCCCTTTTATATTATTAGGTACCAATTATTTCTTAGATTTCTCCATCGAGCATAGAGTCACGATAGCCCAAAAAGTATAGAATACCATCGAGCCCAACTGTAGACAAAGACTGTTTTGCATTCTCTTTCACTTTAGGTTTAGCATGAAAAGCAATTCCCAAACCGGCAATACCAAGCATAGGCAAATCGTTTGCTCCATCGCCAACAGCAACAGTTTGCTGTATATCAACCTTCTCTACCTGAGCTAGTAAGCGCAGAAGTTCAGCTTTACGTTTACCATCTACAATATCGCCAACATAGTTACCGGTAAGCTTACCGTTTTCTATTTCTAGTTCGTTAGCATATACATAGTCGAAGCCATATTTATCTTTCAGGTAATTACCAAAATAAGTAAATCCTCCCGAAAGAATAGCCAACTTACATCCACTCTTTTTCAATATGCGGATAAGGCGAGTCATTCCTTCCGTTATAGGCAAGTTCTCGGCAATATCCTTCATTACAGATTCATCAAGGCCTTTCAATAAACTCACACGTTTTTTGAAACTTTCAGAGAAGTCAATTTCTCCACGCATAGCTGATTCTGTAATAGCCTTCACTTCATCTCCCACTCCTGCTCTATCCGCCAGTTCGTCAATAACTTCTGTCTGAATAAGAGTGGAATCCATATCGAAGCACACAAGACGACGCATACGGCGATACATACTTTCTACCTGAAAAGCAATATCTATCCCGTGATCATCAGCAAGTTTCATAAAGTCATGCTTCAAAGCCTGCACATCCTCTACATGGCCTCTTATCGCCATTTCGATACAAGAACGGCTCGGACGTTCTGTCGATTCGAGAGGAACTCGTCCTGTAAGACGAATTATCTTTTCGATATTAAGTTTATACTTTTGGCTTATTTGGGCTACGGCAGATATTTGAGCCGGCTTGAGGGTACGCCCTAATAGGGTAACAATATAACGGTTTTTAGTTCCTTGCAAACAAACCCATCGGGAATAATCTTCTCTACTTACCGGAGAGAACCTAATAACTACTCCTAACTCAGTTGCTTTGAAAAGCAAATCTTTTATAACTTCTCCTGCATTGGCAGCCTCAAACATTATAGCCAAAGACAATGAGTGATGTATATTAGCCTGTCCTATATCGAGTACGTTTGCATCGTGTTCTGCCAAAACAGCTGTTAACGCTGCAGTAACTCCGGGTTTATCTTCTCCTGATAAACTGGCTAATATTATTTCTGGATCTTCCATAAGTGATTACTTATTGCATGTAAAAAAATTAGACGATAATCTTTTATGTATTATCGTCATTTTTGAATTTGGGCTTATTCTCTATTTAACAAAGCTTTTTCAGCTTTTACTACTTTATCAAATCCAAACTGATTTACAATCTGTTGTTTCAATAGATCGACTCGATCATTATACAAATTACCAATACTACCCTCATGTGTATGATTCACATTTTTATCGTGAGCAAAGTTGCCTTTTTCAATCTCTAAACCTACTTTTTTATAAGCATCACGAAAAGGCATACCTTCGAGAACAAGACGATTCACTTCTTCTACACTAAAGATCAGTAGATACTTAGGATCGTCTAATATGTGCTCGTTAACTTTCACTTCACCCATCATACGGGTAACCATATGCAGGCAATCATTTATTTCTTCAAAAGCAGGGATGAAGAGTTCTTTTATAATCTGCAAATCTCTAAAATATCCGGATGGTAGATTATTTACAATCAATGTTATATCGTTAGGCAATGCCTGTAATTTATTGCACTTGGCACGTGTCAGTTCAAATACATCAGGATTCTTCTTATGAGGCATGATGCTGGAACCTGTAGTATATTCGTCAGAAAGCTTTATAAATCCAAAATTCTGACTATTATACATACATGCGTCATACGATAGCTTCGACAAAGTGGCAGCAATAGAAGAAATAGCGAATGAAACAATTTTTTCCATCTTCCCTCGTCCCATCTGAGCATAAACTACATTATAGTCCATTGAGTCGAAGCCGAGTAAGTCGGTTGTCATTTGCCTGTTGAGAGGAAAAGACGAACCATATCCAGCAGCAGAGCCTAAGGGGTTACGGTTACAAACTTTATATGCAGCCAACAATACTTGCAGATCGTCAACCAAACTTTCAGCATATGCACCAAACCATAGCCCAAACGATGAAGGCATTGCTATTTGCAAATGAGTATAACCCGGCATCAAAACTGATTTATATCTCTCGCTTTGAGCCAGTAGGACATCGATAAGAGCAGAAACAGAGTCTGTAAGAATGTGTATTTGATCTCGTGTGAATAGTTTCAGATCGACTAAAACCTGATCGTTACGAGACCGTCCGCTATGTATTTTCTTACCCACATCGCCTAATTTACGTGTAAGCATAAGTTCTACCTGAGAGTGAACATCTTCAATACCATCTTCTATTGTAAATTTGCCATCGCTAGCAACTTCATATATTTCTTTAAGCTCATTCAACAACAAATGCAATTCTTCTTTAGTAAGAAGCCCTATCGATTCAAGCATAGTTATATGAGCCATAGAACCCAATACGTCGTAGGGTGCGAGATATACATCCAATTCTCGGTCGTGACCTACAGTATATGTTTCTACGTCTTTATTTACCTGAACACTTTTTTCCCAAAGTTTCATTAGCTACTCTATTGTTCCTTTATTCAAAATTTCATTGTATGGCAATCCGGCTAAAGTTTCAGCAACCTTATCTAGTCCAGCCTGAAGAGGTTTAGATACCATTGGTTTTAAGAACGGATTAAGATCTGCTTTTATTGTAAGTTTCATCTTAGTCTCCCCTAATGAATCCGGCATTAGCTGAATCCACATCGTTACACCAAAAGGTAATTGTTCTGCCTGAAATTTAATTGTTTTGTTTATTTCTCTTTCTATAACAACAAACCGGATTTTACCTACCGGATCAACTGTTACTGTGCAAGAGTCTCTATCGAATGAGAAGTCTTTTATTTTATCCTGAGGTATTTTACTTTTTGCTAATTCCAGATTATTCAAATCTGAAAGCACAGTATATACGTCCGCATCGGAATGCGGTACGACTTTTATTTCGCTTACAAATTCCGTCATATCACATTTTCCTTATTTCCAGTCAGCCGGAGCTTTTCTCCATTCCTGAAGAGTTTCCAAGTCTGACTCTGCAATATAATCGATGCGTAAAGCCTCTTCCAGAATTGCATCATAATTGGTCAATGTCAGCAATTCAACTCCTGCTTCTTTAAATTTTTGTGACGCAACCGGAAATCCATATGTAAAATTAGCAACCATACCTATGACCTCCGAACTGTCTCTGCGAATAGCTTCAACAGCCTTTAGGCTACTGGAACCTGTGGAAACTAGATCTTCAACTACAACAACCTTACTTCCTGGCTTCAGTTCTCCTTCTATAAGGTTTTCTAAGCCGTGATCTTTAGGTGTTGCACGAATATATACAAATGGTAATCCGAGTAAATCTGCGACTAAAGCACCCGGAGCAATAGCTCCTGTTGCAACCCCTGCAATAGCATCTACTTGAGAGAAGTTTTCTAATATAAGACGAGACAACTCTGTTTTAATAAATGTACGTATTCTGGGATACGATATAAGTTTACGGTTGTCGCAGTAAATTGGAGATTTCCATCCAGAAGCCCATGTAAAAGGATTAGAAGGTTGGAGTTTTATAGCTCTTATACTAAGAAGTTTCTCGGCTGTGAGTTTCTCTAGGGTTCTCATATTATCTATTATAAATAACAACAATCAACTATTATTAGCCTACAAATATACAATTAATAGCTAAAAGAAAAGAAATTATAGCATAAAGAAAATGTGAAATATTGTAGAGACTGAAAAGCAAAAAAGGAATCGACTGATTGCTCAGTCAATTCCTTTTGTATATAAAGCCGTATTGGTGGATATAGCCGAAACTCCTTAAAACAGGATTTGAGTGCCTCGATCCCTTTGTAATCCACCGCGCTATGCAACCCGAAGGTGTGGCCCGCCATTAGAATCAAAAGCTTGTCTCGGATATGTTATTCATTGATGAGTTTCCCAATCGACCAACACGACTTAAACTAATCTCTTTTAGTTTTCTTACTTCAAAGTTAAACAAAACTATTGAGTTTTCCAAATAGAATTTCAATATTTAACTTCTCTCTTTTTAGGACTACATCCACAATTAGAACATCCACAACTCCCTTTTTGTTCGTTCTTCGAGAAGAAGAAACCATAAATTTTATATATAACTATCAGGGCTACAAGAAGTCCTATCAATAAAACAATTATTTCCTGAATCATTTTTCATCCTCCTTTTATATATACAAAGGTAGAAAGGAAAATCTAGATATAGTTTCTACCTAAGGTTAAAAGAAACAAAAAGCCTCCAAGAAATATTGGAGGCTTTTATATATAATAGTAAGATCTATTATTTTACAGAGGACTTATTCTACCGTTACTATAATGTTTTCTGAACGGCCTTCCATATCCTTAATGGTTATTTTAGCACCACCAGCTGCATGCCCATTTATAGTTATTGTTCCAGTATGCTTTTCCGGATCGTTATTTTCAACAACGGTAGCAGTAGCAATGGCAGGAGCAGAAGATTCTATTGTATATGTACCATTACCTTTCTTTATAGCCACAGTAGTAGATGCACCTGCCGCTAAAGATACTGTTGTTTTAGCCAAAGAGATAGGATCGGCAGCAGTAGGATCATCTTCATGCCAACCTGTTCTTCTATAACCTGATACTATATAGGTAATACCGGGATGCAAGTCCGATGTAAGCTTGAAGCTAATAGAGTCAGCTTTACCTCCTGATGGAGTAACTGTACCATCTAAGATAACTTTTCCCTCTGATACAGAAAACTTTTTACCGGAAAAAAATCCATTCTCCACATCACTAGCTGAAAACGTTTTTGAGCCAAGGTCTATATTAACCTTTCCTTTTACAGCAAATGGAGCATACGGAGATGTTGCAGAAATAGACGCAGAACCTATTCTCAACCACATTTGGGTTTTACTACCATCCGAAGTATTGTAAGTATAGATAGGCACCTTATCATCTTTATAACCTAATACATTTAACAATGCTTTTGTATTAGCATCATTTAATCGGATAACCCACTCTCCCGACATTTTCTCTACAGAAGAATAATCAACATCGGGATCGCCATATGTCTCACACGATGTAAAAAAGGCAGTTACACAAAATAGTAACAGAAATATCTTATATATTTTCATAATCAATATGTATTTATTTTTATAGGGGATTATTTATGCCACCACATTTTATCAGTTATAGGAATAACAGCCGGTGCATTCGGATTATTATCAGTAGAATTTTTCGGCAACAAAAATCTCTTAGGATATTTACCAGCACTCAATACTGAGTTTACGCTTGGAGTTAATTTACCTACCACATAATTGGAGTTTGGAACTGTCCACAAATCTTGTACTGTCACATATTCCGTACCCAATTCAGGATATCCTGTACGATTGATATCAAAAAATGCATCCCAAGCCTGACACCTAACAGAAGCAACCCATTTTTGCATAATTATAGATTTAATCATATCTTCTGTTGAAGCATCGTTAAATTTATAAACTCCAGCCAAGAAAGCTGCTGCTTTATCAGCAAATCCCCAACGGTCAAATGCTGCAGTTACACCAGCTTCATAAGATGTCTTTGCCTTAGTTTTATCTCCTAAACGAGCATATGCTTCTGCCTGAATAAAATGGCTTTCTACGACAGACATGAAATAAACAGGGTCCGTTGCAGCTAGTCTTGCACGAGATACATCTCCTGCAGCTATTATCTTTTGAGCAATATTATAACCTCCCTGGGGTAACCCTCTAAAATCACCTTTATCGCCTGTTTCATAATAAGCCTCAATACGAGGATCATTATAAGCAGAAAGATAAGCTATCATTGTAGCACTAGCCTTAATATTATACTTAGTATTTAACTTACGACGGTCATACTCATACAGCGGATTTGACTTATTTTCTTTATCCTCGAAACCATTTACTCTCGCATCTTCTGTAATAAACCCTCCAGCATTCAACATAGTTTGAATAGTAGTTTTATTTGCATCAAAATCGCGCATTAGTATTTTTAGTTTCAATGTCTTTGCAAACTCAATCCACTTACTTATATCGCCACCATACACCAAGTCTTTTTCTTCAAGAGAAGTTTTATCCGCAGCATCAGTTCCTTTAGCTATAGCCTTGTCTAATAAGTCTATTATACCAGCATTAACAGTTTTACTATCATCAAATTTGGGAGCTTTATACTCATCAAAATTTACAGCCTGAGTAAAAGGAATCGTTCCAAAAAGGTCATTTAATATATGATAGTCAAAAGCTATTAATACTTGAGAAGTAATCCAATATTGCCACTCACCTATTTTTTCCGATTGAGATCTTGCATCATATAAGTCTGTCAAAGCTCCAGCATACTCATGCAACCATAATCTATTAAATGCTGTATTCGTAATATTATAAGAATCATACGAAGTGTATTGATTCGAAGCATTATTTTGAGTATAGTGTTGAGACCACATACTTGTTGCCAATTGGACCTCCACTCCCAAATTAGAAACAGACCACGCCATTCCTGAAGGTATCAACATCGTTGGATCAGCAGTCGTCGGAAAGCTGGGATTTTCATTTATATCCAAATCACAAGATGCTGCAGAAAAAATCAGGGAAGCAATTATCAGATATTTATATATAAATTTCTTCATTTTCTTGATTTATTAAATTTTACTTATTAGAAAGTGACTTTCAAACTACCTCCTATTGATCTGGTTGTAGGAGCTGCAGTAAATTCACCTAATTCCGATGTTATATCGTTACCATAGTTAGTAGCCTCAGGATCGACAAAGTTATTTCCTTTAGGAGTCCACATTAATAGATTTCTTCCAATAACTGCAATTTCCAGTTCTTTTACAATTTTAAGTTTTGTCAAAAGATTCTTAGGGAAATTATAAGTCAAACTCACTTCTCTCAACTTCACATATCCCTTAGGAATAACAAAGTTTCTATACATATATGTATTAGTAGAGTGATTATAATATGAATACATGCTTTCCCATGTGATAGGCACATCATTTTCAACAAAGGTGTTTCCTGACGGTTTTACTGAATTAGGTATAACAAATGGCTGACGTCCATTATACATAGTAGCAGTAGCATTACCATTCCATGTCATCATTTCCGCTGTATTACTCCAGAATTTTCCTCCACTTCTCCAGTCTACAACAGCACCGAAAGTCAAATTTTTCCATGTAACACGGTTTACAAACCCCATAGTAAAATTAGGCGCGGAAGAACCGACCTCTTCTTTCTCTCCACTAACAATTAGCGGACGACCGGTGGAAGCACTTACTACAATTTTACCATCATCTGTACGTTGTACTTTTGGTACTTTGTAAACGCCCAATGGTTTACCTACCTCAGCAACAAAGTCTACACCATATGCAGACGTCAAAACATATTCATTAACATCCTTACCATCAACACTCCAAAGTTTCTTCACTTCACTATTATTTTTAGCGAAAGTTACTCCTAAATTCCAATTCCACTCTTTTGTTCGAACAGGAACTACTCCTAAAGCGATCTCAACTCCTCTATTTTGTATTTCACCTACGTTTCTTGTATATGTACCATAACCTGTTTCATAAGGTTGAGTAGCAGCTATAATTTGATCTTTGGTATTTCTATCATAATATGCAAAATCAAGAGTAACACGGCTATCAAACAAACGTACATCAAACCCAAATTCAGCCTCACGCGTAATTTCTGGTTTCAGGTTTTCATTTCCATGTGTATTACCCATAGTCAGCCCTGGTATTCCACCTAATGGTAAGTTTAGGTTACCAAATCCTAATGCAATCTTAGTTGGCTGATATTCATTTGAAATAAGATACCAATTTGCATCCTTACCTGTTTTTCCATATGCAGCTCTCACCTTTAGGTAATTTAACCAATCACTCTTGATAGACGGAATCATATCCGTTACTATCAATCCGGCATTAGACCCCCAGTAAAAAAAGCTTCTGTCATCTTTAGGCAAAGTTGAAGACCAGTCGTTACGACCAGACAAAGTTACATATAAGTAGTTCTTATAACCAAACTCTGCTTGAGCGAAAGCACCATAGAGACGGCGTTTATATAAACGAGAGTAAGTTGTAGGATCCGTACTACCATTTTCTAAACTATACCAACCTGGTACATTCAGACTATAGAGATAAGCATCTATAAGATTAAGATCTCTATGATTATAATTCCATCCTAAAACTCCGGAAAGACTAATATCTTGATTTAAAGCATAATTAGCATCCAGCATCCCTGTTACATCTAATTGAGTTCTTGACTCATTATGCTCCAGATATGATCCTTCTGCGTAAGATTTACCACCTTGGTCACTATAAGAACCAGGAGTATAACGAGCTACACCATTCCACGCCTGACGTCTGGAATCACTAAAATCTCCACCAATACGTCCTATAGCCTTTAACCATGGCATCAACTGATATGATGCTTCAAGATTAGCAATTGTATGGTTATCAATATATTTATTTCCGTTATTAGCCAATACCCAATATGGGTTTTCAGCGTACCATGTATAATAATTATCAGGATTATTATATGGATTATTTAAGTCTTTAAGATCCTGTAAATTGATATCTACCGGGTTCTGTAAAACCTCCTGAAATAAAGCAGCACCATCTCCCCCTTGTCCTGAAGAAACTGCTGATATATTTTTTCTTGAATAGTTTACATTGTAGCTTATATTTAATTTATCATACACAGTATTACCTCTGAAAGAGATTGTATTACGAGTATATTTATCCGCATCTCCAGGGAGTATACCATCTGAAGTCAAATTACCATATGAAACCATAATACCTGTATGCTCACCGCTGGCAGCATAAGAGACATTATTATTCATCTCAAAACCTGTAGAATAAAAGTTTTTCACATTATCTTTAATGTATGAAAAAGGCTTCTCTCTATATACTCCATTTATATCAGCACCCCATTCATGCATTCTACCGTCAAATCTTGGTCCCCATGAACCATTCTCTGCGGCATCCCAAATAGGCCAGCCTTGTCCAAACATGTCTTGTGTTTGAGGAGCTCGTAATACATTACTTGCAGAAAATGTTCCTGAGTAAGTAATAGTCGGCTTTTGATTCTTTTTTGCTTTTTTGGTAGTAATCATGATAACACCGCTTGCAGCCCGTGTTCCATACAAAGCTGTCGCTGATGCACCCTTTAGAACTGTTATAGACTCAACATCATCTGGATTTATATCTCCAGCCAAGTTACCAAAGTCAACAGAGTTATTAGTTTTGTCATTTCCTGAGAATGTGTTTTGAACAGGTACACCATCAATAATATACAATGGCTGGTTTTCTGTAAAAGAAGAGAATCCACGAACGATTACTTTTTGAGAAGTACCAGTTCCACCCGCAGTAGAAATGTTCATACCAGCAACTTTTCCTACTAGCCCAGACATTAACGAGCCTGATTTGGCAGCAGTAATTTCTTCATTCTTAACTGTAGTAGAACCATAACCCAACGCTTTTGCATCACGAGATATACCCAGTGCGGTTACAACTACTTCATTAAGAATCTGATCGTTATTTTCTAGAACGACCCTCATACCTTGTGTAGCTTTTACTTCTTTTGTCTTCATACCCACCAATGAGAATACAAGAGTATTATTCCCTTCTGGTACATTAATAGAAAACTTACCATCCAAGTCGGTAACTGTACCGATTGTAGTTCCTTTCACCACTACTGAGGCACTAATAACAGGCTCCCCGTTACTGTCTACAACAGTACCGTTAAACCGATTTGTAGTTTGTGCCATAATAAGTCCTATACTTATAAATAAGCAGGACAAAATTAACACCATTCTTTTCTTCATACAAACACTACTTTATTAAAATTAAAATAACTTTTCTGTTATATCCACATAACATTTTGATGCAAAGCATTTTTAGCATCTATTTATTATTAAACATGCAAATTTATACAATTTTTACGAAATAACAAATTATAGCAAACTAGACAAATAAATATCATTTTATTACAAAAACAAGATAAAAACAAACAAAAAAAAGATGATAAACAAATAGACATCTCCAAGGTTGTGCAGAATCAAAGACAAAAGGTAGGAAAAGAATACATATCAGATATACGCATCTACGGTTTTAACATTTTATATTTAAAATTTTAACACAAAAACTTTATAAAAGAACTCGTTCTTCTAAACAAATAGAAAAAAAATGGAAACATCACAAATTTAAGAAAACCTGACTAAAAAGAATTCTTTAAAATATTGATCCTATCTGGTATGCCAAGAAGGAGATAATCCAAGCCAGCAAAGTTGTATAAACAATACTGAACATACCCCATTTCCATGAACCAGACTCTTCCTTTATGGCAGCAATAGTGGCAACACAAGGAAAGTATATTAGAACAAACAATAGCAAACTGACAACAACTAATGGTGTAAACGTAACCGTCCCATCTGGTTTTGTTTCATTAAGCAGACGTACTTCTAGTGATTCCTGATTTTCAGGATCACCTGTATATAAAACACCTAGCGTGCTAACAACAACCTCTTTTGCTGCCATACCTGAAAGAAGGCTAACGCTTATTTTCCAATCAAAGCCCAACGGACGCATCACCGGCTCTATAGTTTTGCCAATCCGTCCAATATAAGATTCCTCCTGATGAGAAATATTACGCTGTTCCTCGATCTCTTCTACCTGATCCGCTTTCTCTAAATCATCTATTATTTTATTTTCATAACTAGCTTCAACATTAGCTATCTGGCTATCGAAAGCTGCATCCCGTTCTTTGTCCCGAGGAAAATAGCCTAAAAACCATATAACGATTGACGCAATTAGTATAACACCTCCCATCTTACGAAGATATTGCTTCGATTTATCCCACATATGCGTAAGCACTGCACGTAGCGTTGGCATACGATACGGAGGCAATTCCATTACAAAAGGAGTATCTTCTTTTGGAAACAGAAACTTTTTGAATAGACGAGCTGAAACCACCGCCAGCAATATTCCTATAAAATAAAGTCCAAATAAAACAAAGCTTGCATACGACTTGAAGAAAACGCCTACGAAGAGCAAATATACCGGCAGACGGGCACTGCAAGACATAAAAGGATTTATGAGCATAGTTATCATCCGACTATTACGACTTTCTATAGTACGGGTAGCCAAGATTGCAGGAACATTACATCCAAATCCCATAACGAGAGGGATAAACGATTTTCCATGTAGACCCATTTTATGCATTACTTTATCCATTATAAAAGCTGCTCTGGCCATATATCCTGAATCTTCCATAAAAGATATAAAGGCATATAGAATCAGGATGTTAGGCAAGAAGACAATAACGCCTCCTACCCCACCAATAATGCCATCCACAATCAGATCTTTGAGTATACCCTCAGCCATATTGCCTCGAATAAAATCGCCAATCCATCCTACTCCGTTCTCGATCCATTCCATCGGATATCCTCCCAGACGAAATGTACATTCGAACATAACCCACATAAAAAAGAAGAAAACAGGAAAGCCCAAATATTTGTTTGTAACAATAGAATCGATAATACGAGTACGATCCGATTCATTTGTTTTTTCCTTTAATGTTTCTTTTAGTCCTCCGGCTATAAATCCATAACGGGCATTTGTCAGAGCAGACTCTGTATCTTCATTCAGAGTTTCCTCAATGTACTTGACTTCGCTATCACGCGCTTCCAGAATTTCTTCACCTCCTTTCAGAGAAGCAATATATTGCTCTAAATCCTGATCTTTTTCTAACAACTTAACAGATATGTAGCGACGAGGAAACAGCAATTGTCCATTTCCACTTTTCTCTAACTTTATATTAAGTTTGCTTACTGAGTTTTCTACAGTATTACCATAAGATATATGCACCCTACGAGAAATAGGTTCTCTTTTTTCATAACTTCTTATTACAGCATCGAATAAGTCTTTGATTCCTGTACCCGATTTGGCAACAGTTGGCACCATCGGGATTCCGATCATTTTAGAGAGCTTCTTATAGTTAAACTCTGTGCCACTCTCCAACAACTCGTCATACATATTCAATGCAATAACGGCTGGCACTTCCATATCAATAAGTTCAGTAGTAAGATACAGATTCCTTTCGAGGTTAGAAGCAGCGACAATATTAATAACAACATCAGGCTTGTCTTCGACAATAGATCTGCGAACGAATATTTCTTCAGGAGTATATGCAGAGAGAGAATATGTACCAGGTAGGTCTATAATAAGAAATGTATAGCCTCCATATTTAAATTTGCCTTCTTTCGAATCCACAGTCACCCCTCCATAATTTCCAACATGCTCATGTGCACCGGAAGCTATATTAAAAAGAGAGGTTTTTCCCGCATTAGGATTACCTACCAAGGCGACTTTTATTAGTTTTTTATCTTCATTATGAATTTCTGAATTTGAAACTCTAGACTCATTGCCCGAATTATAATCATTATCAGAATTATAATCATTATGCATAGGCATAAGACCAGTGTCTCCTACAGATCCGGGATACACCACTTCTATCAATCCCGCTTCGCTGCGGCGAAGAGAGACTTCATAATCCATTATCTTATATTTAATAGGATCTTTAAGAGGAGCATTTAAGATCACCTTGATAGTTTTGCCTTTTATAAACCCCATTTCGAGTATCCGTTTGCGGAAAGCACCACTACCATTCACTTTTACAATAACACCTTTTTCTCCTGTTTTAAGGTCAGATAAGAGCATATTGAATCCTTTTTTTAATAGAACTGCAAAGATGAGCATTTTTTACCATATTTCGCACATAAAAAATGCTTTATTTAGAACGAATATAAAAAGAGAAAAGACATTCTTCTCTTAACAAAGTATGATTCAACACCATTTTGAGAAAGAATAAAAGAAAAAACCAATGCTAAAAGTTTGTCTCAATGGCGGCTCTATATTTTCACTTTCACAAGTAAGTTTACAGAACATGCTTATCTCAGAAAGCCATTGCCGGAGTAATAAATGCCCAATATATCCGAATTCCTCTTTACAGCATTGGTTTTTATTTTTTCTAAAGTGCTAAAAACTGAATTAACTTTCCTTCTGAAAAGAAAGCAATCAATCTGCACAAACATACAATTATAGATTTATATACATTAAAAGACTAAAGTTTGTTGAATTATAAAAACCTGTCTCTATTTATCTCTAAAAAACATATTTATACTCTATTCATAGTTGTGTAAACTACAGTTTTCTGCATCACGAGCAGATAACTATAAAGTAAAATTACAATTTTGTTTTTATTCTACAAATTTTACATCACTAATTTCAGACAAAAAAATAAAAGGCATCTTTTTTTTTAACACATATTATTCTGCTGCTGCTCTAAAGCCAACCATAAATTATCATTGGGAACAGGAGCTGTTACCTCTATCACTTCCTTAGAAACAGGATGAATAAATGATATTTTACGAGCATGCAAACTAATTCCTCCATCAGGATTGGAACGATCTGCCCCATACTTTAGATCTCCCTTGATAGGACATCCAATCTTAGACAACTGACAACGTATCTGGTGATGACGCCCTGTTTCCAGATTCACCTCCAGAAGGTTGTACTTATCGGAATGGGCTATAAGCCGATAGTGAAGAATAGCTAATTTCGAGCCTGTTTTTTCCTTATCGTATGCATAAGATTTGTTTTGCTTCTCATTCCTAACCAGATGGTGAGTCAACGTTGCCTCCATCTGTTTTGGTATATTTTTCACTACAGCCCAATATATTTTTTTTATTTCTTTATTCTTGAACATTTCATTAAGACGAGACAGCGCTTTGCTTGTCTTAGCAAATACGACAATCCCGCTGGTTGGGCGATCGAGACGGTGAGTTACTCCACAAAAGACATTCCCCGGCTTGTTATACTTTTCTTTCAGATATTCCTTTACTATATCGGACAGGGGCATGTCTCCCGTCTTGTCGCCTTGTACTATTTCAGAAACAGCTTTATTGACTATTATTATATGATTATCTTCGTAAAGTACCGTCATTTCTTATTAATATATATTGAGATACAAAGAAAAGCCTTTCGACATAAAATCGAAAGGCTTCTCTAATAAAATATTCGTTATATCTTAAGCGTTTTTATTTTTACGCCATTTTACATTCTTCATATCACCTGTTTCAAGAAATGCTTCATGGAAAGCAAAAGCATTATACATATCGAAACGAGTATGTCCTTGCGGTGCATTTTTTATATACTCCTGTAACAATGGACGATAATCAGGGTGAACACATTTATTTATAATTTCCTGAGCACGATCTTCCGGACATTTTCCACGCAAGTCTGCTACACCATATTCTGTGACTATAATTTTCACAGAATGCTCACTATGATCTTCATGTGCTACTGCCGGAACAATAGAGCTAATCATTCCGTCTTTGGCTACTGATGGGGTAACAAAGATAGAGATATAGGCACCACGCGTAAAATCTCCTGATCCTCCAATACCATTCATCATTTTAGTACCCATCACATGAGTAGAATTTATGTTGCCATAAATATCAGCCTCTATTGCTGTGTTGATAGCAATAACACCTAAGCGACGAACAATTTCAGGATTGTTAGAATATTCGGAAGGACGCAATATAATTCTTTCTTTAAAGAAATCTAGATTTTTATATATGTGCTCGATACAAGGATTACTTACTGTTAAAGAGCAACCACTGGCAAACTTCACACGGCCAGATTCCATCAAATCGATAACAGCATCTTGAATAACTTCTGTATAAACATCGAAATCAGGAATTTCTTTGCTATCTCCCATTGCGGCTAATACTGCATTCGCAATATTACCGACACCCGACTGAACAGGAAGGAATGTTTTCGGCATACGACCTTCAGCCATTTCTTTAATAAAGAATTTAGCTACATTTTCTCCAATTTTGGCAGTAACTTCATCTACAGGAGCAAAACTACCCCCTTCGTTTGGTTCGTGAGTTTTTACTACTATAATTTTTTCAGGATCTATCTTTATATAATTTTTCCCTGCTCTATCCTTAACATCATAGATAGGCATATCTTTACGACGTGGTGGATCCAATGGTTCGGGAATATCATGCATCCCTCTCATCTCTTTCGGATTCCATGTATTCAACTCCACTATTACTATCTTAGCCAAACGGCTTACTGTCGGCGAAATACCTACTCCACAAGTAGGAACTATTTCTCCGTCTTCGGTCACATCGCAAGCTTCAACTATCGCACAGTCTATATCACCATAATATCCATAACGAATATCTTGTGCCATAGTTGACAAATGCAAGTCACAGAATTTTATTTCTCCATTGTTGATTGCTTCACGCATACTTTTGTTAGTCTGATAAGGCGCACGGAAGTTAATCGCTTTAGCTCTTGTTAGAACGCCATCAAGTTTGTCGCCGGTCGAAGCTCCGGTAAAAACATTTATTTTAAAGGGATTACCCTTTGCATGTTCTTCTTCTGCTCTTTTTGCAATAAATCCGGGAACTACTTTGGGACATCCGGCATGCGTAAAACCGCTAAATCCCACATTGTCATTGTTGTTGATAAGTGCGGCTGCCTCTTCAGCAGTCATAAATTTTAAAGCCATTGTTCTTTTAAAAAATTATGATTTATATAGTGTTATTTTATCTTTCTACACTTGTGCCACTAAGCGCTCGCAAAGGTACAAAATAAAAAGAACAACAACCATTATAGGCTACATTTATTTCTTCTTACTTTTCTCTCAAAAAATCGCATAACTTTTTTACGGCTAAAGCTCTATGACTAATATCATTTTTCACCTCCATACCTAATTCGGCAAAAGTCCGGGTATAACCATCGGGACGAAAAACAGGATCGTAACCAAAACCGGCACTTCCATGCTCTTCGGTTAGTATATCCCCATCAATCCGTCCTTCGAACAGATATTCTTTACCTTCCATTATCAGAGCTATTACTGAGCGAAAATGCGCTTTGCGGTCGGCAACTCCATCAAGGGCAGCTAATAGCTTTTTCATATTTGCCTTCGCATCGTGCCCTTCTCCGGCATAACGTGCCGAATATACACCGGGAGCTCCACCTAAAGCATCTACCTCAAGCCCCGTATCATCACCAAAACAGTCGTAACCATATTTCTCCTTAACATGTCTTACTTTTATCAGAGCATTTTCCTCTAAAGTTTCTCCAGTTTCTTCAATATCTTCAAAGCAGCCAATATCTTTCAAGCTCAAGATTTCGAAACTATTACCAACTACTTCACGTACTTCTTCGAGTTTATGATTATTGTTGGTCGCGAATACTAACTTTCTTTTCATTTTTCAGACAATGCATTATATGTTTCCAGAGCCTTTTCTAATACTGTCAGGGCACTGTTCAAATCTTCTTTATTAAGCACATAGGCTATGCGAACTTCGTTACGTCCTAATCCCGGAGTAGTGTAGAAACCCGAAGCCGGAGCCATAAATACAGTTTGTCCTTCATATTCGAAGTCGGAAAGACACCATGCACAGAATTTATCGGCATCATCGACAGGAAGACGAGCCACCGTATAAAACGCACCCATAGGAATAGGCGAATAGACTCCCGGTATACGGTTTAGTCTGTCGATAAGAAACTTACGACGTTCTACGTATTCATCATACATATCGCGTAAATATTCGGTATCTGCATCCAAAGAAGCCTCTGCTGCAATTTGCCCAATAAGAGGCGGGCTAAGGCGTGCCTGACAAAACTTCATCAGTGTCTTGCGAAGTTCTTTATTTTTAGTTATCAATGCCCCTATACGAATACCGCATTCACTATATCGCTTAGATACAGAATCGATAAGAACAACATTCTCTTCTATTCCCACCAAATGACAAGCGGATATATAAGGAGAACCTGTATAGATAAACTCACGATACACTTCATCCGAGAACAAATACAAATCGTACTTCTGAACTAGATGTTTTATTTGATTCATTTCTGCACGCGAATAAAGATAACCTGTAGGATTGTTAGGATTACAGATCATAATACCCTTTGTACGCTCATTGATAAGCTCTTCAAATTTTTCGACAGGAGGTAGTGCAAATCCCTCCTCGATAGAAGAAGACACTGTACGAATTGTAGCGCCTGCCGATACCGCAAATGCCATATAGTTTGCATAGGCCGGTTCGGGAACAATAATCTCATCTCCAGGATTGAGGCAGGCTAAAAAGGCAAAAAGGACAGCTTCCGATCCACCCGTAGTTATAATAATATCGTCTGCCGACACATTTATATTAAACTTAGCATAATAGCCAACAAGTTTCTCTCTATACGAGCGATAGCCATCGCTGGGACTATACTCCAAGATTGTACGATCTATATTTCTAATTGCATTGAGTGCAGCTTCAGGCGTCGGCAAATCAGGTTGTCCGATATTCAAATGATACACTTTCAGGCCTCTGGCCTTAGCCGAATCTGACAATGGAGCCAGTTTTCTAATAGGAGAGTTTGGCATTTCCACGCCTCGCTGAGAAATATGTGGCATAATTAAATTGTTATAGTTTTACCCTTTTTACATTAAGACGCAAATATATGAATTTATAGTTACAGTTTGTAAAGTAGCAGCTATAAGTTCGGCTTCAACCTTAAAGAAAAATATCAACGTCTGTCTCATTATTCATAATTATATTTCTTACCTTTGCATCGCTTTGTTCCAAGACTTTATGTCTAAATGGATTAAAAGGGAATCAGGTGAAAATCCTGAACAGACCCGCTGCTGTAAGCTCTATATCAACGCTTATATACACAAAAAGCCACTGTAATAACGGGAAGGCTATATAAACGAGAGCAAGTCAGAAGACCTACAAAGCATATATCAGGAAAGCTTTCGAGGCATAAGGCTTAAGATACAACTGTAAAGAAATATTTTCTTCTCTTTGTTCTTATCGAAGGCTATCTTATAAACAGATACTAAAGATGAGACTTAAACTTCTTTTCCTTATACTTTTCTTCTGCTGTTCTCTCTATATCGGGGCACAAGTAAGCGATAGCATCAGGACACAACAGCTCAGTGAGATTGAAGTATCTGCTCACAGCAAGCCTTCAACAACACTTTCTACTACCCCGTTGCAAGTAATGGATAGCGAAGAGCTATTGAAACAAGGCATACAATCTGTTTCTGATGCCGTCCGTAGATTTAATGGAATTGTACTAAAAGATTATGGTGGTATAGGAGGTCTTAAGACTGTATCTATACGTGGCATGGGCGCCGAACACACAGCCATAAGCTACGATGGAGTGGTAGTAGGCAATGTACAATCGGGGCAAGTGGATATCGGAAGATTTGCACTGGATAATATTTCTGTAATTTCATTGAATATAGGGCAGGCAGATGATATTTTACAGACAGCAAGAGCGCGTGCTTCGGGCGGTGTATTAAACCTACAGACCTCATTTCCTGAACTTACTAACAAGAACTATAAAGGTCATGCACGTGTAACAGGTGGTTCGTTCGGATTGTTTAATCCGATGCTTGATTACGCTCAAAAAATAAATAAGAACCATTCCGTTTCGGTAAACGGAAGTTGGCAACGCGCCGATGGCAACTATCCTTTTACTCAGAAAGACGATAAAATATTCACCGAAAGAAAAAGAGAAAATAGCGATGTAGATATTTTCCGTACTGAGATCAACTTATACTCTAATTTAGAAAAAGCAGGAACACTAAAAACAAAAATATATTATTTTGATTCGGAAAGAGGTCTGCCCGGAGCAGTAGTCAAGGGTAATATCTACTCGAAAGAGAGACTTTGGGATAAAAACTTTTTTGCACAAATAGCTTATGAAAAATATTTAGGGAGAAAATTTAAGCTCCGATCGCAAGCTAAATATGATTATGTCTACACCCGATACGAAGATGATCAGTCTAGCGGCAAAACAAAAGATAAATACAGAGAACAGGAAGTTTATCTATCAAATGTTCTGTCTTACTCCTTAAACGACATAGTATCATTTTCGTTTGCGGAAGATCTTTTCTACAATAAGCTAAAAAATGAATATGTGTATAAATCGTCGGCAACAGGAGATAATCTCCCCTACCCCGAGCGATACAATTCTTTATCAGCACTCACCTTTCAGTACAAAAGCAAATATATTACAGTCTCTTCAAGCCTATTGGCCACATACATTTCTGAAAAGGTAAAAAACAACAAGAATGATAATTCTTATAAGAAGTTAAGTCCTGCCATATCATTATCATATCAACCTTTCAGCACAACAAACCTCAGACTGAGAACATCTTATAAACAAGTCTATAGGGTACCGACCTTTACCGAACTATATTATTCTTCGATAGAAAAAAAATTAAATCCAGAATCGGCAAAGCAATATAATTTAGGATTGACTTGGGTAGGAAGTATATCAAACAGCCCTATTGATTATATTAGTTTTTCGGCAGATGGATACATCAATAAGGTGGACGACAAGATTGTAATTATTCCTAAGACTTATCTGGCTACAACAATGAATATCGGCAATGCTGACATAAAAGGTATAGATGTACGAGTGGCAACAAATGCCCGCATAAATAAAGAAATGAGCCTCCAATTAGTAGTATCGTATAGCTTTATAGAAGCACTGGATGTTACCTCTAAAGATTCTGAAAGATATAAAAACCAATTGCCTTATACACCAAAACATTCGGGAGCAGCAACTCTTTCGTTCAACAATCCTTGGGTAGACCTGTCTTATTCAGTTGTAATAACCGCCAAACGCTATTCGATGCCAATAAATGAAAAAGCTACCCGTGTAGATGGTTATTCGGATCACAGTATATCACTGTTCAGACAATTTAAAATAAAGAATATGGAAACCTATCTGCAAGGAAATATATTAAATATGTGGAACAAAAGGTACGACATAATAGCCAATTACCCTATGCCGGGACGCTCGTTTAAAATTTCGGCAGGAGTCAAATTTTGAAAAGAGTTAATTTGAGAATTAAATAAATTATAAAAATAATTGAAGATGAAAAAGTATTTATTAAAAGTATTATTAGTAAGCATTTTTGCTTTACCATTTATATCTTGTGATTCAGACGATGATGATATAATATACGTAGAGCCGGAAATAAAAACCACAGGTATATATCTCTTAAATTCAGGAATAATGGGTTCAATTGATGGAACTTTGTCGTACTATGATGTAGACACAAAGAAAGTAACAGAAAATATATTTTCAAAACAAAATGACGACTTATCTCTTGGCGATATTGCACAGGACATCGTTATATATGGATCGAAAATGTATATTACAGCAACAAATTCTAACAAGATATACATTACTGACCGTAAAGCCAAGCTAGTACCTCAACGGGATTCTATCATATCTCCTGAAAATGAATCAAAACAACCATTAAAACCTCGTTCGATAGTTACTCACAAAGGTAAAGTATATGTGAGTACCGAAGCCGGGTATATTCTCCGTATTGATACTACAACAATGAATATGGACAGAGTGAAAGCCGGTACTTTTACAGAAGAAATGACTGTAGTAAATGATAAGCTATATGTAACCAATTCGAGAACGGGAAATAAAACTGTATCTATTCTTGACCTGAACAATTTCAGTGCACAAAAAACAGAAATTACTGTAGATGACAATCCTGCTGCAATAACAAGTGACAAATCGGGGAATATCTTTGTTATTCCATTGGGTATTTGGGGAAGTACATCTTCTACACTATACAAAATAAATGCAACAAACAATCAGGCAACTAAAATAGGAGAAGATGTTGCATCTATGATGGCAATAAACGGAGACAAACTACTATTAGTGAAAGTGGATTATAATACTAATCCTGCTTCTACAACTCTTTCTTATTACGATATAAAGAAAGGCGAGTTAGTCAACAAATCATTTATTACTGATGGTACTACCATATCTGCACCCGGAAATTCCATCAAAGTTGATCCGGCTACAGGTTATATATATTTAGGTACAGGCGATTATCAGAACAAAGGTAAGATGTATGTATTTTCGGCAGAAGGCAAGCTTATCGATCAATTTGCGACAGGAGGATATTACCCAATGGGCGCTTACTTCCTTACCGGAACAAAATAAGATATAAACAGATGAAAACATTATATTCATATATATTATTCATTACTTTTCTTCTTTTTGCCGTGGCAGGGTGTACTCACAAGCCTGCCGGGCAAAATGGAGAAAACGTGCAATCCGGCAGCTATACGATCCATTATGCCAAAGGATTTCAGGTAGAGAAACATGCAGAATATACAGAAGTTTCAGTAGTCAACCCTTGGGATACTACAAAACTACTTCAAAAGTATATCCTGATAGACAGAAATAAAGATGTACCTCAAAACCTTCCGCAAGGAACAGTTATAAAAGTTCCTATAAAAACTGTTGCAGCATATAACACCCTGCAATGTTCTACTCTTGCAGAACTGGAAGTCGCCGGCATAATAAAAGGAGTATTCGAACCTCAGTACATAAATCTGAAAGATGTGAAGAAAGGAATTGCAGATGGAACGATCAATGACTTGGGCAGTGCTGCAAAGCCGGATATAGAAAAACTGATATTACTCTCGCCCGAAGCAATAATGGCCTCACCTATCGTTGGGCAAACATATGGCAATGTAGAAAAAACAAAAATACCTATTATAGAAATTCCCGACTATACAGAACCTCATCCGCTAGGAAGGGCTGAATGGATACGTTTCTACTCTCTCTTTATAGGAAAAGAACAACTTGCCGATTCTCTGTTTACCATTACAGAAAAGAACTATAATGAAATAAAAACTCAATCATCTTCTGTAGCCAATCAGCCTTCTGTATTTACCGATATGCGGTATATGGGTAGTTGGAATATGCCCGGAGGAAAGAGCTACATGGCAAATATGCTTGCCGATGCCGGAGGGGCATACATATGGAAGGAGGACAACTCTACCACATTTCTTCCTCTGTCGTTCGAGGCTGTACTCGACAAAGCCGGAGAAGGGGATATATGGATTATACGCTATTTTTCACCTGAAGACCTCACATACGAGGGCTTAATGAAGGAATACAAACCATACTCTCACTTCAAGGCCTTTAAGGACAAAAAGATATATGGATGTAATACTACATATTCGACTTATTATGAAGATTTGGCTATACATCCCGACTATATACTAAAAGATTTCGCTGCAATATTTCATCCGGACTTATTCAAAGATTACCAGTTGAGGTATTACAAGAAATTAGACTAATAAAACAAAAAAGGAGAATTACTCGAGTAATCCTCCTTTTTTATATTATCTATACAATTCTAAAAACGGAAACCTAAAGAGACTGTCATATTACGATTTTTCATATCAGCTCCGCTATCTGCAACGTTATACATACCATATTCATACCCAAAGTTGATAGTATAAATATCATATATAAAACCAACCTTAGCAATACCTCCATAGTCGAAACGTCTCCAGCGTGTCAGTCCAAAAGTTTCTGTTTCATTTTCTGTTACAGTAGAAGTTATAACAGCACCATCTCTGTGAGTTGTGAGGAAACCTTCCTCGGTACTTTTACCTTTAAACCCGTAGGCGCCATATACCCCGACATTAATATTGAAGGCAAACGTTTTTGTTAGATACAATTCATAACCTATACACAAAGGAACCTGTATATAGTTTGCTGTTTTAACTCTCAATGTATCTCCTACATACATTACATTTGCACCTTGATCTACTTTTTTATCTATTATATGTTGACGAAGCCCTCTCTTGGTAACAAAAAGGCCGGTCTGGATCTGGAAATTCCTTATAACTTTAAAATTAAGATTCGCACCAAACTGCAACCCTACCTTAGGCTCTTTATACATATTACCTCCCTGAATATCCATTTCGGCAAGATTGAGTCCAAGATGTATATCGGAAGTAAACCTTCTTCTTTCACGTTGAGCATAGCTATCGGTGAACACAAAAAGAAGTAAAACTGTTAGCAGAAATATTTTAAATGCTGTTTTCATAAAGTCGGATCTGTGATGCAAAGTTAAAATAATTAATTATATAATAAACTAAACAGCCTCTTTTCGTCAAAAATTTCATTTGCAACATCTTGAATTTCTGAGGCTGTAATAGCTTCTATCTTAGCAAAAGTTTCCTCCATCGAATTGAAATGATTGTGACAAAGAATACTTTTACCTAAAGCTAAAGCCATATTCTCGTGATTATCATTCATCACCCCTATTTGTCCCATCAATTGCTTTTTGGCTCTCGACAACTGTATTGTTGTAAGTGTTTCCGTCCTTATTTTTTTCAATTCCTTATACACTAAATCAAGACATTTGTTGGCATTCCGTTTATCGCAGCCAAAGTAGATAGACATAATTCCCGTATCACTGTAAGCAGTCATCGTAGAGTCGACACTATACACATATCCATGCTTCTCTCTCAACGACAGATTTAGCCGGCTATTCATCCCCGGCCCTCCCAATATATTATTAAGTAAATGCAGAACTTTACGCTTTGGATTATGCAAAGAATAGGAACGACATCCTATCAGCGCATGAACCTGCGATGTATCTTTATTCTCTTTCTTAAGTATAGGAGTAATTTCAATAGGAGCTATCCTCTTACTATCATAGACTGTGAGAGGCAAGTTTGAAATATATTTCTCCGCAAGATATATTATTTTCTTAAAATCGGTATTGCCTAGAGAGAAGAACACTACATTGGAAGGAACATAATGTTTATTTACAAATCTAAAAGCCTTCTCCGTATCAAAATCTAAAAGTAAATCAGGTTCTCCAAGTATATTATGCCCTAATTGTGAACCTTCGAAAACAATATTTTCAAATTCATCGAAAATCAGTTCAGCGGGATTATCTTCATAAGAATGTATTTCGTCTATGATAACCTCAACTTCTTTGTCTATTTCGCGTTGAGGAAAAAGAGAGTGAAATGTGATATCGGATAACAATTCGAACGCCCGGGCAAAATGTTCTTCCAAAAAGGCAGAGTATATTACAGTCTCTTCCTTGTTAGTATAGGCATTCAGATCACCACCTACATTTTCTATTCTGCTTATTATATTATGCGACCTGCGATTTGCAGTTCCTTTGAACAGCATATGCTCCACAAAGTGAGCCATACCATGTTCATCATCATTCTCGTCACGAGTTCCTGCATTTACAATAAATCCGCAGTAAGAGACATTGCCTGCCATTGGCTTATGTACAAGCCGCAAGCCGTTTGTCAATGTATGAGAAAGGTAATTCATCATTTTTTCATATAAAAGGTACGCTCTTCTTCCGTAAATTTTTCTATAGAATAACGTAGCATTGTTCTAGGCATTTTTTTATGATACAAATCGAGAAAGCTACATAATCTGTTTTTATTTTTTTTACCGGCTTCTCTCAACATCCACCCCATTGCTTTATGCATCAGATCGTGTTTGTGATGTAACAATTTTTCAGACAGAACAAATATATCGTCCAAATCGCCGCGGCGGATAAAAGCAAAAGTAGACACTACAGCTATACGCTGATCCCAAAGCAGGTCACTATCAGCTAAACGGTAAAGCACAGCTCTATCTTTATCGACAAGATATTCGCCAACTATATCTTTTGCACTAAGGTCTACAAGATCCCAATTATTTATGCGAGTCGTATTATTCAGGTAAAACTCAAAAATATCGGAACGATCCTTTTCATTAGCTTTTTTAAACCGTTCTACTAATATTAGCAAAGCACAAAGCCGGCATTCATGATATTCACTGCGAAGAAGCGCTCTTATTTCGGAGAAAGGGAGGTCTTTATTTTTCTTTGCTATTTTTCTGGTATCGGGTACTACAACACCAAGGAATTTATCTCCTTCGCCATATTGCCCCTTACCTGTTTTGAAAAAGTATGGTAGGAAGTTCTTTTTTTCGGAAGAGGAACATAACTCCAATTCGTTTTGTATATTCTTTACGGTCATTTCAGATCAACCCCTCAGGCAGATTTAAATACAACAGTTTTTTCTTTGCGTCAATTTTTGTGATAAAGTCTTCTGTAGCAGGAACAATAATATCTTCTTCTCCTTTTATCAGAAAAAGAGTATTAATAGTCTTTTCATCTACTTCTTCTATTATGCCCAATTCTCCTGCATTTTCATCAAATACTTTAAAACCGATGAAGAAGTTCCATGAATATTCGATGTCCTCTTCGTGATTTCCTTCATAATATTTGCGGGGAAAATAAACCTCAAGTCCCGACATCCGTTGAGCCTTCTCATCACTGTCTACATCCTCGAAGGTGAGCAATGCTGTATCTTTACCCTTGAAACGGTACTCTTCTACAAAAAACGGAACGAAAATTCCATCGATACGACAAATAAGATATGGGCAATCTACTTTGTCGAACACATCGTTCTCAAAAGCAAAACTTATCTCGCCTTTTATTCCATGAGGCTTGATAAGCTTACCTATTTTAAATATTTCGTTTTCTTTAATCATAATTGCAGAAAACTATTTCTTTTTTTGCTGGTTTTTCTTCCCGCCGTTGTTATTGTTATTATTCCGTTGCCCTAAATCTTTCATTTCCGGCAACTTGATATTAGAATTTCGTATATCTATCTTACGCCCCGACAAGTCGAACAAATCTATAAATATCTTCTGATCGTCTACATCTTTATTCCATTGAATATACGATTTTTTCATATGAGTAGCCACCAATAGGATAAACTGTTCTTTTTCTTTCGGATCTTCTATGTCAACTGCCATTTTAGCCATCTTCTCCAATGTTTTTCCATAATGACGGTATTCCATATCTGGGCGGCTATATTCTATTTTGCCCGGTTTAGAGTAAAGATCTTCTTTTCTCACTATTTCATAAGGATAGTCTATATCCAACTTAAAGTCAGCCATTATAGCCAAATGATCCCATAGGATATGCTTAAAGTCATTTACATCGCGAAGATGAGGAAACATGTTTCCCATAATATTTATAACAGTATTGGCACATCGCTTACGGTCGTCTCTGTCTGAGATAGTTAGGCAATAGTCCACCATATTTTGGATATTTCGTCCATATTCAGGTAAAGCCAGTTTTTTTAATTGGGTATTATATTCCATTTTTTATTTTAGCTTATAATCTTTAATTATAGGAAGAAAAACTTCTCTTTGTATTTTTATTGATCCTTTTATTACAAATATATCGGTTAGAAAAGGTATTCACTATCATATAGTGATCTTATGAGGTATATGAATTTCAACTTGTAGTTTTATCATTTCCCGATCCTCGATGCAAATAAGACAACAAAGATAATATTTTAGTCGGATTGTTGCACGCCAACAAGCAAAATTATCTAATAAGGTGATAATTTAAAGGTAATTAGAACTACAGAGACAGATTAAAGGATTCTATAAAGGATCTCTTATTTACAGTTCTACAGCAACCGGTTTTTCTTCGGGAGCAGACAGAGTCTTATTGTACAGATCGTTATTACTCAATATTTCCACTGCTTTATTTACTTCCTGATCGTCTTTGAGCACATAAGCAAACTGACCTTTTTGATAATAATATCGTTTTAGTACTTCCGAATTAATTAGTTTAACAATATCATCTTTAAAGGTGTCAAGATCCCGATCTAGATCGGGCACCAGTTTAGCCTCCAATGCCTTAAACTCTTCGTCAGCAGATTTCATAAATCCTTCAAATTCCATAACTTCTTTCAAAGAAGCCATTGATTTTTCACTCATACGGTCATATTTGAAATCTTTTGACTTCACATAAGCTTTGAAATCTTCATAATCTTCATCGGTGATACTAAAGGCTTCTGCCGGAGATATTTTCTTATGTTTTGCAGCCCATCCTGTTACCCAATCGAAAAGAATAAATTGGTTCGACAGATAATAGGTTATAGTCGGAGATTTCTTTTCTTCTAATGTAAAATCGGGAGATACTCCTCCTCCATCTCTCACCGGACGTCCTATTGCTGTATGGAATACTGTAGTAAGACTATCAGGTATACGACCAACACTTCCATCCGCATTACGGTGCGAATAGTCGATCGCCTGTATACATCTGCCGCTTGGTATATAATATTTAGAAGTGGTCACTTTTAGTCCACCTCCATATGGTATTTCGCGAGGAGATTGTACAAGGCCTTTTCCGAATGTACGTTCGCCAACCAAGATAGCCCTGTCCATATCTTGCAAAGCACCTGCAACTATCTCCGAGGCGGAAGCAGAACCTCTGTCGATAAGGACTGCAATAGGAATATCTGTATCGATAGGCTCCAGCGTGGTACGATATGTTCTATCCCACTGTTTTAGTTTACCCTTAGTAGACAATACCACTTTACCTTTCGGCACAAACATGTTTACGATTTGGACAGCTTCTTCCAATACACCTCCTCCATTTTGGCGAAGATCGAAAATTAAGGATGTTATTCCTTGTTTTTTCAAGTCAAGGAAAGCATTTTTTACATCCATTGCACTTTTATCCGTAAAGCTGTTGAAATTAATATAACCGGTCGTAGGATTTATCAATCCATAATATTGTATAGGATCTATTGAAATTTTTTCGCGTACGACCTTCAGCTCCAAAGGTTTTTTCTCGCCCGGACGCTCTACCTTGATAGTTATTGTAGTGCCCGGTTGCCCTTTCAGATTGGAACTAACATAGTTGCTCAATGTGCGACCGTATGCTTCACCTTCTACTTTTTCGCATTTTGTCATATCCTTACCGTCTATCTCGAGGATATAATCACCAGCTTTAAGACCCGCTTTATCTGCGGGCTTACCTTCAAAAGGCTCTGTTATTGCGATTTTTTCGTCTTTATACGCTATACCCGATCCGATTCCCGCATACTCACCTGTTATCTGAGTGCTGAATTCTTTCATATCGTCCTTATTAAAATACACGGTATAGGGGTCTAACGTATTCAGCATATTATCTATACCACTACGGACTGTTTTATTTATATCAACACTATCTACATAGAACATATCCATTTCGCGTAGCACCGAATTAAAAATCTCTATATTCTTATTAATATCAAAATAATGCTGTTGCTTATCTTTATCGGGAGTATTTTGTACCTGAGCCAAAGAAGACAAGCTTACTGCTGAAATAGCAAAAAACAAAAAAAGTCTATTTTTCATTTATTATTTATATATAAAATATACGTAAACTTTAAAACAACACAAAGGAATGCTTTTTTTTATAAAAACTGAAATTTAACACTATTATATATAGCTTATATTTAACAAAAAAAGTGAAAACAAAGAAGTTGACTACAAAATCCCGACAACTTTATCTGTAAAGGAAATACTCTTTTCGGGAATAAGGTTCGTAGTAGTAACAGAAACTGTTTCAATTTTTAATTTAACCATAGAGCAAAAGTAGTAGTACTTAGCTCTTTTTATTTATGTGTAAAAGAGTACAACTTTGTCAGGTTTTAGTTAAAAACCTGACATAGCAGAACTGATAAAACTATATTCTGAATAAAGCCACGTCTAAATCGTATTAGTTATTTTTATTTATCTTTGCCATGCTTTTTTTACAAATGAAACAATACAATTATGACAATATTGACTCTTATATCATCAGCATTAAATATAAAAGCATCTCAAATAGAGAAAACAATAGAACTTCTCAACTCAGGTGCTACAATACCTTTCATCAGTCGTTATCGCAAAGAGGTAACCGGAGGACTTGACGAAGTGCAGATAGCTGCCATTAAAGAGCAAAATGATAAGCTGAACGAGCTAGTAAAAAGAAAAGACACTATACTGAAATCGATAGAAGAGCAAGAAAAACTGACACCAGAACTAAAATCGAGGATAGAGAACTGCTGGACATCTTCTGAGCTCGAAGATATTTACTTGCCATACAAACCCAAAAGACAAACCAGAGCTGAAATTGCAAGAAAAAAAGGATTAGAAGGCTTGGCTAAGATAATCATGGCTCAGCAACCAATAGATGTGGAAACAAAAGCCCTAGCCTTTGTAAAAGGAGAAGTGAAAGACACCAAAGAAGCATTGACAGGAGCACGGGATATAATAGCCGAATGGATAAACGAAGATGAATACGCGCGTAACTCTATTCGCAACATATTCGAACGTGAAGCGATAATTTCAGCCAAAGTAATAAAAGGAAAAGAGGAAGAGGGAGACAAATACAGGGACTATTTCGACTATTCGGAAAAGCTAAGTAAAGCCTCGTCGCACCGCATTCTGGCTATACGAAGAGGCGAATCGGAAGGGATACTGCGTGTGAATATTTCTCCGGACGAAGATTCCGCTTTAGAAAAACTCGACAAGCGATTCCTGAAAGGAGGCAACGACAATGAATGTACTGTACAGGTAGCCGATGCACTAGAAGACGCATACAAGCGATTGCTGAAACCATCGATAGAAACCGAATTTGCAGCACTATCGAAAGGGAAGGCGGACGAAGAAGCTATCAGGGTGTTTATCGAAAACCTTCGCCAATTGCTACTTGCCGCACCTTTGGGACAGAAAAGAGTGTTGGGTATAGATCCGGGATACCGCACAGGCTGTAAGCTAGTCTGTCTCGATGCAGAAGGCAACCTCCTGCATAATGAAACAATATACCCTCACCCACCGCAAAACGAGACATCGAAAGCAGGCAATAAGGTGGTAAAGTTAGTTTCAACATACAATATAGATGCCATTGCCATAGGTAATGGTACTGCCAGCCGCGAAACAGAACGATTTATAACAAACCTGCGATACGAGAAAGAAGTGAAAGTATTCGTTGTCAGCGAAAACGGGGCATCTATATACTCCGCTTCTAAAACAGCACGTGAAGAATTTCCCGATTACGACGTCACAGTAAGAGGAGCAGTATCTATCGGGCGGCGACTGATGGACCCATTGGCCGAACTGGTAAAAATAGACCCAAAGTCGATAGGTGTAGGGCAATATCAGCACGATGTAGACCAGACTAAACTGAAAAACTCGCTCGATCTCACAGTCGAAAGCTGCGTCAACCTTGTAGGAGTAAATGTAAATACAGCAAGTAAGCATTTATTGACCTACGTATCGGGACTAGGACCCGTATTGGCACAAAACATAGTAAGTTACAGAGCAGAACACGGAGCATTCGGGTCAAGGAAAGAATTGATGAAAGTAGCCCGCATGGGCGAAAAAGCGTTTGAGCAGTGTGCAGGATTTCTACGCATTGCTAATGCAAAAAACCCATTGGACAACTCTGCCGTACATCCGGAGAGTTACCATGTAGTAGAGCAAATGGCTAAGGATTTGAAATGCACAGTAAAAGAACTTATAGAAAATAAAGAACTAAAGAAATCACTCGATTTGCAGAAATATGTAACCGCATCTGTCGGACTACCTACATTGAACGACATTATAGACGAACTGGACAAGCCCGGACGTGACCCACGAAAAGGCATAAAGATGTTTGAGTTCGATCCCAGTATAAG
The DNA here is from genome assembly GCF_001261735.1 of Dysgonomonas sp. BGC7. Taxonomy (GTDB): domain Bacteria; phylum Bacteroidota; class Bacteroidia; order Bacteroidales; family Dysgonomonadaceae; genus Dysgonomonas. The sequence goes on along the minus strand of NZ_CVRP01000007.1, from coordinate 563,129 downwards.
AACAATAGACGACCTGAGAGAAGGCATGATATTGCCGGGAATTGTTACAAACATAACGAATTTCGGATGCTTCGTAGATGTAGGGATTAAAGAAAACGGACTGGTACACATCTCGGAACTCGCAGACCGCTTTGTTTCCGATCCTACAGAGGTAGTCTCTCTGCACCAACATGTAGAAGTAAAAGTATTATCTGTAGACTTGGCAAGAAAAAGAGTACAACTTTCTATGAAAAAATAAACAAAGCCGCTCAATGCGGCTTTATTCTTTTCTATAATATAGTTAAAGGTTTATGATTTCAATTTGAAAACAATCGGAATAGTAAAGTAAACAGCTACCTTATGTCCGTTTTGCATTCCAGGAATCCATTTTGGCATACTTTTTATCACCCTTACCGCTTCCTTGTCACAGTTGACACTTACTCCTTTCTTCAATTGGATGTCAGATATATCACCTGTCTTGCTCACTACAAACTGTATCGTTACACGACCTTCTATTCCCATTTCCTGATCTACTATCGGATATTTCAAATTTTGAGCTATATACTTATACATTTCTTCGATACCTCCGGGAAACTGAGGAGGAATTTCAGCAACCAAAATAGGCTTCGCATCTTCATTTCCTCCACCTTTACCACTGCCCTCACCCATTACATCAGTAGCAAATTTCTTCAATTCTGCTGTCGGATCTGTAGATCCTTCCTTTACAGTAAATGCACCCACTACTGCTTCCTTATTATCCAGAACATCTGACACACTTGCCATTTCCGGATCATCATCCGCAACCTCATTCTGATCTACAATAGTCGGCGGCACAAACTTCTCCATTTTTCTATATACCGGTGGTTCAGGAATATCAGGCTTTACTATATCGGCTATCAATTCATCTTTCTTATTATCTACCTGTACTACAGAATAAACACCATCGATGCCTCCATTATAATCGCTCTTAGCAGCTTTAATTGTACTCAATATAGAGGGAAGAAATGCGATGAACAACACCAACACTCCGATGATACCAAAAGCAATCACATGCCTTTTGCCGGAAGACTGTCTCAATTCGAATGCTCCATATGATTTATTTTTACCTTCAAAAATAACATCACACCATTCGGCGGAATTTAAGTTTAATGATTTTTTCATGACTGTAAGTTTTAAATTGTTATTAAATCTTCCCCTTTTTTACCTTATAGATATTAAAACTTCAAAAATTCCATAAACAGGGTTAATTTATTTTTATCTATCATATAAAAACGAAGATAGTAGGTATGAGAAGAGTACTCATTTTTAATATTTTTAGTCAATATTTTCCTCTTTTGAAATCTTTAAATGCTACATTTGTGACTTAAATACAATCAAGGAAATAAGGATATGCCAGACTCGATAGTAATAATACCAACCTACAACGAAAAGGAAAATATAGAGGCTATAATAAAAGCGGTATTCGACTTGCCAAAAGAATTTGATATTCTTATTATCGACGACGGATCGCCTGATGGAACTGCCGATATAGTAAAACGGCTGCAAACAGAATTTCCAGGACGCCTTTCCTTGATTGAGCGTTCAGGAAAGCTAGGATTGGGAACGGCATATATAGCAGGGTTCAAATGGGTATTGGATCGTTCGTATGAATATATATTCGAAATGGATGCTGACTTTTCTCACAATCCTAACGACCTACTAAAGCTCTATACAGCATGTGCTAACGAAGGAGCGGATTTGGCTGTAGGATCACGTTACTATAGTGGCGTAAATGTTGTGAACTGGCCTATGGGGCGTGTGCTTATGTCTTATTTTGCATCTAAATATGTACGCATTGTTACAGGTATGAAGGTGAAGGATGCCACTGCCGGATTTGTATGCTACAGAAGGAAGGTTTTAGAAACAATAGATCTGGACAACATACGTTTCAAGGGCTATGCTTTTCAAGTGGAAATGAAATACACAGCCTATTGTTTGGGGTTCAACATTAAAGAAGTATCTATAGTATTCGTGAACAGAATGCTAGGCACATCTAAAATGAATTCAGGTATATTTGCAGAAGGCGTTTTTGGAGTATTAACTATGAGATTCAGACAATTATTTGGAGGCATTAAGAAAAAGCAATAAAACTTACGTATATTTGCTCTGAATTAAGGACATATCCGGATGTATAGTAACAATTAGTATCATATTCTAATTTATGACTCCTAATTAGAACTTATACAAGAATAGACAAAAGCCGGTCTTAAGACCCTAACTTACCAATCACTACAAATGAAAATAATTTGCGTAGGACTCAATTATCAGTCTCACAACAAAGAAATGCAAAGAGAGTTATCTAAAAAAGAGGATGACCCTGTTCTTTTTATGAAACCCGACACTGCTCTTTTAGTTGCAGACAAGCAAAATTTTTATATTCCCGATTTCTCATCCGACATACACTATGAAGCAGAACTTGTAGTAAGAATTGATAAAATGGGAAAAAACATAGCCGAACGCTTTGCTCACAGATATTATAATGAAATAACCATTGGAATAGATTTCACAGCCCGAGACATACAGTTGGAACTAAAGAAGAAGAGCTTACCTTGGGAAATATCCAAAGCTTTCGACAATTCTGCTGCAATAGGATCATTTATATCCAAAGATAAGTTAGAAAAGAGCATTGACAATTTAAATTTTGAACTTTCGATAAACGAAAAGGTAGTACAAATAGGACATACTACAGAAATGATACATTCCGTAGATAAAATTATAGCCTATGCAAGCCGCTTTTTCACTTTAAAGACAGGGGATCTTATATTTACAGGAACTCCGGCAGGTGTAGGTAAAGTATCTATTGGAGACCATCTATGCGGAAATGTGGAAGGTCAAAAACTTTTAGACCTACATATATGTTAGAATATATTAAGCTATAAATGTTAAAAAGAGAAATAGAAACAATAAATATCATAAAATGGAGTTCTCCTTTATAAATAAAGGAAACAACGAACACCTTAACCAAATTTGATTGATTACTAAAATTAAAAAAGAATAAATGAAAACTATTTTAAAGAAAGCCTTGCTGATTAATGCTTGTCTTCTTAGCGCATTTACAGCCTTTGCACAGGATAATATAAATCCTATACCAACAGCTATGCCATCGTTGGTTATAGCACCTGATGCCAGAGGTGGAGGTATGGGAGATGCAGGTGTAGCTACTGCACCCGATGTTTATTCGCAACACTGGAATCCTGCAAAATATGCTTTTTCACCGAGTAAAGCCGGATTTGGACTTTCCTACACTCCTTGGTTGAGAAAAATAGTAAATGAAGTAGCGCTTGTATATGGAGTTGGCTACTACAAACTAGGAAATGAAAACAATCAGGCGCTTAGTGCATCTATCCGTTATTTCTCGATAGGAGATGTAAATATTACTGACCAATACGGTGAATTTTTACAAAAAGTTGCTCCTTACGAAATGGCTTTCGACATAGGCTATTCCCGCAAATTGACAGAAACGTTCTCAGGGGGGGTAACAGTACGTTACATCCGCACCGACTATTCGGGAGCAAATGAAGAAATATCGGCCGGAAATGCATGGGCAGCAGATGTGGCCGGATACAATGAATCTTATATAAACATAGGCCAATCGGAAAGCTTATTAAGTTTTGGATTCAATATATCAAATATCGGTACTAAAATTTCAACAGATGGAGGTAGTAGAAATGATTATCTTCCAACAAACCTTCGTGTAGGAGCATCTCTTATGTATCCGGTAAACGATGTAAGCACTCTATCATTCAGTGTAGACCTCAATAAATACCTTGTACCTACTCCTCCTGTCCTTAAAGAAAGAGGTGAAGGGCAAACTGATGAAGAATACAATGAGATGAAAGCCAAATATGATAACGATATGAAAGACTATAGAACAGGTAACCCTATTTCAGGCATATTTAAGTCTTTTGGTGATGCTCCCGGTGGATTTTCTGAAGAACTTAAAGAAATTATGTGGTCCTTAGGTGCTGAATATGACTACGACAACAAGTTTCGTCTTCGCACAGGATATTTCCATGAAAACAAAATGAAAGGTAACAGACAATATATGTCTTTTGGTGCCGGATTTAAACTTACTGCATTCCAGTTGGATGTTGCTTATATGTTAGCTACTGCACAACAGAATCCGCTAGACCAGACTCTGCGTTTCTCTCTTGCTTTTGACATAGACGCAATGAAAAATTTATTTAAATAATACAACGAACAGAATACTGAAACAATGAAAATAAGAGTAGGTTTTGGTTACGATGTACATCGTTTAGCCGATAATAGAGATTTGTGGCTAGGAGGTGTAAAGATCGAACATACTCAGGGACTATTAGGACATTCAGATGCGGATGTCCTTATTCATGCTGTGTGTGACGCTATATTAGGCGCAGCTAACCTCAGAGATATAGGATTCCATTTTCCTGATACAGCAGGAGAATACAAGGACATCGACAGTAAGATATTACTAAAGAAGACACTCGAAGTTGTGTCTGAAAAAGGATATCGAATCGGAAACATAGATGCTACAATCTGTGCCGAACGTCCTAAGATAAACCCTCATATACCTGACATGCAGAAAACAATGGCAGATATATTGGAAATATCAATAGATGACATATCTATAAAAGCTACAACTTCCGAGAGAATGGGATTTGTAGGAAGAGAAGAAGGCTTTGCTGCTTATGCAGTTGCTTTGATAGAAAAAACAGATAATTAAACACGATCTGACAATGAGTGTGAAACCTGAAATAGAGCTAACATCGGATGGGTCTCACACTCTTTTTGTACCCACCCTTAACGAACATTACCACTCCACTAACGGTGCTGTACAGGAATCTGTCCATATTTTTATCAATACAGGATTTCAGACCTGCAGGAAAGAAGATATAAAGATACTCGAAGTAGGCTTTGGAACAGGGCTAAATACATTTCTCACCTTATTAGAATCCCAAAAGGAAAGCAAAGCAATACACTATACAGGAATAGAATTATACCCTTTGCCTTTTTCCATCATCAGCAAACTAAATTATACGGACAGTCAATCTTCAGAAAACAAGTCTTTATTCTATAAATTACATGAATGCGACTGGAATGAAGAGATACAGATCACCCCACAATTTCATCTAAAAAAGATACAGGCAGACCTTACCTCCTTCGACCTTTCTTCTATAGAAAATATTGATATTATATATTTTGATGCATTTGCCCCCGACAAGCAACCCGATATGTGGACACAGGAAATATTTGATAAATTATATTCTATTACCACTTGGGGAGGCATACTTGTCACATATTGCGCAAAAGGTGTTGTACGCAGAATGATGCAACAAGCCGGGTACGAAGTTGAACGTTTGCCGGGTCCTCCAGGAAAGAGAGAAATGCTCAGAGCTAAAAAACCGGAACAGAAATAGTACGATAGTTAAGAAGATATACTATTTTCCACCTTTACCAAAAGATACTTATCTTTGCATCCCGATGCATACAATAGCTCATTATTTATTTTTTTAGAACTTTATCTATAAAGAAAATACTCTTTCCTCTGTAGCATAAAAATGACAAGCAAAAAATGAGTAAAAATTGTAACTTTTGTCACCTTTTAGTTAAAATGCCACTTCTTTTCGAAAAAGGGTAGGAGATACAGAGCTAAAGTGTAGCTTGCAAATATATGATTAAGATAAAACGATGAAAATAGGCAATATAAAATTTGGAGATAACCCCGTATTTCTTGCTCCGATGGAGGATGTGACCGATATGGGTTTTCGGCTTACCTGCAAAGGATTTGGAGCAGATATGGTTTATACCGAGTTTGTATCAAGTGATGCTCTTATACGTCATGTAAATAAAACAAAAGAAAAGCTTGCGATAACAGATGCCGAGCGTCCCGTAGCAATACAGATATACGGGCGTGAAGTAGAGCCAATGGTTGAGGCTGCCAAAATATGTGAAGAAGTCAGTCCCGACATTCTCGATATAAACTTTGGTTGCCCTGTAAAAAAAGTTGCAGGAAAAGGAGCAGGTTCGGGTATGATGAAGACGCCCGATCTGATGATAGAGATAACCAAGGCTGTAGTAAAAGCAGTGAATATACCCGTGACTGTAAAAACACGACTGGGTTGGGATAACGATTCTCGTATTATAGTAGAGCTGGCTGAACAGCTTCAGGATACCGGAATACAAGCTCTCACCATACATGGACGTACACGTGCACAGATGTATTCGGGTGAAGCAGACTGGTCTCTGATAGGTGCAGTAAAGAACAATCCCCGCATGCATATTCCAATAATAGGAAATGGAGATATAACCACTCCTGAGATTGCAAAAAAACGATTCGAAGAAACGGGAGTAGACGCCGTAATGATAGGACGAGGAAGTATTGGTAGCCCATGGATATTTGAAGAAACAAAGCACTATCTCGCAACAGGAGAATTACTGCCTAAAAAAGAATTCAGTTGGTATTTGGATGTCCTCAAAAATATGATAAACAAAAATATTGAATACTCAGGTGAGCGTGGCGGCATTATACACAGCCGTAGACATTTGGCCGCAAGTTCTCTATTTAAGGGCATTCCTGATTTTAAGAAAACACGAGTAACAATGTTACGTACCGAATCTGTCGAAGAGCTTTTTTCTATTATGGACAATATACCTTTATTTGATATAAATTAAATATGTCAGAAGAAACAGAGAATACCTTTTCTTATACATTTATTGCAATTATTACGGCATTAGTCTCTAATACAATATCTATCTTTTCTTTTGGTATAATATATTCTACAAAAAAGGAAGATATTTTAAATTGGACTAATCTAGCACCATACATATTTACAGCTATCTGTATTCTGGCACTTTCTTTCTCTGTAGTCTCTTTAGTTTTTACATCCAGAGCAAAGGAAAATGGAGGGAGATGGTATATAATAGCAGGACTTTTATCTTTTGTCGCACTTATTAATACTTGTACAGCTATAATCGTGACAATGGATGTCTTTCTATAATTGTTTATCTCGAGGCATTTTTTAGCAAAAGTATTTTTGTACTTTTGTATTTGTAAAACAATATGCAGATCATGGAACAAAAACTATCTATTTACAATACCCTTACCCGTACCAAAGAGTTATTCGAGCCGATTCATGCACCCAACGTGGGAATGTATGTATGTGGTCCGACTGTATACAGCGATGCTCATTTGGGACACGCCCGCCACGGTATTACCTTCGACCTTCTTTTTCGTTATCTCAAACATATCGGTTATAAAGTAAGATATGTACGTAATATAACAGATGTAGGTCATTTGGAAAACGATGCGGACGAAGGGGATGATAAGATAGCTAAAAAAGCCCGACTCGAGCAGCTTGAGCCAATGGAGATTGTGCAATATTACAGCAACAGATACCATAAGGTAATGGACGAGCTTAATACGCTGCCTCCCAGCATAGAACCTCATGCTTCGGGACATATTATAGAGCAGATAGAGACCATACAGGAAATACTGAAAAACGGTTATGCTTACGAAAGTAACGGATCTGTATATTTCGATGTTGTAAAATACAATAAAGACTTCAATTATGGTATATTGTCGCATCGCAATATAGAAGAAATGCTAAATACTACACGCGAGCTTGACGGACAACACGAAAAGCGAAGCAAAGTAGATTTTGCCTTGTGGAAAAAAGCATCACCTGAGCATATTATGCGATGGCCTTCACCTTGGAGCGACGGTTTTCCGGGCTGGCACCTCGAATGCTCCACAATGAGTATGAAATATTTAGGTACTGAGTTCGATATTCATGGAGGAGGATTGGATCTGATATTCCCTCATCACGAATGTGAGATTGCCCAAAATACGGCTGTAGAAAAGCATCAGGTAGTAAAATACTGGATGCACAACAATATGATTACGATGAAAGGGCAAAAAATGGCGAGATCGTTAGGGAATTTCATAACCCTGGAACAACTCTTCTCTGGAGAGAACGAATTGTTAGAGAAAGCCTATTCTCCTATGACTGTCCGCTTCTTTATATTGCAGGCACACTATAGAAGTACTATCGATTTTAGTAACGAAGCTTTGCAGGCAGCAGAAAAAAGTCTGGAACGGCTCTTTGAGGCATACAACAGAATAGACAAGATTCAGATTGCAGAAACATCTTCTGCCGAAGTCAGAGGCTTAAGACAAGCATGCTACGATGCTCTAAATGATGATATGAATTCAGCAATAGTAATAGCTCATTTATGTGAAGCTGCTACTACAATTAATTCTGCTATTGCCGGCAATATAAGTCTTACAGAAGAAGATACAAAAGAGCTAAAAAATATATTCGACACGTTCTTATTCGAAATATTGGGTATAAAAAACAACTCTTCTAATGCTAATAATGAAAATAGCGAGGCATATAGCAAAGCTGTTAATCTATTGTTAGATATACGTCAAAAAGCAAAAGAAAATAAAGATTGGGCAACATCCGACCAAATAAGAAATGAACTTACAAAAGCAGGCTTCGATATAAAAGATGGCAAGGATGGTGCCGAATGGAAGCTGAAGTAACTAAGATTTCTAACTTTTAAGAAAGATCATGTCCGTAAAGAAAACACTTATATACATTACATTATCTATATTTTTCCTCTCTTGTGGTAATACTACTACTCCGACTCGCCCTGCAAAGCAAATGCCTGATATAGTTCTCCATAAAGGATTATCTATGGAAGAGAAAATTGCACCGGGGAATAGCTTGGATGCGATTGCTCTAGCCGGACGCATAGGTGCCGATTTTATAGAAATGGACACATATGTAACTAAAGATGGACATATTATCCTGATGCACAGTATAGCCATTAACGAAACATGTAGGAATGCATCAGACTATTCTATAATAGAAGGAGGCAATGTATATTGTGACGAACATAATCTGCAAGAACTGAGAGAAAAATATGTCCTGACAGCTGAGAATCCAACCATGCGGCGTCCGATCCCGACATTGGAAGAAGCTTTGTCGATATGCAGAGAAGAAAGGATATATCCTTACATCGAGATAAAGGAAGCATATTTCAAAAAAGAAGATGTAAAGAAGCTATATAATACTGCTGTAAGAATGCTAGGACATGGCAATTTTTCCATTTCCAGTTTCGATACATGGGTGCTAGAATATATAAGAAGTTTTGATAAACAAATACCTCTATATAGGGATCTGGTTCAGGATTCAGAGTTTTTATTGAAGAACAAATTCAATTATTATCCTCGATACACAGAAATAGACAAAGAAAATATAGAAAAAATGCATAAATCGGGGCTGTTGACATCAACATGGACAGTACCCAAAGAGGAGTTTGATAACATATTTGCACTGGGATTTGATGGTATAATATCCGATGATATTGCCCCCAATTTTAAACGGGAATATGCAATATATAACGACAATACGGATGGAAACTTTAATAGCTACATTACAGACGGGAATATATCCGACGACATTGCATATCTGAAAAAAGATCAAACACTGACCCTTAAAGAGTATGTTCCTGATAGTCTATACTTAGGAGCGTTATACTTTACGGTAGAAGCTAAAGGAAAATTTGCTATCGACGCTAACGGATTCCACGTTGAAAGAGATAACAAATATGACGACTATAAGAGATATAAATTTCAATACCTCTTCCACAATGAGAAACCATTCTTTAAGATAACTGCCCTGAATGATAGTGTGCAGATTAAATCTGTTTGGCTGGCAATAAACAAATTCTGATAGAGTATTATTACATCAGACTACACAAATATCAAATATCTATTTTCTATCTATTTTATTTTTACAACAACATTTTACTAAAAATAAAATTATAACTTTGTTACTTTAGGTATATTTTTATATGAAAGAGCGTATAGTTGTAAAAATAGGAAGTCAGATACTTACCCGCAAAGACGGGACTCTCGATGTCACTAGAATGTCTGCTCTGGTTGATCAGATAGGCGAGTTGCATAAGAATAACATAGAGGTAATCCTTGTATCGTCAGGAGCAGTGGCATCAGGCAGATCGGAAATAAAGCCAAAGACAAAGTTAGATACTATCTCTGCCCGTCAGCTCTATGCCTCAATAGGACAAGTAAAGCTTATAAACAGATACTCGGATCTTTTTCGCCAGCAAAATATTGTATGTGGACAAATACTGGCAACTAAAGAAGATTTTGCAACCCGTCGTCATTATCTCAATCAGCGAAACTGCATGTCGGTAATGCTCGAAAATAAAGTAATACCAATAGTAAACGAAAATGACGCTATTTCTGTAAACGAGCTCATGTTTACAGACAATGATGAACTTTCGGGATTGGTGGCTACAATGATGGATGCCAAGAAATTGATTATCTTAAGTAATATAAATGGCATATATACAGGTGATCCGTCAAAACCGGAGTCTGAGATATTAAGGATAATAGAGCCTAAGGATAATATAGAGAGCTGTATACAATCATCCAAATCCTCTACTGGACGTGGAGGTATGATAACTAAATATAATATTGCCCGAAAGGTGGCAGAAGAAGGAATAGAAGTAATTATAGCCAATGGCAGACAGGATAATATACTTACAGATCTGATAAAAAGCAAAGAGGCGTTATCTACCCGTTTCGTTCCTGCCGCCAAAGGAACAACGAGTGTAAAAAAATGGATTGCACATTCGGAAGGCTTTACTAAAGGAGAGTTACACATCAATGAGGGAGCTAAAGAAGTTTTACTAGGCAATAAGGCTGTTAGCCTCTTACCTATTGGTGTGACAAAAATTATCGGCAACTTTGAAAATGATGATATAGTTCGCATTATAGACGAATCCGGCAAACAAATAGGTATAGGGAGAACAGCATACAGCAGCGAAAAAGCAAAAGAAATAATAGGAAAAAATAATAGGAAAGCGATTATTCATTACGATTATTTATATATTGAAAAATAAAAATGGACGACTATCACCAGAGCACGTTCCAACTGATATCTGAGGTTTCGAAAAGCCTGAACCTGTTGGAAGAAAAAGAAATAAATGCAATACTGGAAGCTATTGCCAAAGAAACCGAGTCTAAAATGTACTATATTCTTGCAGAGAATCAGAAAGATCTGCAAAGGATGGACATAAACAACCCCAAATACGATCGTCTATTGCTTAACGAAGCACGGATAGTAGACATCGTAAAAGATATAAGGAATGTAGTTCATTTGTCTTCTCCGACAGGTAAATATTTGATGCAAAAAACTTTACCTAATGGCCTGCATTTATCTAAAATAAGTGTTCCATTCGGTGTGATCGGTATTATATACGAGGCTCGTCCTAACGTTAGCTTCGATGTATTTTCTCTTTGCTTCAAATCGGGTAATGCCTGCATCCTGAAAGGTGGCTCTGATGCCCGTTTTTCGAACGAAGCGATTGTTGGTATCATAAGGGATGTATTAGATCAGAATGGAATAAATCCAAATGTATGTACCCTTTTGCCCAATGAACGATCGGCAACTGATGAGTTACTAAATGCACGAGAGTATGTAGACCTTATTATTCCACGAGGGGGCAGAGAACTAATAGACTATGTACGAGAAAATGCACGTATACCTGTTATAGAAACCGGAGCCGGGGTATGTCATACTTATTTCCATACAGAGGGAGACCTAAGAAAAGGAAAAGATATAATAACTAATGCTAAAACCCGTAAGGTTAGTGTCTGCAATTCTTTAGATTGCCTCGTTATTGATAAAGAAAGACTTGAAGACCTTCACTACTTATGCGAAGATTTGGAAAAGAAAAACGTAACCATATATGCCGATAAGCAAGCATACGAAGCTCTATTCCCTCATTACTCTTATGATTTATTAAAAAAAGCAGATGAGGACAGTTTCGGCACAGAGTTTCTCGATTACAAGATGGCTATAAAGACAGTATATAATATCGAAGAAGCAATATCACATATTTCTAAATATAGTTCGAAACATAGTGAAGCCATCATCAGTGAAGATAAAGAGGCAATCTCTTTTTTCGAAAAAATAATAGATGCAGCCTGTGTTTATGCAAATGCTTCTACCGCTTTTACAGATGGGGCTCAGTTTGGGCTGGGAGCAGAAATTGGTATCAGTACACAAAAAATGCATGCTCGTGGGCCAATGGCATTAGAAGAACTATGCACTTATAAATGGATAATAGAGGGTAACGGACAAACCAGAACATGAGCAAGAAAAGAAGAAAGAACAACACAAACAGTATAAAGATAGAAGATTACATAAAAGCCGTAAAAAAGGCTGACAGAGACGAAGAGTTATCTCAATCTCCCGGATGGAAGCGTATAACGAAAATACACAAAAGTAAAAAGCTGTATGACCGAAAAAGAGATACTAAGAATTACCCGACGGAATGATGGAACGCAATATAAAACTCGATTATTTTAAGATTCTTCTTAGCCTATTGGTTGTTAGTAGCCATATGCAGCCATTATTTCCATCACATAAGATGGCTGGGTGGCTGGTATCTAATGGTATTGCGAGAATAGCTGTACCCATATTCTTCATCATAAACGGTTATTTTATATGCTCGAGATTAGATAAGCCTAAAAAGCTATTAAGCTATGTAAAACATTTATTGATAATATATGTAACCTGGTCGATAATATATTCCCCTTATTGGTTTTCATTAGGCGATTTAAAATCAACAATACGTAATTTGATATTCGGATATTTCCACCTTTGGTATCTTCCGGCTCTATTTGTTGGTATCCTATTTCTCTTTGCTCTAAAAAAGATTGTAAAAAAAGACAACCTTATCCTTCTTATAGCTCTATTGTCATTTATTGTAGGATATTTTTTCAGTAAAGAACATCACGAATACCTATACTTATACAGGAGCGGTATCACCTTAGCTTTTCCCTTCATCGCACTGGGATATTATATCAAAGCAAAAGATATAGAAAATTCAATATCTGACAAAATACTTCTTTCATGCATTATTATAGGGGCTATAAGTCTTGTTATGGAAGCTTATTATCAATATGTATTTTATAGAGATATTTATATATATCAGGATTTTCTTTTATCACCTTTTCTTATTTGTCCGGCTCTGTTTGCTTATGTTATAAAACATCCGATGATGTCTTCCGGAAAATCCTTTATCGGAAGTTTATCTTCCGGAATATATTTTATTCATCCTTTGGTAATATATACATTACAGATTCCTTATGAATATACAATCTATAAATATGTATTGGTAGTAATTATTGCAGCATTATTGTCTTATATAGTTTATCTACTCGACAAACGAGTAAAGATATTTTTTTAGAATACAATTGAATATGAGAACAATATTTAAGCTTCGATTACGCTTTTTCATAGTTGGACAACATCTATAAATTATCTCTGAGTGCAATCGTTTCGATACTATTGTCTATCTTTATAATCATAATTAATTAACCGCATAAGATTTTTTTGATGAGAACATATACTAATGTAAAAGACCTTGGCAACCTGAATGCCGCAATAAAAGAAGCTCTTGAAATAAAGAAGAATCGTTTTGCCTATAAACATCTTGGCGAAAACAAAACCTTATTGATGGTATTCTTCAACTCCAGCCTTCGTACACGACTGAGTACACAAAAGGCAGGAATGAATCTGGGCATGAATACTATGGTACTGGACATCAATCAGGGAGCATGGAAACTGGAAACTGAGAGAGGGGTTATCATGGATGGTGACAAATCGGAACATATACTGGAGGCTATTCCTGTAATGGGAAGCTATTGCGACATAATCGGAGTGCGTGCATTTGCTCAATTTGAGAATAAAGAAGATGACTATCAAGAAAAGATATTAAACCAATTTATCCAATATTCAGGCAGACCAGTATTTAGTATGGAGGCTGCAACAGGTCATCCTTTGCAAGCATTTGCCGACCTGATAACAATAGAGGAATATAAGAAAAAAGACAGACCCAAAGTAGTACTTACATGGGCTCCACATCCAAAGGCTTTACCTCAGGCTGTTCCAAACTCTTTTGCAGACTTTATGAATGAAGCTGATGTGGATTTTGTAATTACACATCCTGAAGGCTACGAACTTGCACCTCAATTTGTACGAGGAGCAAAAGTCGAATACAAACAGGATAAAGCTTTGGAAGGTGCAGACTTCGTATATGCAAAAAACTGGGCGGCTTTTGCAGACCCTAATTATGGACAGATTATCAGTAAAGATATGTCATGGACAGTTACAACAGAAAAAATGGCTCTGACAAACAACGCTCTTTTTATGCATTGCCTACCTGTAAGACGCAATATGATAGTAAGCGACGATGTTATAGAAAGTCCTCAATCTATAGTTATACAAGAGGCTGCCAATAGAGAAATATCTGCTCAGACAGTTATAAAAAGAATGCTGGAAAGCTTATAACAGTGCAAATAAAAAATTTGACATATATAAAACGGGCGGAAATTACCTTTCCGCCCGTTTTATATATTTATTTCAAAACTATTCTGTTCTCTCGATTAAGGTTTCAATTCTTTGATCCTTATATTTTTGAACTTAACTGGAGATCCGTGACCTAAAAATCCGATATGACCAGTCTTATTGAAAAGCCCAGGATGTTCTTTTCCGTCAGGAGTACCCGCTTTTGTAGCCTCTCTGATATTTCCATCCAGAATAACTACTCCGTTCAATGTGATCTTAATATTGTCACCATTAGCAATCACTTCCTGATAATTCCACTCTCCAACCGGTTTTAAGTGACCTCTTTCGGAAGGAATAATGCCATAAACAGATCCGTGATATTGATAAGGTTTCAAATTCTTATAAATAGGTGCTTCGTTATCTAAAATCTGAAGTTCCATACCTACATATGCTGCATCGCCTTCCATAGGAGTACGGATACCCAAGCCATTATTAGCACCCGGAGTCAACTGGAACTCGAAACGGAATATGAAATTACCATACTCGTCTTTTGTATATAAGTTTCCGCCATGAGCCTTACTTGGATGCATAGAGATACAGCCATCTTCCAAAATATAGTCTACTGTATTTCCTGTCCATTGGTGCATATTTGTACCATCGAATAATACCTTATAACCATCTTTTTTTTCTTGTGCAGACAATTCGAAAGGTTCAGGACGTTCCAGTTCTTTTACATAAATATTACGGTAATAGACTTTACTGCCATGAGCCTGCAATTCTATCTGTTCTGTAGGAAATATAGGTTGAGTACGATCCCAGTAATTTTCAAGAATTACATTATCTACAACCAGAACTCCATTAAGTTTCACTGTTACGCGATCACCAATCATCTTAATATAGAATGTATTCCATTCCCCCAATTTATTATCTGCAACTACAAGCGGTTTGCTCTCATTCTTCTGATTATTATATAATCCTCCGGAACCTACCTGAGCACCTACTTTCACACGGGCTGTATCCCATATTTGAACTTGTGGTGTACCTCTCAGATATACTCCGGCATCTGCTTCAGGTCCTGCTATATCAAGATTCCAATCAACCAACATTTCGAAATCTCCATATTGTTTTACAGTACATAAGTTATCATGCCCTTTACCATCAAAGGCCAAAATTCCATTTTGAACCAGCCAATGAGTTTTAGCCAGCTGATCGGCAGCAGCCTGTTTTGCAGCTAAGTCTGCAGGTTTCATTTTAGATCTAGCAATTGGATTCTCTACCAGTCCTTTCCATCCGGAAAGATCTTTACCATTGAATATAGATGCATATCCTTCTTCTTTAGGCAACTCATTCAGATGTTTTTGTATAGCTTGTTTCTGATAGTCTGCATCCGGATTATCCAATACCTGAGAAACCTTTTTCAAAAGATCTTCTACAATATTCCCTGTAAAGTCCTTATTAGCCAGTGCAATTGTCATCACAGCATTAGCCGCAGCCTGTTGTACCGGTTTCGAGGCGAGATATTGTCCTGCAAGAGCCATTCCTAAGAAGCTACCTGTATTACCAAGCTCCTTTAATATTTGATTTTTCTGAGTATCAGTCTTTGCTATCTCCATTGCATTAGTAAGTAGCATACGACGGTTTTCTCCTGTAAGAAGAGAAGATGAGGCAAGTTGTATATATCTATCTAATGCTTTGCTAGAATAGTCGGAGGCAGAAGCGTCTTTAGCTATAGCGTACAATTTTTCAGCTGCCTCTATGCCTTTCCAGTCCACAAGAGCTTGGAAAGCTGCATTTTTAGCTTCTCCTGTTTCGCTTGTAAATTTATCAGAGATAATAGCTAATGCCGCAGGGTCTCCTGTTCCGGCCAATACCGGATAATACAGATACTCTTTACCATTATTTACTTTCTCCATCTGATTCACTACGATTTCGGCCTGCTTATTCTGCGGATATATATTTAGTGCGCTAGTCAAAGCTTTTTGTATTGGTGCAATATTCGCAGGTTCTGCACTCTCCAGCATAGAATATAGTTCTTTTATATTCTGCGGTGACACAACATCTCTTAAGGCTGTATAAGCAGCAGCTTTCACGGATGGCGATCCTGTATTTATTTGCTCTATTACTACAGCCGTTTGGCTATTAGCCTTACGCAAGGCTAATAATTCTAAGGCTGCGATTTTTCCTGCATCAGTAGCCTTAGGTATTACTGCTGCAACCTCCGATGTTATTCCCATACCAAAAGATGCTAAAGATTCTTTTGCCTGAGTCACTATCTTAGAATCGTTACTTGCAAGTTGATCAATCAGAGCCAAACCTGCCTGTGCATCACCTGTAGAAGATAATACCCGCATAGCAGCCAATCTTACTTCTAATGGCTCTTTTTGTTTTTCATCCAACAGATTACCTATAACTTGTATAAAAGAAACAGCTGCATCACCTTTTGCAACCAAACGTATTTCTTCTATCATCTTCTTCTTTTCCGTATCTCTTATATCAATAAGGATACTGTTGAGAATATCTTCTTTCACTTCGGGTTTTCCTTTCTGTACGAGCTTCGCCAACTCAATATACATACCTAAGTTTGCATATTGTGAAGCAAAGGCCAAAGCTGCGTTACGATAATTTTTGTCTGAGTCTTTCAATGCATTCATTAAGAGCTTCGACGCTTCAGCAGGCTTTGCTGCCATCAAGACTTCCAGTGCAGCTTCACGGCTTTGTGTTTGTCCAGCCTTAGAGGCTTTCTTCATAAGATCGGCTGCTGCTTTTTCCACTTCTTTTACATCACCTTGTTTCAGAACACGCTTTAGTAAAGCTATATAAGCCTCGTTCGCTCCTGTTTTTTCCATTCCGAAATTTGCTTTTTCTGCTAACAAAGCGAGTTCTGGTAAAGATGATTTTGAGCCAACACGACTTAATGCATAAAGGAGTGTTTTTTGCATTTTCTCATCCCCTGTTCCTAATAGCGATTTCAGAGGAGCTTCTCCTTCTGCGAGCTGCATATGGGCAATAGCTAAAATAATATCTTCCTTTGTTTTATTATTTCCTGCTTTTCCCAATGCTCCTAATAAAGCTTTACCACCTTCAGGTGTATTTATAGAAGCTAAAGCACGAGCAGCAGGGCCACTAAGAACTTCATCGTTAAGATATGACGCTAATTTGGCAACAGATTCTTCTTTTCCTATTATTTCTAATTGCCGTATTATGAAGGCCTTTATTTCTCGATCCGTTACCAGATCAAGAGCCTTTACATATGCGTTAGCAACTGTCAGACGTGGCATATCGACAGTGAGACCCGATACATAATGAGACAATCCACTAAGGGCATATTCTACCGAAGCATTTGACCCTTTGCCCGGAGGGTTCATCATTTTCACCAATTGCACGACACCTTCTTCTCCTGTGCCGCTAAGGTCTTTCATCAAGTTGTTATATTTTGCACCTTGCTGTACAGGCATTTGAGCAAGTACATCTGCTACAATCGTTTGCGTAGTACGATTTGCCGGCGCTTGTGCAAATAGCATTGCCGAACATAGGATAATACTTGCTAATAAATATATTTTTTTCATTATTCGTGTTCGTTTTTATATTAAATATTCCAAGGTGAACGCATCGGCTGATCCAACAAACGATTAGCTGCCTCGTCATTAATAAATTCGAGCTTTATTGGATCAAAATGCAATGTTCTATTCAGTCGTAAGGCTACAATACCCATATTTACGATTGTAGACGAACGGAATCCATTTTGTTCGTTAAGAGCAAATGGCCTACGGGTTTTTACACTTTCTATAAAATCGGTCATTTGAGGTTCCGGCTCAGGATAATCGGCTAGCTTCTTTTCCCAATCGGGGATATCGCATACAAAGTTTTTGTATACATTACCTTTTGGACCTGATATATATGGAGTATTAGAGTCTCCATAATCTTCACCCCAAAGCACAATCTGACAACCATCATCGTAAGTAAAGGTTATAGAACGCCAAGTTCCGATAGCATCGGGATGCTGTTGTGGAGCATCCACTTCTACTTTTACGGGGCTTATATTATCTTTACCTAATATATATTGAACAGGGTCTATATAGTGCTGCCCCATATCGCCTAATCCACCACCATCATAATCCCAATAGCCACGAAAGGTGGAATGTACACGGTGAGAATTATATGGCTTATAAGGAGCTGGCCCTAACCACATATCATAATCTAATTCTGCCGGAACAGGCTCAGGTGCCAGATATTCTTTTCCTACCCAGAAGAACTTCCAGTTGAAACCAGTATGCTGACTGATAGTTACTTTCAAAGGCCAACCTAACATACCGCTTTGCACAAGCTTCTTAAGAGGTTTTACAGGAGTACCTAATCCATAGAAATTATCTTTGAAACGAAACCAGGTATTAAGACGAAACATATTGCCATATTGCTTCACAGCTTCCATTACACGTTTACCTTCTCCGATAGTCCGTGTCATTGGCTTTTCGCACCAAATATCTTTTCCTGCTTTGGCTGCTTCAACCGACATAATACCATGCCAATGAGGAGGGGTCGCTATATGTACAATATCCACATTTTTATCCAGAATAAGATCTCGGAAATCATGATAACCTGCGATTTTATCCTTCACAAGATTCATCCCCAATTCTAAGTGCTTCTTGTCCACATCGCAAACTGCGACGAGACGCGTGCCTCCATAGTTTAAGTGTCCACGTCCCATACCTCCTGTTCCAATAATTCCTTTGGTCAGTTGGTCGCTGGGAGCCAAATATCCATTACCTAGTACATGACGAGGTACAATAGTAAGAGCTGTTAAGCATCCTAAAGTTTTCAGGAAATCCCTTCGGTTTGTTTTTGTCATAATTAGATTCTATATTCTGAGGGAAGTTATCTGGAGACAACTATTCCTCAAATGTTAATTTCATTGGTACTTCTACTTTAGGTCTCGAAATTAATAAAAAAAGATGGAAGATCAGAGCTTTATGCCATATAAATACACCGCACTAAATGTTAAATATTCACCGTAGAAGCCATACCTATTTCGACTATATCATAATTAACATTTATAACAAAAAAGAGCCGTAGAATCTCTCTACGGCTCTTAAGATATTTACAATATTTTATTGTATCTTATCTACAATATTAGCAGGCAAATAGAATGTATTATTTTTATCAATATAGACTGTAACCGACCCAATATTGAAAGGTTCATCATTAAGATACCCTACAGATTTGAATGCAGGTATAACTAATGTGGATTTTCCTTTCTTCACTGTAAGGGTAGGATTCTTCGGATTATTATCTATTGTATATTGATATCCTTTAAATACATCTGAATGTTTTACAAACACTTTTTGAGTATGTTCCAGAAGTGTATGCTGTAAACCTAGCAGATCGCATAAATATTGATTAACCTCGATATTTGTATTTAACCCTACAGGAATATCTCCTTGAGGATGATAAGCAGCAAGGAAAACATCTTCTCCTGTATGATTTCCACTAATGAAAGCGAAATGAGTATGAGAAGTCATAATTTTAGCGATACTCGAGACCATATTGGCAGTGTTTCCCACTTGAGTATAGTCTGCTACTTTATAATTTTTTGAAGACATTAGCAGATCTATTTCATCTTCTGACAAGTCGATATCAGTATATTCTTTGAATACTGATTTAATATCTTCCGGTTTAGTAGTCAACAAAATATCCTCCAAACCCTTCGAAGTTCTTTTATATTTAGAAACACTGGCAAAAGAATCATCTAATCCTCTTTCCGAATAGGCTTTAAGAGTTTTATCGCCGAAGTTGAATCCACTATTGCCATGATCGGGAAGAATAACAACTGCCGTTTCTCCATTCTTTTTAGCATAGTCAATAGCTTCTCCTACAGCCTTGTCAAAAGCAATGAACTCAGTAATAATACCGACAGGGTCGGTAGCATGAGCAGCCATATCCACCCGACTTCCTTCTACCATAAGGAAGAATCCTCGATCTTCTTTATCGAGCCTCTCCAATGCTTTTTTCGTCATCTCAGCCAAAGAAGGTTCTGCTGCGTCATTACGATCTATATCATAAGCGATATTACGTGAGCTAAACAAAGACCAAACCTTTTCGTTTCCCGAAAAATTACGGAAAGCATCCAGATCCTCTTGAAAATATTTAGTATTCGTTTGTTTAAAATATTGTTTCATATCGTCTGTTACCGCAGAATAACCTCCTCCAAACACCACATCCAGATTATTATAAGCCATTTGAGGTCCTAAATATTCATATGCCCCCCTGTTATAGTAATGTGAAGCACATGCAGCGGGGGTAGCATGACAAAAATCGGTGGTAACAACCACTCCTGTTGCTTTGTTCTTTTCAAATTTTGCAGCCTCCAGGACTGTAACTAAAGGTTGATAAGCCATTGTCGGATCTATCGGATCTATATCTTGCTTAACATCTACTAGAGGATAAATAGCCACATTTCCTTTTTGAGCCGGCACTCCGGTAGTGTATGCAGACATAGCCGGAGCAGAATCAGGTATAGGAGAGTTAGATGAATATGTTTTCACCAATCCACACAAATAAGGATCCAAATTCAAATTATGAGCTCCGTTATTATAACGTTGATACCAACGGGCAATAGACAATACACTCGTAGATGTACCGTCAGGAATCATCAGAATAACATTTTTCACAGGCCTCACAGGTCTCTTATACCGTTGCTGTGCAGAGCTTCCTCCACAAATGACAAGAAACAACAGGATAAAATACAAATACTGTTTTTTCATTATTATATTTAATTTAAAAAGACATAAAACTTAAATGCCATATTTATTAAGAATATCGATCACTATCGGCTCTATTATATTAAGCATCCGATCGAATCCTATATCATTAGGATGGATACCATCTGTAGTTCCCTCATGATCAGAACCTAAAAGATCTCCTTCGATATAATAAAGATCATCGACTCCCGCTGACTTCAATTTCTCAAATTCTATTTTAAAGTTTCTGTTTTGAGCAGCAACCCTTTCTTTTACTTTCATATCGAAGTTACCACTTTCGCGAACCACGCTCTGAATCATAACAATGGGAGCTTTAGGATGATGTTTCCGTATAGTATTTACTAAATATCCGGTACGTTGAGTAATTTCTTCTGGACTTGGATTAGGAGCACAATCGAGAATATAAGCTTCTGCTTCAATATCTGCAATCATATTAGTTACAGAAGCTTCCATTCTCCCGTTTCCACTTAATCCCAGATTAATAAAGTTCACACCTGTTTTTCTAGCCATACGAGCAGGGTATGCCATGCCCGGCCTACAAGCAGATGCTCCTTGCAAAATGCTGGAACCATATATCACAACCTTTTTCCTAAAAGGACTCTCTAATGATTCTATAATACTTCCTTTAGCAACCCCTATTTCTAAATTTTTCACTTCATCGTATAATGGCAGATACAACAAACATTCTTTTTCTCCATCTTGCATATTTTCTACAATCTTGGCTGTAGTAAAATTCTCTGTAGGGCGTCCCACCCCTGCAAAGATCCATTTACCATCACGCTTTATGTAGAGATCAAGCCCTTTATTAGCTATAGCTGTCATATTACTACCCGTTTTGGAACTGACAGTAGACCATCGGGCTGTAATTATATTACTATTGGTTTTGAAAGTAATTGCTAATCCCGCAGAGTTAGTAAATAGCTTTTTCACATTCAACGGCATATCATTGTATTTGGCTGTATCCACCCTATGATAATAGTGAGGTATAGAGTTCGCTTTTCCTATAAGGTTTAGATTTGTAGCATCAGTATATACAATATCCTGAGCAAATAAGGAAAAGCATGTAGAAAATAATAGTACACAGATAAACAGTTGTCTTTTTAACAAAATTGTTTTCATTAATTCTAAGATTTAGGTATAGATATGTCAGCTTATATTTCAGAGCTCTTTTTCATCATCAAAGATAAGAATATGTGAGGCAGTCTGAAATAAAATTCTTAGAAAAGAAACCTTAATTATTTTCAAAACTACCTCACAATTCAAAGACTGCATTTAATCAATTAGGAACCACCGCCCCAATAACTGTTTTTCCAATACGGGATTTACCTGTCTGATCTTTTGTTATAACATCTGCACCAATAGCAGGCGAATAGTTTGTACCCAAAGCCTCTAATGCACCGGAGGTCATACCCTGAGTCGTTGCCGGATTGGCAGATCCTCCTAACAAAGCACAAGTTTCTGTTTTTCCTCCATTATTACTCAAGGCTCCCAGCATTGTAGTATGATCAAAAGTAAGCCCACTAACGTCATTTCCATCTACATTATAAATTTTATTAGCATTTATACTATTATAAAACTTAGCTGTACCAAATAAATCATTACCTGTTCCTCCGGCAGTATTACCTGAAAGAATAGTATTATAAGAATTTACTGTAGCAAAAGCATTGGCAACTTCAATACCTCCACCATTATTATAAACCTTGTTTGCCGATACTGTAGAATTGATTATATCCAATTTAGCAGCACTACCCGATGCCCCGTAGATACTGATGCCGGCTCCATGTCCGCCTTCATTTCCATAGAAGGTGGAGTTTACTATTACTGTCACCGAATTCTCACGTCCATAAAATCCTCCTCCTCTACGAGTCTGATTAGCAGCATTGGCATCATTATTATTATAAGCAACAGTAGTATTATAAATATATGTATAGGTAGGTGTACTACTATTGAAAGCATAAATACCTGCTCCTACACCTGTACAAGAATTACTTACTACAGAACAATTATTGAAAAAGACTGTAGAACCATCAATAAATACACCTCCACAATTAGACGAATTAGTAGTCGCTACGTTATTCTTTATTACAGTGTTTTCGAACTTGACAGTTCCGCCTCCGGCAATATAAACTCCTCCGGCATGTAGTCCTGAAATATTATCAGAGACTTCGCAATCTACAACTTCGACTAATGATTTGCCGGAAACGAGTCCTCCACCATAGAAGCGATAAAACGGAACCCCATTTATACTTATGCTACCGGTACCGCTTGCCGCTGCTTTTCCGTTCTTTATTAAAAGACCTTTAAGCAATACTTTCTTTCCTGTGGCTATAGGAGCAGACACTGCAACCGTATGAAATGCCTGTCCACTATTGTGCAACCCACTCAATATTGTTTTATTCACAGATGGATCTGACACAGCTCCTTCTGCTGCATCAGCAGGATATCCTCCAATAAGTGTAACATTACTATGTATTTCGAAAGTTATATCACCCGCATTACTGGTACTTCCGCCCGACAAGATACGAGTAGGCTTATAAGTTCCTGCTGCAATATGCAAGAAGTCGCCATCGACCATTTCATCCATTGCCTTTTCGAGAGTAACAGGTGTACTCCAGGAAAGTCCATCGTTGGCTGCATCACCATCCGCTTTCACGTAATAGTGTACAACTAAGTCACTAGCTTCACTAGGTGCCTGTATTACTTTTATGGTCTTTAATTCCTCATCTGTAACCCATACAACAATATCAGCAGAACGCTCCTGAATTGTACGATTGCGGGTTACTGTAAATTCAAATTTACCGTCACCCAGCCCATTTTCACTTTTAAAGGAAATCCAATCGGCATTCGATTTTGCTCTCCAAGGTAGATTCGATATTACATTTACACTATAATCACCTCCATCTTTAGTTGCATTAACCATTGTTTTATCGAAAGAAAACTCCGGAATTTTCGGGGTAAAACTACCAAGCCCTTCATCATCGGAACATGATGCAAAACAAGCTAATAGTATTCCGAGAAATATAAAATTTATATATTTTGATACTTTAGTCATAAGAACTCATTTTTAGCATTACTTTTTTGAAATAATCAATAATCCGTTTGCCACAGAACGTTCTTGCCCACCATTATCAGTAGGCCAATTTCTTATCTGAAAACGGTTATCTTCAAATCCGGATGTACTACGTACAAAGAAAGTTGTAGATCCTCCGCCATCAAGATTAATGGAATTATATGCACCCATAGCTTGCATACATTCGCCCAGTTCCTCAAAGCCCATTCCATTGGAATACCAGAAATTACGCCCATCTACGGCTAGTATATATATTTTTGTACCGTCTTTAGAGATACCAATACAAGTCCGTGGTTCGATAGTAGTATCAGCATGTTTTACTACGTTGCCCTGACTGACAAGAGTAACACTCCCTCCTACTGCTTCTACTATATCCCCTGTAGCTGCTATATCGGTATATTCTGCACTTGTAGCCACCAAGGCTTTTTTATCTTTCATTATAGCAAAAAAGCTACGTGTTCCACTATCGAACTTAGTTCTTATAGCTGTACCCTTTTTATAGAAAACGCCACGCGGCTCACCTGTAGACATATTATAAAAATCGGCATTAACACCTGCCCAAACTTTATGCCCCTCTTTATCTACAAAAGTAGCTTGTTTGGTCATCTGCTGCATCGCATAAATAGGCTTATCTTTAGGAGAAGATGCTTCAATAAGAATATCTGGATTTTTAAGATCAACTTCGAATATAAATATTTTCATAGCTAATCCTTTTTGTGATAGATAGTGTATTTCGGTAGCTTTCACTCCATCTGTCACGGTATAAGTAGAATCTGTATATATCTGAGCAAAAAGATTTGTACCTTCTACCAGCTTTATTCCAATCTCGGTTTTGGGTTCAGCCTTGTAGTCGAAACTGTATTCATTATCGCTACAGCCGAAATTGCTATATATAAATGCTAAACTTAGCAGTAATAATTTCATATATTTAAAATTTTTCATAATTGTCAATAAATTTTAGTTGTTAATATCCGATATTCGGTGCCAGATTCGGATTCAACTGCAATTCTCGCCCGGGTATAGGCAACACCATTTGATGATCGAGTAGTCCTAATTCCTGTTTAGCTCTTCCTGTTCTTACCAAGTCATGGAACATAAAATTCTCTCCCATCAGTTCCCTTCTGCGTTCATCTAATATTGCTGTTATAAAATCATTATCATTAGCTGGAAATATATCAGTTAACCCTCTAAATCGGCGCAATTCATTCAATCGACCGACACCAGCAGAACGTCCTTGAGCTTCGGCGCTAATCAGATACATTTCGGCAATACGGGAAATAATTACGGGATCGCGACCTGTTTGTCCACTCGGGTATTTATTGATACAGTCAGTTCCTGCTATATTTATAAAACTAATAGCTTTACGCTTATCTGCTTCAATAAAAAGATCCATCAACTCTGTAGTCGGTCTGTATGACCCTTGTCCCTTATTTGGATGAGCATATGTATAATATAAGTCACTTATATTGATACTTGATTCTTCTGTAATATTTTCAAAAGCAAAAATAATTTCACTATTAGCCTCTTTACGGAATATTTTTTCGAAACTATCTAGTTTGTATACACCCGAAGTTATTAGACTTTCGGCCAACTCAACAGCTTGTCTTTTCTTTTCAGATGTTCCCTGACTAAGCAAGGCTCTTGCTTTTAGAGCAATAGCAGCATCTCTAGAAACATAATAATAATTTTTAGAAGATCCGAGTATTGATGCAGCAGCATCGAGATCTTCTTCTATAAACTTCCACACTTCTGCAACAGGATCTCTGGATACTTTATCCATTGTATTCTGACGCAATATAGGCATGTCTCCCCAACGGGTTACCAGACAGAAGTAAATATATGCTCTCAGATAATGAGCTTCGCCTTTAGCTTGTATTCCTATCTCTGAAGAAGGGAAACGGTTACTTACCGCAATCATATTATTTACCTGATATAAAGCACTGAAATAGCCGTTCCAGCCGGAAACAATATATGAATTTAAAGGGCTTAACGTTCCATTTATTATATCTTTAGGTGTTCCATTAGCAGTACGGAGTATTCCTCCCAACATATCGAACATTATATACGAACGCACTCCCGGATCATTCTGAACACTATAATACATCCCATTGCGAATGGCAGGAATATCTTTTTCTGTAACCGCTTCGGGCGATATAGATGAAAAAGAATACTGATCGAGTTGTCCGGAACAAGAGCTCAATATGTATACAAAGCTTATTATTATAACTATATATTTTTTCATATCTATATTTTTTAAAAACTGATATTTGCTCCTATAGTAAATGTTCGAGGTTGAGGCACAGCAAATGTATCTACATTCAGGAAGCGCGGATCAAGATTGTTACTAACCTGAGGATCCCATCCCGGATACTTAGTTATAAGGAAGAGATTATCTCCCTGACAAAATACTCGCAGCGATTTCATATATACTTTCGACAACATCTTAGCCGGAAAATTGTAACTTAAAGTCAATGTACGTAACCTGATAAACGAACCATCTTCGAGCCATCTATCCGAGTTCCTTGTATTGTTGGCATCTCCATTGAGAGACCGTGGGTATTTATTTGTAGAGCCGGGACCTGTCCAACGATTTTCAGCATGCTCTTTGAGTACAGCGTTACGATGTCCAAGCTTTGCAACATCCACTTGCCATTGTGCATAAACGTCATTACCATACATATACGAAAAAAATACATCGAGCTGAAAACCATTGTAACGGAATGTATTATTCCAGCCCCCGAAAAAGTCAGGATTAGGAGAGCCTGTTACTACACGATCATTATCATTGATAATACCATTACCATCGACATCTCTCCATTTTACATCTCCAGCCCTTACTCCTATTTCGTATTGTTCTTTAGGCACCTCTCCGTCATACTGATATATACCTTCTTTGATAAAGATATAATACGCACCCATCTCTTTTCCTACCTGCAAAGCTCTATTTCCGCCAACACTTATTGGAGCATCATCTCCTATTAAAGCTGTTATTTTGTTACTATTGGTAGCAATATTGAATTGAGAGAGCCATTCAAACTTGCCAAAGTTAAAATGAGTATTAACAGTAAATTCTCCACCTCTATTGCGCATAGACCCTATATTAGAAGTTATACTTGTTACTCCCGTAGTTGCATGTACAGGCATACTGTAGATCAGATCCTTTGTATTTTTTTGATATAGGTCGAGCATCATATTCAATTTTCCTTTAAATAGTGTGACATCGAAACCAACATCATACTGGTCAGCCTTTTCCCATGTAAGAATTTCATTTCCGAATGTTGATACTGCTATACCACTAGCTCCTCCATAATTAGTTCCACCCGACATCAAGGCCTGATATGCATAACTGCCAATACCATCCTGATTTCCTGTCTTGCCATAACTCACACGGAATTTAACTTCAGCATCGCGGTCTTTCAGAAATTTTTCTTCCGACATATTCCAACCTAAGGAGACTGACGGAAACCATCCCCAACGATAGTCCTTAGCAAAACGAGATGAACCATCGGTACGCAATGTACCTGTAAGAATATATTTATCGAGATAAGACAAGGTGGTACGACCGAAATAGGACTCCATTGCATAGATTCCTTTTCCGGTAGATGAAGTAGTTTCTGCCGCAGCACTGGCTACTGTAAATGAGGGTGAAGGGAAATTACGAGCATCAATATATGTTGTGGTGGTTGTTACTTTCTGAAAAGAATGTCCAACCATTGCGTTCAATGAAAAATCTTTAAACTTATCATTATAATTGATAACATTCTCTGATAACAAATTCTTGATCAATCGTGTACGATCCAGTAATCGGCCAAACCCCATGCCATAAGGATGTTTTTCATTGTAATATGTATAATCATATGTATTTTGCACATCGGCATTGAATGAGTATTTCCATGATAGTTTGTTTTTATACTTCAACAAACCGTAAAAATTACCTAAGTATCTTAAATCTTCGAAATAAGAATCCTGCTCGTTCAAGATTTGTAGAGGATTGTGAAAAGTAAGTTCATCTGTTCCTCCTACATAATAATCTCCATTTGGTTTATAAGGACGATCGAATGGTCGTTGCAATATAGCCCGACCAATAATAGTAGTGCCCAGATTGGCACCGGGTACCTGGTTATTCTTCATATAGTTTGCCGAGTTATTGGCACCAACTTCGAGCCAAGTAGTCAATTCATGACTAATCTTAGCCTTAAGGTTTATTTTTTCCATTTTATTGGTTTTAATAACTCCTTCCTGATTTGTATAATTGGCTCCTATATAAAATTTAGTCTTTTTTGTTCCGCCCGAAAAAGAAGCATCGACACTATAGAAAGTTCCCGTTTGTGTAATAACATCCATCCAATCTGTATCGGGCAAATTACCAAAAGGGTTTGAAATTGGGATCTTGTAGCCCGAATTTCCAATAGATAGTCCATATTGTTTATTATAGTTGGCAACTCCCTCATTGTAATCTCTTATATAAAGACTGGAGT
Source organism: Dysgonomonas sp. BGC7 (assembly GCF_001261735.1). Classification (GTDB taxonomy): domain Bacteria; phylum Bacteroidota; class Bacteroidia; order Bacteroidales; family Dysgonomonadaceae; genus Dysgonomonas. Next base: position 534,439 of record NZ_CVRP01000007.1, on the reverse strand, counting down.
CTGCCATCTTTATTTTTCCTATATTGGGAAACTTAGTAAAACCTGTAGTAACATTTACACGTATGTCTGACTTTCCTTCTTTTCCAGATTTTGTTGTAATGACTATTACACCGTTAGTAGCCCGCGATCCATAAATAGCAGCAGATGCAGCGTCCTTAAGCACCTCTATAGACTCAATATCAGTAATATTAAGAGTGGACAATGACCCCATAGACTCTCCAAAGTCGTATAGGTTAGCATTCTGATTGGTAATAGGAATACCATCTATTACATACAAAGGCTCGTTGCTTGCACTAAGCGATGATATTCCGCGTATACTCATTCGCTCTCCGGAACCCAAATTTCCAGAACCTGTAGATGTTGTTACTCCTGCAATACGCCCATCTAAAAGTTGCCCCGGACTGGTTACCTGACGAAGATTTGTTTCGTCCACTGTCAGTTTGCTAATAGCACTTGTTACCAAAGAACGACGTTGAGTACCATAGCCTATTACAACAACCTCTTCCATTAATTTGGGATCTTCCATCAGCCGTATATTATATACCTGATCAGCTTTTGCAACAACAGTTTGAGCCATAAAACCAACATATGTAACGGCGATTACTGCATTTGGCGTAATATTAGCAAGAGTAAAATATCCATCAACATCGGTAACAACTCCATTTGTTGTACCTTTTTCTACAACACTTGCACCAATAACAGCCCCTCCTTGAGCATCTAAGACTCGACCTTTTATTGTTATTTTAGGATTTTGGAGAGATGTGGGGATAGTTTTCACTTCATTCTTTCTACGAACAAAAACCTGTCTCCCATCAATAAAATAGGCATTATCAGTATCTTCAAATAATCGGTCTAGTATCTGTTGGATAGTCTGATTTGATGTTGCCAGATTTACTATTTTCTTTTTATCCAGGCTTTCGTCCTGATAAAAAAATATATATCCAGTTTTACGCTGAACAACATCTATAGCTTCTGTTAGCTTCTTATTCTCTATCTTAAGGGAGTAAGTTGACCTTTGGATATCATTTTCAGCTTGAAGATATCCGACTGCGGAACATATAAAAATAAGGAAAAATAAAAGTACCCTTAGATTTATTACCAACCCGTGTGTTTTTCTTTTATAGTTGTTAAATCTTTTCATATATTTGTATGTTATTTAATGTTTTATACAGTAATGTATATTCATAAATGTAGGGCGGGCAATATTGCGAGTATTGTTCGCCTTTGTTGTTCTCGTATATTATTTTGTCATAGGCATAGTCTTTTTTAGGGGTTAACACTAAATTTATATTTATTATTTTCTTTGATATACTTTACTGATACAGACTGACAAATACCATCCAGCACTTGACTTATATTATCCTTAAGATCAAGCCCTCCGGAGCAACGCAAATCATAAATATCGACATCGCAACTGATAGATATGCCATAGTAACGGGAAAGACGCTCAAGAATAACTCCTAAGCGCTCATTCTTAAAGAGACTGTAACCACTTTTCCATGATATATAACTAAGTACATCTACATTTTCTATTCTACGATGTTCTGCTGAAGCATAAAAAAGCTGATTAGGTTTTAACAGAACTGTTTCTTGTTTTCCTGTTCTATTTTCGACTTCAACAGAACCTTTGACAAGAACAACACTATGCGCTTTTTCATTTTCATAAGCCATAACATTGAATTGAGTACCTAAAACTTTTACATCCATTTCTTTCGTTTTCACTATAAATGGATGGTCTTTATCAGAAACAATATCTGCATAAACTTCTCCATCTACATATATTTCTCTGACATCCTTAGCGAACGAAACAGGATATACAATACGACTTCCGGCATTAACCCAAATCTGACTTCCATCAGATAAAATAACTGAAGATCTCTTACCATAGGGAACTACAAGTTGTATATATTCTAGCTTCTGAGACTTTTTATCTACTACTTTATCGTTTACTACAATATTTTCCCCCTGACTATAATCTACTACCGCACTATCTCCCGGAATAGATAATTCACCGGCGGAACTGATAAGCTGAATTTCATCCGATATACTTTTCTTTGCTATATGCCGAATATCGACTTCTTCTGTTAAAAGACCATTGTCCATGTCAGAATTACCATGTTTGATAAAAACAACAGAGAGAATAAATACTACAGCTATACTAGCAATGGCTATAGCAGATCTTAAATAAAGTTTTCTTTTCTTTTCCTTTATGGTTTCGTCTATACGTTCCCATAAAAAAGGAATACGGCTATCTACGAAGTCAGCAACTTCTTTGTTACTTTCGTTCAGTTCTAAGATAAATTGTCGAGCCCGAGCAAAGACATCAGCATCTATTTTTCCGGTATCGACCAGTTTGCTCCAAAACTGTTCGGTCTCGGGTGTGGGGTTATATGTCGATTCGAGGAAAAAATCATCGCTCAGAAACTCATCGAATGTATATTCCTCATAATTGTTTTTCATTATTTATTGGCCTTTATTATAACAGACATAAATAGAGTAAAAAAGTACTCTATTATTTTTTAGTTTTTTTCGAAATATTTTAAGCTGTTAAAAAAATAGAAGGAAGAATAGAGGGAAAGTTACCAAGTCGGGTAACAAAGACCTGATTTTTTTTAGAGTAATCTGAACCATATTTTTTGCAGATTGGATATTGACTCCCATTATATCTGCAATTTCTTTATACGATAATTGCTCTACGTATTTATAGTAAAGAACCTGTTTCTGTCGAGAAGAAAGATATTGTTCTATAGTCTTTATTATTTTTCGGTCTTGTTCAGACTTTTCATTAAGCATAATCTCTTCCTCTATATTATATGAAGAGGCAAAAAAGAGTGGATCTATCTTATCCAGTTTGAATGTCTCATTATTTTTACTTAGCCTATTGAATAATGTATTACGCAGGGAAATAAACAGATAGAATTTTATATTATTCACTTCAGGCAGCTTTTTTCTATCATTATATATTTTCACAAATATATCATGTATAGCATCTTCTATCAACTCATAATCGGATGTATAATGCAGGCCATATACATACATAGCTTTAGCAAATCTTTTATAGATAGCAGCATAAGCATCTTTATCTCCATCTACAAATGCCTTCCAGATAGCTAAATCCTGAATTTGATTCTTAACACACATATCTCTGACAGATCAAAGGAAACCTATTTTCAGATAAGAATAATCAATCTATAGATAATTACGAATTTACACTATAAAATATTATTCACCTATTTACAAAACTACATAAACCAATACTATCCTTCTATTTTTAGCTGGATGAATAGCTCAATATCTCCTGCAAATATACCAATATTACAATAGACGATTGTTTCTAAAAAGTTATATCACTATTAAGATTATAGTAACAAAACCGCTTTAATCAATCGTAGCAACAACCAGTTACAAATAAAATTAATACTTTTGGACTCAATATTAAATAAAGGTTACAATACCACAAAACAATAGTATTACAATCATTAAGGACGTCTAAAGATATGAAAAAAAAACAAAGCAAGTCATTCTTTATTGGAGCAAAAGAAAAAGTATATCCTGCCGGAGAAGGTATCACTCGGCAGTTTATAGGGTACGATGATACAATAATGATGGTAAAGGTTATGTTCGAAAAAGGAGCTATAGGCTATGAACATCAACACTTCCACGTGCAAACAACATACGTTGTATCCGGCAAATTTGAAGTTACAATAAACAACGAAACCCGAATATTGGAAGCAGGAGACGGATTCTATGCGAAGCCTGATATTATACATGGCTGTGTGTGCATAGAGGCAGGCGACCTGATAGATGTATTTGCTCCAATCAGAGACGATTTCTACGAAACAATAGATCGATAAAGAGTTGTATCCTAATAAACAAAGAGGTCTGTTTCGCATGAAACAGACCTCTTCTATTTTTATCGATCAGAGAAATCTCTTATTTTATCACTTTCAGTTCATCTACAATACGAGGGCATTTCATTACCTTATCTATAATATAGAGAACATAACGAATATCGACACTTATTGTACGTTGCAATTCCGGCTCGAATACGATATCTCCGCTCAATGCTTCCCAGTTGCCATCAAAAGCCAAGCCTATAAGTTCAGCATTACCATTAAATACAGGGCTACCTGAGTTTCCTCCTGTAATATCGTTATTCGATAAGAAGTTAACATGCATTTTGCCATCAGGGGCTGCATATTGACCAAACTCTCCTTTTTTCAAATCATCTAATATATACTGCTGAACAGCAAATTCAGGATCTTCTGCATTTTCTTTTTGCTGCACTCCCTCCGAGGTGGAATAGTGTTCATAAATTACCGCATCTGCCGGTTTATAGCCCCCTACAGAGCCATAACTCAAACGCTGAGTAAAGTTTGCATCAGGAGAAAATGTCTTATTCGGCTCCATCTCCATCAGACCAGCCATAAACAGACGCTCTCCTTTACCTATTTGTGCAATAAATGGTTGCGATCCTTCACTAAGGAGTTTCAAACAAGGCTCTAATGATTTTGCAAGTTCTATTGCCGGATCATTCATTATATCCTTTTCTTTTCCATTCGCTATCAGATTTATCGTTCCATCCAAAGATGTCAATTTCGTATTCTTATAGAACCACTCTGCATACTTATCATAATCTCCTTTAAACTTCTTCTTTATCTTATCAAAGATAGAAGGCATATATTCGGCCGGCACCCTTTCAGCATATAGTTTAAGAAGTACAGGCATGACATGGCGGTCTAATGCAGGCTCATAATCTTTATAAATACCAGACATACGCCCTGACAATTCTTCCGCCTTGTTTCCATTCTCCATTTTACTAACAAACAAAGCCGTATTAGCCATACGGGTAATTTCTATTCCCATATAAAATGTTTCGTACAGATAAGTTTGATTCTTCGCAACATCCATAGTAGAAGTATAACCATCTTTCAACATAGACAGAACATCTCCATATTTAGTTCCATTACCGGAAGATGCCACCCATTGAGAAAATCTATTTTCCAGTTCCTCTTTATCTTTTATTACATCCAGTTTTGCAATAGCTTCGTTCATCCCCATGGCATTCTTCCAATAGTTAGAACTTCCTGCATATTTCGAGGCATATTTAATACGGATAGCGTCACTGGCATTCATTGCTTTTCTCCAGATATCTTGCTTCGCTCCACGAACTTCGATACGAGGTTTATGCTCCGACTCTACCATCTGCGTAATACCCCACGAAGACAGATAGCGCTCTGTACTGCCGGGATAGCCAATGGTCATAGCATAATCTTTATCTTTAAATCCTTTAATAGATACCGGCACAGAATATTTCGGACGATAAGGGATATTGTCTTCGCTATAATTAGCTGCTTCATTATTTTTATTTGCATATACTCTGAATACAGAAAAGTCTCCTGTATGACGAGGCCACATCCAGTTATCTGTTTCTCCTCCGAATTTACCGATCGAAGACGGTGGTGTGAATACCAGACGCACATCTTTAAATACATCATATATTACAGCATAATATTTGTTGTGAGCATAAAATGGCACCACCTGAGCACGCACGAACTCATTACCCTTATACTTTTTAAGATATTCGTTCGACATAGAATCTATTTTCGCTTCACGAGCTTCTTCCGTGTCGTCAGGCAAGATAGTTGACATTACAAACTCAGTTATATCCTGAGTTTCGCGAAGGAAGCGAATTGATAAACCTTCAGCAGGTAACTCTTCAGAAAATGTCTGACTAACGAATCCATCTTTAAGGTAATCGTGCTCTACCGAGCTCAATTTCTGAATATTTCCGTATCCGCAGTGGTGATTGGTAAAAATCAAGCCTTGATCGGAAACTGCAACACCTGTACATCCTCCGCCAAAAATTACCACTGCATCCTTCAGTGAAGGATTAGTTTCGCTATATATACTATCTGTAGGAAATGTAAAGCCCAGTTCCTTCATTCGAGCAATACTTTGCTTGTTCAGCTCTTTAAGCAACCACATACCTTCATCTGCCTGTACAAGAAGTACAAAAAAGAATGTGGCAAGTAATAAAAGAATTTTTCTCATTTTTCTGTTCAAATTTTAGAATAGTTATTTATGTGATTCAATGGTTTATATTATTTTAAGCAACAGCTTTTGGTCATTCCTAAAAGTACTATTTTAACTAAAAAGTAACGAAAGTAACAGATTTTACCCGTTTTTCATTTGTTATATTTAACCCTATTCTCAAAAAGGTATTTTCTTTATAGATAAAGTTCCAGAAAATCGACACTAAGCTATAGAGATCTTACCTAATACAATTTCAACACCCAATTCACGATTCATTATCGTTTATTGTTTTTCTTTTTATATATTTATTTATAACAGGAATGCTTGACAAAGGCATATCTCTTTTTACGATTATGACAGCAAATACGATTAATAATACTGTCCGATATAGCATTCGCAATATTTCATTATCTATTTGCGGAAGCATAGCAGCAGCATAGAAACCTACAGCTAGAGCAAAATATATAAAGATACTTTTCAGATCGTATTTTATAGGGAAATATTTCTGCCCGAAGAAATAAGAAATAACCATAATCAAAAGATTACATGCAAACGTAGCCCATGCACTCGCAATATATCCGTATATAGGTACTAATATAATATTCATAGTAAGCTGAATAACACACCCAAAGACAGAGAAATAAGCTCCATACTTAGTTCTATCCGTCAACTTATACCATACAGAAAGATTGAAGTATATTCCAAAAAATATTTCTCCCAACATAGCATAGGGCAAAATATCCAAACCTCCAATAAAATCTTTTCCGACCTTGGTCATGAGGAACTTGATTACATCAATATAGAACATCATACCCAAAAAGATGAATAAAGCAAAAATGATGAAATACTTCATAGCATCCGCATACGGTTTTGTATTTCCTTTATTTTCGCTCTTTCCAAAGAAGAAAGGCTCATATGCATATCTGAAAGCCTGAATAAACATAGTGATAACAACTGTTATTTTCAGACTGGCATTGTAAATACCCAACTGTGTATCTGCCTCTACAATATCACCACCGAACAAATAAGGATATACCAATCCTGCTATCGCCTGATTTACCACACCCGCCAAGCCCAAAATAAGCAAGGGAAAAGAATATTTTAGTATTCGCTTTAACAGAGTGTTATCGAAGCGGAATTTCAACCCCTCCATCGTGTTGGGGATAAGTAACAGAAGTATAATAAGAGTAGAAAGCAGATTGGCAAGAAATACATATCCGACACCAAAATCGGGATGATAGAATTTCATTAACCCAAGGTCGGGGAAAGTCTTATACAGCCAAGGACATAATAAAAGGAAGAAAACATTCAGCACTATATTGGATAATACAAATGTCATACGGAGCATCATAAAGCGCATAGGTCTTTTCTGATGTCTCAGGTATGCAAACGGAATGGTCATAAAAGCATCTATGGCCACAGTCATAGCCATCATCATAATATGACCTTTATGCTCATACTTTATAAGTTCCGAAATAGGAGTAATGAATGAAAAACAAAGCAAAATAAAAAGGGCAGAGCTAAAACCTAATGTTATTAGTGATGTGGAATAAACGGTTGCAGTATTTTCTTCCTTTTTATTCATAAAGCGAAAGAAACCAGTCTCCATACCATATGTCAACAGTACCATTAATACGGCAACATAAGCATAAATACGATTGACCTGACCGTATTCCATCGGATTGAAAACTGAGATATAAAGAGGAAATAAACACCAGTTGAGAAAACGTCCGACAATACTGCTCAATCCATAGATTGCAGTATCTTTTGCCAAACTTTTCATTCCACTCCCTGCCATAGTTTTTCTTTAGCTACAAAAGTAATATATATAATCAATAGATAAAGGCTTTTATTCTCTTTTCTCTGCTCTTATCGCATTTGATTATCGCGACAACAACTGTTTGTACAACTATAAAAAAGCCAATTCTATACTATATTTTCCATATTATAAATTACCTTTGCCATAAGAAAATCAAAAAAACGTAATCCCATGAATTATTACCATTTGTCCATATTGGTACATCGCCAAGCTCTTAGGTATGGAAGAAAGACAGCCCTAAAATATAGAAATGCAGAAGAAAAAAAATGGAAAAACATATCTTGGAAAAAATTTTCTGAGAATGTTATGAAGACTGCATGGGCTATGGCAGAAATGGGAGTGCAAGAAGGTGATAAAATAGCTGTATATTCACAGAATATGCCTCAGTATCTTTTTACAGACTTTGGCTCTTATGCCAACCGCTGTGTATCTGTGCCTATATACGCCACATCTTCCCCTACACAAGTGGAATATATAATAAATGATGCTAATGTAAAACTATTGTTTGCAGGAGAGCAATTCCAATATAACAACGCATTTAAAGTACAGCAAAAAGAATCTTCGGCATTAAAAAAAATAATCGTATTCGATCCGAAAGTTAAATTTCATCCCGAAGATAAAACGTCTATATACTTTGACGATTTCATAGCCAGTGGAGAGAATTCACACACAGAAGTAACAGTCCGTGTACGCATGAAGGAACGCAGAGATGATGATATAGCTTGTATCATCTACACATCGGGAACCACAGGGGAACCTAAAGGAGTAGTACTCCCCCATTCATGCTTCTTACAAGTATTTCGTATCCACGATATACGTCTGACGATGACGTCGAACAAAGATTTATCAATGAATTTCCTTCCGTTGGCTCATATATTCGAGAGAGCATGGACCTATTATGCGATTCATAAGGGAATGACTACTGCTATAAATCAGGATGCAAAAGAAATACAAAAATCCATCAAGCAGGTAAAACCTACAATAATGTGTAGTGTACCTCGCTTTTGGGAAAAAGTATATGCAGGAGTACATGCAAAAGTATCGGAATCGAAAGGCTTCATGAAATGGCTCTATACAAGTTCTATGAAAACCGGACGAAAATACAATCTCGATTATAAAAACAATGGATTGAGAGCACCGTTGGGTACACGCATCAAGTTCTTCATATACAATAATACTGTATTCCGCGTACTGAAAATGGTGGTAGGTATTGAGAAAGGAAATATTTTCCCATGTGCCGGAGCTCCTGTATCCGACTCTATAGTCGAATTCCTTATGTCGGTAAATATTCCTATTATTGTAGGATATGGGCTTACCGAGACAACTGCAACTGTCAGCTTTTATCCCGAACAGAGATTTGTGATAGGATCAATAGGAACTATTATGCCCGAAGTAGAAGTGAGGATAGATGAAAGCAACAACGAAATATTGGTGAAAGGCAAAACTGTAATGCGCGAGTACTACAACAAGCCCGAAGCTACAGCCGAATCCTTTACCGAAGATGGGTTTTTCAGAACCGGTGATGCCGGACGACTAGAGGGTAATGTATTGTACTTAACAGAACGTATAAAAGATCTATTCAAGACTGCTAACGGAAAATACATTGCACCTCAGGCAATAGAAACACGTGTAGGAGAGGATAAATATATAGACATGATCGCTATTATAGCCGATGAGAGAAAATTTGTAAGTGCCCTCATTGTTCCCGACTATAAAGCATTGGAAGAATATGCCGATGAAAACAATATAACATACAATAAACCGGAAGATCTATTTCATAATGTAGATATCCTGCGTATGCTTGATGCCCGTATAGAATTACTTCAGGCTAACTTTGCTCCATACGAAAAGATAAAAAAATACAGGCTTCTACCCGAACCATTCACGATGGAGGGAGGTGAGCTAACGAATACTCTGAAAATTAAACGCAAGTTTGTAGCCGAAAAATACAAAGACCTCATAGATACGATGTATAAAGAATAAAATGGCCGGCATATACATACACGTCCCTTTTTGTAAAACCAGATGTATCTATTGCGATTTCTATACCCGAACCGATATGTCGTCGAAGCAAAACTACGTTGCAGCATTGGGTCAAGAAATGGTGCTACGCAAAGAATATCTGCAAAAAGAGAAAATCGAAACAATATACTTTGGGGGAGGTACGCCTTCGCAGCTATCTTTCAATGACTTTGCTTACCTCTTCAGGATTTTGAGAGGGACTTTCGAAATAGAAGAGAATGCTGAGATAACAATGGAGGCCAATCCTGACGATTTGACCAATGAATATATAGAAACTGTCTTACAGAAATTACCATTTAACAGGCTCAGCATCGGTATACAAAGTTTTGACAACAAAGAACTCGAATTTTTAAAGCGCCGACATTCTGCTGAAGCAGCAATGAATGTAGTAAGATTATGCCAGTCGATTGGCTACAACAACATTAGTATCGACCTTATGTATGGGCTTCCCGGACAAACAATGGATATATGGAAGCGTAACCTCAGCATAGCAACCTCATTGGATGTACAGCATATATCATCTTATCATCTGATATATGAACAAGGAACACGCCTTTATAGATTATTCAAATCGGGAGACGTTAAAGCTGTTGATGAAGACCTAAGTGTAGACATGTTTTCTGTGATGATAGAATCCTTATCTACTGCTGGATTCGAACAGTATGAGATCTCAAACTTTGCAAAAGACAGCCTATATTCCAAGCACAACAGTTCCTATTGGTTAGGTAAAAAGTATCTCGGATTAGGTCCTGCTGCGCACTCATACGATGGGAGGAACCGATCTTGGAACGTTGCCTCCACATCCAAATACATACAAGGTATATCGGAAGGAAAGCCATATATAGAAACCGAAATACTAGACACTAACACCCGATACAATGACTTTATACTCACAGGGATGCGTACCAAGTGGGGAGTAAACCTCATCGAATTGGAAAAATCGTACGGACCGGAACTCAAGGACTATGCTCTGAAGAACGTAAAACAATATATAGATCAGGGATTTGTAACCCACAAAGCAAATATACTTAGTCTAACACAAAAAGGAATATTCATATCAGACGGAATAATGAGTGATATGATGTGGGTAGACTAAAACTCCTAGAAGCTCAAAAGCATATATCTAAAGACAGTTCTCTGCATGATACGAAGAACGTACTAAAGGTCCGCTTTCCACATGACTAAACCCTTTACTTAAAGCAATTTCCTTCAATCGTTTAAATTCATCAGGATGAATATATGCTGACACAGGCAAATGTTTACGCGATGGCTGTAAGTATTGACCGATAGTAAGAACCGAACAGTTGACAGTTCTCAAATCGTCCATCAGTTGAATAATCTCTTCTGTAGTTTCCCCCAATCCGACCATCATACCCGATTTGGCCTTCAAACCATTATCCGCTATTCGTTTCAACACGGACAAACTCACATCATATTTAGCTGCACTACGTACTTTTGGTGTAAGACTACGCACAGTTTCCATATTGTGTGAAATCACATTAGGAGCAGCCTCACAGACCAGATCGACCAGATCAGTCTTACCTTGAAAATCAGGAATAAGAACCTCGATTGTTGTACCCGGATTCACTTCTCTTATCTTTCGGATAGTATTGACCCAATGCATTGCTCCCTGATCGGGAAGATCGTCTCTATCTACAGAAGTTATAACTGCATGTTTTAGCCCCATCAGTTGTATAGATTTAGCAACATTTGCCGGCTCATTCGGGTTTAAGGCTAAAGGACGTCCTGTTTTAGTATTACAAAATTTACAAGAACGGGTACAAATATCGCCTCCGATCATAAAAGTAGCAGTTCCTCTACCCCAACATTCTCCCATATTCGGACAACGTCCGCTCGAGCAGATAGTATGAAGTCCATGAGATTCGAGTATATTGTGAGTTTCTGAATAATGCGCTTCGCCTCCTAATTTTATTTTCAACCACTCAGGTTTTTTTACGTGTTCCATGTCTATGTTTATATATATGTTTATGGAGATTAAAAATAAGTATTTACAAAGATAAACCTTCGAGGGCTTCAACTTGTACTATATCCTCAAAAAAACTCATCTAATAATCTTATAAGCGATAGATAAAGCCAAACAGCCTGTGAAGATTAGCTATTTCCAGAATATATGCCCTTGTCTGATGGGCAATATTTCCAGTGCTTCGTCTATAGTCTGAACATGTGGTATTTTAAAAAAAAGCCCGATATTCATTCCTTCTGTAGCAACTGTTATATGTCCGAAAATCTCCAATCCATCCAGTCTGATATTTTCTTTTACCTGATTACCATTTTCTGTTTTCACATTGAGAGCATCTCCTACAATCACACTTCCGTGTTCAATTTTACCTGTAGCGACCAAACCTCTGCATTTAATAAAAAACACATCTTCTATTCGCATATAAAACAATACATTATCTGTAGCTTTCATAGTAATCTCAGTTATATTAATACCCTTCAGTAGTTGATTTTTATCTGACCTCTGTAAGAAAGCATTTTAACTAAAACCTGACAAAGTTGTACTTTTTTTCTTTGTTTTTTTCATTTGCCATTACCCTCTTCTTGGCTTCGCCTAAGCCTCCCTTTTGAGTAGCTTGGGAGGGGATTCTTTCTTTTTCATCTGCCTATCAACCTATTTATAGATAAACTTAGAGGCAATTATTTTTTAATGCAAAACATCATTCAACTACTCATTATATGCCTAGAACAAATATAAATATTTTTGTTCTAAAAACTCCCATAACATGTTTTGTTACTCGCAACTAATTGTCTTACCTTTGATGCCACATTTCTAACAATAATGTAATGTCATGGATTGGTTTATAAAAGCCATTGTAGAATCGCCTTCGATTCTATCTATAATTATTATTTCTATCATTTCAGCCATCGGACTACAACTTGGCAAGCTGAAACTGTTTAATATCTCTCTAGGTGTTACTTTCGTCTTTTTTATTGGGATTGTATGCGGGCATTTTACCCTCGACCTAAATAAAGATATGCTCAACTTCGCACAAAACTTTGGGCTTATCTTATTCGTTTATGCTCTCGGGTTACAAGTAGGGCCGGGCTTTTTCTCTTCTTTAAAAAAGGGAGGATTGAGGCTCAATATGCTTGCACTGGCAGTTATCGTTTTAGGCCTGTTATTTACTATAATTTTTAGTTATGCAAGTAATATATCCTTGCCCAATATGGTAGGTATTCTATGTGGAGCAGCAACAAACACTCCGGCGCTGGGTGCAGCACAGCAAGCAATGAAACAGATAGCAGCAGGAGATACTAAGGTTGTCGCAGACATGGCTCTGGCAACAGCTGTCACATATCCTTTAGGGGTAGTCGGAGTTATTCTGGCAATTATATTTCTTCGTAAGTTTTTTGTTCCAAAAGGAGAATATGATAAGCCTCACGAAAGGAGAGACAATGAAACCTATGTAGGAGAATTTCATATAACCAATCCGGCAATAGAAGGAAAAAGCATACGCGATATTATGAAACTTTCGCCAAAACGCTTTGTCATATCACGAATATGGAGAGAAGGAAAAGTCACAATCCCTACATCGGAAAGCATATTGCAGCACGACGATCATCTTCTCATAATATCTATAAAATCGGATGTTGAACATATTAAAATCTTATTTGGAGAACAAGAGAACGTAGACTGGAACAAAGAAGATATAGACTGGAATCATATAGATAACAGCCAGCTGGTATCCCGAAGGATAATAGTAACCCGTAGCAAAGTAAATGGAGTAAAACTAGGAACCCTCCGACTAAGAAATATATACGGAATAAACATAACCAGAGTCAATCGTGCAGGGATAGACCTTCTGCCTTCACCTAATTTATCTCTCCAGATAGGAGATAGAATTACTGTCGTAGGGGAAAAAGCTTCTATTGATAATGTAGCAAAAATACTGGGAGATGAGGTTAAACGTCTCAACAATCCTAATCTTATTGCTATATTTCTCGGCATTGCATTAGGGCTGATATTGGGAGCATTACCTATACCTTTCCCCGGCATAAGTTTCCCTATGAAACTAGGGATTGCCGGAGGTCCTATTATAGTAGGTATATTGATGGGAGCTTTCGGACCTCGATTCCATATTACAACCTATACCACACAAAGTGCCAATCTGCTAATGCGACAATTTGGTCTTACAGTATATCTTGCCTGTCTTGGAATAAGTGCAGGAGAACACTTCTTCGACACTGTGTTCCAAACAGAAGGACTTATCTGGATTAGTTTTGGCTTTATACTAACAGTGCTCCCTGTAATTATAGTCGCACTGATAGCAATGAAAATATATAAACTCAATTATGCAAAAAGTGTAGGTATGCTTTGCGGAAGTATGGCCAATCCGATGGCACTCAACTATGTGAATACCACCATCGAAGATGACGAACCGTCTGTAGCCTATGCAACCGTATATCCGGTATCTATGTTTGCCAGAATTATTCTTACACAATTACTGCTAATACTTTTCTACTGATACATTTCACAAAAGATATAAAGAAAAAAGCCTGTGAGTTTTAATATAAAACTCACAGGCTTTTTTTAGTCTATTAATTATCTCTTTAATCTTTCGGAATAGATGCATTATAACAATATGTACAAACAGAGCCTTCGGGCAAACCGATAGAATCCAAAAGGTCTTCCACGGTTATAAACTTTAATGTAGTAATATTGAGTTTTTCCCGAATATTATTTATCATAGTATTATATTTCTTCGAATCGGTAGAAGCATACTGATCCAAATCTTTAGAATCGTCACCTTCCAGTTCTTTTATTGTACGACGTGTTATCAACTCCATAGCCGACTTAGATGCCGTAAATCCGAGATAAGGGCATGCATGCAAAATCGGAGGACTACCTATACGCATATGCACTTCTTTTGCACCATATCCATACAGAATATTGACATTGTCTTTCAATTGCGTGCCACGTACGATAGAATCGTCACAAAAGATTACTCGCTTATTCTCCAACAGTTTCTTATTAGGAATCAATTTCATTTTGGCCACTAAGTCACGCACTTTTTGGTTAGCAGGAGTAAAGCTACGAGGCCATGTAGGTGTATATTTTATAATTGCCCTTCTGTACGGGATACCTTTTCCTTCGGCATATCCTAACCCCATACCTATACCGGAATCCGGAATCCCCGCTACATAATCGGCATCGACATTATCCTTTCGAGCCATTGCCATACCGCACGCAGAACGGACTGCATCTACATTTATTCCTTCATAATCTGATACAGGATACCCATAATATACCCATAAGAAAGAACAAACCTGCATTTTCTTATTCGGCTCTCGTAATTGTGTCATGCTATCGGCAGTGAGCAGAACTACTTCGCCCGCACCCACATCGTATATATGCTCATAATCAAGATTGGGAAAACTGCATGGCTCGCTGGAAACAGCATATGCTCCATCTTTCTTTCCTATAACAACGGGGGTACGCCCCCACTTGTCTCTTGCTACAATTATACCCTTTTCGGTAAGAATAAGCATAGAGCATGAACCTTTTATCTTTTCAAAGACAAACTCTATACCCTCAAGAAGGGTTTCTCCCTGCGAGATCAGCAAAGCTATCAGTTCGGTCTGATTTGTCTGCCCCGAACTGAATTCCATAAAATGGCATCCTTTATCCAGTAATTCCTTTTCAAGATCTTCCAGGTTATTTACTTTAGCCACTGTTGCAACGGCATATTTCCCAAGATGCGAACTAATGAATATTGGTTGAGGATCAGTATCACTGATAACTCCGATACCGGAATTACCCTCAAACTTCTCTAAGTCTCCCTCAAACCGCAAACGAAAATAAGAATTTTCGAGATTATGAATAGCCCGGTGAAATGTATCTCCATGTAGAGTAACCATTCCCCCTCTGCGAGTTCCTAAATGAGAATTATAATCAATACCGTAAAAAAGGTCTGTAGCACAAGCCGATTTAGATATTGTTCCAAAAAAACCGCCCATTTTATTTATTCACTTAAATGCTGACTAACTGTCTCAAAGCCTGATACAAATCAGGTGTTATATTCTGTCTATTCTATTTCAACTTAGCAAGTGTCTCTTTTACTCTCTTCATTGCCTCAATGATATTCTCATCTGAAGTAGCATAAGAAAAACGAATATAGTCTGGAGCTTCGAAAGCCAATCCTCCAACACAAGCCACATGTCCTTCTTCTAACAAGAACATAGCCAAATCGGCAGAGGTCTCTATTTTCCGTCCATTATATGATTTACCCAAATAATAGCTACACTCAGGGAACAAATAGAATGCTCCATCCGGTTTATTTATCTTAAAACCTTCGATTTCCGATGCCAGCTTAACAATAAGATCGCGACGGCGAAAAAAAGCCTGACGCATTTCTTCGACGCATTGTTGGTCGCCCAAATATGCTGCCTCAGCTGCTTTTTGCGAAATAGACGAAGCTCCTGATGTATATTGTCCCTGTAATTTATTGCATGCCGAAGCAATCCATTGAGGAGCAGCCATCCAACCCAGACGCCAGCCTGTCATAGCATAAGCTTTGGAAACTCCATTGATAATAACTACCCTGTCATTTATTTCGCTGAATTGAGCAATACTTTCATGTTTTCCCAGATAGTTAATATGCTCATATATCTCATCGGCAATTATGATTATATTCGGATATTTAGCCAATACATCGGCTAAAGCCTTCAATTCTTCTTTACTATAGATACTCCCAGTCGGATTTGAAGGAGAACATAGTACCAATGCACGGGTTTTAGGCGTGATAGCTGCTTCCAATTGTGAAGCTGTAACTTTGAAGTCTTGCTCTATACCTGTACGAATCACTACACTTTTACCTTCTGCCAGCTTGACCATTTCGATATAGCTAACCCAACATGGTGCAGGTATAATTACTTCATCTCCCTTATCTACAACAGTGAGTAAAGCATTGCAAACTGCCTGTTTGGCACCATTAGAACATATTATCTGTTCGGGCTTATAACTCAGTCCATTTTCTTTTTCCAGCTTTTTGCAGATAGCCTGACGCAACGAGAGGTAACCCGGTACAGGAGTATAAAAAGAAAAATTCTCGTCAATAGCTTTTTTAGCTGCATCTTTTATATGTGCCGGAGTAAAGAAATCCGGTTCACCCACACTCAGATTTATAACATTGATTCCTTGAGCTTTCAGTTCATTGCTCTTTTGAGACATAGCCAATGTTTCTGATACTGCCAAACTGGCTATACGTCCTGATACTTGTGCCATTTCCAGATAAAATTTGATGTTTATATTGTTTTATTTTTCATTTTCTTTAGAAAGTACTAATCTACATTGTGAAGATCGTGCCCCATACGCTCTTTTTTGGTATGCATATAGAACTCATTATACTTGTTTGGTGTAATTTCGATAGGTACATTTTCCACAACCTCTAGTCCAAAAGACTCCAACCCGGTTCTTTTTATAGGGTTGTTAGTCAGAAGCCTCATTTTACAAACATGCAACTCACGTAAGATTGCAGCACCAACGCCATAATCACGTTCATCTGCCCGATACCCTAAATGGAGATTAGCATCAACCGTATCATAACCTTCTTCCTGCAACTTATATGCTTCCATCTTAGCCATAAGACCTATACCCCGGCCTTCCTGATTAAGGTAGACGATAACTCCTTTACCTTCTTTTTGTATCATCTCCATCGACTTATGCAATTGTTCACCACACTCGCAACGTTTAGATCCAAAAATATCGCCGGTAACACAAGAAGAGTGTACACGTACTAAGATAGGTTCATCTTTATCCCACGAACCTTTTATCAGCACAGCATGTTCGAGCCCGTTCGATTTTTGCTTGAAAGCAATAAAGCGAAAATCGCCGTATGCAGTAGGCATTTTTACTTCTACCCCTCTTTCGATTAGAGACTCCCGTTCTAGTCTGAACTTGATAAGATCTGCTACTGAAATCAATTTCAGATTAAACTTATCTGCCATTTCTTTCAATTCCGGCAGACGAGCCATTTCTCCATCTTCTTTCTTTATTTCGATAAGAACTCCAACAGGGTATTTTCCAGCCAAGCGAGCCAAATCGACAGCAGCTTCGGTATGCCCTACCCTGCTTAATACGCCTTTATCTTTTGCACGTAAAGGGAATATATGTCCGGGACGCCCAAAGTCTTCTGCTTTAGTATCTTTCTTCGTGAGAGCAAGAATAGTCTGAGCTCTGTCGTATGCTGAAATGCCAGTGGTTACACCATTTTTCAACAGATCGATAGAAACAGTAAAAGGAGTTGCATGTGATGCCGTATTGTGAGTGACCATCATAGGCAAATCCAACTCTTCGCAACGCTCGGCTGTCAATGGTGCACAAATAAGCCCACGCGCATGCGTTTCCATAAAGTTTATTTTTTCCGGAGTAATTGCTTCTGCCGCAATAATAAGGTCTCCTTCATTTTCCCGATCTTCATCATCTACTACGATTACGAAATTCCCTTTTCTGATTTCTTCAATCGCATCTTCGACTTTGTCTAATTTTATCTTGTCCATGTTTTAATATAATATCTTCTTTAGATCGCAGATCTATTTTATTATTTTTTCTCTGTTAATAATAGCAATAATTCGTCATCATTAAGTATCATTGCTTCAGATATTCTGTTTACTTTATGTATAAGTTATGATCTCAACTTCATTTTTATCTTTCTTCATTTGTTTTCTTACATACAAATATATCAAAGGGTATGCTAATAGAGACAATACAAGGATAATTGCATGATACCATTTAGAGCGTACTTTAATATCTTTATAGAATGAAAAGTAGTATATCATAGAACGTACAAAAAGGAGGAAGTAAAGCACACCTACGATCCACGAGAAGTTTATTATAGCTATTACAGACAATAACACAAAAAACACATAGATCAGACTTGTTATGTTGGAACTATTGCAATACAAAGATTCTGCCATATTGATATACTCCTTATCTTGCCGGTCTACAATATCATTTATTTCGGCGCCACGCGATTTAAGAATACTCAAAGCAGCAAGCTGCCTTGTTTTATCATAACTATATTTCTTATAATTTTGAATAACATCCCTAAGTTTATCACTATCCATAGACTGAAGTCCGGCAAGCACTTCCGATTTTATATTTAATTCGGACAAAGCAGGGATCTTCTCTATTATTTCATTTCGTTTCTCATCGTTTATTTTTGCAGGCGATTTTACAAACAATATTTTCCTAAAGAATTTATCATACGCCTCAGGATTAAACAATGCCGAATCATTCATTGCCTTATACGTCAAAAACACACCTACAGGAAAGAACACGGCAGAACTCAGCCACATACCCTGCCAAACCTCCCATACGGCATCACGTGCCATTTTGTAACCTATATTATCTACTATGTAATATACAATATACAGAGCAACAGAAACGACAACAGGCATTCCCAATCCCCCTTTTCGTATAATAGCACCAAGCGGTGCACCGATGAAAAAGAAAACAAGGCAAGCGAAAGACAATACAAATTTGCGATGCCATTCTACCTTGTGCATTCTCAGATTTTTCTGAATCGTTTTTTTCTGTATTCCTTCAATTATATTGTATCTGTTATTTTCCGCTTCATTGGCTGCTGTTGCATAATATTGAGAAACTTCGTCTCTGCTATATGAGTTTAACAGTGAGTCAAAGTCGAGAGGAACAATGGGTACAGTAGTAGGAATAGTATCTTTTTTATTATCCGAAGAATGTGCTGTATCATTCGCACTTTCAGCTTCCACTGTACGGGAATACTTCCGATCTGCCTTGTAGGATAAATATGTCCGTTCTCCGATAGTAGCTCTGTCTCTCTTATTAAGGCTGTCTATAAAGACTGTCATAGAGTCTATAGAGCGCCCTAACTCTACTATGTTTTTCGAGATTTGAGTGCCTTCCAGCGCAGATTCATCCATACGATCGAACCCAGCATTAAATGGAATAATTATCTTTTTTGTCTTAAAGTTCTCTCTACTATATGGAACAAACTGATTGTTGCTGTGACGCGATGTATTTTTAATATCTGCCTGTCTGAAATTAGCAAATCGCTGACCATCATACAAGTCTAGCAGAAGAAATGTTTTGTCTTCCGACATCTTCATGAGTGCAGAATCGCAGACGAAAACCGACATATTATTAAAACCTTCGGATGTCTGATATATCATAACATCTTTCAACATCTTGGTTTCCGGATCTTTCTTCTTTACATAAATACTATAATCAGGAATTACACTATAGAAAGATCCTTCCGGAATATCTAATTCCGGTGATTTTTGTTTTATTGATATAAGTAGAGATCTGAATTTTACATTTATACGAGGTAATCCTTCGTTTTGAAAAAAGAATGCGCCTATAGCGATTGCACCAACCAATATGATCAACGGTTGCATAGCCTTAAGGAGTGATACTCCTGACGCTTTTATCGCCAGCAATTCTAATCGTTCTCCCATATTTCCGAATGCCATAAGAGAGGCTAGCAGTAACGCCAGTGGCAAAGCCATAGGTATAAATTGCAAAGCCGCATAAAAGAAAAGTTCGGCCAGCACGGTTGTTTCCAACCCTTTGCCCACCAAATCTTCGACATAACGCCAAAGGAACTGCATTAATACAATGAACAAACATATCCCGAATGTCATAAAAAAGACAGGAAGGAATGTTTGTACAATGAATATATATAGCCTTTTAATCTTTAGCATCTATGAAACACGCAAAATTGTGTACAAAAGTAGTAAAAAGAAAAATGTTAAGGGTAATAATATATGGAAAGATAACAATCTTAATTTTTATTAGATATTTTCGATCTGAAAACAAGGATATTGCTCAATCTCCAAAAATATTTTCATCATTTTAGAAGAATATGCTTGTATTATATAAAATATTCTCCTATTTTTGCACCCGCTAATAGGATGATGGCGGGATAGCTCAGCTGGTTAGAGCGCATGATTCATAATCATGAGGTCCCGGGTTCAAGTCCCGGTCCCGCTACAGAAAGATAAAGAACTTACAAATATAATTTGTGGGTTCTTTTTTTATATAAAAATATGATGTCTAAGTACAACACAGCCATTGTCCAATATTATTATGTGGACAATGGCATGTTTCAGTAAATATAAATAAAAAGTAGTATTAACTCAAATCCGGATAATTGTAAAATCAGTTGAATATCAAGATACAGCCAGAGGCACCAGAAGAAGATATTTTCATTGTCTTATTCAACTCTTTTCCTTCTGTAACAGTAATATCTGAATTCGGAGTTTTTTCATAAAAAGAAAATAATTTACCTACATACTTATCCGGTAATGTTATTTCTTTATCAACAGCCTTTTTACAATCGATAAAGATCGTATTCTTCCCATTGATTACTCCTTCGTAACAGAGAATATCAGCATCATCGGCAATAGGCTTTATAAACCAAGTATAGACTCCTTGCCAAGCAGTTACATCTCCTCTTTTATACTGTTTATGCGATATAATTTTATGATAAGATTTTCCATTAGAATTACCTATAAAAATAATGTCATCGTCTGCAATAGCATCGTGACTACCCAAACCAGTGTCTATCAAAAAAGAAGACTGATATGCTTGTGAGTTTTTCTCTACATATTTTCTAAAAAACGGGTAATCTTTTTTCAGGAAAGTATCCACTTCTGACTGGAGAGTCCAATCTGAATATTTTCCATTGGGAGTCATTGTATGTGTCTCTTTTTCAAACATAGATTGCATACCATAATACATTTGAACTTCTACAGGATTCTCGTTATCGAAACTATGAGTAACAGATACTTGAATATTATTCTTCCGAATATAATAATCTACACTCTCTGTACATAGTAATTCATTCAACTTCGTTTTTCCTTCTACTATTTGAGGTTTAGCAGGATTCATGATATGATTTACGACTTTTACATGAACATAATCAACTAATGCCAATGTATCTTTTGTCGCTATTTTATCATCCAAATAGATAGCAACATTCTCGGTAGATGCCGTTTTAGTTACATTGTCTATGTAGGCATGATTACCTCCGGCCCAGCCAAAGCCGGTTATATTAAATGGACCGATATTATCGCTGTATGCTAAATTGAGAGTAAGAGAAGGGGTTGCGTCAGGAAGATTAGTCGGTAGTTTCATGTTGTTATCAATAACACCTACTCTGTAAAAAGTAAATATTTCATTAAACATACACTTTCTGAACCAGTAAAGAATATCCTTATCATCATTCAGCTTAGCAGATATATACAACTGATCTCCAACTATCTTAACCCTTAACTGATCGGTAACACCTTGATCTTCCCCATCATCCGAGATAGGTATTTCATTGGGTAAATCTTCTATATAAGGATGTTTACTGGCACATCCTAGCAGACAACATCCTACAAGTAAAAATATGCCAATAACTTTTCTTGTCATAATACTTATTTAAAACACAATATAATTTTCATTTCTTTTTTAATCTCTGAAATATGACCGGCTCATCGGTAGTCAACAAATCAAAGCCCCTTCTTATGCACCATAACATCTCTTGCGGATTATTTACAGTCCATACATTAGATATCATTTTCAAGTCTTTCAGTTCCTGTAGCCACAGGGGATTTTTGTGATATGCCCAATAATTATAATCGGCTCCTGTCGCTTTCATTTCAAATAATTCTTTGGGAGATATATCCTGTCCCAAATACAGAACTGGAGTATTTGATGGGGCTAATCTCACAAACTCTTTGATAGCATGACGGGAAAAAGAAATATATTCGACACGTTTTGTCAACCCCTTCTTCTTCACCATATTCAAAATAAGTTCTACGGCTTTTGTTTCACGCTCGGGACTACTATGGGGTTTTAGTTCTAGAATCAATTTTATCTTCAATTTTTTCGCCCTATCAAGAAATGCTTCCAACATAGGCATCGTTTCTCCATTAGAGAGTCGGAGTGTACGAAGCACTTCTGATGAAGTTGTTTCTATTTTGTGTCCGTCATATACGTCATCATGATTAAGTACAAGTTTATCATCCGAAGCCAACCACACATCAAACTCGGTACCATAACAACGAATAGAATCGGCTTTTACCAGTGCAGCTATAGAGTTTTGAGCAGACCCCTGAGTTTTCCAAAATCCTCGATGAGCTATCACTTTAGTTTTGTTTTCTAAAAGATTCTTATATCTGCCACGACGATCTATAATAAGCTTTGCTAACCGATCCATTATAGCATGATCTTTCGGATTGGTAGATTTAGCCATATCAAGAAACCCGGAAAATCCACTATAGTAAGTAATTGCAGACTCTTCGAAGACATTATTCTTTTCAAAATAGTCAATATAAGCTTTTAGACGATTATACGAAGACTCTTTAGCATCGTACAATGCCTTCTCATCAAATTCGAACTCCATACCCATATTATGCTCATGTGCAGACATACACGCATCCTCAAGCCTCTTGTCAGGAACTGATGCACTAAAGAAATGGTTAGGCTGCTGATATGCAATATCAAAGCCAAGTTCTTTCCACCTTTCAAACCCTTTAGCCTGCCAGTATGGTATCCAATAAAACTTCTTGTCTAAAGAACGGATATATTTACCTAAAGGAATAGTTAAATCTTTACAAGTTTCGACATCTTCGGATACCCAATAGAAACCGGCAAGATCAAGATGTTTATACTTTTCCTTTTTAAAACGCTTCATCAACAAGTCGATATACCAATAAGTAGCCTGTATCTGATCTTCTTCTTTCGAGAAATCCATCTTCTTTCCATTTATTTCGCCCCAATCTTTCTGTCCTGGAAGCGCTTCCGGCAACCCTATTACAACCTTATGCTTAAAATCAGGTTTTCCTATTTCTTTTATTTGATTCTCAATACACTGATCTAACGCAGACAAGGATTTACCCTCTTCGAAAATACGATCCAACAGCCATAGCCATTCTGTTTTTCTTGCATCATTCTTATCATAACGCGATCCGTAGCCATAGCCTTTCCCATCTTTGAACTCAAGAAAAAGAAAACCATCGAAAAGCCAATCTTTACGGCCGTCTGCATATTGATGTACAACATAAGGCTGTATCTGATCGACCGTCCAATCCAAGCGATGAACTCCACCCTGATAGATAAGAGCAAGATCCTGTATATCAGTTGTCATATATTCTTTTGGTGCCGATTGAGAATAGACACCATTAGTACCAGAAACTAAACATACGAATAATAAAATATTGTATGGAAAGACTTTAAAGAAAGTAGTTAAGTTGTTCATTTCCGAGATAGTGATATTTAAATTGTTAATATAAACACAAATAAATAGTAAAAGCACTGACATTATATTCAGTGCTTTTACAGCATCTAAAATTACATTCCCCAAGCATTAAATTCGGAGATATTCATCTGGGCACCTCCAAGATATACACTAAACGCATCCGTTATCACAAAGCGAATATACCGTGCTGTTGTTTTAGGTACATCAAAAGAGATACTGCGAGTGGCTTCGGTCGGTGCTGTCCAATTTGCAATACGACTCCAATTTTCTTTATCGGTACTGACTTCTACATATCCGGCTTTTGCATTTCCTCTCCATGCGTCTGCTCCTGTCGGATTATCATATCCTAATCTGAATAAAGCATACTCCTTTCCCATATCATATATAAAGTAATAAGGAAAAGGTTTTGGTGTAGTCCATTTAGAACCCCAGAAAGTAGCAACATTATTGTCTATTGTTTTTTCTGGTCCCCAATCTAAAGCTGCAAGCCATGCGATCTCATCTTCTTTCGATGAAGTATTCCATTCAAGAACCGCCCAATCTGTTTTACCTATTTTATCTGGCTGGAAACTAATCGGATATAGTATATATGAAGCATCCGGATCAACACCATATTTAGATACTGATGTAATCTTAATGGGAAGTACATAACTACCAAACAGATATGTATTTTCGTCAGGGATCAGTGCCTTTTTGTGAAACGTAAATTTGAAATAATCTTCATTAAGATTCATCGGGATAGACCAAGAGCCGTTTAACGTATAGGCATCTTCAGGTAACATTTTGTATGTAGTACCGTGAGTTGTATTATAATTATTAAGCAATTGCTCATCAACTTCTATCTGATAGCTTACTTTCGATTCACTAGGATAATTTATACTAACTTTAACAAATATGTCTTCCTCGTTTAATCCTTTTATAGTAGGCATAAATGCCGGAGAATATAAACCTGCATCAGCCATCTGTATATACGGCTGTTTTAGGGTAGGCACTACTACTGTCATTTGACGATCATCAGCAATATTAATAGTATTACCCTCGGCAGTCATCTGAATGGGTAAAGCATAGGAAGCTGAAGAAGGTTGCAGCAATGCTAACTTTTCTTCATCCCATTTTACTTCAATATATTTACTATAGTCAGAGTTATCAAAAACCAGTTGATTTTGTACAATAGAATAACAATCTGCCGGTAATAGCTGATAAGACTTATTATTATTTGTATTATATTCTTCCAAAAGGGTTTCATTAACCGAGACAGTAACCTTAGCACTTTGTTTGCCTATTCCACTTTTTACAATATATAATTTATATGGAAGACCTGCACCAAGAAAAACTTCTGCTTCTGTATAAGAAGGCTTCAGAAAACCAACTTGATCGTCTACTATTAAGCGTTCTTTATCATCATCACATCCTGTAACCATGATAAAAACAATAGCAATTAATATCTGATAAATATTCTTTTTCATAAGTATTCTCATATTTAGTATTTACCACCCGTAGTTTTGAGTAATGTTTCTCATCTCGTTCAACTGCTCCTGATTGATAGGGAAGAAATAATGTTTTGGTTCAAATTTACGATCTCCACCAATCCATACTTTCGTAGTCCTGTCCCACGATTCTTCATACTTAGTAGCAGACAGATTCAAAGTATAATTAGGTCCTGTAAACTCTTTCTCTGCAATCATCCAACGACGTGCATCATAGTATCTATGTCCTTCGAAGGCTAACTCAACCATACGTTCTTTCTGTATAAGTTCTTTTAGTAAGGGCTGATTGTTTATCACTTCCGGATAGGCTTCTTCCAATTTATTCAATCCGGCACGAGCTCTAACTTTATTTATATACTTCAGAGCCTCAGCTTCGTCTCTTTGTGGTTTCTCGTTACATGCTTCCGCGTAGTTAAGGTAAATCTCAGCCAAACGGAAATAAGGCCAAAATACATTTCCCCAGCTACCATTATCCGTATTTAATGCTGGATCGAGCATACGGCGCCACAAGAAACCAACTTTTACGCAGTCGCCACCACTACCCAAGAAAGGAGAAGTTCCACCATCATAAAATGTAACGAGCTTTTTACCCGAGTATTGATTTATCCAATAAAAGCCATTTGCAAATACTGATGCATAATAGCGGGCATCTCGTCCAACACTGCTATTATGAGCTTTAATAACTGCAAAATTCTCAATTGGATGGGTATATCCATCAGTAAATCCTGTATTATTAAAACCCGACTTAGAGTCGATAATAGGATTACCATTACTATCATATCCGGTAACAGGATATCTTCCTGAAGCAGCCATAGGATAAGTATCTACAAGTTTAAGGGAAGGACAAAAACCTCCATAAGCATTCTTCATTACCTTAGGTGGCAAAAATCGGGAATGAAAATAATAACCGATACCGCCCAAACCTGTATTAATAGGGTTACGTGCCCAAGCACCTAGGATGATCTCATCGTTCCATTCTTCAAATATAACACCTTGATAAGATTTAATAGCCTTCTGCATAGGATCAGACTCTGAAGTATTTTCATATAATTCATAAACATTCAGGTCAATAATATCTTTTGCGGCAGTGGCTGCTTTTTCCCATTTCTGAGGGTCAGATGTTTGAGGAAACAAGTAGTTGCCATACAGGTTAACCATTTTACCCTTATAAAGATCACATCCATTGAATAATGGACTAGCTGCATAAAGAAGTAATCTTGACTTGGCAGCCATTGCGGCTCCTTTGGTTATACGCCCTGCCCATTTGGTTTTATCATCAACTCCGGTAGGTAGAACTGCAATCGCTTTATCAAACTCTTCTACCATAAAGTTGACATTTTCGTCGACAGTATGCCTGTCTATATCTTCAGCCTTGATGAGAGAATCAGGAGCACGATCGCCCCAAATATATACAGGCCCATATTGTCTAAACAGTTCGAAGTAGAAGAAAGCTCTCAAAAAACGCGCTTCTGCCTTCATTATATTTCTGGTATCTGCATCTATCTCGAGACATTCATCTACATGCTCTATGAAAATAGAAGCCTGATTAATTCCCTTATATTTATCTTCCCAAATATAAAATGCTTTAGTTGTTGGTCCCCAAGAGCCTGTATTGAATATAAGATAATCAACCCACTGATACCAAGAGAATAAAGCTTCATCGCTACGAGGGACAGAACTTCCTTCTGCGAGGTATTCCGCCTCACGTGGCAAAAAGCTATATACATGGGCCAGATACTGCTCAGTAGACACTCTTTTGCTAAATGTCTCATCACGAGTCAACTGGTCAAGTAAAGTTACTTCCAAATAATCGCTACAAGAAGAGAAGAAGAGTGATAGAAGTAAGAATATTGATGATATTTTTAATTTTTTCATAACTGTAAATTTTAGAAATTAACATTTAGGCCCAAAGTCAAAGACTTCATCTGAGGATAAACATTCCCATAGCTGGAAGCCAATTCAGGATCCCACAGTTTGAATTTACTAAAGGTCAACAGATTGACACCTTGTGTATAAATACGAACCGACGAGAGGCGTAGTTTTCTTGATATGCTTTTGGGAATAGTATATCCAAGTTCTGTATTTTTCAGCCTGATAAAACTCATGTCGCGTAGCCAAAAAGTAGATGCTTGCAAATTATTCTCAACCTTACTCATTGACAAGCGGGGGTAAAGAGCATTTGGATCAGGATTGTCTAACGACCATCTGTTTTCTGCCACATCTTTATAGATCTGCCCAGTATTTAATATATTATCAGATGCACCATAGAATGCACTACCTCCTATTATTTGAGTTACACGTCCTACGCCCTGAAAGAAAAGGGATAGGTCGAAACCCTTCCAACCTACACTCACACCAAAACCATAGTTGATTTCAGGAATATTTGTATGTCCGATTGCCACCATATCATTTGCATCAATAACATTATCTCCATTGATATCTTTATACTTGATATCTCCGGGACGAACATTACCGAATGTATGTTTAGGGCTATCAGCTATATCTTGTTCCGATTCGAACAAGCCTAACGAAATAAGGCCTCTCTGCTGATTGTAAGGATAACCGGTTGCACTCAGATATGGCCAAATAGGGGTTGGCTTATCGTCATACAATACCTTATTCTTATTATAATTAAAGTTGGCTCGTGCAGAAAAATACCAGTCATTCAGGCGCTGTTCATACTCTAAAGACACATCGAAACCCTGATTTTTCATTTTTCCCAGATTAACGTATTGAGTCACATTCTGGCCAACAACACTAGGTACACTTTCTTGTTGAATATAGATTCCCGATCTGCGTTCATCGAAATAATCAACCTGTAGGTTCAATTTATTAAAAAAGCCAACTTCTAAACCAATATTTCCTTTCTTCGCTTTTTCCCATGCAACATATTCGTTTCCAGGAACACCTGTAGCAATACCACTTATATAACCTGAGCCGGGATTTGTACCAAAAATATATCCGCTGGCATTACTGTTCATTTCCGAGTTAAAAGCAAAGCGTCGGTCTCCTCCAATCTGATCATTACCTATTTCTCCATACGACCCTTTAAGCTTCAGCAAATGAACTAGCGAACGTAATGAATTCCAATAAGATTCGTTGCTAATTAAATATCCTAAAGCAAAAGAAGGGAAAAATCCAAAACGCTTTTTCGGCGAAAAGTTTTCAGACCCGTTATATCCGAAATTAAACTCAGTAAAATAACGATCTCCATACGAATAAGTTGCACGTCCTGCTATACCTGTATTCCTATATGGGAATGCATAGATATAACTAGCGGGGAAATTATTGGTACGACTTCTCATATTGAATAGGAACAGCCCTCCTACCCGATGATCTTGTCCAAAAACCTGATCGTAATTTAATGAAGCTTCGAAATTGGTTGTTCGCGATCCGCTATTTGACCTCGATAAAGTCATATAGTCGCTACCATCATTATTTTTCACAAGAATAAGATCTCCATTGTCATCTCTGCCCGTGGCAAAGTAAGTAGAAGGAGCTATTGTTCTGTCCAATGTTGATCCGTTATATGCATCCCACGAATATTTAACGTTTGCTTTTAATCCGGGAGTAATAATATTTGAAAAGTCCTGTGTCAAAGAAAACAGGGACTGAGCATTGTTTGCAAAATCCTGAGAGTATCCGGTACCATTCAATGCATTGTAAGGATTGATACCAACAACAGGACGAGATATTGTTCCGTCGGAATAAACTGTTGGAATAGATAAAGGAGGTGTTATTATAGTATAAGCATATAATGTGGACAGTGATGATCCGGGACGATTTTTTGTCTCATACTGAGTAGATAGAGACAAGCCCAACTCGGTAGAAGATGTTATATTTATATCAATATTGGATCGGAAATTAAACCTATTATACTTCATTGAGGCGTCATACCGATCAGTATCGCCAACATTGAATATACTTCCTTCTGTATAATAAGAACCGCCTACATAATATCTAACTTTAGGAGAACCACCTGTAACATTAACATTCACGCGTGTACTGTTAGATATATCTTTGAAGATAGTACTCATCCAGTCTACATTTGGATACAGATCAGGATCGGAACCATTTAAGTAAGCTGCACGTTGTTCCGGTTGTATCGCCAATTTACCCGAAGCTTCCAATGTTATGTCATTATAATAATCTATCCACTGTGAAGCTGAAGCCAGTTTTGGTAAACGTACGGGACTGGAGAATCCATATTCGACTCTAGCACTCACTTTTGGAGCAGACTCAGTTCCTCGCTTGGTAGTTATCAGAACAATACCATTAGCACCGCGAACACCGTACAATGCCGTAGCTGTTGCATCTTTCAATATAGAGAATGATGCTATATCTTCTGCATCAACTAAATCCAGATCACGTTCTATCCCATCAACTAAAACCAAAGGCTTATTATTGGCTCCGAAAGTATTAACTCCCCGAATCCAAAAGTCGGCTCCGGCTCCCGGCTCTCCCGAACGCTGCATAACAACTATACCGGCCAATTGTCCTGCCAAACCAGAACTTAGCTTAGCAACAGGCAATTTCAATTTATCTGTAGTTACTGTATTTATTGCACCGATTATACTTTCTTTCCTTTGTTTTCCATAAGCAACTACCGTCACCTCGTCCAACTCCGCTGCTTTAGGCTTAAGGTTTATAAGAAATTGCTTTTTAGTTCCAACCGATATCACTTGTGTTTCCATTCCCAAAAAAGAGAATTCTAATTTGTCATTATCTGAAACTTCTATTTCGAAGCTACCATCTATATCTGTAAAAACTCCCCGAGGACTACCTGCAACTAGAACGGAAGCACTAGGGATAGGATCTCCAAACTCATCTAAAACTTTTCCGGTAACTTTCTTCCTACCAATCTGATCGGTAGTCTTTAGAGAAAAATCAACAGGCTGTAAATAATAATCGTTTGCTACTGTATCTATTGTTGCAACAAAACATAATATTATTACACTGACTATTCGTATTCTCGATCTATAGAAGAACGCTTTTACTTGAAAATTATACATCATTAGTTTAGTAATTATTTTTAGATTAACTGATTTAATAAATTTTCATCCCGAACAAATCGTTCGACCTGAATAGAAGAAAAAGGTAAGCTCAATTTAAGTTTTTCATAGGCAATAATCTATTACGTTTATATTACAGTATTTTATTTACCAATAAGTTGTCAAAAGCAAAACCTGAATTAACGAAAGAACAGTATTACTTTTTGGGGTCTTTGCAAAAGATTAATAAGAACAAGCTATTTACTATCTGAATATTTTATTAAATTCTGAATAATAGGACAAAGCATATCGGCATATCTGACAAAACCGAGATCGGTAAAATGTATAGCATCAATAGTGGCTTCACCATCATGTCCTATCATATTGGCAGAAGGCACCAGATGAATATTGTTTTCTCCCTGACCTTTTAGCTTATCGAATAGAGCATGAAGAGCTTTATTTTTTGCTTCCACTTCTTTTGCCACTTTCCGATCGAATATCATATGTGTAAAGACCGGATCTTCAATAAACAGAATAGGCGTCGAAGAATGTTTTTCTCGTATAATTCTATAGAAATCTACTCCTTTCTCGTCCATTTGCTGCACAGAAGCATTTGGCACAAAATCGAGAATAAATGCTCCGGCATCTACTTCAGCCATTATATGAGCAATTTCCAGATCGAGAAAAGCATTCCCGCTAAATCCAAGATTGATTATTTCACGATTCAAACGACGGGATATAATATTGGTATGAGCCATACCGGGACGAGATGCACAGCCTCCTTGTAGTATGCTTGTCCCATAAAAAACTAAGGGTTTTTCTCTAACAGGATAGTCTATAAGCGGCTGAGACAAGTAGCTTATTGAATCGACACCGATAGACAAGGAAGTAATCCCGTCATAAAGAGGTAGATAAAGAAGATATTCCCTATCTATTGGTTCCATATTAGCAATAATGACAGCACTATTTTCATGCCCGAAAGGGCGGGCTACATTGACAAACCTCCATGCTCCATCCTTTAGGCTGTAAAGATCTAGTCCTTTCGTATTGACAAAAGTCATATGATCCATTACATTGTTGAACAATACGTTCCACTTTGCAGCAATTGTAGTCGAATTTGACCGAAATCTCACAGCCAGTCCGGCAGTATTTTTCCCTAGATTCCATAAAGGTTTACGCAATGTATCTTTCAGAGAATCGGGCAAACGCTCATAACGGGATTCGGTATGAACTGTTGCTTTTCCATAAAGAGGAAATTCGTCTGCATTATGATATACTATCTGAGAATTTACTTCCGGAAAATATAATAAGGCTATTAATAGTATGTACACTATATTTTTCATTATTAAACATCAATTTTTATTACACATTTGATTTCCATATATATCTACATCTTCATCGAATGGTCTTAATATACCATCTACCAATACAGCGAATGCACCTCTTGTTAGCAGCGAATCAAGATCGAACGTCCCTAAAGAATACTCTGTATATAAATTTCTTGCTTCTGATTCTACATTTGCATAAGAAACAGCCTGCTTACCATCCTGAATAATATGAAGTATCTCCAATACATCTTTCAGAAAAACATTTTTACCATCGATCTGTAATTTGTTTCGAATTGCTGGATAAAACTCCATGAGTTCATCCAGTTCCGATAGGAGTAATAAAGAATCTGCTCGTAGCCAGGTTTGGTTTTCCCATCCAATATTACGCCCTTCACCTCGAAGAATACCTGTAGAGCCTATTCGTTGATATACCGGAAAACGTTTATCATCCTTTTCTACGTCAAGATATGGTTGCAAATATCCATTGGCAGAAAGAAGTTTTTTTTGTACCTCCCGAACAGAAACAGCTTCAACTTTACATTTATTTTCTATTGCTATGGCCGCTAATACTCCCGCAGCCTGGCCAATCTGGAGAACTACAGGTTGCAGGCGCGTTGTTCCATTAACTAAATTAGATACAGAAATGGACTTTTCAGCTACAATCAATCCTTCTACATCTTCTGGTATTAATGCCCCTAAAGGAATTCCGTATGAGGGAACCGGATAGAAATAAAGATTGGGTAGCGACTCATCGCCATGATAGCGTCCATGATGATGATCTACCGGATAATCGCCTACGGCAATGTTTGTCCTGTATAATTTATATTGCTGGCTATAAGGCGCTGTTATGTAATCTAATGTGAAACGTGTTTTTCCATGTATCCTCCGCGACTCTCTGTGATATGGAATAATAGGCAACCTATTTTCTGTTGGAAATTCGTCATCAGCTAATCCAAGAGTAGTAAAGCCTAAGTCTTTCTGTAAATAATATACAAAATTCATTGTATGGTTTTTGGCCTTGTCTAAAGCATCTTTTCTCTCAGAAGACGATAATTCCAAAATATTTAGATAATAGTCGTTACCTTCGATAGGCCAATTAATCATATACTTGTTATTAGGCAATTTTCCGTATGTAATCATTTTATCTTTTGTCCACATTCGGTCAGGCTCTTTCGGAGAAATACAAAGATCATTTATACATGCACATGCAAAAAGAGTAGAATCATAAGCTTCGGGACGAGGAATAAGTACATCATGTCCATAATCTTTCAATATTGCCACATATGTGAGATCTTGTACAATGTCATTCGACAATAGAGGAGCAATACTTTCATAAGTTTCATTTTTGCTATCCATACCAATATCATATCTCACTCCGCACATTTTAGCAACATCACCCAACTCTGTCGCATCGACAAGAACAGACGCCTTTACCGTTTTAGTACTGCCATCTGTATCGAGGGTAATCTCCCACTTATCATTGATTCTACTAGCAGCAATAATAGTAGTCTTATACCAGACTTTAAGTTTATCCTGCTGAGAACACATTTTCTTAAAGATCAGATTTCCGACTGATGGTTCGAAAAGAACACTGCTAACCCATCCTGTCCTTAGAGAATCTGTATGCCCGTAATAACTGACAAGAGAATCCCTAAATTCGCCCCACAAACCTCCGGGTAATTTATGATTACCGTCGATAGCGCTAACTCCGGCTGAAGTTAACATCCCCCCAAGCCAAGTCGATTCTTCTACAATCAATGTTTCAATCCCCATTCTGGATGCCTGTATTCCAGCAGCAACCCCACTGGTTCCACCTCCCACAACCAATAGGTCGACCTCAGCATCCCAATTCTTTGAGATAGAACAACCTGAGAGAGGAAATACTGATGAGACAGCAATCATGAATAGGACAATTAGCATTGATTTTTTCATGATTATATTCCTGTTTTTCCGTTTATTTCTTCCAAAACCTTCCAACACTGATATAGTCCGCGTGGAACATGAAAACATCCTTTCCATTTTCCTCCTTTAAGAGAGAGTAATACTTCTCCCCGGCGATTAAGATACCCGTACCATTCAGGATATTCATGATCTTTAAAATGTGTCCAGGTATATTCATGAACCTTTTCAAACCACTCTAAACACTCTTTCGATCCAGTAAGACTATAGCCTTTAAGTAGAGATATAAGCGTTTCGATGTGTACCCACCACAGCTTCTGATCCCATTCTAACTGTTGAGGCGGACGTCCTAAGCGATCCATATAATAAAAAATGCCACCATATTCCTTATCCCAGCCATAATCAAGCATTTTCAATGTGTTTTTAACAGCCTTTTCTATCAAATGCGGTCTTTTGAGACGTTTTCCCAGATCCATTATAAACCACATAGCCTCAATAGCATGTCCGGGATTCATTAAGCGGCCATCGAAGGTATCGGATAGTTGTCCGTCTGTCGTTACATTTTCAACAATAAGTCCATCAAGTTCAGGACGACAAAACACATCCATAACTTCATGGATACATGTATCCATTAACTTAGCCAAACAATCTTCCGATATCAGATGCTCTACTTCGAGTCCGAGATTGCATAAGATCATAGGTAATGCAAAATTTTTCAGATCCCGGGTACCTGGGTACATTTTATTCCATTTACCTTTTGGATTATCTAATTTCGATAGGATAATATTGAACGTTTTACGGGCTATTTCTGCATATTCTTCATTTCCGGTAGCTTTGTTCAGTTGCCCGAATGCCATTGTGGCAAAGGTGTATGAAAATATATTATATGGTTCTACAAGCGGGCTACCCTTACTATCGAGAGAAAAATACCAATTGTAATTACCATCGTGTCCGTATTTTTTCAGAAATTCGCCTCCTTGTATAGCACAATCCAACCACTCCTGCCGTTTCTCCACATTGTTATACATCGAGGAAAACATCCAAACTTCGCGCCCTTGCAACCAGATGAATTTGTCCGTATCGAATACAGAGCCGTCTCTATCGAGGCAAGAAAAGTATCCTCCAAATTCTTTATCCTGAGAATTTGCGAGCCAAAAGGGCAAAACATTGTCTAGCAGCTCCGATTTGTACTGCTTCTCTAATTTTTTTAAATCCATAAGATTGTATTTTTTATAATGTATTTTTCAGATTTATGTTTCCCAGTATTTTTCTATTTCCTCCAAGGATTTACCTGTAGTCTCAGGCACCAATTTCCAGACTATAAGCATATATGGCACACACATAACGGCAAATAGAATGAAGGTTCCTTCAGGTTTCAGATTCTGCAACAACCAAGGTGTAAGCTGGCCTATGAGATATGTTCCTATCCAAAGGGAGAATCCGGCTATAGACATGGCCAAGCCTCGTACTTTGATCGGATACATTTCTGATAGCAGAACCCAGATTACAGCACAGATAGATACAGCACAGAAGAAGATATAGGCTAAAAAGAAAATTAACAACAGCACGTTAGGAATCCCCAGATCTGTTCCTTTTACAAAATAGAACGCAATAAGAAGAAGTGAAACAATCATACCCGAAACACCATAATATACAAGCTTCTTTCGCCCGATTTTGTCTATAATAAAGATAGCCAAAACAGTAGTCAGCATGTTTACGAGGCCTACAATTACCTGATAAAAAAGAGAATCATCGCCTGACAAGCCGCTACTCTCGAAAATAGAAGGTCCATAATAAAGGACTGCATTGACCCCCATAAACTGCCCAAGCATAGCAATAGCCACTCCTATGGCAACGGCTTTCTTTATGCCCGGCTTCAACAGGATACGCCAATTAGATTTGGTCTCACCTCCTATTGTATTTTTAGTTTCATTCATCTCATAGATAGCAGATTCTACAGATCCATATATATGACTCAATATAGTTTCAGCCTTTGCATCCCGTTTTTTCAGGATCAGCCATCTAGGGCTTTCAGGTATAAAAAATATGACAATAAAGAATATTAACGCAGGTATTACTGCCATACCCAACATACTACGCCAGACTTCGTTATGAAAAATATGATACAATACAGGAGTAGTCAGTTGCTCTGCTCCATTTGCAGAATAACTCAACAACGCATAATTAACAAGATATGCTCCCAAAAAGCCAACTGTAACAGCTAACTGATAGAGAGAAACAAGACGCCCTCTATATTCGGCGACTGATATTTCCGAAATATAAAGTGGAGAAATAATAGATACTACTCCTATACCAACTCCTCCTATAATTCGGGCTACAACCAGATGATCGAAATCGGAAGCCAAAGCACAACCCAGTGCAGAAACAGAAAATAGAATTGCTGCTACCAGAAGAGTTTTTTTACGGCCGAACTTGTCACTCAAAATGCCGGCACACATCACTCCTAGAATAGAACCGACAAGTGCACAACCAACATACCATCCCTGCGATAAAGCATCGAGCGAAAACTGGGCAGAAACCTGCGCTATCGTTCCCGATATAACCGCTGTATCGTATCCGAAAAGAAAGCCTCCGAGAGCTGCTACAACAGACAAAAAGCTTATATAGCTTATATTTACACCTGAATTCATTAATTGAAAGGTTATTTTATTTGAAAATATTCTTTATACCGGTCATACAAGTGCCCTGCTTGCAAGTATGCAGATTGAGGGCTCATAAAATGAGAAAACTCAAATGTTATCGCTTTATCATAACCCGCTCTTTTAGCAGCCTCTAGCTTCATTCGTAGTTTATCGAATTTGATAGGGAAAAATTTGATAGGCATATCCCGATCAAAGGTTTCTGCATTTGTCCAGCATTGAAGCCCATACTTATCGGCAAGTTTTTTATTCACTTCGAAGAATGCATCTAATTCGTCATAGTCAATTTGCCCGTCCTGAAAAGCACATGCATCAACAACACCTTTTATTCCGTCAAATATCTCACCCCATTCTTTTTCATGCTCCTGTATCGAAACCGATTCAGATTTTGTCAACTGCCCGGATGCAGCCATAACCGCTTTCTTCCCATCTATCCATGGAGATATAAATGTAGGTAACCCATTAGAAACATCTTTACACTGCTTTCCCATGGAATAAAAAGCATTTATAGCCCCCTTTGTCTTACGGCTTATTTCTCCACTGACATACCAGCCTCCAAAACTTTTATATTTTTCACCATATTTTTTCCAGACTTCATCTATCACATATTTATTATACTCTATTTCATGCGACAAGTCACCTGTATCCCAATACTCCCCTGAGTCGTAAAGCCCAAAATAAAATTTCATATTATATTTTGTAGCCAATCGAAGATACATATCTACCAAATCGACAGAAGGCATATAACAACCTTTCTTTAGGAGATATTCTGAAGGGTAGGTAATAAATTTGCGATATCCGGAACGGATCATTATAACTGTATCAATTCCAATATTCTTCATATAGCGAAAATCCAAGTCCCATTCTTTTTCGCCCCAATTCTGATGTGGTATATCATGTGATATTTCGTCAAGAAAGGTCGCCGAAATATGAAGCCCTGTCCCTTTAGGCACTATTAAATTACTATTGACAGATTCATCAATCACCAAGTCGTGCCTGCCCCCCGGTGCCCCCCCACCATATGCAGCAACCGTGGGCATTGCTACGACTGAAGCTCCGGCAATAGCGGCCTTCTTTAAGAAATTTCTACGATTATTGGTTTCCATATAGTATTTTAGTTATTAGTTACATTTACAATGTATCTTAGATATTTTTCCTTTCCGAGAACATATATCGCAATAAGGCTTCACATAAATTTTTATACCTACAATGGTAATCAGCCAACTTATTTATACATGTACCTCTTCACTTAAGGTATCAGATTTAATATAGGAGTTATGGTTATTTCTTTTCAACGGCAAATATGAAAATATATTTTTTAATAACAAAGCATTTAATAAAATATTTAATTATATAAGCCGATATTTAACATTAAAGTTACAATATGAGTTATATGTAATAAATTAATACAGAAACATATGATTATTAAATAAACAAAGAAAAATATAAAAGATAAATGCAAGCATCATTCTATCTCGAAACTAAAACACAGTCATAAAACACTATAAAACAGAATAATAGTTGATAAATAATATTATTTAGCAAACATTATTCATTAGCTTTAAGCTATAAATACTTTGACAAGTAGACAAACCAAAATCATACAAATAGCATTACTCATCAAACATTTACGACAAGACAAAACAACTAATAAAAAAAAACGCTCTATTTAATAATATTTTTACTTACATTTGTATTACTTTTTGAATAAATTTTAAAAAGTAGCATTAAATAAAAAAAACATGAATATACAGCTACTCCAAGAGATAGAAAAAGGTACAAAAAGTGCTTTAATAAAGAAAAATATTATTAATTACTATATCCAGAATGGCAGTTCTACCATCACTGAATTGTCGAAAGAGTTAGACCTAAGCGTTCCAACTGTCACTAAATTCATTGCTGAGATGTGTGAAGATGGTTATATTAACGATTATGGAAAACTGGAGACCACAGGAGGACGCTACCCTAATCTTTACGGTCTGAATCCTGAATCGGGCTACTTCATAGGTGTAGATGTAAAGCAATCTGCTATAAACATAGGGCTCATAAACTTCAAGGGAGATATGGTAGACCTCAAAATGAGTCTACCATATCAGATGCAGAATACTCCTGAAGCAATGAACAAACTATGTGAGCTGATTCTAAGCTTTATAGATAAGCAAACTGTAGACAAGAATAAGATATTAAATGTAAATGTAAATATATCGGGGCGTGTAAATCCCGAATCGGGCTATAGTTATAGTCTATTCTATTTCGAAGAAAGACCTTTAGCCGAAATATTAAGTGAAAAACTGAATGGATATAAAGTAACTATAGACAATGATACCCGTGCCATGACCTATGGAGAATATCTATCGGGCTGTGTAAATAGTGAAAAAAATATCATATTTGTAAATGTAAGTTGGGGCTTAGCTATAGGAATTATAATAGATGGGAAGGTCTATACCGGAAAATCCGGTTTTGCCGGCGAATTTGGGCATATGAAAATATATGACAACGAGATTCTATGCCATTGTGGTAAAAAGGGCTGTTTGGAAACAGAGGCATCGGGTCTGGCAATGCACCGCCGCCTTTTCGAACAGGTGCGTAATGGCGCCTCATCTCTACTATCAAAGAAAATACAAAAAGATGAGTCTGTTACATTAGACGAAATAATAGGAGCAATAAATAAAGAAGATGTGCTCTGCATAGATCTTGTGGAAGAGATAGGCCAAAAACTGGGAGAACAAATAGCAAGTCTGATTAATATATTCAACCCGGAAATGGTTATAATAGGAGGAACTGTATCAATGACCGAAGATTATATTATGCAACCCATAAAAACGGCCATACGCAAGTACTCTTTAAATCTGGTAAATAAAGACTCAACAATAGCTATTTCGAAACTAAAAGATAAAGCCGGGGTAGTTGGCGCCTGCCTGTTGGCACGTACTCGCTTATTCGAAATATATTAACTTATAAACCTCCTGCATACTCAAAAAATTCAAGACATGTCAAAAAAAGAAAGTACCAACCTAAATAGTAGTACTTTCCTTTTCTTAAATACATTATATACTAATAATATTAAAGATATTGTTCTAACAAGCTCTCTATCTTTTCCCCTGATGATGGTAGCGGTGCATAAGCATCTATAATTGTAAAATCGGGAGCAATGAGTAGAAAACGAGGAATAAATTTCAACTTCCATCCTTTCTTTAATGCTTCATTATCTATAGAAATAAATTCAGGCAAATGAGACTCCTTTTTTTCTAAAAACTTAAGCCATGATTTCTTCTCCGTATCGGTAGAAACTGCTAAAAACACAATATTTTTATCCTTGTATTTCTCTGCCAAACTATGGAAATACGGTGATTCTTTGATACATGGACCACACCATGTAGCCCATAGATCTACATAGATCGCTTTCCCTTTATATGAGCTCAATAGGACCTCTTTACCATCTGGTGTTGCCAATTTTAAGTCTGTTGCAACATGCCCTTTACTTAGAATATCAACAGAATTTCTTTTTTTCTGTAATTCATCACGGACATCTCCCGCAGGCAACTGCGCTAAATAGCTATCTATATTACTCAGATCTTGCTCTGTAAACTTACGGTCGAGAATATCAGCATATTCCGAAGCTTGAAACAGAGTTTTTATACGAGGTTTGAGCTCTATTGTCTGCTTATATATGCTATCATCATATACTTTCGACAACACATCACGTACCACTGCCACGTCCATATATTTATCCTCGTTTATAGATTGAAGCAGAGGGGTTA
This sequence comes from Dysgonomonas sp. BGC7, assembly GCF_001261735.1. GTDB lineage: Bacteria > Bacteroidota > Bacteroidia > Bacteroidales > Dysgonomonadaceae > Dysgonomonas. The sequence continues at coordinate 494,187 of NZ_CVRP01000007.1, read as the reverse complement.
TAATAGGAAGGAGTGATGTTTTGAAGGCTACTTGATTACCATCATCTTTAAACTTGTCGCCACCATTATAATAAAATAAATATGACTGATAACTATTAATTACATCGGCTGTAATACGGGCTTGCTCCAGATCCTTGAATGCAGGCGAAGCTTCTTTTACATTGGCTAATTCTACTCTACGGAGAGTAGCCAAAGAATCTATTTTGAATTTTATGGCATCAAAGCCAAATGATAAGTTGACTCGACCTATATTTCCTAAAAATGAGCCACCTTTAGGAAATAATCTTTTTTTCATGTACGTGTTTAATTCTTGACTTGTACCTTCAAATACAGCATCAAGATTAGAACTGGTAAGATTAGCCTTCAGATTGTCTCCCGGAGATAAATAAATGGTATTTCTTCTCAGCCTAAAGAAAGAAGGACGATCGAGAGGAAACGTAAGGCTAAAATTGCCTGCCGAATCCACATCCAACATCTGATCACGACTTGTTCCGAGTAAGTTGAGATCATTATCATAAGTCATATCAACTTTCTTTCCGGCCATATCAGAAATTGTACCATATATAGTTGCTGTACTTTGAGCTGCGGCAGTAATTGAGACAAAACTCAATACGACTAAACATATATTTTTCATAATCAAACTAATATATCTAAAAAAGATTAATACTTATTTTGTTCAATCTCTCCATGGCTCGCATTTATTTCTACCTGATTGATAGGCAAGGCATATAACGAACTTCCCACAGGAATTGTATATGTAATCGGTGTATTTACATCTACACCCGAAAGACCTATCTTGAAGAATTCACGGGTCATAACCACATCGTCTTCTTTCGTATCAGTCACACTAAAACGTCTGACATCATACATTCTGAAAGCAAAAGGAAGTTCTCTACGACGTTCTGCCAATACAATTTTGAGAGCTTCACTTTGGTTTGCAGCAGACAGAGGGGTGTATGTGCCTGCCTTGTAACGCTTAATTCTTAGATCATCAAGAGTTTTCAGCCCTGTTTGCCAATTTCCTGTACGAATCTGCGATTCAGCCTTTATCAATACTACTTCTGCGGTAGTAAGACCAGATATTGCATATCTTCCATCACTGAAAAAGTTGTAACGATAAGCTTCGTACGGAACACTAAATCTTCTGTTTCCATGCTCAACGTACAATAAATCGAAACGTAAATCATTTTGATGATCGTAAAGATCAACCAACTCTTTTGATGGCAAAAACCATTGAGAACGGTCATTTGCTAAGCGAGGATATATCCATTCTTGCCAGAAAAGAAATTTTGCAGCTCCCCAGTCATGTGTCTCACTATAATATAAGGTTTGAGCAGGTAAATTGCCTGTAGCCGGATATGAAATAGGATTAGACCATCCTAATGTATTATAGTCTAGCAAGTCGGGGGCATCTGTAACAGCATTAGTAGCATACTCCAATGCTTTATCATACCTATTCTGATAAAGATATAAACGTGCACGAAAAGAATCCACTGTGTTTTTAGATACCCGCCAAGGTAATTTAGGATCAACCTTTATTATCTTCGTTTGTGCTGCGACAGCCAAATCAGCGTCTATCAGATTATAAATTTCCTGCTGTGAAACTCTTTTTAAGGACTCTTCAAAGTCTATTCCTAACTTCTTGGGTACACCCAATGAGCTAAGATTAGCATCACTATATGGGAGCGAATAAGTATTTATGAGCACCCAGTAAGAATAGGCTCTCAGGAAATGAGCATTTACACGCACAGTTTCTCTATCATCATTCGATCCTGAGACTTTGTCTATATTATTTATTATAAGATTGGCTCTGTAAATATTAGAATATAAGCCAGACCACAATCCGTCTGTAGCCTGTGAAGATATTCCGTCAAAATAATTTGTAAGATAAAACATTCGATCTATAGAGAAGCTATTAGGCGAAGATTTATAGAGTTCTCTCGACACCTCATTATCATCGCTTCCTGCAGGAATATTATTACTTGTCTCATAAGCAAGAGTGGGTATATTATCTATCAAGGCAAGAAGTTGACTTACACTTTCTACAGGCGCATTAGTTGATGTAGATGGTGTTTTATCTAAAAAATCACCGCATGACGAAGCTAAGACAAAAAATGCAGATATTAGTATATATTTTAGATGTTTCATATTCGTATATTTTAAAAACTAAGATTTGCACCAAAAGTTATTGTTGTACTAGGTTTTTCTTTTCCGGGCAACCATTCCGGGTCATAGCCATATTTGTTGGCTGTATATATAAGTCCCAAGTCCCGAGCCTGAGCAAATACTTTAGCATTCTTTATCCATAGTTTCTGAAGAAGAGCTTTTGGTATATCATATTCGAGGCTAACCTCTTTGAGACGAATAAAGGATGCGTCTTCTACATAATATTCAAGGTTAGGTACATACCTGTCCCATCTATAAAAACCGGTTTCTCCTGCCAAAGGTAGTGTCGGGCGCAACGAACCATCACTTTCATAAAAGTCTTTTATATATCTGTTCAAAGTAAGCTTGTTACCTCCAATAGCAGGCACAGCTCCCAGAGTTGGCGCACGAAATACACCACCAAAATTACCGGTGAAGAAAGCATATAGAGAAAACCCTTTATAAGAAATTTTGTTAGTCCAACCAAAAGTATGGGGAGACACGGTGGTTCCACTATAATTTAATATAGACAATCCCAAAGTACGATTGTGTAAAGCAAGATCATTCATAGAGTTCTTTGCTCCATCGACACCATATACATAAGGAACGCCATCTTCTGTTCCTGCATACTGGTACGAATGAATACTACCAACAGGACGTCCTTCTACAAAAGTAGTAGATTCGACAAGCTCATAAGCATATAATGATGGATTATACAGTTTGGTAATTTCATTCTTATTGTATGCGTAGATTACAGTGGATGATATACCGAGATCTATTTGTGGAATTTTTAGATTTGCAGTCAGTTCTAGTTCTACTCCTCTGTTCAGTATTTCAGCATTATTTATCTTTTGAGAAGTAGTACCATGGGCAGAGGCAATAGATACCAATCCGATGACATCTTTACTCTTACGATTATAATATTCGATTTTACCCGATAAGAATTTGAAAAGGCCAAAATCGACACCCATATTTGTCGCATAAGTTTTTTCCCATCTTAATTTAGGATTTCCAAGACTACTAACACTGGCAACCACAGTATTTGTAATACTAGAGACTGTACTACCCATTGAGATTAATGTTTGGGGAGATGTACTTTTCTCCGCATTACCATTAATACCATATGTTACCCGGGGACTAAGACGATCTATCCATGAGATATTCTTCAAGAAGTTTTCTCGTTTAGCATTCCATTTTCCTCCTACCGACCACATTGGTGACCACCTGAGAGAAGCATCTTCCGATACAAAATTAGAACCATCGGCCCGTATACTAAAAGAGGCATTGTACTTTCCATCATATGTATAGCCGGCATTACCATAATAAGATAAATAGCGATCTACACGACTAGAAAAGGCTGTAGCACCTCCTGCAATACTGGCTGTAGCACCCGTAAAATCCTTAAAAGGATCTAAAGATCCGCCATAACCATAAGGAGGTACTGTAGTAGTATTTCTTTCTTTATCATATCCATATACATATGGATAAGTTGTTCCCTCAAGAGTGTATTCACTCACTTCGAGACCTCCGACAACAGATATATCATGTACTTTAAAAAATGATTTATCAAAATTTATCTGATTTCTAAACACATAGTTATAGTACTTACTTTTGCTCGGACGTTCAATTCCTCCTTTCGGTATTCTAGAGACTCCTACAACTTTTGTTGCAGAATTATACTCTGTCATAGTATTTACTAAATTCCTTACATAATAAGTATCTGCACTGTCAAAATTCTTTGTATCAGAAACACTTGACTCATACTGAACTCGTGTATCGTAAGTAAGTCCATCTATCAATTTGATATTTAAACCTCCTTGCACTCTATATTTTAGCTCTTCTGTTTTGTAATCACGTCCTCTGACCTCTTGCAAAACATTATATGACCAATCATCATAAGGAAATTTATCTAAAGGGAGTTGAGATTGCTCATATCTATTAAAAGTCAAAATATTAGGAGCATAAGTTCCATCTTCATTTAATAATAATTCGTATGGAGAAAGAGAAGATAACTCACTCAATGCAACTCCACTATTATCAGTGTCTTTCTTTTGTAAATTAGCAGAAAAATATACTGTAACTGCAGGCGACAGACGATATGTATTATTGAAATTAACCAGATATCGGTCATAGCCTCTCTTTATCGTATTCTCGTCTCTCTTTTCGTACATCAACGATAAATAGCTGGTACTTCGTTCATTTCCGCCCGACACACTTACGTTATATTGTTGTACTGCTTGCGTCTGCAAAAGGTAATCTTCGATTTGTCCTGTATTGTTTGTATTACGCAATCTCTCAAGACCTGCATTCATATCTGCTTCGGACAACCCTAAGTATTTATTTGCATAATATAATTCCTGAGCAAGAGTTAAACCTTTCCTTATATTACCAAACGATGGACTGTATTCTCCTGAAAGTATCCATCCGTTTTTTAGGGCATCCAATTCATAATTGACTTGAGTACGGCTATCAGCTAAAGCCCATGTATCATCCAAGTTAGGTTTTGTTGCAAACCTATAAAAACCTTGAACATCTATTTTCAATTTATCTTTAGTTCCCTTTTTAGTTGTGATAACGATAACCCCATTGGCCGACCTTGCTCCCCAAATAGATGCTGCGGCAGCATCTTTGAGAATAGTAACGCTCTCTACATCATTAGGATTAATAGAGTTGAATGAACCCTGAATGGGAAATCCGTCTACAACTAATAATGGAGCTTTGTCTGCATAGAGGGTACTAGCCCCTCTGATAACAAAACTCACACTTCCATCAAGACTCTCAGTAGCCTTCATTCCAGGTACCAATCCTTGCAAGGCAGAAGATATGTCGGAAGAAGGGCGAGCGGCAAGGAGTTCAGATCCTACTCTATCAAATGATCCTGTAGCTCGTTCTCTCGACAGTGTTTGGTAACCTGTAACCACAACCTCCTCCAGCAATTTAGAATCTACTCCAAGAACAACATCAATAGTTCGCTGACTATCTATCTTATACTCCGAAGGTTTAAACCCTGTGTACGAAAATATTAGAGTCTCGCCGGGAGCTACATCAATACGATATTTTCCGTTTTCATCCGTTATTGTACCATTCGTGGACAGTTTCACTGTAACAGACACCCCGATAAGAGCTTCTCCGCTCTCATCTGTTACAGTTCCCGAAATAGAACGTTTGATTTGCTGGATCTCCGATACCTGAAGCAAATCTTGCTCCTTCAGAGAATTTGCAGCCACATCTATAGGGAAAGAAACCAAATAACCTAACCCTAATATTAAACTTATTTTTAAGTAAAATTCTCTTTTCATTGTATTCATTTAAAAAATTCAACTAAAATCGAAATCCCATTTAATTATTTATTATCAAGATATTTACCTAATGCCTCCTTCAAAGCATCTCCTCGTAAATTTTTAGCAATAATTTTTCCGGATGTATCTAATAAATAATTTGTTGGGATAGAAGACACAGCATAATTCTGTGCCACTTCATTTTTCCAACCTTTAAGATCCGATACTTGCGCCCACGCTAAACCATCTGCCTCTATAGCTTTGAGCCAATCTTCCTTTTTATCATCAAGAGATACGCCCAATATAGTGAATCCTTTATCTTTATATTCATTAAAAGCCTTTACAACATGTGGATTCTCATGTCTACACGGACCACACCATGAAGCCCAAAAGTCGATAAGCACATATTTACCTTTATAGTCCGACAGTTTTATAGGATTTCCATTTACATCATTCTGACTAAAATCAGGAGACTGCTGCCCTATAGATGTAGATTTCCAAATGGTAATCTTCTTTGAGAAATCTTGTCCGAGATAAGAATCTTTTACGTCTTTCGAGAATAATTGAAACAAAGAGTCAGCTTCGTTTGCATCAGGATCATAACCTATACGTGTACGAAACAAAGCATCTAATGCAAAAAAGGAATCGTAATGTAATTCTGAAAATTTTTGAGCTAAAAGCTTTTCCTCATTTCTCAGAGAATCAAATTTATTCTTGTACAACGTTTTTACATCCTCTGTCTTATCAGTATCATTTAAACCATAATACTGAGAGTACAGCAATTTTCTTTTATCAGTGAGCACCTTAGAAAAATCTACCCATTCTTTTTTAAGCTCATTTGATTTTGTCCCTGATACTATAGCATTTTTTATAGAATCAGTACCTTCTATTGTTATAAGACCTTTTTCTACATATACATCCTGATAGTCGCGAACATCTCTACTCAAGCCTGCTTTATTTTCATGGTTAACAAAAATAGTTGCTCTAAAAGGGCTTATATAGTCACTCTTGAATTCGAAAGCACCTTGATTAATATAAGTTGAATCAATTTTAATAGAATCACCAAGCATATAACGCATATATATTTTAGTAGAATCTTTTACTTCTGATAATTTTGCACTAACAACATACGTGTCAATCTTCTCCTTGCAGGCCGACATTAAGATGATGCCTACCAAAATAAATACAGTTCTTTTCATGTGATATAATTTGAAATAAATTAGAAATAAACTCGTTACCATTAGTTCTAAAAAAGTGCAGACATTGCTTGAGGAAAACAATACCTGAAAACTATAAAGATTAATCTAAAGTATATTCGATAAGGAATAACACCCATTAACACTTAGCTTTTCCGTTTTTTAGATCTTTTCACAAAAGTACGAACTATACATACTTTCATTCAATACCATAAGAATGGTATTTTTACATCTCTATCACACGATTCTCTAGACAACTATAACAAAATGATAAAAAAAGCAGCCCCAAACTGACTTTCAGTTCGGAGCTGCTTTTTGCTGTATATAGTTATGTACTATTCCTAAGATAATTTATCCTGATAACCAGACGTTAACGATATTATTTCGCTATGAAGTTTATTGTTTGAAGCTACAATATAATGATTGTCACAAAAACCGGCATTTCCGGCAAAATCGGAAACTTTACCTCCAGCCTCCTGAACGATTAAAGCTCCGGCGGCAAAATCCCAAAGCTTTAAAAAAGCCTCAGCCCACATATCGTATCGCCCTATTGCGACAAAACATAGAGCCATTGCAGCAGAGCCGCAAAACCTCACACTAGACACTTTCCCATAAAGGCTATCAAGCAGATGGTTTATCACCGGTTTATACGTTTTATCGTTGTAAGGCAAATCTAATCCGGCGAATGCTTTGTTCATCTGAAAAGTATCGGACACGCTGATTCGCTTGCCATTCATATATGCTCCACCATCTTTCCATGCATAAAAGCATTCGTCGCGACAAACCTCATAGACAACTCCGATAAGAAATTCTCCTTTGTTCATCAGAGCAATACTCACACAGTATGGAGCATAATCCTGAATATAATTTGTAGTACCGTCCAAAGGATCTATTACCCAGTAATAGTCTTCCTGCGCATAATCGGCAGTTCCTTCTTCTGTTATAAACCCGGCTTGAGGTAATATTTCAGCAAGTTTCTTTACTAATATTTTCTCTGTTTCTTTATCTACATAGGAGACATAATCGTGAGAGTTTTTCTCCTCTATTTTATTTTTATCGAAAATAAGTCTTTCTCTTTTAAGAAATGCCCCTCCTTCGATTGCGACCTTACAAACCTCAGATGTAATATTTTTCAAATCCATATTATTATATTCATTAAATATATTTTTATTCTATGCTTGACGTTTCGAGATGTTTAAAATCATTTCTTTAAGATCCGAACGGCTAACCTTTCCTGTTTCGGTCAGAGGGATAGCTTCTATTTCAATTACCTTTTTAGGCAGATAGTAAGCAGGTATCTTACCGTTTAACATCTTTATATCAAATTTGTTTTCTACGACTAAGACAAGTATTTCTCCAAACTTAACATCCGGCAAAGAAGATATTGCAAAAGGAGCTGATATAAATGGCTTCAGCAACATTTCCACTTCTTCTATCTGAATTTTTACACCTCCGCTATTAACTACATTGTCTCTGCGACCGATAATGCGGAAACTCCCGTCTTTCTCTATTTCGGCCACATCATTTGTGTATAACTTCTCGGCCGACACTAAGGGTGCATCTATAATCAGAGTATTATCTTCGGACAAAGATAAAGCCACACCATCAAGAGGAATATAATTTTCAGTTATATCATCGCCATTCAATTTTCGGAGAGCAATATGAGACAAAGTCTCAGTCATTCCGTACGAAGAATAAACATTATTGGGGAAAAGCTTCAGTTCTGCCACAAGCATAGGATCAATAGCTCCGCCTCCTATCAGCAGATTTTTCACATTACGAAGTCTTTCTTTTTCAACGCCTGACTGCAAACTGTTATAGACTTGCATCGGAATCATTGCCGCAAAGTCGAAAGATGTATTTGTTTCTTTTAGAGGATTTCCATTAGGTGTAATTAAATACAGATCGAGCCCTGCCACTAATGCTCTTACAACCATCATTTTTCCGGCAATATAATCTAAAGACATACAAAGCAGAGCCTTATCTCCTTGTTCGAGACCAAGAAAAGAACATGTAAGCTTAGCACTTTGCATCATACGTTCTTTTTCTACGAGTATATCTTTTGGGGTTCCTGTAGATCCTGATGTTTTTACTTGCAAAAATGGAGATCGGGAAAACCAATCTTTGAGAAAGAGATACAACTGATAGTGAAAGTCCGATTTCAGGGCAAAAGTAGGAATACCTTTACTCTTAAAACTATCGGGTAAATAAACTCCACCATCAATAGTTACTGTTTGTCTTTTTATATAAAGCTGATACATAATCAAATAATAATGCTGATCAATAGTTTTACTTTCTTTTAAACAGCTATGCGACCAGTTTCAGTAGAATATAATTTTAACTAAAACCTGACAAAGTTGTACACTTTTCTTTTGTTTTTCTCAATTGTCATTATTCCCCCCCCTTGGCTTTGCCTAAGCCTCCACTTCGAGGCTGTTGGAGGAGATCATATATAGATAAATATTTTAATCTCAACTACGAATTAACATAATTAAATGATATCTGAAACGGAGAATTCTTTTTCTGTAGAATTATACCATAAACAATCACCTTTTATTTGCAAAGGCATATCCACATTATTAGTATAAAGAGCACCCGTACCAAGTCCTTGAGGCAGCGTATTGCCAAAAGTAGCACACCACTGAGCAATCGCATTCAGACCTATGTTAGACTCCAAAGCAGATGTTATCCACCAACTGATATTCATAGATTCTGCCAAGGCTATCCATTCGTTACACCCATTAATACCTCCATGCAACGTCGGTTTAAGGATAATATATTGCGGCTTTATCGAAACAAGCAGTTGCTTTTTATCTTCTTTACTGTTTACCCCTATAAGCTCCTCGTCAAGAGCTATAGGAAGAGGTGTTAATCTTGTTAATTCAGCCATTACTCCCCACTGTCCTGCACGTATAGGCTGTTCTATAGAATGTAAGTGAAGTTCTGAAAGCCGCCTTAATTTTACCAAAGCATCGGATGGAGAAAAAGCTCCATTAGCATCTACACGAAGAGTAATCTTATCTGCACTATAATGCTTGCGGATATATTGTAACAACTCCAATTCTTTTTCGAAGTCAATAGCCCCTATTTTCAGTTTAATACAACGAAAGCCTTGTTGCATCTTAGCTTCTATTTGTTCGAGCATATAACTATAATCGCCCATCCAGATCAATCCATTGATAGGTATTCCTCTTTCTCCTCTCGAAAAAGGAGTATCCCACAATTTTGAACCGCTTTGATCCAAATGGCGCAAAGCTGTTTCCAATCCAAACAGAATAGACGGATATGGCCGTAAAGCTTCAATATCCAAATATCCTTCAGTTTCAAGCTTCGCACAAAAACACATTAAATCCTGCTCATACTCATCATGATAATCAGGGCTCAAATCATGCAAAGGAGCACACTCTCCTATTCCCCATTTCTCAGGTTCAGAAACAGAGGATACAACCACATACCATACTTTATGGTCGTAATATACTCCTCTTGAAGTTCCTGCCGGACGCTTAAAGTGAAGAGTATAGGGAATTATTTGAGTTTTAAACTTCATTTACTTAACATCAAGGAAATTTAGGATATTTCTTAAAGTCTGGTTTACGTTTCTCCAAAAACGCATGCTTTCCTTCCTGAGCCTCGTCTGTCAGATAATAAAGCAATGTCGCATTTCCCGCAAGTTCCTGTATTCCGGCTTGCCCATCAAGTTCGGCATTCAATCCCATCTTTACCATACGCAATGCCATCGGACTATGCTGCATCATTTCGTGAGCCCATTTCACAGTTTCATCTTCAAGCTGTTCGAATGGAACGACTGTGTTGACAAGTCCCATTTCCAGAGCTTCCTGCGCTGAGTATTGGCGACAAAGGAACCATATTTCCCGTGCTTTCTTTTGTCCTACTATTCGAGCTAGATAAGACGAACCAAAGCCGGCATCGAAGCTTCCCACTCTAGGGCCTGTCTGTCCGAAGATAGCATTATCTGATGCTATAGACAAATCACAGACTACTTGCAACACATGACCTCCACCTATGGCATAACCGTTTACCATAGCTATAATAGGCTTAGGGAGCGAGCGGATTTGTTTTTGTACTTCGAGCACTTGCAGACGGGGGACACCATCTTTACCAATATATCCTCCTTTGCCTTTTACATTCTGGTCTCCTCCGGCGCAAAAAGCTTTATCGCCTGCTCCGGTAAGTACTACAACATAAATATCCTGATTCTCGTGACAAATACGCAGAGCATCGCTTATCTCCATCGTGGTAGTAGGAGTAAAAGCATTGCGATAACGTGGACGATTAATAGTTATACGCCCGATACCTTCAAAATAGTCGAATAGAATTTCTTCATATTCCTTAATGGTCTCCCATTGTCTAACTGCCATATCTTTTATTTTTTTAATTGATGATAATAATCTTTAAATACCTGCTTACTTATTTCCATATCGGTGATTACTTCCAAAACGATGGATTCGTCCACTGTCTCGTCCATGAATACATTCAGAGCATCGTCCAATTCCGATCTATCATATGCAGACAAGTACCTCATTTGTGCTGCTGCAATCCATTCCTTTGCATGACAATCATGTGTCGCAGCCACATATTTGGTCAATGACGGAGCATTACTCAGTCCCGGAAGCAGATGGAATATCCCTCCTCCCCCATTATTTATGAGCAGAATACGCAGATTCTTTATATCTCCTATATTCCATAACGAATTAAGTCCGTAGAAGAAACTAAGATCTCCGATAAGGAGATAAGTAATACCTTTATATACAGACGCAAAACCAATAGCCGAAGGCAAAGAGCTTTCTATACCATTTGTTCCACGATTGCAATATATATTCCACGAAAGTTTCTGATTGTACAATTGAACATTTCGAACACTAGAACTATTAGCAAGATGCAGAACAGCCCCTTCCGGCAACAAGTTCAAAAAAGCACCAACTGCCTGAATATCGGAAAAAGGAATATCTGAAGAAGGTTCTTCGATTGTTTCTGTAGCATCTTTCCACAGACTTTGGTACACTTTATCTTCTTCACTGGAGATAGCAGAGAGTAAATCTTCTAAAAATCTGACATCATCTGTCTCCACCAATTCTGTTAATGACTGAAAAAGATCTATAACTTCATTAGACTTCGTCAAAAGCCAATGTTCCTGCGGTCTGTCCGATCTCAGAAATTGCTTCAATCGCTTAGATACGATATGACCTCCGAGAGTAATTACCAAATCCGGAGAGAAATTATTCTTTTCCTCTTCCGACAAGGCATATAGCCATGCATCGAAATTGGAAATAAACAGAGGAGAAACACAATTTGAAAGATATTCTGTAAGAATAATACAGTCTGTATGCTGAGCCAGTTTTTCCAGTACATTTACTAAAGCCGTATCTTTAAATGATTGTCCTACAATGATCATTCTCTTGGGAAGTGATTGCCACTTCTTTGCAAAAAGCTGTACATCGGCCCTCTTTATAGGCAATGAGTAGTTGATCCGCCTTACTGTTGGAAGTTCCTTTATCGAATACTCGAAAAGAGGTTCTGAAATTGGCACATTGATATGAACAGGGCCTGCTTCGCCGGCAGTACAAGATATAAGAGCCTCGTTAACTAGCCGATTACAGAACCATTCGTCTTGCTGCGAATTAATTTCAGGCAAATTCACAGACTTCTTAACCATAGTACCAAATGCACCCGATTGAGGTAATGTTTGCCCATCCATCTGACCAATCCACTCGTGTGAGCGATCAGCAGAAACCACAACCAAAGGTAGCTGCTGATAATAAGCCTCAGCTACAGCCGGAGCAAAGTTGAGCAGTGCAGTCCCCGATGTACAGCAAACAGCAACAGGACGCTTTGTACTTTGAATAATACCTAAAGCATAAAACGCAGCGTTACGCTCATCTACAACTACATGACATCTGAACGAAGGATCTTGCGAGAACGTTTGTAAAAATGGAGCATTCCTCGATCCGGGAGACACAACAATATCTTTTATCCCATACTCTTTAAGTAATGCTACTGTCTGTAATACATTTTTCTTGACTGAAAACATACCGTTCTATATTTTAATCTATTACAGAAAGTATTGTCTGTAATTTATTTTCGGTTTCGTGCCATTCCTGATTCAAATCGGAAGATAACATTAGTCCTCCTCCTGCATATAGTCGAAGCATATCTTTTCCTATTTGTGCGCATCTCAGATTTACATATAATCTACTAAATCCATCAATATTAAGTGGTCCTACAAAACCGGAATAATATCTTCTATCGTATTTTTCGTTTTGTAGTATAAAATTGAAAGCTTCTTTTTTAGGAAAACCACAAACAGCCGGACTAGGATGAAGCAATTCAAGCAAATCCCCTATATTATAACCTTCTTTCAACCTAAAATCAAATTTTGTCTTAAGATGTTCTATTTTTCCCGATTGGGCATTAAAAGGACCTTCTTTTCGCATATGGACACCTATTTTGCCTATTTGTTCCTGCATATAATCTACAACAATCTGTTGTTCGCTTCTGTTCTTATCATCCCACTCTTCAGTAGATATTTCTTTTGTTCCGGCCAAAGCTACTGTTTTGTAGACTTCGTTTTTTTCCGACACTAATAATTCGGGAGAGATTCCTATCCATGTTCCCGCCTCGGGAGTATTGCAAAGAAACACAAAACTGGATTCATGCATATCGCAAGCTCGTCTAAAAACCTCTCCTGCCCAAAAGCCTGTTCTCTTATCAATATCTTGTGTACGCGATAACACGACTTTCTGAAGCCGACCATCTACAAGGGATGTATAAAAGGTATTGTAGACTGAGCTATATTCTTCAGGCGTACTTAAGGAAGATTGAGTCTTAATATCTATATGAGATACCTTTTGTTCAAACTTCTGACCTGACAAGTATCTGAAAATAGAGACTTCATCATTTAAATGAATATCCGGATGTATCAGAGAGACCGGAGTATCTTCCGAAATATTGAAAGGAGCTATAACAAAGCCGCTTTTAGTATTCAGTTCTCTATAGTCGTTTATTGGAAATACATTGTTCGTTGTCTGTAATATCAGGTTTATTTCTTGCTGTCTGGCAAACCTGTACAGAGCAAAACGTACATTTTTTTGAATTAGAGAGTCAAAAATTCGATAATCGAAATCTTGATTTAGTTTCATTATTTTATCAAAAATTACATCAAACAACAAAAATACAAAATAGTAGGCTGTTTGTGAACATCATCTCATTTTTTTATATTCAACAAATTTTTCTTCATTAAATGCAAAAACATATAGTAAGTTTTATCTTGATTTTAGACACATACACTTCATATATGAAGACAATATATAATGCAAAAAACAAATTACTATACAAAATGTAAAAAGATAAAAATCATCTAACAGGAAATAACTACCATCTATTAAACTAAAGCTTTGATTAATTTGTTTTATGATAGAAATATTAACCGTTAACAAATTATATAAAACCCATGAAATTTGATTTAGCAATCATAGGAGGTGGTCCTGCAGGATATAATGCAGCAGAAAAGGCAGCTTCAAATGGATTAAAAACAGTACTTTTCGAGAAGAAATATATTGGAGGAGTATGTCTTAATGAAGGATGTATTCCTACTAAAACGCTTTTATATTCAGCAAAAACACTGGATAGTATAAAAGCCGCAAGTAAATATGGTATCACAATTGATGCAGAACCGAGTTTTGACTTAACTAAAATTATTGCCCGAAAAGACAAGGTTGTAAAAAAGCTTACAGCAGGAGTCAGTTATAAACTTTCGGCAAATGGGGTTACTGTAGTACAAAACACAGCAACCATACTTGGCGAAAAAGAAGGACTTATACAGATTTCCAGTGAAGGAAAAACATACGAAGTCAGTTATCTGCTTATATCTACCGGATCAGAAACAGTTATTCCTCCAATCAAAGGCTTATCGGAGACGGAATACTGGACATCGAAAGAGGCTTTGGAATCGAAAGAGTTACCAAAGTCTTTGGCTATTATAGGTGGCGGAGTTATAGGTATCGAGTTTGCATCTTTCTTTAATAGTATGGGAGTAGAAGTAAATGTTATAGAAATGTTGCCTGAAATATTAGGGGCAATGGATAAAGAAACGTCAGCCATGCTTCGAAGCGATTATGCTAAAAGAGGAGTTAAATTCCATCTTAATACGAAGGTTATAGAGGTTACAGCTAAAGGTGTGACTGTAGAAAAAAATGGGAAAAGCGAAAATATTGGAGCCGACAAAGTATTGGTCAGTGTAGGACGTAGAGCCATAGTAAAAGACCTTGGACTTGAATCCCTTAATATTGAACTTCACAGGGGGGGCATAAAAGTCAACGAATATATGCAAACCAACCATCCTAAAGTATATGCAGCCGGTGATGTCACAGGTTTCTCCCTTCTGGCACATACTGCTATCAGAGAAGGAGAAGTAGCTATAAGCCATATCCTTGGAGAAGAAGACAGGATGTCTTACAAGGCTATACCAGGAGTTGTATATACAAATCCTGAGATAGCAGGAGTAGGGAAAACCGAAGAGGAACTAAAAGCTGAAGGACAGCCGTTCCGAGTATTAAAATTACCAATGGCTTACGCAGGCCGTTTTGTTGCTGAAAACGAAACAGGAAACGGATTATGTAAAATCATTGTTGATGAAAGCGAACGTATTATTGGATGTCATATGTTGGGCAATCCCGTATCTGAAATAATAGTACTTGCCGCTGTAGCTATAGACAACGGAGACACTGTAGAAAAGTTCCGTAAACACGTATATCCACACCCTACTGTAAGTGAAATAATACACGAAACATTGTTTTCTTAGACTCAGGCCAAGATGCTCTGTATAAATAACACATATACTAACGCTTATTTTAACCTTGCTTCAGAAGAATACTTATTAAAAAATTCTTCTGACGATATTTTTATGTTATGGCAGAACGAACCATCTGTTATAGTTGGAAAATATCAGAATGTTTGGGCCGAAATAAACATGGACTTTGTAGAAAAAAATAAAATTAAAGTAGTAAGGCGTTTTTCTGGAGGAGGAACAGTATTTCACGATTCAGGTAATCTAAATCTAACATTTATCGAAAATAATAAGAATGCAGATTTCGACAAATTCACAAACAGGATAATAGCCCTTTTGGCTCAGCTAGGTATTCATGCTGAATCCGATGCACGTAGAGCAATAAACATAAATGGACTGAAAATATCAGGAAGTGCACAATGTGTACACAAAGATAGGATTATGTTTCATGCAACTTTGTTATTCTCTTCCGATTTAGAAAGACTAACGACAACTCTTGAAGGAGATCCCGAACAGTTCGACAACAAGGCTGATGGCAGAATATACGTCAAATCCGTAAAAAGTCCGGTAACGAATATTCTTCAACATTTGAATAAGCCTATTGATATAGAATATTTTAAAAAATATATAATGTATTATTTTTTGAACGAAAAGCAGGGTAATATGGTTTATAACTTTAGAGAGGAAGATGTTACAACTATCTCTGAATTGATGAACAATAAATATTCTACAAAGGAATGGAATTTTAATGGCAGAAAAGCATTAGTAGAAACACATTAAAAGGATTTTAATCTTATAATATCAAATAACATATAACTTAAGTATAAATCATGGCAAAATTTGAAATAAAAATGCCCAAACTGGGCGAAAGTATAACAGAAGGCACAATTATATCCTGGTCAGTCAAAGTAGGCGACAAGATTGAAGAGGATGATGTTCTGTTTGAAGTGAACACCGCCAAAGTAAGCGCAGAGATACCATCTCCTGTTGCCGGAAAAATTCTTGAAATATTATTTAAAGAAGGAGATACTGTAGCAGTAGGCGTTGTAGTGGCAGTCGTAGAACTCGATGATGAAGGAGAAGATGAAGAAACCGCTCCTGCCGAAAGTGCACAACAAGACAGTCCTGCTTCCTCCGAGCAAACCTCAAAGGCTACATCGGAAGAGAAAGCTCCGGCACCGGCATCTGTTA
Organism: Dysgonomonas sp. BGC7; assembly: GCF_001261735.1. Taxonomy (GTDB): domain Bacteria; phylum Bacteroidota; class Bacteroidia; order Bacteroidales; family Dysgonomonadaceae; genus Dysgonomonas. The sequence continues at coordinate 477,574 of NZ_CVRP01000007.1, read as the reverse complement.
GAGATGAAAAAGTAAGCAAAGGTACAGAAGAAAGATGGTATTCACCGGTTGTATTACAAAAGGCAAAAGAAGCCGGAGTAGGACAAGATGAATTGGATAAGATAGAGGGTACAGGATATCTGGGACGAGTAAGCAAACGCGATATCGAAGTTTATATAGACAATAAGAAGAAGGGTGTAACTTCTACTACCATTTCAAAACCTGTTAAGACAGAAAAAGCTGCTCCTTCCGCTCCTTCGCCTCAGCAAGATGCGCCAAAAGCCGCTCCTGTTACAGTTTCGGATGGAGATCAGGTAATAGCTATGGATCCTATACGCCGTATTATAGCAGATCGTATGGTTGCATCGAAAAAAACTTCTCCTCACGTAACTAACGTAATAGAAGTAGATGTAACTAAATTGGTGCGTTGGCGTGAAGCAAACAAGGATGCATTCAAAAAGCGTGAAGGTATAAGCCTTACATATATGCCTGCTATTGCAGAAGCAACAGCCAAAGCATTGAAAGATTTCCCTCGTGTAAACTCATCGGTAGATGGCTACAATATCGTAGAGAAGAAACATATCAATCTGGGATTTGCTGTTTCATTAAACGATGGTAATCTAATTGTTCCGGTTATAAAAGATGCAGACAAATTAAGTCTTAGTGGCATTGCCTCATCAATTAACTCAATGGCAAACAAGGCTCGGGCAAATAAACTAATGCCTGACGAAATACAAGGAGGAACATTTACTATTACAAATTTCGGCTCGTTCAAAAGTATATTCGGTACTCCGATTATCAATCAGCCGGAAGTAGCAATACTTGGAGTAGGCATTATAGAAAAGAAACCTTCGGTAATAGAAACTCCTGAAGGAGACGTGATTGCTATACGCCACAAAATGTATCTGTCTCTATCTTACGACCACCGGGTTATAGATGGTATGCTTGGAGGAAACTTCCTTTACAGCATAGCTCAATATCTGGAAAACTGGAACGAGAAATAACTTCTAAAAGAAAACGAAATGAAAAAATACGATATAAAAACAACTGAAAAAGAAACCCTGAAAAAATGGTATCACCTGATGACACTCGGACGTGCTATCGACGAAAAAGCCCCGGCTTACCTTCTACAGTCTTTAGGCTGGTCTTATCATGCTCCCTATGCCGGCCATGATGGAATACAGCTTGCTGTAGGGCAAGTATTTACCCGAGGCGAAGACTTCATGTTCCCTTACTATCGGGATATGCTTACAGTCTTATCGGCAGGGATGACAGCCGAAGAGCTCATTCTGAACGGTATATCGAAAGCTACAGACCCTGCCAGTGGAGGACGCCATATGTCGAACCACTTTGCCAAGCCGGAGTGGCATATAGAAAATGTATCTTCAGCCACCGGAAACCATGACTTGCATGCAGTGGGAGTAGCAAGAGCAATTAAGTATTACAATCATACAGGCGTTGCTATCACTTCGCACGGAGAATCGGCTATGTCGGAAGGATATGTATATGAAGCCATCAACGGGGCATCGAAAGAGCAGCTTCCTGTAATATTTGTTATTCAAGATAACGGATACGGTATTTCTGTTCCAAAAAAAGATCAAACAGCCAACCGTAAAGCTGTAGATAACTATTCGGGATTGAAAAATCTCAAGATAGTACATTGTAATGGAAAAGATGTATTCGATTCGATGAATACAATGACCGAAGTTCGTGAATATGCAATAAAAAATCAAGCTCCCGTATTAGTCCATGCTAATTGTGTGCGTATAGGTTCTCACTCAAACTCAGATAAACATACCCTGTATCGGGACGAAAACGAGCTTAAGTACGTAAAAGAGGCTGACCCTTTATTCAAATTTCGCCGTATGCTATTGCGTTACGAGCGATTTACAGAAGATGAACTAAAAGAGATAGAAGCAGCTGTGAAGAAAGAATTGAGTGCTGCAAATAAAAAAGCATTGGCTGCTCCTGATCCCGATCCTAAATCAATCTTCGACTTTGTAAGTCCTGAACCATACCAACCTCAGAAATATGTAGATGGTATACATAACGAGGAAGGAGAAAAGAAAAATCTGGTAACAGCGATTAATGAAACTTTAACATCTGAATTTCGACAAAATCCTGATACCTTCCTTTGGGGACAGGATATAGCTAACAAGGACAAGGGCGGTGTATTTAATATATCGAAAGGCATGCAACAGGAATTTGGAGACAAACGAGTATTCAATGCTCCTATTGCCGAAGACTTTATTGTTGGTACAGCTAACGGTATGAGCCGTTTCGATCCTAAAATACGCATAGTTATTGAAGGTGCTGAGTTTGCAGACTACTTTTGGCCGGCAATGGAACAGTATGTAGAATGTACGCACGACTATTGGCGCAGCAACGGAAAATTCTCTCCTAACATTACACTTCGTCTTGCTTCGGGAGGATATATCGGTGGAGGTATCTATCACTCACAAAATATAGAAGGAGCTTTGGCAACGCTACCGGGAGCACGTATTGTATACCCATCCTTTGCTGATGATGCAGCAGGATTATTACGCACCAGTCTACGATCAAAAGGATTCACCGTATTCCTCGAACCAAAAGCATTATATAATAGTGTAGATGCTGCAACTCCAATCCCTGACGATTTCGAGGTTCCTTTCGGAAAGGCTCGCATACGCAGAGAAGGTAAAGACTTAAGTATTATTACTTATGGCAACACTACTTTATTTTGTCTCTCTGTAGCCGAACGACTATCCAAAGAAGGCTGGTCGGTAGAGGTAATAGATATACGCTCCCTGATCCCATTAGATAAAGAAACAATCTCCGAATCTGTGAAGAAAACCAGTAAAGCTTTGGTAGTACATGAAGATAAAGTATTTGCAGGATTTGGCGGAGAAATAGCAGCTATGATAAGCTCCGAACTATTTCAGCATCTGGATGCTCCCGTGCAGCGTGTAGGCTCTACTTATACCCCTGTAGGATTTAACACAATCTTAGAAAAAGCTGTTTTACCGGGAGAAGATCGTATTTATGAAGCCGCTAAGAAATTATTGGAATTCTAAACACTCAAAACATATATATGATGAAAAAAATAGGATTATTTTACGGTACAAGTACAGCTAAAACAGCGACTATTGCAAAAAAGGTAAAAGCAGCCTTTGGTGATGCCAAAATAGACATTATACCCGTGGAAGATGCCTGGAAGAAAGACTTCGAAGAATTCGATAATATTATTGTCGGCGTTTCTACATGGTTTGATGGAGAATTACCAAACTACTGGGATGAAGTAAGACCTGAATTGGAATCTCTAAATCTAAAGGGAAAAAATGTTGCTATTTTCGGACTTGGCGATCAGATCAAATATCCTGAAAACTTCGTAGATGGCATAGGGTTGCTCGCTAAATCCTTTGAGTCGGCAGGAGCGAAACTCGTAGGATTGACTTCTACAGAGGGTTATAAATTCGAAAACTCAGCAGCTTTGCGCGACAACAAATTCTTAGGATTAGCTATAGATTTTGAAAATCAACACAGCAAGACTGATGAACGAGTTAAAAATTGGGCAGAACAATTAAAAAAAGAGTTCAATTAAAGTTCTATACCCATTTGTTACTCTAGTATGTAAAGCTACATATAGCAAGTTTGGCTTAGAAAAAACATCTTTGTTTTTTATCTGAAACTTAATAATAGATAGAATGAATAAGGCTGTATTGAGATTTTCAATACAGCCTTATATATTAGAGTTTATTTATTGGGGATTCTAAATTATTAGATCCAGCGAACATATGCAAAATCCTGACGATGTGCCATATCCGGATGCTTAGGATATACACGGTACGCAAAGTTACTTATTCCCGGGATTTTAGTCACGATATCCAATTCGAAATAAACCTTAGAACCATCTTGTTTTACTTGTTTAAGCTCGACAGTAGAAACAAATTTATTTACTTTAAGATCAGGATCATATTCTGTCATTACACAGTCAACGCCTAGATCCCCTTTCATCTCTTTCTTATCTATAACAACTTTTACATTAAAGACTTGACCTTCTGTAAAATTAGGAGATGCTAATTGTGTTCCGTCTTTTATATTCTGTCCATTAAACAGAAGTTCTTCTACTGTAAACTTATCCCAATTGGCAGCAGTATCTTCTTTCCACGCAGCCAACTCTTTTGCTTTAGCATAGTTATCTCCGGCTACCAACTTAATACGTTCTCTTTCCGGCTTATAGAAGTTCTTAATATAGTCATCTATCATACGTTTAGTCGTATATTCAGGTGCTATATGTGCTATAGAGTTCTTTATATACTGTATCCATTCGGGAGAATACCCTTTCGAATTACGAGCATAGTATAATGGTAAAATATCATTTTCGAAGATAGAATATATCTCAGAAGCATCCAACTCATCCTGATATGCCTGATTTGAGAATGTCCGTTTATCAGTAAGACACCATCCGGCATCTTTGCGATAACCTTCATACCACCATCCGTCCAACACAGAAAAATTAAGAACTCCATTCATCAAAGCCTTTTCTCCAGACGTTCCTGAAGCTTCAAGAGGACGAGTAGGTGTATTCAGCCATATATCAACACCTGATATCAGACGTTTGGCCAAACGCATATCATAATTTTCTAAGAAAATAATTTTACCAATAAATTCAGGTCGACGAGATATTTCTACAATATGTTTTATCAAACCTTGTCCGGCTCCATCGGCAGGATGCGCCTTTCCTGTATATAAGAACTGTATCGGGTATTTCTCATTATTTACCAGTTTTGACAAACGATCGAGATCGGTAAATAAAAGATGCGCACGTTTGTAGGTTGCAAACCGGCGGCCAAAACCAACAAGTAAGGCATCAGGATTGATTTTATCTACAAGAGAATATATTGTAGATGGTGCCTTCTGATTTTTGATCCACCCTTCTTTCATCTGCTCCTGAACATAGTGAATAAGACGTTTTTTCATTGCCATACGCAACTTCCAAACCTCTGCATCAGGAACATTATAGATATTATCCCATATTTCATGATTAGACTGATCTTCGTAGAAGTTCTTATCAAATGTTTTTTCATACAGCCCTTTCATTTCCTTTGCTGTCCATGTAGGCATATGTACACCATTAGTCACATGACCTACGTGTAGCTCTTCTGCAAAATAAGAAGGCCATATTGGCTGAAACATTTTACGGGAAACAATGCCATGCAGATAACTTACGCCATTAGCTTCCAGACACGTATTTAGAGCAAATACACTCATACTGAATTTTTCGTTGCTACCCGGATGCTCGCGTCCCATATCAACAAATTCTTGCCAAGACAAACCTAAACGAGCAGGATAACTTCCCATATATTTACCGAGAAGTCCTTCATCGAAATAATCATGTCCCGCAGGGACAGGTGTATGTACTGTATATAAACCTGATGCACGCACAACTTCCAATGCCTGATTAAATGTCAAACCTTTTCCTTCAATAAGATCTAACAAGCGTTGCAGATTGATAAATGCTGCATGCCCTTCATTACAGTGATATATTTCTTTCTTTATTCCTAATTTATTAAGAAGCATGATACCACCAATACCTAACAAATACTCTTGCTTCAACCTGTTTTCCCAGTCTCCACCATAAAGCTGATGTGTAATAGGTTTATCAAACTCACTATTCAAATCAATATCTGTATCCAGTAAATATAGATTTATTCGTCCCACATTTACTCTCCAGATATTAGCATAAACATCTCTATCGGGATAAGGTACTGCAAGGATCATTTGGTTACCATCCTCGTTCAATACAGGTTCGATAGGTAATTCTCCAAAATTCTGCGGTTCATAATTCGCAACTTGCTGACCATCAGGAGATATTGTCTGAGTAAAGTATCCGTAACGGTAAAGGAAACCAACACCAGTCAGGTCTACATGACTATCACTAGCCTCTTTCAAGTAGTCTCCGGCTAAAACACCTAATCCTCCTGAATAAATTTTTAATACATGAGAAAATCCATATTCCATACTGAAGTATGCCACAGATGGTTTTTCTGTATCAAATTTTTGAGACATATATGTATCAAAATTCTTTATTACACTTTTTACCTTTGCCATCAAGGCACTGTCGGCCAGAATTTCATCTATTCTTTCATACGCTAGTTTCTGCAATAATATTACAGGGTTATGTCCTGACTCTTTCCACAGTTCGGAATCAAATTCGGAGAAGAGGTCAGTTGCGTCATTGTTCCATACCCACCATAGATTATGTGCTATTTTTTCTAATGGGAGTAATTCCTGTGGCAGATTAACCTGAGTGTAGGCACTTCTCCAAGTAGGAGAGTTAGAATAACTTGCTTTAATTCTCATATCAAATATAATTACTTAAACTTTTATTTCTTGATTAATATAGTGTTAGGTTTGCAGTATCTTTCGATACTACAAATATAATAAAATATAGCCACTACAACGGCTATTTTACTGATAATACTTACTATAGATTATACGCAATCGTTTGCAATACAATGTTTACTCACATGCCAAACTATATAGATATTCCAAGGCAAAAGATATTTAGAAAATCATCGCCTTGCATCTGCCTTCTGTAGGGCATCTTTATACGCATCTTTATAGTAGTCAAAGAAATGATCCCAGTCGGCAAGATTAGCTCTATCCAAAGCAGCTTGTCTCAGAATCTTTTCTTGTTCGGCACTTTTAGTGGTCATCTCGAATACTCTATTGCAAATATCTTCCGAAACCTCAATAAAGTTATAATCGTCACGAGTGATGACTTCGGCTCCATCGTCCATTCCTTTTTCATCTCCCATTTTCCTCATCCACAGACCAAATCCAGCCAAGGAAGTAGTTATGGTAGGAACAGAGAATGCAATACTCTCATGAGGAGTATACCCCCATGGCTCGTAATAAGAAGGGAAAACAGTAACATCCAGCCCTATCAACAAGTCGTAATAAGCCATATTGAATATGCCATCATTTCCATTCAGATATGATGGAACAAAGATTATTTTCACTCTGTCTTCTTTTCTGTTCTGCATTTGCAAATAAGCAATCTGGCTAAGAACAGAATCATGATTCATATTATGTAACCAGTGGGTTATGTAAGGATAAGAAAGAGGTTCGGAAGGAGTTTTCTTGTCTTCCAATCTTTTTTTCAAATCCATACGGGCGTCGTCTATCCATGCAGGAACCATAATAAATGCAATTACATCTTTTTGCAATTGTTTGATCTGTTCCAACCTATGCATAGCATCAACAAATACATCCAGCCCTTTATTTCTGTATTCATAACGTCCACTTGTGGCAACTAATAGCGCATCTTCCTGTATATCATAGCCCAACAATTTTTCTGCTACATTTATCATAGCTTTACGAGCTTTTAATCTTTTAGTTTCATGACTTTTACCTTTTGGAATAAAGTCTTTTTCAAAACCATTTGGGGTCACAACAGGTTCACGATGCAGTAGTTGTTTACATTCGCGAGCAGTAATATCGCTAACAGTAGTAAAGCAATCGACATTTTGCGCTGCCATTTTTTCTACAGAATGCTTGGCAACCATATTCAATTCGCGAGCCATCTGATCACTATCGTACGCATTCAGATAATTATACAAAGGCTTATTATTACCGGCAATAGACCGCCCAATAGAAGTTGCATGGGTAGTGAAGACAGTACCTACAGCGGGTAAGCGATCTTTTATATATAAAGCACCCATACCCAGCATCCACTCATCGAAATGAGCGATAACTTTCTGATTTTGTAATTCATGAAAATTATAAAAGCTTTCTATAACTGTACCTGTGGCATAGGCAAATATACATGACTCGTCATAGTCTCCGTATGCATGAAGCGAATCTACCCCAAACTTATTCCACATTTCGCTATATATAGCATCTTTGGCTGGATAAAACTGATCAAAATTCACCAATACGACAATAGGAGCACCGGGAACATCCCAACGTCCAATTCTTATTTTCAATTTATCTTTCTCTGTTGCTGCTATTTTCCAGTCTTTAAGCAAATCATGCTCTTCGAGAAACCATGGACTTTCATTTTCTTTCCAGATATCCGGGCCTATGAATATAACCTTATCTTTGCACAGCTGCTGCATTGATTTAGCCTTTGTAGATAGGACTGTATATATACCTCCAACTTTGTTACAAACCTCCCAGCTTGCTTCGAAGATATAATCGGGATTGTAGTTGTCTGTTATCATAAAAATGGTTTCTATTTTTTAGCTTTGTAAATACTTATAAAATCATAAAGCATAAAGGTTGTGAGTATCTTTTTAGTACCTTTGCTCCTCTATTCAAGAGAGAACAAAGATAACAAAGATATAAACTTATTAAAATTATTTAGAGATGAGTAGTCGTAGGAAACTGAAAAAAAACATAAATAACATAATGGACCTGCTTTACATTGATTGTATTTTTTACAAAACGTTTGTTATTGACGCAGATAAAGCGGCAGCTGACAAAGTTATAGAAAAAATAGCAACAGCACATGACGACTTATTGAAACGTGTGAGCTGTACAGAAGGCAAAGAAGTAAAAGGGCGAGTTAAAGCTTATTATAACAAACTAAGAGCAGACATAAAGAACCAGACCAACGATATTGCCCGCGACATAGCAGCATTAGGAGAATGAGAAAATTTTGTAAGTTTATACTTAATTTTATAGGGTGGAAAATTGTTGGAGACACTAACCTACCTAGTAAGAATGTAATATGTGTGGCTCCTCACACAAGTAATTGGGATTTACCTTTAGGCCTGATAGTATATAAAGCAATGGGAAGAAAAGCGTCATTTCTCATAAAAAAAGAATGGTTCTTCTTTCCTATGAATCTCATATTTAATGCTTTGGGAGGAATACCTGTAGACAGATCGAAAAAGACTTCATTGACAGAGCAAATGGCAGAGCTATATGCAAAAAAGGAAGATTTTCAGTTAGCAATTACACCTGAGGCCACCCGAAAACTAAATACAGAGTGGAAAAAAGGGTTCTACTTTATTGCACTCGCAGCTAAAGTACCCATTGTGGTTGCAGCAATAGATTACGGAAAGAAAGAAGCCAACTTTAAAAAAGTTTTTCAACCTACAGGAGATGTCGACAAAGACATTGAAGAAATAAAAAGCTACTACATTGGTATAAAAGGACGCCATCCCGAACATTTCTCACTATAACAGAAGAGCTTATGCAAGAAGAATATAAATTAGGTGTGAGCCTTGTACAATATGATATTGCATGGAAAAATAAGCAACAAAACCTAGAATACATCCACAACGTTATTTCCCAACTATCAGGAAAAACTGACATAGTGGTTCTTCCCGAGACCTGTACTACTGGCTTTTCTATGAATAGTCACAATTTGGCCGAGCCTATAGATGGAAAAACCATCTCATCATTAAAAGAGTGGGCAAAGGATTTCAACTTAGCTGTTTGCGGTAGTTATATCGCTTCTGAAAATGGCATATATTACAATAGAGGATTCTTTATTACTCCGGACAAAGAATTTTATTATGACAAACGACACCTGTTCAGAATGGGTTGCGAACCTCAGTTCTTTTCGCCAGGAGACAAACCTCTTATTGTAGAATATAAAGGCTTTAAGATAAAACTTCTTATTTGCTACGATCTCCGTTTTCCAGTATGGGCCAGAAATGTCGACAACGAATATGATTTGCTTATATATGTTGCAAACTGGCCTGCATCGAGATCTAAGGTTTGGAATGCTCTGCTAACAGCAAGAGCATTGGAAAACATGAGCTATGTATGTGGAGTGAATCGCATAGGAAAAGATGGTAATGGATTGCAGCATGAAGGAGGTTCAAGGTTAATAAATGCTAAAGGTGACGATATTTGTATTATTGAGTTAAACCAAACGTGTGTTGAAACTGTCTATATATCAAAATCGGATTTAGAAAAATTCAGAGAGAAGTTTCCTGTATGGAAAGATGCTGATATTTTCAGAATAGAATAAACATTACATAACAATTACAATAAATTATGAAAAGTATTTTAAGAAAGGCTGCATTATATGTTGCAGCAATCGCCTTAACATTCGGATTACAAAACTGTAGCACAGTGAAACCTATTGACAAAAAAGATCTTACTGGTTATTGGGAATTAAAATCCCTGAAAGGAGAAGATTCCAAATCTGCATTCTCAGGAAAACTACCTAGTATAGAGTTTGATTTCGATAAAAATATTGCACATGGGAACGGTGGCTGTAATAACTATACAGGAGCGTTTACAATAAACGAAAAGAATGAATTTTCGGCACCTAATTTTGCTGCAACTATGATGGCATGCCTGCAATCGAACAAAGAACCAGAATTTTTATCAACACTATCAACTCCTAATCTTATAGTAGGTTTGAATGAATCCGGAGCATTAATTTTTTCCCAAGGAAAAAATGTCGTACTAGAATTTGTAAAAGGAACAGCACCTACAAAAGTAAATAACATAGTAAGTAGTGAAACTCTGACCGGAAACTGGGAACTAACATCTATTGCGGGAGGAGATATTACAGATCTATTTGCAGAAAGAGTTCCGAATATGAGTATATCTTCAGACGGAAATATATCAGGGAAAGCAGGATGTAATACATACCGTACTTCTTATAAGCAAGAAGAAAATACTCTTACCTTTGGTCCGGCAATATCTACAAAGATGGCTTGCCCTAATCTTAAAGGTGAACAGCTTTATTTGAGTTTCTTCAATTCTCCTCTACAGGCAGGAATAAATGGAGATAAGCTAACTTTCTTTAAAGGAGGAAATGTTGTATTAGAATTTACCAAAGATACATCTTCTAAATAAGGGGGAATATATAAAAGAATAAGGCTGTATTGAATATCAATACAGCCTTATTTTTTAGCACCTGTTGCTATATAAGAATCTAAAAAATAGATTTCTACAACTTATTTTTTATCATTCAATGCAGCAAAAATCAAGCCTTCCAATTCTTCTGCCAATTCCGGATTATCTTTTATCGTATCTTTTGCAGCTTCACGCCCTTGTCCTAGTTTTGTATCATTATAGCTATACCAAGAACCACTCTTCTTTATAATTCCGAGATCTGATCCCAAATCAATAATCTCACCCGAGCGAGAAATACCTTCTCCATACATAATATCGAACTCAGCTTTGCGGAAAGGCGGAGCAACTTTATTCTTCGCAACTTTCACTCTGGTCTGGCTACCTTTCACCTCATCCCCATCTTTTAGTTGTCCAATACGACGAATATCGAGACGTACAGATGAATAATACTTAAGAGCATTACCCCCTGTGGTTGTTTCGGGAGAGCCAAACATAACTCCAATCTTATCGCGTAACTGATTGATGAATATACAAGTAGTGCTTGTCTTATTTATCGCAGCTGTTAATTTTCGTAAAGCCTGAGACATCAATCGAGCCTGTAGCCCCATTTTAGAATCTCCCATTTCTCCTTCAAGTTCAGCCTTTGGAGTCAATGCAGCTACCGAGTCGATAACTACAATGTCAATAGCTGAAGAACGGATCAGTTGCTCTGCAATTTCAAGAGCCTGTTCTCCACTATCCGGTTGAGATATATATAAATTTTCAATATCTACACCCAGTTTTTCAGCATAGAAACGATCGAAGGCATGCTCTGCATCAATAAAAGCAGCAATACCTCCTGCTTTTTGAGCCTCTGCTATAGCGTGAATAGCCAAAGTTGTCTTACCTGACGATTCGGGTCCGTATATTTCTATCACCCTGCCACGAGGATAGCCTCCTACCCCAAGAGCAGCATTGAGGGCTATAGAGCCTGTTGGGATAACAGCAATTTCATCTACTTTATCATCTCCCATTTTCATTATGGAACCCTTACCATAACTCTTTTCTATCTTATCCATTGCTGCCTGCAATGCTTTTAGCTTTTCCGTATTAGGAGCAGCTTTCTTTTCTTTCTCTTCGGCCATTATCCTTATTTATTAATATTATTGATTCAAAATTTGATCGGCATGCTCTTTGGTCTTTATTTCTTTAGGACCTATTATTTTATCTATTACTCCCGATTCATTAATTAAAAATGTTGTACGGAAAGTCCCCATGTACTTTCTTCCTGCCAACGTTTTTTCACCCCATACACCAAAAGCCTCTACTAATTTCTTATCAGTATCAGCAATCAGAGGAAAAGGTAATTGCTGCTTTTCTATAAATTTTTTATGCGATTTCTCATCATCTACACTTACCCCTAATATTTGATAGCCAGCCTTTCGCAACTGAGAAAAGTTGTCTCTAAAACTACAGGCTTCAGCCGTACATCCGGGAGTATTATCTTTAGGGTAAAAATACAATACGAGCTTACTACCCTTATAGTCAGAAGCGTTTATTGTCTTGCCATCCTGATCTGTCCCCAAAACATCAGGGATTTTATCTCCTACATTTAAAGCCATAATTATATATTTTCGTTACTATTGTATATATGTTTTCTTTTCAAAGGAACTCTTCAGCTTGCGAACCTTATTTCTAACCTCAATCCCTTTATTAGTAGCTTCATTAAAAGCTATTTCCGCATCATTATATTCATTGATATCTGAATCTGGAATAGTGCCGAGTATGCCATATCTTTCGAGTAAAGTAATCTTTTCCTTTACAACATCAGTATATTCCAAAACAGACTTTTGATAATCATCACCCCCTTTAAAGATAGGCATTTCTTCAACCGTCTGTCCTATTGCATCTATTCTTTTCAGATAATCACCAGAAGAACCCTTAAGATCAAGATCTATTCTTTTCGACCACGCACGCTGTATCAGCTCTTCATATTCTCCGTAAACGACATCAATATCTCTTATCATATCTAACAAAAAATAGTTATAAGCGACCTTATTGTCGATTCTCTTGTTTACTTCTACATTTCGTTTCGTAGTTTTAGCTCCTTGTTGTGCATTCAATGTACCCACTAATATTAAAGAGAGTACCGAAAGTAATAATGTTTTCATATAGCTGTGTGTTTAATGTGTCAAGATAGAAAAATTTATTTGGTTTCAAACCACTTATCGTTCGCCGGAGGAATATAATCTTCCATTTTATTTAACAGAAGGTCTATATCATCATCAACAATCAAAAGCTCTCTATATTCTTCTTTCAAAAATCCTTTATCAATCATCTTTGATGACATCTCGATCAACGCATCGTAATACCCTTCAACATTCAGAAGGCCTACCGGCTTTTTGTGCAGAGCTAACTGCGCCCACGTCAACATTTCAAATAATTCCTCTAACGTTCCATAACCACCGGGAAGAGCAATAACACCATCAGAAAGTTCATTCATCAAAGCCTTACGTTCGTGCATTGTATCTACAACATGCATTTCGGATACATCCTTCAACTCCAACTCTTTCTTTTTCAAGAAATCAGGTATTACTCCTATTACTTTTCCTCCATTGCTTAAAGCTCCACCGGCTACAGCACCCATCAGTCCTACACGGGCTCCACCATACACAAGTCCATAGCCTCTTTCTGCTATTTCGTGTCCTAACTGAGCCGCCTGATCTACAAAAACACCCTCATTACCTGATGATGATCCACAAAATATTGATATATTCTTCATTTAATATTATAATTGCTAAAACTAAAATTCGCCATTATTCTTTTAACAACAAGAGAAAAGCAAAAGATATATTGACGAAAGCAGTTAAATCTCTTCATTATTGCCTAACAAAGATAATAATAATTAGATACAAATTTATCTAAGAAAGATACTGTTGAAAACTTTTGAAAACCTATCTTTGCTAAAGATTATAATAAAATTAGAACACAAATGAACAATAGATACACATATTTAGTCCTTATTTTAGTCACAATTATGTTAGCATCCGGTTGCAAATCAATTCAGTCGGGCACAAGTAAAAAGAGTACTACCGAATCTTGGTTTAATATAGCTGTAGCCGAAGATGTAGAAATATTTATAGATACTGCCAGCATCCGCAGTGAAGGAGCAATATCTTATGCCCGAGAAAAACGAATATACATCACCTCCGAAAGTAAAAAACTGTATGTCGACAAAATACGCGCTGAATATACAAAAATGAAAAAACCTGAAAAAGCTAATAGATGGAACGATTTCAGCTATTGTATATATAATTGTCTATATGAATGTACAAATAAACGATTCAGGGTACTATCAGTAGAAGATTACGATTCTACCGGCAAGTTAATAGCTAAAACAACACCTGCCAAAGGTGTTTTAAAATGGTTGAATGTAGATAGTGAAACGGTCGGAGATTACACATTCTTCTTTGTATGCGACTATGGACAATAATAATTTATAATATAAAATTGTTTATCTTTGCAGTCTTCTAATTCAAGCCCATGGTCGCAGTAACTATTTCATGGATAGCAATTTCTATAATATTCCTCTCTTTCGGAGATATTCTTATCTCGCTATATAACAAATTATGTAGCAAGAATGAAAGATATGGCATAACTAACACATTCTTGTTAGGCATGTGTGCTACTCTTATCCCTTTATCTACATTGTCTTTCTGGCTACCATCTAACCAATATATCTTGCTCTTATTCCTATTATTAAGCATTGCATATTGGGTATTGAGGAGAAAGCATTGCATACAAATCTTTGAGAAAGTCAGAGCAAAAATAAAAAGATACTCCCTGCTTGAACTCGTTACTTTCGTTATTCCTGCAATAAGTCTTATGCTTGTAATATTGTGGCAGGTGGGGGTTTTCGACTCTTTATTTTATCATCAGCAAAATATTCGGTGGAATGAGGAATATGCTGTTGTGCCGGGTTTAGGAAATTTGGAGCACCGATTCGGATTCAACTCTAATTATCTTTTGCTCTCTGCTATATTCAGCTTCAGGTTTTTATTCGAAGAAGCAGTATACAGTCTACATGTATTAGTCCTTTTATATATTGTATGGTGGATAATAAAAGAAATTATAGATTCGGGATATGAAGCAAAGAGAATAGCTCTATTGTTAGTTATTACGGGATATATATTTGCATTCGGATATTCTTTTACTGCAACATCTACCGATGCAATACCTAATGTAGTAGCACTATATCTCTTAATGCGTCTTTTATTATACCCCGATTCTGTCAAAAAAGATTTCTTATTATTAATAGTATTACCAGTATCCCTGATTACATTTAAGATATCAATGGTGCCGTTATGCATAATTTCCTTATATATAATTTTCAATCTAATAAAGGAACGAGTATATAAGAACACACTCTTTATCCTATCAGTCTCTGCTATTATAGTTATTCTTTGGCTTGCAAGAAACGTTATTGTATCAGGATATCTTATTTTCCCTTTCCACGAAATAGACCTATTCTCTGTAGATTGGAAGATCCCTAAACATGTAGCAATAGACGAACGTGATTTTATTCTATCGTGTGGGATCAGGTCTTTCAACGATATGATTCAGCGACTTTCTCACTGGCAATCAGACATTCCTGCCATAAAAGACTGGATATTGTATTTTTCATTCCTGAGTTCAATTATTGCATCGCCTTTATTGGTCATTTTTGCATTGACACGAAAAAGGTACCTGAATAAGGTTACCTACTTCATATATTTCATTCTATTGGCAACTCTCTGTCTTTGGTTTTCCGGAGGGCCCGATCCTCGTTTCTTAGGCGGCATATTATTTGCCGTTATGTACTTCGATCTCTTCATTCTATTGGCTAGAGAAAAAGAAAAAAAATGTCGCAGAATCGGTATTACTATCCTTTCTATGTTTACCCTGATTATGGCTTATTGGCCTATAACAAGAACTGACAGGTTTATAGATATGTTCCACTTAAGTAATGACAACAAAAGGGCAAGACCAATATGGAGTATTATATACAAGCAATATCCTTATAGAGAGTTATTAAAATCGTGGAATGCGTATGAGGATAAATTCACTCCATATCAATTAGGCAACCTCACGATATATACAAGCAGATCACCAGAAATTCCAAACGGAAGATTTGTATGTTTCGATTCTCCTTTTCCTTGTACAGTATTCAAAACTGACGACTTATCCAAATATCAGGATATCACCACTATTGAGGCTAGAGGGAATAGCCTGCAAGATGGATTCAGATCGAAAGAATAAAGCCCTATCTTTTACTGACAGAGCTTTAATTACATTTATCATAATATCAGCGAGGAACTATACCGTCACTCACTTCAACTTTAGGTAGTGTAACAGGAGACAGTGGTTTTCGAAAGAAATTGACAAAGCTCGTATAAGATGATTCATAGTACATTTTATTAAACATAGCATCTGTCAACAACAGAGATTCATCGTCATATCTTACCTTATTCGATACTTTTATATTACAACTTTCTGTAGACTGCGAACCATAACTGGAACATTCCTGAAAGAAAATGAAAAAACGAGCGATATTCTTCGGTTGAGACAAGCGATATTGTAATACGAGATAATTTTGCTTGAATACAATCATATCTTCTTTTTCCGGAGTATCTATAATTTCCTCACTCTGTTCTACTATATCCTCCAACCTATAGCCAATACCCGCGTACGCCAATACCGGAAGCCGGAGAATGGAAGATGTCTCTAATTGGCTTATAACCTTCAGATAATCATCTTTTGCTATCAAATAGAAGGATTGCCCTGCATACTTTTCATACCTGACAATGAGTATATATGATTTCTGCTTATAACTTAAATAGCGCATCTCATAACGTCCCACTGTTTCAAAATCGTACAGATAACTTTTATCATCAACCCAATCTCCTTCCGAAGAGTAATACCAACCTTGAATATTTCCAAAAACCGCAACAGGCTTAGAAACGGTAGCTCTTTCTCGATTCTGCCTGTCGGAGATACGAATGTAAGATACTGTATCTGAAGAATAGCCAATAGAGTCGAACGGCTGTCCTTCGATATACTCTGAATCGAAGTCTGTCTGATTCGAAACAGAAGCGTTTCGATCTGTAATACCATCATCTACAATACCAGATACAACCTTGGTTGCTGTCGTTAATGAATTTTCAGACTCAGAAACAGCTTGCTTCTGTTCTGTTCTTTGTATCATATTTCCAAAATCAAACTCAGAAGATTTTATTTTTTCGGACAATGGTATCAATATCTTTTCGAAATTATTCCACGCTGTTTCAAAATAAGCTCCTTTAAGATTTCCACTCATTATAGAAGCCAGCTCAGGCAAACGAAAACGAACAACATCTTCATTATCTACATTCTGAGCATTTATCGAAAAATCTTGCTGCTGACCATTACTATCTTTTGCCAGAGATTCAGCCATAAGCTTCAATAGTTTTTCCGGACCGAACCCGCTATCATTATCCGACATATAACCAAATGAAGGAGATGTAATAGTCAAAGTTTCTGCATTCTTCTTCTTAATGTTATTTACCAAACTGGCATACGAGCGCTCTGTCATTATATAGAAACAAACACGTCTTTCTGTATAAGCATTAGACACATAGGCATTATTTTCATAGACAAGGGCATAGAAATTTCTATCACCGCTTTTCAGTGAAATAAACTGCATCCAAATAAAATTTTGAGGAACAGAGCCTTTCGATTGAGCTTCGAGTTTTGAATCTGCAATAGCATTTTCATTCGGAATCCAGTTTCCGGATATATCCTGTCTCCATCCCATAGCATTTCTTAACTTCTCAGATTGAGCTAAAATGGTCAGTTTATAATCATTCGTAATTCTGCTCTGTGCTACCATACTTCCGGCATAGCATACAAGTAATATTACCAACAGGTGAAACCTAAAATACTTCATAAATAGACGTTTGTGTGTTTTGTAAATACGTAAAACTTCTTATTCTATCTTTTTACCAAAAGGGACTAAAGCCAGATGTATTAATTTAAAATGCTGCTTGCCAAAAGGAATACCAACGATAGTAATACAGAATAGTATACCCCAGAACAAATGAGTTAGAGCAATCCAGAAGCCACCAATAATAATCCAAATAATATTCATTACCAGACTAAGGCATCCTGATGAACTCTCATCTTGTACTACTTTGCTTCCAAAAGGCCATAGTGCAAGGATTCCCAGTTTGAAAGCCTGAATACCAAAAGGTATTCCTATAATAGTCAACATCATAAGAAAACCTGAAAGAAAATATTCTATAGCAACCATAAAGCCGCCAAATATAACCCATATAATATTCCCAATAGTTTTCATTATTCCCAATAGTTTAATATTAATAAGCAAATATAAGAGGAAAAATATATATTCTGATTTTAACGCTTCCTTTTTTATCTCCGGTAGTCTTTTTTAATACAGAAATTATTTGTTATTTTGTTTCAAATACACATTTTATGTCAAGGAAACTATATATAATACCATTTATCCTTATAACCTTTATCTACCTGCAATGCACTCCTTACAACAGCGATAAGGTGAATCATCAGTTAATACAAGGGAAATGGATGCTTGTTGAGGCTGATCATAACAACAAAATATTAGATACGGTTAAAGTAGACTATCAAAACAATCAAACGATACTGGTATTTGACGATAATAATTTTACTCAGTATATGCCAGATTTGAATGACACTATTAATTTAAGATTCCTCATTAAGGATTATAGCCTGGCTCTATTAAAAGACACAATATTTGTCAATACTTTTAGTATAAAGCAATTAACACAGGACTCCTTAATCCTTTCCCAAGAAACAAATAAGCGGATATATAAAAAGATAAAATAATATTTTCTTCGTGCTAATTAATAACTAGATACGAACCAGATTCATATAAACTTTTACAATTTTACTTAGATTACTCTCACTTCGCTCTTCTTTGTAGTCAGTGAAAGCATTTGCACTTTTTTTCTCGTATACCCAGAGAAAGAAACTTTCGTTAACTAACTGAAACTCTTCTCCATTCTCACCTTTATCAATGGGTACTTTTTTCTTATAAAAGAAATAAATTACATCATCTACTACTGTTACAGGGTAGTCCACTTCTTCCCACTTATCAGTATCTCTGTTGTAACCACGCATAATACACCTCCGATCTCCGCCTTCTGTATAAAAGTCGAAAGTAGTACCGATTAGTACTTTCCCCATTTTCTCATTATACACAGGATCAATATCCTCTCCATAATATCTGAAAAAGCCATTTATCTGCCACTTTCCCTTCGACAGATCGTCAAAGTCTATTTTAACTTTTGCAGGATTAACACCATTGGTAGCTGTCGGATTCGTATTAATTTCACGATTCGCCCTTGTATCAGTTATATTATATTTTGTACCGTCTGCGGTTCTTCCAGGATAATTCCTAAACCATTTTACCACTCCATCAGTAGCTCCTATCTCTCTAATGCGCTGATAGGTGGTGGTATCTTTCCCGGTGTGTTTACTTTTCCATTCGAAAAGAACTGAATCTACTTTTGTTCTATAAGTTCCTTCCTCTATAAGATCATAAAGGACATTAAACGTTTTGAATTTATATTCTCCCGTAGCCGGATCTTTAAAGAAAGTTGTCTTAAAGCCGTCATATTCAGTCAATCGAAAACCAGGGTAAGTTGTCTGTACTCCACTTGAAAATTTCACCTGTATTTCTTTCTGAGAATAATAAGTTTCCCATGTTCCCAAGATTTGATCTTCTAACAGATCTGTAGGAGGAGTCGGAGGAATCCATTCATCTCCTTTCTTCTCATCATTATTGTTGGAACAACTTACTAACCCGATAAGGGCGAAAAGTAGTATATATAATATTTTTCTCATTGTTTGCTGAATGAACCATTGTGTAATCGAGTGCAAAGATAAATAATTATACCTAAAAATAGGATTATTTCTATATTTTTCACTCCATATGTATACATTAATCAGAAGTTTAACAGTTACCTAAAGCTTTTTAACGTCTATATAATAAATATATTGTCTTACTAACTTTTATAATTTAATGACCTACATTTTTTAATATCATTTTGTACTCGTAGTCATAATCATGGACAATAACCTCCATCTCATTCGAAGATTTTGATAAAACCTTAAAGATTAATTCTTTCGATTTCTGCGCAGTGGCTCTCCTACGCATATAATCTCTATAAGAAACAATAATAGAATCTCCTTCTATCGTATATTTGCCGGTTATATTAAATATGATAATACCTTCTGCCGCCGAACCTTTATGAAATATCATATTATCCCGGAAAATGTAAGTATCAGGATTTTGGGTAATAAGCTGAACACTGTCTCCCTGAATACGCTGAAATTCAATCCAGCGTCCCACTATATCATTTTTCGTAATCACAGAAGGCTCCTGTGACACAACTAATTGGCTTAAAAATAGAAAAAGCCCTGTCAATAAAAAGATTTTTTTTAGGTTATTCATCTCTTGTTTTATAAATATATGTGTGTATATATTATTGTAGTCTTGTCTTATTATTCCAAAAAGCGAGGTGTATATTCTTATCAAATATACACCTGCCTTCTTTATTCACCAAACCTAATCTAAAAAACATTATCTATTTCTTTCCGAATTAGAAGCTAACCGATAGTTGTTTCTTGTCGACTGCGAAGGTCTATTAATCTTACCATTATCTCTATTTCTTTCTTGTCTGTTTCGGGAAGAGCTATAAGTATCATTACTGTTACGACTTCTGTCCGACCTCACATTATCATTACTTCTATAGTCTCTATTTCTATTATTATCTCTTCGATCATCAGACCTATCTCTATTATAATTATTCTGAGGACGACTTTCTCTATTTCTATTGTTATAATCCCTATCCCTATTGTTGTAGTCTCTATCTCTATTATTATAATCTCTATTATTACTAGCTGGTCTTGTATTTGAATACCACACTACCCTATTATTCCGACTATTATGATAACGATAATCTCTGCTATCTCGTATTACAACTTGATTGCGGTAACCTCTATAGCGAGCGTAATCTCTGTAGTGAGTACGGTGATATCTCCACGGCTCATGCACATTCAACACAACCTTGTACAACCCGTATAGGTCATAGTTGCGATAACCATATGGTAAATAGCGGGCTGACATCCACCTACCCCGATCATAATAATAGAACATTCCTATATTTACATCGTAGTAACAATCTATATCAGGGAAATAATAATAGTTTACATAATCGTAACCTACCGGCCCCCATGCAGGCTGACGCCCAATATTTACACTTATATTCACGCTTTGAGCCTCAACTGTATTATATAATGAAGTTGCGCCTATCAATAATGCAAATGCTACTATAAACTTTTTCATAATCGTAAGTATTAAAAGGTGAATACCATTATATCTTCTCTTTGCTTCTTTGATCAATACAGATAAAAAAAGATTAATCACAATTCATCTCTTTAACTATAATTAACCCTATCGATAAATTAGAACACATCCTATTGTATAGATTATCAGATACATTTATTTTTCGCTCAAACGAAATTTATCAATTTATTTTTTGTTAATTTGCAATATCACGATCAATCTAATACATAAAACTATGAAACATAAATTATGTCAGAGTTGCGGAATGCCACTCAGCAGGAAAGAAGACATAGCGACAAATGCAGACCAAAGCAAAAACGAAGAATATTGCATCTATTGCTTCAAAGACGGATCCTTCACTTCCGATTGCACGATGAACGAAATGATAGAAAAATGCCTTTCTTATTTAAATGAATTCAATAAAGATTCGGATGTTGAGTACACCCGGGAAGAGGCACTGAAAAACATGCAGGACTTTTTCCCTAAGCTTAAACGCTGGAGCTAAAACATTACAGTTCTGCAAACTCTTTTGCATAGCGTACTTCTCCTTTCGTACAAGAAAGGCTTCCCTCTACAAGCTCTATAGCCATAAAAACCTCTGAAGGTACATTAAAGGGAGGGCGTATACCCCATCGAACAGATGGCTTGAAGCCGAATTTAGGATAATAAGCAGAGTGTCCAAGAACAAAAGCAGATCTATAGCCCAACTGTTTTGCCTTATCCAATCCATAACGTATAAGGCGGCTTCCGATACCTTTTCCTTGCCAATCGGGAGTTACAGCTACAGGAGCCAATGCCAGACTAACATCTATATGCTCCCCTTCGACAATAGAGATGATAGAAAACAAAATATGTCCCACAACTTTGTCATCTACAATGGCAATCAATGATAATTCAGGGACGAAGGCTTCACTTAGTCGGAGCCTGTCCACCAAACGGGCTTCTTCTTTCCGTCCAAAGGATTTTGTATTGACATCATAGATCGCAGGAAAGTCTTGGGCATGTTCCTGCCTGATCTCTAATTCGAAAAGACTATCTTTCATGTTGGCAAGGATTTAAAGTGTCTATAAAGATACAAAAAGATCTATTCACTAATCTAAAAAGAGCTAAAGATTATAGTTGTTTAGAATAGGAATCCATCTCTCTTGTCGGTGAGCAAAGTATGATTTTAACTAAAAGGTGACAAAAGTGACATATATCACTTACTTTTTACATGTATCTTTTTACATTCTCTAAAAGAGATATTTTCTTTATAGATAAAGTTTTCAGGAATTAAGAACAGATACAATTATATGAAAATTATTATTATTCGAAACAATGCAAAAAAAGATTTTACTTTTCTCTTGTTTCTATTCTTCTCAGCCTCATCACTATTTTGTTCGGATCATCTTTGTCGGAAACAATAAGACTGTCTCCGTCTATCACATAAGAGCAAATACGGCTATCTCCCATCCTGTTTGTAACTTTCATTTCGTTATTGGTGATCGCATATACCCCCAGAAACTCCCTGCTGGTGACTATCCCATCGGAGCGTATTTCCATATACACAGTATCACGATCTATAAGCAACTCCGGCTTACAGATTGTATCATCGGGTAACAGAAAAAACGTAGCTCCCGAATCTTCAACCTCCATTGCCCAGCGTCCCATTATAGATTTTCGTTCACCGCAAGCCATAAAGGCAAGTATGCACAAACAACAAAATACAAGCTTTTTCATTTTCAAATTTAACTAAAACGCCGCAATATATAAAAATATCAGATATCTTTTCACTATATTTGGTTTGATTTAGTTCAAAAAGAATTGCACGATTATAAAAACCAATCTTACGCCTATGAAAAAGTTAATAATAACTCTTTTTGTCATAATTACCACTACTCAAATTATAGCACAAGAAGGTCAGAAGTTGAATTTCGGAATAGACGGCTCTTTTGGATTACATTATTCCAACAGTGAAAAATCGAATCCATTGGCAGGAGGTATCAGTGTGGGGTACGAGTACGACTTTATGTTCTTCTTTGGTATAGAAGCAGGGTTCCGTTTTGGTGGATTCAATCAGAAAATAACGTATCACGATCCTAATTTGGGAATAGATGCTACAGGAAACAACAAAACTTCGGGCAGCAAAGATATATACAGAGGTACATATTGGGCTCCATATATAGCACCTAAAATATATTTACCTATAGGCTACGATGAAAAGAGAGACCGTCCCCGCTTCGTATTTATAGAGAATCGTCTATCATATACCCGGATGAATCTGGACTTGGACAAAATATCCAATGAGAAAGGATCTGCCCACAAATATCGCTTACAATATGAGATTAGAGCAGGCTATCAATTTCCGGTAAATGACAAATGGGCTATTAACTGCTGGTTAGCATATAATACATTCGACTTTTCGAAAATAAATCCAAAGATTATAAAGCAAAAAACATCAACTCCGATACAGATAGGTATAGGATTTAACTATATTATAAAACAATAAAAACAGTACCAATGTCTGCCCAAAATCCGGAAAAAGTAACAAGTATACTCGAAATATTCGATACCACGACAAAGCAAAGACATGTAATCAGAGAATTTCCTTATCTAATAGAAGCTCCCGACTGGACTTCCGATGGTGAATACCTGATATACAACAGTGAAGGGCTGATATATAAAATAGCTCTTTCGTCGCCACATAGAGAAGAACTGATAGACACGGGGTTCGCATCGATGTGTAACAACGATCACCTCATATCTCCTGATATGAAATGGCTGGCGGTGAGTCACAGATCTTTACCTCATGGTAAGCCGACTATTTTTATTCTTCCTGCGCAAGGAGGTACTCCCCTACAGGTTACTCCATCTCAGCCCAGCTACTTGCACGGCTGGAGCCCCGATAGCAAAAAACTAACTTATTGCGCTAACCGGAATGGAGAAATGGACGTATATACAATCAATCGTGATGGTACGGACGAAACCCGGTTGACTTTTTCGGAAGGTCTAAATGACGGCCCTGAATATTCACCCGATGGGAAACATATCTGGTTTAATTCTGTACGTACAGATTTGATGCAAATATGGAGAATGCGGACAGACGGAAGCGAACAAACACAAATAACCTTCGATGAAGATAAAAACTCATGGTTTCCTCACATATCACCCAACGGGAAAAATGTTGTATTCATCTCATACAACAAAGAAGATTCTCTACCTCACGAGCATCTGAGATATAAGAATGTGGAAATACGTATGTTGTCAGACGAAGGGAAGAAACCACAATCTTTGTTCAGCCTATTTGGAGGACAAGGCTCTTTCAATGTCAATTCATGGTCTCCCGACAATAAGTGCTTCGCATTCATCAGCTATAAATTGGACTAAAGAAATGGAAAAGACAGATACAGACAATGCCTTATTAAGGCCTATTTGGAAGTTTTTTTCCTATAATTGGAAGTTTGGCCTCTTTATTATCCTATTATTAGGAATTCCACGATTCATTCTTGTATTGCATGCCAATTCGTCGGGGGCAGGCTACGGCTTAGTCTCTATTATTTTCATTATTATGTGGTTTACTCCTTTTATCTTTCTTAATAAAAAAGGAAGATATAAAATAGGACTCAAGAAACCTGAAAATAAATATTGGCTTTTGCTTTCCTTCATTATCGGAACAGGTTTCTGTGCCATAATGTTTTTAGGAGCAAATCTATTGTACGGAGAAACATTAGACAACAGCTTTGTTTACATTGCCAAATCATATATAGTCCCTCAAGAGGCACTGGATAACAGTAGGTTTTTACTCTTCATCACATTTGCTATATCGGGAATGATATTCAGCCCAATTGGTGAAGAATTTTTATATAGAGGTGTTGTGCACGGAAGTTTCGTTGGTGAATTCGGAGAGAGGAAAGCCTCCTTTATAGATAGTGCTGCATTTGCATTGACTCATTTAGCCCATTTCGGCATTGTTTTCGATTTGGGAATATGGAGTATGCCTGTCATACCTGCCTTATTATGGATAACCGGGATGTTTTTACTTAGTCAACTCCTCTTTATATGTAAGCAAAAAAGCGGGTCTTTGTTCGGAGCTGTAATAGGTCATGCCGGATATAACATAGCGATGATCTATCTCATTTTCTATCATATATTCTAAGAAAAAGAAAAGCACGAATACAAATCCGTGCTTTTTCTATTTATTCCGACAAAGAGCATTATACATGTACCTCTCTGGTCTTTAATACTTTTATCATATCAGCAGTCATTTTTTCCAGATTATATTCCGGACGCCACTCCCACTCCTGTCGGGCACACGTATCGTCCAGCGAGTTTGGCCACGAGTCTGCAATAGCCTGCTTCAACGGATCAACATCATATTCCATCACAAAATTAGGATAGTGTTTCTTTATTGCTGCGCAAATCATCTCCGGATCGAAGCTCATAGAAGCAATATTGAAAGAATTGCGATGTATCAATTTATCTGGATTAGCCTCCATTATATTGATCGCGGCATTCAAAGCATCGGGCATGTACATCATATCCATGAAAGTACCTGCCTTTATAGGACAAATAAACTTTTCTCCTTTAACAGCATTGTAAAATATTTCCACAGCATAGTCTGTAGTTCCTCCACCCGGATGTGTGAGATTTGAAATAATACCCGGAAAACGAACAGAACGAGTGTCTACCCCCCAGCGAGTATAATAATAATCACTCATAAGTTCTCCCATTACCTTTGTTATTCCATATACTGTATTAGGTC
This sequence comes from Dysgonomonas sp. BGC7, assembly GCF_001261735.1. GTDB lineage: Bacteria > Bacteroidota > Bacteroidia > Bacteroidales > Dysgonomonadaceae > Dysgonomonas. The sequence goes on along the minus strand of NZ_CVRP01000007.1, from coordinate 451,643 downwards.
GTTGAACTGTATCCTGAGGAGTTTTGTCTTTTGGTGTATCAGGACCGAAAGCACCTATCGAACTGGGTGTAAAAACAGAACAATTATATTCTCGCGCAACATCCAAACAGTTCATCAAGCTACCAACACCGACATCCCATCCAAGCTTAGGATTTTTTTCAGCTGTAGCAGACAAGATAGCAGCAAGATTGTATATGGTATCTATTTTATACTTCTTCACCACATCGGCTATTTGCTGTACATTTGTAGCATCTATTTCGACAGTAGGCCCCCACTCAAAAAAACCTTCAGGATAAGGTGGTTTATAATATCCACAAATAACATTACTATCGCCATAGATCGAGCGTAGTTTTATACTTAGTTCCGAACCTATCTGTCCGGTACTACCCACAATAAGAATGTTTTTCATATTCTATTTAATTACACCTAATTCTTTTCCTATCTTCGTAAACGCTGCCACACACTTATCCAAGTGTTCTTTTTCATGCCCGGCCGATATCTGAACTCTTATACGAGCCAAATCTTTAGGCACTACAGGGTAATAGAAGCCTGTTACATAAATACCTTCATCGAGCATTTTCGCAGCCATGTCTTGCGACAATTTTGCATCATAAAGCATCACTGCGCAAATTGAAGACTGTGTAGGTTTAATATCAAAACCTGCTGCTTTCATTTTTGTTACAAAATACTCAGTATTTGCATGCAGTTTATCTTGAAGCTCATTTGTACGCTCCATCATTTCGAACATCTTGATACCTGCAGCTGTTATTGCCGGAGGTATAGAGTTAGAAAACAAATAAGGACGCGAACGTTGACGAAGCATATCTATAATTTCTTTCTTACCTGTAGTGAAACCTCCGATAGCTCCACCAAAAGCCTTACCTAATGTACCTGTTATTATTTCCACCTTACCTTTCAGATTAAACAGCTCGGTAGTTCCACGACCAGTTTTACCTACGACTCCCGCCGAGTGTGACTCGTCTATCATAATCATGGCATTGTATTTCCGAGCCAGTTCATATATCTTATCCATAGGCGCTACATTCCCATCCATAGAGAACACACCATCTGTGACAATCAGACGAAAACGTTGCGATTGTGCCAGTTTTAGCTGTTTCTCCAGATCTTCCATGTCTGCATTAGCATAACGATAACGTACAGCTTTACACAAACGAACACCATCTATAATAGAAGCATGATTAAGGGAATCTGAAATAATAGCATCCTGATCGCTTAGAAGAGGTTCGAAAACACCCCCGTTAGCATCGAAGCAAGCAGCATAAAGGATAGAATCTTCTGTACCGAAAAACTTAGCTATAGCAGCTTCAAGCTGTTTATGCAAGTCTTGTGTACCGCAAATAAAACGAACCGAAGACATCCCGAATCCTCGCGAATCCATTGCCTGCTTTGCTGCCTCTATCAATTCTTTATTATCCGATAGTCCCAGATAATTATTTGCACAGAAATTCAGAACCTCTTGCCCTGTGCTTACTTTTATTGCTGCTCCCTGAGGAGAAACAATAATACGTTCATTCTTATACAATCCTGCTGACTGAATATCAGCAAGCTCTTCTTGTAAATACTTTTGAAAGTTGGAGTATGTGCTCATAGTGTTTAAATTTGAATGTAAAGGTAATAAAATGTCAAAACATTAGACAGAGTTGCAGAAGAAAAAAACACATAAAATTCAATAGTTTATGCCTAAAAAACAAAAGAGTAAAAAGCAAAACAATAAGAGTAAAAAGTATTATATAAATCCTCGAATTTATTAACTTTACAATTCTAAAAAAATATCGAATCATGAAAAGAACCAACATCTTATTATCTTTAATTCTAATTTGCACCTTTCCCTTGTTTTCTCAATCAGTAAAACAGCTATTGGTGCTGGACAACTATCTCATACCTGAAAACAAGAAAGGCGCTGTTATAGGCAAAGTTATATCACAAACGAACAACAAGGTTAAACTTATTAAAGATACCTCAAATCTATTCACGATAGACAACAAAGGTGTACTAAAACTTAAAAAAGGAGCTACCATTACCAGTAATTCTGCATACAAGTATGAAATAACCCTAAAATACGGCAATGATGAAAAGTCGTTCGAACTGGTAAAAGACAATTTCATCCGTAACGGAGTAGTTGCACACAGAGGAGCTTGGAAACACCATGATGCAAGTCAAAACTCTTTAAAATCTTTAAAAAAGGCTATAGAGATAGGTTGTGCAGGATCTGAGTTTGATGTTTGGCTATCCTCAGACAATGCTGTAGTATTATCTCACGACCCTACAATAGGAGGAAAAACAGTAGAAGAAACCACAGCCAGCGAATTGTACTCTGTTGCGTTAAAAGATGGCGACTATGTACCAAATCTGGAACAATACATAAATTGTATAAAAAAGCAAAACAGAACGAGATTGGTACTTGAAGTAAAAACGTCACAAAAAGGAACTGAGCGAAGCGAAGCTGTTGCAGACTCATCGGTGCAGATTGTTCACAGACTAAAGGCTCAGGGATGGACAGACTATATTACCTTCAGCTTCGAAGCAGCATTACGTATTAGAGAACTAGACCCTACAGCACAAGTCCTTTATTTGTCTAACGACAAAAAGACCTTAGAAGAACTTAAAGCAGCAAAGATATCAGGAATAGATTACCACTACAGCAGTTTCTTCAAAGATGAAGAGTTGGCTAACAAGGCCAGAAAAATGGGACTTCTAACGAATGCTTGGACAGTGAATAAAAAAGAAGACATGAAGAAAATTATCGGTCAGAAACTAGATTTCATAACTACAGACGAGCCGGAAATACTATTAGATCTTTTGAAAGAATAAATAAAACATCTGACACAATCAATAAAAACAAAAGCACCGGAAGGATATCCTTCCGGTGCTTTTGTTTTTATCTATAGATAAATTTATATTTTAATTATGGAATTTCTATCCTTTTTTCATCTATATAGAAGCTTCTGCAAAATAGGCTATTCCCCTTAGCCTTTCCGGCTCGATAAAGATGTGGATTTCTCTCGTAATTCTATTCACAACTTCTAACGAGCCGGATTTTTTTCATCCTCACCTTTCTTCTGATAGCCAAAAGATATAGTATAACCTTCCGGGATATCGTTATTGTTGACAATTCCATTGAGAGTAACCTGTGTCAAAAGGTTATTCTCATCATATTTATAGTCGTATTGTACTTCTGCATACAGCTCAGCCTTTCCTTGTACCACTCTTTCTATAAGAACCCTGATTACATTGTTTTTACTTTTTTTACCCAGATAGTCTGACATAAAAACAAGATTTGTAAGCAAAAGACAACCATTTCCAGATGTAAGAGAAACCGTATTATGCATCATCTCGAAGCAATAGCGCGATGCCTGAGTATATTCAGACTCATTATAGAAGAAACTATATTTGAAATTATACGATGCATTATGTGTTATTATTTCAACAATATTGCCATCTTTTATTGTATACTCTTCTGTGTAAGAAGGTTCTTTATACCCCGTCCATGCATAGCGATCCAATTTAATAAGATACCCTTGCGAATCGTAAGAAAAGCGCATCGAGTCATCTTGTACCTTATTTGCATCCTTTTCATTAAGCATATCCCGATACGTTGTATGAAGCCCATATATAGCTCTGTCATTTTCATCTAATTTCAAAATAAGGCTATCATAAGTGATATAAGAAGATGCTTCTGTTTTACGAGAAAAAGCTATTTTTCCTTTTTTATAATCAACATTATATGCATCTGATGTATTATTTATCATTTGTAATGAATAATTGTCATCGTACAAAAACTTCAAATCATTACGTCTGATAAATCCGAGACCAGCTTCCGGATAATCGACAGTCTCTAATAACCATTCGATCGGCTTCTCCTCTTCATCTGGCTTAGGGTGATATAACTTTATTGATTCATTCTCGCAAGAAGTAGTTATAATAATAGCCAACAGTAGTGTCAGGCAATAAATAAAAAGTTTCATTTCTGTTCGTTATGAAGTTTCATTTTCGGAAATCCCAAAGTGCCGACAAAGATAATACTTTATAATATAAACATCAGTGTATTATACTTAAAAACCTGTACCAAAAGGTATTTTTTAAGATTTATATAGTTTATATTTTGCGGATTATATATCTTTATCGTTCAATTATTAAAAACACACCATCATGAGATCTCTGCACTTATTGGCAACTATTTTTCTCTTAATTATCACATTTAATCTATCTGCTCAAAAAAAACAAAGAATAGCTCAAATCTATTCTACAGCTCCTGTATCCGTAGTATCTCCGTTTGCAGTGGATTCTTTAAATCTAAAAGGTGAAAAAATTTCAGAAAAAGAAATATTAAAACTACAATTATCAATACCCGAACAAGCTGTATTCGTGAGGCCTCTAAAATCTGATACAGCAGGCTATTTTTATCCCGAAAAAGCCAAAGAGGGCACTACCTTACAGTTGTTTTCTTTTTATCTCAATTCTGACAGATATGCCAAAGGCTCACTAAAAATATCTACACCAAATATGTTTGAACTATATGTAGATAATAAGTTAGTAACATCAAAAACTACAAAAGAAAATAATTTAGGAGCCGGTAAAGAATTTACGGCAAAGCTAGAGCCCTCTTACCCTCTACCGATTCGTATAGTTATCAAACTATTGACTTCTGCCGATGAAAAGGCTTCTGCTGCTTTCAGAGTTGAGATAGAAAATGACAAAGGAAGTAACGATGCTACATTTTTTACAGAACACACTGATAAAAGAAGTATAAACTTTACAGATATGCTGTTAGGTAAACGAGTATCTAATGTAAAGATATCTCCCAATGGCGGCTATGCGCTCATCTTTTACAGAAATACCCTAGGAGAGAAAAGTGAGTCGTCTGTAGACTTGTACGATATTAATGCAAAAAGATATATTCCCATAGATAAAAACGCAAATAAACGTCTTCTCGACTGGATGCCTCGTAGCGAAAAGCTATATTATACCTCTAAAAATGACAAGGAAACCAATCTGATAAATATAGACCCCGCCACTCTGCAAGAAACTGTTCTTGCTAAAAACATACCTGACGAGTATATAACTTTTTCACCTGACGAAAGGTCTTTCTTATATACAAAACAGGAAAAAGGTGATGAAGCAAAAGGAGATCTTAAACTTTTAAAATCGCCCGAAGACCGCCAAGCCGGATATATGAACAGATCTTTCATTTATAAATATGACTTAATTAGCGGATTGAGTCAACAATTGACTTACGGATTACACACTACATCACTTAACGATATTAGTCCTGATTCGAAACAAATTCTTTTTTCTATTTCTGACGAGACTTTAACAGAGCGTCCTTTCAGGAAATATTCCATGTATAAACTAGACCTCACCACAATGTCTGTAGATACTATATGGAAAAATGAAGGCTTTGCTTATAGTGCGTCATTCTCTCCTGACGGGAAAAAGATATTGATACAAGGTGCCGGAGAAGCATTCGGAGGAATAGGACAAAATATAGCTGAAGGACAAATAGCCAACAGCTACAATCGGCTCGCTTTTATCATGGATCTTACGACAAAACAGGTTGATCCGATAACTAAAAATTTTGATCCCAGTATAGAGCAATGCTTCTGGAATCCTAAAGACAACCTTATTTATCTGCGGACAACAGACAGAGACTATGTAAACGTATATACATATAATCCAAATGCAAAATCATTCTCTAAACTACCTCTCAACGAAGAAGTAGTACGCTCTTTCTCTACGGCCAATAACGCTCTATATGCAATCTACCATGGAGTAAGTATAGACAATTCTACAAGAGGATATATATATGATCTGAAAAATCAGAAATCTACGTTAATCGCTGATCCATACAGCGAAAGATTATCACATATAGAATTAGGTAAATTCGAGGACTGGAACTTTACCAACTCTGTCAATACCAAAATTGAAGGTCGTTTTTACCTGCCTCCAAACTTTGACTCCAGCAAGAAGTATCCAATGATTGTCTATTATTATGGAGGTACTACCCCTACCTCACGTACACTGGAAGGACCTTATCCTCCACACGTATTTGCAGCACAGGGCTATATAACTTACGTAATACAGCCAAGCGGAGCAATAGGTTATGGACAAAAATTTGCCGCACTACATGTAAACGCATGGGGTAAACGTACAGCCGAAGACATAATAGAAGGCACTCAGCAGTTCCTCAAAGAACATCCATATGTGGATAGTAAAAAAATAGGATGTGTAGGAGCATCATATGGAGGCTTTATGACAATGTACCTGCAAACACGTACAGACATGTTTGCTGCTGCCGTATCACATGCAGGCATTAGTTCTCTCAGCAGTTATTGGGGAGAGGGTTATTGGGGATACACATACAGTAGCGGAGCCAGTGCACACAGCTATCCTTGGAACAATCCTGATCTGTATGTAAGGCAAAGTCCACTATTCAGTGCCGATAAAGTAAAAACTCCGATATTATTTACTCACGGGACTGTGGATACGAATGTACCTATCGGTGAAAGCATACAAATGTACACCGCACTAAAAATACTTGGCAAACCGGTCGAGTTCATTCAAGTAAAAGATGAGAATCATGGTGTAATGAATTACAAAAGACGTGTAGAATGGAATAACTCGATTATGGCATGGTTCGACAAGTGGCTGAAAGATGACAATTCGTGGTGGAATGGACTATATCCCGATAAATAAAAATTAAAAAACTTGGACAATAAACTAAAACCGTACTATGGACGAATACCTGCTTGCGGAGTTTTCTGCGGAGGGTGTCCCACATATACACGGGATAAGAATCCATGTCCGGGTGCTGAAATAAATTTTGCGCGATGCGATCGGTGCAAGACATTTCACCTATGCTGCAAGGAAAAGGAGATATCACATTGTTATGAATGTATGCTTTTTCCTTGCTCCAAATTTAAAAGTTTTGCAAAAAGATGGATAAGATATGGGCAAGACTCTATAGAAAATCAAAAACTACTCAAAGAATTAGGCTCAAAAGAGTTTCTCTTATACTACAATTCGAAGTATAAGAATGAGTTTATTCCCTTATCAAAGGAAGGGTAGAGCAGCGAAGCAATCCTCCCATTTTAGATATTTCGTGATACGGAATGGCTTCCACCTCTAGTCCCCATTCTTCATACATATGAGTATTTAGACGAGTAAAACGTTCTTCACTGACCACAATATCAGGAGAGATAGAAAATACATTTGTATTCATATAATACATCTCTTCCTGTGTAATCTCAAAAACATTATCTTTCCCGAAGAAATCAATCAGAAAGTTGCAATCATTCACATCTTTAAATCCTCGCTTGTAAATAATAGCCTTATCGTGTCCTACAGGCATAAATGTGCAATCGAGATGAAGGATACCCTGACGGGGATCGACATCATTCTTTTCCAGCTCGAGAGGTACAAATACTTTATCAGGAAATAGCTCTTTGAGAAAAGCAATAGCATAGGCATTGGTACGAGCTGTTTTATATTCGGTATAATCCCGCTCTGTATATGTACCTACAAAAATAGTGTCGTTATACAACACCACATCCCCACCCTCCACATGAGCTTTCTCCGGCAAATTATATATTTTATTAAATGCGATATCTCCATACACAGGTGCATATGCCTCCTGCTCATCAGCCCTATCGGGAATAATATTTGATGTAATTATCTTATCATCAATTACAAAAGCTACGTCACGAGCAAATACCTGATTACAGTTAGGAAGGATAAGAGGACGCAAAACTTCCACATTATGCTTTATTAGAGTTTGTTCGAAAATAGACATCTCGTCTGCAATATCTTCTTCTGTTGGGTAAGTCCTATTCAGTACTGCTTCATAAGATTTTGCATCGTAAGTTTCTTCTAATGTAGGTACCTTACCCAAAGAATATGGCTGTCCTAACACAACAGTTTTCAGTCGTGCTGTTTCGTTCTGTATATTTAATATCATAACTAAGCTTATTTAGATGATTTACAAATATATGATTTTAAGTTATTACTAGAAAATAATGAGTCTCTCTATTTTTCTATTTATATTTACACCTCAAACATTTACACAATGACAAAAGTTGCAATAACAGGAGCTGCCGGTAATCTAGGAGGATTGCTGGCTCAAGAAATGAAAGAATTAGACATTACACTTAATTTACTTATTCATAAAAAGGATGTCTCTTCCAACTTAAAAGGACAAAAAAATATATCTGTATTCAACATCGACCTATCAGACTCTGAAACGCTTAGCTCTTCCCTCGAAAATGTCGATGTAATCGTGCATTTTGCAGGTATATTATTTAAAGCTAATCCCGAAAAATTTCTACCAACTACCAATACTCAGTATTTCAAGAACCTTTTAGATATAGCTGTAAAAAAGCAGGTGAAACGTATAATACTAATCAGCTTTCCACATGTAGAAGGAAAAAGCACCCCCGAGAATCCAGCAAAAGGAGTATTGACTGGAAGCCCGGAGTCTATGCATGCAAAAACCCGGCTTGAAGAAGAGATATTACTATTCGAATATGGAGAAAAATATAATTTTGAGCCTGTATCTCTTCGGGTAGGCATGGTATATGGGCAAGGTATATTGATGATAGATGCAGCCCAATGGTTTGCCCGTCACTATATACTCGGTGTCTGGAAAAAGCCGACTTATATTCATCTGATCTCAAAAACAGACTTTGTAGACGCCACCATAGCCGCCACATTAAAGCCCAATATTAGAGGAATATACCATATAGGAGACGAAGGCATCCAGACCTTGCAACAGTTTCTCGACCAAATAACGACCTACAAAGGCAATCATAAGCCTTGGCGCATGCCTGTGTGGATGATAATGGCTGCCGCACGCACCTTCGAACTACATTCTGCCATATTCGGAACCCAAAGCCCTCTTACTGTCGATTTTATCAAGATAGGAATGGTGTCATATTATGGAGATACCAAGCGTATGCGAAAAGAATTGCTACCCAATCTAAAATATCCGACTTACCTCGATGGAATGGAGTTATTCGGCAAGCCATAGCAACAATAGCCTATAGAAAAACAAAAAGGGATTATCTTTTTTAGATAACCCCTTCTATATATAAGCTATTTGAATTTAGAAATTCATAGGTACCTCTATCAACAATATACGAGCATTTTCTGTATTTGCAGTTATCTGTATCTTGCCGATATCGGATAAGCCAATAGCATCTCTGTAATGCAACGTTTCATCCCCTACCGAAAATTCGCCCTCGATAACCATTACAAAAAGCCCATTACCTTGTTTTTTCAATTCATACTCAAGACTATTTCCTTTATCGAACGTACCGATACTGAACCATGCATCCTGGTGTATCCATAAAGAAGATGCGTCATTCTTTCCATTATAAGGCTCTACAATCTGTACCAGACGATTCTTATTATGTATAAAATCGAAGGCTTTCTGATCGTAGCGCGGCTTCACATTTTTTGTGTCAGGAAATACCCATATTTGGAAGAAGTTTACAGGTTTATCCTCATTCGCATTATATTCGCTATGAGTGATGCCCGAGCCAGCACTCATCACTTGCACCTCTCCGGTTTTAATAACCTCAGTATGTCCCATACTGTCTTTATGTTCCAAATCGCCATATAACGGGATTGATATTATTTCCATATTATCGTGAGGGTGCGTACCAAAACCTTCGCCACCCTTCACAATATCATCATTAACTACACGCAATGCTCCGAAATGAATACGATCGGGATTATAATAGTTTGCGAAACTAAATGTATGACGACTATCAAGCCATCCATGATTTGCATGTCCTCTACTTGAAGAACGGTATAGTATTGTTTTCATAACTTTTACTCCTTTTCTACTAAATGCGTATTGAATAATATTTAGAACTTTATAAAGTTTTACAATACAAAGATACGACATACATATACATATTAAAAATAATAAAAACAATACATATATATAAATATATTAATACATATACTGACCAAAAAAAAAGTTAATTATACAAAATAACATATCATAACAATAATGTTTTATAGAATGATAATTAGACTAATCTATAATATTTTATTAGTTTTACAGTTGAAGTAATTAGAAACAAGAAGTTATGAAATATCTCGTCTTTACATTACTATTTATAGTATTGCCCGGAATTACTTTCGGACAAAGTGAACAACTAAAAGATAGCTTTCCTCCATTAAAAAAGCCACCTATTCAGTATAATGAAAAGCTTGAAACATATCTACAACTCGACAACTCTCCTGCAGGCAAGCCTTTGAGCAATCCCAACATTTTTCAAAATACACAGAATGAAGGGATAAAGCCTATTGAATTGAATTTACCTCCTCTCGAAGTATATACAGGGCCACCTCTGGAGAGCAATACTTTTACCAGAAACCCGTTTGCAAATGATTATTCTCTCAATTCGGGTGCTGCTATCAATAACAGAACATGGTTAACTTCATTCTCTAAACAAAGTACATACCCTACTTTAGGTGCTGTCAGAAATGTTGGTGTAAACTTCCATTACATGCCACTCAACTGGTTGGCTCTATCCGCAGGTACTTATGCTTCTAAATCGAATCTAGGAGGACATTCTTTTAACGATGCCGGACTAAGTGGTTCTGCCAAATTTATAATAAATGACAGAATAAGGTTGAATGCCTATGGACAATACTCTGCTAATGGTGGCAAAAATGGTGTACAAGGCCCAATGATGGGAATGTATCCACAAACATTTTATGGAGGAACGATAGAGGTGAAAATAACTGAAAAATTCGGGATAGAAGGAGGAATCGTTAGGGAATTGAATCCATTCAATGGCAAATGGGTAAACAGACCTGTTATATCTCCGGTATTTTATACTAAATAAAACAGAATATCTCCGAGTTATTCTAAAAAAACGAAGGTACAAACTATCGTAGACCATGAAAAAGACACTAACATTTCTATTTTTCCTTATTCTTTCATCAATTATTTATGCACAGGATGAAAATTTCTATAAACGTCTTTCCGATGCTGCAATAGAATTGACAAAAGATAAAGTTGTATATGATCCTGCATATTATTCTATAGCTTATCCCAACGGCGACATACCCGCTGGCAAAGGAGTTTGTACAGATGTTGTTATAAGGGCATATCGCAAACTAGGGATAGACTTACAGCAAAAGATACACGAAGATATGAAAGCCAACTTCTCCAAATATCCCAAAAAGTGGGGAATGAAACGAACAGACCGTAATATAGACCATCGCAGGGTATTGAATCAAGCGACATTCTTCAGCAGATTTGGTACAACAAAAAAGATATCAGCTAATGGAAGCGACTATCTCCCCGGCGATATAGTCACTTGGGATTTAGGTGGAGGAATTACACATGTCGGAATAGTATCGGATAGGAAATCGACAGATCAAAAAAGGCCTTTGATAGTACATAATATAGGACAAGGACAGGTATTAGAAGACTGTCTTTTCAAATTTAAAATAACAGGACATTATACCTATGAATAAGAATGTACTCTATTTCTTCTTAAGAAATGGTCTTAGATCTTTTATAGCCTTTTTAGCCACCTTATTTATATTCAATTCATTGTAAGGATCTAGATGCATTACAATCTTATAGTCATCGATGGCATTATCATATTCTTTTTGCAATGTATAGACTGAGGCTCGTGTAACATATGCCAATATATTAGCCGAATCGAGAGATATCGCCTTATTGCAGTCAATCAAAGCTTTATCTAAATCTTTTTGCATCGAATAGGCTTCGGCACGTCCTCTGTATGCAACAATATTAACTGTGTCCAATACTATTGTCTTATTATAGTTTTCTATTGCTTTGTCAAATATCTCTTTAGTAAGATATATATCACCTCTTCTGTTGTAGATATCTGTTATATAAGACGGATTGTATTTAGACGCCCGATTATAATCTTCCAATGCTAAATCCAACAAATCTTGCTTTTGATAAATTACCCCTCTGTTATAGTATGCATCTGTATAATCTGCATTTAGCTTCAAAGCCTTATCATAATCGAGAATAGCAAGACTGTCTTTTTCCTCTATTTGATATATCCACCCTCTATTAAAATATCCTTTGGGAGAAGTGGAGTCTATTCCTATAATAATATCTGAATATTTAAGAGCTTTTGTATAGTTCTCTTTCTTCACATATTCTTTGTAAATAAAATTGTTTGCTTCAATGAGTAATATATTCTTTTTTCGAGGAGTAATGAGGGCTTTATCTGTATCTATATTTTCAAGAATGGTATGAAATGCATCCAGTCTATCTTTTATATTATCGAGGCTATCGGGTACTCTACTCATTTGCCGCCTGTATTCTGCAATATGCTGATCTTGCTTAATCTCCTTATCGAAGAGACCACAAGAAGTAGGAACAACAAGAAACAAGAGGAAAATAACTATATAATATATGACCGTCTTTAAAGATTGTCTCGCGAAGTCTGCTTTTATCATATTGTCTTTGTAATGTAAATTCAATAAGTTTGGCTGCCAAATGTGGAAGCAAAGGTATTAAAAATATGCAATGTATGGATAATAAATTCAACTCTGTTGTCGAAAAATAATATTAACGGCCAACACAGGAAATATTAAATATGTAAGCTTTACTCATAATTTAGTATTCATCTGTTATAAATATTATCTTTATACTTAGATTATACAGTAATACAGTAATACAGTAATACAGTTAAGATGAATTTTTTGGCTCATGCATTTCTTTCTTTTGGCAATTCAGATATTCTGGTTGGCAATATGATTGCAGATATGGTAAAAGGCAAACAGATAAACGATTACCCTCTAAGTATACAAAGAGGTATTCATATACACAGACAAATAGATGCCTTTACGGACAATCATCCGGCTACCCAATATGCTGCAAATTATTTGCGCCCCTCTGTAGGAAAATATGCAGGAGCATTTCTGGATGTAGCTTACGACCACTGTTTAGCCTTGGACAAGCAATATGAGCCAAAAGAAGGATGGAATTCTTTCTCTCAAAAAAGCTACAAACAGATTGAGTCATATGCCGACATACTACCATCCAAATTCTGCTCTATGTTCATGTATATGAGAAATGAAGACTGGCTGTATAACTATCGTTACGATTGGCTTATAGAGAAAAGTTTTTACAGGCTAAAACAAAGAGCCAGTTTTCTACAAGAGGAGGCCCCTGTTTTCGAGAACTTTAAAGCTCACTATAAAGAAATTGATGATAGTTTCAAGACCTTCTTTCCTGAATTACTCGCTTATGTAAAAGATATTACGAACAAGCCATAACTTTCAGAACACACTAGACACCTTTTGTATAATATTTAGAAGCTGCCCTACATCATCAAGCTTGAGTTCAAAATCAGAGTATTCTGGCGATGAATTCAAGGAATGACACATAATTGTCCCCTTCTCCACATCTTGATTCGATATTTGCTTACACAGAATTGTATTATCCAGCACTATAATCCAGTTAGGAAAATCCTCTGTATGTAATTTGTTGCGCCAATGCTCTTTATTCAACTCTCTGGCCAAAACGATATCACCATTACTGAGACTTCGCTTAGTATCATTGTCCATGCTATCTCCTTTTATTTCGAAAGCAAAGTAACGTCCATGTCCAATTTTGTCTACTATGAAATCAAACTCTTCAAATTCTTCGTCTAATATTTCTGCATCCCGACACTCATCTATGTATTTTGCATAAGCTTTTACAGGAATGAAAGGTACACGCATACGATACCTTCCGTTTGCCATTTCATAATATTTCACTCCCGATTTGGTTACAACAAAAGGCTCTTCACCTTTTATCTTATTCGAGCGGCTCATCTTTCCACTTCCAGTAGCCAACCATTCTTCGCTCACATTAAAATATGAAGCCAGAATAGATATATTCGATTTGTTTGGCTTAGTTTTTCCTTCTATATAATTTGCAATAGTACCTTTAGTTATAGCTGTATCTTTCCAGATACGATAAGCCGTAACGCCATCTTTCTCTAATAAAAACTTTAATCTGTCTTTAAACTCCATAATATTACTCTGTTTATAGTAATCGACTGAGTATTCACTATGCAAAAATAGTAAAATATTAGATCAAAAATATTTCCTGAAGGTTAAAAATGGTCGATTTGATTGAAAAATTCTCTTTTCTGACATATATCAATATCTATCATATATAATACAAAGAAACAGAACATATCAACTAAAATAGCTAAAATTTCAAATCCTATTTAAACACTACCCTTTAATATTTTTTAGCCAGCTTAATTTATTTATTCATAAACAATCAGGCTTTTACCATTGTTATTCTAATAAATATCTTATATTTGTTAAAGGAACATTTATAGAATTCTAAAATACGACACATCATGAAAGGATTTATATTAGGATTAGCTGTAGGTGCACTAGGTGTATATGCAGCATTACGACTAACTGATGAAGAGACACGAGAAGAACTACGCAACAAAGTAAATGATGTTACAGACAAAGCAAAGGCAGAATTAGATCATGGACTTGTTGTAGGTAAGAGCAAGGCGCTTCGTGCAGGTGTAAGAGCAAGACAGGAAGTAAGAAAAGGAAAGAAAAAAATTAACGAAGTCGCCGGAGATGTAGCAGGCAAACTGGCTGAGGAACTTTCTGACTTTGAAGCAAAGGCAAAAGCAAAAGCTTAAAGAATAATATAAAAAAAAGAAAGCAAAAGGGGTTATGCAAAAAGCATAACTCTTTTTTTGAATCAAAGCAAAGCTTTAAAGTTATCATTAAGCTTTTTCACCTTACTTTTCTTGTTCTTTGCATCATGATAGTACATAAGAGTGTAACCTTCCTTTTCGGCCTCTGTCAAAAAACGTATTTTTTCGTTTAAAGAAGTAAGAGCACACAGATCATAAGCAGAAATCCACTCTAAAGAGACATGAGCCGAAGTAGGTACAAGGTCGCCCGGAAAAGTAAAAATACCACTCTCTGTTTCAATAAAAGAAACCAACTGTCCGGAAGTATGTCCATCGTATAAACGTAAGTTGAAGCCTTCAGCAATCGCCACATCGTCCTCAATAAGGTATAATAACCCAGCATCATATATAGGCTGAATATTATCTGCAAAAAAAGAATCGGCCTCTAATCTGTTAGGATGTAGAAAACTATTCCATTGTGCCTTACTTAGCCAATATTTTGCGTTAGGGAAAGCAGGAATAATTTTACCCCTATCTATTGTAGTGGCTCCACCGCAATGATCGAAATGAAGATGGCTCAATACCACATCCGTTATATCTTCGACTTTCAGCCCTAAAATAGCTAAATTGTCCGGTACACTTACAATATCATGAGGGAGATAGTAAGATACGGTATCTAGGTTCTTATCTCCCATCCCGACATCCAATAATATTTTACGATCATTAGATACAGCCAGTGCACAACGCATTGCCAAGGGACATAAATTTTCATCATTCGACGAATATTTACGTTTCCAAGCCCTCTTTGGTACAGCACCAAACATTGCTCCCCCATCGGCCATTATGTACCCGGTTTCTATTATCTTTATTTCAAACATACTGCTAATATACAAAAAAAGAAGAGACGGTTTCTCAACCACCTCTTCCCGGACCTTAACACTAATATAAAACTAACATATACTATGATAAAAACAGGTAAAAATCAACTAAACAATCTATCTAACACACTATGAAAAAAGTAAGATACCTGTTTATCAATAAAACAATAATAGCTATTGATTGTTCAATTTTCTTTCATTTATTTTATTAACAATATCTACAAACGAATTCACTTCATATGCACAAACCGTTTGCAGAAAAAGGATAGAATATTGTACTACCTCTTTTGAAATTCTGTATATATTCTCTATTTTTGTAAAATATAATAGATATAGTCTATACAAAAAAAGAAAAGCAATGCTTATAGCTAAAAAACTAAAAGAAGAGAATATTAGTGAATACCTGTTATATATGTGGCAGGTAGAAGATATAATAAGGGCAAACAATTTTGATATAGAAAAAATATACAATCGGATAATAATTCAGTTCAATCAACCGGACGAAACAAAGGCTGCTATAAAATCATGGTATGAAGGTCTTATCGAAATGATGAGAAGTGAAGGTATAGTCGAGAAAGGCCACCTCATCATAAACAACAATATAATAGCAGACTTAACAGATCTCCATATCCGATTACTGAAGGATGACAGCAACACAGATTATTCTTCTGCTTATTATAAAACTCTACCATTTATAGTAGAGCTAAGAACAAAATCTTCGGGGAAAGATGTTCCTGAACTTGAAACGTGCTTTGCTGCTCTTTATGGCTATTTACTTATGAGACTGCAACATAAAGAGATATCGGGTGAAACACAGGCGGCAATTTCGCAAATATCTTCTTTCATCAGATTGTTATCTCAAAAATATAAAGATGAAAACAATGGAAGCTTGAGTGTTTAAAATTATTTCTCTTTTTTCTCCCTTATTTTCTCTCTTACTATAATATCACCTACCAACAATAAGAATACAGAGAGGAATATTAATACAACAACAGGATTAAAATCTAATCTAAGAATTTTGAAATCAGGGATTAGAGCCGAAAAATTAAATTCTAAAGAATGCCCCATTAGTCTGAAAACGACAACAGGTATAGCCAGAGCTCCGGCAATCAGTCCCATAGCCGCAAAGAATGACAAAATCCGATTTTTTTTATGCCGCTTTGCCACACTATATTCTACACGCTTCATTAACTTGCTTTCGAAAGCAGAAGAAGGCTCACTCAACTCCATTTTCTGGAATAGGCTATTAAGCCTATCATTATCCTGTTTTGTCATTGTCGTATGAGTTTATCTAGTTCAAAGTTCATAATTTTTCTTATTCTGTGCAACTTCACTTTCACATTTGCTACACTATGCCCAGTAATACTACTTATATCCTGAATACTCTGATTGTTGAGATAAAACATAGTAATCAACAATCCATCATCGGGAGGTAACGACTTTAATACCTGATCGAGATATTCCAATTTCTTTTCAAGGCTGACCTCATCTGTCACTTCTGATATATTTTCGTCCGGAATATTCGAAAACTTATCTTCGATGGCTACAAATTCATATTTTCGCTTACGCAACTCAGAAATAGTAGTATTATAGGCTATACGATAGAGCCATGTAGCAAAAGCTGAATCTTCCCGAAATTTATCTATTGACTCAAATACTTTTATAAAAACCTCTTGAGCAATATCTTCTGCGTCTGCCTGACAATGAACAATTTTACCGACAACTGTAAGAACCATCCTCTCATACCGTCGCACAATATGAATAAACGCATCGGTATGCCCATCTTTTATACAGCGGATATAATAAATATCATCAAAGTCAGCCATACCCGTAAGACGCAGTTATATATAACAGGTTACAAAGTTAGAGCAATAAAATTAGAAAAAAATTAAAGAATAAGGTTTCAAGCTAATTTATTTATCAAACAAGCATAACAAATACAGTCTATTACAATATCAAGACACAAGTTTAAGTATTTTATTTAATTTTACTTGTAACCTTTCAATAGAGCCTGCGTCAAAATGTACAAACAGATAAAAATATATAACTAAAAAATAATAATTATGAATGATTTAATTCCAGCTATTGTATGTGCTATCGTATTCTATTACATCTATAAGATAATAGAACTCTTCGTTAAGAAAAAAGAAAGAATGACTATAATAGAAAAATTTTCCTCAGGAATAGACCCGGAAATATTGCAAACTCCGATGTATAAGCCATTAATAAAAAATGAAAATAACTCTATATGGTCAATACGCAGTGGCCTTCTTCTTTTAGGAGTTGGATTGGGGCTTACTTTGGCTGTCATTTTCCATCTGTCGGGAACACCACGGGTTGCAGGTACTCAGGAATATTATGATTATCAAAACACAGTTTCGATTCTTTATCCTGCATTTGCTATCATATTTGGTGGATTAGGGCTGGTTATCGCCTATTTTATAGAAAGAAAAGACAATAAAAAAGCTGAATAATGAGAAAAGATATCTTGAGGTACGAAATAAGATAATCTGGCTAAAAGCAATTTCGAATTGCCACTAACAAAATTATAATAGCCAAGTATCTTTTTACTAACTACATACAAAGACCTATATTGTCCCAATAAAAATGGCAATATAGGTCTTAATTGTTAAAATACGAGAAAAAAGGAGCTGCATAGTGATAAATATATAATAAATCGAATTAACAGACATAACCTAAACAAAATGTTAAAATCAATTTTTATCTTCGTTTAACTAAAAACTAGAAATCGAAAACATACGTTAGGCATTATGAAACCTTATCTCTTAACCGTGATCTTGTTGATACTCAACGGATCGTCCATCTATTCCCAAAAAGGTACCCTTGAGAATATTATTATCAAAGGGCAAGTAGTAGATTCCTTAACTAAGGAAACAGTTCCTTTTGCAACCATCAAAATAATGGAAAAAGGGAAGCCTACGATTCTCTTGAAAGCTGTAGCAGCAGATGATAATGGAAAATTTCGGCTAGCTGTACCTCAAAAAGGCAGCTATATAGTGATTGCTGAATTTATAGGTAAAGAAACAGTCACTAAACATTTAGATATAGATGAAATCAAAACCATAGATATTGGAACAATAATGATGAAAGATAATTCGAAAGAGTTATCTGAATTTGTCATTTCAGCACAAAAACCTCTTGTAAAAGTAGATCTAGACAAAATCACATATAGCATAGAAGATGATCCTGAATCTAAGACCAACAATGTATTGGATATGTTGAAAAAAGTTCCATTAGTTACAGTAGACGGAGAGGAAAAGATTCAGCTAAAAGGTTCATCCAACTTTAAAATATACCTTAATGGTAAGCCTTCGAATATGATAAGTAATAATCCAAAAGATGTGCTGAGAGGCATGCCTGCCAATACGGTAAAAGACATACAGGTAATCACTGATCCCGGAGCTAAATACGATGCCGAAGGTGTTTCTGGAATAATCAATATAATAACCCAGAAAAACACTTCGATGGGAGGAATAACCGGAACTATAAATGGGCGAGTAGACGATAAGGGTGCATTTGGAGGAGGAACATACCTTTCTCTTAAATATGGGAAAATAGGCTTTACCGGAAGTTATAATTATTACGAATGGAAACAACCTAAAGGTATATATAGTTCTTTCCGAGAAGATCTTGGAAGTACTCAAGAATCTATGGATAATAGATATCTATATCAGAATGGGGTATCTAAAAACAATGGAAACGGACAATATGGTTCAGGCGAATTGAGCTTCGAAATCGACACACTAAATCTTATCAATGTAGGATTCAACCGATACCTAGGAAGTTCGAAATCGGAGTCAGACTGGCTTGTAGAGCTTATGGATATTAACGATATCAGTAAATATAATTATAATCAGTTAGGAAATACAAAGAATACTTACGGAGGAACAGATCTAAATGTAGACTATCAACGCTCGTTTAAGAAAAAAGACCAGTTATTAACAGCATCCTATAGATTTAGCTTCAGTCCCAGCGACTCAAAATCATCTACAGATATACAAAACCCTGTAGGGATATTACCTCCTGAAGCAATAATTAATAAACAATTTACTGATGCTGATATGAAAGAGCATACGTTTCAAGTAGATTTTGTTACTCCATTCAACAAAATACATAGCTTAGAAACCGGAGCAAAGTATATTATACGAATCAATGAGAGCAATAGTGGTATAGATATACTTAACTTGCTGGGAGAATGGCAAAACAATCCTCAAAACACAGATAAATTCAAACACGAGCAAGATATTCTGGCCGCATACGGAGGCTATAGTGCCAAATTCAAAAAATGGGGTATAAAAACAGGGCTTCGTTACGAAGCGACATGGCTAAAAGCAGAGTTTCCTCTAATGGAAGATAAAGGCTTTAAAGTAGACTACTCTAATCTCATACCTTCTGCAACTGTAACCTATCAGATAAAACCTGCGCAAAATATCCGATTGGGATATAACATGCGCATCTCACGTCCAGGTATATGGCAATTAAATCCATACAACAATACATCAAATCCTAATTATATTCAAATAGGTAACCCCGAACTAGATGCCGTGAAAACCCACTCGATAAGTAGTAATTATGGATATTTCAGTCAGAAAATAAATATAAACCTGAATATGTCTTACAATTTTCAAGACAACAGTATAGAAAATATAACTACCCTCGAAAACGGAATTAGCACTACAACATATCAGAACATAGGAAACAGAAAAAGTACGGGCTTATCAGGCTATATAAGCTGGAGTCCTAACGATAAATTAAGATTATACTCCAATATGTCCGGACAATATATTGACATAAAAACAAATAATGAAAAAAAGCTGTCTAATAATGGCTTCGGTGGCAGCATCTTTGCAGGAGGTCAATATACTACATTTTGGAAAATACGGACAAATGTAAACTCCGGTTTTTTTAGTTCTCAAATAAGCCTGGAAAGCAAGAGTCCTTCATTTTTCTTCTATGGATTATCTGTCAGTCGCGAGTTTGAATTGAAAAATAAATTTGCTAAAACCGTAACGGTAAGACTATATGGAGATAACCCTTTTACAAAGAATAAAGAATTCAAAAGTAAAACTCAGAATGAAGCATTCTTTTATGAATCTAACTCCAGCCAGCGTATGCGTACATTCGGTTTTGCTCTCTCTTTCCGATTTGGAGAGTTAAAAAGTCAAATTAAGAAAACTCAAAGAGGTATCTCTAATGACGACACCATGCAGGGAGGAGGACAAGGACAAACAGGTCAATCGGGAGGTCAAGGTCAATAAATAGATATAAGGAAATAGATGTTGTAACCTTAAGAGAAATATTTCCCTTAGGGTTACTCTTTTTTGAGCTATAAATAGTCGTCTTTTTATTAATTTATCTGAATCAGAAAACACTATCTTTGTCTAACTTTTTTATGATTATGAAACAGGCATTTATCAAGCTGCACCTATCTATACTCATCGCAGGATTTACTGGCATATTCGGTAAACTTATTACTCTAAACGAAGGCATGCTGGTTTGGTATCGGCTACTTATAACAACTATATTTCTTTTTCTGATGTTACTATTTAGTAAAAAGATGATAAGAATATCTCTAAAAAGTATGTTGAATATAGGTTTTGTCGGACTAATTCTGACTCTGCACTGGATTTTCTTTTATGCTAGTATAAAAGCATCAAACGTATCTATAGGAGTAGTATGCTTCTCTATGACAGGCTTTTTCACAGCCATCTTAGAGCCAATAATCAATAGAAGAAAGCTGTCTATGAAAGAACTGATATTTAGCATTATCGCACTCTGTGGAATAGCACTCATCTTTCATTTCGACACAAGATATCGTACCGGTATTATATTAGGAACTATATCTTCCTCTCTTGCAGCTTGTTTTGTTATCGCAAACAAAAGACTTGGTAATAATACCAACTTCTCGTGGAATATCACTCTCTTCTACGAAATGATAGGTGGATTTATATGTCTGAGTGCCCTCCTACCCTTTTATCTGATAATATTTCCGGTAGAATCGTTTATACCTTCGGGATTGAATATATTTTATTTGGTATTGTTCTCGGCTATTTGCACTATTGGTCTATATATGCTGCAAATACAAGCATTGAAAAGTATTTCTGCATTTACTCTCAATCTCAGCTATAATTTAGAGCCAATATACAGTATTATTTTGGCTATGATAATATTCAATGAATCGAAAGAGTTAAATCCTGCTTTCTATACAGGTCTTGCTCTGATAGCTGCTTCGGTTGTATTACAGATGCTATCTGTCATGAAAGAGCATAAAAAAATTAATACAAGTAGCCCGAATATATAAGAACAGAGGCTAAACCGTTTTAAAGGATAGCCTCTTCTATATAATATGTATTATTTCGCTTAGTCTAATCTCATAATATTTGCGCCTAACTGGCTCAATCTGACATCTATATTTTGGTATCCTCTATCTATTTGCTCTATGTTATGAATTGTACTTTTGCCATCCGCACACATAGCAGCTATTAACAAAGCAATTCCAGCGCGAATATCTGGAGAAGTCATTGTTGTAGCACGCATAGCTCTCTTACCGGTTCCTATTACCGTAGCACGATGAGGATCGCATAGAATAATTTGTGCACCCATTTCTATCAGTCTGTCGACAAAAAACAAACGGCTCTCAAACATCTTTTGATGTATAAGGACACTACCTTTAGCTTGTGTGGCTACTACTAGTAAGACACTGATAAGATCGGGGGTAAGTCCCGGCCAAGGTGCATCTGCAATTGTAAGGATAGAGCCATCTATAAATGTATCAATAGTATATTCAGCCTGAGCCGGAACAAATATATCATCTCCTCTTCTTTCGAGCTGAATACCTAATCGACGAAAAGCATCCGGAATTATACCAAGGTCGTCATATGCTACATTTTTTATGGTAATTTCCGAAGCTGTCATTGCAGCCATACCAATAAAACTTCCTATTTCTATCATATCCGGAAGAATACGATGCTGGATGCCTCCTAACTCTTTCACCCCTTCTATACGAAGCAGGTTTGACCCTACTCCGGTTATATTTGCACCCATTTTATTCAACATCTTACTTAGTTGCTGAATATAAGGTTCACATGCTGCATTATAAATAGTGGTTTCACCCTCAGCCAGCACAGCTGCCATCAGAATATTCGCTGTACCTGTCACTGAAGCTTCATCCAATAACATATAAGTACCTTTCAGTCTATCGGCAGAAATATTGTAAATCTGGCGCACATCATCATAGTCGAAATTAGCTCCTAGTTTTTGAATACCAACAAAGTGTGTATCAAGACGACGACGACCAATTTTATCTCCTCCCGGTTTAGGCAATGATGCTTTTCCAAAACGTGCAACAAGAGGTCCTATTATCATAACAGACCCTCTTAAAGATGCACTCTTTTTCAAAAACTCAGGGGTATACAGATAGTCAATATTTATATTCTCGGCTTTGAAAGACCATGTATCTTCATTTATACGTTTGGTTTCAACTCCCATTTCACCCAATAAACCTATAAGATTATTCACATCAAGTATATCGGGAATATTTTCGATAATTACTTCTTCCGAAGTTAACAATACTGCACAAATTACTTGCAATGCTTCGTTCTTTGCTCCCTGAGGAGTGATATCTCCACTGAGGCGACAACCTCCTTCTATGATAAATGATGCCATATTTTTAGTTTTTAGGTAAAGCCTGTCAGGCCATTAAAATATTCTTACTTCCGGTTCCAGTTCTATACCAAACCTATTTTTTACTTCATTTTGTACTTCTCTCATAAAGTTAACAATATCATTCCCATCCGATGATCCATAATTAACTATTATCAAAGGCTGATTAGGATAAGTCCCTATATTACCAATACATTTTCCTTTATAGCCGGCATTGTCGATAAGAAATGCGGCCGAAGTCTTAACCAATCCATTTTTTTGAGGGTAAGCCGGCAAATTAGGATAAGCCCTCGACAACTCTTCGACCTTACTCTGCTCTATATATGGATTTTTAAAGAAACTCCCTGCATTGGGCAACACTTTTTCATCCGGCAACTTTCGGGTACGAACTCTAATCACAGCTTCACGCACATTCTCTATAGTAGGTTCATGAATATCTTCGAGCTCTTTGTTCAAATCAAAATATTTAGGTGAATAGACAAAGGTACGTTTGAGATGAAATACAACAGATATTATAATATATTTGTTAGTCCGCTTAAAGATACTGTCTCTATATCCGAACTCACACTCTATATTCGAAAAAGAAATTCCTTCACCAGTCTCTATATCAATAGCAACCACTTCCTTTATCACATCTTTCACCTCCGCACCATATGCTCCTATATTCTGTACAGGAGCAGCCCCTACTGTTCCGGGAATTAATGAAAGATTTTCTAAACCGGCAAAACCTCGCTCTACACAATAGGCTACAAATTCGTCCCAGTTTTCGGAAGCATTTACTTCTATAAAAACATCTTCATCCTCATCTTCTTCATCCGATATTTCGCGTAATCCTTTTATTTGAGGGTGGATAACTAACCCATCAAAATCTTTTGTAAAGAAGAGATTACACCCTCCTCCGATTATAAGTTTTTTTTCTTGTGAGTGATCTGTTAAACACTTACGAAGATCTTCTACATTTTGCGGTTGACAGAAGATTTTGGCAATAGCTTCTGTTCTGAATGAATTGTAATTTTTTAATTGGGTCTGCCTATAATAGTCCATTTCGGGAATAATTGATTCAACAAAAGGTCTGATTAGCTATGCTTTCGCTTATACCAGACAAATAATAAAGAAAGAACAGTTATAACGCCAAGCACAATAAGTATAATTTGCCAATGGCTCATAACAAATCTAATGATAAAGATAAGTGCTAAAACTGCAACAACAATGCCTGCCACTTGTAAAATCCGACGAATAGTTGTTTTACGTTTCATTACAGCAAGTTCTTCTTCCGATGGGTAGATAACTTCTTCTACAGCCTCATCTGGTTTCGGCTCTTCTTTTTCGTAAGAATTGTATTCTTCGACATCGTCAGATGAATCCAGCTCCTCGTATTCTACATCTTCAGGCTGATTGTATTCTTCTTCCTTACTTGAAATAAAGAGCGTGCTCTTTATATCGTCTTCTTGTTCCATTTCTACCTCCGGAAGTACAGATTCTGAAATTATCATTTCCTCAGAAGCCCCCTCTATTTTTTCCTTAATAGTAGTCTCTTGTGAGAGAGACTTATCGTTGCGGGAAGCCTCTGTGTCAGCAAGTCGTATTATAGTATCCACTCTAGAGGATGCTACTTTGGTATCAAAATCTCCGTTATTGACCATTTCGATCAATTCATCTTCTATTGCCGGATATTTAATCATCAACGTTTTACAAGCATTTGCGAAATCACGAAAACGTTGTATTTTATCTATTCTTATCTTTACATCATCACCGTTACCGGCTGGTATATCGAGAATTTTATCAGCTAGAATTGCCTTCAAGCGCTCCATATGTCAGATATTATATTTTATGCTATTAACGGTTATCGTACATTTGCTCGTAATATTTCAGATAATCGCCGGAGGTAACCTCTTCTACCCAAGTCTGATTGTCCAGATACCAATATATGGTCTTAACAATACCTATTTCGAAAGAAGTTTGTGGCAACCACCCCAATTCTTCTGATATTTTAGTGGGATCAATAGCATAGCGCTGATCGTGTCCCTGACGGTCTTTAACAAAAGAAATGAGATTATTGTTAATCCAACTGATATCTATTGATCCATCTGCGTTCTTCTCTTTTTTCAGAAGTACCTCACGATACTCAGGCTTACTGTCCATAATATCATGTATGGTCTTTATAACCAACTTCACTATATCAATATTCTTCTTTTCGTTATGCCCACCAATATTGTACACCTCATCTAAACGTCCATGGTGGAGTACTGCATCTATTGCCTTACAATGATCTTCTACATAAAGCCAGTCACGCACATTGCTTCCATCACCATAAACAGGAAGCTGCTTGCCTGATAGTATATTCTTGATGATAAGAGGTATCAGTTTTTCAGGAAAATGATAAGGCCCGTAATTATTCGAGCATCGGGTTATATTTACGGGCATTTTGTAAGTTTCTCCGTATGCTTTTACAATAAGATCGCCACCTGCCTTTGCTGCACTATATGGAGATCGAGGATCTAACGGAGTAGCCTCGGTAAAGAAGCCATCTTCACCCAACGATCCATAAACTTCATCTGTAGATACCTGCAAATATTTAACATCTTTACGCCAAATAGGATAATTATTATCGTCTTTACCAACAGTCCAATATTTCTTTGCTGTATCTAGTAAATTTTGAGTTCCCAAAACATTTACCTGAAGAAAAAGTTGAGGGTTTTCGATGCTTCTGTCCACATGGCTTTCTGCGGCAAAATTCACAACAAAATCAATCTGATAGTCTTCGAAAACTTTGTCTGTAGCCTCTTTGTCACAAATATCGCCCTTAACAAAGACTACCCTTTTATCGTCCAACTCTTTTGATAGTGTACCCAAATTACCGGCATACGTCAATGCATCGAATACAATCAGCTGCGCATCAGGATGCACATCTAACATATATTTCACAAAATTTGAGCCGATGAAACCGGCTCCTCCCGTGATTAAATAAATCATTTTTTTCTTTAGTTAGTATACTATCGCAAAAATAAGAAAAAAACAAGACTAAAATACATCTTCCAAATAATATATACAGTAATTTATCTTAATGGAAGAGAACAGATTTGAACAAATATCACTTTTAAGGCTCAAATATTATCAAATAGATATATTTTTACTACATTTGTATCCTCCATAAATCAAAACCTATTATAAAAAATGAAATCAGAACAAGTATTATCAGAATTGAAACGTAGATTTCCGAACGAGTCGGAATATCATCAAGCTGTACAGGAAGTGCTCGAATCTATAGAGGATGTATACAATCAACATCCCGAATTCGAAAAGGCAAATTTGATAGAAAGACTTTGCATACCTGACAGAATTTTTTCGTTCCGCATTACTTGGGTAGATGACAAAGGAAATACTCATACCAATATGGGATACAGAGTGCAGCATTGTAATGCAATAGGCCCATACAAAGGAGGTTTACGCCTACATGCTTCTGTAAACCTTTCTATCCTCAAATTCTTAGCATTCGAACAAACATTCAAAAACTCACTTACTACTTTGCCAATGGGTGGCGGTAAAGGAGGTTCAGACTTCAGCCCTAAAGGAAAATCGAATGCAGAAATTATGCGTTTCTGCCAGGCATTTATGACTGAACTATGGCGCCACATAGGCCCTGATACAGATGTTCCCGCGGGAGACATTGGTGTGGGTGGACGAGAAGTTGGCTATTTGTTCGGAATGTATAAAAAGCTGGCTCGTGAGTTCACAGGAACTTTCACCGGAAAAGGGCTTACTTTTGGTGGATCTCTCATCAGACCTGAAGCAACCGGATATGGAAACGTATACTTCCTTCTCGAAATGCTTAAAACTAAAAATATAGATATCAAAGGTAAAAAATGCCTCGTTTCCGGTTCAGGTAACGTTGCTCAATACACTTGCGAAAAACTAATAGAATTAGGAGCTATCCCTGTCTCTTTATCAGACTCAAACGGATATATATATGATCCGGAAGGCATTACTACCGAAAAGTTAGAATACGTAAAAGAGCTAAAAGAGCTTTACAGAGGTCGTATTAGCGAATACGCAGAGACATATGGATGCAAATATGTACCAAACGCACGTCCTTGGAGCGAAAAAGGCGACATAGCGCTACCTTCGGCAACACAAAACGAAATCAATGGCGAAGATGCTAAGAAACTGGTCGAAAATGGAATCTTTGCAGTTTCAGAAGGAGCAAATATGCCATCTACCCCTGAAGCCATAGAAGCATTTCAACAAGCTAAAATACTTTATGCTCCGGGCAAAGCGGCTAATGCAGGAGGTGTTTCTGTTTCCGGTCTAGAGATGACTCAAAACTCAGAACGGTTAAGTTGGGCTGCAGAAGAAGTGGACAATAAGTTGAAATGGATAATGCAAAACATTCACGAAAATTGCGTGAAATATGGTACAGAAGCCGATGGCTATGTAAACTATGTAAAAGGAGCAAATATTGCAGGATTTATGAAAGTTGCAAAAGCTGTGATGGCACAAGGAATTATCTAAATTACTCGAAAAAAAGTATATTGGAAGAACACTTTCAATATACTTTTATCTTTCTTTCAAAAATAAAAAGAGAGCTTTTAGGATTATCCTTAAGCTCTCTTTATAATTTAAACTTTGGTTACTTTCTATTTTAACCTAAGTAGCTTTTTAGTAATTTGCTTCGTGAGTTTTGACGTAGACGCTTAATTGCTTTTTCCTTGATCTGACGTACACGTTCGCGAGTAAGTTGAAATTTATCACCAATTTCTTCCAGGGTCATTTCCTGATATCCAATACCAAAGAACATTTTGATAATTTCACTTTCTCTCTCTGTCAATGTTGATAATGCCCGCTCAATTTCTTGTTGTAGCGACTCATTTATCAGCGTACGGTCGGCAATAGGAGCATCGTCATTTACAAGAACATCTAACAAGCTATTGTCTTCTCCTTCAACAAAAGGAGCATCCATTGAGATATGACGTCCTGAAACCTTCAACGAATCGGATATTTTGTCTACAGGTATGTCTAATTGCTCGGCTAGCTCTTCTGCTGATGGCTTGCGTTCGTTTTCTTGCTCAAATTTAGAGAAGGCCTTGCTAATTTTGTTTAGCGAGCCAACCTGATTGAGCGGAAGGCGTACGATACGCGATTGTTCTGCTAGAGCCTGCAATATAGATTGGCGAATCCACCATACCGCATAACTAATAAACTTAAATCCTCTTGTTTCGTCAAATTTTTCAGCAGCTTTAATTAGTCCGAGATTTCCCTCATTGATTAAGTCTGGTAGGCTGAGTCCTTGATTCTGGTACTGCTTAGCTACGGATACAACAAACCTAAGGTTTGCTCGTGTCAGTTTTTCTAATGCTGCCCGATCTCCTTTTTTTATGGCTTGCGCCAACTCCACCTCTTCTTCAACCGTAATAAGATCCTCTCGACCGATTTCTTGTAAATACTTGTCTAAAGACGCGCTTTCACGATTCGTAATTGATTTTGTAATCTTTAACTGCCTCATATACAGATATATGTATTAAAACATCTCGAAAATGTTTGCAAATATAGCAAAAAAATATAAAATACAGGCCGCAACCTGCCCTTATTCTTAATTTCCTTAGTTAATTTTACTCAAAATGATTTTTACTTAGCTTTTTGTTGTATAAAGTTTAAATACAATTTGTATATAAGTAATAACGCTTAAACAGTGTATTTGTTCCTGTTTAAGCGTTAATTATTACAAGTAAATTAATTATTCACTAAGATCTACAGCATAGAATTTCTTACTTCCATCTGCTGCAATACCAGCAACGAACAATCCTTTATCCTGACTATTTGCTACAGACTGAACAATACTTTCGACCTCAGAGGCAGAAGATACCGGTTGGTTATTAATTTTCTGTATAATAAATCCTTTTGCGATACCTTGCTTATGGAATTTTCCGGCATTATCTACTCCGGCTACTTCTACCCCATAGCTGATACCTAGTTGTTTTTTCTTTTCTGCACTTAGATCTTTGAATGCAGCCCCTATAGCACCCATAGCATCACCTTTCTTTACAATAGCTGTACTTCCTGAATTATTTTTTAAAGTAACATCATATGACTTATCTGCATTTCCTCGTTTGACCTGTACCTTAACTTTATCGCCAGGACGGAAACGGTTTACCTGATCCTGAAGTTCGCTTACATTTCTAACTTTCATTCCATTTATAGATACTATGACATCGCCTTCCTCTACTCCGGCTTGTTTAGCTGGACTCATTTCTGCAAAGCCTCCTACATAAACACCTTCATTTACAGCCAGATTCTTTGTCTTTTCAGGATCAGCTTCTTTTGCCATAGGTATATCTTGTATCATCACTCCTAATACGGCACGCTGCACAGTTCCATATTCTTTTATATCGGCTACAACTTTTCCTGCTATAGAGATAGGAACAGCAAATCCATATCCGGCAAAATCGCCTGTTTGGGAATAGATCGCAGTATTGATACCAACTAATTCTCCATTAGTATTTACCAATGCACCACCACTGTTACCTCTATTAATAGCTGCATCTGTTTGTATAAATGACTGAATATTATTAGATCCTGAAGAACCAATATTACCACGTGATTTTGCACTAACTATACCAACAGTTACAGTCGATGTTAAATTGAACGGATTCCCAACAGCTAATACCCACTCTCCAACTTTTAGATTATCCGAATTACCGAAAGGTATATATGGTAAATCCTTACCTTCTATTTTTAATAAAGCAATATCAGTCTGAGGATCGGTACCAACAAGTTTTGCAGTATATTTACTATTATCATTTAACGTAACCTCTATTTCAGAAGCTTTGTCTATTACATGATTGTTGGTTACAACATAACCATCTCCTGATATAATTACACCTGACCCGAACCCTACACTTGGCTGAGGATTACCATATCCTTGACTATCTCCTCTATCTCCAAAACCAAAAAAATATTCGAAAGGGTCTATCATACGCTGACGCCCCCCTTGTGGAGTCTGAGATTTTACTGTAGATTTGATATGTACTACTGCATGTATAGAATTCTCCGCAGCTTTTGTAAAATCAGGATACCCCTCCGCAGTAAAGGCGGCAAGATGAACTCCTTTTTGATCAAACTCATGCCCATAACTGTACACATCGGCAGAACTATATCCTTTTCTGTAATCCATGAAGCTATATGTACCATATGCAGCTCCTATACTCACTAATGCAACCAATGCGTAGGTTGAAATATTTTTCCAAATTTTATTCATATGCAAGTATTATTTAATTAATTATTCAAAGTTCTTTCTAATTCTTTTTTGATTAAATTTCTGTTTCAAATGTAAACACAAAAACTATACACTTGGTATGTGATTACTCTATTTTTTAACACTTTTAACCGAGCAAATCATCTTTATTGCAATTTTAACAATTCGCTAAGACTTTTTGTCAGTATAATGATAAATAAAAGATGATTTCGTTAGTTCTATTCATGACAATAATGCTTATTTTTGCTCCAGTTTTACCAGAAGATATACGAATATGAAAACCTGTAAACTGCAAGGAGGACTGGGAAATCAAATGTTTCAATATGCTGTAGTCAGAGCCACCGAAGCAGATAGAAACAGAAAAGTTCTCCTTGACACTTATTTTCTCAGAGAGAATAAAGGCTCTACTGACACCTTTACAGCAAGAGAACTGGAACTCGATATCTTTCAGAATCTCAATGCCGATTATCTTACCAATAGCTGGCGAAAGATATTACTTTCAAAAGGCGTTTTTTATCGATTGATACGTACCGTATTGAGAGTATCTCCTCTGGTTGTAAAACAAATAGAGAATGAGTTTATAAATATACCTCAAAGGAAAAATCTCTACCTTGATGGATATTTTCAATCCGAAAAGTATTTCAGCCATATAAGAGAAGAGCTACTCAATCAGTTTAAGTTTCCTTCACTGGATGGGAGAAATACAGAGTTGGCAAAGAAGATGACGATAGAGAATTCTGTAAGTATACATGTAAGACATGGAGATTTTCTAAAACTCAAAACGGTCTCAGATTATCACGGAGTACTGCCATTGAGCTATTATAAAGATGCTTTAGAGAGGTTGGGAACAGAAAAGGATCTGACCTTTTATATATTTTCAGATGATTCCGATTTTATACGATCTGAGTTTGAATTTCTATCCAACAGGCATATTATAGACTGGAATACAGGTCGGGATAGTTGGAAAGATATGGCTCTGATGAGTACTTGTAAACATCATATTATTGCCAACAGCAGCTTTAGTTGGTGGGGAGCATGGCTTTCGTCAGGAAACGGTTATACGATCGCTCCTTCCAAATGGTTTGGGGACAAAGCTAATTACAACATCTCTGACTTTATACCAGATAGATGGCAGACAATAAACATATGACAGATAATAAATGATGGGAGTCACTATTTTAATCATTATCGCGATATACTTTCTTGCATTGCTTGCTATATCATATTTCGTAAGTAAGAAAAGCAGTGACAATGATGCCTTCTTTCTAGGCAATAGACAATCACCTTGGTTTATTGTAGCTATTGCTATGGTAGGCACTTCCATCTCTGGTGTTACGTTTGTTTCTGTGCCCGGAATGGTTGGCAAGTTCGACATGACGTATATGCAAATGGTCTTTGGTTTTGTGGCTGGCTACTTTGTCATAGCCTACGTCTTATTACCTCTATATTACAGGCTAAATCTGACTACGATATATGGCTATCTGGAGAAGCGCTTTGGATTCTATTCGTATAAAACAGGAGCTTCATTCTTCATCTTATCGAAAGTAATAGGTGCTGCTGCCAGACTTTATCTGGTAGCTATGATATTGCAAACATTGGTATTCGATCAGTGGAATATTCCATTTTGGGTCACCGTTACAGGTATTATCCTTCTCATTTGGGGATATACCTTCCGCAGTGGAATCAAAACTATAATATGGACTGATACGCTACAAACATCGTGTTTGCTTCTAGGAGCAATACTAATTATATGGCAGGTAGCAACCAAGATGAATATGAGTTTTCCTCAGGTAGTAGATGCAATAAGCAGTAGTGAGCATTCCCGCATATTTGTTTTCGATGATTGGGCCTCGAGACAGAATTTCTTCAAACAGTTCCTGAGCGGAGTATTCATTACAATAGTAATGACGGGATTGGATCAGGATATGATGCAAAAGAACCTTACTTGCAAGACACTCAAAGATGCTCAGAAAAACATGGTGACATATGGGTTCTCTTTTGCCCCAATCAATTTTATATTCCTATCTCTAGGTATATTACTTCTTCTCTTTGTAGCTCAGGAAGGAATAGCATTGCCAGAGAAATCGGATCAGATATTGCCTATGCTGGCTTCAGAGTATCTAGGGCTTCCGGTACTTATATTCTTTACTATTGGTATTATTGCAGCGGCTTTTTCGAGTGCCGATTCTGCCCTTACCGCTCTTACAACATCAGTATGTATAGACTTGTTCAATATAAATAAAGAAGATGCTGTAAAAGCCCAGAAAACGAGGAAGAAAGTCCATGTCGCTGTCAGTCTCGTTTTCCTTTTAGTTATATTAGCTATCAATTACATTCAGCAAGAAAACATTCTGGATACAATTTATAAAGTAGCATCTTACACTTATGGTCCTTTGTTAGGTCTATTCTTCTTCGGATTGTTTTGCCGAGTAAATGTAAAGGATAAATTTGTACCAATAGTCTGTGTATTGGCTCCGATACTAAGCTTCTTCTTAGAAACCTACCTACATCGGGCTTATAACTATCAGGTAGGATATGAAATACTATTAATCAATGGTTTGCTCACTGCATTCGGGCTACTATGTATATCGCACCGAATAAAGAGTAAGCAAATAATTACCAATAACTAAGCTTTATCAGCTTTTAGCAATTATATACTATACTATAAAGCTTGCTTCTTATTTCAAGCATTTCTTTATCTATTGCCAAATTGCCATACGTCATGAGCATCATTGGTACTACTCCTCCATCTTCATGGTATGCTGGCTGCTGATATGATATATCTTCCCACAGCTTAAATCCTAAACGCTGATAAAACCCTATTCTACGTTCCGAAAGAATAGTCGTTGGCAATTCTACCTCGAGTAATATAGGCTTGTTTGCATATTCTATAAAGAGATTTATAACTTTACCACCATATCCTCCATTTCTAAACTCGGGAGAAATAGCAAAGTGCTCAGCAAATATAAAATCACCTAAATCCCAATAGGTAAGAAATCCTACAATCCCTTCATCCTCTACGGTAACTGAAATAACAAAAGGAGAATTTCCTTTGTATAAATCCAACATTTTTTCTACAGGACGGCGCTCACTTAGAGGGAAAGACTCTATATAAAGATTTTCAACAAACGATACCTCCTGATGATTCCGGATATCTAATTTTCTAATTTCCATAAGCTTTAAGTTATATCTCAACTACTATCTTTTATCTTTCAATGCAAATCTAAAACCAATTTTAACTAAAACCTGACAAACTTGTACTCTTTCCTCTTGTTATTATTTATTGTATTCAACAACTTTTATACAAGAAGAAAGCTATAGTATAGATAAAAAACTAAGATAAAACTAATTGCCGGTATTATGCAATTTGACATCCTTAAGAAGTCCGTCTTCACATTTGATAATCCTGCCGGGATATTTTTGTACTACAGCATAGTTATGAGTAGACATAATAACAGCAGTATCTCCCTGAGATATAGTGTGCAATAATTCGACAATCTGATTGCCTGTTTCCGGATCAAGATTACCTGTCGGTTCGTCTGCTAAAATAATCTCGGGAGAGTTCAGCAGGGCACGTGCTATAACTATACGCTGTTGCTCTCCACCTGATAGTTCGTGCGGCATTTTATATCCTTTATTTTGCATGCCTACCTGAGCCAACACTTCATTGATGCGTATGTCTATCAGGTCTCTGTTTTTCCATCCTGTAGCCCGTAAGACAAATTCAAGATTTTTAGATGCTGTACGGTCAATAAGTAACTGAAAGTCTTGAAATACAATTCCTATTTTACGTCTAAGAAACGGGACATCCCTTTTTCTTATAGATTCCAACTCATAGTCCAATATTCGGCCATGCCCCTTCTCTAGCGGAATTTCATGGTATAAGCTCTTAAGAAAAGTACTTTTACCGGAACCAACTTTTCCTATCAGATAAATGAACTCGCCTTCGTCGATCGTAATATTTATATCGCTCAATATAGTATTACCATCACGACCAAGATCGACTCCCTCATATTTTACAATTGTATCTTTTGACTTATCCATAACTATTCCATTGGTTATTTACAGTCAACAGTTATCTGTAAGTATAGTTCAAAAGAACCTGTTTACCTGTGACTTATTTCTTATTATTTTTTATGTCGTTTCTGAAGTTCTCTAGCTAGGTCTTCGATACTCAACCCCTTAGATGTAAGAAGTACGATGAGGTGATAAAGCATATCGGCAGACTCGTAGACCAAACGATCGTCTGTACCATTGCAAGCCTCAATAACAGATTCGATGGCTTCTTCTCCTACCTTCTGAGCCATGCGGTTTACCCCCGATTGGAACAATGAAGTTGTATAAGAACCTTCCGGCATTTCATTGTAACGTTTTTCAATAAACTGTTGAAGATATTTCAGAAAGAGTATATCTTCTTTGTTCTTCTCTTCGAAACAAGTATCTGCACCGGTATGACACACAGGTCCTACGGGATTTACCTTTACGAGGAGTGTATCTTGGTCGCAATCTTCTTTTATACTCACCACATTAAGAAAATTACCACTTTCTTCGCCTTTTGTCCACAAACGTTGTTTTGTGCGGCTAAAAAATGTAACTTTTCCTGTTTCCTGTGTTTTCTTCAGAGCCTCTTCATTCATATAGCCCAACATCAACACTTTGCTTGTTTCATTATCCTGTATAATAGCAGGAATTAAACCTCCGACTTTTTCAAAATTCAGATTCATTGTTATTTATTATTAATACGATCGAGGAGCCATAATAACTCCGTATCTTGATCGAAATTATATTTCTTATAGTCTTTATATTCAGGCATCATATCCGGCCAAAATATCTTTGCTCTCTTGTCTGCAACAGGAAGAAAATATTGAACACTGTTTGATATACTTCCTTTTACCTTAGTGTATGGTAATTCGAACGGTGTGACCTCCATATATGTATTAGGAGCTTGTGACGAAGGCACTCCAACTATTATTGCACCCATTTTCCATAAATAGAACGCATAGTGGAAAGCTGCACTAAAAGTCTGAACATCGGTCAATACATATACATGTTTGGGAGTGTACACCGGCTGTCCATTCAGATCTTTTATAAAGACACCCGCTCCACCCATCGCATTGCTTACAAAGATATCTCTTTTTTGCTGTATTGTTTTCTCTTCTTTCTTTTTTGTAAAGAAAGTATAATTTCCAAACCGATAATTTGAATTATTGGATTCATTGTATTTACTCAATGTAGTCCCATATTTCTCCATGAGCAATGGAGATATCAATCTGTAGAAAACATTATTCATGTCTGTATTCAGATATTTGTCTCCATACAACATATACAAACTAGGCAATGTTATATCAGTAAACCCTCCTCCATTTTTTCTTAGATCTATAATAAGATTCTCTGATTTGTTTTCAGACATCTCACACAACATACTTTTGAATATTTCAGAGAAAGATGGAATATCGTCTATCGCTTTGTCTCTATCGTCAGGTAACTCTTTATACAATATGCGCTTATATAGATTTGTAAGCATATTCTCAAAGCCTGTCCAGTTATTTTCTTTCATATATAAAAAACACTCCCGTGACATTATACTCCCAACTTTCATATACATAGTCTTACCTTCATTATCTAGGTAATCGAAGTACAAATAATCTCCCAAAGGTTCCTTTTTCCATTTTGGGTATTCTACCCTTTCTTGTATATCTGAAATCTTATTTTCTGAAAGCTCAAGATTAAACTTTTTCTCCTCATCGTCTTGTGTTAATACAGTCAGAGAAATATGGTCTTTCAAGTCGGGAAAAAGCCTGTATATATGAGAAGGATTATGTGTCATCATTTTTAGAGCATTATATCTGCTGTACTTATTTTCGCATGGTATAATCCGGGAAATCAAAACACATAATGAATCAATGGATATATTATTTATAGCAGTAAGACGTGCACCTAAATATTCCTTATACTGAAAAGATATTTTTTCTATTAGTAAACCATCGGAGATAACACGTAGAGATATAGGTATATATTTCCCTGAACTCTCTGTCTTAGAATCTGAGTTTAGATATGAATGTCCATCGTGTAGTCCGGATAAGAGGGAGCTTAACAAAGCGGTGTACTCTTTCAATGTAATATTGTCCGTTTCAATCTTTTGTTCAAGATCAAAGATCTCTTTGTGAAATTTCACTTTTCCTCCAAACTCAGTATATGGATCCGGATGAGTTTCTTCGAGCAATTTCACAAAATATCTCAACTCGTAAGATAAGGAATCTTTCAGCAAATATTGAGCATTGACTACCGATATACTTATTATCAATAGTAAATACAATAATATTAGATTCCTACAAAGTTTCATCTCACGTTGATATTTTCCTTTTTCAAATAATCTTTCAAGTCTTTTATCGCAATTTCTCCAAAATGGAATACACTAGCTGCTAATGCTGCATCGGCTTTGCCTTCGATAAAA
Organism: Dysgonomonas sp. BGC7; assembly: GCF_001261735.1. Lineage (GTDB taxonomy): Bacteria > Bacteroidota > Bacteroidia > Bacteroidales > Dysgonomonadaceae > Dysgonomonas. The sequence continues at coordinate 414,698 of NZ_CVRP01000007.1, read as the reverse complement.
ACATCCTTGAAATGCTTCATCTTCCCTGCACCGCCTGAGGCTATAAGGGGAATATTGAGAGTTTCTGAAAGCCTTCGGAGAGCATCATTTGCATAACCTGTCTTTACTCCATCATGGCTCATACTGGTAAAAAGAATTTCACCTGCACCAAGATTTTCGGCTTCTTTAGCCCATGAGAACAGTTCTTTCTCGGTCTTGTTACGTCCTCCGCTGGTGTAGCAATGCCATATACCATCTTCGAAGTTAGCATCTATCGCACAAACACAAACCTGTGAACCAAAGTTTTTAGCTATCTCTGTTAATATTTTAGGATTTCTTATCGCTGTTGAGTTCACAGACACCTTGTCGGCTCCGGCATTCAGAAGTCTGTCTACATCAGACAGCTCATTTATACCTCCTCCTATAGTAAACGGTATATTTATATTGGCTGCTATACGCTTAACAAGATCTGTAAAAGTCTTTCGCTCTTCGTGAGAAGCTGTTATATCAAGAAAAACAAGTTCGTCTGCGCCTTGTTCACTGTAACGGATTCCGAGTTCTACAGGATCACCTGCATCACGAAAGTTTACAAAATTTACTCCCTTAACTGTTTTACCATCTTTTACATCCAAACAAGGAATTATTCTTTTTGCAAGCATTGTTTATCTCTTTTATTAGTTTTTCCTATAAAAATTCATTTCTCAAAAGTTGAACTTTCATCAATTACTGGCGTATACCTCTGCTTTCTTAACTCTTTTTTGCCTCATCTGTTCTATCTTTTTAGAAACCAGCTCGTTCAATAAAACTGAGCATAAAAGAGTTAGCACTACCAAACTGACACCGTACGCACCATCTGCATACAAAAATTTGAAAGGTCGCATGCAAATGAGGACAAATGTATGTGATATATATACAAGGTAAGATAATTCTCCTATATTTCTGTCAAATTTCCAACTTTTAGTCAATATAAAAATAAAGGGCAGAGCCATAAAAAAGATTGACAAATAGGCTATCCGCTTAATATCATATTCTAATGGCAGAAAGCTAAAAGCAAAAGTGATAGCCAGAAAACCAATCCATATAGAATTTAAGTAGACTTTCTTTATTTCTACAGCTGCTATCCTTTTGTAGATATGATATGCTATGATACCAAAAATAAAAAAGACCAGTTCAGTAGGGAAAAAGCGATGTGTCCAAGGATCATGGTTCAACCCGAATCCATATGATATAATAAACCGAAGAATAAGCAAAACAACAATCATTCCGATCAGATACCTAATCCGTTTTTTTACTATAAACGGAGCAATAAGATAAAACGTCAGCTCCAATGCAACAGTCCATGCTTGTGGCACAAAAAGAAAATCGCATAAAGCAGGATCAGACGCGGTGAAATCGGATGTAAAGAACAGATTCCCTGATGAAACATCCAACCCTAGAAACAGTACAGTATCTTGAAAAAACAATACAATATTGGTAAATATCAGAAATAGGATACTCCCTATACTCATAGAGTCGAAATATTCTGCATAAATATGAAAAAAACCACTCCCACTATATAAGTAAGCCGCTAACGAAACCAAAACGGTAGCAATTAATATTACCCAATAAACGGGATATATTCTCAAAAAACGATTTGATATAAATAACTTGTACGATCCATTAGCTCCAATATATTTTTCCTTTAATATCAATGCCATATAGAACCCCGATATTATATAAAATACCTGTACCGCTAATTGTCCTCCAACAAGTCGAAAGCCAAATATATCAGTCGAATGTGCTATCACTACAGATATAGCCAAAATTAGTCTTATAGTTCCCATGTTTACAAGGTCGGAAGAAATTTCATTATGCTACCACCCTATTTAATTCGTTTAGCGTTACTTTATTCTCATAAATGGCTTTACCTAAAATAACAGCGGGTACTCCGGCAGCTTCCAGATCGAGAATATCCTGAAAACAACTTACTCCTCCGCTGGCTATAAGATACAGATTAGGAAATGCTTCAAGAAGCTCTTTATACAAAGCTATAGACGGGCCTTGCAGCATACCATCTTTACTGATATCGGTGCAAACAACCTTTGTCACGCCTTCTTTCATATAATCATTGAGAAAGGGAACTATATCTATAGAAGTAGACTCTTGCCAACCCGAAACAGCTATTTTATTATCTTTACAGTCTGCACCAAGTATCACTTTTTCATTACCGTATTTTTTTATCCAACCGGTAAACAAATCTCTGTTTCGGACAGCTATACTTCCGCCCGTAACCATTGATGCACCTGCGTTGAATGCTTTTTCTATATCTGTATCACTCTGTACACCACCTCCAAAATCAATAGTAAGTGAGGTAAGGGATGCTATTTTTTCAAGAACGGCAATATTCACTATCTGTTTGGCCTTAGCCCCATCGAGATCGACCAAATGGAGACGCTTGATACCGGCATCTTCAAACATTTTAGCCACCTCGAGAGGATCTTCGTTATATACTTTTTTTATGTCATAATCGCCTTGTGACAAACGAACACATTTACCGTCGATAATATCTATTGCCGGAATAATTTCTATCATATTTTACTTAAAAAATGGAATGGTAAGCGGATATTTCCAATATTCGCCATTAGCCGCCTTTACAGCTGCTATAATAATACACACGAGTTCTAATACACCTATCGCAATAAGCATCGGAATACCAATCAACAACAGAATCAGCACCGCCGATACCGAAGCATATATAATCATACTAATCATAAAGTTAGTTATATTTTTACCATGCTTATCTACATTTGGATTATCTTTATTTATCTGCCACATAATAACAGGGGCAATAAAACCCAGTCCAAAAATGATGAACCCGGCAAACTGAGACAGATGCATCAAGGTAAGATATGTATTTTCGTCCATTCCCAACGATTTCGTACGAGGATAATCTTCATTCAGGATTTTAGACTTTTCCTGTTGATATTCTTCTTCTGTGATGGCTCCTTTAGATCTGAGATCTTCGAGAGTTTTTAGATCTTCATATTTGTCCATTAGTTTATAATATTAGATATCGAATAAAATTTAATAATATATTTTCTAAACATAACTTCCCTTTATTTACACACCCAAGGAAAAACAGATCTGCAACTTTAAATTATTTCTATAAAGTTTCTAAGAATCTGTTCTCCTACTCCTCCACTCTTTTCGGGATGGAACTGAGTTGCATAGAAATTGTCTTTGTGCATTGCTGCACTGAATGGTTGAATATAATCAGTAGTAGCTGTTGTATGATCGCTAAGGGCTACATAATAGCTGTGTACGAAATATACAAACTGGTTTTCGAGTGATGAGTCAAACAGACTACTATTTACATTATATATATTGTTCCAACCCATGTGCGGCACTTTATCCTCATGCTTTTGAGGAGTAAACCGTTTTACATCAGCATCAAAGATATTCAGGCAATCAACATTTCCTTCTTCGGAGTGAGAACACATAAGCTGCATACCCAAACAAATCCCCAAAACGGGTTGTTTCAAATCCGGTATAAATTTATCCATATCAGTTTGCTGAAGATATTGCATAGTAGAACTAGCCTCACCTACTCCCGGAAATATCACTTTATCGGCTTTCCTGATCAGCTCTTTGTCTGCTGTAACAATAGCATTCACACCAAGCCGTTTGAGAGCATGTTCGACCGAGAATATATTACCAGCATTATATTTTATAATAACGATATTCATGTTTTATTTCTTTGCTAGTAGAGAATCTATAAGAGAGACCATCTCTTTAAATTCTTCTACTTTATATAAGCGTGTCAACATTACAATTCTCCCATCACGGTCTATAATTATATTACGAGTAATACCTGCTTTTTTATCAGCATACAACCCGAATATATCAGCAGCAGGGTCGAGCCCGATAGGATATGTAACCCCGGTAGATTTGGCAAATTTAAGAACTGTTTCGGCCGGCTCTTCCCGATCTATGCCATAAAGGGCAAACCCTGCATTGTCTTTATGCTTTTGCCATATATCAGATTCTATATAAGGCATTTCTTTGCGGCAAACTCCACACCAACTAGCTGTAAACTGTAACATTACAACTTTGCCTCGGAGTGAAGATAGTTTCACTTTTTCGCCACTAGGTAAACTCATTTCAAAGTCGGGAGCTATATCTCCAACTTTTACTTTATACTGGTTTTCATACAAAGTCTCCTGTGCACTGACGTTTGTAATAAAAAGTATCGAAAAGAAGATTGCAAATAAATTCTTCATATTATATTTTCATTTAAATGTTGCCTGTTTATTAAAAAACGTCTAAACCAAAGAGAAAGAGGTAGAGAAGCCAATGCTCCTAACATATCTGCCCAAAAGTCGTACCAATCCCCACTTCTTTCAGGGAAATATTTATATTGCAGTATTTCTATCAGTCCCCCATAAAGGATAGGAACCAATATAGCAAAAACAATAAGTTTAAGTATTATTATTTTACCTTTCTTATCGTATATATAATTGAAAGAGGCTACCCCTGCCAGCCCGAAATACATAAGGAAATGTACGATTTTGTCTGTAGCTATCGGAAGTTCAAGACTCACATCAGGCACATCATCGGAAGGTATAAGGCAACACAGATAGAATATTACAATAGCAACAATTGCCGGAGGCCAGCTGTACTTAAAGATTTTTTTCAGCATATAATACTCCCTTATGTTTATTATAGACATCAAAGATAAATAAAATATCAATATGTATATCTGCCAGATGAAAATTAGCTATATACTTTCATTTCGCAAGCTTTGCAATCGAACGAAAGTCGCAATTTAGTATTGTTATATATCAAAAAGAAAGGTTCTTTGTAAGGATGTTTTTCCATAGTTTCTTTTGGACACCAACCTAGCGACTGCTTAATGCAATGTCTTGTAAACATCAGAGGCACATCTTTTTGCTCTTGTTTTTCAAATGCCGGCTGAACGACTTCAGACTGGTGTTGTTCATAAAAGTCTTTACTTTTATTATTCATCACGTTACCCAGATATGAGATATTCTTTACAGGAAAAGGATGATAAGTTTGTTGATGTTTTACAATATCCTGTTTGTAGTTTATTTTCCTTACAGACAGAAGCCTTTCTGTAACTTGACGACGCCATTCGGAGACAACAGACGAAGGAATAAACCAGCTTTCTTCCCAATTGATATTAACTTCTGTTACATCAAATATTGTATTACCGGTTTTACTCAGGTTGTTTTTTATATTTTCTCTTTGATCTTTTTGTGCAGGCTGTTTTTCCTGATCGAAATTTACAATAACATAATTATCATCTTCGTCGACAATTTCAAGAGAAAAACCCGAAGGTATTTCTGTCATATTTATTGCAACTCGGATTTTTCGATCAGCAGATTTCTTCGACAATAGCTTCTCAAATTCGTGATCGTAGTTTCTGTAAACGAATGTTCCTTTCTTCAAGTAAGGTATAGATGCAGGAAAAAGGCATTCACCTTCAACCCGATTGACATGAATCCCCTCCAACTCTTTCTTATTATTAAAGAAACACAGACCATCTCCATTGCTTATTTTTTTCTGAGTATTGATCCGAATGTATTTAGTTGTAACCTCCGAGACTTTTCCTATAGGCTCGCCTACCGATTTGGGTGAATCTACAGACCATATATTATTAGTACGATTATGCAAAAAATATTTAGTGAACCCTCTATTAAAACTTTTTTCCAGATTCGGTTCGAATGTATATACAGTGTGTCCTGTCGAGGCTGGCATATATTCGGGACGCCTTTTAAAAATCTCATTCAATTTGCTACGGTAATACGCCACAGTATTCTTTACATAAGAAACATCCTTCAACCGCCCTTCAATCTTAAGAGAGCTTACTCCTGCATCAAGCAATTCTTCCAGATTATCGGAAAGATTAAGATCTTTCATCGACAGAAAGTGCTTTTTTGTCATTATTTCTTCTCCATTGGCATCCATCAACGAATAAGGCAAGCGACAGTATTGCGCACAAGACCCCTTATTTGCGCTTCGCCCCGATAGAGCATGACTAAGATAACACTGCCCGCTGTATGATACACACAAAGCTCCATGAACAAAAGCTTCTAATGGGGTAGACACCTGCGCCGCTATATCATGTATTTCGTCAATAGTCAATTCTCGGGCTAATACTATCTGTTTGAATCCTGCATCTTCAAGAAATTTCACTTTCTCTACAGTTCGGTTGTCAGTCTGTGTGCTTGCGTGCAAAGCAATTGGAGGCAGGTTAAGCATTGTAACACCCATATCCTGTACTATGAGTGCATCTATCTGCGCATAGTCGTACAGTTCCCATATCAATTTTTCGGCATTTGGCAATTCTTTATCGGTAAGTATAGTATTAAGCGCTACATATACCTTACAATTGTATAGATGAGCATACTCTGCCAAAGCCCTTATATCTTCTATACTATTGCCTGCGGCTGCACGGGCACTAAACTGCGGCGCACCAATATACACAGCATCGGCGCCATGATTAATGGCTTCGATTCCGCACTCCAGATTTTTAGCCGGAGCTAATAGCTCTATTTGACGTGCTTTTAACAATGTTATATTATAATTTTGTTTGAATTGATTAGAGACCGATTTCATCATCTATAATCAGTCTCTTTGTAGCGTATAATAACTTATACTTGTTATATATAGTACATATAGATTCCATTCGCCGGACCTATCTCCCTCAAATCTTTAATCTTAGTTTTATCGTACGGAGTCTCCTGATAAACGAAATAATTCAACCAATTATTAAACAACAGATTACCATGACCTGACCAGCGAACTACAGGCTGATTAGATGGGTTATCATTTTTATAATAATTGACAGGAAGTTTTATCGGCAGCCCTCTTTCCACATCTCTTACATATTCGTTATGAAGAGTATAAGGGGCGTATTCGGAATGTCCGGTAAAATAAAATTCGCGCCCACCACGAGAAGCAACTATACCCACTCCTGAATCGTCAGACTCAGACAATATTTTCAACTCTTTGTAATTTAAAATATCGTCACGAGTCACAGTCGTATGTCGACTGTGAGGTATATAAAATTCATCATCAAATCCTCTGAACAAAGGAAACTTCTTATCATGTGCAATATGCTTGAATACTCCAAACATTTTCTCGGGCAATAATTGCTTCTTCACACCATAGAAGTGGTACATTGCCGCCTGAGCAGCCCAGCATATATATAAGGTAGACGTAACATGCGTACGTGCCCAATCGAAAATAGATGATACCTCCGGCCAGTAGTTTACATCTTCATAATCATACAATTCTACAGGAGCACCTGTTATGATCATCCCATCATAAAAGTCATCCTTTACTTCACTAAAGTTTTTATAAAATGTCAGCAAATGCTCTTCCGGTGTATTTTTTGAAGTATGGGTTTCCAGTTTCAGAAACTCAACTTCTACCTGCAAGGGATTATTCGACAGAAGCCTGATAAGGTCAGTTTCTGTTGTTATTTTTATGGGCATCAGGTTGAGAATCAACACACGCAAAGGACGTATATCCTGCTCGTTGGCTCTCAGCTGGCTCATTACGAATATATTCTCTTTCTTTAATATCTCTATTGCAGGCAGATTGTTTGGTATATTAACTGGCATTGTGCAATTGTATTTATTGATTTACAAAGGTATAAAAAAGAACAAATGAAAGATAGCCATTCTACCTTTCATTTGTCTATATATTTAGAAGAGAGTATCTAAAATGTTCTTAAAAATGCCAATTGAATCCAAAAGTGTATGTCCATTCTGCAAACCAAAAGGCTTGTTTAGCCTTATCATCACTAGATTTTGTAGTACGTATACTTGGCATATTAATATAGCCTTCTTTTACTTCCGAACGTAAGAAAAACAGATTCCACAAATTAACATCAAGCCCCCCCTTAGCACTAAGTCCAAATCCGGCCAGATGAAAAGCATCATGACGTTCATTTCCCATCATCGTAACATTACTTCTAGGCATCAGAAAACCGGCACCTCCTCCTATGAGACCATTAACTTTCAATATTCCTTTATGATAAAAGTTTCTGTAATACTCTATTTCCGAATTAATATAATTCAGACCATCGGTATGCTCATACATCAGAAAATCGTTAGTCAGCTTTATAGTATTATCATCTTTTATGCGCGATTCAAATCCCGGTTTTACGTATCCATCTATATCTACTGTTTGGTTTTCATCCATTACATACTTCATATGATCCACACCAATGGTCACAGCAAGATTATCCTTTATAAAATATCCGATCCGGAAGTTTGTTTGTGGTATAGTAATACGGTCTATCCTTATATAATTATAGTAGCTGAATTTAGTCTGACGATCATGTGCTTTCACATCATGTAAGGTAAATTTATAGTCTTTACCCTTGAAGTGTATATCAGAATTTGTGTATCCACTTCTGTTCCAGCCCCAGAGAGCATAAAATGTTCCTTTTTTATAAGCAGGTTCCGATTGAGAGAAACCTAATAATGAATAGAGAGCAATAAAGCCCAAAAGAATAATTTTGTGTCGCATAGTCGTATGTTTAGTTTTTTTATATATAATGTTATCGTATTTAAATAACAAAAACCGAACTCATTTGTTCAATCTATAACAGGAGTAATTTTAATAGATAATATTGATTTTAAAATATGTTTTATAAACGAATAAGTGCAAAGGAAGCTAAGAGCATGTTACAATCAGGTACTGCGGCTATAGTTGATATTAGAGATATCACAAGTTTCAATTCTGGACATGTTCAGGGTGCATACCATCTTACTCAGGAAACGCTGCCCGATTTTATCAAAGATCACTTAAAAACAGAAACGATTTTTGTTATGTGCTATCATGGTAGTAGTAGTCAACTGGCAGCTCAATATCTAGTAGATCAAGGCTTTGAAGATGTATATAGTATAGATGGCGGATATGAAGAATGGTAAATATACAGTAACAAAATTTGTCAAATTTGGATAAAAGAAAGCATTAAGGCTATAAATCAATTCTTTTTTGGCTTTTTTCCCTAAAATAAGTTTGTTTATTCATGAATACTTTTTTCCTTTGTCCAAGATTAATATACTATCTTTATATATAGAAAGAATGCAAAACACAGTAGAAATTAAAGAAGTAAAAGACATTGTTATCCGGTTTTCGGGAGATTCGGGTGACGGTATGCAGTTAACCGGAACTATCTTCTCAAATCTCTCAGCTATTTTTGGCAATCAGATATCAACATTTCCTGACTACCCCGCCGAAATACGGGCTCCTCAAGGTACACTTTCAGGCGTTTCAGGCTTTCAGGTTCATTTGGGTAATCAAATATACAATTCGGGCGACAAATCCGATGTATTGGTGGCTATGAATCCTGCGGCATTAAAGGTGAATGCTCAGCATCTGAAACAAGACTCGGTTATTATAGTAGATGCCGACTCTTTCGAGAAGAGAGATATGGAAAAAGCACTCTTTGCCACAGAAAGCCCTTTTACCGAATTGGGTTTAACGACACAGCAAATAATAACAGTACCCATCACCTCCCTTACCAAGAGTAGCCTTGAGGGCATGGAACTGGATATGAAATCTCGCATACGTTGTAAAAACATGTTTGCTTTAGGTCTCGTTTGCTGGTTGTTCAATAGACCATTAGATGTAGCAAATCATATGCTATCGGCTAAGTTTGCAAAAAAGCCAATTCTGGTCGAGGCCAATCTCAAAGTATTAGCAGATGGTTATAATTACGGACATAATACAGATATGTCTATAACATCATATAGAGTAGAAACCGTAAATGTAGACAAAGGTTATTATCTCGATGTAAATGGAAATACCGCAACAGCCTACGGGCTCATTGCCGCCTCTGAAAATTCGGGACGCCCTTTATTTTTAGGATCATATCCAATTACTCCCGCTACCGATATTTTACATGAGCTTGTAAAGTTTAAGCAATTAGGAGTAAAAGCGATACAAGCTGAAGATGAAATAGCTGGAGTTTGTACTGCAATCGGAGCCAGCTTTACAGGCAGCCTTGCCGCTACCTCTACCTCTGGGCCCGGACTTGCCCTAAAAAGTGAAGCTATCGGGCTTGCCGTAATGGCCGAACTGCCTCTTGTGGTAATTGACGTACAGAGAGGAGGCCCTTCTACCGGGCTACCGACAAAGACAGAACAAACCGATCTTCGTCAAGCGCTTTATGGCAGAAATGGAGAAAGCCCTATAGTGGTTATGGCCGCCGCCACACCTACCGACTGTTTCGACATGGCATATTGGGCTTCAAAAGTTGCATTAGAGCATATTACACCTGTCATTCTATTAACAGATGGCTATATAGCAAACGGAGCATCTGCATGGAGAATTCCCGATTTAGAAAAATACCCGTCTATCGTTCCTCACGACCAGTCTCTGATTCCCGAAAACGAATGGAGAAGTGCTCTACGAGACGACGAAAATTATGCACGATATTGGGCAGCAGCAGGTCTCGAAGGTTACACTCATAGAATAGGAGGTCTCGAAAAAGATTATAATACAGGCGCTATCTCTACAGATACGGCAAACCATCAGAAAATGGTAGATACTCGTCAGGCAAAAATTGATAAGATTGCCGATTCCATTCCTCCTCTAGAACTCATAGGAGGAGAAGATGCCGATCTGCTTATTGTTGGTTGGGGCGGTACTTACGGACACCTGCGTGAAGCTATGGAAAAGATGAACGAAAACGGTCAGAAAGTAGCATTAGCTCATTTCCGTTTTATAAATCCTCTACCTAAAAATACTGAGGACGTCCTTAAAAAGTTTAAGAATATCATTGTTGCAGAACAAAATAATGGTCAGTTTGCAGGCTTCTTAACCGAAAAGATTTCGGGGCTGAATCTCTCCCGATACAATAAAGTAGAAGGACAGCCTTTTTCTGTATCTGATCTTATTGATTCATTTACAAATAAACTAGAAGAGTAAATTATGATGGATATAAATTTGAAATTAGCATCGTCACATCAGTCTAAAGACTATAAAAGTGATCAGTATGTACGTTGGTGTCCCGGATGCGGAGACCATGCTCTTCTCAACTGTTTGCACAAAGCAATGGCCGAACTGGATATAGAACCACACATGACTGCTGTTATTTCCGGCATTGGTTGCTCTTCCCGTTTACCATATTATATGAATACTTATGGTTTTCATACCATACATGGTCGTGGAGCAGCTATAGCAACAGGTGTAAAAACAGCAAAACCGGAGCTCTCTGTTTGGCTGGCAACAGGAGATGGCGACTGTCTGGCTATTGGAGGAAACCATTTTATTCATGCAGTACGGCGCAATGTAGATATAAATATATTGTTATTGAATAATAAAATATACGGACTGACAAAAGGACAATTCTCTCCAACATCTGACAGAGGATTTGTTTCCAAGTCTTCTCCATTTGGTACAGTGGAAGATCCATTTCATCCGATCGAACTAACGCTAGGAGCACGAGGAACATTCTTCGCACGTTGTATAGATGTCGATCTGGCAAATACGACAGGCATACTAGCCGATGCAGCAAGGCATAAGGGTACATCTGTAGTAGAGATACTTCAAAACTGTGTTATATTTAACGATGCTATCCACGAAAACATTGTGGACAAGGCATGGAGAGCCGAACGCACTATAATGCTTAAACACGGTGAAAAAATGTTGTTCGGAGCCAACAAAGACAAAGGTCTGGTAATGGATGGATGGACACTAAAAGCCGTTACAATAGGGCAAGAAGGATACACAATTGACGATGTGCTGGTTCACGATACCACGACCATAGACAATACTTTACACATGAAGTTAGGGCTAATGTCTCTCGAATCGGGCTTACCTGTAGCATTAGGTGTGATACGTGATGTAAAATCTCCAACGTATAATGATGGAGTAGAAGAACAAATAACAACAGTTCAGTCTAAAAATAAAATACGTAAACTAAAAGATTACCTGATGACTAAAGATATCTGGGAAGTAAAATGATATTTATTTAACATTTCTGCATAAAAAAAGCTGTTTGGTATTGCATCAAGTAGCTTTTTTTCTTTTATTTACAGAATATTATAAAAAAAAGGATCTCTACACTAAAAAATCTAATGTAAACAAACTCACTATGAAGAAAAAAATCTGCATGATTCTTTTATCATTCACTGTTGCAGGTCTATCAATGTATGCACAGGAGAATAAAACAGAAGACAATTCTGTACAATTAAAGAGAACTGTTCGTAAGAAATCTGAAAATCAAAATCTAAAAACAGATGAGATGATTACCTATCGAGACTTTCGATTCACTATAGGAGGTGGATACGCCCGTCGGTTAGGTGAAATTATGCAATCTGGTAATACAGATATCGACAAACTGACAGAAGGTCTAAAGAACGGATACAATATTGACGTAGAAGCTCAATATTTCTTTAAAGAACATTGGGGGCTAGGACTTAATTTTTATTACAACAGGCAATCTAGTAGTAGTAATGATATTCTCATCGGAGACATTATGATTCGGGATGCAAAAGAGAATATTGGCTTTACTTACATCGGCCCAACATTTAATATGCGTTATAATCTGGGCTCAGCATTTACTCTATATATGAATCTGGGACTAGGAGCTCTTTTTTACAGAGATGAAGCTATTCTTGACGGAGGAGGTTATTCTTATAACAAAACAGTACTCGGCTCTTATGCTTCCATTTCGGGAGATTATCAATTCAATCAAAATATAGGCGCAGGATTGAAACTATCAGTAGGCGGTGGTAGCATATCAGGGGAAGAGTTCAGCATGGACAAAAAAGATAGAATGAGCTTATCTAACTTTATGGTAACAGCATATATAAGTTTTCGTACTTCTAAGTAATCTTAATTTCAGCTATCATGACTAATATAAAATCAAAACCAATGAAATATTTTATCCTTTTTACTCTTACGTTTCTTTCTCTTTTTACATTTGCACAAGAAACGCAATTACCAGAACTCATTACGCCTGCCAAAGGTAAAAGTATGGTTTATTTCACTCGAACTTCGTCTGTAGGTATGCTCATTAATTTTTCTTTTTATGATGGAGAAGAACTGATAGGAAAACTAAAACCAGGTAAATTTATAGCCTACGAATGTAGTCCGGGAGATCACGTCTTTATTGGAAAAAGTGAAAATACGGACTATGTAGAAGCAAACCTTGAAGAAGGTAAAATATACGTTATAGATTCGGAAGCTCAGATGGGTGCATTCAAAGCCCGGGTAAAACTTGTACCACTAGATAAGACGAATGAGAAAAAGTATAAAAAAGGGAGAAAGAATTTCTTGAAGCTAATAGCTAAAAACAAAGGCGAAGTAGTTTCTTTTGAAGAAGAACAGCCGACAGAAGAAGTAGACAATGAAAAAGAGAATAATTCGTCAATGAGCAAGACTTTAGCCAAGTTCTATGAAAATAAACAAAAGAACAAAAAGATAACACAACTGACACCTGAGATGTATGTAGACATGGAAAATTTACTTCAAGAATAAGATTTATCAGGAAATCTCTTGTCATATACGAAAATTGATTATATATTTGCACACTCAAAAGCGAAAGTAGCTCAGTTGGTAGAGCACGACCTTGCCAAGGTCGGGGTCGCGGGTTCGAATCCCGTCTTTCGCTCAGATTTTCGCAAAATAAAAAAGTTCCAAATTGAATTATTTGGAACTTTTTTATTTATTAATACTAATATCTTTTTCGACAACCTGACCTATCGTTCTATTCCTTCCATATTTACTTCAGCAATCTCCACCTTACCGGAAGTAATAAGAATACGCACATCACTTGCCAGATCATTCTTAAGCAAATAATCAATATAGTCATTTATCACTTTTACTTGTCCTTTATAAACAGTTAGAAACTGTCCGCCACCGGAAGAAATCTGAACTTCGAAAGTAGAATTCTCTTCTGCCGACTTCCACCAAACCGAGATTTGAGAAGGTTTGCTATTAGCCAACATCGGGAAAGTAAGGTAATCTCCTTTTACTCCTGACCATATAGTCGTTAAATTGTTATCGATAACATTTGCAAGTTCACTTTGACGATTATTGCCCTCTATATTATTAGCGGCCAACTCCAAAGTTTTATAATCTTTCACAGTCAGAGTTTCTTTAAGACGAATATCTTCCGAAGAAGCTCCGATCATTATACTAAAGTCACCCGGTTCTATCACCCAATGTTCATCTAAGTTTAGGAGTTCTAAATCGCGAGGATAAATAGTAAAGGAAATCTCTTTAGTTTCTCCTTTTTTGAGATGAATGCGTTCAAATCCTCTGAGATTTTTTTCATACGTAGTCACTGAACTTAGTAAATCCCTTGTATAAAGCTGTACTACTTCGTCTCCATCTATCTGCCCACTATTAGTTACTTTACACGTTACAGTCGCTGTCTGATGAGGAGTTATCGTTTGTGGTACCACCTTTATATCCGAATAGTCAAAAGTTGTATAACTCAAACCATAGCCAAATGGATAGAGAGCTCCGTTAATGCGGCTCATATTGCCTTTAAGTCCACTATTGCGGCCACCATCTACCTGAGATGCAGGTTTAGCAGGAAAATTGAACGGTATCTGTCCCACTGTTTTAGGAAAAGTTACTGTAAGTTTTCCGCCCGGATTGTAGTCTCCGAATACTATATCAGCCACAGCTTTACCTCCCTGCGAACCAGGATACCATGCTTCAAGAATTGCCGGAACATATTTATCAGCCCAATTTATGGAATTAGGTCTTCCATTTATAAGGATGAGGACAACAGGTTTTCCCGTTTCATATACAGCTTTAAGCAGATCTAATTGTCTCCCCGGTAGATCGAGACTAGAACGTGATTTATTTTCTCCACAGGTACGATTATTCCCTCCTAAGACAACAATAGCAACATCGCTCTTTTTAGCATTCTCTACAGCTTTATTTATTTCCAGCAACTCTTCCTCATTAAGAGGTGTCGGCAGAATTTCCGATTCTGGCCAGTTAGCATCAACAACATCACAACCTTTAGTGTATAGAACGTCGACCTTATTTCCTACTTTTTCTTTTACTCCCTGAAGTACAGTTATTACATCCACAGCCAACGGGCCATAGTGCTGAAGGGCATAGGTTGCATCATCAGCATTAGGGCCACAGATACTTATTGTTTTCACAGATTCTTTTGCTAAAGGTAATAAAGCATCCGTATTTTTAAGAAGGACAATTGATTCTCGAGATGCCTGCAAAGCAACCTCTTGGTTTTCGACACTGTTTATCTCCAGATCCGCTTGTTTCAGATCCATCTGGTATGGAGAGTCGAAAAGCCCGACTAGGAACTTAACTCTCAAAATATCGCGTACACGATCATTTATTATATCCATACCTATTGCACCTTCGTTTATCAGGTCTCTCAGAGGAAGAACATACGAATCGGGAGAACGAAAAGTACATCTTACATTAAGCCCCGCTAAAACGGCCTGTAAGACAGATTCTTTCATATCGGTAGCAGTATGATGTTTACTATAAAGGTATTCAACAGCATCACTGTCTGATACAACATAACCTTTAAATCCAAATTCTTTCCTCAGGCGTGTTGTCAACCAATAATAACTGCTCTGTATAGGGAATCCGTCATAATCATTATATGAACTCATTGCTCCCAATATACCTGCTTCTTTTATTACTCTTTTCCAAGGATAGACATGTATATTCTCTACTTCTCTGGGCGACATCTGGGGGTCTACTCTCGACATACCTTCACGGGCACCCTTATTGTTACTATAAGCAATATAATGCTTTGCAGTAGAAGCTACCTGATAATTGGTCTGCATACCCTTTGTCATGGCTATACCCAATTCGGCAACAAGATATGGGCTCTCACCATAAACTTCTTCGTACCTACCCCACCGCTGGTCGCGTCCTACATCCAATATAGGAGCATACACATTGGTATATCCTAACAAACGGCCTTCGCGCCCGGTAATATATCCGACTTTGTGTATCAGTTCTCTATTCCATGTATGGCCTAATCCCAGCTGAGTCGGAAAATTTGTAGCTATGTAGCTTTCTACACCTCTTATTCCTTCATTTGTGAAATCGACAGGTATTCCAAGTCTTGTTTCTTCGATAAAGAAACGCTGTACTTCATTGATTGCCCAAGCATGACGTGAAGCCGGCCAAACAAAAGGGTTGTCGGATGGAGGTAGCCCCCATTGTTGGAAACCATTAAGATGCTCGTCAATAGCCCCTACTCCATCTTTCCAAAGTTTATTTTTCCACTCGGCAGTAGGTAAATCATCCTGCAAAACTCTTTTATAACCATAAAGAGTTACCATTTGGCAGGTCTTTTCTTCAACAGTCATCTGAGAAAGTAAATCTTCTATACGATCCTCTATAGATGCAGACGGATCTTCATATACATCCATCTTATTATTTTTATTAAAGTCTATCCAACCTTGTTTGTATATAGACTTTTGAGGAAGTTTATACTTTATAAGATCTTTGGCTGGAGGAATTCTATTACTGTTTTGCTGAGCGGAAACTCCAGAATTACATAACAGCAAAACAGATGCAATAATAACCCACTTTATATTGAACTCTTTTATATACATATCAATTAATAAACAATTCTTTTTCATACAAAATATAAAACTTAATATACAAGCATTTACCCTTCGCTTATAACATCTGCTTTAGATGGCCCCCAAGGCTCGGGAGTAGTACTTTTATCGAATATATCGAAATAATTTATTCCTTCCGATTTGAGGTAAATTAAAAATACAGCAACGCGTTTTTCAAAATCTTCATAATCTTTTTTCTCTGCATCTGTCCATCCATCTTCGGCTATGGCTAGCAAACGAGGAAAGGTCATAAAATCGAGTCGCTCTTTTCCCGCTACACGCTCTGTCCACAAATTAGCCTGCAAACCAAGTATCTGAGACTTATTATTCGCTATGAGACTACTAATACTTTCAGGAAAATCATATACTGTGGTCAGCTCATTAAATTTATTACCCCATCTGCGCCCTATTTCGTGCGATTGGTCTTGTACAAAATCAAAATAGCATGGTATGCGAGGAGTAAGAATTACATCGAAGCCATCATTCAGAGATCGAGTCAAAGCCTCCGGCTTATCGTGACGCCACCACATTACTACTGCTTTGGAAGGGTCTAGGCCTACACTCGTTATTTCGTCCCATCCTATCATTTTCTTGCCCTTACTATTTACTATATCACATGCACGGCGTACAAAGTAATGCTCCAACCCTACCTCGTTTTTCAGATTGTTAGCTTTGATAAAATCCTGCATGGTTTTATCCGTAAACCACGATTGATTGCCATAATGCACTTCATCGGCACCGATATGAATATAAGGGGCAGGAAAAAGATCGGCTATTTCAGTCATTATATTATCAATAAACTCATAAGTTTCTTCTTTAGCAGGATGGAAAGTAAAATCTTTCCATCGTCCCTCGCCTCCACCCGATATTTCTGGATAGGAACGAGCAGCAGCAGTTGCATGTCCCGGCATGTCTATCTCAGGTATTACCATGATATGACGTTCGGCTGCATACGCAACTATTTCTTTCACATCTTGCTGACTATAAAAGGCATGAGGTGCATCTTTATCATCCCAGCTACCAATAGCTCCTATCGAAGTAAGCAGTGGATATCTTTTTATTTCGATACGCCATGCAGGCTCATCGGTAAGATGCCAGTGAAAACGATTAAGTTTGAGACGAGCCATTATATCAAGATATTGTTTTACAGCTTCCTTGCCAAAAAAATGGCGCGAATCGTCCAACATATAGCCACGCCACGACAACAAAGGCTTGTCATCTATCTCGACACAAGGAATAGTCAATCTGTTTTTAGCATCAGTCGATATCATCTGAATAAGGCTTTGCAAAGCATAGAAAAACCCTTCGGACGAAGAAGCCGAACAGAGGATCTCATTTTCTTTTACATCAATCCTATAGGCCTCAAATCCAAGATCGGCATCGTGTTGTAAAAGAATAGAGTTCTTAATGGACTGCTTAGACTTACGTGCATCATTTATTCCTGATTCGATAAGCGATAATCCATAACTCTTATTGATATCCTTTTTGAAAACTTCGGTACTAACATCATACGTAATACCTTTCTTAACAATTTGAGTTTTACGATTCAGCTCAAATTGCCCTTCTTTAATTTCTACTTTTTGAGGTTTAGGTATAATGTTTATACCACCGTTAGCATGTGTGTTAATTAATGGAAATAGAAGTAACAGACTTAATAGAAGTCTTTCGGTTAAAAATCTCATCATATTTATTATTCTTTTTAGGAATTTTTAGTCTATGTATTCAGGTTTATCTAAAGATAACGTCTATTTATATCTCCAAAGGTAATATTTAATACAGGTAGCATGGGGTAAATTTATACATTTGAGGGGCAAAATCATCCAGAGTATAAGATTTTACTATTATACGAGCCTAAAATATAGGAATACTCTTCTTTTCGGTATAAAAGAAACTTGTATCTCAACAGATATTCTAAAACAAAACAGTATTATTTGAGAACTTTACACACCCTTAATCCAAAGAATCTCTGTTCTTAAAACATACTGAATTTGTAGGCTGAGAAACAAATTAAGATCAAAATACTTGCATATATTAAAAAGGATGTCTACTTTTAAGTCCGAATTTGGAAAAGCAGATTTCAGAGGATATCTGTTTAACAATTTAAGACAAGAAATATTTGAAAATACTCTCTTCTTAAGTTGTTTCTGACAAAGATTAACAAAAACAATATAGTGAATGTGGTTTCAAATATCCTTTTCATTCACAGATGTGGCAATAGTCACATTTTTTTGTTTATGTATATACACACGTGGTGGAATTGGTAGACATGCTACTTTGAGGGGGTAGTGGACGCAAGTCCGTGTGAGTTCGAGTCTCATCGTGTGTACATATTTATTTTTCAAGCGCTTGATTATCTATGATTTTCAAGCGTTTTTGTTTTACAGGTAAACGCAAAGGGCAACGAATGGTGAGGTTTAGAGTTTAAAAGATATTTTCTTTAGGGATGTATCACTTGCTTGACCATCTTTTGCATAAAATTACACTTAGCAATAAATTCATCTTCTGAAATTTCCATATTATAAAATTGTTTTGCAGTTTTTACATTAACTATTACTATCAAAACATCATGTATAG
Source organism: Dysgonomonas sp. BGC7 (assembly GCF_001261735.1). Taxonomy (GTDB): domain Bacteria; phylum Bacteroidota; class Bacteroidia; order Bacteroidales; family Dysgonomonadaceae; genus Dysgonomonas. Next base: position 395,547 of record NZ_CVRP01000007.1, on the reverse strand, counting down.
AAACTCTATACTTCTTACTAAAATCTTCCGAAACCGTAAAACTATCGAAACCTATCTTGTTGTGAAAATTAAACCATTATAAGTTGCTATCCACTTATTTCCATCTTTATCAATAGTTAAAGTACTTACATAGTTCTTTGGGATAAATGAATTAGCATTATCGTATATTTCCCAATTATCATTTTCTTTACGAACTAAAAAATTACCTGTACAAATCCATATAATTTCATCGTTTTTCCCCTCAAACTTTATGTCAGATATTGTCGAACTCGGTAATTTCGAGTTTTTCATCGTAAATACAGTCCACTTACCTTCAGGTGTAATCATAACAACTCCTCCAATATTATCATGTTTACCCGTACTAACTCCAATCCATATATTCCCTTGTTTATCCCCTGTGACTACTCTCACACTATTAGCAGGAATTTTCGAGTTTTTACTATTATAGGTTTTCCATTTCTTCCCATCATAGAAGCTTACACCTTGGTCAGTGGCAACCCATAAATTATTAGACTTATCTCGATATACACCACGAGTGGTATTACTTACTAAACCTGAGTTACCTACATTGTATTCAGACCATTTGTTGTCAGTGTATTCGTAAAACCCTTCGAATCCAACAATCCAAATTGTACTATCTTGTGATATTGTTTTTCCCGATTTTTTTAATGGAGAATTTGATTTGTCAATAGTTTTCCAACTATCTCCATCAAATACTTTTATTTTAGACATTGTTTCTGTCCATACATTGTCATTTTTATCAATTGTTAAATCCCATGATACAGTGTTGCCCATTTGATTACTTTCAAGTCCGCTATTGTTTGCATCAAGGACAGTCCATTCCTCTCCACTAATCTTCACAATTCCGCGGTCAGTACCAATCCATACATTTCCCTTACTATCAACCTCTGCGCTTCTACAAAGATTATAGGGGAGTTTTGAGTTTTGAAAGGTATATAATTTCCATATAGAATTAGTTTTCTCATCTTTTGCTATATTAGGATTGTTAGTCGTGTTTTTGTTCCGCGTGTCTTTTGGCAAATCATATAAAGGGTTATGCTTATCTGTTATCTCATGTGCTCCCAAATTTCCATCAGAGCCTAAACGGCGAACATCAGCCTTCCCATTTTTAAATGTAATATGAACAATTGCACATACAGGATTTCCATTATTTATCCATCTCGTTCGCTGAATAACTTTACTTAGATTAAATTCATTTGATGGTATGTTTGTTTTGTTATCTGCACTAACTAAGCATGCATTTCCACTCTTATCAACGTATATTTGCATCACCAATATTCCCTCAATTTGAGTTAACGATTTTCCTTCCAACATCGGAGTTAATAATTCTTCATTTGAAATACGTGCAGAAGTTATTTTGCTTTCTAATCCGAAAGCTTCTATTTTGCAGTCTTCAAATTTTTCAGGGAATAAGTTTTGAGAGTACGAATTTTCTACTATTAAGATTGAAAACAAGAGAATAATTAGTTTCTTCATGCTTATTAGTTTTTTTAATGGAGATTTATAAACAAATATAATTGAAAATTGTGGACCAGCAGCGTTCTTCCTTTTTTTATAAAAGTATTCTAAATAACTATTTACTATTAATATTTAGACTTTATATTTTAATAAATAAGGTTTTATCTTCTACTATCAAGATGGAAAAATGTATCCTTCGGACTACACATTTAATCAACACAAAATAGCAAGTTATAGAAATGGAAAAAGCGACAAAAAGAAAATCAATTCAATTTGTCGCTCTCAGTGCGCATGAAGGGACTCGAACCCCCACGAACATAGTTCACTGCCACCTGAAGACAGCGCGGCTACCATTACGCCACATGCGCTTGTTCAACGAGCGAAAAACGGGGTTCGAACCCGCGACCCCAACCTTGGGAAGGTTGTGCTCTACCAACTGAGCTACTTTCGCGATTGATATTGTAAAATTAGTATATTTTTTTTATCCTGAATAATTAATTTTAGAATTTTTTGAAACCATTTTTAAGATAATCATTGCCGAAATAAATAGGCAATAATAAACAAATTCTTAGTTACATCTGTTTAAATAATGAAGTAACATTAAATTATTGTATCATGAAAGATAATCAGATAATTACGCCTTCCAGAGAATTTAAAGGCTACGAAGAGGCCCGCAAACAGAAAGATAATTCTCCACCTGTGATCATAACAGAAAAAGAAGTAAAAGCCGCCCTTAACAGGATAAACCCTGACGAGCACAGTATGGACAGAGGATAGTTTTACTAAAACAAAAAGCAAATAAAAAAAGCCTTTATTCTAAGAATAAAGGCTTTTTTGTATGCTATGTAATGAATTATTTCAACAGCATATTCTTTACATCCGAATTGGTAAGGAATTTTGCAAATTCAATATCACTAAGAATACTACTAGCAGATACTCCTTGATCAATTGCTGATTTCAGGTTACCAACAACTCCTGAAGTATTATTAGTTCTTGCTGCTACAATAGCAGACAAATAATAAGTTGTGGCATCTTTCTTAGATACTCCGTTCAGAGTTTGTTGAGCTTTATTATAATTTTTTGTCAAAATCTGAGCCAACGCAGCATTATTTGATTTAGCTTCACCAAACGATTGTACAGCTTTATTATAATCACCTTTCTGAATATACAATAAGCCTAGAGCCTCACCTAAAGAGTTTGCTCCAGATGCATTTCCTAACAACTGTTCTGCTTTTGCAGTATTACCTTCTGCCAAAGATAGCAGTGCCTGATTCATGCTAGCTTCCGGTGCATTTGAAGAAACTCCTGCTGCCTTATTAAATGACTGTACAGCTTTTGCAGCTTGTCCGTTACTATAATAATAAGCACCTAAGTTGTTCCAACCACGATAGTCATTTGGATATTTTTGAGTAACAAAAGTATATACTTTTTCTTTCGATACACCGTCAAGATTAGCAGCATATAGCAATTCTTCTACAGAAAGACCTGACATATCTGAATTAACTGCGCTTTTAAGCTCTTCGTCAGTCTTACCGATAACTTCGACATTAGCGATCAAACGAGAACGACGAAGTTTTGGTAGAATAGTTTCAGCAAGATCTGAGTATACCGCAGAAATATTTTTAATTTCTTTTTCTCTTGTTTCAGGATCAGGATACATTGACAATACACGCAACACTAGATCTTTGTCCTGAAGACTAGATGCCTGTACCAATTTTTGGAAACCATCCCAGTCTTGAGCTGTATATTTAGCGTTAATCTCTGTATCTATCGCTTTTTTCTTAAATTCTTTTGTAAGATAATCTGTTGTATTTTTCTCACGTTTTTCTGCCAACTTCTCATTCAGGTCTAAACCTCCATCAGGAGATGCATAAGCAGAGACTTCTACATTTATATTTTTACGAGCATCATCATCTGCTTCTTTTACAAGATCTTTCCATGCAGCCAAGTTTGAAGAATTAAGTTCGCTTGAACGTAATTCTGCCTGTTGGATAAGGAACATAATATCTGCATCATAAGTTTCTTTAATAATTCTCTGGAAAGCATCGGGAGCTGTTGCCGGAGTAACTGTAGCGGCACTAGCCAAACCTGCTGTAGAGTTCACACCATCAGCAATTTTAAGATCACCAAATCCGGGAATAGTTTTACCATCTCTTGAAAAAGCAAATCTCAAATACAATTCTGATTTTTTCATTGCGGGAGTATAGTTAAACTCTGATCTAAGAGTTATTGCTCCACCATTTTCCTGACTTATAACTGTACCATTACCTGCTACTTTTTCACCTTGGTAGGTATATGATGTACCAAGAGCCTCTCCACCATCATATTTCAGATACGGAGTCACTACAACACTCATATTCTTATCAAACCATTTTGCAGGGAATCTACCATTGATAGTTACAGGAACTTTTGTTCCCACAAGTTCTAGAGGAGACGGGTTCACCGAAAATAGGGAATTACCCAGTGGACTAATTGTCTTCTTGCTACATGATGTTGCCAAAACAGCAACCAGCATAATTAAGGAAAGGAATAATTGAAGTCTTTGCCTTTTCATAGTTAAAATAAATTATTAATTATATTGTTTAATATAGAGATTTCTTCCTTTTTCACAAATCTACTTTATTTCTTTCTCAAATAGAAATGTATCTATTCAATTTTCACTATAAATAAGAGATTTAATATTTTTTAATCCTTAAGCATTCTCACACTTAGCGACGATGGTGTATAAATACCTTTATCACTAAGAGTTGCATATACTTTTTCATTCAGATCTACACTTGTGGCTGCATAGTCTGTACTACTAACCCACACTCTTATTGTTATATCAATAGATCCGTTGTTGACCATAGTTACTCCAACAAAAGGAGCCGGTGTTTTCTTTATAAGATTGTTATCATTAATTATAGCTAGCAATGTGTTTTTCAACTCATTCACATCATTTCCATAATTAATATTGAAGGTAATATCAACACGCCTCTCTTTTTGTGCTGAATAGTTTACAATATTTCCGGTTGACAAAGGGCCATTAGGAACAAAGATCGTTGTATTATCACCCGTAAGTAATACTGTATACAATATACCGATAGACTGCACTGTACCATCGACTCCTTGTGCTACAATTCTTTCACCTACCCTAAATGGTTTATTGACCAACAGCATAACTCCACCTGCAAAGTTAGACAGATTGTCCTTCATAGACATACCAACTGCCAGCCCTGCTGCTGCTAGAATAGCCGCAAAGGATGTTGTCTGAATACCCAGAATATTAACAATGATAAGGAAAAGTAATACTTTAAACGTAATATTAGCTAAACTATCGAGAAAGCTCTTTACGGTTTTCTCAATATTACGACGTTCGAGAAAACGGTCTATAAATTTACGTAGCCATTTTATAACCCAACGACCGATGATATATACAACTATTGCAGCCAGAATTTTCAGTCCGAGTGAGACTGCCGAGTCGAACAATTGGTCAAATAAACGATCAAATGTACTTATTGCCGAAGCAGTATTGGTTATATTAATACTGTCATTTGGAAAAATGTCTAAAAACATAGTAATATTTTAATCTTATTTTAAACTTACACAAGACCAATTTCTATGCATATAGAGGCAATAAAGCCTTTCGGAGGCCTTAAGCTTATTGGGCAATAATTGGGCAATTTTCTAAAATAAAAAGGCTTCAATAACCAGCCTTAATATTCAAAGCACAAAAATAATATAATAAGAATCATTATAATCTAAAATTGGAAAGAAAATATTAAAAATAAGACGAATTAAACAGATACATTTTCTTTAATCAAAATAAGAAGAAAAAATCAATACATTTGTAAAACAAAAAAAGAAATAACCGTGACATATAACATACAATTACTAAAGTTAAAAGAACTGCTGGATAAAAAGACAGAACAGTATAATAACAGCGGATTTATAGTCAATGATCCTATCTCCATCCCACACTCCTACACTTTGCTGCAAGATATTGAAATAATGGGATTTTTCGCTTCCATCTTTGCTTGGGGACAGCGGAAAACCATCATAAATAAATGTAGAGAGCTTGCCAACAGGATGGATAACAGTCCGTATCAATTTATAAAAGAACATTCTGATAGTGACTTGCAAAAATTACTGAATTTTAAGCACCGCACATTCAATGACACCGACCTCTTATATTGCATCCATTTCTTAAAATATCACTATTCATCGAATCGAAGTTTAGAGAATGCCTTTTTCAAGGAAAATAACATGGATGTAGAAAGTGCTTTAAATAATTTCCAATCCTATTTTTTCAGTCTGCCAGATGCTCCAAAAAGGACACGCAAACATATCCCCTCTCCTATTCAGAAATCGGCGTGTAAACGCCTGAATATGTACCTTCGGTGGATGGTAAGGCAAGACAAAAACGGAGTAGATTTCGGAATATGGAAAAGTATTAAGCCGGCAGCTCTTATCTGCCCATTAGACTTACACGTCGAACGAACAGCCCGTAAACTAGGGCTTCTGGAGAGAGATAAGCCCGACTGGAAGGCTGCAATAGAATTGACTGAAAATCTAAGAATATTAGACAAAGACGATCCCGTAAAATACGACTTTGCATTATTTGGCATTTCTATTGAAGAAAAATGTATTATCGATATACATCAATAATATTATACGCATTATGTCCGTTTTATATTACAAAGGTTGATTTTTTATTATATTTGTAGCGTTAATAATTGAATTCTGAAAGAAAGGAAATGGGGAAGCTGCATATTATACCTACACCTGTTGGTAACTTAGAAGACATGACTTTCAGAGCCGTACGTCTCCTAAAAGAAGCCGGACTAATATTAGCTGAGGATACTCGGACTACAGGTATTTTACTCAAACATTTCGAGATTCAGAACAAAATGCAGTCTTATCATAAGTTCAATGAACATAAGGCTATTGCTCACATAATAGATCGTCTCAGCCATACTGAAGAAAATATAGCTTTGGTTTCGGATGCCGGTACACCCGGTATTTCTGATCCGGGTTTTCTTATTGTACGTGAATGTGTAAAAGCCGGAATAGAAGTAGAATGCCTACCGGGAGCTACTGCATTTGTACCTGCTTTAGTAGCTTCGGGTATACCTTCCGATCGCTTTTGCTTCGAAGGATTCCTTCCTCAAAAAAAAGGACGCATGACACGTCTTAAGATATTAGCAGAAGAGCCACGAACTATTGTATTTTACGAATCGCCTCACAGGGTATTGAAAACCCTTACACAGTTAACAGAGTATATGGGAGAAGATAGGTATGCCGCCACTTGTCGCGAGATATCTAAAATGTATGAAGAAACCCGTAGAGGCACGCTAAAAGAATTGGTATCTCATTTTTCTGTGAACGAACCAAGAGGAGAATTTGTTATAGTAGTATCAGGAAAAAATGATTGATTATAAATATAATAGATAATAAAACTAATAAGTTAAACATTTGAATATGAAAAAACTAATGGTAAGTTGCTTATGCCTATTTGCATTAGCATCATGTAATGTAAAAAACTCAGATGAATATAAGGCTTTGCAGGCCGAAAGAGATTCTTTGGCTCAGATAAACACTCAAAGTAACGATGAGCTCGCGGAAACCAACAGCCTTATAAGTGAAATAGAAGATAATTTCAGACAAATAAGAGAGGCTGAAAAATATCTGGCTATAGAATCAAAGAACAAAGGTGAAATGTCTAACGACACAAAAACCAGAGTGAAAGACAATTTTGAAATGATCAATGAGATTTTGAAGAAAAACAAAGCCGATATCGATAAACTGAATCAACGTTTGAAAAATAATTCGGGGCAGATGGCTACTTTCAAAAAAACAATTGAAAACCTAAATGCAGAGTTAACAGAAAGAGCCAATACTATAACTGAGTTACAAAGCTCTCTTGCAACACGCGACGCACAAATTGCCGCTTTGCAAACTGATGTACAATCTTTGTCTGAGAACGTAGAATCTCTTGCAACACAGACAGCAGAACAGTCTTCGAAGATTAAATCTCAAGACAAGGAGTTGAATACAGCTTACTATATTTTTGGCACATCTAAAGAATTGAAGGAAGCTAAAGTTGTAACAGGCGGGTTTTTAGCATCGTCTAAGATACTGAATGAAGGTATAGAAAAAAGTAAATTTATCAAAATAGATATCCGTGATGCACACAGCATACCAGTATATGATAAAAAAGCAAAATTACTATCAGACCATCCAAAAGACAGTTACAATCTGGATAAGGATGCTAGTGGTAAGATTATTATTAAAATAACAGATTACAAAAGATTCTGGAGTTTAACTAAGTTCTTAGTTGTTGAAGTAGGATAAATTGCATATATAAAATATAAAAAGCNNGCTTTTTATATTTTATATATTTTTCTATATGTTACTTATTATTTAAATGAGTGATAATTTACAGAATAGTAGTAATCGACCGTTCCATCTTCTATCTGTAATACGATGGCTTCTATAGCGGCATCTTTTCCATGAGGATCATATTCTGCTTTCAGACTATTACCAAAAAGACTGGCAAAAGCATTATAAACACCTGCTTTAAAACTTCCCACAAGAGCTTTAACAATATTATATGAAGCCGTGTTACATTCTCTATCTATCAACTTAATAAGAATTTTACCTTGACTTTTAGTCATTTTCTTCATTTGAGGCTTATATTCAGCCATCATATACTTCTGAACATCTTCGAGATATTTTTGTTTCTCCTTCTCAGTACTAAAGGTCCCCATATACTCATAGGTCTCTATAATAGATGAAGCTATCATACGGGCATACGGATATGTTTTCTTCACATCTCTTACCAATTTAGAGTACTCCTGTCTTTCTTTATTACTTCTGAATTTTAGAGGAGCAAAAATATGAACCGGCCTTAGAGCATATATGGGAACTGTATCCCCTTCATATATCATCGCCATGTCAATATATGTCTTAGGCTTCTCTTCCTGCGCTTTGATAGTAGCGGAAAACAGAAGTATAATACAAATAAGAAACACTGACCTTTTCATATACTAGCCAAAATTGAGTCTTCAAATATACAAGAAAATATAATATGTAAATATAATTTAGTATTAATTATGGAAGATACTCTAAATGAACCGATTCAAAGAAGAAAACAGCTTCATTCGTCGTAAATGATAAGCAGCAAGAATACTTTTGGAATAAATTGTTCGTGGAACGGCAATAGTAGTTTTTCTCAGATTCTCTTGTCTTACTTCTCTATATGCTTTTCTATTGTTATAGAAATCCCTGTGAGCCCTTATAATTTCCTTTGCATTTGCATACTTTCCGGTAAGGGTGAATTGAATAGCTGCTATATAGTCTAAGAGCAAACGGATTATCATTATACGTTTAAGCGTATCTTGCGGCAGATTTTTATAGAGCATCAGCAAATTGTTCCTAAAATTGAGGTAGGTCTTTCTCGGGCTTTCCTTCTTCAAAGTCGCTGCGCCCACATGATAAACGACCGATGACGGAACACAGACAATTCGTTTTCCTCTACATCCGAGCCTCCAACATAAATCTATCTCTTCCATATGAGCAAAAAATGTCGCATCGAAACCACCTGCTGCGAAGTATTCTCGAGATCGTATCACAAGACATGCTCCGGATGCCCAAAGCACATCTATCACCTCATCGTATTGTCCTCTATCTTCTTCTAGTGTCTGAAAAATACGTCCTCGACAAAAAGGATATCCATACTTATCCAGATACCCTCCCCCGGCTCCGGCATATTCAAAAAACGTTTTGTTTCGCTGTGCTAATATTTTAGGTTGAGCAGCTACTACCTGTTCATTCCGATCCAAGAAATCAATTATAGGCAACAGCCAATTATCCGTAACCTCTACGTCAGAATTAAGGATGACAAAATACTCGGCATTCACCTCTTTCAAAGCCCTGTTATACCCCTCTGCAAAGCCATAATTTTCAGGTAAAGCAACAATCTTTATTTGTGGATACTCACTTTGAAGAAAAGCAACAGAGTCGTCCGAAGACCCATTGTCAGCAACAACCAATTCGACTTCGGGCAACGTAGAAAACTTTACAACAGAAGGAAGGAACTCTTTTAATAACTTCTTCCCGTTCCAGTTCAAAATAACAACAGCAACTTTTTTCATTTTCTGTGGGCTTGTTCTACTTCTTCTCGTGTTCTTTTCCACCTCTTATGTGTCCATAGCCAATATGCAGGATTGCGTAAGATTGTTTTTTCCATAGCCCTTATATACGTCTCCGTAATGGTAAACTCAGGTTCGTCGGCAGGCTTATCTGTAATATATCTCACTGTTGCCCGATAATATCCGCGCTTCAATTTTTCAATATCAAGATAAGTTACGGCAAAACCTGTTTGTTTTGCAATACGTTCGACTCCTGTAAAAACCGGAGTATCTTGATTTAGAAACTCTGTCCAATAATGAATATTTTGAACCGAAGGTGTTTGATCGGCCATAAAACCTATCAGCACTTGTGTTTTACTCCTTCTTAAATTAACTATAGAGCGCAATGTATTCTGCTTGGGAATTCCTAACGACCCGAATCGACTGCGTATTTTCAAGAAGATATCATCCACAGCTTTATTTCTCAACGGCTTATAAATCTGACCGAGTATTACTCCTGAATATTTCCCATTGAAATTTAAAGAAATAGAAGGTACCCATTCCCAATTGCCGTAATGTCCAAGAAACATAAGAGCTGAATTACCATCTTTCATCAGATCTTTTACTATATCTATATTTTCAAACTGCATGCGCTTTTGCATTTCTTCATCCGAAATATGTAGCAGTTTTATAGTTTCTACAAAGTAATCGCAAAAGTGATGGTAGAATTCTTTTTCTATAGTCAAAAGTTCCTTATCTGTTTTCTTAGGAAAGCTATTTCTAAGATTCTCTTTAACAACCCTCAGACGATATCGACCAATCTTATAGACTAAAACATAAAGAAGATCTGACAGTATATACAATACACTAAATGGAAGAAGTGCATGTAAATACATCCAACCATAAATTATATAATACAATACTTTATTCATACTTAACCTTCTATTAGTGCGGTTTCGACCTGATTAAATTCTCCCAGAACTATAGTTTTTACCTGATTTGCTTTACTCTCGTGAAAAGATGTTTCAACTTTTACATAGTTTTCAGTAAATCCATACATTTTATCGTCATGTTGCGCATGTTCGAACAAAACCTTACGTGGCTTGCCTTGCTGAGACTGATAAAATCTATGAAGTTTTTCGTCAGACAAGTCAAGTAAAATTTTACTACGAGCATGTTTTGTCTTTGCATCCACTTCATGTTCTATTTTCAAAGCCTGTGTATTAGGACGCTCCGAATAGGTAAAAACATGCAATTGAGAAAAATCAAGCCCCTCAAGAAACAATCTGGCTTCTTCAAAATACTCGTCAGTCTCACCTCTTGTTCCTACAATTACATCTACTCCAATGAATGCGTCGGGAAGTATTGTTTTTATTTTTTCCACCTTATGTCTGAATAACGCTGTATCATATCGGCGACGCATTAATTTCAACACTGTATCCGACCCTGACTGTAAAGGAATATGAAAGTGAGGAGCAAAACGTTTCGATTGTGCCACAAATTCAATAATTTCATCCGTTAGTAAGTTGGGCTCGATAGACGATATACGATAGCGTTCTATTCCCTCTACTTCGTCCAGAGCTTTTATAAGATCAAAAAAAGTTTCGCTGGTCGTCCTCCCAAAATCCCCTATATTTACTCCGGTCAGCACGATCTCCTTCCCTCCTCTCTCTGCCACTTCACGGGCTTGCTTCACCAAGCTCTCTATAGTGCCATTTCTACTACGACCTCTGGCAAACGGAATGGTACAGAAAGAACAAAAATAATCACAGCCATCTTGCACTTTCAAAAAGTAGCGGGTTCGGTCGTCCTGCGAACAAGAAGGAACAAACGACCTAATGTGATTTGTCTTAGTCGTGTGGATAACTCCCTTGTCTTTTTTCTTCAATTCATCTAGATAAGCAGTAATATCAAGTTTTTGCTCCGATCCCAATACAATATCTACCCCATCTATACCAGCTATATCTTCGGGCTTCAATTGAGCATAACATCCTGTAACAATAACATATGCTCCAGGATTGTCTTTTATCATCTTTCGGACAGCCTGTCTACATTTCTTATCTGCAAACTCTGTCACAGAACAGGTATTTATAATGCAAATATCAGCCGACTCACCATCTCTGGCTTTACGAACACCAACCTGAGAAAGTTGCTTACCTATGGCAGAGGTTTCTGCAAAATTGAGTTTACACCCTAGAGTAAGATAAGCTGCTTTTTTATTTTCAAATATCAAATTATCTATCATTGTATACGAACATACTAAATAAGTAATAATAAACTAAATACATTTTACTCTTAAAGTAATAAAAAAAGTAAAGGGTACAAAATTACACAATTACCCGAACTTTAGAATAAAAATACTTGCAGATTCTGCTCATAGTTTCTATTTTTGCACAATTCTACCTAAAATGAGCAATATTTATGATTGATAAAAATCTAATCGAATTATATGAAAACAGTTTCAAATACAACTGGGACTTAAAAGGATTATCTGATTATTCAGAAAAAACAACTTTATACTATAAAGATCTGGCACGGGAGATAGCCCGTATCCATATACTATTAAACGAAGCACAAGTACAAAAAGGAGATAAAATAGCACTGATCGGAAAAAATAATATTCCATGGTGCATAGTTTATCTGGCGGTTATTACATACGGAGGGGTTATTGTACCCATACTTCAAGACTTTCATGCTGATAGCATACAACATATTATCAATCATTCCGAGTCGAAACTTTTGTTTACAAGCACCAGTATCTGGGAGTCTCTCGACGAAGACCACCTACCGGAAATAAGAGGCGCTTTCTCTGTCAATGATCTTCAACTGACCAGCCTATATGAAAAGAAGGGAGAGAAGCTTTCTCTTATAATCGACTCTTTGGATGATAAAATGAATAAAAAATATCCAAACGGATTTAGTCCGGAAGATATCAAATATACCAAAGTAGATAATTCCGAATTGGTACTGATAAACTACACCTCAGGAACTACGGGCTTTAGTAAAGGAGTAATGTTATCTGCCAACAATCTTGCAGGAAACGTAACTCACGCACACTATCTACAGTTACTATTCAGAGGACAAAACATTGTATCTTTTCTCCCTTTGGCACATGCCTATGGTTGCGCATTCGAATTTCTATATTCGCTTACCGAAGGCTCTCATACAACATTGTTAGGAAAAGCCCCATCACCCAAAATACTGGCTGAAGCTTTTGCTGAAATAAAACCTAACCTGATTATATCTGTACCTCTGGTTATAGAAAAAATATATAAAAAAGCTATTCTTCCCAAAATAGAAAAGCCTGCTATTAAAATGGCATTAAAAATACCTATTGTAAGAGATCAGATATATGCAAAAATAAGGAAAGGAATGATGGAAGCTCTTGGTGGAAGCTTTCACGAAGTTATAATAGGAGGTGCCGCTTTAAACAGAGAGGTGGAAGCATTTTTATATAAAATAAAATTTCCTTTTACTGTTGGATATGGAATGACAGAATGTGCTCCACTTATATCATATGACCACAACTACGATTTTGTTCCAACCTCATGTGGAAAAATACTTGACAATATTATGGAGGTAAGAATAGACTCGGAAGATCCTTACAACACTGTAGGTGAAATACAGGTTCGGGGCGAAAATGTAATGATGGGATATTACAAAAACGAGGAAGCGACAAAAGCCGCCTTTACCGAAGATGGATGGCTAAGAACCGGAGACTTGGGAACTATAGATGTCAACAACCGTATATTTATAAGAGGTCGCAGCAAAACAATGCTATTGGGCCCTAGCGGACAAAACATCTTCCCAGAAGAAATAGAAGCTCGCTTAAACAACCTTCCTTTTGTACTCGAAAGTCTTATAGTAGAGAGAAACGGTAAACTGGTAGCTCTAGCCCACCCTGACTATGAAACGATGGATGCTGCCCATGTAGATCATGATATGCTACCTGCTATAATGGAACAAAACAGGCAAAATTTGAATAAAATGCTTGCATCGTACGAAAACATCGCCTCTATCCAAATATATCCGAGTGAATTTGAGAAAACTCCTAAAAAAAGCATAAAAAGATATCTATATGATAATTAAACAATTACATGGAAAAAGCTGCAAATTTTGACTAATAAAAATATTATTCTAAAAAAAACACTAAAAAAAACATAATTGTGTTATACAACATCTGAATAATATATATATCTTTGCATCGTGTTATCTGAAATAACTCAAAAACATTTACCGTTTAAGTTTTAATAGAAAAGAAAAATGAAAAAATTAGTTTTATTTGCTGTTGCTGTTGTTGCAATTTCTTTGGCTTCTTGTGGAGATAACAAAGCTAAATTAGAAGCTGAACAAAAAAGAATCCAAGATTCTATCGCTGCTGTAGAAGCTGAAGCTGCTGCTCAAGCTGCTGCTGCTCAAGCTACTGCTGATTCTATCGCAAAAATAGCTGCTGACTCTATCGCTGCTCTTTCTGAGAAGAAATAATCTTAGCTAACAGCTTAGGAAAAAATTGCAACCTATATGAGGCTTCTCATATAGGTTTTTTTGCATCGTTACAATTTTTAAACAAAAAAAATCAGCAAAAATAGCTATCTTTGCAGATTGAAATAGAGCACAAACATGTAATCATAAATAAATGGAAGCAGACAAAGAGCACTGGGACATTGTAATTAAACCGAGAGGAAGCAACTTTTCATTAAATATAAAGGAAGTCTGGAAATATCGGGACTTAGTAAGAATGTATGTCCATCGCGATATTGTAACAGCCTATAAACAAACTATCTTAGGCCCAATATGGTATGTGATTCAACCCTTATTTACTGCATTTATGTATATGTTCGTATTTGGAGGAATCGCAAAAATATCTACAGACGGATTACCTCAGATTCTTTTTTACTTATCAAATATATTGTGCTGGAGTTATTTTAGTGAATGCTTAGGAAGGGCTTCAGGAACATTTGCTGCAAATGCGGGTGTATTTAGCAAAGTTTACTTTCCTCGTTTGGTAGTTCCAATTTCCGGAGTGATATCAAACTTATTAAAGTTTGCTATCCAATTGGGCTTATTCTTAATCGTATATATTTATTTCTATGCGAAGGGAGCTAATATACAGCCCAACATTCATATTCTTTTGTTTCCTCTGTTAGTATTTATGTCGGCAGGACTTGGTTTTGGATTTGGAATAATAATATCTTCTATGACTACCAAGTACAGAGATCTGGCTATATTATTCGGTTTCGTAACACAGTTATGGATGTACGCTACTCCAATAATATATCCACTATCGGCAATACCTGCAAAAGCAAGTGCCTTTAAATGGATAATAGAATTAAATCCAATGACACCAATAGTGGAAACAATGCGATATGCGTTTCTGGGACAAGGAGTATTTTCATGGTATTCGATTGGATATTCTTTAATTGTAACAATTGTTATTATGATTATAGGCACTTGGACATTTAATAAAATGGAACGTAGTTTTATAGATATAGTATAAATAAAGAAGAAAAGATAAATGTCAGATATTGCAATAAAATTCGACAATATTTCGAAACAATACCGTTTGGGGCTTGTTGGCACAGGTACTATAAGCCACGATATTAATAGATGGTGGCATACTGTGAGGGGAAAGGAAGACCCATATTTGCGTGTAGGAGAAGTAAATGACAGATCGACAAAAGCAATAGGTGAGTATGTTTGGGCTCTAAGAGATATATCTTTCGAGGTGAAACAAGGGGAAGTTTTAGGCATTATTGGAAAAAATGGTGCAGGAAAATCGACTCTACTCAAAATATTATCACGGGTTACGACACCAACCACAGGTACGATTAAAGCCAAAGGACGCATTGCATCTCTACTTGAAGTGGGAACAGGCTTCCATCCGGAGTTAACCGGAAGGGAAAACATATATATGAACGGATCTATCATGGGGATGACTAAATCTGAGATAACAAGTAAGCTCGATGAAATAGTTGATTTTGCAGGAATAGAAAAATATATCGACACACCCGCAAAACGGTACTCTTCAGGTATGACCGTTCGTTTGGGATTTGCCATAGCCGCTCATCTCGAACCCGAAATATTGGTAGTTGACGAAGTACTTGCTGTAGGCGATGCTGAATTTCAGAAGAAAGCAATCGGCAAGATGCAAGACGTAGCACAAGGAGAAGGTCGTACAGTGCTGTTTGTAAGCCATAATATGGGAGCAGTGAAGGCTCTCTGTACACAATGTCTACTACTAAAAGACGGATCTGTAGCTTTGACTGGAAATACTGACACTGTTATAAATCACTATTCAACAATTTCTAACAATAATATATCTGAGCATTTAGATGAATGGATGCTCTCGTCGTGTGGTCGACTAAAATTAAGAACTCCATATTTTTTGAATGAACAAGGGATTCCATCTGAGATTTTCTCACAAGGAGAAAACATCAATGTGGTATTCGAGTTTGAAATGTTAGAACCTCTAAAAAAGATTGTTGTTGGTGTCGCACTAAATGATATGCAAGACTCAAGAGTATTAACAACTCACTCTATAGATGACAACAACTTTGCACCAACACCAGACCAATTAAGAGGCAAAGTAAAAATTATGGCTTCACTAAAAACACAATATTTGGCACCTAAGAGTTATCAAATATTTTTCGGAGTAAGAGATGAAGCTAACAACAATATTATAAAGAGTAAAAACCCTTTGTTAATCAATATTGATCCCAGTAGGAAACTGGACGGCAATGACGGAATATTGGTTAATGCAGGAAATTGGCAAATATTATAGAGGCATGGATAAAATAAAATACTCTTTTCATAACAATCGAAGAATAGACAGATTGCTGAACAAAATGCATTTGACCTTTATCCTAAAGATAAAAGACAAATACAAAACGAGTCAGAATATAAAAAAGAATAAAAAGAAGGCCTATCGAATGTTGGAAATTGGGCCAGGTCTGAATCGTATAAAAGACTTTGAGACTTTGAATATTATAGATGGAAGAGATGTAGATTATATACATGATCTGACAAAGAAGCTCCCTTTTGAGGATAACTCTTTTGATATAATTTATGCCAGTCATGTATTAGAACATGTACCCTGGCATCTTCAAAAAGAAATATTTAATGAATTACACCGTATCCTTAAGGCAGGAGGAACATTGGAGATATGGGTTCCGGATGGATGGAAGATCATTAAAAATGTGTATGATTATGAGGTTAACAATATAGATAATATTCATTTGGATGGATGGTATCGTTTTAATGAAGAAAAGGATGTTATAATATGGGCAAATGGCCGTATTTTCACCTATGGAGATGGTAGTGGTAATATATATCATCCTAATTGGCATAAAACGATTTATACTCCTAAATTCCTATATTCATTATTTGATAAAACAGGCTTTAAGCATATAGAGCAAATGTCTAACGAGGAAGTTAGAGGTTATGATCATGGTTGGATTAACTTGGGTATAAAAGGTACAAAATGAATTATCGAAATATAAGTCAACTAAACGAAGCTATTTTAAAAAATATTGACAAGGTTCCGTTTGACATTGATTTGGTTGTAGGAATTCCGCGTAGTGGTATAATTCCAGGAAGTCTGATTGCTCTATACCGCAATATTCCTTATGTCAATTTAGGAGAATTTGAGTCAGGAATAATGTTTGCTGGCGGAGAAAGATTAAAAAATTATAATGCTGATAGTATAAAAAGGGTCCTTATTATAGATGATTCATTATGGTCTGGTAAAGCTCTATCTAACTGTAAACAAAGAATAGAAAAACTTCCCTATAATTTTAATTATATTTATGGAGTTGTATATGTATTGCCTGAAAGTAAAGATTTAACAGACATATACTTTGAGGAACTGCCCATACCAAGAGTCTTTCAATGGAATCTGTTTCATCACACTCTTATCTCCAATTCCTGTGTAGATATTGATGGTGTATTATGTGTAGATCCCACAAAGGAAGAAAACGATGATGGCGCTCGTTATGAAGATTTTATTTTAAATGCAAGAGCTTTATATACTCCTACAGTAAAAATTAATACCATTGTGTCATGTAGGCTGGAGAAATATAGGGTGCAAACAGAACAATGGCTAGCAGAGCATAATATTGAATATAACAATTTAGTATTACTAGACTTGCCAAACAAAGAGGCTAGAATAAAATGGGGTAAATATGGAGAATATAAAGCGAAAGTATACATACAAAGCTCTTGTTCTTTTTTTATCGAAAGCTCTTTAAAACAAGCTACTACTATTGCAAAAATCACAGGAAAATTAGTATTTTGTACCGAAACATTTGATATAATTTCGATTCCTCATAGCAATTCATATTACATGGTTAATAGAATAAAACAAAAAATAAAGAGTGTCTTCAAAAGGATAACAAGTTAATTACAAAACAAGATTAATGAAAATTCTGCATATTAATACCAAAGATACAGGAGGTGCGGCTAATGCATGCATGCGCATACATAAGTCTTTACTTGACAAAGGTATAGGCTCTAAAGTGTTAGTATTAAGAAAAACAAAAAACATTCCTGAAGTATATCAATATAGCTATTGGGATTTTCCAAAGTCTAGAATCGACACTCTGAAAAGGACGATAAAACTAGCTATCTACGAACGTCATTTAAGAAATCAAAGAGCGAGAATGACTGTCCCAGTTGAGATTTTATCCTATCCCACTACAATTTATGATATTACCGAACATCCTTTTTATAAAGAGGCAGACATAATTCAACTCAATTGGGTTTCCGGATTTTTAGATGAACCAAGTTTTTTCAAAAAGAATACAAAACCTGTGATATGGAGAATGGCAGATTTATATATCTGTGGTGGAGGCAATCATTATGAAAAAGAATTTCCGTTCAATGCATACCAAGATATTTTAAATAAAAATTACATTATAAGAAAGGCTAGCCTCGAAGGAAAAAAAATAAATTTAGTAGCAATATCAAACTGGACAAAGCAAAAAGCTCTCGATTGTGAATTATTAAAAGGGCAACCTATTACCATAATCCAGAATGGCATAGATACGAATATATTCAAACAATATAACAAAAAATTAGTAAGGGAAGCTTTAGGTTTGCCTTTAGAAAAAAAAATTATATTATTCGGAGCCGATGTTCTATCTGTTCCCCGAAAAGGAATGCATCTGCTTTTTGAATCAATAAATAGCCTTACTGAAAATAAAAATGTTTTATTTTGTGCGTTTGGAAATACATATATCCCTCTCAAAGAGAATATTCTCCCTCTAGGTCCTATCGGCGACGAGATTTTACTTGCTATGATATATTCCGCAGCAGACTTGTTTATAATGCCTTCTATTGAAGAAACATTCGGGCAAGTAATTCTTGAATCTTTAGCTTGTGGCACCCCGATCGTTTCTTTTCCTACAGGGGGGGCATTGGACACAATTAAAGATAATTTCAATGGATTTTTAGCTAAAGATTTTACATCAAAAGGTTTAACTGCTGCAATAGAAAAAGCACTTTCCTTTTCTTTTAACAGAGACGAAATAAGAAATGATATTATAAGGAACTTCAATGTTGTTGATAAAGCAGATCTCTTTATTGACTTATATACTTCTATACTAAATCATAAGAGTTGACAAGAAATATATTCTTCTAACCTCCCAAAACAATGACACTTTCCATCATAACAGTAAATTACAACAATGCCTCAGGTTTGGAAAAGACAATAATAAGCGTCCTAAACCAAACCTATAAAGACTATGAATTTATTATCATAGATGGAGGCTCTACAGATGGAGGGAAAGAAGTTATCGAATCTTACACAGATAAAGTTAACTATTGGGTGAGCGAGCCCGACAAAGGGATATATAACGCTATGAATAAAGGAATTGTCCAAGCTAAGGGCGATTATTGCATTTTTATGAACTCAGGAGACATCTTTGCATCCGATGATGTATTACATAAAATATTTCACAACCAGTCATACAACACTCCTCAGATAAGAGGCAATCAGATTACCAACTTCAAAACTCACACAGAACGATGGGTAAATTTTGGTAATAGAGATGTTACCTTATACGATCTATATACAAGTTCGTTCCATCATCAGGCAACTTTTATTAAGAGAGACTTGTTCATTAAGTATGGATCTTATAATGAAGATTACAAAATAGTTTCCGATTGGGAATTTTCATTGAGAGCATTACTTGGTGGAGAAAAATCTACTTATATCGATGTGGATGTGGTGATATATGAATATGGAGGTACAAGCTCTTCCCTCGAAAACAAAGGAGTAAAAGAGAATGAACGCAATAGTATACTAAACAAATTATTACCTAAATATATCTTATCCGATTATATAGATCTATATAATATAAAGAAAGAAAGACAATCTTTCTATGGCTATTACGTAATGACTGATTTTATATCAAAACATAAATCAGTTCATTTTTTATTTCGAATAATAAGTAAAATCTATCGGACTTTAAATATTACCAATTAAATTATGAAAATACTAATTACAGTAGATCAAGCTAATTGGTTAAATCCCATTATCAATTTCTATACAGAAGCAATGAGTAAATATGCAGAAGTAATAACTGCTATTTCTCCGTTTTGGAATAGTAATCTGAAATTTGACATTATCAATATACAGTGGCCTGAAGCCTTAATTTCTGTTCAAGAATACGATAAAAATTTACTAAACAAACTAGAAAAAAGGCTCTCATTCTGGAAAGAGCTTGGGACAAAAATTGTAGTTACTTGTCACAACCGGTTACCACACGACCAAAAAGAATTTGACAAAGAGATATATAATCTCATTTATTCAAATGCAGATGGTATTATTCATCTTGGAAACTATAGTCTGAACGAATTTAAAATAAGTAGTCAATATAAAGACAAAGAACAAATAGTTATTTACCACCCTAATTATTTAGACCTGCCAAACTCCATATCAAAATTGGAGGCAAGAAAGAGACTCGGGCTAAATAATGAGGATACTATTTTTATGTCCTTTGGAAAAATAAGAAAACAAGAGGAAGAAGATATGCTGACAACAGCATTTTCTATGTTTGAAAATAAGAAAAACAAGAAACTTATTATAACAAATTCGAAAACCTTATCGTATAAAACAGGTAGAAAAAAGCCTTTCTCTCGTTTGAAATATGAGATAAGGAAAAGACGTTTAGCCGCCAGAAACATAGAAATAGAAGGAAATAAGTTCATTTATGATGACGACATTCAGATATATATGAATGCAGCTGATGTTATAATAGCCCCTCGGATCAACAATCTGAACTCCGGAGTCGTTTTCCTTGCATATTCATTCAAGAAACTAATAATAGCCCCAGCTATAGGAAACATCAAAGAGTTTCAAGAAATATTACATAATCCGACATTCAACCCATCTTCTATCGATTCTCTTTTTCAAGCAATGAATAGTTCTATAGAGCTTCTAAATACAGATATTGCTCACAATAATTATTCTTTTGTAAAAAAAGAATGTGACAACTATAAAATAGGAAAAGAGCATATAGATTTTTTTAAAAAATTAATAAATTAAAGAATGCAACCTTTGGTGTCTATAATCATACCATTATACAATACGGAACAGTACCTGAGTTCAACACTAGATAGTGTCTTGTCTCAGACATATTCCAATTGGGAACTGATAATTGTAGATGACCATTCCACCGACAATTCGTATGCAATTGCTGAGCAATATGCTATAGGCGAGGAGCGCATAAAACTAATAAGAAGAAATAGTCAGCTTAAAGGTGGTTCTGTTTGTAGAAATATTGGAATAAAAAAGGCTGAAGGAAAGTACATCATTTTCCTCGACTCTGATGACTTATTATATAATAAATGTCTTGAAAACAGAGTAGCCTACATGGAGGAAGAACTTTCTCTCGACTTCTGTGTCTTTCAGATGGAAATAATATCACCTGACAATACCAAGCAAAATATCTATCTGACTCACAAAGAGGATAACTATTTATATGCCTTCCTTTCTTATAGACTGGCGTGGCAAACCTCTTGTCCTATATGGAAATCTGAATTTATAAGAGAAAATATGATTGGTTTCGATGAAAGGTTTCCCAGACTGCAGGATCCGGAATTTCATACACGAGCACTTTTAGTAGAGAACATACGATATCAGGTTTTAGATGATTTCAGCTATCTGGATTCTGCATATCGTTTTGAATTTAAAAAATCAAATATATCAAATACTATTACAGGATTCGAGCTATACGCAAATATGGTCTGTGATAAAATCAAAGACAGAAGAGATTATAATAATTGTATAAAAGCCTTGTACGGAACTTATGAGGCTATGGTTTATCATTATTCAGTGTCAGAAGAGTCTGATTTACGAAAAGAGGTTTCTAAAATGAATAGAGTTAATAGTTTTTTCTATTCTAAAAAAATAATAAATAAAAAATTATACTTTAAAACGAATATTTTCTTACATTACATTCAATATAATTTATATAAATTGAGCTTTATAAATAAACTTCTATTGAAAATAGGGTTTGATCATTTTTATGGTTACAGATTCGATACAGAAAATAAATGAAAGTAGTACACATATCATCATCTGCCACATATGGAGGTGCGGCAATAGCAGCTTTCAGGCTTCACCGAAGTCTGATGAAAGAGCATGATATAGAATCTGCTTTCGTTCAAAGGTTTCCGATAGACAGAGAATCTGCAAAAGAAAATAACATATATACGGCAAATACAGATCGTAATTTGATAACACGTATCCGGAAAAGATTCAACGTACACACCGAGCATTACCACTGGGTGAATCTCAATAAATATCCCAAAAATTACGAAATTGCCACATTTGCTACCACATCATACCGATTAGAAAAATTACCAATAATAAAAGACGCAGATATTATCCATTTGCATTGGGTAGCAGAATTTCTTAACTATCCTACATTCTTTAAAAATATAAAACAACCCATTGTATGGACATTGCATGACATCAACGCATTTAGAGGTATGTTCCATTTCGATTCTGACAGGGAGAAAAACTCTGAACATTATGGGGCACTAGACCAGAAAACGCTGGATCTAAAAGCAAAATCCATCAACAAAAAGGATGATATATCCATTGTCTGCCTATCTGAATGGATGAAAGCCAAGTCACAAGCAAGTAAAGCCTTTCAGAGATATCCTCACTATTTGATTCCTAACGGGATCGAATTTTCATATTATCCTCTCAAAGAGAAAGAACAAGCAAGATATAAATTGGGAATCAATAACAGCAAAAAAAACATTCTTGCAGTAGGAGCTTCTCTCGAAAACGAGCAAAAAGGGTTTCCCATACTATTTGACGCCGTAAATAAATTAAACCCGGACTTGTTCAATTTAATTACGGTAGGCAGTCTTTCCGACAAATCGTATATAAACAAGAATACAAACCATATTCATGCTGAAAATATAAACGACACTACTATTTTGAACGATTATTACACCGCCGCTGATATAACTGTTATCCCTTCGAGAGAAGATAACCTACCGAATGTGATGCTCGAATCGTTTGCCAACGGAACACCCATTATAAGTTTCAGTAATGGAGGCATGGCAGAACATGTAAAAACTGGCGAAAACGGAATCTTAATCGAAAAAATAGGAGTTGACACGCTAGTGCAATCTCTGAATGACTTTTTGAACGATAAATATACTTTCAACAGAGAACAAATCAGACAATATGCTGAAAATAACTTTAGCGATACGTTGCAGACAGAAAGGTATATTAAACTTTATAATGAGATACTTGGCAGATGAAACTATCTATAATAACAATCAATTATAACAATGCTGACGGACTTCTCAGAACGATAGAAAGCATCATGCCCCATTGCTCAGAAGATGTCGAATATATTGTTATCGATGGTGCATCTACCGACGGCAGCATAGAACATATCCGGAAATATGCTGAACAGATAAACTTTCAGATGAGCGAGCCTGACAAAGGCGTATTCGACGCAATGAACAAAGGCCTGTCGAAAGCAACAGGCGACTATCTCCTATTTATGAACAGTGGCGATATATTGAATAAAGATATCGACCTAAAAAAAACAATTTCACACCTTGCCGGAGGAGAAGATATTATTTTCCATAACATAGAAATAGCAAATTGCCACAATGCGAAAAAACAGGTAAATACTTGTCCCGATTATATCGACTTTAAATTCTTTGCAGAAAGATCACTTCCTCATCAGGCATCGTTCATAAAAACAGAAGTACTCAGAGCGTACGGAGGATATAACGACTCAATGAAGCTAGGTGCCGACTGGGCTTTTTTTGCTGACGCTATATGCTTGCGCCAATGCTCTTATAAGCATATAAACGAATGCTTTTCTACTTACTATCTCGATGGAATAAGCTCCGACTCGGCCAATCATGCTCTATTATGGGAAGAGAAAGAAGAGCATATCAAAGAACATTATCCGTTGTATCACAGTTTATATAAAGAATGGAGAAGTAAGAGTCAAGAATTATACAAACTGAAAACTTCGGTAAGTGTAAGATTACTTAAAAAAATAGGTTTTTTGAAATGGCTGAAACTATAACCCCTTTAATTTCGATTATCGTTCCATGTTACAATCAGGCAGAATATCTACCCGAAGCTTTACAGTCTGTTCTTGATCAGACATATCAGAATTGGGAATGTATTATCGTAAATGATGGTTCTCCTGACAACACGGAAGAAGCCGCCTTGCAATGGGTAAATAAAGATAATCGGATAAAGTACTTCTATAAAGAAAACAGTGGAGTTTGCGATACCCGCAACTATGGAGTGGCGCAAGCAGTAGGAAAATATATCCTTCCCCTCGATGGAGATGATAAGATAGGGCCGGATTATCTGAAAGAAAGTATTGAAACATTTGAGAAATATCCGGAAGTAAAACTGATATACAGCGATACAATTCTTTTTGGCGAACGAAACGAAAAGATCATAAACAAAGAATTTGTCTTCGAGAATATGATAACTGAAAATCAGATTTTCAATTCTGCAATATTTCACCGTGCTCATTTTATTGAAGTTGGGGGATATAACCCCAATATGGTGAATGGAATAGAAGATTGGGACTTTTATCTGTCATTGCTGAAACCAACCGACAAAGTGATTAAACTGAATGCTTTTCATTATTTGTACAGAATAAAATCAGTGTCTCGTTCTGCGGCAATCAATACTCACAAAGAAAAAAACGATGCAATGCTTCTCCAAATGTTCAGGAATCATGTACCTTTGTTCTTAGAATATTTTAATCCGATAAGAGACCGCATCGAAGCAGAACACTATAAGCAGGAGGCAAAGGCGTATAAAAACTCTTCGGAATATAAGATAGGAAGACTTCTTTATGCACCTTTCATGTTTATAAAAAAAGTCTTTAGGAAGCTATTCTCTTGAGAAGATTCACAAACTATTAAATATGTTTATAAGAACATACACAAAGCTCGATGAAAGTAAATATCATACTCATTACATATAATCATTCACATTACATTCGGCAAACGCTCGAAAGCATTCTTATGCAACAAACGGAGCATGATGTAGAGATTGTAGTTGCAGATGACTGTTCGCCCGATAATACTTTAGAGATTATCAAAGAGTATGAAAATAAAACTTCATTTTCTTTCAAATATCTCGCTAATGAGAAAAATCTAGGTTATGTAAAGAATTATCAACAAGCATTTGCAGCTTGTTCGGGAGACTATGTAACCATCATGGAGGGCGATGACTATTGGACAGAATCGAATCATCTCGAAAACCATATTATCTTTCTCGAAAGCCACCCCGAATGCTCCATGTGTTTCAATCGCCACGTACGCCTGTTCGAGGATCAGAACAGAGAAGAAATATTCGACTGGAATACTGACAAGGAATTCGAACTGATAACAACCTCGCAACTGGCAACAGGAAACCGAATAGGCAATCTTTCGTGCTGCACATTCAGAGGTAGGCTGATAAAAGACATTGACCCGAAACTCTTCGACATAGAAATCGCAGACTGGATGCTAGGTATGTATATGGGACAATTCGGCGCTTTGGCGTATATCAAAAATGTTACCTCTGCTTATCGTATACACGACAACGGGCAATGGTCGAAAATGAACGAAGAGCAGCAAAACCTGCGCATTATAGAGTTGGTAAATCAATACGACAAGTATTTCGACTATAAGTATACCAAACCATTTACAAAATACAAACAAGGGCTGCAAACTCTACTCTATGGAGACAAGTCTCTGAAAGGCAGAATGAAAAAAATTACTCCCGATTTTGTAAAAAAGATATATAGAAAATTATGAGTAAAAAAATATTAGTCACACAACCGGCACTTCCGCCATTAGAAGAATTCATCCCTTATCTGGAAAAGATATGGGACAATAAATGGCTGACCAATAATGGCCCTTTTCACGAACAATTTGAAAAAGAATTGGCGGCATATCTGGGTGTAAAATATATCTCTGTTTTCTCGAACGGTACGCTGGCGCTAATCACAGCGCTGCAAGCATTACGCATTACGGGAGAGGTAATAACCACACCATTCAGCTTTGTGGCTACAACACACTCTTTGTGGTGGAATAATATCAAACCTGTATTTGTCGACATCGACAATAAATATTACAATATAGATCCCGCTAAGATAGAAGCTGCCATTACTCCGCGAACCACAGCTATCATGCCTGTTCATGTATATGGCAATCCGTGTGATGTAGAAGAAATACAACGCATAGCAGACGTATACGGGCTAAGAGTAATCTATGACGCAGCACATGCTTTTGCCGTAAAAAAAGACGGACAATCTGTGATGAATTGGGGCGATTTGTCTATACTCAGCTTTCATGCAACGAAAGTGTATAACACAATAGAAGGCGGTGCTATAGTTTGTCAGGACGAGAAAACAAAGCAACGGATAGACCTGCTCAAAAACTTCGGATTCAGAAATGAAACTACTGTTATAGAACCGGGTATCAACGCCAAGATGAACGAACTACAAGCTGCTTACGGGTCTTTGCAGCTAAAATATGTAGATAGTTATATTAACAATCGCCTCAGTCTGGCTCAGCTATACAACAGCTTATTGAAAGGTATTGCAGGTATTACAATAATGGAAGTAGCCGAAGGAGTAGAACATACCTACCCTTACTATCCTATACGAATAAATGCAAAAGAATACGGGATGACACGGGACGAACTATACTTTAAGTTGCAGGAATATGATGTTTTCGGTCGTCGCTATTTTTACCCGTTAATTAGTGATTTTCCGACCTACAAGGGGCTTCCATCTGCCAATACAGCCAATCTACCTGTTGCAACACAAGTGTCGAAAGAGATTATTTGCCTGCCAATGTACGCAAATTTGTCTGCCGAAGATGTAAAAAGAATTTGCGAACTAATAGAAAATAAGCCTTGGCAAAAATGAAACTTGGAATAATGCAACCTTATTTCTTACCGTATATCGGGTATTTTCAGCTAATGAACACAGTTGACAAATATGTGATATATGACAATATAGAATATACGAAAAAAGGCTGGATAAACAGGAATCGCATACTCCGAAACGGAAGTGATGTTCTAATTACTATCCCTTTAGAAAAAGATTCGGACTATCTGGATGTAAGGGAGCGTTATGTTTCTAAGAATTTTGACAGAAAAAAACTGATCAATCAGATTCGTGAGGCATACCGCAAAGCTCCGTTCTTTGATACAGTAATGCCATTGTTAGAAAATATAATAAACAAAGAGGAAGACAACCTTGCCCACTATATATTTTATTCGATAGAACAAATAAAAACTTATCTGCAAATAGAAACAGAACTGATTGTATCGTCTACCATAGATATGGATCATACGCTGAAAGGGCAAGATAAAGTAATAGCATTATGCAAAGAACTGAAAGCTGACTGCTATTACAACTCGATAGGCGGACAATCCCTGTACAGCAAAGAGGACTTTGCCCGTGAAAATATAGAACTTAGTTTTTTATCGAGTAATACTATCGAATACAAGCAGTTTGGAGAAAACTTTGTACCTTGGCTTTCTATCGTAGATGTTATGATGTTCAATTCGGTAGAGGACATAAAAACAATGTTAGAAAATTATCAACTAATATAATCTTAGTGACAGATAAATAAGATGAAAGAAATAGGTGGATACTTCGAACTCCAGCTACGCAAAGGCGAGCACTATCACACAGGAGCTGTGCAACTAAATACAGCACGCAACTGCCTCGAATATATACTTAGGGCAAAGAAATATAAGAAAATATATATTCCGTATCTCGATTCGGAAGTAATCTGGGAACCGATTAAAAAGCTGAGAATAGACTATGAATTCTATTCTGTCGATTTCAGGCTCGATCCTATTTTCGACAAAGAGTTGGGAAAAGACGAAGTATTCTTCTTCTCCGATACCTATGGTATAAAATGCTGTACAGTAGAAAAACTGGTGAAAAGGTTTGGCAAGCAATTGATTGTAGACAATACGCATGCTTTCTTTTCACGTCCGCATGAAGGCATCGACACCATATATTCTCCACGTAAGTTTTTTGGGCTTCCCGATGGAGCTTATCTGTATACCGACACATTATTGGATGAAGAACTGGAGCAGGATATGTCTATTCCTCATATGACTCACCTTATGAAACGTATCGAGTTTGGAAGCGCAAGTGCAGCCTATCAGGACTATCTTGACTATTGCGCCAGCCTTGTTGGTCAACCGATAAAACGGATGTCGAACCTCGCATCGGCTCTGCTTGCAAATATAGATTATGAGAATTTGAGAGAGCGACAAATCAAAAATTTCAACTATCTGCACTCGGTCTTAGGCAAAGAGAATAGATTCGAATACGACAATTTCCCTGCCGATACTTGTCCGTTGAGCTATATGTTTTATTCCGAAGACCCTAACCTCAGAAAAAAGCTGATAGAGAATAAAATATATGTTTCTACATACTGGAAAGAAACATTGGCTCTTGTAGAAAAAGATTCTGCCGAATACAAGGTTGTAAATTATCTGCTGCCTCTGCCTTGCGACCATCGTTACGATGAGGAAGATATGAAGAGAATAGTGGAGATAATACACAGTATAAAACTCCAATAAACAAGATGTACAAAAAGAATATCTTTATCTATATCGTGAGAGATAATCCTTTGATTACAATAAAGTTTAAGAAAAATATAATATTGACGAAACAAGTACAACTTTGTCAGGTTTTAGTTAAAAAGTCAAAAGCTAGCACAGGTGGAATAAGTTTATTGCGTCAGCAGTTTCTACCCTCCGGGAAGACAAAGAGGGGCTTTTAAGTTGTACAAGTTTGTCAGGTTTTAGTTAAAATGTCAGAGCAAAAAAACATAATGGTATCCGTTTCCATGATTACATACAATCATGAGAAATTTATTGCTGAAGCCATAGAGGGAGTTGTGATGCAAAAGACAGATTTCCCCTTCAAACTTGTAATAGGGGAAGATTGCAGCACAGACAGCACTCGTGAGATCTGTATTGAGTACCAAAAGAAATACCCCGATATAATACGTCTTCGTCTGCCGGAAACCAATCAGGGTATGATGCTCAATTGGATAAACAATATTAGCAGCGGACAAGGCAAATACATCGCTCTGTGCGACGGTGACGACTATTGGTCAGACCCATACAAATTGCAGAAGCAGTTCGACTTTATGGAAGCCCACCCCGACTTTGCCCTATGTTCGCATAAGGTTCACACACTGATGTGTGGGCACTTGGACGAAAACATAGAAATGGAGCGTGACGTACTTACTACCGAGGATATTCTGGCTAAAGACTGGGGATTGCTCACTGCCTCTATATTCTTTCGCAAAGAGGCACACAAAACGCCCGACTGGTACTACAAGGTAAAGAACGGAGACTATGCCCTGCAACTTATAGTATCGCTATCGGGAAAAATAAAATTCCTGCCCGACTATATGGCCGTATACAGGCAGCATTTGGGAGGAATGTCTTCCACGCTGAAACCGCTCAACCAAACTGCCTGGATGTTATTCTTATTAGACGAATTCAATAAATATACAAGCAACCAGTTCAAAAAAACAATTATAGAGCGCATCAGGAGGATGTATAAGTTACAAATATACTATGCCAAGGGGTATGGACTGAGGAAAGCCGCAGCAGTGCTTATGCTCTACCAAAAACTAATATTTGTAAGCCCATTTCTATTAAAATCGAAAAGAAAATAGCATTTTCCCATGAAGTTATCAATAATAACAATAAACCTGAATGATGAAGCAGGTCTCAGAAAAACGATAGACAGCGTAGTATCGCAAACATTTACCGACTACGAATTCATTATTATCGACGGTAAGTCTACTGATGGTAGTGTAGGATTAATAGAAGAACTAGGCGACAAAGTATCTTATTGGGTAAGTGAAAAAGACAGTGGCATATACAATGCACAAAACAAGGGCATAAAGCAGGCCAAAGGGGAATACCTCTATTTCCTTAATTCGGGAGATGCTCTTTATGCTGCCGATACGCTCGAAAAAGTTTTTGCCGCCGATCCTCATGATCCATTTATCTGCGGAAGTTTTTACATGGAGCAAAAAGGTCAGTTGACACCCGACACATCGTATAAAGACCGTGATTGGAATCTGGCTATATACGAGCTATTTTCGGGCTTCTTATGCCATCAGGCATTCTTTATACACCGCAGCAATTTTGAACAGTTTGGTCTATACGACGAATCGTTGCGAGTGGTAGCCGATTGGAAATTGTTCTTTCAGGGAATAGCAATCGACCATCTGCCGGTGAAATATGTCGACACTTTTATTGTTATATACAATATGGAAGGTTTCAGCACTCAGATAGGCGGCGAGGTTATTTACCCCGAAAAACTAAAGGTATGCAGAGAATTGCTGAAAGAAAGCGCCGTAAAAAGACTCGAACGGCTCTATTATCTAGAACAGAATGGCTTTGTTACAGACATTATGAAATCGAAAAGCTGGATATACAATTGCTTCCGTGCATTCTGTAAAATAGGCAGAATATTAGGCTTTGTCAAAGGATAACTAAATCACCCTCACTTCTCTCTCTGGGAGATTGGAAGAGCGAATGCGCCACTCCTGCGGATAAAGATTATTTGCTCTGTTCCCTATATTTTTCACAAAGCCCAGAGGTATATCTCGATAAGTGAGTAGCAAATAGCCCTTGGGATAATCAGCCAGTACCAGTGCCTCTTTGCGAAGAAATGCGATGGCAGTAGCCCAGTCTATTTCGCAGGAAGTGAAAGCTTCTATATTCAGGCTATTAGTCAGAGCCAAAGACTGATCGGGGATAAAATCTTTCCCTTTAAATTGCCCCAGACAAATACCTTCCGAAACGACATTAAGGATGGAACTTATTGTCAATAGGTCTTCGTACTGAGCGGAAGGAAAGGCATACCAATTATCTCTCTTTTGATAGAAGGTGAATTGCTCTTTATTCAGTATATAGTTCTTATATACAGAAGGTAAGTCTTCCTTTGCCTGTTTGTTCTTACCACCTTTAGTTCTCTTCATACCCGTTTGTTCAGATTCCGGCTTTCTCAATAAAGCAAAGAAAAAGCCTTCGCCCTTGGTCTTATGCGGAAAGAAGCGATAGGCTGTTACTCCATCTATCAAAGAAGGGGTTATCCCCCACTCTTCTTTTGTTTCTACAGGAAGAATTTCTGCATATAGCTCGCTCCTAAGCCATTCTACATTTGCCTCATTCTCCTCCATGTTATATGTGCAAGTGCTATACAGCAGCAATCCTCCCGGCTTGAGCGCAGGCCATATATCAGCCAATATTTCACGTTGGCGAGCCTGACAATGCATCACATTATCTTCAGACCATTCGGAAATCGCATTTTCGTCTTTGCGAAACATACCTTCGCCCGAACATGGAGCATCTACAAGTATGACATCGAAGAACTCTCTAAGTTTACCTATCTCAAATGAATTATTGTTGGTAACCACAGTATTAGGATTACCCCATTTAGCAATATTCTCAGCCAATATATTTGCCCGAGAGCGAATTATTTCATTAGCTACCAACAAACTTTGGCTACTGATAGTATCAGCTATCAACGTCGACTTTCCTCCCGGCGCCGCACATAGGTCAAGAACTTTTACATCTCCTTTCAGGTACTGTTTCAGAGCATGTCCGACAAACATAGAAGAAGCTTCCTGTACATAATAGCATCCGGCATGAAACAAAGGATCGAACGTAAATTGAGGTCTTTGAGACAAATAATATCCTGAATCAGCCCATGGAACAGAAGAAAAATCAGGCTTATCTATCTGTGCAGTCTTAATTTTATTATAGCGTATGCTAACAGGAGTTTCTTCGTTGAGAGATGCAGCAAACTTGTCCCATTCTTCTTTCAATAAAGGTTTTGTACGAGCTATGAAATCGAGAGGCAGATTCATTCTTAAATATTTATATTTTTGCAAAGTTAGGACAAAAATATTTTTTCAGAATAAGAGAATCACTATTATTTATTCATTCGCATGTATGTATAGCTGATATAAAAGAGACTCTATAGATTTTTTACTTATTTTTGTCTATGAGAATCATACTTTAGATAAAGGAGTGGAAACTGTTTTCTTTTTTCGAAACTTTATCTATATAAAGAAAATATGCTTAAGAAACGGTATTAAAAGTAACAAATAAAAAAATGAGCAAAAAACGTTACTTTCGTTACTTTTTAGTTAAAATCATGCTTGACATAAACAGACGAAAATAGTCTGTATTCACTTTTTTGATATAAACAAACGATCTATTTATATATGCAACCATCTCTTTTTTTGATCCCTGTAACACTGGGTGAAACCGGTATAGGAGAAGTTATTCCTCCACACAACAAAGATATTATCTTACAAATCAAATATTTCGTAGTAGAAAATATTCGGTCGGCACGTCGTTTCCTTAAAAAGGTGGACGGTAACATAAATATAGATGAACTCACGTTTTACGAATTAAACAAACATACCAACCTCGACCAAATAGACAGCTATCTGCAACCCATATCTAAAGGATTTCATGTAGGAATAATTTCGGAAGCCGGCTGTCCTGCTGTAGCCGATCCGGGAAGCGATATAGTAGCTATAGCTCAACGAAAAGAATACAAAGTAGTGCCTCTTGTGGGTCCGTCGTCGATACTACTATCGCTAATGGCATCGGGTTTTAACGGACAAAGCTTCGCTTTTCAGGGCTATTTGCCGGTAGATGTTTCCGAGAGGGCGAAAAAGATAAAACAGCTCGAGAATCTTATTTATCAGGAACATCAAACACAAATATTCATAGAAACCCCCTATCGCAATCAAAAACTGGTAGAGGATATACTCAAACATTGCAATGCTAATACAAGACTATGCATAGCCATGAACATAACGTGTGAAGATGAATACATAAAGACCAAGACAGTAAAACAATGGTCGAAAACACTGCCAGATATGGCAAAGCAACTCTGTATTTTTCTCCTCTATAAATAGCGATTTAACTCC
Source organism: Dysgonomonas sp. BGC7 (assembly GCF_001261735.1). Taxonomy (GTDB): domain Bacteria; phylum Bacteroidota; class Bacteroidia; order Bacteroidales; family Dysgonomonadaceae; genus Dysgonomonas. The sequence continues at coordinate 362,452 of NZ_CVRP01000007.1, read as the reverse complement.
TTTTGGTTGAAAAAGATACATAGCCAAAACATTTTATCATTATCTTACGTTCTTATTTAATACAAACATCTTTTTAAAACTAAACAAAATGGGAAAATTTGAAATTAAAAAAAGAAAGAACGGTGAATTTCAGTTCGATCTTAAAGCTAGTAATGGACAAGTAATACTTACAAGTGAAGGCTACACAACAAAAGAAAACTGCAAAAACGGTATTGAATCAGTAAAAAAGAACAGTCTGGTAGAAGCTCGCTTCGACAAACTGGAAGCTAAAAATGGCAAACCATACTTCAATCTGAAAGCCACTAACGGACAAATAATAGGTACAAGTGAAATGTATGAAAGTGTGGCCAGCAGAGATAATGGTATCGCATCTGTTACAAAAAATGCACCTGATGCCGAAGTCGTGGATTTGACTCTCGAATAAGAACGGGTTTTTAACCTACAATAGAAATGGAGTTCCTATCGCAGGAACTCCATACCTTCTCTGAATTTTTTGTGTTTTTGATAGTATAAGATATTTCTATTCATCCTCGCTATAAGCTATTTCTCCATGCTGAGAGATATCTAATCCGATAGATTCATCTTCCTTAGATACTCTAAGCCCAATAGTCTTATTAACAATGAAGAACAAAATAAATGTCAGAACTGCACTATAGGCTATAGATGCCACAGTTGCAATTATTTGTATCCATAACTGGTTCCAATCTCCATACAATGCACCTTGCACTCCACCTTCTCCTGTTATGGCCTGAGTAGCAAATACACCTGTAAGAACAGAACCTACGATACCTCCAATGCCATGAACACCAAAAGCGTCAAGAGAATCGTCATATTTTAATTTTGGTTTAATATACGCTACCATCCAGAAGCAAACAAGAGCAGACACACCTCCGATAGCAATTGCACCGGCAACATCGACTGTTCCTGCAGCAGGCGTAATGGCCACAAGTCCGGCCACTGCCCCTGTACAAAAGCCGACTACGGTGGGTTTCTTATACATAATCCACTCAAGGCTCATCCATATAGTAGCAGCAACACATGTAGCCAAATGCGTTACAAGAAATGCATTGGCAGCGAGGCCGTCAGCAGCCAAGCCGCTTCCTGCATTGAAACCAAACCATCCTAACCAAAGTAAAGCAGTCCCAATGAAAACAAACGGAATATTATGAGGAGTAAACGGATGACCTATAGTCCGATACCCCTTGCGGCGTCCTAACATAATCGCCATAACAAGAGCAGATATCCCAGCATTGATGTGTACAACTGTACCCCCTGCAAAGTCGATTGCTCCTATTCCTTGCAACCAACCTCCACCCCATACCCAATGAGCCATCGGGTTGTATACTATTATAGACCATAGAACTATAAATACAACATAACCTGAGAATTTGATTCTTTCTGCAAAAGCTCCAATTATCAAAGCAGGGGTTATAACAGCAAACATACATTGGAAAACAGCAAATAGTATTTCCGGTATGTTTCCTGCTGTAAGAGTGTCTAATGTCAATCCGGAAAGAAACACTTTGTCCCATCCTCCAATCACAGCCCCTAAGGCGCTATCAGCCTCCATAAAATCAGTCCCAAACACCCAGCTATATCCGAATGCGATCCACAATATACTGATAACGCCCGTAACAAAGAGGCATTGCATTATTATACTTAAGATATTCTTTTGGCGAACCAGTCCTCCATAAAACAAAGCTAACCCGGGAACAGTCATCATCATGACCAATATAGTGGCAACTATCATCCAAGCTGTATTTCCGGAGTCTAATGTAGGTACTTCTTCGGTAACGGTAACAGCCTCTATTACAGGAATGGCCGCAGTTACCTTCGCCGAATCTGTAGCTAATGCGACTGAACCTTGTGCTGCCACAAATGAAGGCACAGACAATATCATTAATAACAGGATAGTAATATATTTGAATAAAACTCGTTTCATATTCTATATTTTTTTTGCTTAAACCTTTATAAACCAAATCCTTATTTATCGTCCTCTTTATCATACAAAGACTCATCTCCATGATCGCCTGTACGGATACGTATAGACTGTTCGACACTGGAAACGAATATGCGGCCATCGCCACTTTCTCCTGTATATGCCGAACTTAGAATTGCCTCTATAGACTTATCTACATTTATATTTCTCACTACGAATGATATATATATACGGTCTATAGCATTTATATCATAAGCTATACCTCTAAAGATTAATCCTTGGCGAGCACTACCCTGTCCTTTTACATCCCACCATGACAGAAAGTCAATATCAGCTTCGTGTAACGCCGCACGTACTTCATTGAACTTTGATTTGCGAATAATCGCTTCAATTTTTTTCATATTAAATAATAATTAAGAATGATTTATTTTATTGAGATTCCAAATACGAAATGAATATCTTCCGTATTGGGGTTACAGATTATATTTGCAAATACAGGCAAAGAATACGAATCATTGATCTTTATACTCTTCGATGCATTAAGCATTATAGATGTAAATTTAAAACCGGATGTAGGGTATACAGAACTTTCCCATGGTGTAAATCCGGCAGCGATCCCCATATCAACTCCTTTTACCGAAAAAGGGTATGCAAGCTCTACATAAGTAGAATACGAGTTATCTCCATTTTCCTTCTTATTACCTTTTCCTAATAAGAAAGTGTTCCATGATATACTCAACGGAAAGGCCTCGGGCAAGGTATAGCCTAATGTTGCTTCCAGATAATGACCATTAAATCCATCTTTCGGACTACTAAAGTAACGGAAGGCATCTTCTCCGTCCCACCAATAATCTGTAACAGCTAATTTTAATCCACTTTTTTCGTAAGATGCATAAAGGTCAACCTCTTTTTTACCAACACTACTTATATCTGTTGCCCCCCATGCTCCTAAAGTAAAGCCACTCATACTGGCACTTATCCCCGGCTGTACACTTGCCCCAGCTTGCTTAAAACCTCTCCAAACATATGAATTGACCAAATCTGCACCAAGATCGACTTCAATTTCAGACTGAGCTTTGATCTGCATTACAGATGTAGTACAAAGAATTGCGATAATCAAACAAACGTTTTTCTTCAATGTTGAAATTTCCATAATCAAAATATTTAAAGATGTTAAACAAACATTTTTACTTTACTTTTGATTAGAAAAATGATACAGGAGTTTCTTTTTGATATTTTACAATGGCAAATATATATCATTTTATCTTTTTCAACAAAACATTTTAAAGTTTTTTTTAAGAAAAATTACACTATCCAAATTATCTTATTCATTATAAGACACATTACCTCAAAAATAAAAAGCCCCGTCATAGGTCTTGACAGGGCTTTTATTAAAAGATAAAGTAATTTATTTAGAAATGTACAATTTATTATTAGTAAAGAAAATGCTTCAGACTAGAATATAGCAGAGTACACGAATGTTCAATATATCAGAGATAGTAGATGAATAATTCTTTTAGGAATATTTATTTAGAGCATTTACGAATTCAGCTTTTTTAGATAACCGGACATTTCTATCTGTAATTTTTCAGCCTCGCTTGCGGCTGCAAATGCAAATTCGCGAGTATTATCAGCATAAATAATAGAACGGGAAGCGTTTACCAACAGTCCACACTGAGAATTCACCCCATATTTCACTACCTCTTCCAAGCTACCACCTTGTGCACCTACACCCGGTACTAAAAGAAAATGATTGGGTACATACTTACGTATGTCGGCAAACATTTCACCTTGCGTGGCTCCTACTACATACATCAACTGTTCGTCAGAAGCCCATTCCTGAGATTTTCTCAAAACTTTTTCGAACAAGCGTTCTCCTTCTTTGTCTTCGAGAAACTGAAAATCGGCAGAGCCTTTGTTCGAAGTCAAAGCTAAAAGAATAACCCACCTGCCCGGATATTTTACAAAAGGTTTCACACTATCCTCTCCCATATATGGAGCTACAGTTACAGCATTCGCTTTTAAATGTTCAAAAGCAGAAACAGCATACATTTCCGATGTATTTCCAATATCTCCGCGTTTGGCATCAAGAATGATAAACTGATCAGGATATTTTGTCCTTATATATTCTATTGTTTTCTCTAAAGCCAATATCCCTTTTATACCCTGACTTTCATAAAAAGCCGTATTGGGCTTATACGCTACACAATATTTATATGTCGCATCTACTATTGCCTTATTGAAAGAATATATCGGATCTTCTTCTTCTAACAAAAAAGATGGAATTTTTTTTATATCAGTATCGAGTCCTACACAAAGAAAAGATTGTTTTCTTTTTATATTTTCAAATAATTCTGCTTTAGTCATAATAGTATCTGAGTATTTAAAATCTCTCTATATTTCTATTTTATAATTCACTTTCCTTTAATCTTTCTGCATTTTCGGCTATTATCAATTGATCTATAATAGATTGAATTTCGCCATCCATAACTCCTGCAAGATTATACAATGTCAGGTTTATACGATGATCGGTTACCCTGCCCTGTGGATAGTTATATGTACGTATTTTTGCAGAACGGTCACCCGTGGAGACCATAGTTTTACGCTTCGATGCAATCTCTTCCTGATATTTACTCAATTCTATATCATATAGTTTTGTTCTAAGCATTTGCATAGCCAACTCTCTATTCGCTAATTGAGAACGTGCCTGCTGGCAAACAACGACTAACCCCGAAGGTTTGTGCGTAAGCTGAACCTTTGTTTCTACCTTATTTACATTCTGCCCCCCTGCTCCACTCGAACGAGCAGTTTGCATTTCTATATCGGCTGGATTGATATCTACATCTACTTCTTCGGCTTCGGGTAAAACTGCTACTGTAGCAGCCGATGTATGCACACGTCCTTGTGTCTCTGTAGCAGGTACGCGTTGTACACGATGAACTCCGGATTCATATTTAAGTATGCCATATACACCCTCTCCGCTAACGGTAAAGATTATTTCTTTATACCCTCCAGAAGTTCCTTCCGTAAGGCTTGTCACTTCTGTTCTCCAGCCTTTGAGTTCGCAGTATTTAATATACATACGATATAGGTCACCGGCAAATATAGCAGCTTCATCTCCACCTGTTCCACCTCGAATTTCGACAATGGCATCTTTAGCATCTTGCGGATCGGCAGGGACTAATAATATTTTTATTTCTTCTTCCAGATGGGGTAATCTTTCATTTGCCAGATCGAGCTCTTCTTTTGCGATCTCTCTCAGTTCGGAATCATTTTCTGTTTCAAGTATATTTTTAGCTTCATCAACTGTAGTTAACAATTGGTTATATTCGTTACGAGCGTTGCTAATTTTTTCGAGATCCCGATATTCTTTATTTAGCTTTACATAGCGCTTCATATCTGCAATAACAGAAGGGTCTGTAATAAGCTTTCCTATTTCTTCGAAACGTATAACTAAAGCATCTAGCTTCTCCAGTAAGGATGATTGCGCCATTTTCTTATTCTTAAAATTTGAGAACAAAGGTAATTAAAAAAAGACTAAAACGAGAGGCATATAAGGGTACTATAAAGAAGAATTTAAGGTTTTAGTTACACTAATAAATAATCATAGATTATATAAAACGCAAAAAGCCCGCAAATTCTCTTCGCAGACTTTCCAACCTTAACACAAACTTTACAAAACTACACAATAATAGAGTTAAACTACAACCTAGTCAGGTTTTCATTTAGCATAAATATATTTCCTCATATATTTACACTACAAATGTAAGGCTATAACAATCATCTATCATTACATAATCATGCCTGCTTTTTCATAAATTACACCTTTTTGTGATTAAGACTTGGAGAGCTCCTTTTTATTTCTAATTCTGCCCGGAGTTGTACCGAATGTAGTTTTACAAAAATCATTGAAATGAGATGGAGACGAAAAACCATATTCATCGCTAATCTCTTTAAATGATTTTTCAGTACTATTTAACTGATGATAAATAAGCTTAGCTCTGGCATCCCTCATCCAATGATATGCTGATATTCCAAAGACCTTTTTAAATCTCTTCTGAAATCCAGAAAGACTATAATGAGTCATATCAGCAAGCTCCTGAACTGATTTTGCTTTATGATAGTTCTTCATAATGAAATCGGAGAACGATATATCTTTACTCAGCAAGGGATAGAAGAATCCTAAAAGTTCTGTTTTTGTATAATAAGCTCTCAATAGATATAGAAATTCTTTAACTTTCAAAGCGAAAAAATAGGTACATTTCAATCCGTCTGAAATACATGTATCTAAAAACAGTAAAAAATCATTTGTGCGTTCATTTATATCCAGATAACAAATACCTGATTTGATCATATTATTTTTTTCCTCGCGCAATAACATATCTAATGAGAAACAATCGCACAACTGTTTTGTATTATGCAGCCGGATTATCATTATTGTAGAATCTGAATCAGCCTGACCTGACAGAGCACTTCCGGCCGTAAGAAGCAATATTTTACCTTTATACAGTTTTTCATCAATACTATTACCTAACGAAAATGATAGAGTTCCATCCATCATAAATAGAGCCTTATTCTCCAAAGCAGAGATATCCCATCTTTGCCTCTTCCCCAACATTATTTTTTCAATTGTTGGCCTGGCGCCCTTCTCATAGTTATAGCAAGAAAGATGTTCGTGAGGATATAATAATTCCATTTGGTATTATTTAACTATATGTTTACTCTATTATTAACTCTATATTATTGCATGTACAAGTGAGACTCTTCAAAAGCCTACTTCATTATTATTGTATCTCTGGATGAACAAGTTTTGTACAAATTCGTTTTACTTCGCTGACTAAGCAAAAGAAGCTTGTTGTCCTTCTAAGAATTACTATAACACAAAAATAGAGAAAATATTCGGAGAATACCCACTTTAACATTTTTTTAGTTATCGTAAATATCTATAGAAAACAAAAAGCATGGATATTGAGAAGTATCCATGCTTTTTTATCGTTATTTCAATGATTATTCGCCAGTTTTAGGATCCGGTCCATATTCATTATCTCCTTTTTGTCCTTCTGTACAAAGCATAATAAGAAGCCAAATAGATCCAATAAAAGGTATAAGACACACAAGAAGCATCCAGCCACTCTTGCCTATATCATGCAACCTTCTTACGCCAACAGCAATACTTGGCACCAATAAAGCCAACATAGCCAATCCTGCAGCTCCCGTAAATATTGCACCTAATGTACTTGCAATTAGGCTTAAAATAATAGCAACGATATAAACAGCAAGAACAATGATGTATTGAAATAATACAAACATCCAATACTCTTTGCGTCTTGCTCTTCCATTAAAATCTGCGTAATGTTCTTTTACGACTTTTAAAAACCATTCCATATAGTTTGTCTAGTTTATGTAAGTTCCTACTCATTTGGCTTTTCGGATACGCCTCGTTTTTTTTCCTGGTTTCTGAACTCCAATTCATTTATTTTTGCAAAAGTAATAAAAAAAGTGAATAGAACAAACCCGTTTAGAGTAGTACGCTAGTTTACTGATATTTACAAATACTTTCTCTTCAAATATTATCTATTAGTAGTTGATCCTGATCTCGATGTAGTAGTGGTAGTAGATTTATCATCATTCGATCTTGTAGTCTCCGACTTCTCTGGAGTAGATCGTCCTGTAGTATTTCCGGTCGATGGTCTAGTACTCGGCCTTGTATTTCCCGGTTTCTGATTGTTTTCGGGACGACTAGGCTCTGTTGGCCTATTAGGCTGAGAAGGTCTGCTCGGCTCAGAAGGACGACTTGGCTGTGAAGGGCGATTGGGTTGCGAGGGACGATGTGGTCTATTAGGCACATAAACCGGAGGTCCCGGATCAAGCCCTACTGGCGGAACTTCTTCATACATAAAATCATATCCGGTCATTCGTCCATCAAGAAACTCAATAGCATACACTTCGCTACGATAGGTATGATATTCGAAAACTTCCTGCCGACCATACTGGGTGTAACTGGTAGATAAAATTCTCACAGGATTTCCCATTATCCGACTAACCTCCATTTGTGTCATACCCTGAGATAAATTATTCACATCGGCAAGTTTTATCGCTCCACAAGATGTGAGGAGGAATGCTATCATAATTATTATTAGAGATAATTTCTTCATATTTATCTATTATTTATAAGTTCTATCTTTTTATATTAGAACATGAAATATATTGAAAGGTTTAATTCTCTTTACTTTTTATATATAGAAAGCTCATTCCACTATTGAACCTCAACTATAATGTTAATGCAGAAAAGAAAAACACTGATATTAATATATATTTATTATAATACAGCTTTCAATGGATTATATTCTACTACCTTATAAGAATCGGAAGAAAAATCTATATAATAGTAATGATATGTATCCCTCTTGTCAAATTCTCCGTTTCGGTCTGCATCTTCTATTGTTTGGAAGTAATAACGAGAACACCAGCTAACCCACTCGCCTCCTCTGTACTGAAAAAAGTTTTTAGATATTTTCAAAAACCCTGTTCCATCCAGATTGCTGATATATAAGGAAGTAATATCCCTACTATCTATAATCCCATCCTTATTTGTATCTTTATCCTGTAAAATATACAACAGATAATGCTTGTCTTTTTTACGAGCCAAATCACGCATATACTCAACACTAGATATATTCAACACTTCTTTGGTTAGTGGACGCGTAACACCATTGTCTACATCCTCGAATAACAAATACGTTATATTGCCTCTGATAAAATCCTTACTATTATTCGCCATCGGCGCCTCATAACCATCGTAAGAAGACTTTGAAAATCTGCTTCGCTTCGGTTCATCCAAACTTACAAAGCCTATAGGATGAATTATAATGCGTGTACTGTCGAAATAGACAGGCGATTCGGCCATCAACACTTTAGATGTATCGGTCAATATATTTTCAATCGACAATGTGCTGGTATTATCATCCGTATAGTCCACAGGTTCTTGTCTTTTGTTTCCTTCACAAGAAAACATAACAAGAATAAATGTAAGGAGGAAAATGTATATTTTCATATCTAATAATTTATTTTAGTGGACAAACTTAACTCTTAAGATTCTTGTATCTTACCAATGCTTCCAAGAAATAATAATCAGCATATACCAACGGACGATCAATTTCGGAACGGTGAGGTATACTACCCACACAGTGCATAATAAGAAAATCTGCATTTTTACCTAAAGGAGCCCTATATGTAGGAGAAGCCAGGCTATGAATCATCTTCTCCGCATAATCTATGTAAGATTGATTATTGGCAATTTGCCCTAACTCGAAAAGAGCAGAACAAACAATAGCTGCGGCTGACGCATCACGAAGCTTTTCCTGAAAAGTAGCAGAATAAGACCTTTGCCCAGGAACATATCCATCCACACCTACATTGAAGTCCCATAAAGGAACTAAATCGTCAGGTAAATTTTTCAGATAGTAATCCGTTGCTTTAACTGCTGCATCCAGATATTTTTTATCTTGTGTTTCACGATACACCATAGTAAATCCATAAATAGCCCACGCCTGCCCACGCGACCATGTAGAATTGTCACTAAAACCCTGTGCTGTCATTTTCCCTACCACATTGCTACTAACAGTATCGTAGGCAATAACATGATAGGTACTAAAATCTTCCCTAAATTGGTTCTTAAGTGTGGCATCGGCATGTTGTACGGCAATATCATAATATTTTTTATTCCCCGATACCTTTGAGGCGTAAAAGAGCATTTCCAGATTCATCATATTATCAATGATTACAGGATAGTAAAACAAAGAACTGTCATTCCACGATTTGAACCTATTCCATGATTTTATAACTCCCGTTTTTTCACTAAAACGAGTAGACAGGGACTCTGCACTTTCGATAAGAATATCTTTATACTCCGGTTTTGGCGCAAGCCTTTCTGCGTTACCATAGCTACAATACATCATAAAACCTAAATCGTGATGTCCTGTAAAAGTTTTTAAAGGTTCTAAAGATGCAGTCCATTTCTCGGCAATATCTTTCCACTTAGAATCTTTAGTCAGTTCGTACAAATACCATAACGAACCGGGAAAGAAACCGGGAGTCCAGTCATACATATTGGTAACAGCCAAAGTGCTGTCTTTCCTCATAGTGCGCGGATAATTCTTTCCTGTAGGCTCTCCTACCTGTTCCAGCATTTTATCTGTCTGAGCTGTAGCGTATGCAATATTCTCATCTACAAACTGACTTTTAGCTCTTTCGTCAGAACTACAAGAGAATATACACAGAGACAAAAGTCCTGTGACAATAAATAATTTAAGGTTAAGGTGTATCATATATTATTCAATTATTTAGCTATTGACTGATGGTAATCTTTAGGAAATGCTTTACCTCCCCACGCTTTTTGAGATGTCCACTCTTGAGCAGGCGAAGTCCAAAATGAGTGATCGGCTGATAAACCCAATGGTAAAAACACTAACGAAGTGATATACAGACTACCATTATTTGTATAATAATCGGCCAGATTAGTTTGATGTCCGACAAAACCAAGCTGTAAGAATCCCTCCTTATTAAAGTTTCCTTCCATCGAAAACATTCTTTTCATCACCGCAGTCAGAGCACTACGCACTTGCCCCTCAGACATACTCTCAGGCAATCCATATTTCCATGCAGACAAAGCTAATGTTTGGAAAGCACCCATACGGTATGTCATAGATCTTCCTACAGCAGGAAATGTTCCTTCGGGCGATATCAGACGCTCTATCAGCTCATTATATCTTTGCATACGTCTCAATGCTAAATCCAGGCTAATAACAGAAGGTTTCTTCTTCTGTTCGGCAATCTCTACTATCTCGACCAACATAGGATGTATTACATAACCATTATAATAGTCGAGCGAAAACTCAGGCCCATCTCCATACCAGCCGTCTCCGAGATACCACTCATTCATTTTGCGGATAGCGACATCGAGAGCAAAACCATCATAATCCTCTCCTATCGACAGCAAAAAGACCTCAACCATACCCCGAAACAATAACCAGTTGTTATAAGCAGGCTTTATTGTTCTCAACGATTTGAACTCTTTCACATAACGATCTTTCGTAACCTGATCGAGAGGCTCCCATAGAGCCTTTGGTGCACGTATAAAACTATTAGCAATATAAGCAGCATCGACCAACACCTGACTAGATCCTGTCCATTGTAAGTAATCGGGACTATCGGGATTGACAGCATTAGCATAGCTCAGCAAAGCCCATTCACGCATCTGTTTTCTACGCTTACCCTCCGAGGTTTCATCATCGGGTAAAGCCAGCCACGGAGCGACTCCCGCCATTAACCGGCCAAATGCTTCCATGTATGTAACGTTTTTGGTACGTCCATCCCAAGTAGGACTAAGCTCTACTGCCATATTCTTTTTAAGCTCACCCTTACTCATATTATAGAGTACGGGTTCTGATAGTTTACACAGCATATCTACCCAATAGGCTCTATCTTTTTTCATCTTATCTGTTTGAGAATACAGACTTAAGCTGATAAGAAAGCAAAGGAGAACAAATCCAAATTGGAATGTAGTTTTCTTCATGGTCATCAAATTATTTACAAGGTCTTTTAATTATAAAATTCGTTGTAAGCAAAGATAATATTTTGCTTATTAATACAATAAAAAAAGGCCTGAAATGTTATTTAACACTTCAAACCTTTTCTTAAAACTTATGTAAACGCAATGAGCTATAAATTATTTATCATCTTGTGAGATATATTCAGAACTGTTATCTTCTACAATTTCGGACTCATCGGTATTGTTCTTATACCAATCTACTCTTCGTAACACAAACATTACTATAGCCAAAGCTATGAACAGACCTACTGCACCAAACAGCAATGCCATGTTTTCCTGTTGCAGTATGACATAAAGATACGCATAGAGAATTGTCAGGAATAATCCCATCATGGCTGTTTGTTTCAGGTTTTTGAACATAGTAGTGGAGTATAGGGTTATCAAAGCTGTGGTTGCAAAAGCCGATATAAGATAGGACAGACTAAAGCTAAGATGCTCGGATATAGCAAGCAATAGCGTATAGAACAGAACCAATGCACAGCTTACCAATAGATATTGGACAGGGTGAATCTTCTTTTTACTCAACAGCTCGACCAAAAAGAATACGACAAACGTGAGTACAATAAACATTATAGCATATTTAACAGAACGCATTGTCATCTGATATTTATCGACAGGAAGCTTGAAATCGACACCAAGAGAGGAAGATGTTAATTTCTCGTTGCTACCCTTCCACATCTGCACATAGTTGCGGTTATAATCGAAAACACTCCATTTGGCATCGAATCCGTTACTATCTATTTTGCGCTCGGGCAGAAAATTCCCATCAAAAGATACTGTTTTCCATGGCGACTTAAGGTGCACATGTGTTTCTTTTCCTATAGGAGTAAAATACAAGCCTTCGCTGCCATTAAGGGTTAGTAAAAAATCGAAATTATATTCTGTCGTTTCCGGGTTTAGAGGAAAACTAACTGTCAATCCTGAGTCTACAGTACTATTCGCATTTACGCCAGGTTGGACGGGTTGCAGCGTTCCATTTACATTAAACTCAATTTTATTTTTTACCCCCTGAAGATACGGAATGCCAATAACCACATGGGCGTCTTTCCAAATCACAGATTCCTCTTTTATATTCAGCTTACGATAGTCGGGTAGGGCAAACTTACCTGACACCTGCAAGTCTGATTGATAAACGAGAGTTTTAAAAAGACTCCGGTTTCGCTCTTCTGTGTTTACATTACCATCTACCTCATAACTGTCGGGGAGAAAATAAGCATAGTTGATCAATAGATTTTGATTTTTATCCACTCCCACCTGATAGGGCAACACAAGTATAGGCCCTGTTATTTTCTGCACCCCACCCCACTTGGTACTAATATCGTCCTGAGCAGACTGCTGATTTTCTTCGCGTTCCTCTACAAGCGATTTTATAAGGCTGATAGGTATCAGCATAACTACGACCAAGACTGCAACAACAATAATTTTGACAAAAATCATGTCTACATTTATTCCAAAGTTTGTTTTCATAATGAGAATTTATAATTAATTAAAAGTTCTTTGAATTTCAAAGCAAATGAATAAAAAAATAATCAGAGAGGATTAATTAGTTTTTCAAGAGCATCGATATGTTCTTTAAAAAGCTTTTCTCCCAATGGAGTCACTTTGTATGAAGTATTTGGTTTTCTCCCCACAAATTGTTTACGTACCTCTATTACCGATTCCTTCTCTAATGCCTTCAAATGACTAGCCAAATTCCCGTCTGTGACATCGAGCAACTCTTTCATTGTATTGAAGTCGACGCTGTCATTAACCATTAATACCGACATAATCCCTAGTCTGACACGGCTGTCGAAGACTTTATTCAAGCCAGATATAATATCTTTCATAATCAACCGTTTTTACCAGACTTCATGTCATATTTATAATAGATTACAATGCCATATATTATATGCATAACACCAAAACCAACAGCCCAAAACAACAATCCGTTATATACAAATACCCCCGCAAGCAAACCTAATACTATTTCACAAGCTCCAAGTATCTTTATATCTCGATAGGTACGTGCACCGGCTGTAATGAGTGCCAAACCGTAAAAGATGAGCATAGATGGCGCTACCATGCGAGTTGCATGCTGAAAGATGAGTATCACACAAAAGATACCTCCTACAAGCATAGGCACCGAAAAATCTTTCACTATCTGGACAGTAACAGGCATCCAAAGCTTTGCTCCACTCTTTTTGGCCTTCTTCATGCAAAAGAAAAGCCCAGAAAGCCCAGCACATAACAATACAAGACCTGCCAATATTATAAAATCATATAATTTACTATTTGTAAAAGTAAATTGCTCCGACAAAATAAGATGCCCTACACCGGCACCCAACAAAGCAAAAGCTCCGGCAGAAACACCAGACATACCACTCAGCGAGAGAAATTTACTCGAACGCTCCATCATGGAACGTATATGCTTCAGATCTTCAAGATTTGCATCCATATCATTCTACTTTGAAACACAAAGTAAATAGATATATTCGAACTAACAAAACAAAACAATAAAAACTTAAACAGATTCTCAATCAAAAGTGGATATAAGCCTCCCGAAAGGACACTTTTAAACATCTAATATACAACAAAATATAGTCAAATAAAAATTTAACATTATATTTTAGAAAATCATATAGAGAAAGATTCTAAAACCAACAGAATTGCATATCTTTGCCAAAAACAGACAAAAAAGTGTAGACATTATATTTAATATATGTATTGGAGTGGAAGACAAACAATACATCTTTCTTTCATAGAAAAACTTTACTAATTGGGACAATAATGAATGTAAGATTAATGATTTTATTAGCCTCTTGTTACTTACTTACTCAAAGTATGGTAGCACAAGTGACTATTGGCAGCAACGAAAAACCTCAAAGCTATTCGGTACTAGAACTTATTTCTTCAGGCAAAGGAGGTCTACGTATGCCTCACTTCACTACCACAGAACGCAACAACTTAAATTTAGGCTCACTAACAGGGGATACTGCGACTAAGGCTGTTGGTTTATTTATTTACAACACAACTAAGAAACAACTTGAGTATTGGGATGGTACTAAGTGGGTAGGAACCAGTGGAGAACCTACCGAACCATGGTTTGTATCAGACTCAGCTAAGCAGGCAACATCCAATCTGCAAGACATTTATCAGATGGGGTCTGTTGCTATCGGATATGACGGCAAAGCAGATCCAACGGCGATACTGAATGTACAATCGGCCAATAAAGGTGTATTACTTCCCAGAGTAACATTAAAAAGTTCTACTGACAAAACTACAATCGTAAACCCGACTACCGGATTATTAGTATACAATACAGGTAACAACGTAAATTTCAGCACGGTGGGTTATATGTTTTGGGACGGTGATCAATGGAGGATCTTTGCCAATGCTTCTGCTGAGTCTGCATCTGCCACCCTGAACTGTTCAGGCACATCAATGAGTCCGAGCCAGCAAGTTGTGGGAGGAACACCTATAATATCAGGTACTGTATTGCAAATACCATATTCGGGAAGTAACGGGGGTAGCTTCAATGGAACAACACTTACTTCGGTAGGCAACCCGGATGTAAAAGCTACTATTTCCGGAGGCATGCTATCAGTAGGGAATGGTATGCTCAACTTCTCATTGTCAGGTACGCCAACAATAGACCAACAGGCACCTAATGGTATCACTTTTGATCTCGCTAACTTTCTTTCATCCAATACAGGTATCACAGGCTGTAACGAAGTTACTGTTGGGAACGTTCTAACGGCATCAATAGAAGAAACATCTGTAATGGGATACTTAATGTACACTACAGACAATACAGGCAATGATGTAGGAACTACTGGGTATACACTACAATGCAATTCACCCGATGGTAAGTTCTCAGCAAGAGTTCGTGTGCCATCAGGTGTAAGTTCGATTGCAATAGGAAACCAATATATAAACATACAGATAAGAAATAATCAGGATGCTGCACAAACCGTAATATGGAATTACAATACCATTTACAGCGGTGGAACCGTAGCAGGCGCCAATACTCTCACTATACCAGCTAAAAGATGGGGTGGAAATAATAGCGATAGCGGCAGCACATGGTATAATGCTACAGCCTATAACACGGCTTATGGAGGTTATATGGGAAATATAGGTATTTATGACGGGAGTGGCCCCGAATACAGACGCTATACATGGATTCCGTTGGGCGCTAACAATAAAGTATCTTATGAAATTCTTGTCATGGCGGCTTTAGACACTCCTACTCCGGGAACAGCAGTTTCACCTGAAAAGTTAAAAGTCTTTATTAAATTTACCCAGGTAACAGCTCAATAAAGAGTTATCCCTCAATCATCAGACATAATATAATAAAAACAGCAATGAGACTTCTCATTGCTGTTTTTTTATTGGTATAGAAACTCGTCATACAGCTTCCGCAGCTTCTGTCTCAAATGCAAGACTGCATATCTTTTACGCGAAATAAGAGTATTTATGGCAATACCAGTAGCACCTGATATTTCTTTAAAAGAGAAGCCGTCTATCTCCGTCAGCTCGAATACATCCCGCTGTTCGGGAGGTAACTCTGACAATGCTGTTTCTAACTCCTGCCACACCAACGAGCGCAGATATTCTTCTTCGGGAGAGGAATCATCATCGGCCAGCACATTTGCAATCTCAATTAAAAACAATTCATCTTCGTCTGCGCTATAAACAGTGGGCATTTCCACCTCTTTTCGCTTACGGCTACGATCTATAATTTGATTATTGGCTACCGAATACAGCCATGCAGACATGTGTTCGATCGGCTTATCTATCAAATCGACCTTCGAAAGTTGATAAAAGACATTTTGCAAGATATCCTCACTATCTTCTTTCGACAATACACGTTTATTTATATAATTTCTTAATTGTGCACGATACTTCTTAAAGATATAGGATACGCTCTGTTGGCTATTCGATATATCATTGGTCATATTCGCGATCCGTATTTTCTTGTCTTTCGTCAGAATGATTTCTTCTACAACAGTCATCCCCCCTCTTCCAGTGCTCGTTCATATGTTTTCGGATATACTCTTTACGCTCTTCGCGAGACATACCTTCCATTTTATCTTTAAGCCCATGCCAATGAGCAAAGTCCTTACGCCTGTCTCCGAAAGCACCACCTCTACCCCACTTTCCAAATCGGCCGAATCCTCCAAGCAACAATCGACATAATATCATCAATCCGGCCGCTTGCCAGTAATTGATTGTCGTCCAACCAACGATTGAAGGGATCAATGCGTTCCAAAGCAACATTACAACAGCTATAGCAGCAGCAAAGACTGCAATAAAAATAAACACTCCTAATATTCTTTTTATTCTAAAATTTTTCATATCAATTTATTTTTTTATTTCACAGAACAATTATTTATCTAAATATAACTTTTAGTGTCGATTACATAGTCAAAACACATTATTTTTTTATTTCACGATAGTTTCGCCTACCCAAAAGATTAAATACAAAATGCTTGCCAAAGCCATCAACAATGAGGTCAGAATAACCAAAGCCGGCATTATCGCATTCTCTGCATTTCCTTTTTTCTCTATACTTTTTTCCATTTCTATAATCATTATTAAACTAATATTAATTCAATAGCATCTACAGGACAAACCCAAGTACATTTTCCACAACCGACACATCTTTGCAAAAACTCTACTGTAGCATAACTTCGATCTTCTTTATATACCATCCCCAGCACTCTTGGCCTGCAATGTGAGACACATTTTTCACAACCTGTGCATTTCTTTTCAAATATATGTAACGATGCTACTTGCTTTTTTTCTCTCCTAAACATTATTCTTTTTCATATTATACATTATCATTCACTTTAATAACATTGGGGATATATCCATTATTTATGACGAATGAGAGAGAAATATATTTTATATTTTTTGTCGAAAAATTAAATAAAACGAACAACTATCTATTTACAAACAAGTTACAAAACAGCAAACACATCAAGAATGTTAGATAAAAACTATCGGTTCTTTTATATGGAGTAATATTTGTATTTTTGAACACCCAAAACAAATGAATCTTTTCAGACGGATTGACAGTAATAATTCTGAAATGTGACATCAAATATTAACATGTACTTAGAATATGAAAAAACTACTTATCTCAATAATTTTAATCTCATTAACATGCTCTCTATTTGCTCAGAAGAGTAGTAAAACAGATTTAGCCATACCTTACGATAGCACAGTCAACTTTTTAGGAAAGAATGCAACCGGATATACAGGACAAGAACTGTTCCTCATGGGATTGGATAAACCTTCGCAAGCCTATGGTTACAGCGGATTTATTCTCAAATACAAAAAGGATGATGGTTTGTTGAATGACGAAAAGAATATATATAAGTCAAACGATAACTACAACTCCCGGTACGAGGATCTTGCCCATAAATATTTTCATGTATTAGAAGTGATAAAACACCCTAAAGGGAAGCAGGGAGAAGTCAGCACTAACACCGATTTTTATCTAAAACTGCAAGAATTGACCAGTGGAGACATTGTATATTATAAATATGATGTAAATGCAGAATATACTTTTCCATTCATTGTAAGGGGGTATTTTGAAAAACAAAGACAACTGTTTACAGGAAATGTATATGTACTTTCGGACAGTGAATTGAAAATGTCCCGAAATATAGTCACAGGAAAAGCAATAACTCCTATAACAGGACAAAAATGGAAGTGTACGGATGTCAACATTGACAATAGCACTAACGAATTATCTCTGATACTGCAAAATCCGGGAGGAGTAAAAATATCAGTTCCTTTTTCTATACTAAAGGCAGAAGGTATTAAAACAATATATACCGAAAGTGAAGCCGACAGCTATACGAAGCAATTCAATCAGAATAACTTTCGCCGTATTCTACAAAACAAAATACGTGTAGGGATGACAAAAGAAATGACCCGACTGGCGTGGGGAGAGCCTACAGACATAACCACAAAAGGAGCTACCGAACTTTGGAGTTACCCTGCGGGCAATCTGACATTCAGAGGAGACAAAATAATAAGTACCAAATAGATATAAACAAAAAAACATACAAGATCCTGCATACGAGAGACTAATGGAATCATGAACATAATTTATATATTATTGTTTATTATTTAGGCTATAGTAACAACAATATAAATAGATTAAGGAAATCATGAAGATATTAGAAAAGAATACAGACTTGGGAATACTTATACTCCGTCTGAGCATAGGTATTTTAATGCTGTTGCACGGCATCGCAAAATTGGTATACGGGGCTGGTGGAATAGAGCAAATGCTGGAAGCTTCCGGTCTGCCATCATTCATCGTGTATGGAGTATATGTAGGAGAAGTCATAGCACCTTTGTTCATCATACTGGGGTATGGCACACGTATAGCCGCAGCCATCTTTGCCTTCAATATGATAGTGGCTGTAGGTATGGCTCATGCTGCCGAAATATTCACGCTTAGTCCTACAGGAGGATTGACAATAGAGTTACAGGCCTTATATTTCTTCGGAGCTGTAGCCCTTATATTTACCGGTGGTGGAAAATATGCTTTGAGCAGCAAGAAACTATGGGATTAACAAACTGATATAGTTAAGTATAAGAATGGTCGGATATAGTTTTCGGCCATTTTTTATTCTTGCAATATTCACAAGTTTAATTATTACTTAACCAATATGAAACAGAAAAGTTTTATCTTTGAAAACATAAGATATTAAGATCTTCTATTTAGGAAGCAATAGAATAGTAATAACATAAGAATGTGACTGAACTTCACATATCACAAAAGAAACAATTATGAAAAAGAAATTAACAATAGCTTTGGTTGCACACGATCACCGCAAAGCAGATATGGTAGAATGGTGTTATTACAATTCCGATTTTTTAGCAGAACATCATCTTGTGTGTACAGGAACTACAGGAGCTCTTATCAAAGAAGCCTTTGAAGAAAAAGGAATAAATGCAGAAATTACACGCATGAATTCAGGTCCGTTGGGTGGTGATGCGGAAATTGCAGCAATGGTAGTACGACACGAGATCGACTTCGCCATTTTCCTGATCGACGACCTCAACCCGCAGCCACATGAAGCAGACATTATGATGTTACTGCGTCAGTGTCGTGTACACAATGTACCTATTGCATGTAACCGATATAGCGCCGACTTGATGATAACCAGCACATTGTGGGACGATGAAGACTATACACCAACGAAACCTCAGTATGTAAATTTTGATAGGGCTGCTTTCGACGAGATGTTTAAGAAAATGAAAGATTAAACATCTTATTTATCTATAAAATAGAAAATTAGAATAAAGACCCGACAAAAAGGAACAAACAGAAAAACATCCAAAAAAAGTACAAGTTTGTCAGGTTTTAGTTAAAAAATGAAATAAGCGAAAAACGATGAGCGACTGGAAAGACCGTCTGAATGTAGTATATTCGACCAATCCAAATTTCGAATACGAAAAAGAAGACGAAGAAGAACAAGACACTCTGGCTAAGGAAAAGCAACAACTCCGAATCTCTTTGGATAAACGAAACCGAAAAGGAAAAGCCGTCTCGCTAATTACAGGTTTCATTGGCACTACCGAAGATCTGGAAGCATTGAGTAAACTACTGAAAGTTAAATGCGGAGTCGGAGGTTCAGCCAAGGATGGAGAGATAATTATTCAAGGGGATTTTAGGACAAAGATACTGGAACTCCTTCAAAAAGAAGGATATATAAAATCACGTGTTATTTAACGACAAAGTAAATCTTCATGTATATAAGGCTTCGGCAGGCTCAGGAAAAACACACCGCCTGACCGAAGAATATCTGCACCTACTATTCTCGTCCGAATACGCCTACAGGCACATCTTAGCTGTCACCTTCACAAACAAGGCCACAGACGAGATGAAAAACCGTATAATATCGGAACTGGCCAATCTAGCCACAGGCAAGAAATCGGACTATATAAAATCTCTGTCGGAAGAATACAAGCTAAACGAAATACAGGTAAGGGAAAGGGCTCGTAACACTCTTATCAGAATATTGCACGACTACTCATCTTTCTCGGTCAGTACAATAGATAAGTTCTTTCAGCAGACAATGCGTGCTTTTACCCGTGAAATAGGACTAGGAGGCGGATATAACGTGGAACTGGATACCGGCAAGGTACTAAGCGAAGCCATAGACTCCATGTTGTATGATCTGGAAAGCAGCGACAATAAACTTTTGCTCGATTGGCTGATACGCTTCTCGGAAGAAAAAGTAGAGAATGGCGAAACATGGAATATAAGAAACGACATACAGTCGCTTTCTTCCGAAATATTTAAAGAAAGTTATAAAGCATATAGCGATAAAGTACAGTCCGATATTGCCGACAAGCAATTGATGACCGACTATAAAGATATGCTCTTTGCCATCATACAGACTTTCGAAAATACTTCGCAGCAAACAGGCGAAAAGGCTCTGAATATAATGGAAAGGTATACCCTTACTCCGGAAGATTTTAAAGGAGGCGCCCGTTCTCCGTTCTTTTCGTTCATCAAATGGGCTAATAAGACTGTAACTGAACCTACAAATACTTTTCGGCTACTTGCCGATGATGTATCTAACTGGTACACAGCAAAAGCAACTGCCGAAACGAAAGCTAAAATAGAATCTGCCTATACCGAACTAAATGCTTGTGTATGCGATATTGTAGCTCACTACGATGACAGTAAGACTTACCAGACAGCTTATGAAATAAACCGATACTTCTTCACTCTGGGTATACTTGCCGATGTAGACAGCAAGATAAGGAAGAACGCCTCAGAAAACAATATAATGCTGATATCGGACACGACGGAGCTGCTCAATCGTATTATAGAAGGCAATGAGTCTCCTTTCATATACGAAAAAGTAGGTATGCGCATTAGCAACTATATGATAGATGAGTTTCAGGACACGTCGGGCATGCAATGGCAAAACTTCCTGCCTTTGGTGCGAGATAGTCTTAGTGCAGGCAATAAGGACTTTATAGTAGGTGATGTAAAACAAAGTATCTACCGTTGGCGAAACTCGGACTGGAAGCTGCTCGACGAACAACTGGACAAGGATTTCGAGACAGAAGGCATAAACCACGAAACACTGAATGCCAACTGGCGAAGTGCACGTAATGTGATAATGTTCAACAATGCGATTTTTTTGCAAGGTGCACAACTATTGCAAGAGACATACAACAGATCGCTCGAAGACGTAGACGATAAGAGACTGCAACCGTTTCTGACACGTATAACAAAAGCTTACGATGAGCTGATTCAATACATTCCCGAAAGCCACAAGGACAACGAAGGACATGTAAAAGTCGAGTTTATAGAAAACACCGAAGAACAAAGCTGGCAAGATCAGGTATTGGAGCGGCTGCCTTCGCAAATAGAATTGTTGCAAGACAAAGGGTATTCATTGAAGGACATTGCTATTCTTGTGCGTACAAAAAAAGAAGGAGCTGATGTAGCCAATCGGCTCTTGGAATACAAGAGTTCACACCCCGATTCTAAATACAGGTATGACATTATATCGGATGAAGCCTTGTTTGTAGGCAATTCGAAAAGCATAAAGCTGATAATAGCATTATTAAAATACCTTCATACACCAACAGACAACTCCCTGAAGGCTTTGGCTGTATACGAGTATTTCAAATATAACAATCAGCTGAATGCGGAAGATGCTCTCCAAAAATACTTTTCAGCAAAGGACGAATTACCTGCCGAAATAACAGCAGAACTTAGCCGCATACGCGAACTACCTCTCTATGAAATGACTGAGGAAATATTCAATTTGTTTCGTAGTGCAATGGAGGATAATGAGCAAATATATATGCAATCATTTCTGGATATGGTGCTGGACTTTACGGTTCGTTATTCTTCCGACCTGGACAGTTTCCTGAAATGGTGGGACGACACGGGTGTGAACAAAACGATATTCACCCCCGACGAGCAGGATGCTATTCGCATAATGACCATACACAAATCGAAAGGGCTAGGTTTCAACGTTGTACTGATACCTTTCTGCAACTGGGAAATAGACCATAAGCTGACAACAATTCTGTGGTGTCACCCCGAAGTTGCTCCATTCGACCGATTGCATCTAGTACCCGTTAAGTATTCGCAAAAACTAAAAAACACTATTTTCAGTTACGAGTATTTTGACGAACGTCTCCATGCTTTTATCGACAATATAAATATCTTATATGTAGCCTTTACCAGAGCGAAAAATGAGCTTATCATATATTCTCCAAAACCTAAGAGAGATGAAATAAATAATATATCATCACTACTTTGGGCTAGTATCAATAACGAACAAGCAACCAACAACAATGCCCTGCTCTTGTCTCTGAATAAACACATTGACGAAGATGAAGGAATATTCGAGATAGGAGAAAATTATTCCTCACAGAAAGAGGATAATAGAAAAGATACTAAAGAGATCAGTATAGACGCTCTGCCTAGCATACAGTATGACAGCCGGGTAAAACTGCGGTTGAAAAACAAATACTATTTCTCAGACACAGGTAAACGGGATTATGGTATATTGATGCATGAGATAGTAAGTAAGATAAATACCATATCGGACATAGACAGGGCTGTGCAGGAATACCTGACAGCAGGAGATATAACCAAAGAGCAGGAGGAAGAGATAAACGACAAGCTACGACAATACCTATCTTCTCCTATTGTATCGTCATGGTATTCTGGAGAGTATAAGGTACTCAACGAAGTACAAATACTTCAACCCAAAGGAACTTTTAGCCGTCCCGACCGTGTAATGATCAAAGACGGGGAAGTGATTGTTATCGACTATAAATTCGGACAAAAAGAAGACCGGAAATATATTCGTCAGGTAAAATATTACATGGAACAAATACGAAAAATGGGCTACGAGAACATCAAAGGATATGTATGCTATATAGCTTTGGGTAAGGTTGTTGAGATATAAATTAACATTTCACATTATTTAACCAGAGCGACATGAACAATCTTCGATTTGTTACGTTAATATTATGTGTTTTTCATAGTATTAGATTTAAGGTTAACAATGAAGATTGGTTGTCGTGACGACAACCATTTCTTTTTTACATAAGCAAAACTTATATCTTTAATACTCGTCTACAGCTAGTTTGGTTCTATAGTTCGTCAGAGCAGTTTGCAACTCCGCTGTAATTTTTTCATATCCACCTTTACCATACAGATTATTAAGTTCGTGAGGATCTTCTTGCAGATCGTACAATTCATTACAGTCTATATCTTTGTCATTAGCCATCTTTCCTTCACCATAGAAATGAATTAGTTTGTACCGATCGGTACGTACACCATCATGTCTGCGAACGCTATGGATGGCCGGATAATCATAATAATGATAGTATAAATCAGTTCGCCAGTCTGTAGGCTTATCTCCGCCAAACAAAGGCTCAAGCGATACCCCACTCATTTCTTTGGGCTTATCCACTCCGGCCAAAGACAGAAACGTAGGAGCATAGTCTATATTTTGCACAAGAGCATCGACTTTTACTCCTGCTTTTATTGCCTTAGGATAATGCATTATTAATGGAGTTCGGAAAGATTCTTCATACATAAACCGTTTGTCGAACCAACCATGCTCTCCCATATAAAAGCCCTGATCTGATGTATATACTATCAGCGTATTATCCATCAGCCCTTCTTTTTCCAGATAAGCTATAAGGCGTCCGACCTGATCGTCGATACTCTTTATACAACGAAGATAATCTTTAATATATCTCTGATATTTCCAATTGAGAAGCTCATCCCCAGTAAGATTCTGACCTATAAAGTTCTCGTTTCGGGTATGATATGCATTATTCCATGTTTTCAGTTGCGATGGAGTCATTCTATCTAAGGATTGCTCAAGCCCTTCAACATTCCACTCTTTATTATAAGGTGGACGATCTTTAAGTTCATACACTTTAAGATCATAAATCAGAGTCATTGTCTTATCTATAGTCATATCCTGAGTATGAGCAGGAGAACAGCGCGTAGCGTAATCATCTCTGAATGTTTCCGGTTTCGGGAACTCGATATCTTCATATAAGTCCAAATACTGAGGTTCGGGCATCCAGTTTCGATGCGGAGCCTTATGATGTACTAATAGACAAAAAGGCTTAGACTTGTCTCGTTGTTCAAGGAATTCGATAGAATGGTCTGTTATCAATGTTGTAGCATACCCTTCCTCTTTCACATATTTCCCATTTGTCTCTTTAGATTTGAATTCGGGATTGTAATATTCGCCCTGATCCCACAATATATTATAATAATCAAAACCTTTAGGCTCACATTGCATATGCCACTTACCTACTACAGCAGTCTCGTATCCGGCCTGCTGAAGCAGTTCGGAGAAAAAGGTCTTTGTAGAATCTATACCTTTACCCAGCTGACGTTGTCCATTCTGATGACTATAAAGCCCTGTCATAAGACATGCACGGCTTGGCGTAGATAATGAATTCTCAACAAAAGCCTGACGAAACAAAATACCTTCATTTGCCAACCTGTCTATATTAGGAGTAGGAGCTAGTTGAGATAATGGATGCCCATATGCACTTATCGTCTGATAAGAATGATCATCTGTCATAATATACACAATATTGGGAGTCTTTACCTTATCTTCTTTCGGCGCGTTCTTTACAGTACATGCGCTGTTCATCAAAGTTATTGGAAGAACAACAGCAGTAATGGTCTTCATCTTATTCATGTTCTCAAGGATGTATTGATTTATATCACAAATATAGTATTTTTGATCGATGAATCATTGGCATATTTATTGCGAATAAGGTTTTTTACAAATATGAACAGGAAAATATGATTGATAAAATAAAAGAACTTCGGAAGATAATTCCTATTCCAATAGGAGAAGCCTCTCAACTATTAAAAGATAATGGTGGAGACATAGAGACCTGCATTTACAAGTTTAAAGAGAAATCGCTAAAGGAAATACAACAGATTACAGGTTGCGATGAGACTATGGCCTCAGAGCATTACGAAAGAGAAAAATATGATTTCAACAGGACAGTATCCAGTATAAGGGAAACCTTATTCGATGAGAACTATACTCCCATAGAAGGCCTTACCAAGGAAGGAATATCTGCGGCGCTGCAATGGATAAGAATTGTTGATTCCGACGGTTTTGGAGTAGCTATAGAATATGATATAATAAATACAGCTTCAACGACTATATTGCTTATTCCTGCCCTACACGAAACTGCGCTGCAGATAAAAGAAGCCAAAGAAGCACGAGATAAAATATTTGAGGGCTATAAAGAAACAGATCTTTTAGAAGAATTTGTGCGACGTAGTAAGCTATTGGATGACAATAAAGAATTTGCTAAAGCAAATCAGTCTATAAGTTTAAAAACAACTATATTAAAGGAAGAACTGCTAAGGCATTTTCGTAATTTATAAAAAAAGAGGCATCTGTATGATGCCTCTTTTCTCTTATGCTTTTTCTACAAACTTCTTTTTCTTTTCTACTTTTATCAACTTAAAAAGTTTATCAGAAGGACGTATCTTATCTTCTACCTTTATCGAAAATTTTTCACCCTTTACTGTTTCGGCTACAGGCTTCAAGTCGACTCTGATTTCGTCTACAATCTGAGTAACAGCACCGGTAGTGGGACCGGTGATAAGTATTTCATCCCCAACTTTCAGAGACTGTGTTTCCATTAAAAATTCGGCAACACCAAGGTTTGAGAAATATTTAATTCCTTTTCCGATATATATTTTTCGTTTGGTTGCTCCCGAACCATAGTTGCTAGACCATTCACCCAAACGCTGACCAAGATAATAACCATCCCAGAAACCACGATTGAACACAGTAGCCAAGCGTTCATCCCAATCTGCAATTTTATCTTCGGTAAAAGTATCGGAACAATATGCCCCTATAGCTTCCTTATAGCATTCCACTACAGTACGAACGTATTCCGGCCCACGTGCACGCCCTTCTATCTTAAATACACGAACACCTGCATCCATCATCTTATTCATAAAATGAATTGTCTTCAAGTCTTTTGGAGACATAATGTATTCGTTATCTATCTCAAGCTCTATGTCAGTTTCTTTATCTTTTACAATATATCCTCTTCGGCATATCTGGTTACATGCTCCTCTATTTGCCGAAAGGTCTTTTTCATGCAAACTCAGGTAACATTTACCCGAAACCGCCATACACAGAGCACCATGACTAAACATCTCTATCCGTATTAATTCTCCTCCGGGACCTTTTATCTCCTGTTCTACTATATCCTTGTATATAGCTGCTACCTGATCCATATTCAGTTCACGAGCCAATACTACAACATCGGCAAACTGTCCGTAAAATTTAAGAGCTTCTGTGTTGGTTATATTTAATTGGGTAGAAAGATGTACTTCTACTCCAATACTGCGTGCATACATCATAACAGATACATCCGATGCAATCACAGCCGACAACTGAGCATCCTTAGCTGCATCTACAATTTTGTGCATCAATGAAATATCATTATCATAAATGATTGTATTGACAGTAAGATAACTTTTCAACCCATTTTCTTTACATATAGACGCAATCTGCTTGAGGTCGTCTAAGGTAAAATTATTAGAAGATTTAGCTCGCATGTTCAGACCTTCTATACCAAAGTATATTGAATCTGCCCCTCCCTGTATAGCAGCAGCCAAAGAATCGTATGATCCTACAGGTGCCATTATCTCAAATTCCGATATGTTATTTCTCATTATTGTGTTTTAGAGACTCCTGCCTCCATTATCTTAAAATTGGACTGCAAAATTATCCTATTTAAACGGATCTTACAAAATATATAATGTCTTTAATATTCTTTAGCCATTTTTTCTTTGGCGGCCTTTATGCTTACTTCCACCTCTTGCCTAAAGCTTGATTCGGATTGTGAGTCCAATACATTAAGAGTCGATTCATAATCTTTTAGAGCCAACTCATATTCGCTCTGCTCATAATGCGTATTACCTCTGTTGTAATAAGCAAAAGGAGACGACTCTAATTCTATTGCTTTATCAAAATCGGATAAAGCCTCCTCATAATGCTCCATTTTTTCATGTACCAGCCCTCTGTTATTATAAGCACTAGCATAATCAGGCATAAGTTCAACTGTGCGGTTCAGGTCGTGTAAAGCTTTCTCATACAACCCCATATTACTATATATAGAACCTCTATTGTAATATGCCATTCCATCGTTAGGATCAAGCTCTATAATTTTGCTACTGGCATTCAATGTTTGTATCTCATCTCCTTCCTGATAATATACAGTTGCCAGATGCAGATATGTTTTAAGAAGCACTTTATCTCTCCATTCGGGATCTTTTTTATACTTCTCGTCAGTATTGATGCGTTCTATCAGATTGTTCAACATATTAATCTTTTGCTGAGATGTACCTAATTTATTCAAAGCCAGATATACATCATTATTGAACTTCACCAGACTTTTCTCTCCCTGCTTTTTCCGCCTTGCAATCAGATAAAACATGAGGGCAAAAAGAATAAACATGAGAACAAAAAGAGCAATTACCCCGACCATTCCAATACCAACAAAGGAAGAGCTACATGAAGAAAATAGCATCACAGAGGCAACCGAAAGAGCATATTTTATATAACGTGTTATCATTGGGCTGTATTTACATGAGATTTTATAAATGTTCTTATTTTATCTATATAGCGTGGTTCTATTTTGTTTTTATTATAAGCCAGATATATAGTATTTGTAGCAAGGCTGTTTCCCTGCCATAGTACTTTGACCTGTTTATTTTCCAAAGCTTTTCCTGCAATGAGGTTAGAAGAAACCGAAAGTCCGTCACTATTACCTACAGCTTTCAAAATAGCATCATTATCGGGTATAGTCGCACTTAGCTTCAGTATAGGACGTTTCTTGAAATTCTCGCGCCAAAAACGCCTGATCAAAGCCAAGTCGCTACTGTATGCAAACCATTTCTGAGATCTTAGCCATTTCTCAATGCTGACCGAATCTTCACGGGCAATATGCCCATCTATTTCAGTAGTATCAAATACTGTACTGCAAACAATCATAAACGATTCTGTGAACAAAGGCTCATAAGTCAGAATTTCTTCCGATTTGTTTTGCCTCGTTATAACAGCAATATCCAGTTCGTTGTTAACCAACTTCTCGATAAGAACATTGGCTAATCCATACTCTACCGAAAGATGCAAATCCTCTTCTGTCCCTACATACTCTGCAAGATAGTTTTTAAATATCTCAGAAGGTGTTCCAAAGCGTATGCTGGGCGCTTTGTTCAAAACAGTCCTTTTAAACTCAGACTCTACCCTCTCCAGATTATCTATAGACTCTACAATCTGAGTATATAGCTGTTTACCATACTCTGTGGGCATCATCTTACGAGGCATTCTCACAAACAAAGGCTTTCCAATATAACTCTCCAGCGATGCCAATTGGATACTCATATTGGGCTGCGAAATCATCAATTCCTGTGCTGCCCGTGTAAGGGTTCCATATTGATAGATAGCCTTAAAGGTTCTGTACCATTCTAAATTAACCATTTAATACTAAAATATTTAAATCTTAAATTCGACCTCGAAAATGAAAAACAATATACCTTTTATATTTGTTAATAATATATAGAAAGTCTATTTCAAACACAAATCTATAAAATTTTTAATAACAATATATAAAATAAGCTATTTTGAGAATAGAATAACATCATTTAACTTTGCCACATATTTGATAATAAACAATCAATTAATAATATAAACCAAAACAGGAAACAAGGATGAAAACATACTTTTTAGCAATCGCCACTCTTTTATTTGTAGTGTCGTGCAATACAGCCACAAAAAACAAAGTAGAGGGAACAGATGCTCAGGCAGCAGCTGAAGGTGCAGGACAAGAGTTGACAGTAGACACACAAGCCTCGTCTATACACTGGAAAGGATCTAAAGTAGGCGGCTCGCACCATGGTACTATCGGGCTAAAAAGTGCCACTTTAGCAATTAACGGAGAAGAGGTTGCTTCCGGCTCTTTTGTTATAGATATGAATACTATAACAGATGAAGATCTTACACAGAAAGAAATGAATGACATGTTGGTAAATCACTTAAAGAGCGAAGATTTCTTTGATGTGGCTAAATATCCAGAAAGCTCGTTTACCATCACTAAAGTAGAAGTTGCCACAACTCCAACGGATAGTGTATCACACATGGTTAGTGGAAACCTGAAGCTAAAAGATGTAGAAAAGAATATCACATTCGGAGCTAAAATAACAAAGGAAAACGATATATACAAAGCAGTAACTGTTCCTTTTACTATCGACCGCACACAATGGAATGTTAAATATGGCTCGAAGACATTATTTGCCGATCTGAAAGAAAATATAGTAAATGATAATATAGAGTTACAAATTACTATAGTAGCAAAAGCAGTACAACCTCAGCAATAAAATTAAAACGGTAGTCTACAAAAGTCTCTGTAAAGAATACTACAGGGGCTTTTCTATTTTTATTTTGGAAGAACAAAAGGAATAGGAAGAACAACAGACATAGCAACAGCCTTTCCGTCTTTGAGGCCGGGTATCCATCTCGGCATTTTCTTAATTAAGTAAAATGCTTCCTCATTGCAATCCATGAATATACCTTTCAGCAATCTTATATTTGTTATTTCGCCTTCGGCAGTTATAGTTATATTAAATAATACACGTCCTTCGATACCATATTCTATTGCCCTTTTAGGATATTTCAAATTGGCAGCAAAATAAGCATCTAATGCTTCCTGTCCTCCCGAAAATAAGGGAGCCCGATTCAACGAATCTACTATCAAAACAGGTATAGAATCTTTGGCGCCTTCTACCTCCAGCTCTTTTACAGGCTCTTCGAGATGGGTGTTTTTAGGAATTAAATTTTGAGGATCTTTTATAAACTCACGAAGGTAATCGTTTAGCTTAAAGGTTATCAACAACTGAAACTGCTGTTCTACAGTAGTAGTCGAAGATGACACTTTATCCCATTTTGGCATTCTCTTCAAAACCCGAACTACCTCATCGTCAGCCAACGGATCAAAACCCCTTAGTATTTCAACATCCTGTACCTTTCCTTCTTCGTTAAGCTTTACTTTTACAGAAACATCTCCTTCCATTTCTATTTTAATAAGCAAAGGCGGATATTTTACATTATCCGATATATATTTATATAAAGCGTCCTCTCCTCCGGGAAAGAGATAAGTATCGAAAACCTTTTCCGAAGAATTATCCGATTTCGATAAACTTACAGTAACACCACTTTGGGCAACAAGATTGTAACTAAAAAATAAGAAAAACAGAAAACAGAAAAATTTGCGTATCATGTTTACTCTACAAAGTTTATTTTTTTCATTAGTCTTAAACACTACGAAACAAATATAAACAAAACGGTTAAGACATAAAGTTTCCTTTTAGATTATTTAAGCGAATCAGAAGTTGAATTTATATTTTATACAAAAAAAAGAACTGCTGCTAGAACAACAAATCTTTATCTATATACAACCGCTCCTAGCGAGGAGGCTTGGGAGAAACTAAGAGAAATAAATAATGATAAATGCAAAAAGGAGAGGAAAATGTACAACTTTGTCAGGTTTTAGTTAAAATTATAGTTGCACTTACTTTTGAACTTTAATAAATTCGAACAAACACAAGACGTCAAAAAGACAAGATAAAAGCGTGGAAATAAAACTAAAGATACATTTGTTATTCATAAATAAAAAAATGATCTTTTTTATTTAACTTTACAACCAAAACTAAAGTTAGTATGTGTGGAATAGTAGGATATATTGGCTTCCGAGAAGCCTACCCCATTTTGATAAAAGGCCTGCACAGGCTCGAGTATAGAGGGTACGACAGTGCAGGTGTAGCAATAATAAACAACGAGAATAAATTATCTGTATATAAAGCCAAAGGTAGAGTACAGGATCTTGAAGAATACGCCCGCGACAAGAATACCTCGGGTACGATAGGTATTGCACATACCCGATGGGCAACACATGGCGAGCCCAGCAATGCAAATGCACACCCTCACTATTCGCAAAGTGAATCTCTGGCTCTGATACACAATGGGATCATAGAAAACTATTCGGTACTGAAGGCAGAATTGCAAAGAAAAGGATATACTTTTCAAAGCAGTACAGACACAGAAGTATTGGTACAACTCATCGAATACATAAAGCAATTAAACAACTGCAACTTGTTCACCGCTGTTCAGCTAGCATTGAATCAGGTAGTAGGTGCTTATGCAATTGCTGTAATAGAAAGAGGAAACCCTGACCAGATCATAGCAGCCCGAAAAAGCAGCCCTTTGGTAATAGGAATTGGCAGTGATGAGTTTTTCATTGGTTCCGATGCCTCTCCTATTATAGAATATACAAATAAGGTTATTTATCTCGATGATGAAGAAATCGCAATAATAAAAAGACACGAAGAGCCTAAAATAGTTACTATCTCGAACATAGAGAAAACACCCGAGATAAAAGAGCTGGAAATGAATCTCAGTCAGTTGGAAAGAGGAGGTTACCCTCACTTCATGCTGAAAGAGATATTTGAGCAACCCGAAACTCTAAAAAACTGTATGAGTGGACGAATCAATATAGAAGGTACGAATGTTACGCTATCCGGTATTATCGACCATAAAGAGAGATTTATAAATGCTCGCCGAATCATCATCATCGCTTGTGGTACATCGTGGCATGCGGGGTTGATAGGAGAATATCTGTTCGAAGAATTTTGCCGTATCCCTGTAGAAGTGGAGTATGCCTCCGAATTTAGGTACAGACACCCTGTTATATATCCCGACGACATCGTAATAGCAATATCACAGTCGGGAGAAACAGCAGACTCTCTGGCTGCTATAGAGCTTGCCCGCAAAGCCGGAGCATTCGTTTACGGAGTATGTAACGTTGTAGGGTCATCCATTCCCCGTAATACAGACTCGGGATCATATACTCATTGCGGCCACGAAATAGGTGTTGCTTCTACAAAAGCATTCACAGCACAAGTTACGGTTCTTACTCTGATGGCACTTGTTATAGCAAAAGAGAAGGCAACAGTGAGCAATGAACAATATCTGAATACAATTAAGAACTTACAAGATATACCGAACAAAATAGAACGCATACTCTCGCTGAACGATAAAATAAAAGAACTATCCCTCATCTTTACTTATGCTCAAAATTTCATTTATTTGGGAAGGGGTTACAACTATCCTATAGCGCTAGAAGGAGCTCTGAAGCTAAAAGAAATCTCCTATATACATGCCGAAGGCTATCCGGCAGCAGAGATGAAGCATGGCCCCATAGCACTTATAGACAATGAGATGCCAATAGTAACAATAGCTACGAACAGCACTATATACGAAAAGGTAGTGAGCAATATTCAGGAAATAAAGGCTCGTAAGGGCAGAGTCATAGCTATCATCAATGAAGGGGACGAAACAATGAAAGCTCTGGCAGATCATTATATAGAAATACCTGCCACACAGGAGTGTCTCGATCCATTACTTACTTCTATTCCTTTGCAGTTACTGGCATACCATATTGCAGTAAATAAAAATCGGGATGTAGACATGCCACGCAATCTGGCTAAATCCGTAACTGTAGAATAAATAAACTGAAGGAATATTTTTTGATAACTTACGGCTAAGGTTATCTTTCTGTAAAATATTCTTATATTTGCAAAAAACTTTACATAAAAACAGATTTAGTTATGAAAATCAAAACATTCTTCTTTGCTTTAGTTTGTCTTTTTATACTCAGTTTAAGTATGAATGCACAAAGTAGCCTAGCCGCAGGAACCCGGATAACAATGGCTGACGACAGCAAAAAAAATATAGAGAAGATTATTGCAGGAGATAAAATACTTGTTTTTAATATAAAGGACAAAGTGTATGAAGAAAAGAAGGTGAAAGGCATTAAGAATGTAATGCAAAACCGTCTTATCCGCATCACTCTCGAAACTGGTGCAAACATCACCGGAACAATAGAAAATCCTATATATGCAGAAAAGGGATGGGCTTCTGTAGACCCTAACCGCACCAGAACAAACGAAAAGTATGGCAATACTCAACGATTGAATATAGGTGAGTTTGTATTATACTACAATACTACAACTACCGACTATGTAGAAGTAAGCGTGATTCAAGGGATTCTCGATCCGGTACAAACATTCAATATAGAATTGGAAGACAGTAGCGAAGGAGCTTTCATAGCCAATGGATTTTTAGTTGGGATTAATTAATAGACATGAAGCTCGACTCAAACGATATAAAAGAACGTATAAAAAACACATTGATGGAAACGCTAGGCATCACTTTCATTGAATCTGATGACGAAGCTTCACTCGAAGCTATTATGCCCGTTACACAAAAGCTTACTCAAACAATGCGCATCTTACATGGCGGAGCAACAATAACTTTAGCCGAATCTTTAGCCGGAGCCGGCTCCAACACCTTATGTGCAAGTGACGAACGATGTTTTGGTATGCAGATTAGTGCAAGCCACATATCAAGTGCCGAAGTTGGTGATACAGTCAGAGCCAAAGGCACAATATTGCACAAGGGACGATCTACTCATGTTTGGAATGTAGATGTATTTTCAGAAAATACCAACAGACTTATATCTACAATTCGCATTACAAATGCCGTAGTAAAAAAGGTCATATACATAAAAGCTCATAAATAAAGATCTATCTTCTTCTATTTAGATAAGTAAAAAGTTAATTGAAATTCAATTAACTTTTTTTATTATTTACACTAACTACTAAAAATCAAACAATTACACTAATTTCACAAAACATAACAGTACTATGTATTACATAGTATATTTATTTATTAATATATTTGCATTACAAACAACAGTGCATAAAACAGTATTAAATAAAATAGGATATGAAAAGAGTTACAAATGTTAGTATAGGGAAGATAAACTTTACCATAGAAGACGATGCCTATTTCAGATTAAAAGAATATCTGAAAAACTTTGAAGAAACAATAGAAGATAAGAGAGAAGCCAAAGAGGTAATGGAAGATGTAGAAGCCAGAGTTGCCGAAATCTTTCAGAAAGAAATGAAATACCCAAATCAGGTTGTTAATATATCGCTTGTACAGATAGTTATAAATCATCTAGGGGAAATAGAATCAAAACCTGAATATGAAGAAGACAATTCTCAGAATAACAATCAAAATTACATGGAAGGAGAAAAGAAATTCTATCGCGACATGGATGGCAAAATGCTCGCCGGTGTGTGCAACGGAATAGCCACTTACACAAAAATAGATGTAACTATTATACGCATCCTATTTGTAGTTTTGGCATTTGCATACGGAATAACTATAATATCTTATTTAGTCATTTGGATCGTAGCGCCTAAAGCAACCAGTATAGCTCAAAAGCTCCAGTTAAGAGGATATGCTACTACTGCCGAAAACATAAGAAAATTTACCTCACAACACAAATAAACACCAATAATTATGGAAGTTATAAATGTAGACAATATAAAAGCCCAAATGCGCAAAGGAATACTGGAATACTGTATTCTAAGTATTTTATCGAAAGGAGACGCATATGTATCTGACATTATCAACGAGTTGAAAGATTCGGAGATGATTGTCGTAGAAGGAACCTTATACCCATTGCTTACCCGCCAAAAAAATCAGGGAATATTAAGTTACCGCTGGGAAGAATCGACGCAAGGTCCTCCGCGTAAGTATTACGAAATAACAGATAAAGGTCGCGCTGTACTCAACGAACTTGATATTGTATGGGCAGATCTGGTCAGAGTTATAGACAACATCAGAAATAAATAAAACTATGAAACCAACAATAAAAGTCAGCATAGGAGGAATGGCATTCGACATTGAAGAAGATGCCTATCATGTCTTTAATGATTATCTGCAAGCCCTGAAACAACACTTCCAAAGGAATGCTGAGGCCGAAGAAATAATAAACGATATAGAGCTGCGCATGAGTGAACTATTGCAAATGCGGATGAAAAGTAAAGAAACAATATTTACACTCAGCGATGCTCAGGAAATAATCTCTATAATGGGTAATCCTAAAGACTTTGAAGATAGTACAACATCTTCTTTCCACGAAGAGAATATTCCACCAATCAACGATAATAATAAAAAGAATAGCGATCTGTTCGAGAAAAAACTATACCGGGATAATAGCAATAAAATTATAGGAGGCGTTTGTAGTGGTATCGGGCATTATTTCAGAATAGATCCAACAGCTATACGGATTGGAGTGGCTACAGCAGTCTTCTTATTATATCTTTTCTCGTTCAAAGCGATAGCAACAATAGTACTTGCATATATATTATTATGGATAATAATGCCTGCCGCCAAGACTTTTAAACAAAAGCTCGCCATGACAGGAGATAACCCTTCGATAGAAAACATAGAAGAACGACTACTGTCTCCCTCAAGAAAATATAAAGGAGCGTCAGCTAATAGTTTTATAAAAGTTTTTGTCAATGTTATAGCTATACTTATAGCTATTGTATCTTTTATCTCCTTCATAGGTGTTGTCGCTTTATTAATATGGTTATATGTAGACACCGATATATTAGGCGCCACCAACTATATGGTCTTACTGGGTTATAACACACTGGAATTGCAAACGGCATTGGCCGTAGTTCTTGCCACACCGGCTCTTGGCTTATTTTGGTTGATGATGAAAATTGTAAGAAGAAGCTCATTTACAACACGTACTCTTGTTAGCTTTATCATAGGATTAGTTATTTGGATAGGGGCTTTAGCATATATAGGAAATACAGGTTTCAAATTTGCATATTCATTCCAACAAGAAGGAGAAAACATCGAAAACATTGCTGTAAATACGACTTCGGACACCCTCTACGTCAAAATAGGAGAAGAATATATGAGCGCACATCCTCAACCGATTAATTCCGCAATGTTTTATCGAGGAGAGAAAATCAGAGACAGACAAGTGACAATATTACCTCCAATAAAAATAGAAGAAGATTCTCTTCTTTCAACATACAAAATTGAGATAAAAAAAGTTAGTTTTGCAAATAATAAAATTCAGGCAAACAGAAAAGCCGAGTCTGCGAAACTGGACTATATTCTTTCTGATTCTCTACTGACTATCAAGCCTAACTGGTATGATAAAAGCAACAAATGGAATTTAGAAAACTATATAGTAACAATAACAAAACCAGCTAATAAAAAAGTAATTATCGAGTCTCCTCTGAGAGAATCGTATTGGATTAATCCTAATAAAATATACAACTATGGTTATAATTATCATTATTACAATCATTATTTTGATTGAAAGAATTGTCCAAAAATTGATATGACAATTATCAGAGACGTAGTAATAGAATGGAGAATGTGTTATAGGATATAAGCTTAACACTTTTTCCATTTTAATTCCTCAAAAAACACAATATAATTCATAAAATATCGTTTTTATTATGTACATTTGTGAAATAAACTTAATTCCCTCGTGAAAATAGGGTTCTTGACATATTTGCTCATACCATTAATGGCTTTATTCCTATCGCTTAATTCTTGCGACAAGGAGGAGAACACTTATACCAAAAGTGTTGAAGGCCATTGGATATATTCAGGGACAAAAGCAGAAGTTTATGTTACAGATCCTTCCGTAAAGCAAGCAATAATCGATTATATAGAAAACAGATATAAGTCATATCAGGTAAGCTATGAGCTAAAGAATGATAAGACATATTACTATTATATCAATTATGCCGAACCACTAAAAGGAATATATCATTTTACAAGTAAAAACATTTACTCGATGGATGATACCAGAGGAGTTAAGACTGCAGTACAGGAAAATTCTACAATATCTATTATATCAGATCTAAAAGAAGATGTCTCGAGTATCTTAGATATAGACGAAAGCGTAATTATTAAAGCAAATGCGATAGATTCTTTCAAAAGAGGACTTTCTTCAGAAGAATAGAAAAATTAAGATAAAAATAAAGAGGAGCTATTTGATAGCTCCTCTTTATTTTTTTATCTATTTCGGATCCAAATATTCTATCTTAAATATATTGAGACAAAGTATAAACATAGACAAAAACAGAGGCCCGAATATAACACCCCAGAAACCAAACAGAGTAAGACCGATAATAACACCAAAAACGGTGATAAGAGGGTGTGTATCGGCCATCTTCTTCTGCAATATAAAGCGGATTAAATTGTCCGAGTTGGAGATTACCACCAAGGCATATATAGCCAATCCGATACCATTGAACCAATCGCCGGACAAGCCCAAATAAAGAGCTAAAGGAAACCAGACCAAAGAGGTACCAACAAGAGGTATAATAGTAGCAAAACAAGTTAGAAAGCCAAACAGAATAGGGTTAGGTGCACCAAATATCAAATATCCAATAAGAGCAACTAAACCTTGTATAACGGCAAGAAGAGGAATACCCACCGCATTCGATTTAACCATCATATTTATTTCAGTCAAAACATTTCTCTTATTATCTTCATTGAATGGCAACAAAGTATAAAGGTAGCTCTCCATTCGCCGCCCTCCAATAAGCATAAAATAAAGAAAAAAGATAAGAACCAATGAGTTTATCACAAAACTGCTTACACTATTGACAAGCACCTGCCCTACCTTAGGCAAATATCCGGCAGCAGTAACTATATTATCGGAACTAAGAACATTATATCCTGTCCGTTCTTGTATCAGACCCGAAAATCGTTGAACAGCATCTATTGTAGCTGTAGGATCAAGGTTTATACCATGAAGTTCATCTATCAAAAGCCATACTGCAATAGAGAAAGGAATGAGAAAACAAAGAATAGCTTCTCCCAGTATCAGAATAGCAGCAATACTGTTTTTCATTTTCTTCTTCTCTGTAAGAAAAAACATTTGCTTCCTTACCATAATATATATCGTAGAAGCACCTAATATACCACTTAGAAAAGGTGCTATTTCCCGAAAGAGAATAATACCCATGAAAAGGATAAGGATAATAAGTGAATATTTCCAGTATTGTTCTTTTACATTCATATTGAAATAAATAAGATTAATAACTTATATTCTAGAAACAAGACCTAAATATATAAAAAACAAAGAGAGATATTAAAAAATTCCTTTATTTTATTTCCTCTTAACGATCTAGTATCTTTTCTTGCCTAAAGGTATGCTCATCCCGACTTGCAGATTAAGTGCCCGACTTGTTGTAGGAATGAATTGAGATGAAACATGAGGTATAATATAATCGCTCGCAAAGAAGAAATTTACTCCTTTAGATGGAGCCAGATGTAAAGCCATACCAAACGTATCTAAATTACTATGCGAAAAAGAGTAGCTGGTAGTGGCTGCAAGCCACGAACAAGGACGATAATTGAGAGACATCGTATATTCCGATATATTCTTATAGTTACCAAAGCGGATTGAATATAATGCTCCCACAGAGAACTTTCGCTCCCAGATTTCATATTCGACACCGAGATTCATATTCATACGTAGCTTAGAAACACGCCCCTTTTCTTTTTCTCCTTCAAGATTAACAGCCTTCTTTATATCGTCAAATGCTTTTTCGAATACGTCACTCAATGAAGCATCATCATCTCTGAAAATATTATAATCGTGAGGAGTAACAGTTACGTCAGTTTCGGATGAATGAAGGTTTACTGTATTATTTTTAGTCCATGCTATAAAGCCCAGATCGTTCAAAGCCGCAGATACCTTCAATCCCTTCATAGACGGATTAATATTTTTAAAATCGTACACAGCGCCTATATCAAGCCCGAAACCAATACCGGGAACAGTAAACTTAGAACCGAAATCGAAACCATCAATATATCCCTCACTATCGTATCTTTGTTTTATTCCTGGTGCCGAAGCCCTTAAAGAAACCTTAGACCTTGCCGTCCAATAGTCAGGCCCGGCATCTATTGTCAGGCTTTTAGCATCAAGATCAAAATCTCCAATACCACCAAGCAACTTGGCTCTGACACCTACCGTCAGGCTACGATCAAGAAAAGGCCGTGAATGTGCCACGCCCAGTTCGATAAAAGAATTACCAGTCGCTCCTAAATCGGAAAGATCATATCTGGTCTGTTCATTTTGATCAAAACCTTCTTTTAGCAATCCAAAGAAAGGCTTAGGTATATTTAAGTCTACATGTGTCCTTATTCCAAAATCGAAATTCCAAAAGCTATCGCCTCTGTACATCCCCAAAGCGAAAAGTTTTATGTTGGCATCGACATTCACATAATTATTATTAGATAGCCCCGAAAGAAAATCGTCAGTATTTATACTCTGATGCATAAATGTTACTCTCCTACCCTCCGTCCCTCTAAAAGAAAGGTGATCGAGATTTATTGTATTTGTTTGAGCATTTGCATATATATTGGGAAGTACAGGCACTATCAAATAACCCTGGTCGGGTATCAAAGCCGGATTCAGACTATTCCTCAGATAAGACGTCTGCATAAAATAGTCGGACTTAACTTGTGTAAATCCTTTAATAACAGAAAAAATGCAGATTACTAAAATCAGAATTATGCGCATACTCTCTCTATACATTATCTAAGACTTACAGTTCGTAGTAAAATCCTCCGGTTTTGATGATAGCATCTCTCAAATAAATATAATCGTTTTTGCCTATCCACACAGAACCATCATCGGAACTGAGAACAATAGTATATTGCAAGTCTTTTGCCTCCTGCATATAGCGCATATATTGAGAAGCTATCTGAATGGACAATTTCTGATTCTTTACTGTTGTCAGGCTTTGTTTTGGTATAACAACATTTTCGTTCCTTTGTCCATCTCGATCTATTATACTCAGATACAGATCTATTGTTATACCTTTTATGGCAATATATATATCTACG
Organism: Dysgonomonas sp. BGC7; assembly: GCF_001261735.1. Classification (GTDB taxonomy): domain Bacteria; phylum Bacteroidota; class Bacteroidia; order Bacteroidales; family Dysgonomonadaceae; genus Dysgonomonas. The sequence continues at coordinate 322,032 of NZ_CVRP01000007.1, read as the reverse complement.
TCAGAAGCTATTTCGACAGTACTGGCTCCTTCAAAGAAAAAATTCTTGACAGCATTACCTTCAAAGAGATTTCTCATTGTATCAGTTTTCACTATCGAGAAATCCGGTATCGGCACTCCCCACGGCCTCTCTCCCTGAGGAAGGCCGCTAAGATATATTGTATCCAGACTACCTAATGGAACAGGAGGTATTTTTATTACTCCACTTTTGTCTAAGTTAGCCCAATCGTATTTTTTATCTATACACGAAGAAACCACAAAGAGAGATATTATACCTATTACTATACAATTCAGTAAGTATTTCACTACTATAATATTTAGCATTTCTACAACAATAACAAAATTAAAGTATATTAGAAGATATTGCACCTTTTTCGGGACAAAAGATGCGTATTAAACAAAAGAATTATTCTCCAATCTAGTATGAAGTAATTTATGTAGCGGAAAGATTGAATAAGTTTTATAATTATTTTCCATGTCTGCCGGAAAAACTATTTAACTTTGGAGTAAACTATAAAACGACCAGTAATGAATTCTGAATCGGGTAGAGTCAAACAACGCATACAAACGATTGTAGTAATATGCGGAGTATTTCTTCTTATAGGAAAATTTACAGCTTATTACTTGACAAACTCTGTTGGGATCTTGACAGATGCTATGGAAAGCATTGTTAACGTAGTAGCAGGACTAATAAGCTTATATGCAATTCATCTGGCTGCCAAGCCCAAAGATAAAGATCATCCGTTTGGACATGGAAAAATAGAACTCATTTCAGCATCAATAGAAGGTATTCTTATATTTGGAGCAGGTGCAGTTATTATCTACGAGGGAATAAGCAGGTTATTTACCCCCTCTGTCATCGAGAAGTTAGATTTTGGTATCATCGTAGTTGCCGCTGCCGGATTGGTAAATTACATATTAGGCTGGTATAGCATTCGTCAAGGTAAGAAGTACGATTCCATAGCACTTATTTCGGGGGGGAAGCATTTACAGTCCGACACTTACTCCACAATAGGGCTTGTCATCGGCTTACTGGTTCTATATTTTACAGGTTTGGTTTGGATAGATAGCGCTTTGGCTATTATTTTTGGAGGTATCATTGTATATACAGGAATTAATATTCTCCGAAAAACTATCACAAACCTTATTGATACAGCAGATAGTGCCACTCTTGGTAAAATAACAGAAGCTATTAATGAAAACCGGAAAGATGACTGGATTGACATACATAATCTAAAAGTACTAAAATATGGTAGTGATTATTTCATAGATTGTGATCTCACTCTACCTTGGTACTATAATATAAATGAAGGTCATACACGATGCGAAGATTTACGAATGTGTCTCATCCAGGCTTTTCCTCAAGATACAGTAATATCTATACACTCCGATTCTTGTCTGGAAAAATACTGTACATCTTGCCTTGTAAAAGAGTGTCCTTTTAGAAAAGAGGCTTTTGTAAAACAAGTAAAATTTTCGACCGATAAACTAATAACTGTAGAAGAAGGTTGAATTATCCGGACATATCGTTGCCCATCTTCATCAACTTCACAGGCTTGAATTGTAAAAAGTAAAGAACTATCCCTACCAACAGAATTATACCCAATATAAGCATCCAGCCTGTAATCGTTTTAATACTGACTGTTATAGCCTGTATCTGAATCCTTTGATATAATAGATTCGTTGCTATTTTATGTGCGTCCTCTACACTCCATCCCTGTTGTAGTGCCGTATTTACCGATGAAGAAAACTGGCTTGAGGCTAAAGCATTTTGCATGTCTACACCTTCCGAAAGTACACTTACATTCTTTTGTTGCAAGCGATACAACCAATTAGTCAGTATAGATGCTCCAATAGCCGGAGCCAATGCCGAACGAGCTGAAATAAGGAAGAACGCATTATATATCAACTGTTTTGGAGACAATCCAGATATACCATATATAGCAAATGCCACAAATAAGACAAGCATACCAACTCCTCTCAAAAACATAAGTAAATACAAATCCTCATACATGCCCGATGGAGTAATCTTAAAATATAATAGCCCAATTGATATCGTGAAACACGCAAATCCTAAAAAAATAAGCCACGCCATACGTATTTCCTTCATAAACCAATAATAGCAGATTATAGCTCCGACAACAAAACCCGGAATCATATAAAGATACAACTCATTGATATGAGTACTATCCAGCCTCAGCACATTGGTAGTATATGAGGAGACAAGAATACTGAATGATGCGAAGAACATGAGTACAAAAGAAAGAAGATACACCGTAACCGAGTTTCGGTTTTTAAGTACACTAATATCTAAAAAAGGTTTATCGGAAAATTGTCTGCGTATAAACAGCCATCCGGTGAGAGGTATCAGCACTGTTGCAGTGATAATACTGCCCGAGGTAAACCAGTCCTTTGTTTTACCATATGTAGCCACATAGATAATAGACATAAAACAAACGGATACAAGAAAGAAGCTTGTCCAGTCTATTTCTTTGAATGGAATTTTCACCAGCCTGCGTGCATAAGTCATGCACACTACTACTGCTATAATAGCTACTAACAGTACCAATATCATAAAATAATACATATACTGCCAGTTATATATATAAGCAAATTCGGCAGTAAGCACAAGAGACAGTTGTCCGCAAGTAAGAGTTATAGGGTAGAATTTAGCATAAAACTCGTTACGTGTTCCACTGGGGCTAAATGCCGGCATTAGAATATTGATAGTCTCCACCATCGAGAAAGCCTTAAAGTAACCTATAAAAAAGCTACATACAATGATAACTTCGATATAGCTTGTTTCGGCACAAATAAGACTGAGAGCCACCTGAAATAATAAGACCACAAGTATTATTGTTTTGGCTGTAGCAATAGGCTTAATCTTTGGTATCACCAAATGTGCAACAGCCATACCTACAGACGAGGCATAATATGCAATATTTATGTCCTCTGAAATAACCCCCAAATAACTGGATATATCAATATTACTTCCGGTATACGCTCCATTCACTAACAATATAGGAACCAATATAGTGAGAGCCACTACCACCTTCAGCCAATTGGGTACCCAACTTCTGAAAGGGCTTATGGTTGTTGTTCGTATTACTGGAATTATCATCTCTTAGTCCTTTATGGCTTCTGTAGTTACCATCATTCCTGCTCGTAACTTTTGCATATCCTCTGCGGAAATATCTACAAAGTCGATACGAACAGGGATACGCTGTTGTATCTTGACAAAGTTACCTGCCGAATTATCGGTAGGAAGCATCGAATACTTCGAGCCTGTAGCTTCCGATATTGCAGTTACTCTGCCCTTAAACGTTTTCCCTTTGATAGCATCTACCTTGATTTTTATTTCCTGACCTATATAAATATTTTCAATCTGCATTTCACGATAGTTAGCAATAATCCATTTATTATCATTCTTTATCAGATTGGTTATTGTTTGTCCGGCCTGCACAAGCTGCCCCGCTTCAAGCGTCCGCCGTCCTACATATCCACTATAGGGAGCAATGATAGCCGTATATGAAAGATTGAGCTTTGCCATTTCTAGATCAGCCTCACGCCGAAGTATAGAAGCTTCTGCATTACCTTGTTTTTTTGAAGCTTCTGTCGATGTTGACCTCAACGATTCTTTCTGTCTCAGCAGGGCTGAATAATGAGCCTTCTGCGCTTCATATTCACTTTTCACCTGATCGTATTGCTGCTGCGAAACAGATTCTGCATCCAACAGGTTCTTGTACCGTTTCAGGTCTTGCTCGGCTCTCCAAAGGCGAGCTTGAGCCTCTTCTATATTTGCCTCAGAAACAGTAACATTTGTTGACGTTGTAGCTATGCTCGACGAAAGTACAGATGCAGAGCTTTTTGCATCCATTACGGCAGCTTCAGCATCAAGCAACTTAATCTTAAACTCCCTGTCGTCTATAATCAATAGTGTATCTCCTTTTTCTACCCATTGATGTTCGGTGAAACGCACCTCTTTTATGTATCCTGTTATACGGGAGTTTATCGGAGTAATATACTGTTCTACAGAGGCATCGTTTGTTATCTCGTAACGATAATATCGTATAAAGAAATTTACCCCCCAAGCTATACCACTCAGTGCCAGCAAGATACTGACAGTATTAAGGATTATATTGCGTACACGCTTCTTTTTAAGCTTTCGATAAGCTTCTTTTTCTTCTAATCTTTCTGTATCTACTATTTTTGACTGTTCTGTATCCATAATCAGAGATTTCCACTAACTTTTTGCAGTTGATAATAAGTATATATCGCTTTTGTTTTGGCAGAAGTAAGTTGTAGCTCTGCTGTCAGAAGGACTGAATTCGCATCCAGCAAATCGGTTAATATTGCCAACTGGTTAAAATATTTATTTTTTACTATACGGTAATTTTCTTTTGCCTGCACAAGCGATTCGTTCAAAGCATTTATCCTATCCAATGCTTCTTGATGTTTTACATACGCCGACTTCACATTGGTACGTATATTTTGTTTCTGCTGTAGTTGCGCCAATTCTTGAAGACTGACCTGCTGTCTGGCTACATTGGTGTTGCGTTTCTTATCGAACAGGGCAGATATATGATAAGACAAATTGAGACTTACCCCCCATGCGTTCAGAAACAGATCTTGCGCCGGAGAGATGTTCGGTATCGGTCGGGCTAAAGTATTACTTGCCTGTAGCGACAAGGTAGGGAGGTAGTCGGCCTTAGTTAGTTTCAGGTTGCTGCGGGCTATGTCTATATTACGTTCTGCCATTTTCAGATCGGGGTATTGCAAATATGCCTGATATATATAATCGCTCTCGGGCAATGTATTGGTACGTGAAGCCAGAAGATCCATATCAGGTTCTAAAACCAGACTTTCATCCAATCCCAATACAATATTAAGTTGCTGGGAAACAAGAGATATATCATTTTCTGTTTCTTTATACGACAACTCATAGTTTGTGAGTAAAAGCTTACTCCGCAATACATCGTTAGTTGTTATCATACCCTGCTCCTTCATTTTCTCAATATCTTTGAGACGAACCTTAGCTTCTTCTATATTTTGGGCATATACATCTCGGCTTTTGTACAAATTAAACAAGTCTAGGTATTTACCTATCAGCCACAGTTTTAATTCTGCTTTATCTTTTTGCAAGCCTAATTCTGCAACTTCTTTTTCCAGACGGGCTTTTTCTATACCATTGCTGATTCTTCCACCCTGATAAATAGGTTGAGTGGCGCTGATTTGATAATTTTGCTTCCAATCCGGAGCTTCGGAATGTTTCAAGAAAGACAGATCTTTGTCGAGAATTGTCGGTGTACCTACATACCCTAACAGCCCACTAACATAAATATCAGGCAACTGCTTTTTCTTTGCAAGACCCAGTTTGTCTTCCGAGATATGCGCTTTAATTACAGATTGCTGTATTGCTATACTATTTTGCATCCCTCTCTCGAAAAGTTCTTCTACTGTAAGCCTATACGGCGATTGAGCTATCAGTAGCGGTAAAACCGAGAAAAATGCGATAATTATTATTAAACTTCTTTTCACTACTTTTCTTTTATAGTCTGTGTAAACTCCTGCATATATTCGATACATATTCCGATATGCTCCAAATCGAGACATTCTTCCATTTGGCTATACACGTCTTCAATTATTCTTTTTATTTCTTTGTAAAGTTCGTTACCCTTTTGTGTGAGGAGAACAAGCTTGCTCCTTTTATCATTCACATCCTCTTCTCGTCTTATCAAGCCTCTTTTTTCCATATTCTTGATAAGATAGGACAGACTCGATTTATCTTTAAACGTCAGATTTGCCAACTCTTGCTGATTTACATTGCCGGCTCCATCAAGACATCGTAAGATGTGCAACATCTCAAATGTCACATCTATATTATGTTCTCGTATTTCTCTATGGATTATCTGACGGTAGTAAGACTGGGTCTGCAATATTGTTTGTATAAATTTTTGCACCATGTCCATGTTATTTGAGTGCAAAGATACGACAAAAAAACAATTAGTTGAACATTCAACCAAACATTTTTATATTATCATAAGTTCAATAAAATTACAGAACTTACCAAGCCTATATTTTACAGTTTACTTTATCTATAAAGTTTTTAATAAACAGTACGAGCAAACTAGAAAAAAGTAATAAATGAAAAAATAAGAGAAAAGAGTACAAGTTTGTCAGGTTTTAGTTAAAATCATCCGGCAGGATATTTTTGTAGATTGGATTTTGATGTAGTATATAGTCATTACCGATAAGAAACAGTTGTTCACGAGCACGGGTAAGAGCAACATTAAGTTTGCGATCTACTGTACCCTCCCTGTTCATATTACTAAAATTGTCCAGTTGATAAGAATGGTTGAAGCAAAAGGAAACGAGGATAATATCTCGTTGGCTCCCTTGATATCGTTCGACAGTGTCTACCATGATATCAGCTAACTCAGGAATTCCTGTCTCTACCAGTTTGTGTTTTATAAGAGCTATCTGATTACGGTAAGGAGCTACTATTCCTAGAGTCCGATTAGAGTTGAAGGTCAAGTCGTTTTTTCTATATAAAGAGACTACTGCCTTGGCAATAGAAACTACCATGTCGGCTTCCGCCCTGTTTGTTTTATCTGTAAGATTTGTATTATCAACTTCTCGTACAGGACAAAAAGAAACTCTGCGGGTAGCTACAAGTGTCTCGAAAAAATCGTTCTCATCGTAAATTCTATATAACAGAGGCTCAGTCTGCCTTTCAGTAGCTATTTGCAGCTGACTATCGTAAAAAGAAGCATTAACGAGCTCGGCAATCTTTTCGTGCATACGACCGTGATATGTAAGAGTATCATAAGCTTGTGTCCATTCTTTTTTAAGACAGATACGAAACAGCCTTTCGAATAGAGATTCACGGCAGTCGTATAATTCGATAGAGTTTAGTAAACCATCTGCAACCTGTGACTTGTTCTCGCTCTGGAGAGTAATGGTAGATAGCTGCTTGTGGTCGCCTATCATAATGAACTTGTCAAATAGAGGAAGCAGTCCTACTATTTGCGGCTCCAGTATTTGTGAAGCCTCATCTATAATAGCTACATCGAAATGCTTTATAGCCATAAGTTCAGGCTTTCCGATAACAGAAGCCAAAGTACCCACAAATATACGAGCATGACGTATTTCGTCAAGCAGTTCTTTTCTGCTTCGGGCTTTATGCGAAACGTTTTGCAACAGGCGATGACGATATGCTTCGCCACACGACAGCTCCGAACCAATTCGTATATATCGGGTACAGTCTTCTTCTCTTTCGGCAAATGCCTCACAGATAGCAGCGCATAGTTCATCTACTGCCCTGTTGGTATATGCCATTACAAGGATATTCGTATCTGGCGAAGTATATAATTGCTCTATAAGTTTTCGGGCAAATATAGAAGTCTTTCCTGTACCGGGAGGACCTACTATAAGGAAGTAGTCTTGTGCGGCAATGGCTTTATCAATTACTTCTTGCTCCTTACTCTCTTTTGTCATGACTGTGCTTCTACTTTCTTTATACGATGAATCGGGCTTTTGATGCCCCAGCAATAAAGCCTTCCTGTCGGGAGCGGAAGACAAGAAAGAGAAAAGGCTCTTAAACATATTGTTGTAGCCATGATCGAGTTTGTCGTGCTCTACAGTCCAATATTTGTAGCGGGAAAAGAAGCTGAGGTTTCGCTGTTTGTATCTGAAGCGCAGAACAACCTGTGCTGACGATATTTCAACCACCGTGCCTTTAAGAATCTGATTTGTCAGAACCGTCTCATCTTCATTCTGTTTAGGATAGAGAATACAAATCTCTCCTTCACGGAAATTGACGCATTCATCGGGGAAAGTTCTTTGAAAGGAGATTACCATATCCCGACCGCTACTGTCTATTCTTTCTATTTCGAGATCGGATATAAGTTCTAAAGCATCCTGTCGTTCATGGAACGTTGTGTTCCAAAGGCTGGCCACGCTCATTGACGAAGCACTACCTTCATCACCAACTTTCAGCAGGTATAGTTCTCTTGATATAAAATTGACATAACGATTGAAGTATGCTCTTTCAACTGTACTTGCATTATTAAGCACCTTTTGCATTTCGTCCAATTTGTCGCAGAAGAACTGAGGTACTCTTCCATAACTATCAAGATCGAAAAGAGATGAGAACACATCTGCTACACTATCCGAGTCGCCTGTATATAGCTTATGTTCGGTAGCTATAACCATATTGCGGATATTGATTATCTCTTTCTCGAGTTTATGATATGTGGCAGCAAAGCGCAGATTCTCACCTTTGTTTTCAGCAGAAGAGTATAATATGGTTGGATAAATCTGACGGGAACTTTTTCCGAACACACTCTGTATCATCAGCCGATAGACTATAGTTTGCGTCTCGTGATTAGGCGCTATTCTAGTTACGTCTTCGCGGGGATAAGGAGGCTTCCCTGACTTCAATTCTACAATACGGCTTACTCTATTATCGTCACTTGACAATTGAAGCAAGTCGAGACGCCCCTGAAAACCATACTTTTCGCAGAAGAAAGAAGGTTCCAGCATACACTCTTCTCGGTTAAATCCATTAGCGGGCATATCCTCCTGAACAACTCTTTTGATATTAGCAAACTGAGTCTGGGCTTTTATCATAAACTCCTTAAAGTCGGCATTACTTGCAATATCTTTACATGCTGCATACTCAAAGGGCATCGTCTTAAATGATTTAAGAAACACCTCATCGAAAGAAAGCTGATCTATATCTTCAGCATAGATAAGTTCATCTAAGAAGAAGTTAGCCAGATTTCCGAGCAATATATAATGCGTATTTACACTCGGCTCGAACTTCCGTCTAAAATAGTGCAGATGTGAACTTCCATACGACTGAAAGCACTCAGCTATTGCAGAAGCATCTATCAAATAATCGGGCTCAACTACAATTATATTGGGTACACAGTAGCCCGACTTATCAATCTTTGCATCTATAAGATTTAGTTGTGCCCCAACCCAAAGATTATCTAGCGTTTCTTTGAAGTCTTCTTTTAAAGAAGACAAGAAAGGCTGTATCTTTATTGTATGCCCGATAAAAGAATCGGCTTCGCATTCTATAATACCACTATTTTGATCGATAGAGGTTATTTGCACCCGTATTTTCTCAAATACTCCTTCTTGTACAGCTACAAGAGAATCTTCATTCTCACAGAATACAGCATCATTGCCTATTGCCCGTAAAAATCGCTCAACTGTTTCTTTAGCCTGTTCATATTGATTGGTAGAGATTGTATTCTGTTCGCTTTTGAGAAGGAAATTAGCTTTTACACGTACATTTTGGAGTTGTCGTTCAAGCGATTTTGGCAGGGTATATTTCTGGCCAATAAAGACAATACGGGAGAATAAAGAAGGAAACTGCAAAGATTCCTCGGATGTGATATCTTTGCAGTTTCGTTCCAGTATTTGTTTAAGTCTGATATACTTATCCCGTAAAGATAAGGCAGACTTATCTATTTCTCTTATTTCGTTAAGATAATCCGACATTGATTAGTCTCGGACATATATATCAAGGCTATTATTGAATGTAAATATAAGAGGGCCACCATCACCGATATTAGAAGTACCAGTAATTGTAATATCCACATATCCCTTGTACCTCATAGCATCGATAACATCTGCCATGAAATTCTTAAACCCATTATCATCAATAGCAAACTCTCCGTTTCTATCTGCATAGATAGTCCCCATATAATCATAGCTTATATTTCCTCCATCCGCAAATAACCTTAAAGTAACTCGATCTTGCTGTACCATATTGGATACAATAAGCCATGAATTCAGAGTTCTTACTTCAAGTAATTGCATTCTAGTAATATCTGTATCCAATATTCTTATTGTATAATTAAATCTCCCATTATATGTATCAACAGGCACTTCTGTTTCAAAATTAAGAGTAGTTGCTTTCCAATATTCATCATTCTCACAAGAAGAGAATGTTACCAGTGCAACAATTAATAATAGTGTTGTAAATAGTTTGTTTTTATATCTTTTCATAACAATTAATAATTTAATGACAAAGGTACATTTTTATCTTTAATATATAGACTCTGATTTCTGCATTTAGTTACATCAGAAATTAGCATTTATAGAAACAATTTATAAAGATTAAACACTTATTTATTAAAAAGGTTTACTTATCTTTGTCGCAATCTTAGGGGTGCCTTAATATAACGGGCTGAGATCATACCCACACACCTGATCCGGATAATGCCGGCGTAGGGAAAGAAGAAATGCTCATGTGCGCACGCATATTCTTTAATTTTCTAGGGAAGTCATCTTAATAAAAACCCCTTTTTTGTTTAACATGTGTATGGCAATCAGAATTGCTATGTACTTTATTAAAGTAATAACTTAAATGAAAAAGGTATTTCTTATTCTTTCTGCTTTGTTTACAAGCAGTGTAGTAATCTATTCACAACAGAAGGCTGACAGTCTTAAAGTTGTAAAACTGGAAGAGGTCGTTGTTTCTGCCACACGGGCAGGAGCAGATGCTCCAATCGCCTACTCCGATTTGAGTGAGGGACAAATAAAACAGGACAACGCAGCAAAAAACATTCCGTTCATTTTGCAGACCTTACCTTCTGTAGTATCCTATGGCGAAGGAGGAACAGCGGTTGGGAACACATCGTTTCGTATTCGGGGAACAGATGCAAATCGCATCAACATTACACTAAACGGCATGCCGTTAAATAATCCTGAGAGTCAGGAAGTATATTGGGTCAACCTACCCGATTTGTCAAACTCTCTTCAGAGTATGCAGGTACAACGAGGCGTAGGTACATCTACTAACGGCACCGCCTCCTTCGGAGCAAGTATTTCTATGCAGACCTTGGGCGGAAGACCAAAAGCCTATGCAGACATATCTTCTGCCTATGGACAATACAATACATTCCTATTGTCAGGAGCTGCGGGTACAGGGATTCTCAAAAATGGTTTTTCACTTGATGCTCGTTATTCTGCCATAAAAAGTGATGGATATATTCGTAACGGAAAAGTAGACCACAAAAATATTTATGCAGCATTATCCCATTATTCCGATAAGCAATTGATCCGCCTCATATACATGAACGGGATTCAGCACACAGGAATAACATGGTGGGGAATAGACCCCGAAATGGTAAAAAAAGACCGCCGCTACAATCCTGCAGGAGAATACACTGATGATAATGATAAAACCCGTTACTATGATAATGATACGGACAACTATTATTCTAACATAGGACAACTAATCTATACACGCTACCTGTCCAATTCGTTGACATTGAATATAAATTTGAGTTACAATAACGGATATGGATATTACGAAAACTATCTGACAGGAGAAACATTTGCCAACTATGGGCTAAGCAATCAGGTAGAAAATGGAAAAATCTATGAAAACTCAGATCTTATACTCCGTAAGCTAATGAAAAATAATTTCTATGTAGGTGGAGCAAATGTAGAGTACAATAAAGATAAGTTCAAGATTTCGGCTGGTAGTATGTTTACCTATTATGATGGTGAGCATTATGGAAGAATACTTTGGATAAAGCATAATGAGAATATCCCATACGGTTATCAGTGGAACCGGAACACTGCTGTAAAGCAAGATGTCAATGCATTTCTGAAAGCAGAATATCGTCCTATAGAAAATCTATCATTATTTGCAGAAGTACAAGACAGGTACATAGATTACAGAATGAAGGGCCTGGATGATGATTTAATAGACCTGACCAATAAAAACTATTATAACTTTATCAATCCACAAGGAGGACTATCTTATCGTTTCAGCAAATACAATGAAATTTATGGTTCTGTGGGGATATCTAATCGCGAACCTCTACGAGCAGATCTGAAAGAGTCTTTAAAAAAGGGAGTTTCTCGCAGTATCAAACCTGAAAGACTGTATGACTATGAATTTGGATACAAATATGCGAACTCCATAGTCGCTTTCAGTGCCAATTACTATTATATGGACTACAAAGACCAATTAGTACAAACCGGCAGACTAAATGAGGTAGGTTACAAACTACAAGAGAACGTTCCTGACAGTTATCGCACCGGAATAGAGCTATCATTAGCTTATACACCCACATACTGGCTGCGTATGGACGGAAATATTACATTCAGTAGAAATAAGATAAAAAATTATACAGCTTATTACAGACAATATGATATGGACGAGAATGAGGTAGAGCAAGCTACCGAATTTTTCAAGTCTACAGATATATCCTTTTCTCCTAATACTGTCGGTAGTTTTATTCTTACTTTCAAACCTTTCGAAAAGGAAGAATTTAGTCTATCTTTTGCAAATAAGTATATAGGACGTATGTATTATGACAACACTTCTAATCCGGACAACCGCCTATCAGACTATTTGGTTACTGATATGGTCGCATCATATACTTTAGATGCAAAGAAGATAGGCAAATTCGATTTTCAGTTTTATATTAACAATATGGCTAGTATAAAATATAACTCGAATGCATGGGTAAGTACTTCTGTTTTGACAGACGGAACAAAAACTGTATATAAAGGAGTGTTCCCTCAGGCAGGAGCGAACCTTATGGGACGAGTGAGATACCGTTTTTAATTGAAAACTATGTAAGGAGTGCCTTTTTTGCCATACTTAAGGCACTCCTTATTTTTTTAGCTTTATGACTGATATTATAACATTTATAGAATCTAACTGGATTAGTATAACAGGAGCCTTAATAGGTTTAATATTTCTGTATTTGGAGTATAAGGCCAATGTTTGGATGTGGGCTGCAAGTATAATAATGGCTGCATTTTACATCTGTATTTTCTATAAGACAGAATTATATGCAAGTATGACTATATACATATACTTCTTTCTGGCATCCATCTATGGATGGGTAATGTGGATAATGCGAAATCGGGATAGAGATACCGGCGAAGAAATAATAAGCACTGTACCTTCTAAATATATATTACCTCTTGCTCTTGGAGTAATATTAACATTCCTAATTATATACTTTATACTGATTCAATTTAGCCGAAGCTCTATCTTTATTACTATAGGTGACGCTACTACAACTGCGCTAAACATAGTTGCCTTATGGATGATTTCGCGGAAATGGGCTGAACAATGGCTATTGGTAATTCCGGCCAATTTAATATCAGGAATTTTACTGTTTGCTCAACACGATAGTATGTCTGGAACTCTGTTCATCGTATATTTTATTGTTTCCATTCTTGGATACTTTAGATGGAAAAAGATCGCCACTCCTGAGAATAACAACACAATAAACAGTTAACAACCAAGACACCACATTGGGTTAGTCAGGTCTTAAGGTATTTTTTACATTCTATTTATCATTAAAGAGTTACAGTATTCTAATGATAATTTATAAATGTAATTTTTTCTATTTTTCTGAACAAAAGCTATTATCTTTGTATCTTTTACATAGGCAAGATTACATAAATGAGGATTTTTCAGATAATTACGGTCTCTGAATATGGTGGAGCACAAACGGTTGTAGCAAATCTTGTAAAGGCATTAAGTCCTGAGCACGAGCTTTTTGTTTTGTTTGGAGGCAACGGTGAAGCATGGGACTCGCTAGGACATAACTTTACAAAAATCAGATTAAACAATCATCGCAAAGAAGTTTCATGGAGAGATATCGGTTTATTATTAAAGTTGTTTTATTATCGTTTTAAGTATAGGCCGGATGTAGTACATCTGCATTCTTCAAAAATGGGAGTATTGGGGCGTATCGCCTTCTCTTCTAAAAGAATAGTATATACCGTACATGGATTCGACTCCATAAGAAAAGCATATCCTCGATTTCTTGTTGTTGAAAAAAAATTAAAAAACAGGGCATTCCGTATAGTTGGTGTAAGTAAGTATGATATTGCAGTCTTAAAGGAAGAAGGCATAACTCAAAATGTAGTATGTGTCTACAATGGTGTTGTAGATGAATTTGAAACCAATTCCTACATTCCCGAAAATATAGTAACCAAATTAGAAGAAATAAAGAACAGATACTCTAAAGTTGTGATGTGTGTATCACGTATATCGAAACAAAAGAAATTTGATCTGTTTTTGGATATTGCCAGACAAATGCCACAGTATGCGTTTGTATGGCTGGGAAATAAAAATGAGATAGAAGGGTTGCCCGACAATGCCTATTGCTTGGGAGAAGTTCATTCTGCTTATTCTTGCTTGAGATATGCCGATCTGTTTATACTCCCATCCAACTACGAAGGTCTTCCCATGTCTTTGTTAGAAGCCTTATCCTTTAAGGTTCCTGTTGTTGCATCTGCGGTAGGAGGAATTACAGAAATTCTCGATGGAAAGAACGGATTTACTGTAAAGAACGACATAACCGAATTTGAAGAAAAGATATCATATACACTTTCTGAAGAAAATATTCAAAAAAGCATGTCGGAATATGCAAGACAATCATATCTTGCTAACTTTACTATCGAAAAAATGGTGGCTGGTTATAAAGCTATATATAACGAAATAACTCGCACAAAAAAATGAATACCCCTTTAGTATCAGTATTGATGCCTTGTTACAACGTAGAGCAATATGTTAGAGAATCGCTTTATTCGATCTTGAACCAAACATATTCCAATCTGGAGGTAATAGCAATCAACGACTGTTCGTCCGATTCCACCGGTGAAATATTACATTCCATAGCGCAGACGGATAACAGAGTAAAGGTTGTGGATAATGAACAGAATCTGAAACTGATAAAAACACTAAATAAAGGGATATCTCTATGCAATGGGGCTTATATAGCCCGAATGGACGCAGATGATATATCGTTGCCTACACGAATAGAAAAAGAAGTCTGCTTTTTGGAACAACATACCGATCACGACATAGTAAGTTCTCTATTTCTGGCATTCAGATCAGAGAACCTTAACAAAAAGAGTCTTCACCAAAGTCCTCTACTCGACTTGGAACTAAGAGCATATATGCTATTTAAATCCGGAATTTGCCACCCTGCCGTAATGATTCGCAAGCGGGTTTTTACAGAATTAGGATTAAGTTTCGAACGAGAGTATCTGCATGTTGAGGATTATGCTCTATGGTCGGAGGCCATATATAAAACAAAAATTGCAAATATAGGAGAACCTCTTTTGCTCTACCGTATACATAAACAGCAGGTATCGTCACTATACGAAGATATACAAACGGAAAATAAGAAAAAAGTATTTAAAATTCATTGCTCTCAGCTAGGTCTACCTCTCGATGATGAATTTCTCGACATATACACATCTGTAGCAGAAGCTGTGCCTTTACTATCGTCTTTTAAATATCTTGATAAATGTGAAGAATTTATGCTTAGACTGATAGAAATAAATCGTAACAAACATTTCTGTGACGCCTCATACCTCGAACGTATGCTATCAATACATTGGTTGCGATTATGTGCGAACTCAAGATTAGGATTAAAGGTTTTGAAGCGATTACAAGCTTCTATTCTTTATAAGGAAGAGAATTATACATCCCGGGATTTTGCCATTCTTTATACAAAGTGTACTTTTAAGCTTAAATATAAGAAGTCCCTTATTTACAAACTTGTGTTCAGATAAAAAATAATCTATGGATAAATTGAAGCATTACATACCAATGTTATTGCCTCTGCTATTAACTTTTTACCATATATATCCGCAGGCGTTAGACGTGCGGGGCTCTTCCTTCATTCTGTTTTCGGGAATAATAGGGTTGGCATACTACGCATATCATCGCTTCCCTTTCAAAGAGACTATATATCTTATCGCAGCCATGTTATTCATGCTATTCTGGTTCTATACGGTATCATGGTACAACAATACAAACGACCCTTATACCTTAGGATATTTTAAGAGTGAAATAGCCTGGTTTTTCTCATCGTATCTCATTGTGCTTTTTATTTACAAGGTCCATACTAAACCTTCTGTCAATACGGTGTTGATGTATATTGTCATGGCAGTAGCATTACAATGTTTTATCACCTTCATCATGTATTTGAATAAGGATATCGCCGATTTCTTTTTCTCTTTACAGCTACAGGCACAGTATACAGAAGATGTAGTAGGTGAGAACAACTGGCAACGACTAATGGGTTACGGCATCGGGTTCTTTGGTGCCGGAGCAAATAATGGTATTGCATTAGTTATTCTTTCGTATCTTTTAATAACTAAGCCTCTCGAGAATAAAGAGTTTTTATTATTGGCCGTTTTATATGTATTCATTTTCTACATAAGTCTGTTTATGGCACGTACTACAGTTATCGGTGCAGGGGTTGGGTTCGGACTTATGGCATATCTCTACTTTACAAATAAAGACGCTAAAAAGAAGCAGGCTCGACGATTTCTGTTATCATCAGTCTTTTTATTATTTGCGGGTTATTTATTTGCGATGTTCTATTTTGAGGGCCTTTCCAATTGGGCATTTGAATTATTTATCAACATTGCAGAAAAAGGAGAAGTAACAACACAATCTTCGAGTGGGTTGAAAGAAATGTTTAGAATACCTAAGACAATAGGAGTTCTTTTATTTGGTGACGGACGAATGGTATTTAGAGGTACCGATGTGGGATTCTCCAGAATGTTGTTCTATGTTGGTGTCATTGGCTCCATTTTATTCTATGGCTATGCTTTTTTCATAGTCAAGATGTGGGGGACAAAACATAAAACAATAAATCTATTAGGCTACTCATTAGCAATATACAGCTTGATCTTAAACGCTAAAGGATGGTACGACCTGAACCATATCTTGTTTATGATCTTCTTCTTCTTTATGTTTTACAAGTATTACATTTATATTCCAAAACTAAATAGTACGAAATTACAGAACAATGGTTTTATTAAAAGCACTATATGAAAAACGTTGATGAATGTATAATTCTTGCCGGAGGATTTGGTACAAGATTACAGTCGGTAGTCAGCGATGTACCTAAAAGCATGGCTCTTGTAGCCAATAGGCCTTTTTTAGAATATCTCTTTGAATACTTAGAACAACAAGGCATCAAACATGTCGTACTTTCACTTGGATATAAAGCAGATGTGGTAATAGATTGGCTCAAATCGCAACAAAGAAAATTTGACATTTCTTATCAGATTGAAGAAACTCCATTGGGTACGGGAGGAGCCATTAAATTTGCTTTCGAAAAGATACAAGGAGATAGTGCTTTTATTATTAATGGTGATACCTTTTTTGATGTCAACTTGAACCGTTTTCAAACATTTCACAAATCGTCAGATGCAGATATTTCTATTGTTCTGAGAGAGATGTCGGAGTTTGACAGATACGGATCAGTAAATATTGCTTCCGACAATAGAATTACTCGTTTTAACGAAAAGAAATATTGCAAATCGGGGCTCATCAATGGCGGAACCTATCTGATCAACAAAATTACTTTCGAAAGATTGAATACAGGACAACAATTCTCTTTCGAAAAAGATGTTTTGGAAGCACATATATCTGACATACAAATATATGGACATATAGAGAATGGGTATTTTATTGACATTGGTATCCCTTCTGATTTCGAAAAAGCAAACCTTGACTTTAAAAGTAAATTTTGATGACAAATACAACTAAATATAATTATCTTTTTCTCGATAGAGATGGAGTCATTAACATTGAAAGACCTAATGACTACGTCAAAAACAGAGACGAATTTATTTTTACAGATGGTGCATTAGATGCTATCACAATCCTATCTAAGAAATTTGAATATATTTTTATCATTACGAACCAGCGAGGGGTTGGCAAGCAAGTAATGAGTCTTGTCAATTTGGCCGATGTACATAATTATATGCTTACAGAAATTAAAAAAGCTGGAGGTAATATTTCCGAAATCTATTTTTGTACAGATACTGATTCTACCTCAATCAACAGAAAACCAAATATCGGTATGGGTTTCAAGGCACAATTTGAATTTCCCCAAGTAGACTTCCGGCACTCTATTATGGTGGGCAATAGCAAATCTGATATAGAATTCGGTAATAAACTCGGAATGTACACAGTTTTGGTTGGAGATAAATACGATAAAAAGGATAAAATATACAAAAGCGTAAACGCTTATTACGAAAATCTATATAAGTTTGCACAGAACTTATAAACACACCCGAGAATGATAATAAGGAGCAAAGCACCATTTCGTTTAGGTTTAGCAGGAGGAGGTACAGATGTGTCTCCCTATTCTGATCTATATGGAGGATGTATTCTAAACGCTACAATCAGCTTGTATGCCTATGCAAATATCGAACCACGAAATGATGGTAAGATTATTTTCAGAATGACTCAGACTAATGAAGAATATACATTTGACTCTGCCTTAGAACTACCCATATTGAACGACAAAGCAGACCTGATGAAAGGTATTTATAATAGAATTGTAAAGGATTTTATAAACAAACCCTTGTCGTTCACCCTTACTTGCGAACTGGAAGTACCTTTTGGTTCCGGACTTGGGACATCTTCTACATTGGCTATCGCAATATTGGGAGCCTATACCGAGTGGTTATCTTTGCCACTGGGCGACTACGATCTGGCATATCTGGCATATCAGATAGAGCGTATCGACCTGAAACAGGCAGGTGGAAAACAGGATCAATATGCAGCAGCTTTTGGCGGATTCAATTTCATGGAATTCTATGCCGACGACAAAGTGATTGTAAATCCTTTGCGCATACGTAACGAAACCATAAACGAGTTGTCTAACAATATGCTTTTATATTATACAAATTCAAGCAGAAACTCGGGAGACATCATCGAAAAGCAACAGAAAAATGTAAAAGACCAGAAAGAAAAATCGGTGGAAGCAATGCACCAGATAAAAAATCAGGCTTACGAAATAAAAGAGGCTATACTCAAAAATAATCTGGATGAGATAGGACGTATTTTACATAGAGGATGGACATATAAGCGAGAAATGGCTGAAGGTATAACCACTCCCTTATTTGAAGAGATATACAATGTTGCTATCGAAGCAGGAGCCTCTGGCGGAAAGATATCCGGAGCAGGAGGTGGAGGCTATGTGTTTTTCTACTGTCCGGGCAATACCAGATTTGCTGTAGCAAAGGCTCTCGAAAACATTGGAGGAAAAATTCAGCCTTATTCATTCACTAAAAAAGGGCTAGAGACCTGGTTTATTAAGTAAAAGAATGAAATTTGCAGTTCTCATACGAGTATATGACAGAGTAGAAGACTTGAAATACAATCTTCAGGTAATTTCCAAAACATGGAAAGAAAACGAATATTATATCATAGTTATCAGCAATGGTAAAAATAATGGGTACGAAATACTCCCGGAAGCCATGCCTCTGATAGATAAGCTCGTTATCCTCGAAGAAAATGCAGGACACAGAAAAGGTAACTCACAACTCTTATTAGAAGGCATTAAATATATCCCCTCCGATTGCGATTACACTCTTATTTTGGAAGCCGACACATGGATGTATCAGGACAAAACAATAACGAAGTACGGACGACTTCTGTCTCAAAAACAAGATAAAGTATGGGCCAGTGCCGACTGGTACGACAAATACTATGCACTAGCAACAGATTTTGCAATCGTTAAAACAGATTACATAAGGAAGAATCCTGGCATTTTCGACTTCGAATTATTTCCCGAATGTCATATTTCGAACTTCCTTCGCGATACCAATGCAGGCTATATATGGATAGAAGAAAACATGCCGGTACATGTTCCTAGCTATATCCGATACAAATATCCTTATGTGCCCAATATCAAAGAAGGTCGCTTTTATGTTTTCCCAAAATCAAAAACGACGACACATCATATAGAATATTTGCAAGGCGGAATAGAACAGAAGAAAAGATATTTCAATATATTGGCAGATACAGACTTTTTCCCAAACGTAAAATCGGGAAATAAAACATGGAACCGCTTTAAAATGAAATTTTGGATATCATTGAGCAAATGCTTCGTAAAAAGAAGCTGGTATAGTAAAAAGACTTATAAAGAAATAATATAAATTGGATATATGTTTGTTGTAAACGGAAGATATCTTACACAAAAAGCAACTGGAGTTCATCGCTATGCGTTCGAAATATGTAACAAGTTGCATGAAATGGGCGTCGATTTTCATGTCGCCATTCCTCAGGATATTCACCCCGATTACAAATTCAAATTCAAAGTAGTACGATGCGGCTCTCTCAAAACCCATTTGTGGGAACAAATCTCTTTGCCCCGTTATCTGAAAAGCATTGGCTCTCCGCTGCTTATCAGTTTCACAGGCTGTGGTCCTCTGAATTACAACAACCAGATAATGACTATCCACGATGTTTCACACGAACGATATCCTCAATGGTTCTCTAAAAACTATTATCGTTTCTATCATTATATGATGCCGCGTGTAGGAAAAAAAGCCCATGCTGTGCTTACTGTCAGCGAATTTTCGAAGAATGAGATAGTTGACACTCTAAATATAGATAGAGACAAAATACATGTGATCCATAGCAATGTTCCTTTTCACAACAAACCGACAGAACGCGAAATTCTCAATTTCCAGCGCGAGCCTGACAAAGAGAAATATATTATAGCTGTTTCTTCGATGGATCCACGTAAAAATTTTGTTCGCTTGGTAGAAGCATTCGAAAAGATAGAGGACAAAACCATAAAGCTTTATATCATCGGAATGTCATTTAAAGCATTCAACACCCCTGATATGAAAAAACTGTTGAGCGAGAATGTATATCTCCCCGGCTACATACCGGACGAAGACCTTCCCGCAATGTATCAGAATGCGCTACTGTCTGTATACCCGTCTCTATACGAAGGCTTTGGCCTTCCTCCGTTAGAGTCTATGACATTCGGTTGTCCGGCAATAGTATCTGATATTCCCGCCTTACGGGAAGTTAGTGAAGATGCAGCATTATATATCGACCCTTTTGATATTGACGACATCACAATGAAGATAAGCCTTTTACTATCAGACGATATTCTAAAAAAAGAACTTCAACAAAAAGGTATAGAACAGATTCAAAAATACTCTTGGAAAAAATCTGCAAAGCAAGTGTCTGACTTAGCACGAAAGTTTATATAGTTGAATGTATTTATAAAAGATGATAGATAAATCAGTTAATATAATTCCGACAAAATGTAGAGAAAAATATAATAATGAAATTCTGCTGTTCCTGTTTTCATTTTTAATTCTCTTTTTTACATCAAAATGCTCACCTCTATACTTTTTTAATGAATGGTGCGACCCAAATATCTATTTTTCAATAGGAAAAGGTTTGTTTCATGGAAAGGTAATCTACAAGGATTTATTTGACCACAAAGGGCCTCTGATATTTTTTATTTATGGAATAGGTTCGCTTGTTTCCGACAGAAGTTTTCTCGGAATTTATTTCATAGAAGGATTGTTGTTATTTCTTAATCTATTATTTGTATATAAAATAGCCAAACTCTTTTTGAAGAAAGATTGGGCTTTTATTGTGCCATTGCTATATACGTTCCTACTATTATGTCGTACCAAAGAAGGAGGTTCAGCCGATGAGTTTATAACTCCTTTCATAACGATAAGCTTCTATTATACACTTCTTTGTTGTAACAGCAAAGATATTGAAACTAAGAAGATTTGTAAATATCTTTTCTTGCAAGGATTAATGTTTGGTCTGGTATTCTTTATCAAGCTGAGTTTTGTGGTTTATCTGATACCTTTATTGTTTATCCCGCTTTATAAACTAATATTGAGTAAGAGGGTTAAAGATATACTGCTTATCGGTCTATCCTTTATAGGTGGATTTTTATTAGTAGCACTCCCTATACTAACATACTTTCTCCTAAATTCCGCTTATAACGATTTCATTTTTGCTTATTTCGATTTTAACAAATTATATGCAAGCAGAAGTTTCGGACTTAAATTCGATGCGTTTGCTAATATTGCAGCCCGATTTTACCATCGTGTATTTGAGCCCGATTTCTATTTATATACACTTTTATTTGGTTTAGGGGTCACAATGTTTTCAAAGAAATATTTAAAAAGTATTATAGATAAAATATGTATTCTTCTCTCATTCACTTTTCTGTATATAATGGCAACCTCGGGTCCTCACGACATGGACTACCCTTATGTCGTATTAAGTACATGGAGTATAATGGGATTTATTTTCATTGCTGACTATGCAGATAAGTGTTATAAAAGGAAAACAGGAGGTGTTTTTAAATTAGTTTTCATCATTCTGATAATAGTTGCAGGTTGCATAAACAAAAATTTCTTTGGTGAGGATATTAATTGCTTATTGAGAAAAATGAAATGTGACTATTGGCAAATTCGTTTTGCAGAAAAGATAAATAAAGAGGAAAACCCTACATTAATAACATTAGATCTTTACGTAGATATTTTTACCGTTTCGGGAGTTGTTCCGGATGATAAATACTTCTTTCACCCTAATATTCTGGATACAGTATTCCCCGATATAAAAAATTCTTTTATAGAAAACATTAAAGAAAAGAAAACGAAATTCGTAGTTTCTGCAAACAAGGAATTCCCTCTTATAACAAACAATTATGACATTATAGATGAGCATTGTATCCGTGAAAATGCTTGTATCTATTTGTTTAGACGAAAAGAATAGCGAGAGCAAAAAACGAAAAAGGACTAAAAAACTGTTTACAAAGTCACAAGATTAAAAAAGAACGTCACTTCTGTTGTTCAATTGTGCTATTCTGCATTCATAAATGAATACGATTTGAATATAACTATCATTGCTCAGAACAATTGTAATCACAGTCCATACTCCAGATTCTCAGAAGCTCTAAATTCCTGAAATAACTGAGAATATAAAGCATCTTTTTGATTCAAAAAGACATGTTTTCCCTTTGAAAATCCCTTTATTTAGCCTATTTTTGCAATGCAATAGAAAAATACAATACCAGATGGTTATTTTCTATAATTTATAGTATCATCAAATTAACTATTCTAAATAACTAAAAACGATTTAATTTATGAGTTGGTTACTTAAGTCTTCTATTGGTAAGAAGTTGATCATGAGTATCACAGGTATCGCTCTTGTTTTATTTTTGCTGTTTCATGCAGCGATGAATTTTACGGCAGTGATTTCTGAAGATGCTTACAATACCATTTGTGCTTTACTTGGAGCCAATTGGTACGCTGTAGCTGGTACTGGAGCTTTAGGCGCACTTGTTGCTATTCACTTCATTTATGCATTGATTCTGACTATACAGAATCGGAAAGCTCGTGGAAGTGATTCTTATGCGGTAAATGTACGTCCAAAAAATGTAGAATGGGCATCTCAAAACATGCTTGTACTAGGCATCATTGTCATCGGCTTTATGGTGTTACACCTTAGCCAGTTTTGGTACAAAATGATGTTTGTAGAACTGATGGGGCATCATGAAGTTCAACTAGGCGATACAGTAGTATCTCCACAAGATGGAGCTGCATTCATTAAGTACTATTTTAGTCAGACTTGGGTTGTTATAGCATATCTTGTTTGGTATGTAGCATTATGGTTCCACATTTCTCACGGTTTTTGGAGCGCAATTCAAACTATCGGTTGGAACAATCTGGTTTGGATGAACCGCTGGAAAGTAGCCAGTCAAATAGTTGCTACTCTTATTTGCCTGATATTTGCATTTGTGACCATCTATTTCTACGTAAGACATCTTTGGTGTCCGTTTGCATAATCGTAGATCAGATTATTTTTGTTAAAGATTAAAAGAAAAACAGATATGAGTACTATAATAGATCCAAAAAAAGATTCGAAAATACCAGAAGGTTCATTGGCAGAAAAATGGACCAACTACAAGGCTCACCAGAAACTGGTGAATCCTGCGAACAAACGCCGCCTAGACGTTATAGTAGTAGGAACAGGTCTTGCTGGGGCATCTGCGGCTGCATCTCTTGGTGAGATGGGCTTCAATGTATTAAATTTCTGTATTCAGGATTCTCCTCGTCGTGCGCACTCTATCGCTGCACAAGGAGGGATCAATGCTGCAAAGAATTATCAAAATGACGGTGACTCTGTTTATCGTCTTTTCTACGATACAATCAAAGGAGGAGACTACCGTGCACGCGAAGCTAACGTATATCGTTTGGCAGAAGTTGCAAACAGTATCATCGACCAATGCGTAGCACAAGGTGTTCCTTTTGCCCGCGAATATGGAGGTTTGTTAGATAACCGTTCGTTTGGTGGAGCGCAGGTATCACGTACATTCTACGCTAAAGGACAAACCGGACAACAGCTACTATTGGGAGCCTACTCTGCTCTTAGCCGTCAGGTAAACAAAGGAAGTGTAAAACTATACACCCGTTACGAAATGGTTGACGTTGTTCTTATCAAAGACAACAACGGCGAAGAACGTGCACGTGGTATTATAGCACGTAACCTTGTAACAGGAGAATTGGAGCGTTTTGCTGCTCATGCAGTAGTTATAGCTACAGGTGGATACGGAAACACATTCTTCCTTTCTACAAATGCTATGGGCTCTAACGGATCGGCAGCTATTCAGGCATACAAAAAAGGAGCATATTTCGCTAACCCTTGTTTTGCACAAATCCACCCGACTTGTATTCCTGTACATGGAGAGTTTCAATCAAAACTGACTCTGATGTCAGAATCGCTTCGTAACGACGGTCGTATCTGGGTACCTAAAAAGAAAGAAGACGCCGAAGCTATCCGTACAGGAAAGTTGAAGCCTACTCAAATAAAAGAGGAAGACAGAGACTACTATCTGGAAAGACGTTATCCTGCCTTTGGGAATCTGGTTCCTCGAGACGTAGCATCACGTGCTGCTAAAGAAAGATGCGACGCTGGTTATGGTGTAGGTTCTACAGGACTTGCCGTTTATCTGGACTTTAGCGATGCAATCAAACGTCTTGGTAAAAATGTAGTAGAAGCCAAATATGGTAATTTGTTCCAGATGTATGACAAGATTGTGGACGAAAACCCATACGAGACTCCGATGATGATATATCCGGCTATCCACTATACAATGGGTGGAATCTGGGTAGACTACGAGTTGATGACGTCTATCAAAGGTCTGTTTGCATTAGGAGAAGCTAACTTCTCTGACCATGGAGCTAACCGCCTTGGAGCATCAGCATTGATGCAAGGGCTAGCCGATGGATATTTCGTACTACCTTATACTATACAGAACTACTTAGCCGATCAGATTTCAGTTCCTCGTTTCAGCACAGACCTGCCGGAATTTACACAAACAGAAAATGCTGTTAAAGAAAAGGTAGCTCAGCTGATGAGTATAAAAGGAAATCGTTCTGTAGACTCTATTCACAAACAACTAGGTTTAGTTATGTGGGATTTTGTAGGTATGGGACGTACAAAAGAATCTTTGGAAACTGCTATCGAAAAACTGAAAGAAGTTAAGAAAGAATTTTGGTCTAATGTTCGTATACCGGGAGAGGCTACTGACTTAAACACCGAATTAGAAAAAGCCTTGCGTTTAGCCGACTTTATCGAAATAGGTTTATTGATGGCTTATGACGGACTAAACCGTAACGAGTCTTGCGGAGGACACTTCCGTGAAGAGTATCAGACTCCTGAAGGAGAAGCAATGCGCGACGATGAGAATTATTCTTATGTTGCATGTTGGAAATATCAGGGTGAAGATAGTGCTCCTGAATTAATTAAAGAGCCTTTGGATTATGAATTCGTAGTAAGACAACAAAGAAACTATAAAGCGTAAAACGACAATGGAAAAACTAATCAATATAACATTAAAAGTGTGGCGTCAGAAAGGACCAAAAGTAAAAGGTGCTTTTGAAACACATTCACTTGAAGGCATTTCAACAGAAAGTTCTTTCCTGGAAATGTTAGATATTCTGAATGAGAAATTGATCAACGAAGGCAAAGAGCCTATCGTATTCGACCATGACTGCCGCGAAGGAATCTGCGGGATGTGTAGTCTTTATATCAACGGACATCCTCACGGACCGGATGAAGACATCACAACTTGCCAGTTACACATGCGCAAGTTTAAAGATGGAGAAACAATTACTATCGAGCCATGGCGCTCTCACGGCTTCCCTGTGATTCGCGACTTAATGGTTGACCGTACAGCTTTCGACAAAATTATGCAAGCAGGGGGTTATGTAAGCGTTAATACAGGAGGTATACCTGACGCGAATGCAATTCCTATTCCAAAAGTAGATGCAGACGAAGCCATGGATGCTGCTTCTTGTATTGGCTGTGGAGCTTGTGTTGCTGCTTGTAAAAATGGTTCTGCCATGCTATTCGTTTCAGCTAAAGTTAGCCAATTAGCCCTTCTACCTCAGGGTAGAGTAGAAGCATCGCGCCGTGCGAAAGCAATGGTTTCTAAAATGGACGAACTTGGTTTTGGTAACTGTACAAATACTCAGGCTTGTGAAGTACAATGTCCTAAGAATGTATCTATCGCCAACATTGCTCGTATGAACCGTGAGTTCCTGAAAGCTAAATTCCAAGACTAAGATTCATTTTCCTATAATAGAAAGCGACAGTTCAATCGAACTGTCGCTTTTTTACTATTCTAAATTAATATAATAGAAGATATTATTCCAACCCGAGTGTCCTTATGCTTAAATCTATCTCCTTCTCATCTCCAGTATGCTTACCTTCAACATCTGACAGTTTTACAGCCTTAAGATATTTCGGATCATTTTTATGAGCCTTCACATCGGTTAGCTTTATTACTATGTTAAGTGCCTTTACACCAACATCATTCGAAAAGAAAGTACCTATTCCATAGGTATCGTGTATACGGCCTGCCACATGATCTTTTATCTGCTTTACTGTCTGTAGGTTCAGAGAATCGCTAAACACAAGGGTTTTAGAAGTGGGATCTATACGAGTCTTCTCATAAAAGCCTATAGCCTTATCAGCAAACAACAGAGGATCGCCACTATCGTGACGCACTCCGTCGAACAGTTTAGCCTGTTTCTGACTGAACGAACTGAAGAAAGAGTCGGTAGTGTAAGTGTCGGTAAGGGCTATCCCCAGACTTCCATCATATACAGCAACCCAAGCCTCCAGTCCCTTTATATTAGCTGACCGATAACCAAAAATGGCTCCATGGTACATAAACCACTCGTGCGGCATAGTACCTATAGGAGTAGTATTGTATTTCATAGCCAGATAAACATTGCTTGTTCCTTTGAAGAAATCACCGGAAGATTCTTGTAATGCTCCTACAACTTTATCCTGAACATCGAAAGAAAAGCGACGGCGAGTTCCAAATTCCGAATAATCGGCTTCGAGCCCTTTTAAAGCAACACCTTTCTGTATGGCTTTTCCTACAAAGTCTTGCGGAGTAGCACCCATCATCTTAAAATAAAGCTCTGAAATAATTGCCAAAAGTGGAACTTCCCAAAGCACGGTACGATACCAATATCCTTCGATAACAACACTAAGATCGCCATCGGTTTGAACGATTTGTACCTCTGCCGGATCGTATCGGTAGCCTTCGAGAAAGTCGATGAAGACGGGATCGAAAAAATAGCATCTTTTCTCTATAAATCTCTTCTCTTCCTGTGTCAGCTTCAGATTAGCCATGGCAGCAACCTCTTCTCTCATTCGTTCGGCAAAGCCTTCGGGAAAATCAGTTTTACCTCTATTGGTAAATGCATACTTTACATAAGACCATGGATAACGCTTCTGAATGGCATGCATTACCGAGAATTTGTAAAGATCATTATCCGTAAAATGTTGTATTATCATAAGTTGTTTTTATTTGCAAAACAAATATAGTATTTATATACTAATACTAACAAATAATAAAAGCCGGTGTTCGATCTCTCTTACACCGGCCTTTATTATTTTGTTCAATCTAGCTTATGTATTACTAGCCCCGATCTTAATTTAGGCTCGAACCAAGTTGTTTTGGGGGGCATAATATTACCGGAATCAGCAATATCCATCAATTGTTTCATGGTAACAGGATAAAGAGCCAAGGCGAATTGCATTTCTCCACTATCTACTCGTTTTTTCAATTCTCCCAAGCCTCTGATTCCGCCCACAAAATCGATGCGCTTGTCAGATCGTAGATCCTTTATTCCCAATATCTCATCAAGTATATACTTGGAAGAGATGGTTACATCCAGAACGCCAATAGGATCATTATCATCATAAGTACCTTCTTTAGCCGTCAGACTATAACATTTTTCATCGACGTATATCGAGAAATTGTGCAAGCCCGTTGGTGCTGTAATATCACCGCCTTTTGACTCTATAATAAAGTGTTTTTCGAGTTTTTCCAACAACTCAGCAATAGTCAGTCCGTTAAGATCTTTTACAAGGCGATTGTAGTCTATAATATTCAGCTGATTGTCAGGAAAACATACAGCCATAAAATAGTTATATTCCTCATCTCCTTTATGGTTCGAATTTTGTTTTGCCTTCTCAGCTCCAACCAAAGCAGCCGCTGCCGAACGATGATGTCCATCAGCAATATAGAGATTTGGTATCATAGCAAATATCTCTGTTATTCGCTCTATATCTTTCTTCTCTCTGATAACCCAAAAATGATGACCTACTCCATCGATTGCAACAAAGTCATATTCGGACGGCATTGCTATTGTTTTTTGCACTATGGCATCAAGCTCTTCATTGTCTGGATATGCAAAAAACACAGGCTCTATATTTGCATTATTTATGCGCACATGCTTCATCCGATCCTCTTCTTTATCTCTTCGGGTCAGTTCATGTTTTTTTATCTTATCGTTCATATAATCCTCAACATGCGAGCATACCACTAAACCATATTGAGTCTTTCCATTCATTGTCTGAGCATATACATAATAGTATTCATCGGGATCTTGTACCAGCCATCCGTTTTCCTGAAATTTATTAAAATTATCTACTGCCCGCTTATACACATCAGGATGATGCTCATCTATCATCTCCGGAAAGTCTATTTCCGGCTTAATAATTCTATATAGCGATTTTTCATTGCCTTCGGCTTCAAGGCGCGCTTCTAGTGAACTAAGAACATCGTAAGGTCGGGAAACGACTTCTTTTACAATAGACTTGGGTGGTCTTACCCCTTTGAATGGTTTAATGATAGCCATAGTGTTTCAGCTTTATTATAAGGTTATACAAGTTTTATTCTTATAAAGAATAAATAATTTCAATCCGAATGCTTTCTTTTTATTACTTACAAATATATAAAAACAATAAAAACAGGACGAATATTATTGAAAAATAGATACAAAATAAATCACAGCAAACATTTTGACAATAAAGATAATACACAGAAAATATATTTCTTATTAAATCTCTTTGTTTTAAGATATAATTCGTAATTTTGATATTCTGAAGTGAGAGAAAAATACTAATTTCCTAAATTTTTATAGACTAATGAAGAAATATAATTTTAGCGCGGGACCGTCAATTCTTCCTCAACAAACAATAGAGGAAACAGCAAAAGCCATATTAGACTTCAATGGCTCGTCTTTTTCTTTAATGGAAGTAAGCCATAGAGGTAAAGACTTTCAAGCTGTGATGGACGAAGCTGTGGAATTGTTTAAAGAATTGCTGGATATTCCGGCCGGTTACTCGGTTCTATTTCTTGGGGGCGGTGCCAGCTTACAATTTTGCATGGTTCCTTATAACTTGTTAGAGAAAAAAGCTGCTTACTTGAATACCGGAACATGGGCAAGTAAAGCTCAAAAAGAGGCAAAACTATTTGGAGAAGTAGTAGAAGTTGCTTCATCAAAACCGGCTAATTTCACTTATATACCTAAAGATTATGTGATTCCAACAGATGCAGACTATTTTCATATCACAACTAACAATACAATCTTCGGTACAGAGATACATACAGATTTAGACTCTCCGGTACCATTGGTAGCAGATATGTCTTCTGATATATTCTCTCGTCCAGTAGATGTTTCTAAGTATGCGTTGATATATGGTGGAGCTCAGAAAAATCTTGCCCCTGCCGGAGTAACATTTGTAATTGTAAAAGATGAAATATTAGGTAAAGTAAATCGTCCTATACCTACTATGCTCGATTACCGTACTCACATAGAAAATGGATCTATGTTTAACACTCCTCCTGTAGTGCCTATTTATGCAGCCATGCAGACATTGAGATGGCTAAAGGCCAATGGTGGGATACCTGCTATGTACAAGAAAAATAAAGAAAAAGCTACATTATTATATAACGAAATAGACAGAAATCCTGTATTTAAAGGAACATGTGCAGTTGAAGACCGCTCATTGATGAATGTTTGTTTTGTCCTTTCTTCAGAATATGAAGGAAATGAAGCTGATTTCTTAGCCTTTGCTAAAGAAAGAGGTTTGTACGAACTTAAAGGTCACCGTTCGGTAGGTGGTTTCCGTGCTTCTATTTATAATGCAATGCCAATAGAAGGAGTACAGGCTCTTGTTGATGCAATGCAGGAGTTTGAAAAGAAAATAGCTAAATAAGAAGGTGTAATAATGAAAGTATTAATAGCAACAGATAAACCATTTGCAGCAGAAGCGGTAACAGGTATTAGAAATGTAGTAGAGAAAGCTGGATACGAACTCGTGCTTTTAGAGAAATATACAGAAAAACAGCAGTTATTGGATGCTGTAGCAAATATTGACGCAGCAATTATTCGTAGCGACATTTTCGATAAAGAAGTGCTTGACGCGGCAAAGAACATGAAAATAGTGGTTCGTGCAGGAGCCGGATTCGACAACATAGATCTTGATACTGCTACAGCGAACAGCATATGTGTAATGAATACACCCGGACAGAATGCTAACGCAGTAGCAGAACTGGCTTTAGGGCTGGCTGTATATGCAGTTCGTAATTTCTACAACGGTACATCTGGGACAGAACTGATGGGTAAAAAGCTAGGTATTCATGCTTATGGCAACGTAGGACGTAATGTTGCACGTGTAGCCAAAGGCTTTGGTATGGACGTATATGCATATGATCCTTTCCTATCAGCAGAAGCCATAGAAAAAGAAGGGGTAAAAGCAGTTGCTTCGGCAGATGATTTATATACTACTTGTCAATTTGTATCATTACATATACCAGCTACAGCAGAAACCAAGAATTCGATTAATTATGCATTATTAAGTAAAATGCCTAAAAATGCGTTATTAATCAATACTGCTCGTAAGGAAGTTATAAATGAGACTGAAATAGTAAAACTAATGGAAGATCGTAAAGATTTTAAATACGTTACGGACATTATGCCGGGTAATCATTCCGAAATGGCGGAAAAGTTTACTGGTCGCTATTTCTCGACTCCTAAGAAAATGGGAGCTCAAACAGCAGAAGCTAATACTAATGCAGGTATAGCTGCCGCAAACCAGATTGTTGATTTTATAGCAAATGGTAATGAGCGATTCCGAGTAAATAAGAAGTAAGAAATTACTTATTTACAATACAACAAAAAAGGATGGCTTGATCTCAAGCCATCCTTTTTTATTCGTTTATACTAATTTTTATATTCTTCCGCCTTTTCGCCAAGCTTTACTATAATAACCTTCAGACAAGGTGCTAACTATTACACCGTGCTTAATAGAAGCATGGATAAATTTGCCATCACCAATATATACTCCTACATGATTGATATATTTCTTATTAAATGTAGAAAAGAATACCATATCTCCGGGCAATAAATCTTCTTTAGCTATAGATTCTGTTACATTTTTTGCTATCGCTGTACTAACTCGGTCTAGCTGTATACCAAATACATTTTTATAGATAATATTTGTAAATCCTGAACAATCTACCGCTTTACGACTCATCCCTCCTCTACGATAACGTGTACCTAACCAATCTGCTGCCTCTCGATAAAGAGGTAGCAAAGTCACATCAGCAATAGTTACACCTAAAAGAGATGATAGTTCTTCCATTTCTTTCTTTTCTATCAAACGCTGTTGTAAAGAGGCCAAAGACTTAGAAAAGCTTGCATCGGCCATCAAATCACTAGATACTGAAGCTGAGAGAAGAGAGTTATCAACCAACTTTTGCTTTACCTTCGGCAAGGTAACAGATTCGCCATCGGAGGTCGTAACAGCTATATTATGATGAGAAGACTGTTCTACTTTTACTTTCTTAGTAGTCACAGCACTTTGTTTAGGCTTATTCTTACTCGATTTAGAATGTTTCGGAGTAATAGCTGCAACATGCAGCATACTCATAGAAAACAATATAAATAAAGATGATACTTTTAGTAATTTCCTTTTTACAGACATGTGCTCGATTTTTAAATCGGATAAAAATAGGAAATTTCAATTAGATATAGATAACATGATATATGTTATTGATCATTTTTATATTATTTTAAGAAGTTCAGAATTAAGTCTTTATTCTTCCTCCTTTTTTCCATGTTCTATTATAATAATCCTCGTTAATATGACTAACAATTACCCCTTTCGATGTAGAGGCATGAATAAAGAATCCGTCTTTAAGATAAATTCCCACATGATTTATCCTATTATGATTTTTCGAAGTAGAAAAAAATACTAAATCACCTGTCCGCAAATTATGCTTCGAAACTTTATGCATCTTATGTTTCGCCAGATCGGAAGTAGACCGTGGCAATATTATACCATATACCTTTTGGTATATCAAATATGTAAAACCGGAACAATCGAGGCCTTTTCGGGACAAACCCGCATATCTGTAAGGAACACCCAGCCACAAAGAAGCTTCTGCATATAATGGCATATTGAGATCATCTTCTTTATCTGTATTTTTGAGTTCTACTCCAAGCCTATCGGACAAATCAGCCACTTGTAAAGGATCGTATAGAGTAGCCGGCTGAGAAGTTCTACAAGATGGAAACAAAACAACAGAAAGAATGACAAAAAAGATATATCTTATCGATAGTTTACCCATAATTATTTTTTTGTAGGAGCTGGTTTTTAATCACATCATATATTTTCAAATAAGCCTAAGCTCTTAAGTCTTGATAAAGATAGTTATTATTACACTAAATTTGAATGAGGCTAAAAAGTAATTCTTTTTTAGCCAGCATGTCTTCAAATAAAAAGGGTAATATCTTTAGAATAAAGATACCACCCTCCTATCAGTGTGTTTAATTAATTATACCTTCAGAAAATCGTCTATATGCTTCGCTGTTTCTCGACCCGAAGCAATACACTTAACCACTAAAGACTGACCACTCACACAGTCTCCTGTTCCAAAAACTTTAGAAAGACTGGTTTCTCGTTTTGCATTAGTAGCAATATTTTTACGGGCATCTAACTCCAGACCAAGCTCTTGCAGCAACCCTTCTTGAATAGGATGCACAAAACCAAGAGCAAGAAAAACCAGATCAACTTTCAATATCTCAGGTTCGCCCACTTCTTTCATTATATGGTTGCCTTTTTCATCTTTATCCCATGCTATTTCGACAAGTTCAACAGCAGTAAGCTTTCCATTCTCTCCAATGAAACGTTTTGTATTCAGAGACCAACGACGTTCACATCCTTCGAGATGAGACGAAGAGGTTTTCAACACAACCGGATATGGCTCCGGCCAAGGATTCTCCATATCATCCAGTTTCTTCGGCTTAGGAAGTATTTCAATCTGCAATATACTAGCAGCACCCTGACGATTAGCTGTGCCTATACAGTCCGATCCGGTGTCTCCACCCCCGATCACTAATATATTTTTTCCTTTAGCATCAATGACTTGTCCGGCAGGTACTCTTTCCTTTGCTATCAACTTATTTTGCATTGCAAGATATTCCATTGCATAATATACTCCTTTCAAGTCGCGTCCATCAACAGGAAGATTCCGAGGAACTTGTGAACCTACAGCAACACAGACTGCATCGTATTGCTTAAGAATATCTTTACCCTTTACATCTTTTCCTATTTCGGTATTGGTAACGAATTTAATTCCTTCTGCCTCCATCAGCTTCAGGCGTCTGTCGATAATATTCTTATTCAGTTTAAAGTCTGGAATACCATATCGCAGCAAACCTCCGACACTATTACTTTTTTCGAAAACAGTAACCTCATGCCCTTTTTGATTCAACTGATTAGCAGCGGCCAGCCCTGAAGGGCCTGATCCGATAACAGCTACTTTCTTTCCTGTTCTGGATGCCGGAATCTTCGGAAGAATAAAGCCTTCATTAAAAGCATGCTCGAGAGCAGAAGCCTCATTCTCACGGATTGTTACCGGAGCCCGATGTATGGACAAAACGCATGATTTTTCGCACGGAGCAGGACATATACGTCCTGTAAATTCCGGAAAATCATTTGTCTGCATCAGTACTTCGGCTGCCAGCTTCCAATTTCCTTTATAAATATATTCTTGCCATTCGGGCATTTTATTTCCTAACGGACATCCCCAATGACAGAATGGGATGCCACAGTCCATACAACGTGATGCCTGCTCACGTCTATCTTCTGTATTTAGAGTTTGTTCTACTTCTCCAAAATCGAGGATGCGTTCCTGAACCGGACGATATCCTGCGTCTTTTCTTTTTACTGTTAAAAATGCTTTCGGATTACCCATGATTCATTCCTCCTTTTAATAATCAAATTCTACCTGAGCTATTTTTTGTTTTATAGCTTCCAATTTTTCGTCTTGCAACACTTTCTTGTATTCGATAGGAGTAACCTTCATAAACCGTTCTACTTCTGTGTTCCAGTTGTCGAGAATAAATTTCGCCAGGGGACTGTTTGTATAAGTATAATGATTGGTAATCAACTGACGTAGCTCACGACTATCATACGTGTCTTCTATCAATGTCAACTCTACCATTTGCATATTACAGAAGTAATCGAAATCATCGTCCACATTATATACATAAGCAACTCCTCCACTCATGCCAGCAGCAAAGTTACGTCCTGTCTTACCCAACACTACAGTGCGCCCGCCTGTCATATATTCGCAGCAGTGATCTCCTGCTCCTTCCACAACAGCAGTAGCACCACTATTGCGTACACAAAAGCGCTCTCCTACTCTACCATTAATATAAATTTCTCCGGATGTAGCACCATAGAGTAATGTGTTACCCGCTATGATATTCTCTTCGGGACGGAATGTTGAAACAGCTGGAGGAACAATTACTATTTTACCTCCCGACAATCCTTTTCCGACATAGTCGTTCGCATCTCCTTCCAATCTGAAAGTTACACCATGTGCCAAAAATGCACCGAAGCTCTGTCCGGCAGAACCCTGAAATGTACATTTAATAGTATCGGCTGGCAAACCGGCATTACCATATTTTTTTGCTATTTCGCCCGACAGCATTGCACCCACAGTTCGGTCTGTATTTCTTATTGTGCGAGATATTTCTATCGGCATAGCCTTGTCAATAGCTAGGCGAGATGTAGTAATCAGCTTAAGGTCGAGAACATCATCGAGCTTATGCTCCTGTTCCTTAACACGATGTATCGCATTTGTTTTAGCTTCTTTAGGGAAATATATCAAACGAGATAAGTCCATCTTTTCAACCTTCTTATTCACATCGCTTTTTACATATTTAAGCAAATCAGCACGCCCGACAACCTCATCGAGAGATTTAACACCCAACGAAGCCAAATACTCACGCACCTCTTCTGCTAAAAAGTTGAAATAATTAACAAGATATTCGCTACGCCCTATAAATTTCTTTCTTAGTTCTTCATTCTGTGTAGCCACACCTACAGGACAAGTATTCAGATGACATTTGCGCATCATAATACATCCCAAAACAATCAACGCACTTGTAGCAAAGCCAAACTCTTCTGCACCTAACATAGCTGCAACAATAATATCATGACCTGTTTTCAATTGGCCATCGGTCTGAAGATAGACCTGACCACGAAGATTGTTCAATACAAGAGTTTGTTGCACTTCGGCCAAACCTATCTCTAACGGTAAGCCCGCATGCTTGATCGAACTAGCAGGACTGGCTCCTGTACCACCTTCGCATCCACTGATAACAATACGGTCTGCCTTTGCTTTAGCTACACCGGCAGCAACAGTACCTACACCACTCTCCGACACAAGTTTTACACTAATCTGAGCAATGGGATTAACGCTTTTCAAATCGAAGATCAACTGAGCCAAATCCTCAATAGAATATATATCATGGTGAGGCGGAGGTGATATCAATGAAATGCCCGGAATAGAATGACGCGTTTTAGCAATTATCTGATCTACCTTAAATCCCGGTAATTGTCCGCCTTCTCCCGGTTTTGCACCCTGCGCTATTTTTATCTGAAGCTCATCTGCATTCACCAGATATTCGGCTGTAACACCAAAACGTCCTGAGGCTACCTGTTTGATCGAAGAACGAGCATTCGTTGCAAAACGTTCGGGCAACTCACCTCCTTCTCCGGTATTACTTTTCCCTCCAATGGCATTCATTGCCACAGCCATAGCCTCATGTGCTTCGCGACTAATAGAACCAAAAGACATGGCTCCTGTAACAAATCGCTTCATTATAGAGGAAACAGGTTCTACCTCCGATATATCCAACGGGTTCTTAGCCGGATCGAAATCCAGAAAGTCCCGTAAAAATATTTTTTCCGGTTTAGTATCTATCGATTTTGTATATTCTTTAAATTTCTTGTAACTACCTAAACGAGTAGACATTTGGAGATTCATTATAGTCTCGGGATTCCATGCATGATACTCTCCATTTCGTCGCCAAGCATATATACCTTGACTAACAAGAGAAGGATCTACAAAATCTTCTTCAAAAGCCTCATAATAAGCTTCGAGCGTATCACTTGCTATATCTCCCAAGTCAATTCCCTCTATTTTAGAAGTCGTTCCACTAAAATATTTATTGATAACACTTGATCCAATACCTACAGCTTCAAAAATTTGCGCTCCAAGATAACTCTTCAATGTAGAGATACCCATTTTAGACATTGTTTTCAGCAAGCCTTTATTGATGGACTTCACATAATTTTTCATCGCTGTGTGAAAGTCGAGATGTACATCGCCTTTCTTTACTAAATCTTCTATTACAGCCAAAGCCAAATATGGATTGACCGCATTGGCTCCATAACCAAACAACAAAGCAAAGTGCATTACTTCGCGAGGTTCGGCAGACTCAACAACTATATCAATCTGCATACGCTTACGACGTTCGATCAGATAATGATGCACTGCCGAAACAGCAAGTAAGCTTGGTATCGCCGCATTTTCGGAGTTGACTCCCCTATCGCTCAGTATTATATAGTTATTACCATTATCTACTGCTTTTTCTGCACTTTTACACATTTCGTCAATCGCTTTCTCCATACCGGTAGCCCCTTGTTTTGGGTCAAACAACATTGGGAGAACTTCACATTTGAATCCTTTATATTGTAAGTGAATAAGCAGGTCTAACTCTCTATTGGATAAAAACGGATTGGATAAACCCACCATTTTTGTATGTTCCGGTATCGGCTCCAATATATTTTTGTGTAAAGAACCAATATATCCGGCTAAAGACATCACCAACTCTTCCCTAATAGGGTCGATAGGTGGATTTGTAACCTGTGCAAATAACTGACGAAAATATGTAAATAACCGTTGAGGCTTGTTCGATAATACAGCTATTGGCGTATCGTTTCCCATAGATGCGGTAGGCTCTTTTCCCTCAATAGCCATTGGCATAAGTATCTTTTCGATATCTTCTTTATAATACCCGAATACTTTCAGCAACTTCGTGTAATTATCTACGCCATATTTAGGAGCTCTACCAGAAGAAATATCATCGAGAGACAATCGGTTTTTAGACAACCACTCACGATACGGATATGCTTTAGCCAAATCTTCTTTCAGTTCGGCATCGTATTGTATTGTTCCTGTCTCGGTATCTACCATAAGCATCTTACCGGGACGTAGTCTTCCTTTTTCTTTTATTTCGGATGGTTCGAAAGGTAAAACTCCCATTTCGGAAGCAACTACCATAATGTCGCTATGCGTCATCAGGTAGCGGGCGGGGCGCAATCCGTTACGGTCGAGTAGTCCTCCAGCATATCGTCCATCGGAAAAAAGCAACGTGGCGGGACCATCCCAAGGCTCCATAAACAAACTATGATATTCATAAAATGCTTTCAGATCTCTTGATATAGGATTTTTATCATTCCAAGATTCGGGAACCATCATAGCCATAGCATGAGGCAAGGATTTTCCTGACATCACAAGAAATTCCAATACATTATCGAAAGATGCACTATCGCTCATATGTGGCTGTACTATTGGCCACAGGTCATTAATATTACCTAGCAGATCAGATTTGAGAACGCTTTCCCGAGCCTCCATCCACAGGCGGTTGCCTTTTATCGTATTAATCTCTCCGTTATGAGCAACCATACGGAATGGGTGTGCCAAATCCCAAGTAGGGAAAGTATTTGTACTAAAACGAGAGTGAACCAAAGCAATAGCACTTGTCAGATGAGGATTGAGTAAATCGGGATAGTAATGCCTCAACTGTTCTGAAGACAACATCCCTTTATATATAATACGTTTGGTAGACAAGCTTACAATATAAAACGCTCTTTTAGTTTCTTGCGAAAAAACTTTAGATTTAATAATCTCTTTTTCTATTTTCTTTCGAAGCAAATAAAGTTTATGCTCCAAGTCCTCCTGACTGATTCCTTCTTCGCCAACAATAAATATTTGTTTGATCTGAGGTTCGTTTGACAGAGCCATTTCACCCAGTATTTCGCTATTAACAGGCACATCGCGCACAGCCAATAGCTTCAACCCTTCCTTATCTACATATTGAGTAAGAGTTATCATACACGATTCCGCTTCAGCGTCACCTTTAGGCAGAAAAACCAACCCTGTCCCATAATGTCCTTTTTCTGGTACAGGAATCCCTTGTAACAATATAAACTCGTGTGGAATTTGTAACATTATGCCGGCACCATCACCGGTTTTATTATCTGCATTCTCTGCACCACGATGTGTCATGTTCTCCAATACACGAAGGCCATTCTCAACGATAGCATGAGATTTTGCACCTTTCATATGAAGTACCAAACCTACTCCACAGGCATCGTGTTCGTAGGTTGAATCATATAATCCGTACTGCATTGCTGATCTTAAATCTTGCATAGTCAATAGTTGATATATAAATTGAATGAAAAATCGAGATTTACCCAATTAATTAACCTGACAAATATACAACTTTAAAGAAGAAAAATAGACTTTTTGTTACAAAAAATATGTTTTTTAATAAAAAGAACAAATTAACCTAAATTCAAAAATCATTTTAACAAAAATGAATAAAAAAAATAGGTTTAAAGAATCCTTAAACCTATCATTTATCTACAAAAAAATTTTATCTATTTATAAGGTGATGCCTATTCCGGCGTAGAACGTGTGTGTATATAGTCTTTTAGGAGGTACTCTGAACAGAAAATCGACATCATAATTTAGTATTAGAGCTAAAGACTTTGTTAATCGTACATTTATACCTGCGACAGCTCCTACTGTAACATCTGTATCTCCTTTTAATCGTTGGGCATTTAAGCCAATCCCTAAAATCGGCTGAATTAGTCCATCATTATTCCACAAATATTCTAAATACAAGGGAATCCTTACATGCATTCCGTCTTTCTGTCCCTGATGGAAAGAAACCGTTTGCACAAAAGACAAGAGCATACCACCCTTCAAATAAAGATTATCACCAAGCCGAGGTAACCATAAACGACCCAGTATCCCAAATACAGGGTAGGTTGTATTCTTCAAAATCTCTCCACCATAATAGAATGCATCCTTATTATTGGCATACTTTCCATAATTGGTGAATCCAACTACCGGCTCTAACCTCAGCTTAATTTCGGGTTTTTGCTTATAGATAATACACAAATCATCTTCACAGACCTGATCATGATACTTCTGAGCCAAATTAATAAGCCCTTTATGAGATAAACGTTTATTCTTTCTTATTTCAGCTTTCATACCCTCAAGATCAGGAACATTATTTGTATACGCCTCTAATATATCCTGATGATCTGTTGTAATAAAACGATACTCCCTGAGAACCCCCAGCACATCCTTTTTCTTCACCATTCCTTCCTTAAAAGGCAACATTTTAAGACTCATATCGGACCTTTCGATGTAGTAACAATCCTCTGAATCTTTTCTTTGGTAATAAATATTAAGACGACCGTTCACCAAAAATTCTAAAAAGCACCTTTGTCCATCTATCTCTTTAACAACAAAATACTTCCCTCCCTCTATACGATATGCACAAATATCCTCAGGAACATAATTTTTGAGAACACTGTTTTGTCTAAATGTACAGATCCGACTCATTGAACCATCTCCCATTTCTCGAATCTCGCCATAAATAGTATCTCCTCCCTGAAAGACTAAATAACCTTTTTTAAAGTCATTTTGAGCATTTAGATGTACAACAAAGAGGGCAAAACAAAGAGATAAGAAAAGAACTGCTTTCTTCATAATTTATATTAGATATAAAGGCATTTATTCTGTTTAATTAACAATTGCAAAGATATAAATTATGTAAGACTACACAATACAGATCAAAATAAAAAGTCCCGGGATAAATCCCGGGACTTTTATGTTTTGATAATTACTATTATCTAATAAATAGTAATTCTCTATATTTAGCTAGAGGCCACATTTCATTATCTACAATCAACTCTAATTTATCAATATGATAACGAATACCATCTAAATAAGGAGCTACCGTATCGTGATAAACTACAGCCTTTTCACGTTCACTTTCAACATTATTCGCAACTTTACGCGCATCTATCATTTCATGAACCTTAGCATTGATTGCGTTCACATGAGTAGATACCTTCTCAATCAATCTAAGTTGTTCTGCACCCAACACCTTATAGTCATCAGATATATCTTTTAGCTTAGAAACGTTTGTCAACAAGATAGACTGATAAGAAATGGCTACAGGTATAATATGATTAAGTGCCAAATCGCCTAGAACACGTGACTCTATCTGAATCTTTTTAGTATAAGTCTCCCATTTCACTTCATTACGGGCATGAAGTTCTACTTCCGACAATATACCTGTAAATGTTTTGATACTCTGTTTAGAAGTATAACTGTCATAAATAACCGGAACGCTTGTTTCGCAGTCCAATTTACGTTTTTGAGCCTCTTCCTTCCAGTCGTCGCTATAACCATTACCATTGAATCGGATAGAACGAGATTCTTTTATATATTTTTTCAAAACTTCATACAAGGCTTCTTCTTTAGACTTACCTTTTTTAACAAGAGCATCTACTTCTTGTTTAAATGTTCTCAACTGTTCTGCAACCGAAGCATTAAGAGCCGTCATAGCAGAAGCACAGTTAGCAGAAGATCCCACTGCACGGAATTCGAAACGGTTTCCTGTAAATGCAAATGGAGATGTACGGTTACGATCAGTATTATCTAACAAGATCTCAGGAATCTGACCTACCCCAAGACTAATCTGCTTTTTACTATCCACAACAATAGCATCTTTTACAGCACTTTTCTCAAACTTGTCAAGAATATCACTTACCTGTGTTCCTAAGAATACAGAGATGATAGCCGGAGGAGCCTCATTAGCACCAAGACGATGTGCATTTGTAGCAGAAGAAATTGAAGCTTTTAACAAGCCATTATTTTTATATACAGCAGCTAAGATATTAACAACGAATGTTATAAATCTTAGATTCTCAACTTTATCTTTTCCCGGAGACAACAAATTTATTCCTGTATCTGTACTAAGCGACCAGTTATTGTGCTTACCAGATCCGTTAATACCTTTAAATGGTTTTTCGTGGAACAATACTTTGAAAGAATGCTTACGGGCAACTTTATCCATTACAGACATAACCAACAGGTTGTGATCGACTGCCAGATTACATTCTTCATAAATAGGGGCTAACTCAAACTGATTTGGAGCAACTTCATTATGACGTGTTTTTACAGGAATACCTAGTGAATAAGATTCATATTCAAGCTCTTCCATAAATTTGTGAACACGCTCTGGAATTGCACCAAAATAGTGATCTTCCAACTGCTGATTCTTAGCACTCTCGTGACTCATCAGAGTTCTTCCGGTAAGAGCTAAATCGGGACGTGCCATAAACAAGTCTTCATCTACAAGGAAGTATTCCTGCTCCCAACCCAAATTAGATTGCACTTTTTTTACATCCTTATTAAAATAATGCACTACATCAGTAGCTGCTTTATCTACAGCCGCCAATGCTTTCAACAAAGGAGTTTTATAATCGAGAGCCTCACCAGTATACGATATAAAGATAGTAGGGATACACAAAGTGTCGCCTACAATAAAAGCAGGAGAAGACGGATCCCACGCCGAGTAACCACGAGCTTCGAACGTATTACGCAATCCTCCCGAAGGGAAGCTGGAAGCATCAGGTTCTTGCTGAGCAAGTAGTTTTCCTTCAAATTCTTCAATAAGACCACCCTGTCCGTCATGCTCTACAAAAGCATCGTGCTTTTCGGCAGTACCATCTGTCAATGGATGAAACCAGTGTGTATAGTGAGTTACTCCATTTTCTAAAGCCCACATACGCATTCCCGCAGCCACATGTTCTGCCAGATTACGATCTACAGAACCTCCTTTATCAACAGCATCAGCAAGCGCTTTAAATGTCTCTTTTGATAAATACTTAGACATAGCTTTACGGTTAAATACCTTTTCGCCATAATATTCCGATGTCTTTTTTTCCGGAATCTTCACCTCGACAGGTTTCCTTTCCGAGGCCATAGCCACTGCTCTAAAACGTAACTTTGTCATACAATTAGTTTTTATTGAATTGTTATATATACTTCTTTTTTATATCGAAATCTTTTTTAGCCGACTAACTGCTTCTTTCGTATTTTCGAGTGTACCAAAAGCCGTTAATCTCAAATAACCTTCGCCACTAGGGCCGAAACCAACTCCCGGCGTACCCACTATATGAAGATCATTGAGCAAGTAATCAAAAAATCCCCACGAACTAACCTTGTCCGGTGTCTTAACCCATATATACGGAGAATTTACACCTCCATAAACTTTCAAACCCTGTTCGGCAAGGCCGGCACGAATAATTCCTGCATTATTCAGATAATAATCAATAGTCGCCTTCACCTGTTTTTTACCCTCTTCGGAATAACAAGCCTCAGCAGCACGCTGAATAACATAAGGAACACCGTTAAATTTTGTGGTGTGTCGTCTGTTCCATAATTTATTCAGAGACACAGCCTCACCCGATTTAGTGTACCCCATCACAGCCTTAGGAACTACAGTATACGCACAGCGTGTACCCGTAAATCCTGCCGTTTTGGAAAAACTACGAAACTCTATAGCCACCTCTTTTGCTCCTTCGATTTCATATATACTATGAGGAACATCATCTTCTGTAATGAAGGCTTCGTATGCACCATCGAATAATATCAACGCCTTATTTTCTAAAGCGTAATCGACCCAAATCTTCAATTGCTCTCTGGTCAAAGTTGTTCCTGTCGGGTTATTAG
This sequence comes from Dysgonomonas sp. BGC7, assembly GCF_001261735.1. GTDB lineage: Bacteria > Bacteroidota > Bacteroidia > Bacteroidales > Dysgonomonadaceae > Dysgonomonas. Next base: position 278,672 of record NZ_CVRP01000007.1, on the reverse strand, counting down.
GATAACACAAATAGATGATATCCACTTTGCTTTTCGGCAATGATGGGACAAAATCGTTTTCGATAGTACATGGAAGATAAACCAATTTACTCCATCGCCCATCGACAAACTCGCCTGCCCTACCAGCCATCACATTAGTATCTACATATACAGGATATACAGGGTCGGTAATTGCAACAATATTGTCTAATCCTAAGATATCCCCAATATTGCCAGTATCACTTTTAGAACCGTCACTGACAAAAATTTCGTCAGCAGCAATATCAAGACCTCTGGCCTTATAATCATTTTCTACGATTGTATTCACTAAGAAATCATAGCCTTGTTCTGGCCCGTAACCCCTAAAAGATGCTGAATCGGCCATTTCATCCACAGCAGAATGAAGAGCCTGTACTACAGCAGGAGGAAGAGGGCGGGTAACATCTCCAATCCCCAATCGTATAACGTTCGCATCAGGATGAGCTATCTTAAATTCATTGACTTTTTTAGCTATGTCGGAAAACAAATAGCTCCCCGGTAATTTAGGGTAGTTTTCGTTTATTAAAATCATTTTGCTAGTTCTATTTTTCTTTTTTATTACAATTAATCAATACAGAACACCGTCAAAAACAGTTACTGCATCACCTGTCATATAAACGCGATTATTATCAGGATTCCATTCTATTTCGAGGTCGCCACCTAATAAATGTATTGTAATCTTTCGATCGCAATGCCCATTGAGTATAGCAGCAACTGCGGCAGCACAGGCTCCTGTTCCGCAAGCGAGAGTCTCCCCTGCTCCTCTTTCCCAAACACGCATATTCAAGGTATTTCTATCTATTATCTCTATAAACTCAGTATTAGTTTTACGAGGAAATATAGAATGCTTCTCGAACATAGGCCCTATAACCGGTAAATCCAAATTCTTAATATCTGTGGTAAAAACAACAGCATGAGGGTTGCCCATCGAAACACAAGACACCTCCCATGTTTTGCCATTCACATCCAACGGATAGTTTAAAACGGGCTCACTATCGACATTCACCGGAATGAGAAGAGGATCGAGAATAGGCTCGCCCATATCTACTGTTACTTTACGGGTTCGAGCATCACCATCGAGCAGCGTAATATATTTCAATCCGGCTTTGGTCTCCAGCGCTATTTCCTTTTTCGAAGTCAGACCATTGTCGTAAACAAATTTACCCACACATCGTGAAGCATTTCCACACATCTCCGCTTCAGACCCATCTGAGTTAAACATTTGCATTCTGAAATCTCCTACCTGAGAAGGTAATATAAGTACAAGACCATCTGAGCCAATACCAAAATGACGATCACTTAATCTGACAGCCAACTCTGAAGGATTATTTACACTTTGCTCCAATGCATTTATATAAATATAATCATTGCCGGCACCTTGCATCTTAGTAAATTTCATCTCCTTCATCACTCCTCCTCAGTTATATATTTCAAAGTTTTTATGTTATAATTATTCTTTACTGTGCAAATTTCATACAAAATATCCAATTTTGCAAGAAATGAATAACATTTTTTCATGTTTAACAAAATAAAAAAATCTTTTTGATTTATTAAATTCAGTATTACCAAACAAAAAGACACTAAAGAAAGCCCTTCAACGTACACATGTATAGTTACATCTTTATTATGCTCTTATAATTGTATATTTTGCAATCTTATTGCAGCAAAATATTTCTTTTATATAACTTTTTATTATCGGATTACACCTAAGCAAAAACCCTTAAATAAAAAAAGAAGGAGAATCCAATCCTCCCTCTTCTTATTCAATCTAATCATCAGATATTTAATCGTAAGCCTCTGTATGAACCGCTTTTACCGCACGTCCTGATGGATCCACCTTATTTTTAAAAGAGGCATCCCACTCCAATGCAACTGCCGTACTACAAGCAACCGAAGGCACCGAAGGCACTGTACGGGCAGCAGATGCAGACGGAAAATGCCCTTCGAATATAGTGCGATACCAATACTCCTCTTTAGACATTGGCGGGTTTACCGGAAAGCGCTCCGAAGCACGCTCCATTTGCTTATCAGTAACTTTCTTTGCCGCTACCTCACGCAATGTGTCTATCCAGCTATAACCAACTCCATCTGAAAATTGCTCTTTCTGCCGCCAAGCTACACTTTCCGGCAAATAGTCAGAAAATGCTTTGCGCAATATATATTTTTCAATTTTACCACCTCCACACATTTTATCTTTCGGGTTTAGCCTCATGGCAACATCCATAAATTCTTTGTCAAGAAATGGCACACGCCCCTCAACACCCCATGCAGCCAATGACTTATTAGCACGCAAACAGTCATACAAGTGTAGATTATCAAGTTTTCGCACAGTTTCTTCATGAAGCGCTTTTGCATCCGGAGCTTTATGAAAGTACAAATATCCTCCGAAAAGCTCATCAGACCCTTCCCCTGACAATACCATTTTGACACCCATCGACTTTATGAAACGCGCCAACAAATACATCGGAGTAGACGCCCTCACTGTAGTAACATCATACGTTTCGATATGATATATAACATCACTCAATGCATCCAGAGCTTCCTCTACTGTAAAATGTATCTCATGATGAACAGTCCCTATATATTCCGAAACCTTTCGTGCTGCAACCAAATCGGGTGAATCTTTTAAACCCACAGCAAAAGAATGTAACTGAGGCCACCACGCCTCCGATTCATTATTATCCTCGATACGACGTGCGGCATAACGTTTAGCAATAGCCGAAATCACAGAAGAATCCAATCCTCCGGACAACAACACTCCATAAGGAACATCGGACATTAATTGACGATGAACAGCCGCCTCGAGCGAAGAACGCAACAAAGCCTCATCAGACTCATTATCTTTCACATTATCATAATTCATCCAATCGCGAGTATACCATTGATGAAGAGCGCTATCTTCTTTACTATATATATAATGTCCCGGCAAAAACTCCTGAACATTAGGACAGATACCCTCTAAGGCTTTCAATTCACTGGCTACATAAAACTGACCTTTATCATCATAACCCATATATAGAGGAATAATCCCCATATGATCGCGACCAATAAGAACAACATCATTATCTACATCATACAAAGCAAATGCATATATCCCATTCAATTCCTCAAACAGATCAACACCTTTATCTCGATATAAAGCCAAAATAACTTCACAATCGGAATGTGTCTGAAACTCATATTCAGGATAACGGCTTCTTATTTCTTTATGATTATATATCTCTCCATTTACAGCAAGAACCAGCTTGTTATCTTTACTATATAGCGGCTGCTTACCAGAATCGACACCAACGATAGAAAGACGTTCATGAGCCAATATAGACTTACCCCCGCAATAAATACCCGACCAATCCGGGCCACGATGACGTATCTTTTTCGCCATACGCAAAACCTGACTCCTCAAAACATCTACATCCTGAATCAGATCAAACACCCCTACAAATCCACACATATATTATACTTTATTTATTATAACTCAATACAGCCCAGCAAATTTATAACATTTTATCAACAAAACAAACAAAACAAAAGATATATGATATATAAAGTATGTTTTTAAGCATAAAATAACACAAATAAAGAGAAGCTAAAGACAATAAGACTTGCAATCATCAATTACAGAAGAAACATTAATAATGCGAATCAGTAGTTGATATGAAAAGATTTATCTATATATCAGTAAGGAACCCAATAGAAGAAAAATGACAAACACGAGAAGTAAGAGAAAAGTTGTACAACTTTGTCAGGTTTTAGTTAAAATTGCATTTTACACCAACAGAAAACCATGTATTTCAGATAAAGTCAACTACTGATTCGCATTATTATAAAAAATATATGCGTATCTTTGCCGAAACATTTGCAAAACAAAACATCATTACCCAATGAATAAGAACATATTAACAATTTTGCTGACGGTGGCAACAGGCTTACTCATTTCATGCGGAAACGACGACTCTCAAGATCCACCATCTGTCCTTGGCACATGGCATATAATAGAACAAAGCTTAACATCAAACTATCCGGAATACGACAAAAATGCCAACAATTTATTCAAAGAAGATCATAAAAACTACTATCTAAAAAGGGAGATAGCGCAGGTAGAACCGGGCGTAGGGTCTATAAAAACGACAGCTACCGCCAAAAATTCGACTAGCGAAGTACCCGAAAGAAACAGACTTGATACATATACAATAACCAAAGACACGATGTATGTCAGCGATCAGCGTTTGGGGATGACAAAATACACAATGCGACTAGACTACGAAGTGTTTATTACCTATATGGAAGTCACCAAATACGAATTGGACAAAATAATAACCGAAATAGGAGGAGAAAAAGCACTCATTCCCGATAATATAGTCGGCAAAATAAAAATGGTAGAACGCAGATAATCTTGCAAAAAGATTTGAATAATTCCTTGCGTTTTATTATCTTTGCCACCCGATTGTCAATAGGCCTACAAGAAACCACACCAATAGGTGGTTCGCCTCAGACACATAACCTGTAAATATAAAAAACAGATGTACGTAATTGTAGACATTCAAGGACAACAAATGAAGGTTGAAAAAGACCAAAAACTGTTTGTTCACAGAATCAACGCAGAAAATGGCTCTCAGGTAGAGTTCGAAAAAGTATTGTTAGTAGACAAAGACGGTGCTGTTACAGTAGGTGCTCCTACAGTAGAAGGCGCTAAGGTTGTACTAGAAGTAGTATCTCAAGTAAAAGGAGACAAAGTTCTGGTATTCCACAAAAAGAGAAGAAAAGGATACCGTAAACTAAACGGACATCGTCAACAATTCTCAGAAGTTATAGTTAAAGATATTATTGCTTAATCAGTAAAAACAGAAGAAAATGGCACATAAGAAAGGTGTAGGTAGCTCGAAGAACGGCCGTGAATCGGAAAGTAAACGATTAGGCGTTAAAGCTTTCGGTGGAGAAACAGTTAAAGCCGGCAACATTATAGTTCGCCAAAGAGGCACAACCCACCACCCGGGAGAAAATGTTGGAATAGGAAAAGACCATACATTGTTTGCATTAGTAGACGGTGTAGTAGTTTTCCGCAGAAAGAGAAATGACAGATCGTTCGTATCTGTTCTACCTCAAGCAGAAGCTTAATAAAGTAAAGCTAGATATAAAAAGCTGTCCGATTTCGATCAGACAGCTTTTTTCGTTATTACTCATATCTAACTATCAATCTGCACCTTCACAAACAAATTAACAATATCTAAGTATAAACATATACAAATTTCATTATTTATAGGTATTGTCTCGCTTCTCTAATCAGACTTACTTTGCAGATATAATTTAAACATTTATATCATGTCCAAAATAGGAATATACTACGGTTCAACAACAGGCAACACTCAGGAAGTAGCAGAGGAAATCGCAAAGAAACTTAATGTCGACAAATCAGACTTACATGATGTTGCAAAAGCAAATTCAGACTTTTCTTCATACAGCACTATTCTATTTGGCTCATCAACTTTGGGTTTTGGAGACCTGCAAGATGATTGGGAAGACTATATTGGCAAAGTAAAATCAGCAGACCTTAGTGGTAAGAAAGTCGCATTATTTGGCTGTGGTGATTCTTCTTCATATAGTGATACATTTTGCGACGCCGTAGGGAAAATATACCAGACAGTTAAAGACAAAGGTTGTCAACTTATAGGACAAGTCAGTACCGAAGGTTACACTTATGATAGTTCCGAAGCCCTAGTCAATGGACAATTTGTCGGACTACTTATAGACAATGATAACGAATCGGACATGACAGACGAACGAATCAGCAATTGGGTTGAAAATCTGAAAAAAGAAATTTAATAAGGATATGCGTATTTTCTATCATCTTATCTATGAGTACAAAAAGGGAGTGAGAGATCTTATACTCTGCACCCTTAACGCCGACACAGAAGACAAAGTAAGGTGGAAACTAGAGAAAAATGCAATCAGGTATAAAATAGAAAAATTAAAGAACGGAAATATAAATGTATTCTTTGGTAAAGACGAATGTATGCAAGTTGCCGACAGGATATGTAGCAACAGACCACTGAATTTGTTATCGCCCGAAGAGGATTTCATCCTTGGGATAATGCTAGGATACAGTATTTCGGAACAATGCAACAGATATTGCAAGAAACAAAATAATAAGGATAAAAAGGAAAACATACTTTGTTTAGTATAACTTTTCTATTGATAGTTTTTAGTTGATCTATATCCCTGCTGACGTGATGCTAGCGGGGATCTTTTTTATAGGCAACAATATCTTTCTGCAACTGTTTAATATTAATACAAGCTAATTGATAAATGACATTACAAAAAGAAACATGACGGATCTATTTAATATACGCAGAGACTTCTCCTTGAAAACGCTTAGCGAAAGCGATGTAAACCCTAACCCTATAAACTTGTTCGAAGTATGGTTTAAGGAAGCTGTTGCCGCTGAAGCTTTAGAGCCTAATGCAATGAACCTGGCAACATCAACACCTGAGGGAAGACCATCGTCGAGAATAGTTCTTTTGAAGCAAATAAAAGAAGAAGGATTCGTTTTTTTTACAAACTACAACAGTAGGAAAGGTGAACAAATGGCACTTAATAAATATTGTGCACTCAACTTCGTATGGCACGAATTGGAAAGACAGGTAAGAGTGGAGGGAATAGTGGAGAAAATATCATCAAAAGATTCAGACTCATACTTTGAAGTACGTCCCGAGAAAAGCAAATTAGGCGCATGGGCATCGCCTCAAAGCAAAGTAATCCCTAACAGAGAGTTTTTGGAAAAGCTTATGCTAGACTTTGAGAACCTTTATAAAAACAAAGAGATACCTCGACCTGAAAACTGGGGAGGGTATATAGTAAAACCTTACTTGATTGAATTTTGGCAAGGCAGAAAAAACAGACTGCATGACAGACTTCAATACACACTGTGCGAAAATAAAGATTGGAAAATAGAGCGCCTTGCTCCTTAATCAGCAAAGCGCCCCACTTGTTGTGCTTAATCTTTATTGTGACGTTTTCTTATTTTTAAGTATATAAAAAATCCACCGATCAGCAGAATCCATAAAGGCCAAACTGTTATTATCAAGATAAAAATATCACCAAGAAAGGAGAAGCCTCCTACAAGAGCATCTTGTATTTTAGCTCCGAATCCGAGCTCAAATGATTTTATATCTATTTCATCTCGTATCACTTTTTCTTTTACTATCTGTGTGTTTTGATACAACTCTATTTTTATCGAACTGAAAGCAATCTTATCGTTAGTATTATATTCTGATATTTTAACCTGATCGGCCTCTTCTAATGTCTGATCTAAAGATTTTTCTGCCAGCATTACATCTTCAAGCTTGCCACTCCTTGTGGCTATAGCAGAAGAAACACGCCCTTGTTTTTTATTTAGTCTTGCTTTTTTCAGATCATCAGCCATCAGCTTCGTCGTAACATCTTCTGCGTCCACTACTCGGTAATCTATCAATATAGCTAGTGGGGCTATCTGTCTTAGAACAGAATCTAAAGTACCACAAGGAACCCGCAAGTCTAAAGACGCAACAAGATTATTGTAATGAACAACACATGCCGAATCTTCAGATAAATTTATTTTCTGTGACGAGGAATGCTGATTCTCTATCGATGACTTAAGAATAATACCATCGCTTTTCAGTATAACATCTTCTATCATTTGCGTTGCTTCAGGAACACTCTTTACTTTAAATTTCAGCTGCGCTGTACGCATCAACTTATGAACTTTATCACTGTTTGCGTTCGAAGCAGCTGAAGTTGCAATAAAATTAGGATGAACAATTTGAGGTGGAACAAACTGTACAGAAGAAGAAGCTTTTTCTTTCTCATTAGATAGCCCATACGCAATATCCAGAGCTTCGTCGGCACTATTTTTTTCCTCTGTCGGCACAGAGGTCATAGAATAAGAATCAACCGATTCCATTCCTGAACCTTTATCACCACAGGAGAATAAAAAAACTACTCCTAATACAAGAACTGCTAATACTATACTTATTCGTTTCATAATGATATTTTAAATTTTTGTATTAGTTAATGAAATCATATTTTATATCAAACTATTTAAACTTGCCATCTAGTATTTTTAATTTTATCTATGAAAAAATACATATTTCATAATAATGTTAAAAGCAATATATAAATAATAGATGAAAAAAGTTACTTTCGTTACTTTTTAGTTAAAACAGCAATTTCAGGCTACTTTTGATTAATAGAGAATTTAAAAGAGTAAATTCCATAAACTTTTACAACAATCAAGTGTTCGAATAATAAAATCTGCAATAAACCTGTATGAAAATAGAAAAAACAAACGCAGCCAGACTTCTCGATAAAGAGAAAATAGCATATACTTTAATCCCTTACCAAGTAGATGAATCTGACCTTAGTGCTATACATGTAGCAGAACAACTGGGAGAACCTATCGAGCAGGTATTTAAAACGCTAGTACTAAAAGGTGATAAAAATGGCTACTTCGTCTGTATAATACCGGGAGCAGAAGAACTGAATCTTAAAACAGCAGCAAAAATTTCCGGAAATAAGAGTTGTGACATGATACCAATGAAAGAGCTACTAAATATTACAGGATACATACGAGGAGCATGTTCGCCTATTGGGATGAAAAAAATATTTCCTTCATTCATAGATGAATCAGCAAAGAACTATCCGTTTATATACATAAGTGCAGGCAAAAGAGGATTGCAGATACAAATCGACCCTACACACCTCACAACGACCTTTAATATAAAAAGTGTAAATTTGGCTCTCGAATAGATGCTTAGACAACTAGCTGAGATTCAATACACAAAAGCGATCTAAGAAAAACTAAATATACTTAACAGCTTCTTTTTTTAACATCTTTATTCGCAAAAAAGAGAATTATCAAAAGAAATACCTATACCTTTGTGTGAGATCAATTAGAACAATGTGCTAAAATAATTATAATACTAAAATGGCCAAAATCAAAGGAACTGTAGTAGTAAATGAAGAACGCTGTAAGGGCTGCAACCTCTGTGTTGTCTCATGCCCCTGCGACGTACTCGAGCTGCAACCAAGAAATGTAAACCAGAAAGGTTATCATTATGTTTACATGAAAAGCCCTGATGCTTGTATAGGATGTGCCAATTGTGGGTATGTATGCCCGGACGGATGTCTCACAATATACAAGAAAAAATTCGAATAGTATCTGACGGTTTACAAAGTTTAAATAGACTTTATGTAGCCCGTTTTTTAATTAATCAAAGCTTATGTCAGAAGAAATATTTTTAATGAAAGGCAATGAAGCCATAGCGCATGCCGCAATAAGGTATGGTGCCGATGGTTACTTTGGTTATCCTATAACTCCGCAATCGGAAATAATGGAAACACTTATGGCGGAAGCCCCATGGCAAACAACAGGCATGGTTGTGCTTCAGGCAGAGAGTGAAACAGCTTCTATAAATATGGTATATGGTGGAGCCGGATGCGGCAAAGCCGTTATGACTTCCTCTTCAAGTCCCGGAATGAGCCTTATGATGGAAGGGGTTTCTTATATCGCAGCAGGAGAACTCCCCTGCCTCCTTATAAATGTAATGCGTGGAGGGCCGGGGTTAGGAACAATACAACCCTCTCAGGCTGATTATTTTCAGGCTGTAAAAGGAGGTGGACATGGTGACTATAGATTAATCACCCTAGCACCAAATTCGGTACAGGAAATGGCTGACTTTGTTACTTTGGGATTTGATCTGGCGTTTAAATATCAAACACCTGCAATGATATTGACCGATGGAGTTATCGGACAAATGATGGAGAAAGTTACTCTTCCAGCATTCAAACGAAGAAGAACTGAAAAAGAAATAAGAGAGCAATGCCCCTGGGCTACTCTAGGCAAACCCGCAGGCAACAAGCCGAATGTGATAACAACCTTGGAGTTAGATTCTCAGAAGATGGAGATAAACAATCTTCGCTTACAGGCCAAATATAAGAAAATTGAGAAAGAAATTTGTATGCATCAGGAGGTAAACTGTGAAGATGCAGACTATATATTAGTAGCTTTTGGCTCTGCTGCCCGCATCTGCCAAAAAGCAATGGAACTAGCTAGGGCACAGGGGATAAAAGTCGGACTAATACGCCCGATTACCCTATGGCCATTCCCATCTAAAGAAATAGAAAAATATGCGTCTAAGATAAAGGGGATACTTACCGTGGAAATGAATGCCGGACAAATGGTAGAAGACGTTAGATTGGCTGTAAACGGACAAGTAAAAGTTGAACATTATGGCCGTTTAGGCGGTATTGTACCTACACCCGGAGAAGTATTAAACGCTCTTGAAAATAAATTTGCCATCTGATAAAACAATGGCTTTAATAGTAATTTTCTAAGATTAATATTATGAGTATAAATATAATAGACCCTGCAAATCTGGTATATGCAAAGCCCGAATTGATGAACGAAACGGAAATGCACTATTGTCCAGGTTGCTCACACGGCGTTGTACACAAATTGATAGCCGAAGTGATAGATGAAATGGGACTCAAAGAAACAACAATAGGCATAGCCCCTGTGGGTTGTGCTGTATTTGCATATAACTATTTGGATATAGACTGGCAAGAAGCTGCTCATGGACGTGCGCCTGCATTGGCCACAGCCGTAAAACGGCTGCTTCCCGAAAAAATGGTGTTTACCTATCAGGGAGACGGAGACCTTGCTGCCATTGGTACTGCCGAAACGATACATGCAGCCAACAGAGGAGAAAATATCGCTATCATATTCATTAACAATGGCATATATGGCATGACAGGAGGACAAATGGCTCCGACTACCCTCTTGGATATGAAAACAGCTACAACGCCAAACGGACGCGATGTTTATGAGAATGGATATCCCCTCAAAATATTAGATTTGATGGCACTGTTGCCGGGAGTATGTTTGGCTACACGTCAAAGTGTACATACCGCAGCTTCGGTAAAAAAAGCTAAGCGAATGATAAGGAAAGCGTTTGAAAACTCCATGGAAAATAAAGGTACATCTATCGTAGAAATAGTATCTACCTGTAGCTCGGGATGGAAAATGACACCTGCCGCATCTAACGATTGGATGGTTGAAAACATGTTTCCCGTATATCCATTAGGCGATTTAAAGAATATCTAAAACATAAAAGCATGACACAAGAAATTATAATTGCAGGCTTTGGAGGGCAAGGAGTATTGTCCATGGGTAAGATATTAGCCTATTCTGGCCTTATGGAGAACAAAGAAGTATCGTGGTTTCCTTCTTACGGGCCGGAACAACGCGGAGGAACTGCCAATGTGACCGTCATATTGAGCGATACCCCTATAAGCTCACCTATCGTTAACGAATACGATATCGCAATAATCTTAAACCAACCTTCTCTTGACAAATTCGAATCTCATGTGAAACCGGGAGGTATTCTTATATATGACCCGAACGGATTTCAGCACCCTCCTACAAGGAAGGATATAAACATATACAGCATAGAGGCAATAGACACTGCTACCCTAATGAAGAACAGCAAAGCCTTTAACATGTTCGTGCTAGGAGGCTTATTGAAGGTTGCACCTATGGTTAAACTAGAGAATGTAATGCTTGGTTTAAAGAAATCTCTTCCCGAACGTCATCATGGTTTATTACCAATGAATGAACAAGCTATACATAAGGGGATGGAGATTATTCAAGAAGAAAACAAAATTAATTAATACAAATAACAGGAACAAGCATCAATTACTGATGCTTGTTTTTTTATTTATGAATTAAGCCGGCATTTATGAACTTAAGTTGTTTTTCCAGTATAGAAACACGCGGCATAATACAGCCTGCTTTCGCAGCTTCCTCTATTGGACGAGAATAAATGTACTTTATTTCGAGAGGTCGACCTGCATCGAAGTCTAACTTCATACTAGGAGAATAAGGTTTCATTTGACGAGTCATTTCAAGCATTTCATCGACGTAAGAATCAGCTATTTTATTCTTTAAAACACAATTAGCAGCATCTACCACCTCAACCATAATATCACGCATAAGACTCTCCGTAACAGGATTATCCATCAAGACGTTTGTCTCTGTATTTAGTACAACCGTCATTCCATTGAAAGGTATATTCCAAACAAGTTTCATCCAACGGGATTCAGTTAAGTTTACTTGTCGGGCATCAATACCAGATTCTACAAAATCAGAAATAACAGAAGCAACTAAAGCCTCATCCGAATTTGAATACGCTCCAATATTAAGTTTTCCATAGTCGAGATGAGCAATATGACCATCTCCTATTTTATTAGAACAAATAAAAGCCAATCCTCCGGCAATAGATAGTTCAGGAAAGTCTTTGAGTAGATCATCTTCTAACCCAAGACCGTTCTGAATCAGGACAACTAAACTTTCTTTGTGAAGAATTGGAGGAAGCAAATATTTTAACTGATGATTATTTGTAGACTTTAGGCAGACTAAAACAACATCACATTTAGGCATGTCCTCTGTATTATTATATGCGTTTATTTGTGGCAGAACAAAGTCTCCATCAACAGAATCAATTACCAAACCATGGCTTTTCACATATTCATAATCGGAACGAAAAAGAAAATGGACATCTTTTCCTGCATGCGCAAGCTTCCCTCCATAAAACCCTCCAATAGCACCTGTACCCACCACTGCATACTTTAACGACATAGCTTTTTTATACAAAGATAGAATAGTTTACTTTAATACGGGATATAGAATACAATAACTCAGTCTTTGCTTTTTTAATAAAATAATTATGCGAGCCAGCAATTAAAACCATATCTCATGTAAGAAAAGATCTACTGTCAGTATAACAAAACTTTATCTATATACTGGTTAATAAAGTAGTAAAAGAACTAAATAACAACAATTGAAAAAACGGAAGGAAAGAGTACAAGTTTGTCAGGTTTTAGTTAAAATTAAGTAGATGTAGGAATAACCCTCGTGATTACTCCACATTATAGGGGCAGAGACGAGCTTAGCCTCTACAGATAACAATACGGCAGTAATTATTTTTACGATATAATTTGGTTAACTTCTTCATTTTTAACAAAAGTTACAGTTTAGCTATTTGGATAAAAGATATAACAAATGGAGTAACTCTTATTGCCTATCCATGCCTAATTTTAACAATGAATAAAAATAGAAGTTTACTTCATATCTAAAGTTAAATTGACCAGCATTCATTAACAGCTAACTTGTTAGTGAACTATATTAATCTAAACTAATAAAAAATGAAACACACATTTTTCCTTGAAACAAGGGTCAAACTGGCATATTGTACCTTGCTAGTTTCACTATTATTATCTTATTCTTCATGTACGGATACAGAAACGAAGATTATTACTAATTCTCTGGCAGCTTCTTCCGAAACAATAGTTTTTGGCTCAGGATCCGCTTCGCAAGAACTAAAATTAGAAACATCTATCGGAGAGAATGAATTAACAGTAACAGTTCCTTCTAATAGTAATTGGTGTACTGCTAATATAAAGAATGGATTTTTAACTATAAGTGTCGCAAATAACGAATCGGAAACTATAAGAAAAACAGTTATCAGCATTATAGCTAAGAATCAGAAACAGGATATACTTGTGACACAAGATAGAATGTTTTCAAAAGACATACTCTTGAAAGTCGCAAAAGTTACAACTACATCTCAGGCAGAAGGTCTTGAAGCAGATAAAATGATTGATGGCAATACTGACACTTATTTCAACTCTCAATTTGGAGCTATAACAGAATGGCCATTCAATCTCGATTTTTATTTCGAAGATATTGACCAATTAGATTATATAACACATATTCCACGCCAAGATGCTGGTAATAAGTGGGGAGCGATAGGTAAATTTGAACTGTGGATTGCCACCGAAAGCAATAATGTTCTGACAAAGTATGGAGATTACGATTTTGGAATGGTTCTAAAATCGGCATCAAAAATTGAATTCGAAAAACCGATAGAAAAGCCTACACAAGTCCAGTTCAGAATACTCTCGGGTCTTGAAAACAGAGTAAGCTGTGCAGAGATGCAATTTTACAGAAACAACACATATGACTTTTCTCACTTCCTTCAATTCTTTACAGACGCCAGTTGCTCCGAAATTAAACCAGGGTTGACAGAGGCTGACTTGAATAAGATTCCCGATTTATTCTACAGAAATATAGCTCTTTCTATCTTCAATGACACATACGATAAAGAATTCAGAATACAAGAGTACAGACCATACCAGCATCCTTTGGTAATGGCTACTATCAATAAAACTGAGAAATATGACCTTAAGGATAATGCAACCGGAATATATATAGAAAAACCAGGCGAAGACTTTGTGGTTTTTGTTGGCGATACTAAAAAGCAAGATATAAAACTTGTTATAAAAGACTATCAAGCCGATAAGGAGGAAACTCTACCACTAAAAGAAGGTCTAAATATATTAAAACCGTCACTTCCCGGGCTACTATATATATATAACCATACGGACGATAATATTCCTCTATTCTTAGAAACGGATGCTGAGAAAAAAGCTGCTGCTGCAAAAACTGTAAAAATAAATATTGTTTCAGGTGCTATAAATGGCTACTTCGATATACAAAAGCATACAGCTTCTGACTGGGATCGTCTACTTACTAATTATGCCAAACATACTGAGATAGATATCCTCGGAAGACATTCTCATGTAACATGGATAACAGCCGAATACCGCAAAAATAATACTAACATAGTCAAAATGACAGAGAACATTGACAAGATCGTTGATTCTCAAAAAGAGTTCATGGGGCTATATTACTATAAAAAAGAAATGACTAACAGAATGTTCCTATTTATAAAGTACAGTGTAGCAGCGGCAGCAGCAGGTGCATACGGAACCTATTACAATGCCAGCTATTCGAATGTATTTTGTACAGAAGGCGGATTTAACACAAGACTATGGGTTTTAGGACATGAAGTAGGGCATATAAATCAAGTCCGCCCTGGAGTAAAGTGGGCAGGTACAACAGAAGTTACTAATAATCTGTACGCAATGTATAATCAGCAAATTATACTTGGCGAAGCCGAACGACTCAATACGGGTAGCGACAGCTATAATGTTGCATTCAAAGAAATCATAGAGAATAAGCAACCGTGGGTATTACCCGACAATTACGGTAAACACATAACAAAACTACCTCCTTTCTGGCAACTTAAGTTATATTTTGTAGATATACTAAAACAAGAACATTTTTATCACGATTTATTCGAACATTATCGAGTAACTGAAAATCTGAACCAAGCAGTTTTAGGAGATAATTATCATGGTATGCTACAACTAGACTTTGTACGACAGGTATGTAATACGGCGAAAATGGATATGATTGAGTTTTTTGAAGATTGGGGTTTCTTAAGACCTATAAACAGAGTTGTCGACGATTATGGTGATAAGACCCTAAAAATCACTCAAGAACAGATAGATGCTCTAAAAAAAGAAATAACTTCTAAGAATTACCAAAAACCTGCAATCAGAGTACAGGATCTGACCGACTTGAACTATAAAGAATACATTAATAAGTAACCTTACAAACCATTAAGAATAATTCAGAATGAAAGATTATATAAAAAGTCTACCAATTTTAAGCATTGCATTATCCTTATTACTTATTGGCTGCGAAACAAAAACGGAATATATAGAATCTCTTGAGCCTCAAAGTATAAAAATATTAGATATAACTGATAATACAATCTCTGTATACACAACAGAAAGTTATCAAATAGAGCTTAGCGTTTCTCCAGAAAATGCTGAGATAAAAGCTCCGGTGGTCTATCTATACAGGTCTAGTGACAAAGATGTATTTATAGTCTCTGAGAATGGACTAATTACTGCAACTGGTATTGGAGAAGCCGTACTTCATATAACAACAACTGAGTATCCCGGACTGAGAGCTCTGGCAATGGTAAAAGTAAGTGATCGCTATTTTGACGTTACATCTATAGAAGTGGATCCTGAATTTAAAAACTATTCGATGGCAATAGGTGCAACATTAGACTTAAGTGGACATGTCACTATAAAACCAGACAATGCAACGAACCCTGCCGTAACTTATCAGTCCTCGAATACGGAAGTTGCAACGATAACAGAGCTAGGGTTCATTGAAGCTAAATCTTTGGGTACTACCACAATCAAAATAATACCGATAGACGGTAGCCCTGTATATGGAGAATGTACGATAAATGTAAAAGAAGTTACATATACCCACTTAGACAGAGCAAACTGGATTGTAACTCCATCTCATGCACTTCCGAAAGACGTAGCATTCAAGAACGCACCGGAAAGTATTCTCGATGGTAAGTTAGACACAGGTTTATCAATGGTTAAGCCGGGTAAAACCTTCGAAGGAGTAACTGTACCTGCTGGTGACATCCCATCTTTTGTGGTCGACATGGGCAAAGAAGAAACATTTGAGTATCTGCGAATAGATCATAGATCGACAAGTAGCTATGAATACCTAAGACCATATAAGCTTTCTCTGTTTGGCAGTAATGACAATACTATATTTACTCCTATTTTAGAAAATGTAGCTGGTCAACCCACTGAACCAAATTTCACAATACACATTCCAGTTAAAGTAAAATATAGATACATTAAAGTAGCTTATACTGAATGGAATACCAAAAGCGGTTCTTCGATTCAAATATCAGAATTGAATATTGGGAATAAGACTTTCCAATAAGTGAAATCTTAATTATAATAGTTGGAGTAAAAAAATGGGAGTAATAGTATTACTCCCATTCTTCATTGTATAAATACTACTATTTAGCGATTGCTTTCAATTTATCATTTTCTTTATCCACTTCGAAAGTTATAGTACCACCTTCTTTTACAGCTCCAGACAGTACCAATTCTGCAATCTCATCCTCTACATAGTTCTGAATTGCACGCTTAAGTGGACGGGCTCCAAACTGGACATCATACCCTTTCTCTGCAAGGAAATTTTTTGCATCCTCATTCAAGTCTATGATATACCCAAGTTCTGTCATTCGCTTGTTGAAACCCTTCAATTCTATATCTATAATCTTTTCTATAGATGTTTTATCCAACTGGTCGAAAGTTATGATGTCATCCACCCTATTCAAAAATTCAGGAGAAAAAGTTTTGTTCAAAGCTTTTTGAAGCACACTTCGTGAATATTCTCTATTTGCGGCAGATTGTTTATTAAACCCAATACCTCCACCAAAGTCCTTCAATTGACGAGTACCAACGTTCGATGTCATGATCAGGATAGTGTTCTTAAAGTCGACCTTACGGCCAAGACTATCTGTCAAGTGCCCTTCATCCATCACCTGAAGAAGAATATTATAAACATCTGGGTGCGCTTTCTCTATCTCATCAAGTAGTACAACCGAATATGGTTTCCGACGAACTTTTTCGCTCAACAATCCACCTTCTTCATATCCCACATATCCGGGAGGTGCTCCGACCAAACGAGATACATTAAATTTCTCCATGTATTCACTCATATCAATACGAATCAATGCATCCGAAGAGTCAAATAATTGCTCAGCAATCATTTTAGCCAAATGAGTTTTACCAACTCCAGTTGGACCAAGAAACATAAATGAACCTATCGGCCGATTTGGATCTTTAAGACCTATACGGTTGCGTTGTATAGCTTTCACAATTTTATTTACTGCCTCATCTTGTCCCACGACAGCAGCTTTAAGGCTATCTTTCATACCGATCAGCTTAACACCCTCTGACTCCCCTATTCGCTGAACAGGTACACCTGACATCATGGATACAACCTCGGCAACCATTTCGGCATCTACTGTTTCCGGCTTCTCTTTCAGAGAGGCTTTCCACTCAGCTTCTGCCTCATCCAATTTAGCAACCAGTTGTCGTTGAGTATCTCTAAAGCTTGCAGCCAACTCGTACTTCTGAGCTTTTACAGCATCACCTTTCTGCTCAATAACGTTTTTCAGCTCCGCTTCTATCTCTTCAATCTCTTTAGGAACATGAATATTCGCAATATGCATACGAGAACCGGCTTCATCTAACGCATCGATAGCTTTATCAGGAAAATTACGGTCAGTTATGTACCTATCAGTAAGTTTAACACACGATTGCAAGGCCTCTTCGGTATACTTTACATTATGATGTTCCTCGTAACGCTCTTTTATGTTGTGCAGGATCTGCAAAGTTTCCTCAGCTGTAGTAGGATCTACCAGAACCTTTTGGAAACGACGCTCCAATGCTCCGTCTTTCTCTATATTCTTACGATATTCGTCCAAGGTAGTAGCACCTATACATTGTATTTCGCCACGAGCCAAAGCCGGCTTCAACATATTTGCTGCATCAAGCGAACCTGTTGCACCGCCTGCCCCTACTATTGTATGTATCTCATCTATAAATAAGATAATATTAGGGTTTTTAGACAGCTCATTCAGTATTGCTTTGATACGTTCTTCAAATTGCCCACGATATTTAGTTCCTGCTACCACAGATGCCATATCCAGCGCGATAACACGCTTATCAAATAACACACGTGATACCTTTTTCTGTGTAATACGTAAAGCCAAACCTTCGACAATAGCCGATTTTCCGACTCCGGGCTCACCAATCAGAATAGGATTATTCTTCTTACGACGGCTTAGAATCTGGGCTAAACGCTCTATTTCTTTTTCTCTACCTACGATAGGATCAAGTTTCCCCTCCATCGCAGCTTTAGTCATATCTATGCCAAAGTTGTCAAGTACAGGCGTATCTGTTGCCTGACGAGGTTGCTGTGTGCCAACATTAGAATTGTTTGCAACAGCCTCATCTTCATCTTCGTCATCATCTGTAAAGTCTGCACCCATACGAGGCGATTCTTTACTATTATTGCTCAATATATCACCCATACTTTTTATATAGGTAAATGCTCCATTATAATCCATATGATAATCTTCTAACAGCATTGCCGTAATATTGTCATGATCTTTGAGAATAGCTAAAAGCAAGTGCTCCGAATCAGTTTCCTGACTACGGGTCAAGCGAGCTTCCAGAATACTCATTTTAAGTATTTTCTCTGTGCTTTTGCTCAATACTACTTCACTGTTTGGGTATGCATCCTCCTGTTGCTTTAATATGTTATTATCAATACTTTCTTTAAACTCAGTCAAATCTATTCCAAAATCCTTTAATGCCTGTATGGCTAATCCATCTCCATTGCGTAGAATACCAAGCATCAAATGTTCAGGAGCCAGATAGTTAGTTTGCAGACGTCCTGCCTCTTCCCGACTATAAGACATGATCTTGCGAACCCTTGTTGAAAAATTATTTTCCATAACCGTCTTATTTGATGTTTTATGCGTAATCGCGTTTAATACAAATATAAGATATACTTTCTAATATTATTTAGAGATAATCTTAATTAACTTCACTATTATTATTCAAACAAAAATGATGCCATAAAGTTTATAAGCATGTTACAAATTAGAGAATAATTTTTCAAAAAGTCATAACAAATTAAACAAAAACAACATTATTTACAATAAATATTTAACAAAATATTAATATGATATTTTTTTTATATTTTATATATCATTTTGCTTGTGTATATAAAAATAATACTTTACTTTTGTAATGTATTTTTCATGGTATTAGATTTATGGTTAGGAGTGAAGATTGGTTGTCGTGATGACAACCATTCCTTTTTTCATCAAATTTCTTCCTAAACAAACAAGACGTAATGCACTTATAATATGATATATACAAAAAAAACATTTAGATAAAGCACCATCCAAAAATCGTTATCATCAATAATTCATCAGACAACAGACAATACTCTTTCTATTTACATATACTACAAAACTATTATCTTTGTATGGTATGGATGATATTTTTAAAACAATAACAAAGGTTTCTAAGGCTATTTATACCGAAAAGCGTAGTAAATTCATAGCCTATGCCATCCCTATACAATCAGTAGAGTGTGTGAAAACCGAGCTAGATAAACTACGCAAGGAATATTACGATGCCAGACATATATGTTGGGCATATATGCTCGGAGCTGATAGAACTGACTTTAGAGCAAACGATGATGGAGAACCTTCCGGCACTGCAGGAAAGCCTATATTGGGACAAATAAACTCAAATGAGCTGACAGATATCCTGATAGCAGTGATACGTTATTTTGGAGGTATAAAATTAGGTACGAGCGGACTTTTTGTTGCATACAGAGAAGCTGCCGCCATAGCTATATCTGAAGCCGAAATAGTAGAGAAAACCGTAGACTGCAATACCTCATTCAGCTTCGAATATCCTTTTATGAACGATGTAATGAAGATAGTTAAGGATCTCGAGCCAATTATCCTTAACCAAAGTTATGATATAAACTGTATAATGACACTACAGATAAGAAAGTCCTTATTCGATGAATTAAAGAACAGATTAAGCAAAGTGGAAAGCTTAAATTTTATAAACGAATAAGAGAACCCTTGCAGCCTCTCTTTTATTTTCATATCATCTTTAACGTCTATCTCTTGCCGAATAAGACACGCCTGAATTACCTGATGATTTTGGCTTACTTCTTTTAGGAGTTTTAGCTTTGCCTTTCTTAATGTTACTGTTTTGCTCCAGAGCTTTAATAGAATCATTGAGAACCCACAAACCTTTATCAAACTGCCTCAATTCTCCTTCTATCTTTTCCTGAGCTTGCTTTAAACCTTCTTCTGTCGGATACTTCTGATTCAGAAATTTATTCTCCATATTAGTAGTCTTAAATATCTCCCCATCATATAGTCTCATACGAAAAAAGTCGTCTATGGTTTTATTCATAACATTATTTAGATCAGAGGTCATAATAGGCATACGAGCAGCATACGGACGAATATTCTCGTAGGGAATCCAGAACTGAGGCTCACGCAATCCCATACTTGATGAAGCACCAAGATCTACCCCATCCAAATATTCCTGTCGAAACAAAACCGGACATATGGCTACAGTCTTTACTCCCAATACAGAATTGGACTGATCGAAATACCATGCTTCTTTTACATAATACCCAAGAGCTTCATTACTTGGAATACTAAATTCGTCATATACAAACGCATCTCCATTCTTCTGATAAGGTATTTCCAAACGTTCCAGTATATTACCAAAATTAACCTTCAATTTGTCTGTAAAAAAATCTTGACCGTTATTCCAGTCATAAGCAATAAGATTACCGTCTCCCATCAGCTTGAAAATCATTGTATAAAGATTCATTTTATCTCCAATAGGTTGCACCGGATAAAACAATGCTGCATTTTTCCCTTTAGACAAATCGAGAAAACGATATACTTCACGCATCCAGGTAGCATTAGACAAGTCTTTGTTTTGCTCTGCATTCATCATCTCCGAACGAACAGAAAGCTTAGCAACCTTAACGCCTTCATTTTCTGTAACACCACGCTCCTGTTGCTGTTTCTTTGCCAATCTGTCACGTAGCGACGAAGATTGCTCTTGCGCAAGAGCATTAATGGCAAACAGACAGGTGACTAATATAATAGTTATTAAATATATTCTCTTCATTGCTTTTATTTCTTAGATTTTGCAAATCCGACTTGTGTCCTCACACACCGGAATCCAATATAAGACCGGGGCTGATTTTGAAATTCTCCTTCTCTCAAATCGCCTCGAATATTTCGTCCCACATCTTTCCACGAACCTCCTTTTACAACTTTTTTCTTTATTGCATAAGGATCTTCCTTTGCCGCGTCATATTTATATTGTGGATTCATATCATTCATCATAGCACTTCCCGACTCTGTATAAGCCGTGGATGTCCATTCCGAAACATTCCCAGCAAGATCATAAATTCCGAAACGGTTCGGAACATAAGACGCTACTCTGGCCGGAATCAAGTTACCATCTTTTGTGTAATTTCCTTCTCCAGGCTTAAAGTTTGCCATAAAACAGGCTTTCTCATCCATTGTACCATCTTTATCCCAAGGGTATTTATTCTCTGTTCGACCATTACGAGCAGCAAATTCCCACTCTCCTTCGGTAGGCAAACGGAAGTTTTCTATAGGACGGGAGTTACGGGGTTGGCCCATACGATAAAACTTGGTTCTCCATTCGCAGAATGCAGTTGCCTGCTCCCAAGTCACCCCGACTACAGGGTAATCATTATATCCGGGATGAGAAAAATACATCCGCATATAAGGCTCATTGTACGCATTATTAAAATCATTGACCCAAACAGTAGTGTCGGGATAAATATTTACGATCTTGGTATGTACGAAATCATAAAGAGAGGTCAACGGGCGCACTATTGTCTGATTGACAGGAACACCTTCCTCATTTATATATGCTGTATCTTTAGAGATCATCACCACTTGCCCCGGATCGACCATTATATCTGTATTAAGAATACGATCCTGAGGATTGATTCTATTGCGACGCTTAGCAGCCTCGGTATAATCGAACCACTCGTACATAAAGTTCATTTGTTTAGGGTCTATTCCCTTTTGTCCTGTTATAGGATGAACCGTATAAACACTATTTATTGCTCTTTCCTCCTCCTCTAAAGGTCTCTTTGGAATAGGCTTTTTCCAGTCCAGATATGGTTTTACGGGATCACCATAGCGGTCTTCCGTTATTTTGAAGGTCTCATCACCACCAAAGGCCGGATCAGCTAATCTTTCACGAATAATAGAATCTCGCACCCAATATACAAACTGGCGATACTTTGAGTTTGTGACTTCCGTTTCGTCCATCCAGAAATTATCGACTGAAACTCCTTTAGGATTAGCCTTTATATCCCATAAAGAATCACTTTCGGCAGGCCCCATTTCTATAGAACCGCGCGAGACAAGAACCATTCCATATGGAGCAGGTTCTGCCCAAGAAGACCCTTTTTCTCCGGTAACTTCTCCACCAACGCCTGAATTTCCTGTCGATCTACCACAGGAAACGAACATCGTAAGTGAAACTATAATAATAAAAAACAATTGTTTCATATATAATGCTTTGACAGCTTTTCTTTTGTAATTTTGTAAATAAACAATTCTATTTTGTGAGATCAACTTATTTCCGCTATAAAATTCTTATACTCTTACTTATACCCGGTTCCCTTTTCTTTGTTAAAGGAATACTATAACGTATAAATAACTCATGACTACCATTACCAACTTTCGACAATGCCGATGTAGAAAGATCGTATGAATAGCCTGCATCGATATTCCGAATTTTTACGCCTAGCAAAAATACAAAACCTTCATCTTTTCTCCAAGATATTCCGCCATTGAACATCTTATTATATTCAACTTTTGCCGTAACGTCTATTTGGTATGTAACAGCATCAGATTTAAAGAAAGCAGAAGGCTGCAATTCTAGTAACGGATTATTTAGTTTTATATTGTATCCTCCCATCAAATAATATGTACGTGCAATATAAGCAGAAAGATCGTCCCCTAGATCAAATTTAGGATCCCATAGGTGAGTAGCAGAAAACCCGACATAGTAGTTCGGAGCAATCCATGCCACACCAAGTCCGGCATCTATTGTTTTATCACCGATGCTCCCCATAGGCTTTGCCGGATCTAAAGGATCGTGATAATCGCTATCGGGTATATGTATTTTGGCTGCATCAAAATCTATATTCATCAATCCGGCTTGCAATCCGACATGCAGAAACCGATTATTTTTAAACTTAAACTTATATGTATATTGTCCCATTACATATGAGTTTGAAAACAGACCGATCTTTTCGTTTGTCACAACAGCACCTACACCATGATCTTTACCCAAAAATTTCAACGGCATATTTATAGATACTATTGAAGTTACCGGCGCATTAGTCATCCCCACCCACTGGCGACGATGTAACATAGCACTCTCTATATTATTTGTTTCTGCGATGAAAGCAGGATTATAAAAATTCTTCATTCGCCAATATTGACTTATCTGAGCATCCCACTGTCCATATACAGCTTCAGTGCAGAAAACCAACATTAAAACAAACAATATTATATATTTTACCTTCATCCAAAAATAAAGAGATACAGGGTGCAAAGTAACTACAATTTATTTATAAACAACGACTAAGCTTATCATAAATTGTGCGGATAGAGTAAATTAAGAAAGCTAACTCTATCTTATTAGCTATCTTTTCAAGTAGCCTTAAATTAATAACAGGCCTGATTATACAATTAATCAAGCCTGTTATTTCGATATAATTAACTATTAATTATTATTTCGGAACGTTGAATTGATCCAACATAAGAGTTATCCTAAATTCATATTCTGCTAATATATTATCATTTCTTTTCATGTCGGACGGCTGAAAGAAGAATGCTACTTCGCCGGGAGTAAAAGCACAACTTATCCTTACCGAATAAGAAGGATCAGTTCCATTTTGGGGAAATATAATATTATAGGGCAACATTTCTAGCCATTCATTATCAAGCCCCGGGTTCACAAACACTCCTCCGACCATTGAGCCATAATTATATATATCTGAGCTCAACTCATTCAACTCGAAGAAACACTCGTAACGACCATCTACAGCATTCCACACCCATTTATTTTGGCTGTTGCCGACCACAAAATTATAGTTGGTAGCTTCAGCTCCCGTATAATATTCTTCTGTAACTCTTGTAATGTCATCACCACAGCTACTAAACCCCATTAGTCCTGTCATAATAACTAATGACATAAGTAAATACTTTAATGTTTTCATATATCTTTTCTATTATAATTATATTCAAATATATTGATTAACATCCAATTTAACAATAAAATGTAAAAGCCGTTATCTAAAGGTTGATATTATCACTTTTATTAACACTTTACATCTATTCATATATTGAATTACTTTTTTGAAACTTATTGTTTGTGTCTTTTTATTACTAACAGCAATGATAAAGATAAATCAAGAAACTATATCTATTATTGTATTTAAAGCATCTTCACCTTGAGCCGTTGACAAATTTATCCAATTGATCTCTTTATCTCTCTTAAACCACGTCATCTGTTTACGAGAATAAATACGAGTACTTTGCTTTATTTTTTCAATTGCAAAGTCCAATGTCCACTCACCATCAAAATACCTGAACAGTTCTTTATAACCAACAGTATTTAATGAATTTAGATGCCGATAAGGATAAAACCGCTTAGCTTCTTCGAACAACCCCATATCCATCATATCATCAACCCGCCGATTAATTCTATTATAAAGATCTTCACGATCGCGCATCAGACCTATCTTTTTTACAATAAATGGACGAGGCTTCTTAGTTTTACTCCGAAATGAAGAATAAGGCTTGCCTGTCATAAGACAAACTTCTAAGGCATGTATCACTCGTTTATAGTTCTTAAGATCTACTTCATTATAAAAATCAGGATCAAGAACCTTCAACTGAGCCCTGATAGGCTCAAGTCCTTCTTGTTCATATAGAGAATAGAGCTCTCCTCTCAAACTTTCATCTATAGTAGGAACATCGTCAATCCCATTGCAAAGAGCATCAATGTATAACATAGACCCTCCTGTGGCTACTACCGTATCGTGTGTCTTATGTTGTGTGGCAATTACAGACAATGCATCCTGCTCAAATTCACTGGCGCTATAGTAATTTTCTACATTGAGCATCCCCACTAAAAAATGAGGTACCCGCCGCAATTGATCTTCTGTAGGAGCAGCAGTCCCTATTTCCAATCCTTTAAAAAACTGACGTGAATCGGCTGATATTATCGAAGAATCATAGTGTTCGGCTACACTAAGACTTAGTTCTGTTTTACCTACTCCGGTAGGACCAAGCAGGACTATAAGTTGTTTCATTAATATTCTTCATCGCTTGGGGCAGCAACATCATCAAGCCCATCAAACCCCTCGGTATCAAGTTCATCCATATCGTAGCCCTCGTCGCCATAGAAATTTTCGCCTACATCGAATGTTGTAACACTGGTGGCAACCGTGTCAAAATCGACAAACTGCGCAGGAGCTTGACCCACAGACTGAGTACACAAAGGCTCTTTAATATCTTTACCGGTAATGATCTCTCTCAGCTCCATAAAGAAAGCCCTTTCTGTCATATAGTCGAATACATACATAAGTTTTTGTCTCTCATCTTCCAGAAAATCGTCTAATACAGAGGCTTCCATTGTAAATGAGTCTTCATCTGAACTCGTATCCATTTCAACAAGAGTGATCTCTCTTTCTTTTTCCCAGTCATCGCCACAAATAAAAAAAGATGTCATCTCACCTTCTTTATATCCAACGGATTTAATAATCGCTTTGTGCAGATCATAGAATGTAGCATCTGCATTTATCTGAATTTCCCGTTTGAAGTCTTCCACTTCATCTGACAAGAGTAAAAACCGAAATATCATTATTTATTATATTATTTTATTTACAATTCAAAATTAATACTTTTTTCATAAAGAAAAATACTGTTACAGAGAAAACAAGTTTTTTTAGGTATGGCCTCTAAACTTTTATTATATTAATACGGATCGAAGGTTAACTATGCCTTAAATATCTGTTTGCTCGCATGCTATCAAACACGATTTTAACTAAAACCGGACAAACTTGTACTCTTTTTCTCTTATCTTTTCATTCATCATTCAGCCTTTATTCAATCAGCTTCCTCACTGATATATAGATAAATCTTTTAATATCAACTACCGATTCCTTTATATAATAATTATTGACGAATTTCATAGAAACAATCCTTGTTATTAACCACATTGAACGAGCAGAGGTAAGCCTAGCTCCTACAAATACAATAATAGAAATATATGATTTTTACAACTTAATTATTTTTTAACACCAATTAGCACCGAATCAGCATAAGACTATAAGTAAAGCACTCAAAACAAACTACATACACAAAACAAAAACTAACGAAACAAATAAATAATACAGATTATTTTACAAAGATTAATATTTTATACTATCTTAGCAACCTGAACGAGCTTTATAAACAATTAAATAATTAGAGAACTTTTAAATTATGAAAAAATTATTTTTATTATTGGCTTTAGTAGCCATCACAAGCACAGCAACTTTTGCCCAAATAGGAAAAGGAGAAAAATCTGTAGTAGCTAACGCAGGTTTCCAGTCTGACCCTATGCGTTTTCTTATTGGAGCTCAAGGACGTTATAATATCATAGACAATGTGCGTATTGCTCCTGAGGTATCATTTATATTCCCTAAGGACAAAGTAATGGGTCTTGATATAAACCTGAATGCTCATTATGTTTTTGATTTGAGTAGCAGTGCAGAAGGTTTGTCTCTATATCCTTTAGCAGGTTTCGCTATGCAAAATTATCGTATAGCAAAGCGAACATTTTATGGTGTAGAAATACCTTCAAGCAGTGGTACTAACTTCGGATTCAACTTGGGAGCCGGTGGATCTTACGATCTAAGTAGTACAAATTACCTGAATGCTGAAATGAAATACACTTTCAGCGATGGAGATTGCTTCACGTTCACAGTTGGTTACGGATTTAAATTCTAATAAAAGAATTCAATCAGATAAAAAAAGGAATACCAAATGGTATTCCTTTTTTATTTTTATTATTTATTTTTAGTCAACACCAAACGTTTATCTACGACTTTTGGTATTTCATTTTCGTAATGGGTTACATAAATCAGTGTTTTCCCTTGAGAGCAGAACTCTTCAATAACCTGCTTCACTAATTTTTTATTATCCGAATCAAGGCCATGCAAAGGCTCATCCAAAATCAATAGATCGGGATTCTTCACAAACACCCTAGCTAGCAAAACTAAACGTTGCTCTCCCGAAGATACGTTTAAGAAAGAAGTTTCCTGTAAATGAGCGACACCAAATACTCCCATCCATTTCAGCGCTACTTTTTCCTGTTCGGCATTACATTTCCTATACAATCCTACCGTATCGAAAAAACCGGAACCTACCACATCGAGACATCTTATGTTTTTAAGATAGTACAAGTGCATCTCAGGTGAAATATACCCTATGCGCTTTTTTATATCCCAAATACTTTCTCCGGAACCACGGCGACGGTCGAAAAGAATAATATCATTAGCATAAGCCTGTGGATTATCACCGCATATAAGACTCAACAGGGTTGACTTTCCTGCCCCATTCACACCAAGAAGAGCCCATTTATCTCCCTTTTCTATTTTCCAGTTCAATCCATTAAGTATTGTACGCTGTCCATAACTGATCTTAATATCAGTAAGGATTGCAGCACCATTAAAGTCAGAGATATTTTCTTCATTTCTTTCAAACGAATCTGGTAATTTAGGAAGGCTTCGTACAGGGAAGAGACTGTTTACATGTTTTTCATCAGAAAAGAACTCTTCTCTACTAACAACTGGTAACAGCCCTTTCTCCGACACAGGCAAGATATGTGTTATCAGTTCCGGAACATCATGAGGATTCGATAAGACTAAAATAAGTTGTAGATTTTCAAAATCAGCAAGTTTGAAAAGCAGTTCATTTAACGTAAGTCTGGAAGCTGCATCCAGTCCTATATAAGGATTGTCTAAAATCAAAACTTTGGGCTTTGACAACAAAGAGCGTATGATCAAGAACTTCCTTAACTCTCCACTTGACAACAAATTAACTTCTTTTTCCAGTAACTCAGAGACACCAAACCAATCGACTAAAACATCTAACCAAGAATCATCTACTCCCAAAACAAGGTCTTTTACTAAAGGGACTTCTTGTTCGTCACCTTTATTCCATCTCTGCTGATAATAACTATTTCCTGTATCTATTATGCTATAGATATCTCTAAAAGCAACATATTTTATCAATTTAAAGACAGACTTTTCATTTCCATCCAAATCTTGACAAACAATTTCTCCCGATTTTAAAGCATACTTACCAAGTAATGTATCTATCAATAAAGTTTTCCCGCCTCCATTTGGGCCTAATACAGCCCAATGCTCTCCTGATTTTAACTTCCAAGAGATCGGATTTCTGAATCGTAAATACTCCTGTCTTGCAACTACTTCATTTAATTTTAATACTATTCCTGACATTTTAATTATAAAAAAGAGATTAAAGATAACTAATTAAAAATCTATCCATATCTCAACATAAATAAAAATGAACAAACTACTATTTTCTGTGTTTAAAAAGAAAGTTAATTGAGAATAATATATTAATTTTGTATCTTAGTATATAATATAATTTAGGATTTTCCTTAACACCGTAATCACAATATGAAAATGAGATTTATATTACTACCAATACTTTTAATAGTATTATCACTTTCACTAAACGCACAAAACAGAGTCACGACAGAAAAAAAGGTTGACCCTTGTGCTTGTGAATCTGTAAGAGACTCTGTATTACTCCAACTCAACAGCAGAGAAGAAATCATCGTAGTGAAAAGAAGCGCTCAGCAGCTTAGTGTAAGCCAATCAGAAATGGCTAAACGCAGAAAAATGTATGATTGCCCAGACATTTTAGCTCCGGCACCTCAGGCAGAGAGTAAAAAGATAGATGAGCCTACAAGAAGGCCTATAGATGCTAAGCCTGAAGAAAAACCAATCATTAAGAAAGATCCGTTTTTCTTACCTGATCCTGTTTTCTTCCGTATAAACAAATGGGTAATAGATCAGGCTGAATGGGCCAAAATAGAATTGGCGGTAGATCATCTTAATAAGAATCCTGAGGCAACTGTGGTTGTTACAGGTTATGCAGACAAAAAAACAGGTAATGCTGCTATAAATCTAAAATTGTCTAAGAATAGGTCTGAAGCTGTAGCTAAAGCTATGGAAACAAAATATGGGATTGCCAAAAACAGAATATCAGTAAACTGGAAAGGAGACGGACTACAGCCATTCCAATTAGAGAATGACAAGAATCGTGCAGTACTCTTCCTGATCAATCCATAACAAGAATAAACCTACATAAAAAAGGCTTTAATAGATCTATTAAAGCCTTTTTTATACCCTACAAAATACTATTAAAAGAATCAAGACACAATATGTCATTCGCAGATTAAATGCCAACAACAGTCACCCAGATCACATTAAGGATTATAATTAATACATCTGTATTTTCTTTGAAAGAAATAGAGTCCATAACAATTCTATTTCAACTCATTACACAAACAAAGAAGACAGAGATAATATATCTCTGTCTTCTTTATTTATTATAACATAAGACTATATTATCGTCTTCTTTCTGCTGCGTAGAACTTTGCCTGAATATAATCCAACTCGTTTTCTATACGCTGACGTTCTTTGATAAGATCTTTCATTTCAGGGAAGTAGTGAGACAATTGTCTCAAACCAACTTGATATATACATCCTCTGTACCATCTATTTCTTATGATGTCGAATATAGAAGCATTACTTAAAACCGGTGTTACATTAGCAACTGCAACAGGAGATTTAGCTCTGGCCAAATATACACTCACATCATCAAATGCAACCCAAAACAAAGGATAGTATTTACCTTTTTCTAACAATACCGGACAAATGTGAGTAACTCTTACATCTCCTTTAAAAGTCTTTATATCGAAATACCATCTTTCCTTTACCAAGTAGTGAGATATTTTGTCAGAGGGAACATTCTCCAAGTTATATTTAGTGCTTTCCCCATCAGGAGTAATCATATTGTCATACAAGACTTTCTTAGCATCTAAAGCTTTACTATCAGTAATCTCCGGAGTAGCACCATACTCATACGCTTTCACGGTATTAGTACTTATAAGATTTATTAATAAAGAGAATAAATTCACTCTATTGTCCGTTGACTTAGCCGGATAAAAAAATGTTTCATTACCTTCTGTATCCGCAGCTATCTGACGATATATCTCTCTAGACCATATCGTTGATGAATAATCATTCATAGAGTTCTCCATAACAAAAAGTTCGCGCGAAGATATGTCTGTTGCTGCATCTTCGGCTGTATTTGTTACAACATCTACCTGATCCAATATTCTGGGTCCATTATTTGCTGCGTTTTGTGCAATAAGCGGACTCGCTAGAAAAAAACCGCCTAAAATTAATGAAATCAAATATTTCATAATACTTATTTTTGTGTTAATTAATTCTTACTTCCATTGGATAAACTTCTCGGTCTATTCCATCCGGCCCTTTCACCTTTATACTAGTAATAAAGAACTGTGTACCTCTATTCATCCGACGGATTTGTTCCATCTGACGAGACGAAAAGTTTGCTCCGTTCGACATCTCAGGACTAACATTCCCCATAGCATCTATCGCCATCGTTCTAAAACTAAGTACATTGAAAGGAATATTTAATATACCATCATCAATAGATGCCTTAATTCCAGTTGCACTTAATATAACTGCTCTGGCCAAAGAGCCTTTTCTAAAGATACGTGTATTTCCATTATGATCTTTATATTCTATATATGGTAACGGCTCTGGCAATGCACGTATTCTAAATTCTTTAGATGCTATTTGCTGCGTAGCTCCATTTACATTAGCAGATACAGCTATAATAAACTTCTTACCAATATTGGAAGCTGAAGGTTTAGCAATCCATTGACCATTTGAGCCTTGAACTAAAGTACCGCCTTCCATTGCTCGGGCAGTTACATCATTTGTAGCAACTCCCGGAACTGATATGCTAATTGGATTGTCAATACCTGCATAAAGCACATCCATCAATAATGGCGCAATAGTAGCCATAGGTTCCATTACGGTGTATTTCTGTGTAAATTCACGACGTAGAGGCCTTCCCATTCTATCTATTAGTTCTATAAAGCCACTAAACGAATTAGCTCCAATAACTCCGGCAGGTCGCTCATACAAACCGTTATTTGCGGTTGGTAACTCTTTACCATCTATTACTATCTTAGGACGCTGAGTTGTATCTACTGCCGCCAATATTATATTAGCTTTATAAGTAGTTCCTCTCATCACCATATTTGATTGAGGAATAACAAATGCACTCAGTTCATTCACCCTGATATCCTCTAAATCTATATTTTGAGAAACAACATTGAGGACTTCGCCTTCTGCCTGTCTTATATTCACCTGCAATTCGGACAACAAAGTAACAGCTGCTATACTTGGCATTTTTTCGAAAGAAGCCTGAAGCCAGTTTTTTCTATCTTTTTTTGCTCTTTCCGATGGTTCAGTAGAAAGGGTTCTTCTTACCACTTCCTTCTTTTCCTCATCATTAATCAGCCCAACAACACTCTCGCGGTACTGATCCAATCTTCTTTTCAGCTCATTCCCCTTTCCTCCGATAGGAGATAGCATAACTTCAGAAGCAGCATCTAGATTATCTTTAGACTCTAAATTATTTACATCTGCATCAGCTCCATCCGATTCCTTTGCAATTTGCAATTTCAATGATTGAACAAAATCAAATAAGGAATCTGTTTGAAGTTTAACTCCCTGTGCCGTAATAAAAGACTTCTCTGCTTTCTCAGAATTAGCTGCATATGCAGCATCTATTTCAGAATATATTTTACGATTTCTTTCCTCAGCAACTTTAATAGATTCCTGAAGATTGTCATTCATCAATACAAAACCATCAAGTACTTCTGTCGATATATTCAGGGCTAGCATCGCTATAAAAACGAGATACATCAGATTTATCATCTTCTGTCGCGTTTGTTGCCCTTTAGTTAATGCCATCAGTTATCTTCTTTTTAATTTCTAATCAAAAAAATCAGAAATTATTCTGGTTCATATTGCTATTATTATTTGTTGTCATAGCCTGCAAAAGACGCGCATATACATTATTCAATGATTCAATATGCTTTGTCATTTTTGCAGATTCTTCTCTAAACATATAACTATCGCCAATAGCTCCATCGTACAGATTTTTCATCCGTTGCAAGCTATCATTTATATATCTGATGGCTGCCATTTGTTCCGAAATAGTTTGTAGCTGACCGCTGAACACCTCATTCAATCCACTTACATTTTGATTTAATGTAGCCAGATTATCAGCGAACCCATTAGCATCCGTAACATTTCGATAGGCATCTAGTATTTTTTGAGACGCTTCATTCAAAGAATGTATAGTATTGGAAAAGTCATCAAGATTCTGAGCAGTATTAGATAAACTTTGTGCGTATTCCGGATTTATCGAGTTCCCAGAAGAAGAAGGTGCTATATTTCCTACAGAAGAGTTTCCGGAAGAAACTACATTTGAAGGTGCAGGCTGGCCTCCGACAGAAACAGAAGTTCCTTGTTGTTGCAATCCACCAAAAGAGCCATTTCCTCCTCCGGCTACAACCACAACATGACCAGATGCTCCCGTAGTTTTGACCTTACTCTCTTTAGATGTAGTATTACTAATATCTTCTAAAGAATCAACTCCTCCAATAGCACTACCACTACCTACAATGACACCGCCATTAGTTTCAGACTCGAGACTACCAATAGACGCATAGTCGAATCCGGCAACAACAAAGACCAGAACTTCGACTATCATACCTGCCATTAAGATATAATCGCCTCCTTTAAAATGCATAATTTTACACATTGCTCCTGCAATAACAACTGCAGCTCCCCAGCTATATAAGACATTAAATAAAATTTGCCCTTTTCTACTGGCTAAGAATAGTCTAAAATTATGCATTTTTCCCATTTACTTATATATTTACAATAACACTAATATTTACCACAATATAAAAACAACGTTATATATTGTTTTTTAGTATTATTTCAATCTACCTTTTTCATCAACGCCCCACGATCTCACACATCTGAAACCGATAAAAGAGCGGGCTTTATCTTGGAATTCTACAGAACGATCACCTGATTTTACAGTTGCATCTTTCCATGAACCTCCTTTTATTAT
Source organism: Dysgonomonas sp. BGC7 (assembly GCF_001261735.1). Classification (GTDB taxonomy): domain Bacteria; phylum Bacteroidota; class Bacteroidia; order Bacteroidales; family Dysgonomonadaceae; genus Dysgonomonas. Next base: position 244,926 of record NZ_CVRP01000007.1, on the reverse strand, counting down.
TTTACGTTTCAATATTGCAGGATCTGATAATACTGCTCTATAGCTAAAGTCAGGATTTGCTTCATCTGCCATACGATCTACAGACTCAGTAAATGTTGTTGTAGTCCATTCTGCAACATTACCGGCCATATCATACAATCCAAATCGATTTGGCAAGAAAGAAGCCACAGGAGAAACAAGATCTTTAAGATCTTTAGATGCTCTGAAGTTAGCATGAGCCAATCCATCTCTTGTATGAGTTTCGTCCGAATACCATGGATATTCAAGCTCTGAGCGTCCATTTCTTGCAGCAAATTCCCATTCTGCTTCTGTTGGCAAACGGTAGCCTTCGAAACCAACTAAACCGCATTTACCATCCTCAATATATTTTTTTGTACGCCATGCGCAATACGCATCAGCAGCCTCCCATGTAACACCCACCACAGGGAAGTTATCATATGCTTTTGAAGAGAAATAGTGTTCTACATATTGCTCACTCTTAGCATTAGCAAAATCTGTCATCCAACTCATTACATCCGGATATACATTTACGATGTATGTATTGGTAAAGTCTGCCTTATCTCCTTTAGATATTCTCGATAGAGTTTCACGAACAATATCCCCTCTTAGATTTACATACGCAGTATCTTTTGTTATCACGATCGATTTAGCTTCACCATCACGCATTTTAGCTAAAAATGCATAATAGCTTTTCGAATCGAACCAATCATATTTATAATTGATTGTAGATGTTATAATTGCATCTTTATTATTTCCACCAACAACACTGGCAATAGCAGCAGCTTCTCTCTGAGTAGGGTTTTTCCAAGGAATAGGTTTATGCCAATTCAACCGTTGTCCTACCGGATTGTATGCTTCATTAGGTCGTACCAATACTTTGTATGTAGGGTCGCCTCCATATGAAGGATCGGCTAGTCTTTCACGTACAATAGAGTCTCTTACCCAAAACACGAACTCTCTGTATTGTTTATTTGTCACTTCAGTCTCATCCATCCAGAAAGGACTTACTGCAACAAGTTTGCGAGGAACAGAATCTCCCCATAAAGGGTCTACACCTGTACCCATTTCGATATTACCTCCGGGAACAAGTACCATATTATCACAACCACGAGCTATATTATACGGTAGATTCAGACGAGTTTCAATTGCAGGGTCGATATATTTAGGACGCCCAAACTTATAGGTAATACCAGCAGTAACCTGAGCTATACCATTATTACTCATATCTCCATTCTGTCCATCAAAAGAGTCACTGATCAACACTCCTCTACCTTCAACAAACACTTGAAAATCTCTAAAGATAGAGTATGCCATATGGCCACCTAGACTCGCTCCAAAGAAAGTGTTATTAAGAGTTCCTCTATGAGCAAATCTCTGATAAAGACCAACTCCAAGAAACGGATGTATTTCAAACTTTCTGTTAGGAGTATAACCTTGCAACAAATTTAACAGATTTAAAGATATATCTCCTGAAGCACTGAAATAACGAAGATGTTGCATATAATAATTTTCGTTTTCATTCCATTTAGTAGGATGCCAACCACGTTTTGCATCATACACATAATCAACACCTTCAACCCATCCCATATATCCCCAAGATGGATCTTTTGTTATCAGATTAGCTTCATTAGTACCATTTTTCCACCATCTGGAATAAGTTCCACTCCAACCATCATTAAAACCATGAAGAGAACCTCCTGAAAACTGGAGACGTAAGGTTACCAAGTTACCCATACGACGACCAATGGTCAAAGTTGGAGCATATGTTAGCCTACTGGAAAGTGAAATACGATTTCCGGCCACACCATTATCATCCTCGCCAAAATAAGTCTGGACACCAGACCCAACAGAAATAAACCAGAGAGGATCTTTCAATAAGTATTCGTTTCGAGAAGGAACTGAATACGACCCAGGTCTTTCCGACTGGGCATAAAATACTATTGACACACAGAGCAATAGCAGTGAAGTTAGTAAAGTCTTTTTGTTCATATATTCTATATCAGTTATTACAACTATATATCAAGTGTCGCAAAGATAATATATATTTTTTAATATATTAATTTAATATACTAAAATTACATCTTAGAGAGTTGAATCTCGTAATAATAAGGAGTTTATAATATCACTTCACTCTGATCAGACAAGCTTAATATTAAATTCAATTTATTTATAATATAAACAGAAAAACAAGGTTATTGTTTTCGAAAATAAGCCTTATTATTTTATAGAGACAACAGTATATATATTTACAGATATTAACACTTGAAAAAATATCAAGAGGCTGGATTCTCATAATCCAGCCTCTTGCCATATATTTTATTATTTTACTTGTGCGTATAGTTTATAAAGAATAAAACTTTAGAGATACCCGCTTGAGGATAATCGTATTGATAATCTTCTGTTTCGTCCAACTCTACAGTCAAAGCATTTTTGTTAACAACTAGCTTTGTTATACCACCACCATCTTCTTCACCATCAATAGTTGTTGTAAGCAAGTTGTCTTTGTAGACGTAAGAACCTCCATATGAAAAAGTACCATCTTCATCTTCTCCGGCCATTACAAAAGTACCATTTTTATTAAACGTTATTGTTTGAACACCATCATTATAACCTATAGCATCTTCTTTTATCAGGCCTTCCACGGTTTTATCTGTTGCTACAACAGACACTTCAGTTTTAGAGTATTCCCATGTTCCTACGATAGCATCATCGTCATCGTCGCTACAAGAAGCAAATCCAATTAATAAAGAAACAGCAAGTACAGAAAATAATAGTTTTGAAAGTTTCATGCTTATTTAATTTAATTAATAATAATAATAATATAATTTCACTACAAGACAATAGACGCAAAAAAAATAAAATGCTGCATGGACTTATTGCCTACAGCATTTTATTTTAATATTCTATTATGTAAATCTTATGCAATAGCTAAAATCACGACTCCTTCTAGAACAGAGTCTCCAACATTTACATTAATACTCTGAACTGTACCATCTATAGGTGCAGCCAATGCATTTTCCATCTTCATAGCCTCCAATGTAGCTACTTGTTGGCCTTTTTTCACAACGTCACCAACATTTACATTGATAGCAACTACAATACCCGGAAGCGGTGACTTCAATGCGCCGGCACCCGATACAGTACCTGAGCTAGCAGGGGCAGAAGCTGTAACTTTAGGTGCAACAGGAGCAGAAGCTACAGGAGCTTTTGCTGCCGGACGCGAAACAAAAGTAACTTCTTCTTCATTGTTTACTAACTCTACCGAGTAATTAGTTCCGTTTACAGCTACTTCGGCAACAGAGTTATCCATCTTATTTACGGCAACTACGTATTCTTGACCGTTAATTCTATATATGAATTGTTTCATAATAATATTTCAAGTTTTATTTTCTTACTGGCTGTTGAAGCATAGCATTCCCTTTGTCTGCCCATGGCAAATAATCTTTTGACACATGCTTTATAGTCAGCACATTGCTTTCTACATCATGTTGGTCTTGCATATCATATATAGCCATGGCTATAGCTGCTAAAACTTCTGTCGGTATATAATTATCACTCATAATTTTTTAATTTTTAGAGGAATTATAGAGGCAGGTTATCGTGCTTTTTAGCCGGATTAGCTTGCCTTTTTGTTCTCAGTTGTTCTAACGCACGTATAACGCGGAAACGAGTATTACGTGGCTCAATAACATCATCAATATATCCGTAGCGAGCTGCATTGTATGGGTTACAGAACAGTTTGTTGTACTCTTCTTTCTTCGCAGCAAGAGCTTCAGCCGGATTGGCAGCTTCTTTGATGTCTTTTGCATAAAGAACTTCTGCGGCACCATCAGCACCCATTACTGCTATTTCGGCACTAGGCCATGCATAATTAATATCACCACGAAGTTGTTTACAACTCATCACAATATGAGAACCTCCATATGATTTGCGAAGGGTTACAGTCACTTTAGGCACAGTAGCTTCCCCGTAAGCATAAAGAAGCTTTGCTCCGTGAGTAATAACACCACCATACTCCTGTCCTGTACCCGGAAGGAATCCCGGAACATCAACAAGTGTTACCAATGGAATATTGAATGCATCGCAGAAACGCACAAAACGAGCAGCCTTACGTGATGCGTTGATGTCAAGAACACCAGCCATATATTTAGGTTGATTAGCCACAACACCAACAGACTGTCCGTTCATGCGAGCGAAACCAACAATAATATTTTTTGCATATGAAGAATGTACTTCAAGAAACTCTCCATTATCTACAACGGCACCGATTACTTCATACATATCGTATGCTTTGTTCGGATTGTCAGGTATAATTTCATTCAACAGATCATCCATTCTTGCGATTGGATCTGCACATTCGCGACGAGGAGCTTCTTCCATATTGTTTGAAGGAAGAAAACCGAATAATTTCTTAATCAGACTTATACCTTCATCTTCGTTAGGAGCTGTAAAATGAGCTACACCAGACTTGCTTGCGTGAACACTTGCTCCACCAAGTTCTTCCTGAGTAACATCTTCACCTGTCACAGTCTTCACAACTTTAGGCCCTGTCAGGAACATATAAGACAAGCCTTCTATCATAAGAGTAAAATCTGTAAGAGCAGGAGAATATACTGCACCACCGGCACATGGTCCGAAGATACCTGATATTTGAGGGATAACCCCCGAAGCAAGAATATTGCGTTGGAAAATCTCTGCATATCCAGCTAGAGCATTTACTCCTTCCTGAATACGTGCACCACCCGAGTCGTTAAGACCGATTACAGGAGCACCTACCTTCATTGCCATGTCCATCACTTTACATATCTTCATGGCTAAAGTTTCTGACAATGATCCTCCTATCACAGTGAAGTCTTGTGCAAAAACATAAACTAAGCGACCTTCTATTGTTCCGCAACCGATAACAACACCGTCACCAAGGAATTTAGTTTTTTCCATTCCGAAGTTTGTACAACGATGTTCTACAAACATATCGAATTCTTCGAAACTACCTTCATCAAGCAACAATGATATACGTTCGCGTGCAGTGTATTTGCCTTTTGCATGCTGAGCTTCTATTTTTTTCTCACCTCCACCGAGGCGAGCTTTAGCACGAAGCTCCATCAGCTCTTTTACCTTTTCAAGTTGGCCCATGTTTTTTTATTTTAGATTCTAATAATTTGAAAGTTTTTTTACGCAAAAAATGACTTTATCTTAATCGTAAGTAAAGTCATTCTGTGATTTATTTGTTAGGATGTTCGCACAATTCGGTAAGTACGCTTCCTGTTGATTTTGGATGAAGGAAAGCTATCTGAAGACCTTCGGCTCCTCCACGTGGGGCTTTGTCGATCAACTGTACTCCCTTAGATTCCATTTCAGCCAAAGCATTTGCAACACCATCCTGCACGCTAAATGCGATGTGATGAATACCTTCGCCTTTTTTCTCAATAAATTTGGCGATTGTACTGTCCGGGCTTGTAGGCTCAAGAAGCTCGATTTTAGTTTGTCCTACTTTAAAGAAAGCAGTCTTCACCTTTTGGTCTTCTACTACTTCAATATTGTAGCATTTTAGACCTAAAACACCTTCGTAATAAGGCAATTGTTCTTCGATGCTTTTTACAGCAATACCTAAATGTTCGATGTGTGAAATATCCATGATTTAATATGAATAAAAAGTTATTATTTAGTTCCGCGCAAAGGTACTATTAAATTATAAGACAACGAAATTAAATTTACAAAAAAAACTTCAAATATGCACATAAATACAAAAAGTGTGCAATACATCTTACATAGATAATAGCGACACATCCTTCTCTAGAAAAAGCATTCTATAAGTAAATTGGCTCGCAAATCATAAATCTTTGTTAAATAAGCCCTCTGAATGTTTATAATGTTTTAAATGAAGACGTTTCTCAAACATTTGACAACAAACATTTGTTTATTTTTTGAGGGTTTGTAATCTAATTTATTAAAGCAGGATATTATGAAAAAAGAAAGAATGTTTAAAGTGGGAGATATTCTTTATCGAGTTGACCCACGCAAGTTGTCTGTCAAGGTAGTGAAAATATACAATGTAGATGAAACGTATAATTATACAACAACTACTTACGAGAATTTCTCTATAGAATGTGAAAAAAAACACTTTCGGATACCGTTTAATAAGCTTCCATTCGAGTTTAAAGGACTTTGGTATTTTCTTTACGAAGAGGATGCTAATAGTTTTCTAAAAGCCCAAATGGGTTTATAGACGCCCTATTTCAGAAATACTTATATCACTTTAATACCTTCGTCCTTGTTCTATACAAGCAAAGGCTAACAATATTACCAAAAGAGGACAAGTAAATAAAAACTCCGAATTCAGAGATTTAACTGAATCCGGAGTTTTTTATTAAATTACATCATTACTCAATCGGCCTTAACAACTTTTCCCGATCCGGCTATTGATTGATCTATTTTAGGATCTCCTTTATATTGTACGTTTCCGCTTCCGGCCACATCAACCCTCAGATACTTATTAGCAGACACAAAAAACTCTCCGCTTCCGGCAAGCTTACAATTAACGGAATCAGCTTGCAGATCAAAAGCATGAATTTTACCGCTACCGCTTATTTTGGTTCCGAACAGCTCTGCAATACCTGTTATTTTAAGGTCACAAGATCCGGCTATCTTAGAATTTATTCTTTTTGCCACTATACTATCTATAGTAACCTCTGCACTTCCTGCAAGCTTTATATCAAAATCTTCTGTTTGTAGCTTTCCTTTTATCAGAGCTTTTATAGAACCACTCGATACAATACCGGCCAATTCTTTAGAGTTAGTATAGATATTATATTTCGATGGTTTAATTTTCTTTTCACTATCTATAGTAAGAATTCCATCTTTGGTTTCAATAACTAATAAGGGAAGTATATTTTCATCGGTTTCTATTCTCAAATATGGAGCATCATTAACTTTCTGTTCATATTCGAGTGTCGCTCCACCACTAAATTTTATTGTACTATAATCTGAGATATTAAACTCTTGTTCTTTAATTACTTTGTTTCCTTTCACCGATTTAAAATCACAAGACTGAGCCGTATAAGCTATTAGAAGTAGACTAAATGCATAAAAAAAAGTTTTCATATTGATATGTTTTTTGTTATTGTTACAGATATGACTCAATTGTATCGGATTTGGTTACAAAAAAGATCAGGATATTTTCATTTTTATAAAAAATATTATCAATAAAATCCATCCTGTTATTAAAAATGCGCCGCCAATAGGAGTTACAGGCCCAAAAGATTTAAGATTCACATTCCAGTATTCGGCAAAGCTCAACAAGTAAATACTGAAAGAAAACAGCAATACTCCGACCATCAGACATATAGCAGCCCATTTTTCGATAGAAGTAGAAAAGCTCAATGCAAACCCCAATATAAGAAGCACAATAGCATGATATATCTGATATTTCACCCCGGTTTCGAAACTCACAAGTTTTTCGGGAGACAATATGCTTTTAAAAGCATGAGCACCAAACGCACCTAATATTACAGCCAAAGCTCCATACAAACCGGCTATGATTAATACGAATTGCTTCATAAATTACATTCTATCTTTAATAGAGACATATTCACGTATATCCGCAGCATTCTTATATGCCGGACGAATAATACGCTTTTGTTTGAAGTTGAGTTCCTCTATACGGTGAGCACACCAACCCACAATACGAGCCATTGCAAACAAAGGAGTAAATATTTCTTGTGGGAGACCTATCATATCGTAAACAAAACCCGAGTAAAAATCGACATTCGCACAGACTTGTTTTTTCACAGATTTACCTTTTTTTTCCATAAAGTTATATATGGCGCGCTCCTCAAGCAGACTCATGAAATTAAACTCATCTTCGCGTCCCTTTTCAATGGCCAGATCACGAGCCATTTCTTTCAACAAAACTGTACGTGGATCGGAAATAGTATATATAGCATGCCCCATACCATAAAATAACCCTGTTTTGTCATACGCTTCTTTATTCAAAATCTTCAGAATATAATCGTCTACTTCTTCTACACTACTCCAATCCTTGACATTCTTTTTTATATTCTTCAACATATCCACAACCTTTAGGTTAGCCCCTCCATGCAAAGGGCCTTTCAGAGAGCCTATTCCTGCCGCAATGGCAGAGTATGTATCAGTTCCGGTAGAGCTGGTTACACGCACTGTAAATGTTGAATTATTACCACCACCATGATCTGCATGTACCATAAGCGCTAAGTCAAGAATTTTCACATCCAGCGGTGTATAATGATGACCTTTCATCATATATAAAAAATTCTCAGCTAGAGACAGTTCTGGCTGAGGGTGCCGTATATGCAGCGACTTACCTTCACTATGCCTTAGTGCATTATGCGCATAAGCCACTATTGTAGGAAAAGTTGCCACCAAGTTCAAAGATTGCTTAATCAGATTTTCGGGTGTTGTATCATCCGGCTTTTGATCGAAAGTATATAATTCCAGAACGCATCGTGACAAATAGTTCATTATGTCGTTTCCTACCAAATCGAGAATATGCATTACTATTTTTGCATTAAGATCCATTGTTTTACTCAAAAGCTGAGAAAACTCAGTAAGCTCTTCTTGCTTAGGAAGATTTCCGGACAAGATCAAATACACGACCTCTTCAAATCCCAATCGGTTCTCTTTTTGTGCACCTCTCACTATATCTTCAAGACTAATTCCTCGATACATCAATTTACCGGGTATTGGATAAGTATCGCCCTTTTCATCACGATCGTACCCAACTACATCTCCAACCTTTGTAAGTCCGACAACAACTCCGGTATGATCTTCGTTGCGTAAACCTCTCTTTACATTATGTTTTTGAAATAGCTCATTATCAATACTACAAGTATTTGAGACTGTATTCGAAATTCGGTCTACTATTTCATTATTATTTAATCTTTCCATGATATATCTAATTAGTTGTATTTATTATCAAATCACAATTCATTTCTATATTATCTATTTTCGCACCCAAACTTTCATAAAAACTGATAGCAGGCTGATTCCAACTAGATACCTGCCACCTCACTTTGTTACATTTTTCTCTTTTGGCAAAGTCAATGATTTTATTTATCAACAAAGTTCCTATACCTTTTCCTCTATATTCTTGCTTTACATACAGATCGTCCATATATAAAGATTTCCCAACCCATGTATAGTAAGAGAAAAAACATGTAACATAACCGGCAATATTATTATTGTCGTCACGAGCAACAAATCCAAGAATGAATTCTTTTTCCTGTTTCATCTGTTCTAAAGTATTTACCATTCGCTCAGGCACCTTTTCGAACACAGCAAATTCTTTGAAAAGAAAAATCAGATCTTCAAAATCATATTCTTCTATTGGACGAATTGATATAGCCATCTCTATTATTTACGCTTCATAAAGTTTAGTGCACTACCAGCCTTGAACCACTCTATCTGTGTTTCGTTATATGTATGTGCAACTTCAAAAGATTCTTTTTTACCATCCGAATGAGTAAGTTCAACTGTTAAGTTTTTTCTCGGAGCAAAGCTCGACAAACCTAGTATGCTTATTTTATCATCCTCTTGTATTTTATCATAGTCATTTTTGTTGACAAAAGTAAGAGCCAACATACCTTGCTTCTTCAAGTTAGTTTCATGAATACGTGCAAATGATTTTACCAAAATGGCTTTTACATTAAGAAAACGAGGCTCCATTGCTGCGTGTTCACGAGACGAACCCTCTCCATAATTTTCTTCGGCAACAACAACTGATCCCTGACCGGCAGCCTTAAATTTTCTTGCTAACTGAGGTACAGCAAGATACTCCTTGGTAGTAGGATCTAATACCGAGTTTGTTTTATCATTAAATGCATTTACTGCTCCAATCAGCATATTATCGGAAATGTTATCCAAATGCCCACGAAAGCGCAACCAAGGACCTGCCATAGATATATGATCAGTGGTGCACTTTCCTTTTGCTTTTATCAACAAAGGTTGTTCTAAAATATCAAGTCCATTCCATGACGAGAACGGTTTAAGCTCTTGTAAACGTTGAGAATCGGGTGCTATCCTTATTTCTATATCCGAACTATTTGCCGTGGGTGCAATATAACCTCCATCTTCCATACTGTAACCCGAAGGAGGTAATTCATATCCTTGCGGCTCCTGCAATTTAACCTTCTCGCCGTTCTCATTTACGAGTGTATCCGTCATTGGATTGAAGCACAAGTCGCCTGCAATACTAAGCGCAGCCACTATTTCAGGCGAAGTAACAAATGCATGGGTATTTGGGTTTCCATCGTTTCTTTTTGCAAAATTACGATTGAAAGATGTAACAATTGAATTTGGACGATCAGGGTTATCACTCTCACGTTTCCATTGACCAATGCATGGGCCACAAGCATTTGCCATTATTGTAGCACCGGCATCTTCAAATGCAGGCAATATACCATCGCGTTCTGCTGTATATCTCACTTGTTCCGATCCCGGATTTATAATAAACTGAGCTTTTACTTTTATATTTTTTTCTTTAGCATCTTTTACTATTGAGACCGCCCGCGATAAATCCTCATACGAAGAATTGGTACACGAACCGATAAGTCCTACTTCCATCTTTTGTGGGTAACCTTTCTCTCTTACCACTTTTGCAAATTCAGATATAGGGTGTGCAGCATCAGGGGTAAAAGGCCCATTTACATAAGGCTCAAGTTTTGAAAGATTGATCTCGATAAGTTGATCAAAATACTTATTTGGATCAGCAACTACTTCTTCATCAGGTCTCAGATATTCCATTATTTCATCTGCCATTTCAGCAACATCCGTCCTACCCGTTGCCTTCAGATAAGATGAAGATTTAGCATCGTACGGAAATATAGATGTTGTAGCCCCTACTTCTGCACCCATGTTACATATAGTGGCTTTACCTGTAGCAGACAAGGAATCTGCTCCCTCTCCAAAATATTCTATAATAGCATTAGTTCCTCCTTTTACAGTAAGAATACCTGCCAGTTTGAGTATTACATCCTTAGGTGATGCCCAGCCTGAAAGCTTACCTGTCAATTTCACACCAATCAACTTAGGCATTTTTAGTTCCCATGGCATACCTGCCATGACATCTACAGCATCTGCTCCTCCTACACCGATGGCGATCATCCCTAATCCTCCTGCATTTGGCGTATGAGAATCTGTACCAATCATCATTCCTCCGGGAAAAGCGTAATTTTCGAGAACAACCTGATGTATTATTCCGGCACCCGGTTTCCAAAAGCCAATACCATATTTATTGGATACTGAACTTAAAAAATCATATACTTCTTTATTTGTAACCTCAGCTGTATTCAAATCTTCTTTAGCAGACTTATATGCCTGTATAAGATGATCACAATGAACTGTAGATGGTACAGCAACAGTAGTACGGCCAGAGTTCATCAATTGCAACAGAGCCATCTGGGCTGTAGCATCCTGCATGGCAACCCTATCTGGCGAAAAATTGACATAATCTATTACTCGTTTATAGTTCTGAATATCTTCATCCAGAGCCAAGTGTGTGTATAGTATCTTCTCACTCAGTGTTAATGGTCTATTCAAGAATGCTTTTACCTTCTCTGCTTTTGATGGATAATGGTTATAAAATCTACGGATCATCTCTATATCAAAAGTGCTACTTTTTATCATATGCCTTTTTATTTTGATTGGTTTTTAGTTTCTAATTGCTGTAAAAACAAATGTAATAAAAATATTTAGTTTGTAAATGTATTACACAATAATCAAACTGATATCTTTTTTCTATGACTTGTTTAAAGAAATTTATATCATGCTTTATTTTTCATCAAAAAAACACAAAATATTAAAAAGTAAACAATATATTGATTGAATATGTTTTATCAAAAATGAGACAAAACGAATCACAATAAATTACTCAATTCAAAAAAATGAAAACTTGTACTAAGCTAATTACAGTTCTCTTAATCTTTTTTATATCAATTCCGACAACATCTCAAGTTACGATAGGTATGGGAGAAACTCCAGCTAAGACAGCCCTACTTCAACTGAAAGACCAATCTGCTGACGAAAATAATATAACAAGTAAGACTGGAGGTTTTCTACTACCCAGAGTGGGGTTAGTAAACCTGAAAACTTTACAACCATTTGTGGAAACATCAGAAGCAGGTTATGCAGATGAAAAAAAATCGAGTGTCGGACTTTTTGTATATAATATAAACCGATTAGAAAGTGACAGTATCTACCCCGGACTTTATTACTGGGATGGAGAGCAATGGGATATGATATCCACCCGCATAAATCAGGGGAATAACAATAGCGGTGCTGGCAACGACACCATACGGGAAGTAGAACCACCCTTAATTGATGTAGAGGATCCAAAAACATTGAACCTCTCTAATTGCTATATTGTAGGCTATGGGAAAACTGTGGATATTCCAATAATAAAAGCATTTGCAGTATGGATACAGAGACTTGATGCTGACTTACACTCCTTAGAAAGCGGAACTTTATCTGTAGAATTATTATGGCAAGATCGTCCGGATTTGATAAAGAGTGTCTCTTTGGAGGAAAACTCTGTAAAAACCAAATCGAGAATACGGCTATCCACTAATGACCAACACTTTACAGGAAATGCAGTTATTGCAATAAAAATAAATGGAACTATTTATTGGAGTTGGCATATCTGGGTAACAGACTTCAACCCTGATGACGCTACACACCAAAAAAATTATAATGGCTATGTATTCATGGATCGAAACTTGGGTGTAACTTTTATCAACGAGGGTGCAGTAGGCTCAAAAGGGCTACATTATCAATGGGGGCGAAAAGATCCGTTTCCGAACTCTTCGTCCACAACCGGAAACTCAGAAAAAGATATATACCGAATAGACAACTCTTTGACAGGCATTTCTAAAACAGATATAATGGGAGTACCTTTGGTCAACAACAATCATATGGAAACGGCCATAAACAACCCGAACAATTTCTACTATACGTCTTCTTCTCAGGGAGACTGGTATTCTAATGTTGCGACAGAAAAAGATGATTATCTATGGGACGAAGTAGGAACTCATCAAAAGACCCCATACGATCCATGCCCTCCGGGATGGCGTGTACCTAAAGCCAATACAAGTTCATCTAACCCCTCTCCTTGGGATGGGTTACCATCTGAGAATTTCGTTGCGGGCACAGGTATAGATTTCTCTAGTGCTAATGCCGGATACTATCCTGCCGCCGGATATAGGTCGGGCACTAATGGACAATTGACTGATATAGGTCATACTGGCTATGTATGGTATGGTTCAGTCTTATCTGTAGAATATTATGCATTCAAACTGCTTTTTGCCCCATATAATACAGCTACAAACGATCGTGCATTCAGGGCTGTAGGCGCTTCGGTAAGATGTGTAAAAGAATAATTCAATCAAATTCTAAATAAACAAAAGGATACAAGAAATTGCACCCTTTTGTTTGTTTTGAACAAAGAGTTGGTATTCCAAGTTGTAAAAAATACCTAAGAGTTAATCTAAAAAGACTATATTCCGAGTATTTTCTTACTTTTGTATTTCTATAAATTTTAGTTTGCATGAGAAAATACTTAATTATAACATTCTTATTATTCACATTTACATATTCTTATGCGCAACCGTCATCAGAAAAGCTCATTAGACAAGGTGTTGCGCTACACGACAAAGGACGTTACAAAGAAGCAATTACCTGCTATGAAGAAGCATTGAAAGTCAATCCGACCTCAATGTCTGCTATTTATGAAATGTCTCTTTCCTACCTACAGTTGAAAGACAATGAAAAAGCAATCAAATACAGCACAAAGGTTATAACTGCAAACTTCCAGCCCCTGTTAATGGATGCATATATAGTTAAAAGTACAGCTTTTGCCAATCAGGGAAAAGTAGCAGATGCTATAAAATTGTTAAACGAAGCGCTCGATCGGTGTGGAGACGAGTATCTACTCCATTTCAATCTAGGACTAAGCTATTTCAATAGCAAGGACAATAAAATGGCTGTGCAGCACTTGAGAAAAGCAATAGAAATTGACGCTACACATTCTAGTGCATTCCTACTATATGCGTACGCATTAAGCGATTTGGGACGCTGGGTACAAAGCTTTTATTCATTCCACTTTTTCCTCTTGCTAGAACCAAATACAGAACGTTCGAAAGATGCCTTTGGCGAAATGTTTGATATAATAAACAGTAAAATGGACGATACTCCTGAAAAATTATCGCCGGAAGAAGGAGTAGACAGACGAATGATATATGACTTAATTAAAAAGAAAAAGACAGGAGCTACGGACGATATATCTAATTACAACTTCTTTGTTGAAGCTTCTAAAGCTATATTTTTTACTTTAGGACAAATGCAAAATGATAGCCAAAGCGGTCTACTATGGTACTTTTTCGTACCTACATATGATGAAATTTTAGGATCAGGACATTTTGATACATACTGTCGTTATATAAGTGTTTCTTACTTTCCGGAATCTCTGGCTTGGTGGGATAAAAATAAAACACATGTAGACAACTTTATAGAATGGTTCGAAAACGGACAAGGAGGAGTTGATGAAGAAGCAGATTATGGAGACGACTCTGACCTAGAAGACATCCCTAGCAAATAACAATTTGATATTAATGTCACAAGAAACAGAAAATAATTTAATAGAAAAGCTTCACAACCCTAAAACACAGCAAGCTGCATTCTCTGAATTAGTAAAAGAATTCAGTGAGATCCTATATTGGCAGATACGAAAAATAGTACTAAGTCATGACGATGCCAACGATGTTTTGCAAAATACATTTATAAAGGTATGGACAAGTATAGATAACTTTAGGGGAGACTCAAAGTTCTCTACATGGCTCTACCGTATTGCTATCAATGAAGCTATATCTTTCTTGAATAAACAACGTTCTGCAAATAATATATCTCTCGACGATGCTGACTCTTTTCTCATATCTCGACTCGAAGGAGATGAGTTCTTTGATGGAGATGAAGCTCAGTTAAAATTACAAAAGGCAATTCTCACATTACCGGAGAAACAAAGGATAGTTTTCAACCTAAAGTATTTTGAAGAAATGAAATATGAAGAAATGTCGGAAATACTTGAAACATCGGTAGGGGCATTAAAAGCCTCATATCATCATGCGGTAAAGAAAATCGAAGATTTTTTATCTATTGAACATTAAACCTTTTCATATATTTATAGTCTATATTCTAAATAGTGTTTAAAAAGAGTGTGTAACTATGCTGAATCATATTGACGAAAATAAGAATCCGTTTAAAGTGCCTGAAAATTATTTTCAGAACTTTAATGCTGAGATAATGGATAAACTTCCGGCCAAAGAAGCTAATAAAGGAAAGATTGTTCCATTGTGGAAAAAGGTTATACCTTGGACAGCAGTTGCCGCAGTGTTTGCCGGAGTACTTTTCTTAACAGGAGTATTTAATCGCACTACTGTCAACCCGGATACAACGGCACATCAGCCGGAATCTGCAATTACAAATGGATTGGCTTCAACTGAGGATGAAGAATATTACTATTCATTCATCGAAGACGAAGTTGTTAAAGCCAAATATAAGGAGATGATATACAACCAATAACTAAAGTAAAATTTTATATGAAATCTAAAAGCGTTTTAATGTTATTTCTGCTATGTATAACATTTTCTGTTAGCGCTCAGATGAGACATGGTAGTGGTTTCGATATAGAGAAGATAAGAAAAGAAAAAGCCGAATTTCTTAAAAAAGAAATGGACCTCACCGAAAGTGAGGCTAAGGTGTTTTTACCTCTCGAGGCTGAGTTCATGACTAAAAAATATGAAGTAAACAGGAGTGCACGCAGAGAAACCCGAGAACTAAAACGAAAAGAAAATAAAACTGAAGCAGATTACAAAAGAATAACTCAGTTGAATCTGGAGTCGGAGCAAAAAGAAACCCAGCTTCAAATAGAATATTATAAGAAATTTGCAGAAGTGTTGTCTGCTCAAAAGATAGAAAAATATAGAAGTGCAGACTTAAAATTTAAAGAAAGAATGCTGCAAGAGCATCGGAAAAACAATCCCGGAAAATGATCTTTTTATAAAAAACTTTCATAAAGTTTGTTTTAATCTAAATAATATATATTTTTGTCTTTGAAAAGAAAGAACAACAATGAATAATAATACACATCATCATCATTTTATATTACTGCCACTTGGTAAGTAACATATATTGATGTGATGTTTACAAAAATATAGTAAGAGCTTGCCTGATGAGGGTAAGCTCTTATTTTTTTCTAATAAAATTATAAATAAAATATATATATCATGGTATTAAGAATTGCAATACAATCTAAAGGTCGGTTATTTGAAGAATCTATGGCTCTTTTAGGTGAAGCAGGTATCAAAATGAATAATATTAAGAGAACCTTGCTTATACCTGCTAAAGATTTCCCTGTAGAAGTACTATTTTTACGAGACGACGACATACCTCAGGCTGTAGCTACTGGTGTAGCTGATATTGGAATAGTCGGAGAAAACGAGTTTGTAGAAAAGAATGAAGTCTCGGACATCATAAAACGCCTTGGTTTCAGTAAATGCCGATTATCTTTGGCTATACCTAAAGACGAAAATTACAGTGACATAAAATGGTTTGAAGGGAAAAAAATAGCAACATCATATCCTCACATACTAAATAAATATATGCAGGAAAATGGTGTCAAATCTGAGATACATGTCATATCTGGCTCTGTAGAGATATCTCCCAGCATAGGCCTGTCAGACGCAATATTCGATATTGTCAGCTCAGGGGGCACATTGGTGAGTAACCGTCTGAAAGAAGTCGAGGTCGTTATGCGTTCAGAAGCCTTGCTTATAGCAACTAAAGGACTATCTCAGGAAAAAAGGGATATTCTGGACGAATTGATATTCAGAATAGAAGCTGTACAAAGCGCAGAAGGGAAAAAATATGTACTTTTGAATGCACCCGAAGATAAACTGGACGAAATATTTGACATCCTACCGGGAATGCGAAGCCCTACAGTAACACCTTTAGCAACAAAAGGCTGGTGTTCAGTTCAGTCTGTTATCGAAGACAAACGCTTTTGGGAAGTAATAACTAAACTTAAAGCTTCGGGAGCTGAGGGTATAATTGTATTACCGATCGAGAAAATGATATTATGATAAAAGTTTCAGAAGAAATAGTACTCAACCCATTGTCGGTCGATGATATTTTCAGAATCTTCAACACCCTGAACGAACAACGGGAATATATGCGTGAATGGTTGCCATTTGTAGATACCACTCATGTAGTAGAAGACACTGCGGACTTTGTAAATCATGTACTTCAAACTACAGATAAGCAATTCACCATCTTTTATCAAGATAAATTTGTTGGGTTAGTCGGATTTAAAGATACTGACTGGAGCAATAAGAAAACAGAAATTGGCTATTGGCTTTCACAACATGCACAAGGAAAAGGCATTATAATACGCTCGGTAAAAGAACTTATCCAATATGCTTTCGACGAAATGGATATGAACCGTATTCAGATTAAAGTAGCCGAAGGAAATCACAAAAGCCGTCGCATACCCGAAAAAATCGGATTTCAGAATGAAGGAATCGAAAGGGATGGAGAGCTATTGGTAGACAATATATATACAGATATTGTAGTTTATAGCTTGTTGAAAAGAGAATATAATAAATAAAATTATGCAGATCATAATATATCCGCAACGTAACGAATGGGAGCAAATACTGACTCGCCCTGTTTTTGACACATCATCGCTCAATCTGACAGTAGATTCTGTTCTTAAAGATGTAAAAAGCAGAGGAGACGAAGCCGTTTTGGAATATGAAGAGAAGTTTGACAAAATAAAGTTATCTACTTTAACAGTCAGCAAAGAAGAAATCGACAAATCGGAGGCTTTAGTTTCAGAAGAACTGAAATCAGCCATCCGCATAGCAAAACAAAATGTAGAGACATTTCATCGTAGCCAGATATTCGAAACTAAGAAAGTAGAAACCACTGCGGGGGTTACTTGTTGGCAAAAGGCTGTTGCTATAGAAAAAGTAGGTTTATATATTCCGGGAGGAAGCGCCCCTCTCTTTTCCACGGTATTGATGTTGGCTATTCCGGCAAAAATAGCAGGATGTAAAGAAATAATTTTATGCTCACCCCCTAACAAAGAAGGGAAAATACATCCGGCAATACTCTTTGCTGCAAAAGAAGCAGGAGTGGATAAAATATTCAAAGCAGGAGGAATACAGGCTATTGGCTCAATGGCATATGGCACCGAGTCTGTACCCAAAGTGTATAAAATATTTGGCCCCGGCAACCAATACGTAATGGCAGCTAAACAATTGGTAAGCCTCAAGGACGTAGCCATAGATATGCCGGCAGGTCCATCGGAAGTACAGGTTATAGCTGACGAAACATCAAATCCGAAGTTTGTTGCAGCCGACCTATTATCTCAGGCCGAACACGGGCCCGATAGTCAGGTTATACTGACTACGACTAGCGAGCCTTTTATCTCCGAAGTACTTCATGAAGTGGAGCGTCAACTATTCGAACTGCCTCGGCGCGAAATAGCAGAAAAAGCATTACAGAACAGTAAGCTCATTTTATTGAGAGATGAGAACGAAATAGTGGAGATGACCAACCAATATGCTCCCGAACACCTGATAATAGAAACTGCAGAATACATGGACATGGCCGACAGAATAATAAATGCAGGCTCCGTATTTCTGGGCAGCTATACACCCGAAAGTGCCGGAGACTACGCTTCGGGAACAAATCACACTCTGCCAACAAACGGCTATGCAACAGCATATAGCGGTGTAAACCTCGATAGTTTTACAAAAAAAATTACCTTCCAAAAAATAACTAAGCAAGGTATAAAAAATCTAGGGCCAACCATAGAAGTAATGGCTGAAAACGAAGAACTATTTGCACACAAAAATGCAGTAACACTGCGCTTGAAAGAATAATGCATCCCCTAATAGTAGAATACGGAAGCACTGAATATGAAGAAATGCTATCTTTGCGAACAAGGGTACTAAGAGAACCATTAGGACTATCTTTTTCGGAAAAAGATCTGGAAAAAGACAAAGACGATATTCTTCTAGGTCTCCTTTTGCCTGAGGAACAAAAGGTAGCTGCCTGTTGCATTCTCACCCCTATTAATAGTCTATCGGTAAAACTCAGACAAATGGCAGTCGATAACGATTTACAACAGTCGGGACTAGGAACTGCTATGCTCTCTTTTGCCGAATATGTATCTTCACGGGAAGGGTTTCAACAGATCATATTAAATGCAAGAAAAACGGCAATCGGTTTTTACGAAAAATATGGATATCAGATCATAGGCGAAGAATTTACAGAAGTAGGAATCCCACATTATAAAATGAAGAAAGAAATCATAAAATAAAAATATGGAAGAAGAAAAAAAACAAATATTGGACATTGTATCCCAATATATAGACATCACATTGACGCCTTTTGGTAAACCTCAAAGGTCTGTAATAGATGTAGAAAAGCGTGCACCAATGTACGATGGAGCCGGAGTTGTATATATGCTATCTATTTTCGAAAAAGGCGATTTGGTTAATAATCGCATAGGTACCTATATGGTATTGCCCAATAAAGGCGATCAGGCAGGCTTCCACGAACATGGAAGCAAAAAAGAGCAGGAGTTGTATGTACTTGTAAATGGGCAAGGCGAATACATAGAGCGCGAAGGGCTTGACAACATTACAAGAAAATTCAACCTGAAGAAAGGAAATGTAACATCTATACAGGGAGATAACAACTACCATTCGATAATAAATACAGGCAACGAGCCTCTTATTATATTTGTAGTCACTACTTACGAAAAGCAGTAGTAGGTGTTTTAAACATTTTTACCGCTTAAATAGATTCAGCCTTAACAATTTTAGTTACATTTAAAGGTAATTACTAATTGTTGAACATCTAAATCTGTTTTATCATGGGTAAAAGAATATTAATGCTCGCCGGCGACTTTGTCGAAGATTATGAATTAATGGTTCCTTATCAGGCTCTTTCTGGTGTCGGCTTTCATGTAGATGTAGTCTGTCCGGGAAAGAAAGCCGGAGAACAAGTGGCAACGGCCATTCACGATTTTGTAGGCTTTCAGACATATGTTGAGCTTCGTGGTCATAATTTTGTACTCAACAAGAGTTTCGACAGTGTAAATCTTAGTGATTATGCAGGGCTTTATATAACAGGAGGGCGCGCACCGGAATACATCCGGCTCGATCCTAAAGTGTTAGAATATACCCGCTATTTTTTTGAGAAGAATCTGCCTGTCGCTGCCATTTGTCACGGAATACAAATACTTACGGCCGCCAATGTTGTAAAAGGAAGAACTCTGACATGCTATGTAGCTGTAGGGCCGGAAGTAACACTTGCCGGTGGCAACTATAAGGATATACCGGCTACAGAAGCTATTACAGATGGCAACCTAACTACATCTCCTGCTTGGCCAGGACATCCGGCTATATTGCGGGAGTTTTACAAATTGTTGGGTGTAAAAATAGAATTGTAAGCAATTGAATTGAAAAATAGAATAGCTACAATAATCTATATGATATTATTGTAGCTATTATTTTATAAAGGATTTAGGATCAAAGAACAATGAATTTAGAACAATTAGTACGCAAAAATGTATGGGAAATGAAACCATACTCTTCGGCTCGGGACGAATTTAAGGGCGAAGCTTCTGTTTATCTCGATGCTAACGAAAATCCGTTAAACGACAAATATAATCGCTATCCCGATCCTTTACAATGGAAATTGAAAGAAAAAATAGCACAAGTAAAAGGAGTAAATCCTGAAAAAATATTTTTAGGAAATGGTAGTGATGAACCCATAGACCTAGTTATTCGTATTTTTTGTGAGCCACGTATAGATAATATTGTCGCAATAGATCCTACCTATGGCATGTATCAGGTTTGTGCAAATGTAAATGACGTAGAATACAGAAAAGTATTACTGAATGAGAATTTTAATTTCAAAGCCGATGAGCTGTTGAAGAATACGGACGAGAAGACTAAAATCATATTCTTATGCTCTCCTAACAATCCTACAGGAAATCTTCTCGATACCAAAGAAATAGAGAAAACATTAGAATCTTTTGACGGAATAGTGGTTGTAGATGAGGCGTATATTGACTTTGCTTCCGAAGCTACATGGCTAACCCGTCTCCACAAATATCCAAATCTTATAATTCTTCAAACATTCTCAAAAGCGTGGGGACTGGCTGCTGTTCGTTTAGGCATGGCTTTTGCATCACCCGAAATCATCAAACTGTTTAATAAGGTAAAGTATCCATACAATGTTAATATTCTCACTCAGAATTTTGTTAATGATGAATTAGATAAGTTAGCTCTAAGAAAAGAATGGATACAAATATTATTGAATGGGCGTGACTATCTCAAAGAAGAACTATCGAAGCTACCTTTTGTTGAGAAAATCTACCCTACTGATGCAAATTTCCTGCTAGTAAAAGTAGATGATGCCAACAGCTTGTACAAGCAACTGGCAGGCAAAGGTGTAATTGTACGTAATCGTAACACGGTGTCGCTATGTGTCGGATGCTTACGGATAACAGTAGGTACAGACGAAGAAAATAAAAAGCTGATAGAGACATTACAGAATATTTAAGAAGAAAAACTCCAAAAAGAAATGAAGAAAAAGGCCTTATTTATAGATCGAGACGGAACGATAGTGATAGAACCACCAATAGATTATCAACTGGACAGCTTCGAGAAGCTTGAGTTCTACCCTAAAGTTATACGGAATTTATACTTTATCCGAAAAAATCTGGATTTCAAATTTGTCATGGTTACCAATCAAGACGGACTAGGTACAAACTCGTTTCCGGAAAACACATTTTGGCCTGTTCACAACCTCATGCTAAAAACCCTGCAAAGCGAAGATATTACCTTCGATGATATTCTGATAGACCGTAGTTTTCCCGAAGACAATGCACCTACACGCAAACCACGCACGGGACTATTAGGCAAATATCTTACCGAAGAATATGATCTGAAGCATTCCTTTGTAATAGGTGACAGACTAACCGATGTAGAACTAGCTAAAAACCTGGGAGCAAAAGCTATCTTCCTTCGCAACGACATAGAAATTCCTGAAGAACTGAAAAACGTTTGCGCATTGCAAACCACCGACTGGGATGTAGTGAGTGAATTCCTTTTTGCCGGAGAACGTAAAGCCGAGATAAAGCGCACTACAAAAGAAACGGATATATATGTAGCTCTCAATCTGGATGGAAAGGGCGATTGCGATATATCTACAGGATTGGGCTTTTTCGACCACATGCTCGAACAAATAGGCAAACATTCGGGACTGGATTTATCAATAAAAGTAAATGGAGATCTTGCGGTAGACGAACATCACACCATCGAAGATACTGCTCTAGCTTTGGGCGAAGCTTTACACAAAGCATTTGGCGATAAGCGAGGCATCGAACGCTATGGCTATTGTCTGCCTATGGACGATTGCCTGTGCTCTGTTGCTCTCGATTTTGGAGGACGTCCATGGTTGGTTTGGAATGCTGAGTTTCATCGTGAAAAAGTAGGAGATATGCCAACAGAAATGTTTCTGCACTTTTTTAAATCACTCAGCGATGCAGCAAAAATGAATCTGAACATAAAAGCAGAAGGTACTAACGAACATCACAAAATAGAAGGTATATTTAAAGCATTTGCGCGAGCTCTAAAAATGGCAAAGAAAAGAGATATCTTTAATTATGAGCTTCCTTCGACTAAAGGTGTTATTTAAACATAATAATAAGATTGTAGACGCAATAATCTGTACCTTCGCTTGTTTTTAAAGAAACATTAACGTCTCATTTTTCATTTTTTGTGTAAGTTTGCACCGATGAAAAAACATATAATAGCATTGCTCTTGTTTTTGGGAATATGTCTAGCAACTAGTGCCCAAAACAGACCGAATGTTCCCCATTCTACAGGAGAGGGGCATACACATACAGACTCTCTTCATCCTGACTCGGTGAACCTTCCGGTTAACCAGACCAAGATTGATACTGCAAAAATAGATATGCCCAACATATACGCATGGAAAATAACACCGCGCCTAGGCGAACGTATATTCGTTCCACGCGATACTCTCCTCTATGGCTTCCATCAAAGTATGTTAGTGGACGGACGCAGTGTTGCTATGGGATATCTTGGCAATGTAGGCTCTCCGGCTCAGTCTAAAATATTCTTTGAAAGACCCGAGCCTTCACGTTTTAGTTTCTTAGATGCAATGTATCTATGGCGCAAAAATCCGGAAGACCATTATTATCTTAATACCAAAATTCCATATTCAAATATAAAATATCAGAGTGGTGGGGGTGGACAAAGTGCCGAAAACCGCTTTCAAGCAGAAATGTCGATGAATATGGGTAAGAAGTTGAATGTAGGTTTCGATTTTGACTATATCTACGCTCGTGGATTTTACAATTCTCTCTCAAATAAGCAAATGAGTTATGACTTCTATGCCAGCTATATAGGAGACAAATACAAGATGCATGTTTTCCTGCACAATAACAATTTTACCAATATCGAAAATGGAGGGATAAGTGATACTCTTTACATAACTCGCCCCAATTCGGATGAAGTAAGACTGGATCGATCGTATTCAGGAAACACACTGGATATTCCGACTAGAATGCAGAATACAAAAAACAAGATGAGAGGACGTCATCTTTACGTAACCAATCGCTACGATTTAGGAAACGAGATGGAAGAATATGCCGTAAACGACAGTGTTACAGCGTGGCGTAAAAAGCCGAATTATGTACCTCTTGCCAGCGCAATACTTACTACACATTATACAGATCAACGAAGAAGGATAACGTCTGATTTTGCAAAAATGGACAACCTATATCTGCCTTACACCCTCTCTGACGAACTAATTAAGGATCCTAAATATGTACAGAATATAGACGATTATATGTCATATTATTCATTCAAAAACACATTTGCTCTGGCTATGAATGAAGGCTTTCGCAGTTGGACTAAATTTGGGCTTACAGCCTTTGTAGAATATGATATGAGAAAGTATTCTGTTCCCGGAGGATTGCCCGGACTGCATGAAAGGCAAAGCGAAAATGCTTTAAATATCGGAGGAGTTTTATCTAAAGAGAAAGGAAAATATCTTAGGTATAAAGCAACAGTGGAGAAGGACATGCTAAACTCCGATTTTAGAGCAGAAGGAGAGATAACTTCGATGATTGGTCTCTTCGGAAAAAATCTGTCAGTAAAAGCAAACGCATATATAAAGAATATAAGCCCGGGATATACAAGGAACAACTTCTCTTCCAAATACTGGAACTGGAATGAAAACCTCAGCAATACACGTAGAGTATTCATCGGTGGGGAAATTTCTTTACCCGAGTTCTCCTTCTCCAAGACAAGAATAAGTGGAGGAGTAGAGACAATCAAGAATTACATATATTACGGTGCTGATCGCTTAATCGCTCAAGAAACAAGCGACGTACAAGTTGTATCTTTCAGGCTCGATCAGGATTTCAAAGCAGGAATATTTCATTGGGACAATCAAGTCGTATTTCAAAAATCGACTAACGATGTTGCCATTCCGTTGCCTACATTGAGTGTGTACACTAATGTATATATAACAAGCAAAATAGCAAAGGTGCTGACATTTCAGTTAGGCGTAGATGCTCATTATCACACTTCATATTATATGCCCGGCTATGAGCCATTAACTATGCAGTTTTATAACCAAAATGAGATGAAACTAGGAAACTTCCCTATTGTTACAGCCTATGCAAATTTACATCTCAAATATACACGTTTCTTCTTGATGATGTACAATATTGCGGAAGGCATGGGCAACTCTCAATCATTCTTATTACATCGTTATGCGGCAAACCCTCGTATATTGAAGCTTGGCATTTCTTGGCAGTTTAATAATTGATTAGATATGTTGAAAAACAAGAGATTTATCATAATATCATCCTGCCTGCTACTAATTGCTATCGGATGGATTATTTTTTCGGGGAAAAAGCAATCTCCAAAAGATTTTGCCGAGATAGAAAAAGATGGTAAACTGCGTATAGTAACAGATTACAATTCTATCGGCTATTATGTATCCGGAGATACTATTGCGGGATTTAATCATGACCTTATCGAGCTGTTAAAATCTCACATACCTCTCTCTGTAGAAGTTTTACTCGAAGCAAATCTGAGTAAAAGTATCGAAGGGCTGAAAACGGGCAAATATGATGTATTAGCACGCAATATACCGATAACTTCCGAGCTTAGAGAATCTCTACGCTTTACCAAGCCTGTATCTCAAAACAGGCAGGTACTTATTCAGCGCAAAAAAGATTTCAATGATGGAATCCCCCCTTTACGAAGTCATTTAGATTTAGCAAAGAAAACACTCTATGTGCCCACTAACTCTCCGGCAATTCTCAGAATTAGGAATCTGTCTCACGAAATAGGAGATACAATATTCATAAAAGAAGATGATACATACGGCGCCGAACAGTTAGCTATGCTTGTAGCATCGAAAGACATCGACTACGCTGTTTGTGACGAAATTGTAGCTTCTAAAGTCGCTGAGTCAATTCCAGAAATAGACTATGCTACTCTTATAGGATTTACCCACTTGGAAGCATGGGCTGTCAGTGAAAAATCACCGGTCTTACTAGACTCGATGAACGTTTGGATAAAACAGGTGAAAGCAACAAAAGAGTATGAAAAACTTTATCGGAAATATTACAAATAGTTTCACAATCGTATCTCTTAGGTTATATTAATTTTCTATTATAAATAGCCTTTTCTTATATTTTGTTTATTCTTATTTTAGTGATAGTTATAATAATTCAATTTATAGCTACCCTCTTTTTTGACAAAAAAATGATTAAAATTGCTATCTAGACTTTGCAATGCCGTGAAAAAAGAGTATCTTCGTCGAGTTTAATACAATGAATTTAGTGGAACCATTTTTTCGGACACATAAGTATTTGGTTGAGCATCTCGAAGGGCTTATTCCCAGACTGTTGATGAAGCAAATTGATTGGAGCCAACGACTAATTGGGATAAAAGGAACCAGAGGTGTAGGTAAAACATCTTTTCTACTCCAGTACGCCAGAGAATTCTTTGACTTGGATAAAAAAGATTGTTTGTACATAAATCTAAACCAATTCTACTTTACAGTAAGAACTATCACTTCTTTTGCCAAAGAATTTGTTGAAAGAGGAGGTAAGACATTGCTGTTAGATCAGGTATATAAGTACCCAAACTGGTCGAAAGAATTAAGAGAATGCTATGAGTTGTACCCTCAACTCAAAATCGTATTCACAGGCTCTACTGTAATGAAGCTTGATGAAGACGAAGAATTATCTTCCATTGTCAGTGTATATAACTTGAGAGGATTCTCATTTAGAGAATTTCTCAATATACTATTAAATAAGAACTTCGAGCACTATTCGTTAGAAGAACTTATAGCCAATCATCAGCAGATAGCGGAAGAAATCTGTAAACAGATAAATCCTTTAGATCATCTTTGGCCATATATGCATCACGGCTATTATCCATTCTTTTTGGAGAAGAAGAATTTTTCAGAAAACTTACTTAAAACAGTAAACATGATGCTTGAGGTCGATGTTTTGTCTATCAGACAAATAGAATTGACCTATTTGCCCAAACTAAGAAAGTTACTGTATCTCTTGTCTCTGTCAGCTCCGGGCAAACCAAATATCAGCCAACTCAGCATAGATTGTGAAATATCAAGAGCTACTGTAACAAACTATCTCGAATATTTAAGAAGTGCACGCCTTATAAATATGCTTTATCGCGAAGGAGAAGAGTTTCCTAAAAAACCGGATTTAGTATATATGCATAATACAAATCTGATGTTTCCTCTCAAAATGACTCCAATTGCAGATCAGGCTTTGAGAGAAACTTTTTTTTATAATCAGATTCATCATAGCGACAGTAAACTAAAAAAAGCTTCGAAAAGTGGAATGTTTATTGTAGAAGATAATGAGAACAAATATAGATTTAAAATAGAAGGACAACGAAGCAGAGGAAAAAACAAGCAGGAATGGCTTTATGCTGTTGGAAATCTGGAAACAGGTGAGAAGAACATTATTCCTCTTTGGCTTTTTGGCTTTTTATATTAACCAAATAAATAATATTTTAAAAGAGTTTAAAAACTACATAGGTCAATTAAATTAAAGAAGGTAATCAACAAATACTAAAAGTATGGCTAAACAAAAAAAATTTTTAACATGTGATGGTAATCAGGCTGCTGCACATATTTCATATATGTTCAGTGAAGTAGCTTCGATCTACCCTATCACACCATCGTCGACTATGGCAGAATATGTCGATGAATGGGCCGCTGCCGGACGTAAAAACATATTCGGCGAAGTGCTCAAAGTTCAGGAAATGCAATCCGAAGCAGGTGCCGCAGGTGCTCTTCACGGTTCGCTACAGGCAGGTGCATTGACGACTACATATACAGCATCGCAAGGATTATTGCTGATGATTCCTAATATGTATAAAATTGCAGGAGAACTTTTACCTAGTGTATTCCACATCTCTGCACGTGCACTAGCTGCACAAGCTTTGTCTATTTTTGGAGACCATCAGGACGTAATGGCTGCCCGTCAAACAGGTTTTGCTATGTTCTTCTCCGGTTCGGTACAAGAAGTGATGGACTTATCTGCTGTTCCTCACTTGGCTACTCTTGAATCCCGTATTCCATTTATGAATATTTTCGATGGATTCCGTACTTCACACGAAATCCAAAAAGTGGAAGAAATGAATCAAGAAGATTTAATTCCACTTATTGATCAAAAAGCAGTAAAAGAATTCAGAGAGAGAGCTCTGAATCCGGAAAATCCGGTTACTCGCGGAACAGCTCAAAATGATGATATCTACTTTCAGTCTCGTGAAGCTGCAAATAAGTTTTATGATGCAGTACCTGAAATCGTAGAAAAATATCTTGCAGAGATATATAAGATTACAGGACGCAAGTATGGCTTGTTCGACTATTACGGAGCAGAAGATGCAGACCGCGTAATCATAGCAATGGGTTCTGTTACAGAAGCAATAAAAGAAACTGTTGATTACCTGAATGCAAAAGGAGAAAAAGTCGGCTTAGTAGCTGTTCACCTTTATCGCCCGTTCAAGGCAGAAGCATTCTTGTCGGTAATACCTAAAACTGCAAAGAAAATCGCAGTATTAGACCGTACAAAAGAACCGGGAGCACTAGGACAGCCATTATACATGGACATTAAAGATTGCTTCTACGGATCTGAAGATGCGCCTACGATTGTAGGTGGTATTTATGGGCTTTCTTCTAAGGATACTACTCCGGCTCAAATTATGTCGGTATATGAAAATCTTGGAATGAACCTTCCTAAAAATGATTTTACGATCGGTATAGTAGATGATGTTACATTCAAATCTCTTCCACAGAAAGAAGAAGTTTCTGTAGACGACACTACATATGAAGCTAAATTTTATGGTTTAGGTTCAGACGGTACCGTCGGTGCTAATAAGAATACAGTAAAAATTATAGGAGATAATACTGATAAATATTGTCAGGCATATTTTGCTTACGACTCTAAAAAATCAGGAGGATTTACAGCGTCTCATCTTCGCTTTGGCGACAACCCTATACGTTCTACGTATTTGGTAAATACTCCAAACTTTGTAGCATGTCACGTTCCTGCCTATCTTCATCTTTATGATGTAACTAAAGGGTTGAAAAAGAATGGAACATTCTTATTAAATTCGGTATGGAGCAAAGAGGATGTAGGTAACTACTTACCAGACAATGTGAAGAAGTATCTTGCAGTAAACAATATCAATTTCTATATCATCAATGCAACAAAGATTGCTACAGAAATAGGTTTGGGGGGACGTACAAATACAATTCTTCAATCAGCATTCTTTAAAATATCTAACGTAATACCTTACGACCTTGCTGTGGAACAGATGAAAAAATTCATCGTTAAGTCTTACGGACGTAAAGGTGAAGACGTTATAAACAAAAACTATGCTGCTGTAGATCGTGGTATTGAACTTGAAAAAGTTGAAGTTCCAGCCGAATGGGCAAACCTAGTTGTTGGCAAATCGGAAGAAGATGATGCTCCTGAATTCATCAAGAAAGTAGTACGTCCCGTAAATGCTCAACGAGGTTACGATCTTCCTGTATCTGTTTTCGTAGGACGTGAAGATGGTACTTGGGATCATGGAACAACCGAATACGAAAAACGCGGTGTTGCTGCATTTGTTCCTGTGTGGGAAGCTGAAAACTGTATTCAGTGTAATCAGTGTGCATATGTTTGTCCTCACGCAACTATTCGTCCGTTCGTTTTAGACGGAAACGAGCAAGCTAAAACTCCTGAAGGAGTAGAATTGCTAAAAGCTCAGGGTAAACAGTTTGATGGTATGGCATTCCGTATTCAAGTAGACGTACTAGACTGCCTTGGATGTGGTAACTGTGCTGATATTTGCCCGGGTAAAAAAGGGAATTCAGCTCTTAAAATGGTTGAAATAGGTGGTCAATTCCCTGAGCAAGACAATTGGGATTTCATGATCAAAAATGTAACTAGCAAGGCTCACCTTGTAGATACTAAACTGAATGTTAAAAACTCTCAGTTTGCAACTCCATTATTTGAGTTCTCAGGTGCTTGTTCCGGTTGTGGTGAAACTCCATATATCAAATTGGTTACTCAATTATTCGGAGACCGTATGTTGATTGCAAATGCAACAGGTTGTACCTCTATTTATGGTGGTTCTGCACCTTCTACCCCTTATCGTAAGAATGAGGAAGGAAAAGGTCCGGCTTGGGCTAACTCATTATTTGAAGACAATGCTGAGTTTGGTCTTGGTTATGCTTTAGCCAACATTACTATGCGCGATCGCTTAGTAAAACTAATGACTCAGGTTCAGGACTGCGACAAATGTTCTCCTGAATTGAAAGCTCTATACAAAGAATGGATAGACAATAAAGATGAATCTGAAAAGACAAAAGAACTTCATGCTCAGATCATGCCATTACTCGAAAAAGAAAAAGAGAACTGCGACTATTGTAAAGAAATATATTCTTTGAAACAATATATTATCAAGCGCTCTATCTGGATCTTTGGTGGTGACGGTTGGGCTTATGATATAGGTTTTGGTGGTCTTGACCATGTAATAGCTTCGGGCGAAGATGTAAACATTCTTGTCTTAGATACAGAGGTGTATTCTAATACAGGAGGTCAGTCTTCTAAATCTACACCAGTTGCTGCTGTTGCTAAATTCGCTGCTGCCGGTAAGAAGATACGCAAGAAAGATCTTGGTATGATTGCTACTACTTATGGCTATGTATATGTTGCACAAGTAGCTATGGGAGCAAATCAGGGACAATGTCTGAAAGCTATCAAAGAAGCAGAAGAATATAAAGGACCATCATTGGTTATTGCCTATTCTCCATGTATCAGCCACGGCTTGAGAAAAGGAATGGGACATGCTCAGGATGAAGAAAAGGCTGCTGTTGCATGTGGTTACTGGCACTTATGGCGCTACAACCCTATGTTGGAAGAAGAAGGTAAAAATCCATTTACAATGGACAGTAAAGAACCGGACTGGAGCAAATTCCAAGACTTCCTTAAGGGAGAGGTTCGTTATACATCTCTTCAGAAATCAAATCCGGGAGAGTCTTCTGAACTATATGATGCTGCTCAGAATAATGCAATGTGGCGTTATAAGAGCTATCAAAGACTAGCTGCCGAGGTATTCGACAAGTTCGATGAATCGACAGAACTACAAAATTGATAAGTTCTATACATATCAAAATAAAAAAGTCCCGGAAATATTCCGGGACTTTTTTATTATAGATTCCACTACTTATTCTCTGGTAAGTACCCTATATTCCCAAGCCTTTAAAGTCTTAGGTAGATTGCCAATCAGCTTGCCTGTAAAAACATCATAATAGTTATTTCGTCCTAAAGCATCATTACTCGTATATGTTATATTTCTATCCGACAAATTCAACATAACCATAAGTTCTTTCCCTGCCTTTTCTCTCGAAAATATCAACAATTCTTTTCCAGCATTAGAAGTGTAGATTCTCACATCTCCTCCCATACTTCCGGCACGTAAGGCAGGATGAGTATGCTTCAATTCATTCAGTTTCTTATAGAATTTAGTAGTCCCATTTTCAGTCCATGACGGAACCATATCTTTCTCAAAGAACGAAAGACGTTTTTTTAGCCCGACTTCTTGCCCTGTGTATATCATCGGCATGCCATTCAATGTATATGTAAGAACAGCAAAAGCTTCTATACCTTTTCCATAACGTTCAAATTCGGTTCCATTCCATGAATTTTCATCATGATTAGTAAGAAAATTCATTTTATAACCATCCGGGCATTTTATAGTATCAAGTTTTTGAATATAAGTAGTCAGGTCTTCTACATTTTTATTTCCTTTACTCACATCCGCCATCATGTGCATCAGTTCCCATGAGTAATTAGCATCGAAAGCATGTTCAAGTAAATCATAGTTTTCTGATTCAGCCAACATGAAGACAGGTTTTATACTATCTAAAGCCGGACGCACGTCGTTCCAAAAATCAGTGGGTACTTCATGCGCCATATCGCAACGATAACCATCAATCCCGAAGTCTGTAATCCAATACTTCAAAGCATCTAGCATGCCTGCACGCATATCCTTATTATCATAATTGAGCTCATAAGTATCAGTCCAGTCATAAGGACTTTTAAAATTACCCGCTTCATCTCTAACATACCAGTCGGGATGTTCTACTGTCCATACGTTATCACAGCCGGTATGGTTGGCAACCCAATCAAGAATCACCTTAAAACCCATTTCATGAGCTTTATCAACTACTCTTTTAAAGTCCTCTTTTGTTCCAAATTCAGGATTGACTTCCTTATAGTCTTTTACGGCATAATAACTACCTAAAGTACCTTTACGATTTTTCTCTGATATAGGATGAATTGGCATAAACCATAATACATCAACACCTAGTTCTTTTAATCGAGGAAGATGCTGTTCGAAAGCTGCAAAAGTACCTTCTTTTGTATATTGTCTTACATTCACTTCATAAATGACCGCATTGCGAGTCCAATCCTGATGAGAAACTGTACATTTTTCTTTTGGAGCCTCTATCTGCTTTTTCGAATCACAAGAATAACCTGCAAAGATTACTGCTATTGCAATAAACAATAATTTTGTTTTCATTCCTCTTTATTTTTTAGTGATTAATATTACTTTTTATTTTCCAAACTTTGCATAACCTGCTCATCGTGATTAGTCTCTTTAACAAAGACAACAGAAATTGCTGCTAATAACATAGACACTCCTGCTACCACCAACATAGAGATGGAACTTCCTTCAACCACATATTTGAGAATCAAACCTCCTGTCAATCCGGCAACAATCTGAGGAATTGTAATAGTTGCATTAAATATCCCCATATATACTCCCATTTTATTAGCCGGGAGTGCAGCAGACAAGATTGCATATGGCATAGCCAATATAGCAGCCCAAGCTATACCTACACCCACCATAGAGATTAAGAGCATATATTTATCATCGAATACATACATGGAGGTCAGCCCTAAAGCTCCAAGGAACAATGCCAGAGAGTATACTTTTCGACGTCCTATCTTATCTGCTATTTTTGCCATAAAGATTGCAAATATTGCAGCAAATATACCATATACACCACTAAGTACTCCATTCCAGTTTCCTGCTTCATTATATGCTTCAGACAAAGGATCTGTTGTATGCCAAACATTTTCGGCAATTCCTCCTATAGCATATACCCACATTATGAACAATGCAAACCATGAAAAAAATTGCACAATACTTAGTTGAAGCATCGTTTTGGGAGTTTCTCGCAATATAGCAAGAAATGATTTCTTCTTCTTCTCCTCTTCCGTTATATGGTTATACTCTTCATATTCCCTAGGCGGATATTCTTTTACTTTGAAACTTGTCCATAATACAGTAAGCAAGAGGGCCCCGCCTCCAATGTAGAAGGCCCAGATGACCGATGGCGCAACTTTATCCCCGGCCTCGGGTATATTTTGAATGCCTATCCATGTGAGTATAAAAGGAAGAAATGACCCTACTACAGCGCCAACATTAGTGAGAAAGCTTTGAGTAGAATATCCCAGATTCCGCTGTTTTTCATTGACCATATCACCAACCAACGACCGGAAAGGCTGCATGGAAACATTAAAAGCACAATCCATAAACAATAACATAAATGCCCCAAAAATAACCGGAGGCATAATAGCAGCCGCAAACTCTGAATTTGGCATAAAAAACATAGCAATGGCCGAAACAATAGCTCCTCCTAAAATAAAAGGGATGCGTCGCCCAAGACGAGTCCATGTACGATCGCTCGACAACCCAATAATAGGCTGTACAAGAAGACCGGCAACAGGTGCTGCGAGCCAAAATAGGGGTAACTCGTGTGGATCTGCACCCAATGCTGAAAGAATACGACTTGTCTGAGAACTCTGTAATGAATATCCAATTTGTATACCCAAAAATCCGAAACTAAGGTTCCAGATTTGCCAGAAGGAGAGTGTTGGTTTTTGTTTCATGGTTATAGTATGGTTTTTATAAACTATTTCTATCCGTTTCCGTCCGGAAGCTTACGTGTTGTCTGCCGAGCTATCAACGAAGTCTTTATTATCTTATTTTTACGCGAAATATGTTCCGGGTTTTCTACTTTTTCAAGAATAAGCCTCATAGCTTCTTCTCCTACAGTCTGCGGATGTTGATCCATAGTAGTAAGCATAGGATCTGTATCCTGAGATATATTAGAATTAGAAAACCCAAATATAGATATTTCTTCAGGCACTTTTAGCCCCAATTGCTTTGCTGCAACTAATATCCCCGATGCCGTATAGTCATTCATGGCCATAAAAGCATCAGGGCGATTTGGCTCCTGCAATATTTCCATAGCCCTTTCATATCCTAAAGATTTTGTATCAGCAATACGTATCAGATTCTCATCCACCGATAAGTGATATTTGCGCAATGCATCTAAATACCCGTTCTTACGGTTTTTCGAAATCTCAAGGTGTGTTGGAGCTGAGAAAAAGGCTATACGCTTACAACCTGTTTTTATCATATATTCTACAGCAGTAAATGTTCCTGAGTAATCGTCTACCACAACTTTATCAGTATCTATACCTGTACAGATACGATCGAAAAAGATTACAGGAATATCATTATCTATCAACTCCTGAAAATGGCCATACTGTGTTGTAGTCTTCGATTGAGAGATTAGTACCCCACAAACACGAGCCTTTATCAAAGTTTGTACATTCCTTATCTCTTTATGATAATCTTCTAATGATTGACAAACTATCACATGATAATCTTTCTCTTCTGCCACAGTCTCCATACCCGAAAGGACTCCTGAAAAGAAATGATTAGCCAACTCGGGCACCATTACACCAATAATATTATTGTGCTGTGTACGCAGGCTTAACGCTAATGCATTCGGCTTATACTTATGTTTCTTCGCATATTCCTGAACCAGCCTTCTGGTTTCGGAACTTATATCGGGATTATCTTTTAAAGCCCTCGACACAGTCGAGGGCGATATGTTCAACTCTCTAGCAATATCTTTAATGGTAAGAGGGCCTTTTTTCATGAATTTTCAGATTTTGATACTTTCATAAAAGTAATCAAAATTCTAATATCATTACGCTTCTAGGCTTAATTGTTAATGTCTTACCAGTCAGGTTTATTATATTTTCACTAACAATATCTTTTGCTTGTGTTGCCGGTAGCACTTCTTTATAAGCAGACAGATCTATAACCTTCTCCTCATCTGTACCACTAAGGAAGACAACCACCGACTTTCCATTATACTCTCTTTGATATACATATACTCCATTGGTAGGTGCAAAGTGCTTTAAAGAACCTTTAGCTATAACATCATTACCTTTGCGCCAATTCAACAATTTGCGCATATAATCAAATGCTTCATTCTGATGAGCTGTTCTTTCCGAACGGTTAAAAGCATTTACTTCATCTCCAGCCCAACCTCCGGGAAAATCGCGGCGAAGATATCCATCTCCTTCGCTCTTATCGGCAGCCATTAATATTTCTGTACCATAGTATATTTCGGGAATACCACGAGTTGTCAATAAAAACGCAATCGCCTGTCTATATCTGTTAAGGTTGGAAGTCTGGCCTATATTTCTAAAAAAACGGGAAGTATCATGATTGTCCAAAAAGATTAATAGTTCGTGTGGATTTTGATAAACAATATCCTGTCCCAAATACTCATATATACGAGATAGTCCCTGATCCCACGTTGTTTGCTCATCAAAGGCTTTTTCCATCACACCCATCAGTGGAAAATCCATTACACAGCGCAGATTCGAATTGCGGGGAGCAGCTAACTTACTGTCTTTTTGCCAAAAGGCAACTGCAACATTATTATGAAGCCATGTTTCGCCGACAATATTAAAATCAGGATATTCTTCTGTAACTTCTTTACACCAACGAGACATCATATCGAAATCTGCATATGGATGAGTATCCTGCCTGATTCCATCAAGACCGCTATATTCAATCCACCAAATACTATTTTGAATAAGGTATTTTGCTACATGACGATTGCGCTGATTAAGATCGGGCATAGATTCTACAAACCAACCGTCGATAGCCAATTTCTTATCTGCTGCCGAAACGTATGGATCATGCTGTGTTGTAGTTTTATATGATGTTTGAACATATTTGTCAGGATAGTTGAACCAATCTCTCGATGGTCTGTCTGTGAAAAAGAAATGTTCACTACCACAGTGGTTGAAGATCATATCCATTACAACCTTCATCCCTCTAGCATGAGTCTTGTCTACCAGATCAACAAAGTCCTGATTAGACCCAAAACGACGATCTACTTTATAATAATCTGTGGTAGCATATCCATGATAAGATCCTTCGTCCATATCGTTCTCCAAAACAGGATTAAGCCATATAGCAGTAACTCCCAGATCGTGAATATAATCTATATTGTTACTTATTCCCTTAAAGTCGCCACCATGACGGGCATACTGCCCGTTTCTGTCCACTTTAGCTTCACGCATCCCTGCAACGACATCGTTAGAAGTATCTCCATTGGCAAAACGATCGGGCATTATAAGATACAGAACATCATTGGAGTTGAAGCCAATTCGGTTAGCTGAATTCGGTTTACGTTCACGAAGCTCGTAAGGAATCACTTTCTTATCCTTTCCCTGTTGCAGTACTATATCAAATTTTTCAGGTGATGCATCAGACAAGTCCAAATATAAAATTAAATAGTTCGAACTTTCCAGTTTTACTATTTCTTTCAGCCGTGCTGTTTTAGATGTTATGCTAACATTTGATTTTGCAACATCGCTACCATGTATGAGTACTTGTAGTTCTGCATTTTTCATGCCCGCCCACCAAAAAGCAGGGTCAACGGTCTTTACATCAATAGCGAGGATTGACTGTGTAATAAAAACAAAAAGTAATAAGATTAAACAGTTTTTCTTCATGGGTATAATTTATTATTATTTATTCTCTGTCGGATGACTTTATCATATTTCTCACATTCTCATTGAACTCAGCCGAGGCAATAAGCTCTTCCAAAGTGATGTGCATCCTGTATCTCCAATAATGTTGAGATATGGCAGGAATATTTATTCTTTCTTCTTCAGCAACGCTTCTTTTTAGTTTATCATCTACAGACAACCAGTCTTGAAGAGGAAGTATAACTAACATGGAAGGAGAGTTAAGATGGTTCATTAATATGTGTCTGCAAAGATCAGCTGAACAATCTTCGGGTGCAGGCCCTTGTTTCCATAGCACCTGATTGTAGTATGCTTGGGTAACTTCTCTATTTTCGTGCCACCAAGCTCTGATAGGAGCCATATCGTGAGTAGATGTAGTACAAACACTCAGATAAGGGAGATTCTGCAAATTATTAAACATTACATTCCTCGCTTTAGGCATGCGCTCTATCTCAAGACTCAGTATTTGCAATTCGTTCATTACCGATGGTACCGATTCGGGTACCATACCCAAATCTTCGCCACAAACAAGCATCGAAGTAGAAGATATGAGAGGAGGAAGTTTTTTCATTGCCTGATCACGCCAGTACTGATTGTGCCGATTATAGAAATAATCGTTATAGATACGATTGAAGGCATATTTTGCTCCTTCATCCAGATATTTGTACGAATAACTATATTGAGCAGTTATACGTGGATGGAACTTTTCAGGATCATGTTTATCTCGGATGAAAAGGACTTCGTTGCACAAACCGTATAAACCATCTCGGATACGGTCATTTTTTTGTCCTGAAAGGCCATTAAATATTTCTTTAATTTTGACTTGGCTATTGCAAGATTCTTTCAATTCGTAACGCTGCCATGCTATAGGGTGGAGATAGGCATCAATCACCTCTTGTGTGTATTCGCCGAAGAGATCGCCTAAAAAGCTTTCATGGATAAAAGGATGAGTCATACGAAAATCATCGAACCACATCCCAGCCGATTGTATCTCATTTACCGACAAAGGCAGAGCAGGACTGAAATAGCCAAGTAAGCCTTGTACCGATGACAATGGAATTTCCCATATCCGGAAAAAGCCCAATATATGGTCTATACGATAAGCATCAAAGTAATCAGCCATTTTGCGAAAACGCTTGATCCACCACTGATATCCGTCTTTAGCCATTTCTTCCCAATTATATGTAGGAAAACCCCAGTTCTGACCAAAGAAAGAAAAATCGTCAGGCGGTGCACCTGTTTGCACATCCATATTAAACAGATGGGGCTCAGTCCATGCTTCCACACTACAGCGACTAATCCCAATAGGAATATCTCCCTTCAATATCACATTGTGTCGGTGTGCATACTCTTTTACCTCTAATAATTGCTCGTGTAACAGGTATTGAACAAAACAGTGTAGATTTATCGCATCTCTGACAGTGGACTCTGTTTCTACCAGTTTTTGTAATTTCTTCTTATTATACTTCTTAGATGTCTTCCATTTCAAGAAATCGGAAGTCTTATGTTGATCTCTCAAATAAGAAAAACAGGCGTATGGGAAAAGCCACTCTTCATTATGCTTATAAAAGCTTAAATATTCTTTACTTTCAAGAACATTTTTACCCGATTCGTTGTATAAATCTGCAATATAAGATTGTTTTAAGCTATAAACTTTTTCGTAGTCTGTATCTTTTAGCTGATTCAACGCTTCAGCCTCTTTCTTATATTTATCGAATAATGCTTTATCTTTCAGCGGATAAGATTTCAAGCCCAAATAGATGGGATGTAAAGCATAGATAGATATGGCATTGTAAGGGTAAGAATCTGTCCACGTATGTGTATTGGTCGTATCGTTTACAGGAAGCACCTGTATTATTTTCTGATTAGTTACAGCAGCCCAATCTATCATTTTTTTCAGATCAGAAAATTCTCCAATCCCAAAGCTATCTTCAGAACGCAAAGAGAAAACAGGAATTGCAACCCCTGCTGTTTTCCAGTTTATCCAACCATACCAATAATCCAAAGACTCTACAAAAACAGATGTTCCCTCAGACTTAGCTGCTACAGACACAGGATATAATATCCGGTTTATTCCTTCTTCCCAATGCACTACCGTCTTTGCGACGGTATCATATATTGCTAACTTATATTCTTGAGGAGATTTTATCCATGTTTTATTTATTACAAGCTGCCAAATTCCATATTTTGTTGGAGAGAAATGTAATGCTTTTTCAGGCTCCCAGTTTCCCAGTTCTTTCGAATCTCCACATAATATCAATATTTGATCCTTATTGACATAAGGACAATTTACACTTAGAAGAATTGAATTTTTATTATATTTCAATTTATTGTCATCGTCGTGATAAAAGAAGCTGCCGGAAAAACCTGATGTATAAAGGAATTTTTGTTGAGGCGCATTCTTCCATGTATCTTTCACATCAAGAAGATCGACACCTTTTGTTTTCAGATATCGTCTTCCCCACTCTCTTCTTATTGTTTTAGAGTGATCTTTTATAAGATAAAAATACTCAGCATCGTCATCTGAAGTTTCAAATTCGACTGACCATTGAGATCCGGGGCTATATATCATCTCCAAGGATTTATTTTCATCAAATCCTCCTAATGAGGAAGACGATCCACAAACATGTACTGTTTGCCCCCAGTTTGTATAATAATTAATATGTAATTTAACTCTCATCTAAAACTTACATTTATGGTTATTAGATCAACAGGTTATAGGACTATATGTTTACCTAAACAAAACTACTGATTAAAAGACAAAAAGCACATCTTTCTCTTTTTATTTTAGACTAAAATAAATTGCAAACGATTGCATGAAAAAGCATTTTTCTGATGTATTAATTAAGATAAATGAGAGTCTGTAGGAGAATACATGCTAGTTTTCGTGTTTCCAAAACTTTATCTATAAAGAAAATACTTTCTTTGGTGCAATGTTAAACGTAATAAGTAAAAGACAGGTAAAAAGTGTACAAGTTTGTCAGGTTTTAGTTAAAATACTGATCAGTTAGCAGTAATCAGTCAACAGTTAGATATGTTACAGTATTACTTTTTATCGAGTAAGATGCAAATCTATATAGAACAAATTCTCGAAACTGTTATCTTTGCATAAAAACAGATCAGTAAAAAAATGTCGGAATACTACAAAAAAATACCAGCACAACGTTTTGCCGATTTAATATTGGATATCGGAACTTATCTTCTGGCATCGGGAGCTCACTGTGGGCGACTCAACAGCAACTTGGGGCGTTTGGCAACAACATGGGGTTTTGATGTGAATATGAGTCCAACATTCAGTGGCTTGTTGGTTACAGTAAAAGATAAGAATGATCCCGAGAATTCGATCACAAGATACAAGCTCTCCCCTCCTCACAACGTTCACTTAGCCATATTAACGGAAGTGTCTCACCTCTCGTGGAAAGTACAGGAAGAGAAATTACCTATCGAAGAGGTAGAAAAAGAGTTTATTCGTATAAAAAACAAACCAAACTATAAAGACCTGCCTGTTGCAATAGCAGTGGGATTTTCATGTGCCGGATTATGTCTGTTTTCAATGGGAGACATAATGAATGCTTTAGTAGCATTTGTTGCTGCATTCGTTGGGTTTATTGTAAAAAGCGTATTTGCAAAAAAGAAATTCAACCCTATGATATGTATTTCTATTGCAGCATTTACAACAACACTTATAGCGGGATTAGGACGCCTATACGGTATCGGCACTCACCCTGAAGCTGCAATGGCTACCGCTGTTCTCTATCTTATACCAGGAGTTCCTCTTATCAATTGTGTAATAGATCTGATAGAAGGATATTTGTCGTCTGCAATCAACAGGGCGCTGTTCGGAGGTTTCATATTGCTTTGTATAGCAGCCGGAATGACGCTCTGCATTACATTAATGGGAATAAGTAATTTTTAGAAAAAAATGGAAGAACTAACTATAATAAATATACTTCGCGATTTTGGAATTGCCTTCGTGGTAGGATTTTGCTGGGGTATACTTTTCGGTTCACCCAAACGCCTACTCTGGGTAGCCGGACTACTCGGCGGAATGGGGCATTGCATCCGCTTTATTCTTATACAACTCGATTTTGGCCTCATCACAGCAACTCTTGCGGGATCTGTCTTGATCGGGCTGGTAGGCATTTTTGCGGCTCATAGGGTAAATAGCCCGCCTGTTGTATTCACAATGCCGGCATGTATAACAATGATACCCGGTATGTTTGCATACCGCACAATGCTGGCAGGAATAAAAGTTACGGATATCTCTACTGTAGAACAGAATCCTCGGATATTGATAGAGATGTCACACAACCTTATGCTAACCATGTCTCTGCTGTTTACTCTTGCTATAGGAATATGTATAGGAGCACTACTGTTTCGCAAACAAAGTGTAAAGCACATTTCCTTCAAAGATATGATAGGAAAAGGTTAAGCCAATACTTTCCTTTGTCGTTTATGAACGAGCCTTACTAATGAGCGAGAAATAAGAAAGACTACTATTTGTGTAAAGATGATGAAAACCCCGGAAGGAACATCCAATACGGCTGATAGAAACAGCCCTGCGATACAGGCTAAAAAGCCTATAAGAATAGAGAGCAAGATCATCTTTACAAAGTTTGAGGTAAAAAGATTTGCTGTCATTTGAGGCACAGTTAGTATCGACATAAGGAGCACTATCCCTACAAGACGGATTGACAAGACAATGGTAATAGCAATACCCATCATCATAGTATATTTAATCAGATTGACTGGTAGCCCCCGTGTTTTGGCAAAGTCGGGATCGAATGCAGCAAAAAGGATTTGCTTACCAAATAGTGTAAAAACAAGTATAAGGACAAGTGACAGAATAGCCAGATATGTTATATCGAGCCTGGTAATGGTAAGAATATTACCAAAAAGATAGTCTGACAGATTGGGAGCAAAACCGGGTTTCAAGTATATGAAGATAATACCAATGGCCATTCCCAACGACCAGAATGAGCCTATTGCAGAGTCTTCCCGAACACCTTGCCGAGACGATAGCCATTCTATACCAAAAGCCGACAATATGGAAAAGATCATTGCAGACAGAATAGGATTCCATCCGAAATAGAACCCCATACCAATGCCTCCTAACGAAGCATGTGTTATTCCTCCGCTGATAAAAACAAGCCGGCGAATGACAATATAAGAGCCTATAATGCCACAGGCTATACTGGCAAACAAACTGCCCAGCAGGGCATTCTGAAAAAAAGGATAAGATATAAGATCAAAAAACTGCATTTGCTAAAGAGCCATTATTTACTATATAAGATTTGCTGCCAAGAATTTACGAATAAGTTTTGGATCTTCTCCACGCTTTTCGATATATGCTTCAGCCTGATCTTCAAGAATATTGCCTATATTAAAGTATTTCGACTTGGGATGAGAAATAATAATACCACTCACCGACGCATTTGGTAGCATAACTCCATTCTCTGTTAATTCTACTCCTATTTCAGTTGATTGTAGCAAATTTGTATTAAGTAAGAAATTGATAGACTGATCGGGAATAGAAGGATAACCCACAGCCGGACGGATACCCTGATACTTGAGAGTAAACATTTCGTTTACAGTTATATTCTCATCTGCCGCAAAGCCCCAATACTCTTTTCTTATTCGGGCATGAAGCCACTCTGTTGCAGCCTCCGCCAAGCGATCAAGAACAGATTTTAATAACAGAACTTTATACTCATCTCCTTGTCTTTCATACTCGCTCATCAACTCATTTGCTCCAACTCCCGCAGTAACAGTAAAGCCCCCAATATAATCTTTCTTTCCCGAAGATTTAGGAGCTACAAAATCGCAAAGAGAAAGATATTCTCCCTTGTCGTTCTTCTTTTGCTGGCGAAGCATTGGAAAACAAATATCATTAATATACAAGCATTCACTATCGCTATATGCGTCGAAAATACCAAAGACAGCATTTATATATCCGGCTTTATTGAACACAAGTTGGTCTAACAAAGCTTTGGCATCTTTATATAATTGCATGCCTTCCGATGCTTTTTCTCTCTCCGATTCGGGAAAAGAGTTTAACCAAGTCGCCCTGCATGCAGGACAATCATCTATATTCTGAACCGAGGCATAGCGTGCAGACAAGTTCCAAGAATGGAAAAAGAATTTCCAGTCTACATATGGAACAATCTCTTCCACAGGTATATTCTTCAATACCTGTCGACCATGTACAGATGGTTGTTGAGCTACATAATTGTTCCATTCTATTTTCATACCTTTTACAAGAACTTCGGAGAAAGGAAGTAAATCGGCTTTTTTGTCACCGGCTGTATCTCGCAAAGAGGCGTATTCGTCCCGCACTTCTTTTATATAATTTTCTTTAGTAGTAGGATTGATTAGCTTGCTCACTGCGGCAGGAGCTTGTGAAGCATCTTTTACATATACTACCGACCCATTATTATATTTCGGATCTATCTTGATAGCTGTATGCAGCTTGGAGGTGGTAGCTCCGCCGATCATCAGAGGAATGGAAAAACCTGCTTTTTCCATCTCATGTGCAACTATGCTCATTTCTTCCAGCGAAGGAGTAATTAATCCGCTAAGACATAGGATATCGGGCTGCTCTTCTTTCACCCTTTGTATAATAACTTCGGGGGGAGTCATAACGCCGAGATCTATCACTTCATAATTGTTACAAGCCAGAATAATAGCCACAATATTTTTACCGATATCATGTACATCACCTTTTACTGTTGCAATGATAAGCTTTCCTGCCTTATTGCTTCCCGAAGAAGACGCTT
The DNA here is from genome assembly GCF_001261735.1 of Dysgonomonas sp. BGC7. Classification (GTDB taxonomy): domain Bacteria; phylum Bacteroidota; class Bacteroidia; order Bacteroidales; family Dysgonomonadaceae; genus Dysgonomonas. Next base: position 201,555 of record NZ_CVRP01000007.1, on the reverse strand, counting down.
TTTGTTCTTCTAATACCGGTTGAAGAATAGCTACGGCACGTTTCATTGTACGAGCTGTTTTCACAACCTGAGGAAGAAACATCTTTCCTGACCCGAACAAATCTCCGACCTTATTCATACCATCCATCAATGGCTTGTCTATTATATCGACAGCCTTAGGATATACCTTAAGAGCTTCTTCTAGGTCTTCTTCCAAGTGATCACTGATTCCTTTTATCAAAGCATACTGAATACGTTCTTCGAGAGGAAAAGAGCGCCATTCTTCCACTTTCAGTTCTACAGTACCAGTTTTTTCATTCTTTATTTTTTCAGCATATTCTATCAACTCGTCTGTAGATTCCGGTCTGCGATTGAAAATCACATCTTCGACCAGATTCCTTAATTCGAGAGGAATATCGTCATACAATATAGATTGTCCCGGATTGACAATACCCATATCCATGCCTCGCTGTATAGCATAATAAAGAAATACAGCGTGCATAGCTTCACGCACATAATCATTCCCTCTGAAAGAGAAAGACAAGTTACTGACCCCTCCGCTTATTTTGGCATGAGGGAGATTCTCTTTTATCCAAGTAATAGTTTCCAGAAAATCGACAGCATAATTTCGATGCTCTTCAATGCCTGTAGCTATTGCCAATATATTGGGGTCGAATATTATATCCAGCGGATTAAATCCATCATTGACCAATAGTTTATAAGCCCTTTCACATATTTCGATACGGCGGGCAAACGTATCTGCCTGTCCTGTTTCGTCAAATGCCATCACAATAACAGCAGCACCATAGCTGCTAACTAAACGAGCCTGATGGAGAAATTCCTCTTCTCCACCTTTTAGGGAAATAGAGTTTACGATAGGCTTTCCTTGTACACACTTTAGCCCAGCTTCAAGCACCTCCCATTTGGAAGAGTCTATCATTACCGGAACACGAGACACATCCGGATCTGAAGCCATCAGATTGAGGAAAGTTGTCATTTCTTTTACTCCATCGAGTAAGCCTTCATCCATGTTCACATCCAGTACTTGTGCTCCATCCTCCACCTGCTTGTGAGCAATAGTAAGAGCCTCTTCGTACTTTTCTTCTTTAATTAGTCGAAGAAATTTTCGGGAACCCGCCACGTTTAAGCGTTCACCTATATTCATGAAGTTTATTTCGGGCTTTGCCTCTAATAGCTCCAATCCCGACAACCACATATATTTCGGCTTTTGGGCAGGAGTATGAGGTATAGCATCTTTCACAATATCTACATATTTTGCAATATGGGCGGGAGTAGTACCACAACAGCCTCCTATAATATTAACGAGTCCTTCGTCGATAAACTCTTTTATCTGGTTTGCCATTATCTCCGGCGTCTCATCATATTCTCCAAACTGGTTTGGCAAACCAGCATTAGGATATGCAGAAACATATGTAGGAGCAATACGTCCAAGTTCTTTCAAGAATGGCTTCATATCGGAAGCTCCAAACGAACAGTTAAGTCCTATAGACAGAAAATCGATATGACTTACAGAAGCAAGGAAACCTCCAATAGTTTGTCCCGACAGCGTACGCCCTCCTTTATCTGACAGGGTAACAGAAATCATTATTGGCAAACTGATATTACGCTCTTTTCTTACTTCTGTGGCAGCAAACAAAGCTGCCTTCGCATTCAATGTATCGAATATTGTTTCTATTAACAACAAATCGACGCCTCCGTCTACCAATCCTTCTATCTGTTCTTTATAAGCAAAATACAAGTCATCAAAAGTTACAGCCCTAAATATAGGGTTTTCCACCTTCGGACTCATAGAAGCCGTTTTATTCGTAGGCCCTATCGAACCTGCAACAAAACGAGGCCGATTAGGACTTTGTTGGGTATATTCATCAGCTGCTTTACGAGCCAACCTGGCCGCAGCAACATTTATTTCTCTTACCAAGTCAGACATATTATAGTCTTCCATAGATATAGAGTTGGCATTGAAAGTATTGGTTTCAATGATATCCGTTCCTACCTCAAGATATTCACGATGAATAGCCTCAATAACATCGGGACGAGTAAGGCTTAGTAAATCGTTATTTCCTTTCAACAGAGTGGTGTAGTCTTTAAATCTTTCGCCTCTGAAATCTTCTTCTGTCAGTTTATACTTCTGTATCATGGTACCCATTGCACCATCCAGAATCAGAATTCTTTCTTTTAATATATCTTGTATTTTACTCATTATCTCTTTCCTATTGAATAACTTTTACGGAATCTACAGCATAAAATGCTGCGTATTTCTTATTTAGCCAAAACTGAGAGTCGGAAGATAAGTCTTCAAACTCATATTTTGCAGGCAAAGTTATCTTATCTTTTAATACTATGTCTTTATTACCCTGTTTTTTCTGTGTTTCTATATACATTTCTCTCTCCTTGAACCGTTCTGAGAGAAAGTGAACATTTTTATATTTATTATAATAATCGATTACAAACCATAAAGAAAGAACTGATATAATAATCAGGCTTACATTCTTTATCTTATATTTACTAAACTCCAGATTGGCAAATAAAATACCTGATGCTATAACAATCAGCGTTACAATACCAAATATAGCCCGAGGAGGAAATATAGGCGATGCTGCCATAGACAGACACGCTACATGTGCCGAAACAAAGAACAACAAAGAGCCGCACAATGTTTTGTTCCTTAGCCCATCTTTCACTTGTTTTTTATATAAAAAGAATAATACTGAATATATAACAGACAGAGGCAATACATAGACCAAATATCTGTATCCTACCTTCATAATCCGATACAAAATATTTTCAATAAATGATTTATCTGCCAAACCCATACTCTCGTTCACAAACTCGGAACGAATGTAATTGCCGGGAGCAAGTACCATAAAAGCCCCTCCTACACATACGCCAACGAAACCACAAATAAACCATAGCGGAACTGCCCTTTTCCGATATCGAAGCAGAACGAACATTGCTACAATGAAAAAGACCTGAGCGACAAACATATTCTCGTTTGTCCAGCCGGCAATAATACCTCCTAAGAAGAATAGCAATAGGTATATATGATTATTATAAGTTCTGTCTGTGATGTAAAATGAATAATAGAGGTAAAGATAGGCGATAACGATCAATGTTCCCCAAAGATAATTAGCTGTTCCAACAAGCCACAATACAGTATTATTGAACGCCGGAAGAACAAGCCATAACACCAAACCCAAAATGAGGAACAGCCAAGCATCAGTTTGCCTTCCTTTGTTGCAAATGCAATATACGATATATAAATAAAAAACATAAGCCGCACTATTCACTAGATCGCTTACCAATAGTCCTGCCCACGAAAGCAGATGGGCTATGGCATGAACAACAGTACGACCTCCCCACGAGAAATATTGGTCGAGCAAACGTTGATAGATCTGAGATAGAACACAGCTATTCTCAGAATAAATATATCCCCAATCGTCAGCATAGAGAGGGTATAATCTATTCAAGATAAATATAAGGACAAAGAATAATAACACAAAAGCTAACAGTGTGGCATTTTTTCTTCTGCACCCTATTACTCTACTCTTTGAATTATCAAAATCTGACATTTATTCTTTCTTTACTTCGGAGCTTCTATTTTCACAGAATTTATTCCCCAATATTTTGAATATGCTTTTTCCCACAGATCTCCTTCGAGGTGAGGAAGGTCGTATACTTTCTGGATATAAAAAAATGAGCTCTGAGGCTCGAATCTATCATTAAAAATAAAATCTGTCTTTCCTTTCGACTTCTCTTTTATGATAAGCGCCTCTCTCCTATCGAAGACATTTCTTAGCCTAATTGTATCTTCTAAAGTAGAAGAGTACGAAATGACTAAAAAAACGACTAATGTAATACATACAACATAATTGAAGATATAAATAGGCTTATATGAAAAGTCAAGATTTGCATACAACAACAAAGTTGCTATAGTAAACAATACAATGATGCCAAACCATACCCTTTCTGGAAAAATGGGTGCGGCTGTCATAACCAGCATAGAAATAGTAGCCATACAGAAAAAGACAACAGACAAACGCAACACGCTCTGCTTATTTCCCTTATCTCCTATTTTCCAATACGCAACAAAGCTAACCAGATAGATAAGGGTAGGCACTATTCCATATACAAGGTAAGCCTTTGCAACAGACACAAACCGATAGAAATAGTACGAATAACTAAAGTTACTCTCATTGATGCCATGTACTATACTAAGCTCCATTTTGTTTCTTATATAATTACCGGGAGCAAGCAACATAAAACAGCAACCAATAACAACTCCAATAAAAGCAATGATAGCCCATTTCGGAATGTTTCTTTTTTCATACTTGAGCAAGGCAAAGAAAGCTACAATAAAAAATAGCAGGCCAACTACCAGATTCTCATTTGTCCATCCGGCAACAACGCCTCCCAGAAAGAATAAAACATATTTAAGAATGCTCTTTTCATTATTTTCTCCCGCCTTATGACGAAGGTAATACATACAAAACGGATAAGTAAAAGCTACAACAAATAAACACCCCCACAGATAATTTGCACTTCCTGTCAGCCAGACGATACTATAAATCAGTTCAGGAACAAGTACCCAAATAAGAGCACTGATAGCCATAAACAAAAGTGGATTGATCCGTCTACGGTAATCGGCTATAAAATATATAAATACGACTAATATAACGTATGCAATACTATTCAACAAATCGCCCCATGACTCGCCTAAATAGAGTAAATATTGAGCGATGGTGTGAGCCACTGATCTTCCTCCCCAAGTGAAATAGTGACAATACTGAGACTCTAAAACATCGAAAAATCCGGCAACCCGATCAGATGTGCGTCCGTAGACAAAAGAATATACCCAATCGTCAGTATATAAAGGGAAGAAATGATTTAGTACATATATACCCAGAAATGTAACGAGAATGGCTATATACAGAAATATCGTATTATATTTTGTTCTTTTAAGTTTGTCCATACTTTAGAAAGGATTAGCCTTATTTTCTTTTACTATAATAGTTTTTACTCCTTTATATTTCCCCAAACGAGTATCCCAAGCAGGATCTATAACCAACCAATCTTGGAGATCGAGGACAATCAGTCTCGAATCTTTCTGTTTGAATAATTCGTCAGTAATCACGATATCCTCAATACCTTTTCTCTTTTCTGTTTCTATCATTATATCACGACGCTGACACATTTCACTGAAACGCGCCAGCTCTGAATAGTTTTCGAAATAAGAAATCAAATAAATAATAAATGCAACTGTAAAAACAGTATAGCTAGCTATTCCGACTTTTTTACCCGAAAGGTCAATATTAGCAAATAGAACTCCCCAAGCAGTAATTAGCAGTATGAGTATACCAAACCAAGTTCTTTCAGGGAACATTGGAGCCCCAGCCATAACACAAGTAGCTACAATAGAAGAACTAAACAGAAGTAGAGACAGAGATAAATACTCTTTCTTCTTCTCTCTTTTTCCTTTTAACCAACATAGAACTAATGATAGTAAATATATAACGCATGGAATGAGAATATAAACAAACGACAGCTTTACGACTGTAACAAAACGATAAAAGTAGAATGACAGATTTGCTTCTCTCAAGTGATGTGCTACCCACAAGTCATTTTTGCTTCTGATTGCATTACCGGGAGCTAGCAGCATAAAAGCACAACCGACAACAGCCCCTATAAGCCCCAATATCATCCATTTCGGTATATCTCGTTTTTGTAAGCGGAGCAAAGCCAATAATCCGAAAAGAAAGAAAATGAGTGCAACTCCCATATTTTCATTTGTCCATCCGGCAAAAACACCTAAACAGAACAAGCCTAAGCGCTGAAATAATGTATCTTTTTGTCCATCCCCAATATAAGATGATACATAGAACCAAATAAATGAGAATAAGATAAGGCATCCCCATAGATAGTTTGCACTCCCTGTTGTCCAAAGTAGATTTTGTGACAAAGAAGGTAACGAAAACCAGATAAATATATTCACAAACAAAAATAACACAAGATTAGTCTTATTTCCCTTATTAGCTACAGAATACATAAGAAGCACAAGAGACAAGTAGGCAAGAGTATTTAGTACATTAGCCCACGATTCGCCCAGCCATAACATAAACTGCGCTATACTATGCAAAACAACTCTTCCTCCCCATTTATAATAGTGAGCATACTCACTCTCTAAAATATCGAGAATTCCATCTATTGGTTTCCCATTAGCCAGATTGAAAGAATAAAACCAATCATCGAGGTAAATAGGATAAAGCACATTTAACAGGTAGAAGAATATCCCAATAAGAAGGACTAAGCCTCCCAAAACTAACTTTGAGGCATTATTCTTATACCAAGTTATAGAAAATAAGTTTCGAGATGCGTTCATCTTTATTCACCCTTCATAGCTCTGTCCATAGCTCGCTTATCATCTTTTTCTCTCAAAGACTGACGTTTGTCATATTGTTTCTTACCTCGGGCTACTGCTATATTTACTTTTGCAAGTCCCCTATCGTTTAGAAAGAGACGAGTAGGAACAATCGTATATCCTGTTTCTTTGACTAATCGTTGCATTTTCCGCAATTCTTTCTTATTTAGCAATAGTTTACGATCGCGGCGCGCTGCATGATTATTGTACGATCCATAGAAGTATTCTGCAATATACATATTGCGTACCCACAATTCATCTTTTTCGAAAATACAAAAAGTATCTACCAAGCTAGCTTTTCCCAGACGAATAGATTTTATCTCGGTACCTGTAAGAACTATACCTGCCGTAAATGTTTCGATGAACTCATAGTCGAAACTGGCACGTTTATTTTTTATATTTATGTTTGATTGATCCACTGTTCTTTGTTATAAAATATGTGTTCATTATCTAAAACCTACAAAAATACAAATTTCAGAAGAAATTTTAATGAAATTACCGATATATCAATTAAATAAAAAAGCAAAGACCCCCATAATGGAGGTCTTTGTATAAAATATTTAGCATATATTATTTTTCTCTGATAAATATATTGATAGGCGTACCCGACAAATCCCAATTATCTCTTATTCTGTTTTCGAGAAAGCGTTTGTAAGGCTCTTTTATCCATTGTGGAAGATTACAGAAGAATACAAACGAAGGCACTTGTGTTTTTGGCAGCTGAGTTATGTATTTTATCTTAATATATTTCCCCTTATTTGCAGGAGGTGGTGTATGCTCTATTATAGGCAGTAGCACTTCATTTAGCTTATGAGTAGGTATTTTTGTCTTACGACGACCATATACATCTTTAGCTATTTCCAACACTTTCAATATACGCTGTTTGGTAAGAGCAGAAGCAAATACTATAGGAAAGTCGGTAAATGGAGCTAAACGTTCGCGGATAGCTTTTTCAAATGTCTTGATTACAATTTGCTCTTTATTCTCTACTAAGTCCCATTTATTGACACAAACAACAAGCCCTTTATTATTTTTCTGAATTAATGAAAAAATATTCATATCCTGACTCTCTATACCTTGCGTAGCGTCAATCATCAATATACAAACATCAGAATTTTCAATGGCTTTGATAGAGCGTATGACAGAATAATACTCTAAGTCTTCCGTTACTTTTCCTTTTTTGCGTATACCTGCTGTATCTACCAGATAGAAATCCATATTAAATCTATCGAAACGAGTATATATCGAATCCCGTGTAGTTCCGGCAATGTTGGTTACAATATTGCGTTCCTCATCCATCAGTGCATTCACAAAAGACGACTTACCGGCATTAGGTCGCCCAACAATAGCAATACGAGGTATTTCTTCAAGGGGTTCGTCTACCTCATTTTTTGTAAATTTGGAAATAATCATATCCAACAAATCCCCTGTTCCCGAACCATTGATAGCCGAAACGTTGATAGGATCTCCTAAGCCCAAAGCATAAAACTCTGCAGACTGAGCATGCAGATTAAAATTATCAGCCTTATTAGATACTAACAATATTGGCTTCTTTGAACGACGCAGCATATTTGCTACATTAGAATCCAAATCAGTAAGCCCATTCATCACATCCACAAGGAAGAGAATTACATCAGCTTCTTCAATGGCTATTTTAACTTGTTTATTGATCTCACTTTCGAATACATCTTCTGAGTTTACAACCCATCCACCTGTATCTACCAGAGAAAACTCCTGTTTTCCCCATTCTACTTTACCGTACTGTCTGTCACGTGTTGTTCCGGATGTCTCATCCACAATAGCTTGCCGGCTTTCGGTCAAACGATTAAAGAGAGTTGATTTGCCTACATTAGGCCGACCGACTATAGCTACTAAATTTCCCATACAATTATCTATGTTCTCTAAATTTAGGTGCAAAGTTAGTGTTTTTTCTCGGAATTTTCTTTAATAAAAAAGTCCGTATTAAAAACGGACTATATTATTAACTTATATTTATTCTGAAACTTAGCGAAATACAGAATTGCGCGTACACCAAATAAGCGTATCACCCTCAACCATATTCTTCAATTCTCCAAAAGGAGACTGACCGGCAGCAACCTCTCCGTTCATATCTTTCTGCGGAGGTACTTGCTTTATCTGAAATTTCTCCGAACCATTTTGTTTATGTGCTATATAGTGCTGACGTATTGTAATCATACGCTGATCTCCATCTCCAAAATATTGCCACTGAGATGCTTTTGAGATATACAATGATCCTCCTTCGAATTTGCACGGGCTTTTTTCGGGTAATGCTAAGCTGGCCTGAGGATCTATTATTATATTATCTTCGAGAAAAGTAATAGTAGTATTTACATAATACTCATAGGTAGACTCTGGGATAATTTTTCGAATGCGACTCGTTATACTGCTTTCATCTAACTCAACACCTCCCTGTTCAGAGTCGGTACTTTTCACATAGACTTTGAAAGGTTCGATTGTAGAGGCACTATAACGTATGATATCTCCTTCGTCATCGCCACAGGATGAGAGCAAAACTAATACGAAGAAGAAAATGAATATTTTATGTTTCAACATAATTCTTTAGTTATATACATATACCATATTGCACCAAGCAATAGTATCTGACGGATTGGTAAGATTATCTTTACTATCGTATCCCGCAAGTTGCAACACTTTATCTAAACTCATTTCATTAGCCGTAGAAAAGATTGTATCACGGTTAGTGTCTTTGATTGGATAGCGAACCATCGAGCGCTTATAGTAAAGATAATTTTCGGAGCTACCTAAAGCAACAAACACTTTTTTCTTACCGGAATTGATTATAAAAAGAGAGTCTTTGTCGAACACATAGGAAGACAAGATCTTATTAGACGACGAACCTACAGGATAAGTATAAGTTAATTTATCTCCAAAAAATTCAACAATTCGTCCTTGATACAAAATTGGCTTGTATACAGTATCGAAATATAGAGCCAATAGATCTCTATCTTTCAGATTATTATAGTGGATAGTATCTGCACCTTTAGAAGAGCCCTGACATACTAAAAAATCTGAAACATCAATATAGCTGACAGTTCGTTCACGTGGCTTTATATCATCATCACTGCTGCTGCAACCGACAAGCATAGAGAACACAGATACAACAAGCAGATATATAAAGTATTTCATATTTATTTTTTTAGACATGTAAAGATAGATAATTTTTATTTCACTTGGTGATTACGCCCAACTCAGCAACAATATATTTATCTACTTCTTTTGTCAATTCAAGTGGCTGCATTTTTAAATACCGACATTTAGTAACATCATTAAATAATGTCATCTGCACTATAGGGTTATTCTTTATATTCTTGAAGTCGGCACCATCCTTAACCTTCGTCCAATTCTTACTATCAAGACTTGTATAGAAATTATATTTGACTATATTAGCTGCTTCCACATTATTAACGGGAATATAGGAAAAACCTTTCAATAATAGAACCTCTCCTAAATCGACAACTAAAGGTTCACTCTTATCCATCTCTGCAAAAGTATGTTCACTTCCATCTATACAAAATGCAGCATCTTTTCCAGAAGAGATTACCGACCATAAGATTGGAGATACGTCATATTCTTTTGTAGAAACTCCACTTTTTCGTCCATTACTAATAGCAATGGCTTTTACAATACCTTTCTTCGGCATAGAGAAATCCTCTTCGAATTTCATCGACTCTTCGGAAGGAACATCTCCGTTTGTTGTATAGTATATATCAACTTGCAGATCATCTGTATTTATAGTCACCATTCCTGATTTGTCTCTTTCTATCACTGGAGAGGATAATAAAACTTTGTCCAGATAAAGCCCTATCTTACTTATTACAGGACAAGCTAACCCTTTAAACTCTATTTTCAGTCTACTTGTCTCTACGGTAGGAAAGCGAAGAATACGTTTATAGCCAATAGTTGTTCCATCTAACAGATCAGACCAGTCACCATTCTTATCGTTCCAATAACTCACCTTAAAAGAAGAGATACGCTGTCCCAGTGGTATGTATTCTTGTAGCATCAACCGATTAAACATTTTGTTACTGCTTAGATTTATCTCTACGGAAGGTGTTAAATCATTATCCTGTGTTGCCCAATAAGTCTCGTAGTTTTCATCGAGCATATTCGATGCACGATATTGACTTCCTCTCTCATTACTTGCGTTTATCTCAGCTCCGGATATAAGGTTATCGGCAAAAATATCATTAATTGCTTTATGAAAATCCATTAAACGAACCGAATCGTTATAGTGAATACGTCCGCTCCTGTCCGGTGGTACATTTAACAGTAAATTTGAATTACGTCCGACTGAAGTATAATATATATCAATAAGCTGTTCCAATGTTTTTACTTTCTCGTCTGTAGAAGGACTATAAAACCATCCCGGCCGAATAGAAACATCTGTTTCGGCAGGAACCCAAGCCTCTCCTCCTTCATTTCCCATATTCAACACTTCGGTAGTAGGAGCATCATGTCCAGGACCAAAACCAGTAATATTGAGTGTAGACCAATTTGTTTTACCTGCCACACCACGTTCATTACCCATCCATCGACAACCCGGGCCCACATCACTAAAGATTACAGCATTAGGCTGATTCTTATACACTACACTATGAAATAATGGCCAATCATAAACCTGTTTCTTTCCGCCATGCCCTTCTCCGTTTGCTCCATCAAACCATTGCTCAAACACATCGCCATATCCGGAAAGCACCTCATTCAAAGTATTAGCAAAAATCTGGTTATAATCAGACGTTCCATATGCAGGATGATTCTGATCCCATGGTGACAGATATACACCAAACTTTAAGCCATATTCTTTACATGCCTCTGACAGTTCTTTCAATAAATCTCCTTTTCCATCCTTCCAAGGACTTTCACGCACAGTATGTGTACTAAATTTACTTGGCCAAAGGCAAAAACCATCATGATGTTTTGCTGTTATGATAATACCTGTCATACCCGCTTGCTTTGCTGTAGCCGCCCATTGTCTGCAATCAACATTTGTTGGATTAAAAACTTTAGGATCTTCCTTCCCATCACCCCATTCCACATCTGTAAAAGTATTAGGACCAAAATGGACAAACATATAATACTCCATTTGTTGCCAATCGATCTGAGGTTTGGAAGGTAAAACCCCATAAGGTTTTGGAGGTTGAACACTTTCACAAGAAAACAAAATAGGGATCAGTAAAAAAAAGCAAAACTTATTAATAACGGCTTTCATTTGTAGTATGTATTAAATTCTTCCCGAAAATAAGAGTTTTTGAGGAATAAAAAAAGACAACCTTAGATAGGTTGTCCTTTTTTAATTCTTATTATGATATAATCAATAAGCCCATTTTAAATATAGTGCTCCCCATGTAAATCCTCCTCCAAATGCTGTAAGAATTAGGTTATCTCCTTTTTTCAATTTAGATTCCCACTCATACAAACACACAGGAATTGTTCCGGCACTCGTATTTCCGTATTTTTGGATATTTATCATTACCTTTTCGGCAGGAAGTCCCATACGATTACCGACAGCCTCTATAATACGAATATTTGCCTGATGAGGCACAAGCCAATTAACAGTATCTTTTGTCAGATGATTACGTTCCATAATCTCTACAGAAACATCTGCCATTTTAGACACAGCATGTTTAAATACAACTTGTCCTTCCTGATATACATAGTGCATACCTTTATCGACTGTTTCGTGTGAAGCCGGATGGACAGATCCACCACCATGCATATGCAAATGAGGAATACCTACACCATCTATATGAAGAATAGAATCCATCACACCTACCTCTTCTGTAGTAGGCTCAAGCAAAACGGCACCCGCAGCATCACCAAACAGAGGACAAGTAGTACGATCCTTATAGTTTGTAATAGAAGTCATTTTGTCTCCTGCTACTATAATCACTTTTTTATATTTGCCCGATTTTATAAAATTAGAGCCAATTTCCAAAGCATAAATAAAACCTGAACAAGCAGCTTGAATATCAAATCCTAAAGCATTTTTAATTCCACATGCTTCAGCCGTCATTGCAGCAGTAGAAGGGAATATATAATCGGGAGTAGTAGTAGCAAATATTATCACCTCTACTTCTTCCGGTTTAGTATTTGTTTTTTTCAAGACCATTTTAACGGCTTCCGCACCCATCGTAGATGTACCCTTATTCTCACCTTTTAATACATGGCGTTCTTTGATACCAACACGCGACATTATCCATTCGTCTGTTGTGTCAACTATTGTTGCCATTTCGGCATTAGTCAAAACATCTTCAGGAATATATGCACCAATACCGGTTATTGCAGCTCGAATCATTATTCTCTTTGATTTTTGTGTCTATTAATAAAAAAAATGCCCTATTGGATAGGGCTTAAAGATTCGGTATCGAATTAAACCGCCGCACCTTTTTCTATTGCCAATTTACCTCTGTAATATCCACATTCAGGACAAACAGTGTGAAATACATGCCAAGCTCCACAATTAGAGCATACTGCAAGCGTAGGAGTCAGAGCTTTATCATGAGTTCTTCTCTTTGCGGTTCTAGATTTTGACTGTTTTCGTTTCGGATGTGCCATTTTTTCTGCTTTATTTAGTTATTTTTATTTATCTAATTTAGAAAAACTATTTTCTATTATATTAATCTTCATCTACAGAGACATCTTTAAGAGCATCCCATCTTGGATCTGAAAAAGAAGAATCATCCTCTAATTCAACATCATCTGTTTCTTCCTCTGTATCATCATCAGCACTTCTTGCTCTGTGCTTATTTAGCTTAGAAGACATTGCCTTGTTACAAGTCCCAGCCGGATGTACTTTCTTCGTAGGCAGGCTCAAAACAATAAATTCGTAAAGAAACCATGCTATATTTATTTCTCCATCTTCTTCCGGAATAATAACTATTTCATCGCTTTCTTCTGAGTATTCTTTTCCAAATTTCACAATGAGCTTACTTTTAGTTTCTACAGGCATAGAAATATCATCAAGACATCTATCACATGGAACTGAAACAGCACCGTTAAGTTCAAAATTAAGCTCGAAGGTCATAGATGTTTTCTTTAAAGACACCAAAACCTGCACGCTACCTTTTTTTACATCAGCTGTACCATCATCAATAAGTGCAAAATACTTATTGTCCAAATCATATTTGAACTCATGCTTCCCTTCAGATAAACTTCTTAAAGGTATATTGTATAAACTAAACTTTCCCACGTCTATATATAAATATCAATATATAAGAAAAAGAACGGCTGCAAAGATATAAAGTTTTTTTGAGAATATAAATAATTAACGACATTTCTTGAAAACTATAGGAGCCTTGTAAAACAGAAAAGTCTATCGAGAATAAATATACGATATAATTTTTTACCTTTATATGCAATTATACATTAAATAGAAATGGAGACAGAGAAGCTATATATAAAGAATATGGTTTGCGACCGCTGCAAAATGGTAGTCAAATCGGAGCTCGAAAAACTGGGTATCACAGTATTGAATGTAGACTTAGGAGAAGTTATTTTAAGCAGCCCCCTAAGCGATCTTCAAAAAACACAGATACAAAAAGCTTTAGCCCCAATAGGTTTCGAAGTTATTGATGACAAGAAGAGCCGACTGATAGAACAAATAAAGACTCTGATTATCGAGTTGGTACACTATAACAACAATGATCTAAAAATAAATCTTTCAGATTACCTCAGCGAAAAACTGCATCACGACTACAACTATATAAGTAATCTGTTTTCGGAAATTGAGGGATCCACTATCGAAAAGTATTTTATAGCACAAAAAATAGAGAAAGTAAAAGAACTTCTGGTTTATGACGAACTAACGTTAAACGAGATTGCTTTTCGGCTTAATTATTCGAGTACAGCACATTTAAGCAGTCAGTTTAAGAAAATAACAGGACTCACTCCCAGTTACTTTAAAACTATAAAAACGAATAAACGAAATCCTCTCGACAAGGTGTAAATCTTATAAAACTATCAATAAATAATGTAACACGAATAATCATTTTCTATGCCATCTTTGTTATACTAAAATCCAAAACAATAAGATATGGCAACTTTAAATAATAAATCTCTCCTAAACAACAATAACTCGAATAACAAATCAACCTCTGTTAAACCCAATACTAATCTTGTATTTGCAGAATCTAAAGCAGTGAAAGCGGAGTTTCCGGTCACAGGTATGTCATGCGCATCATGTGTTGCTCATGTACAGTCTACATTAGCCAAGCAGCCCGGAGTAACTAAAGCTTCTGTTAATTTGGCTAATGCAACCGCATACGTAGAATACATACCAAACATATCTTCTCCCAAAAAGATGAAAGAGGCCGTACAAAACTCCGGATATGATCTCATAATAGAAGAAACCGATGAACAAGAACTGGAAGATATTAGAAACAAACATCTATCTGATCTAAAAAAGAACTGCATAGCATCTATTGCTTTCAGCATTCCATTAGTAATAATAGCAATGCTGTTCCACACAATGCCTTACGCCAATTATATCATGTGGGCACTATCAACACCAATCGTATTTGTTTTTGGAAGACAGTTTTTTGTTTCGGCGTGGAAGCAAATAAAACATCGGTCGACCAACATGGACACTCTTGTTGCTCTAAGTACAGGTACGGCATATCTATTCAGTGTGTTCAACACAATATATCCGTCATTTTGGATCAATAAGGAACTAGAACCACACGTATATTTTGAGGTTGCAGGCGTTGTCATAGCATTTGTTCTTCTCGGAAAATATTTGGAAGATAAAGCAAAACAAAATACTACTTCGGCAATAAAACAACTTATAGGATTGCAACCCAACACAGCTATTGTTGTCAAGAATGGCAAATTTGAAGAAACACCTATAAAAAGCATACAAATAGGTGACGAAATAGTAGTGAAGCCAGGCGAAAAAATAGCTGTGGACGGAAAGATAGTCAAAGGCAACTCTTTCGTAGACGAAAGCATGATAAACGGTGAGCCTCTAGCTGTAGAGAAAACCGAAGGCAATAAGGTATTCGCGGGAACAATCAACCAAACAGGCAGCTTTCATTTCGTTGCCGAAAAAGTAGGAAAAGATACGCTATTGGGACAGATCATAAAAATGGTACAAGAGGCTCAGGGAAGCCAAGCCCCTATACAGAAAACAGTTGACAAGATATCCAGCATATTTATTCCTGTTATCGGAATCATTGCTCTCATTACATTCTTTTCTTGGTTTTTCTTATCAGGAGATAACGGATTCACACAAGGCTTACTATCTATGGTTACAGTACTTGTTATAGCATGTCCTTGTGCTCTTGGGCTTGCCACTCCCACTGCAATCATGGTAGGCATAGGCAAGGGTGCAACAAATGGCATACTGATAAAAGGAGCAGAAGCTTTAGAGAAAGCTCAGAAAGTAACGGCTATAGTTTTGGACAAAACCGGAACTATAACAGAGGGCAGACCTCACGTTACAAGTATGAAATGGATCGCTGAGCCAACTAAAGATCTGAAAGATATATTATATACTATAGAAGCATATTCGGAACATCCCTTAGCTGATGCAATTAAGAACTACCTTGAAAAACAAGCGACTCTTCTTACCCAAATAAGAGTAACATCCCTGACCGGAAAAGGAATAGTAGGAGATACAGGAACAGAGAAGTATTATATAGGGAATAAAAAACTCCTTGAGGAGCAAGGAATATCTCTATCGGAAACTGAGCTTAATTATATAGAAAATGAAATAAACAACTCTAACAGCGTTGTACTTTTTGCAAGTCAGACATCACTCTTATCTGTAATAGCTATCACCGACACAGTAAAAGAAACATCGGCCGACGCTATACGAAAATTACAATCGTGGGGACTGAAAGTATATATGCTCACAGGAGACAGTAAACGCTCGGCAAACCTGATAGCAAAACAAGTAGGCATACCCGAAAGCTATGTAAAAGCAGGAGTACTACCTGCTGAAAAAGCAACATTCATAAAAGAACTGCAAATAAACAAAGAGGTCGTGGCTATGGTAGGAGATGGCATAAACGACAGTGGTGCTCTTGCCACAGCAGATGTTAGTATAGCAATGGGTAAAGGCAGTGACATAGCGATGGACGTAGCTCAGATTACAATAATATCATCAGACCTCAACAAGCTTTGTCAAGCCATAAAACTCTCGAAAGCCACCGTAAGAACCATAAAACAAAATCTGTTTTGGGCATTTATATATAATATAATAGGTGTACCTATTGCAGCAGGTATATTATATCCTATTAACGGGTTTTTACTAAACCCAATGATTGCGGGAGCAGCTATGGCTCTAAGTTCGGTAAGCGTTGTCACCAACAGCTTATTACTAAAGCTAAAAAAAATATAAAGAAATAATTACTGAATAAAAAAGGTAACAAGAATAACATATATAAGATGTGTTATTCTTGTTACCTTTGTGTATCTGTATATAAAATTAAATCTTTTTCAAGACAAGCCGTTGCTTTGAAGCATTTATCATTTTTGTAAAGAAGTCTTTTATCGCCTCATATTCTGACTTATCATACCTGCCTGTAAATATATCCTTTCGTTGAATATAAATGACCTTATTCCCTTCTGACATAACTTCTGTTTCGAAAGTACCAAAAGGTGTTGTCAATGATACATTTTTAGGCATAGATTCTAAGGTATACAACTCTGGTATATTAAATACTATCGTATCTGATTCTGAATAACCATGAGGAATGTCGATATCAAAGACACGCGTAGCAGACGAAAAAGGATTGCTTACGCTCTTATCCAACGGACATATAGGTATAAACATTCGTGTACCTGTTTTATTAGCAAACTCTCCTGCCACAAAATCGGAAGTCAAAGTACACGAAGGACTCTCTGTTTTTTGCTCTACCACATTTATATTGCTATACTGAATTTTAGGGAATTTCACATTACCGTTTATATACTTCAAAACATAATCTCTATCTTTTGAGGTCATATACCATACATTAGAATTGTAGGCATGAAGATATTCAGAGAAAGAAAGATTTCCCTTTGCCGAGCCGTCCTCACCTACATTAATTACAAGATTAGTTATCGTTTTATTATCCTTATCAGCATACTCTGGCAAACGACACAACGTACCACCTTCGTCTGAAACAACTAAAGCATCGTGACCCGCTATCCTGTTATGAATATATCCAAAAGGCAATCTCTGAGAAGTACACTCCAGCCATATACTATCGTTCTTAAGCGGAACTAATAATATAGCATGATCTGTTTGGGTTACATTTGTAAAGTCTTTATATAAGTCTCTCTCTCTCGTACTTATTTCACAATAATTAGAAGAAATACCCACCGCACTCAACATCGCCTTCATTGCATTCGACAATCCTTTACAGTCACCAAAGTTGGTCTTTAACACAGATGAAGCCTCTATTGGCTGAAAGCCGCCTATACCTAATTGAATGCTCACATAGCGAGAATTATCCTGAAGATATTTATATATTATTTCAACCTTCTCTCTATCGGTCTTGACATCCTTTACCATATCTTGCAATTTAGATACAATCAAAGGAGGTAGTACATCACGTGTTTTTAGTAATTTGGAAACCCACAGTCCATAGTTTTTCCAGTCCGACATATCACCACATTGAGAGTCGAAGCAGAAATTAGCAGGAGCGATAAGCACACGAGGAGATAAGACATATCCAGGAGGAGAATATGGCTCGCTTATCATAGGCTTCATATTATTTGCAGAAAATATATAAACCTGTTTACCTGACTCTTGCTTCTCCTCTATTTTAAAATCAGCATTAGATGTATATCTCAATTTCATACTAGTAGGAAGTTCTATTCTGTAATTAGCCTCAACCACAGCTTCTCCGTATCTAGCAATCGGAGCAAAAGGCGGATAAGAAATAATTCCATTTTTCCACTTCTGTTCATAAGTGTATTCCACTGTATAAGGATAGGTAGGAACTTTACATTCGTATCCAATAGAATAACTATCAGTAGCCATTTGCTCAGACATAGATGACACAGTAAGGTCCTTTTTTCCTATTTTTTTAATCACTGCACCCGAAACATTCCTTATCACCCCCGAAAAGTCTTTCAATTCTCTAAAATTATCACCATACGTACGGAAGTCAGCATAACCTTTTCCCTGCTCATTAAGGACAGTTATCGTTTCCTTTACTTTGTATGTGGCATTATTCAGGTCGCTCTGAATAAATACCGCATCAAAATTTTGGATTATGGCTACCGCATCTTTACGAAGACTATCTTCTATGACTACAACATTTCCATGGGCATAACCCGCCAAAGTAAATAGAGCACAGATAAAAATAAAAATGTATTTATTCATTTACCACATTATTTACAGGTTGTTCTTCTACTACCTTTTTCTTAAAAACAATTTGCTCTGAGTTTTTCAATACCAATTTAGCAAAGAAGTCTTTAAGAAGATCATATTCATTAGGCAAAAACTGTATTTTCTTCAACTTGTACTGATACTGCAATCTAATAGCCTTATCTGTTGCTACTATTCGGTAAAGAAGTGAAATATCATCATCATTCATTACAAGCTTTTCTGACTTAGGCAGCTCATCAATAACATACCCATCGGGTATATCTAAGGTAACAACCTGAGCATAATTATATAAATATGGGAACTGAACCGGAAATTCTCGCTTCTCTTCTTTAAATGGATTTGTCTTATAAAAGTTGTCTATTAGTGGATTCACATACAAGAATTCATCTCCCAATGCCAAATCTGCACCTTGAACATATTCCATTTTCAGCTCTTGTCCTGTATTATCAAGATTGGATATATTAAAGTCATCAATTGTAGCAGAAAGATCTTTGCTCATTTGCTCCACAAAAGCATCCTTATCCTTAGCTCCAAAATAGACACCTCTCGCATTATAAGCGGCAATCCCCTTCAGCGTAACATGAGTCTTCGCTTTTCTTTGAGAATCAACAAAGGAACAATGGGCTATCTGCAATTCGGAACCTTCAGAAAAACCAGTGAGGTCAACCCAGTCTCTATAATCATTTTCCAAGATGCGAGCCTGAGGAACCAAGCATTTTGGAGGCAATAAGTTCCAATCTCCATATTTGGTGGCCGCATCAGTAAAGTAGAGAGTAGTATCTATACGAATACCTGTTATTACATAATTAAAAGCTGAAATACTTGGATAAGTAAAAGGTATACGCCCATTACTTCTCGTACTTAAAAGAACAGGGAACGCATCAAAACCACCTGCCTTAAGAGCGTTTATCAAAAGGAAGTTTACATCGGCACTATTTCCTATACTGTTCTTTAATACATCTTTCAGATTTGTAGGGTAAAATGAAGTTCTATCATTCCATTTCACTTTATACTTCACCATATCCTGAATTTCTTTAGCTCGTTCCAGATTCACATCGGTCTTAGAAATTTCTTCTTTGAACAAATCTGATTTCTTTAAGTTTCCTCCAAAGGAAGAACTATCAAACAACTCTTTATCTATATTAGCCCATGTAGTAGAAAAAGATTTAATTGTCTGATAAGGCATCTGAATCGTTTTAAGCTCAAATCCTACTCTTGAGATAAAGTCTCCTACCGTCCATAAATAAGACTCATCCTTCAACGCCGGAATATTATTTCCTGTGAATTTATAGCGTTCTGCCGTACATTTATGATTTACCGACTGAGTACGCCCACTCTCGTCAGTAAGCCTCATAAAAATAGTCTCATTCACCGGTTCAGTCTTAGTATCTATTCTGATATACCCCTGAAAATCTACATTATACCTAAAATATTCAGGAATAGTTACCTCATAAGAAGTATTAACTATAGGTATGCTAGACTGAAAATAAAACGATCTTAAGTCATAAAAGAAATCGGAAACGATAGTATACTTATATTCAATCACAGAACCAACCTTAGCTGCTGGCATTGTTATTTTTTTTACTTTCCATTTATTATCCGTATCCTCATCAAAGATATTGTCTTTCGAAAGCTTTGTTTTCACAATCTTTCCATCCTCTAGATTGTAGGTAGTACCGGATAGGCCTCGTATCTCTTCTTTATTTCTACTACTAGCTTCATAATAGCTAATATCATTATCACACCACGACAAGCCTTCAGTTTTCAATATTTTAATTTTGACTTGCATTGTAAACTCAAACCGGAAGCCCGATCTTTCGTCATAAACGAACCGAGTTTCCCCGGTTTTTAGAAGCATTACGGCAGCAGCTGTAGTATCAGCAGAATATTCTGTCATCTCTAGCTCTTCTTTTGTCGCATTACCATATTTCGACTGCGAATACAGATTAGAGAAAGAACAAAAGAAAATAAATAATAACAAAACACAACAGGCATTCTTTTTCATAGAGGTTGGATTTTAGATTTCCACAAATATATATAATTTAACATAAACTTCTTAAACAAAATCTAAATTTCACTGAAAATATTTCCATTTATTTAGTTAACAAACACATATCAATCAGTGTAAATAAAAAAATTAACACATAATATATTTCCCTTACAATTTATAGATAAAAAATACATATAAATTCCATAAATAGGAAAATAACACATCAAATAAAAAATAGTCGAAATACACTTTAATATCATATTGCTAAGTACACTGAACAAAACGCCGTATTTTTTGATCTACAGACACTTTTTATAACATTATCGATAAAATATATGAGTCATTTTGTTCCTTTTTGAGAATAAAAAAAAGTATCTTTGTTACAGTAAAAACAAAGTATGTTAAAATAGAAATTATGAGTTCAAATCTTTATGATTTTTTACCCATATTGATGCAGATAGTTTTTTCTGTGGCATTTGTATTTGTCACAATATTTGTATCTGGTATGATTGGTCCTAAGCATAGAAGTTCACGAAAAGAGGCAAATTTTGAATGTGGACTAGACCCTATCGGGAATGCCCGCTCTCCTTTTCCTGTAAAATATTTTCTAGTTGCAATATTATTTGTCCTTTTCGACATCGAAATCATATTCATGTATCCTTGGGCTGTAAACTTCAAAGAACTGAGTTGGGAAGGATTTGGTAAAATGGGCATATTCATCGGCGTAATTGTTGTTGGATTTCTCTACGAAGCTAAACGTAAAGCTCTGGATTGGGAAAAATAAGAAGTTCTGAAATTATGAGTAAATCACCAAATATAAACGTTGTCCCTGCTCCTGATGGTTACACAGGACATGGTTTTTTTGCCACTAAGTTCGACTATGTAATAGGACTGGCACGCGCAAATTCCTTGTGGCCATTACCTTTCGCCACATCATGCTGCGGCATTGAGTTTATGGCTACAATGGCATCCACATACGACATGGGACGCTTTGGAGCCGAGCGCAACAGCTTCTCTCCTCGTCAGGCTGACATGTTACTTGTTATGGGAACTATCTCGAAGAAAATGGCACCAATACTACGTCATGTATATGAACAAATGGCTGAGCCTAAATGGGTGATAGCAGTTGGGGCATGTGCTTCTTCGGGAGGTATATTCGACACCTATTCTGTACTACAAGGCATAGACAAAGTAATACCTGTCGATGTTTATGTACCCGGATGTCCACCTCGCCCCGAACAAATACTCGATGGTGTTATGCAACTACAAGAACTCGTAAAACATGAATCTATTCACCGCAGAGGTTCTGAAAAATATCAGGAACTACTCGAATCATATAAATTTGAATAAAGCATGGCTCTGGAAACAACTATCATAGAAAAAGAGTTGAGTGATAAATTCAGCGATCAAGTTCTGAATTTCAGGATGGAACGGGACATTTTCACATTCGAAGCCACGCCTAAAGCAATAAAAGAGGTAATAAGCTTTATGAAAGAGAATGAAACATTACGTTTCAATTTTCTGACAGATTTATGCGGTGTTCACTACCCTGACAATGAAAAAAACGTACAATTTACTGTAGTTTACTTACTACACAATTGGGTAGACAATATACGGGTAAGAGTAAAAACATTTCTCAACGGAGATAAGCCCGAGGTAGACAGTGTGGTGGGAGTATTTGCTGCTGCCAATTGGATGGAACGTGAAACTTATGATTTCTATGGTATTATATTCAAAGGACATCCAAATCTGAAAAAGATATTAAACGATGATGGAATGGTTTCGTTTCCGATGCGTAAAGACCATCCTTTAGAAGATGCCGGTAGAACTGATAAGGACGACCGCTTCTTCGGAAGAACACCAAATAACTATGAGTCGGACAAATAAAGCAAAGTAATGATATGGCAGATCAACTAACAAATTCAGAACATCGCTTTGCGAAAATAGTCAGAGAACAAACTTTCGAAGATGGACGAGAGTTGTCTGTCCTCAATTTTGGGCCTACACACCCTTCTACCCATGGCGTATTTCAGAATATATTGCTTATGGACGGAGAGCGCATCATCGACTGCGACACCACAATAGGCTATATACACCGTGCTTTTGAAAAAATAGCGGAACACAGGACTTTCTATCAAATAACCACTTTGACCGATCGTCTTAACTATTGCTCTGCACCAATCAATAATATGGCATGGTGGATGACTGTAGAAAAATCACTGGGAGTAGAAGTACCCAAACGTGCACAATACATGAGAGTGATAATAATGGAGATGGCACGCATCACCGACCACCTCATATGCAACTCTATACTAGGTGTCGATCTTGGAGCATATACTCCGTTTCTTTATGTAATGAAATACCGTGAACTAGCATACGAAATATACGAAGAAATATGTGGTGCACGTATGACTACAAATATGGGACGCATTGGTGGATTTGAAAGAGACTTCTCTGAAACCGCATGGCGTAAAATAGACGAATTCATCGAAGGTTTTCCTAAAGCATGGGATCAACTGGAAAGACTTTTTGCCAGAAACAGAATCTTCATGGACAGGCTTGTTGGCGTAGGAGCTATTTCTGCCGAAAAAGCAATGAATTATGGTTTTACAGGGCCAAATCTTCGTGCTACAGGAATAGACTATGATGTACGTGTCGCGCAGCCATATAGCTCTTATGAAGATTTCGACTTTATAGTTCCTGTCGGACAATCAGGCGACACATACGACCGCTGGTGTGTACGAGCTGCCGAAATAAAAGAAAGTTTGAAAATAATGAAACAGGCTCGTGATAATATGCCACAGGGTACTTACCACGCAGATGTTCCCGACTACTATCTTCCTCCTAAAGAAGAAGTATATACAGAAATGGAAGCACTTATCCAACATTTCAAAATAGTAATGGGAGAAGTTCCTGTCCCTATAGCAGAAGTTTATCATGCAGTAGAAGGCGCTAACGGAGAATTAGGCATGTATCTTATCACAGATGGCTCAAGATCTCCATTTCGTGTACACTTTCGCAGACCATGTTTCGTATACTATCAGGGATTTGGAGAAATGATAAAAGGCGGTATGTTTTCAGATGCCGTAGCCACACTATCTAGTATTAATGTTATTGCCGGAGAATTAGACGCATAATTTTTTTGATGGAAACAAATAGAGAGTATAAACAAATAATAAATATGTCGGAGAAATTGATGGCTCGTATAAACGAACTATTGAGTCATTATCCTGCCGATAAGAAAAAATCTGCAATGTTACCTGTTTTGCATGCTGTACAAGATGCACATGACAACTGGCTGAGCCTAGAATTAATGGATAAAGTTGCAGAGATACTAGAGGTCACCTCTATCGAAGTATATGAAGTTGTTACATTCTATACAATGTTCAATCAAAAGCCTGTGGCCAAATATATGCTCGAATTTTGTCGTACTGCCTGTTGTGGCTTACGCGGAGGAGAGGATCTGATGGATTATACCTGTCAGAAATTAGGCATAAAGCAGGGTGAAATTACTCAAGACGGTTTATTTAGTGTTGTCGGAGTAGAATGTCTGGGAGCTTGCGGATTTGGGCCTATGCTCCAGTTGGGAGATAACTATCACGAGAATCTCACAAAGGAAAAGATAGATACTCTGATAGAAGATTGTAAACAAGGTAAAATAAGCCTATATTAAGTTTTTGCGATGGGTAGAAAAATTTTATTAGAGAAAATAGATATTCCCGGAATACAGGAATATGAGGTTTATCGCAAAAATGGCGGTTACGCTTCTGTAGAGAAAGCACTAAAGACGATGATCCCTGACGAAGTTACCGAGCAGGTAAAACTATCGGGCATGAGAGGACGTGGAGGTGCAGGATTCCCTATGGGCATGAAATGGAGTTTTATTGACAAAAAATCAGGAAAACCCCGCCACCTGGTAGTCAACGCTGACGAATCGGAACCCGGCACATTCAAAGACCGCTTCTTGATGCATCACATACCTCATCTTCTTATCGAAGGGGCAATCGTATCCAGTTATGCTTTGGAAGCTAACCTGTCATATATCTACATTCGCGGAGAATATATGTGGATATTCAAAATACTTGAGAAAGCAATAAAAGAAGCCTATGCCAATGGGTGGCTAGGAAAAAACATACTTGGTACTGGATACGACCTCGATCTTTATGTCCATTGTGGAGCAGGAGCTTACATTTGCGGAGAAGAGACTGCTTTGATAGAATCTTTAGAAGGGAAACGAGGCAATCCTCGCATCAAACCGCCGTTCCCTGCCGTAAGCGGATTGTGGAATGAGCCAACGGTTGTAAACAACGTAGAATCTATCTCTACCGTATCGTGGATCATAAACAACGGTGGTGAAGAATATGCAAAAATAGGATTGGGAAAATCGACAGGAACAAAACTCATGTCAGCTTCGGGACACGTCAAAAACCCGGGGGTATACGAGATTGAACTGGGATTGTCGATGGATGAATTTTTCCATTCCGACGAATACTGTGGCGGCATGATAGACGATCGTCCGTTGAAAGCAATTATACCCGGAGGATGCTCTGTACCGATTCTGCCTACTCAATATATATTTAAGACGGCTAACGGTGAAGATCGTCTTATTTCATACGAATCGCTGGCAGATGGAGGGTTTATTACCGGATCATCACTTGGTTCCGGCGGATTTATTGTGTATAACGATAGTGCTTGTATTGTTCGCAACACATGGAATTTCTCACGTTTCTTTCATCACGAAAGTTGTGGGCAATGTTCCCCTTGTCGCGAAGGAACAGGATGGATGGACAAAATACTTAAGCGTATAGAAACAGGAGAAGGGCGTGAAGAAGATATAGATCTGCTTTGGAGTATTCAAAGTCAGATTGAAGGTAATACTATATGTCCGCTGGGAGATGCAGCTTCATGGCCTGTAGCCGCAGCAATAAGGCATTTCCGTGAAGAATTCGAGTACCATGTACGTTTTCCTGAAAAAATAAAAGATAGAAATCACTTTGTGAACGAACCGATGGAAACAGTTCGTCACCTATTGAAATAACAGATATATGAAAATTACAATAGACGGACATATAGTAGATGTGGAACCGGGAACTACAATCCTGCAAGCCGCCCGTGTAGTGGGCGGCGATAGTGTTCCTCCTACCATGTGTTACTATTCCAAACTAAAAGATTGCGGCGGCAAATGTCGTTGCTGTTTGGTAGAAGTAACTAAAGGTAGCGAAAGAGATCCTCGTCCGATGCCAAAGCTGCAACCATCATGTGTCACCGCCGTACAAGAGGGTATGGAAGTGAAAAGCGCAACATCCGAAAGGGCTATAAAATCGCGTAGAGCTGTATCCGAGTTTCTGCTTATAAATCACCCTCTCGATTGTCCGGTTTGCGATCAGGCTGGAGAATGCGACTTGCAAAATCTTGCATATGGCAACGGAAATTTCAAATCTCGTTATGTTGAGCCGAAAAGAACTTTTGAGCCCGAAAACATAGGACCTTATATACAACTACACATGAATCGTTGTATTCTTTGTTATCGTTGTGTAAAACTGGCCGACCAGCTAACTCCCGAACGAGTGCATGGAGTAGTTGGAAGAGGCGATCATGCTCAGATTTCTACATATATAGAACGCGCAATAGACAATGATTTTTCGGGAAATGTCATCGACGTATGTCCTGTAGGAGCACTGACAGACAAGACTTTCCGCTTCAAATCGCGGGTATGGTTCAATAAACCTTTCAATGCGCACCGTCATTGTACTAAATGTTCGGGCAAAGTGACTCTCTGGATGTTCGGCGATGCTGTACAACGTGTTACCGCACGAAAAGATCAGTGGCACGAGGTAGAGGAGTTTATCTGCAACGAATGTCGTTTCGAGCATAAAAATGCAGAGGAATGGACAATAGAAGGGCCTCGTAAATTTGAAAAACCATCTGTTATCAATGTCAACAACTATACAGAACCAATACATAAAGTGAAAATAGAAACTGACGATTTGGTTTTGGAAGGGCGCGAACAAGACAGAAAAAAAATAAGTATGGAGAACTCTCCTTACGATGAAAACGAGTTAGAAGCAATAAAGAAAACTAGAGAATAATGGAGTTGGCTATTATCTTAGAAAAATTGATCCTCATAGTTCTGGTATTTGCAGTTACCATGCTATTTGCATTGTATTCAACTTACGCAGAACGCAAAGTCGCAGGATTCTTACAAGACCGTTATGGTCCTAACAGGGCTGGTCCTTGGGGTTTGTTACAACCGATATGCGATGGCGCAAAACTGTTCGCAAAAGAGGAATTTATGCCCAATACACCGAACAAAATACTGTTTGTGGTAGGACCCGCCGTAGCAATGAGCGTATCGCTGCTTGGTGTATCTGTGATTCCTTGGGCTGAAAAGTTTATCATTGCAGGATATGAGTTTATCCCTCAGATAGCGGACGTCAATGTCGCTGTACTATATATTGTTGCTGTATTGTCGACAAGCGTATATGGTGTAGTTATCGGAGGATGGGCTTCCAACAACAAATACTCTCTGCTAGGTAGTATACGTGCAGGCGCACAAATGATTTCATACGAAATAGCAATGGGCTTATCTATCATAGCACTCATTATGATGACAGGCACATTAAGCCTCAGAGAAATCACAGAACAACAGAGTACAGTATGGAATGTATTTGTTCAGCCTCTTACCTTCCTCATCTTTCTCATTTGTTCCTTTGCTGAGTGTAACCGTACACCATTCGACCTCGCTGAATGTGAATCGGAACTTGTAAACGGACATCATACTGAGTTTTCATCGTTGAAAATGGGATTTTTCATGTTCTCTGAATATGCGAGCATGTTCTTCTCTTCGGCTTTTATTTCAGTATTATTCTTCGGAGGATATCTCTATCCGGGGATGAGCTGGGTATCAGAAAACTGGGGAGTGAACATAGCCAATATTCTGGGTGTATTATCCCTTCTGGCAAAAACGACATTCTTCATTTTCTTCTATATGTGGGTACGTTGGACAATACCGAGATTCCGTTACGACCAACTAATGAAACTAGGCTGGAAAATGTTGTTTCCTTTGGCAATAGTAAATATATTCCTTGTAGGGATAGGAGTCTTGATTTTCAAATAATAAAGAGTTTACCATGTCGATAAAAGATATATCATTATCAGGAAGGAAAACGGAAGTCGTCAACAAAAAGATGACCTTCATAGAGCGCATATACCTGCCTGCCATAATTCAGGGATTGAGTATTACTATAAAGCATTTCTTCAAGAAAAAGAATACAATACAATATCCCGAACAGCAACGTGAATTCAGCCCCGTATATCGTGGACAGCACGTATTGATGCGAGACGAGGAAGGACGAGAACGCTGTACCGCCTGCGGATTGTGCGCATTATCGTGCCCGGCAGAAGCTATAACAATGGTAGCCTCGGAACGCAAAAAAGGGGAAGAAGATCTATATAGGGAAGAAAAATATGCTTCGGTATACGAAATTAATATGCTTCGTTGCATATTCTGTGGCATATGCGAAGAAGCCTGTCCTAAAGAAGCCATTTTCCTGACAAAATCAAAATTGCTTGTCAAGCCTAAGCTAGAAAGGGAAGACTTCATTTACGGCAAAGATAAGTTGGTGATTTCAGTGGAGGATGCCAAAGCCCGAAAATATGATTAACGAATTACGAAACAACTCAATATAAATATGATTACAATAATTTTTTATATTCTGGCAGCCATTACACTGGGAACAGGAGCTTTGACCGTTTTGTCTAAGAATCCTATCCATAGTGCAGTGTATATGATTATTTGTTTCTTTTCTATTTCAGGGCATTTCCTTCTACTCAATGCATTATTTCTTGCAGTAATCAATATTGTAGTATATGCCGGAGCCATTATGGTGCTCCTTTTATTTACTCTTATGCTGATGAACCTCAGTGAACAGCACGAGCCTAAAAAGAAGGTGATTAGCCGTGTAGCAGCAACGATCTCTGCATGCCTTATGGGGGTAGTGCTGTTAGCAGCGTTATTAAAATCGACACCGGTAATAGAATCGTATAAAGCTGAAGGATTAGACTATCAGTCTGTAAATATAATAGGTCAGGTACTACTGGAAGAATACCTCGTACCATTCGAGTTTGTATCTATCTTGCTTATTGCGGCTATGATAGGAGCAGTACTGATTTCAAAAAAAGAGAAAAAAGCTTAAGCCATGCTGAATAATATATTAGAACAAGTAGGAATTGACAATTACATCTACCTCTGCATTTTGCTATTTACGGTAGGTGCAATTGGACTGTTGTACCGCAGAAGTACAATAGTAATGTTAATGTCGGTTGAGATAATGCTTGCCGCAGCTAATATGCTGCTCACCGTATTCTCGGTATATCATCAAGACTCGAGCGGACAGGTATTCGTAATATTCTCATTGGCAGTTGCAGCCGCAGAAGTTGCCGTAGGATTGGCTATACTTGTAGCAATCTATAGAAATATAGGAACAATCGACATTGATAAATTGAAAAACTTAAAAGGATAATTTTGGATGGAAACAATACTGGTATTAATACTTCTTCTAAGTCCGTTTATTGGCTTTTTAATCAATTTGCTGGTAGGTAAAAAAATTACAGGACGTTGCCTGACAGGGATTATTGCCACCTCGGCAGTATTGATCAGCTTCGTTATATCCTGTATCTTTTTCATCCGTATATTATCTACAGGTGAAGCTGTTCATGTCAACCTTTTCCAATGGCTGGCTCTCGGCGAATTTACCACCGATATGTCTTTCACACTCGACCAACTGTCTCTACTCTGGTTACTGTTTGTGACAGGTATAGGTGCTCTTATACATATCTACTCTATAGGGTATATGAAAGGTGACGAAAATATAGATCGCTATTTTTCTTACCTCAACCTATTTATCTTCTTTATGTCGGTACTCGTTACAGGAAGTAATCTCCTTGTAATGTTTATCGGATGGGAAGGTGTGGGACTATGTTCTTACCTTCTTATCGGATTTTGGAATAAAGATCACAAAAACAACGATGCAGCTAAAAAAGCATTCGTGATGAACCGTATAGGAGATTTAGGTTTTCTTGTAGGTATTTTTACGCTGGGTTACCTTTTCAAAACAGTAGACTACGAAACACTCAAACTTGCAGTTTCCTCAACATCAAATCCGGAGGTGTCATCTTTGTTGGGTGTAGCTACCTTTGCATTGTTCATAGGGGCTACAGGAAAAAGTGCCCAAATACCATTATACACTTGGCTTCCTGATGCTATGGCTGGCCCTACTCCTGTATCGGCGTTGATACATGCTGCCACAATGGTTACAGCCGGAGTATTTATGATTACACGCCTGAATTTCATTTTCGACCTTACTCCTAATATAAAAATCTTTATTGCCATAGTAGGAGCTATAACAGCTCTATTTGCAGCATCTATTGCAGTTGCCCAGACCGACATAAAAAAGGTACTCGCCTACTCTACTGTATCTCAGCTCGGACTGATG
The DNA here is from genome assembly GCF_001261735.1 of Dysgonomonas sp. BGC7. GTDB lineage: Bacteria > Bacteroidota > Bacteroidia > Bacteroidales > Dysgonomonadaceae > Dysgonomonas. The sequence continues at coordinate 171,295 of NZ_CVRP01000007.1, read as the reverse complement.
TTCCTTGCACTGGGATTGGGCGCATATCATATTGCAGTATTTCATGTTATCACTCATGCGTTTTTCAAAGCCTGTCTGTTCTTAGGATCAGGATCGGTAATACACGCAATGGGTGGAGAGCAGGATATGCGAAGAATGGGCGGACTAAAAGGTGTGATGTTAATAACTTATTCAACTTTTGCGGTTGCTACTGTATCTATATCGGGAATACCGCCGCTTGCCGGATTCTTCTCCAAAGATGAAATAATGCTTACAGCATTCGAACATAATAAGTTTTTATGGGCAATAGCTGCTTTAGCATCTCTGCTTACTGCATTCTATATGTTCAGAGTTTTGTACCTCACCTTCTTTAAAGAATTTAGGGGAACAGAAGAACAAGAGCACCACTTACACGAATCGCCTAAAACAATGACAATGCCGCTTATCGTATTGGCTATACTGGCTATATTCGGAGGGCTCATAAGTCTGCCATTTGGTCTTAGCTGGCTCAATGGATTCATAGAACCGATATTACCGGGGTTGACCCTTGCTGAACACCCGCCTATCGGAGAACAAGCTATGACAATGGTTATATCCACATTGATAGCATTTGCCGGATTGGGATGGGCATATTTCAAATACATCAAAAAATCGGAAGTCCCAGTCGAAGATGATAAGATCACCGGATTTATAAAAGTCCTTTATAATAAATACTATATAGATGAAATATACAATGCTTTGTTCGTCAAACCGACCTATGCTTTGGCTAGTTTCTTCGATAACGTCGTAGAGAAAGTTCTTAAAAACTTCTTCAAAGGTGGCGGGCAACTCATAGAAGCCGCATCTGCTCCGGCAAAGAAACTTCAAAATGGAAGTCTCGGATTCTATATGTTCTTTTTTGTATTAGGCTTCTGTGCATTGATCATCTGTTTATTTCTTGTATAAAAATCTTAAGGAAACATGAATATAGTAATCATATTGATAATATTATTAGGAGGTGCAATCTTCACTTATCTTTCGGGAAACAGGTTTGCGTCGAAAGTAGCTATCCTTTTTAGTGTTGCCGCAGCGGTTTTTTCTGTTGCTTTATATCTGAAATACGGAGCGGCAGGAGCAACTTTCAGTATAGACTGGATCAGTAACCCCAATATATCTTTTTCTTTAAAGGCAGACGGGCTGGCAATAGCAATGGTATTGCTGACAACGATATTGCTTCCGATAATCATATTAGCTTCTTTGCATCGAGAGTTTAAAAACGAAAGGCTTCTGTACAGTCTTATTATGTTTATGGCTTTTTCTATGACAGGAGCTTTCCTTAGCAGCGACGCACTATTATACTATATATTTTGGGAAATGTCTCTGATCCCTATCTATTTTATTATCATATTTTGGGGAAACGGAGAAATCGCCAAAAGGCGCAAGGCTGCAATGACTTTCTTCCTGTTCACATTTGTAGGCTCACTCTTTATGATGGGAGCGATCATATATCTTTACACACGAACAGGCAGCTTCCAACTCGAAGCATTTTACAATGCCAACTTGAGCAATACAGAGCAAATATGGATATTCCTTGCTTTCTTCCTTGCTTATGCTATTAAGATACCGATCTTCCCGTTTCATACATGGCAAGCTAATGTATATCAAAAAGCTCCGGCTGTAGGTACTATGCTATTGGCAGGTATAATGTCCAAGATGGGAGCATATAGTGTGATACGCTGGCAGTTGCCGACAACGCCTTATGCCACAGAAGAGTTAAGAACTGTTATTCTAATTCTTTGTATCATAGGGGTTGTATATGGATCTATTATGGCGTTAAGACAAAATGACCTCAAACGTTTTATGGCTTATGCGTCGTTATCGCATGTGGGATATGTAGCAGCAGGAGCTTATGCTCTGACCTTCGACGGACTGGAAGGTGCTGTAGTGCTAATTCTGGCTCATGGTTTCGGTATCGTAGCTCTGTTCTATTCGGTAGATATTATACAAAACAGAACACACACATTAAAGATAAGCGAACTGGGAGGTTTGAAAGGATACGCCCCTAAATTTTCAGTAGCATTTTTCATTAGTATATTATCTTCGATAGGAGTGCCATTAACTTTTAACTTTATCGGAGAGTTTACAATAATGTTTGGAGTATATCAGGTAAATATGTGGTATGCAATAGCAATAGGAACATCTCTATTTCTTGGGGCTCTGTTCATGCTCCGTATGTTTCAGTATGTAATGCTCGGAGAGCCTGCAAAAACTCCTTTTAGAGACCTTTCTAAAACAGAAGTAACTGTGTTTAGTCTCATAGCCATAGTATTATTTGTATTTGGGGTGTATGTGAAACCAGTAACAGACCTTGTAGGTACAAGTTTGTCGGAGATAATGATGTATATTAACAGATAAAATTTAGCAAGATATATAATGAGTACATTAATAGCCATTTCAGGATTAGGAATTGTTTGCCTGTTGTTAGAGGTTCTCAATTTGAGGAAAATTCTTATACCTGTTACCCTCATCGGACTAATAGCTGTTTTAGGAATGACCATAACAGAATTTTATCTGGGAGAGTCTTTTATTGCAGTAGATAAATATAATATGGTGCAGAACAGTGGATTTTCGCAAGGATTCTCCATCTTGTTCATCATTATTGCATTACTCATTATTCTTATGAGTCCTAAATTTTATCAGGAAAACTTTGTCAAAATAGCGGATTATGTTTCTCTCAAAGTATTTATGCTTGCAGGAGCTGTAGCAATGATCTCGTTCGGAAATTTTGCAATGTTTTTCATCGGACTCGAAGTATTATCCATCACAGCATACGCTTTAGCATCGAGCGATCCTAAGAGTTTGAGAAGCAATGAAGCCGGAATGAAATATTTTATTATGGGGGCTTTCGCTTCCAGCTTTATCCTTTTTGGTATAGCATTAATCTATGGAGCTACTACTTCGTTCGACATAGCTGAAATAGCAACAGTATCGCTGACACAAGGGGCTTCTTTACCAATATGGTTCAACATCGGGTTTGTGATGATAACCGTGGGTATGATGTTTAAAGCATCTATTGTTCCATTTCATTTCTGGGCTCCTGATGTATATGAAGGTTCACCAACTCTTGTTACAGCAATGATGAGTACTTTGGTAAAGGTTGCTGCAATAGGAGCTCTATTTAAAATAGTAAGTATATTATCCGTTGCTGTGACTCCAACCTATCAGACACTACTTGTGGTACTCTCTATACTGACTATGATCGTAGGTAACATTACGGCTCTAAGACAGAAAAATATAAAACGAATGATGGCTTATTCCGGGATATCTCATGCAGGATTTATGATGATGACCTTATTAGCTGTAGGTACATCTGCCAATGCAGTATTATATTATGCAGCAGCATACAGTTTTGCCGGAATCGCCGCCTTTGCGGTTATATTAAGTGTTACCAGAGGCAAAGACAATGAAGATATTTCAAACTTCTTCGGACTGATAAAACGCCAGCCTGTATTAACAGCTATACTTGCATGCGCTTTTCTTTCGTTAAGCGGGATTCCTATATTCGCCGGCTTTTTTGCAAAATTATTTGTATTTGAGCAAATGCTGCAACTCAACCATGTACTGTTAGTTGTATTTGGTATTTTAAACTCTGCTGTGGCTGTTTATTACTACTTGGGAGTAACTAACGTAATGATTGTTAAAGATCCCGAAACAGAAGAAAGATTAAGAGTCCCATTCGAATATAAAGCAGTGGCTATAATAGCTATCACACTCAATATCCTTTTAGGAATATTTCCATCAATAATAATGGGAATAAAGCTTTAAGAAAAGTAATTACATAAGATAAATAAGGAGCAAATAGAAAATATTTGCTCCTTATTTATTTTATCATTTTTATTTTACTACAACTGCTTTTCTTTAGCAATGAAGCGAATGACACAGAAAAGAATATATACAAAAACAAGATACATTATAGCCCCTGTGTGGTGTAAATATATCATAGCAAAGGTTGCTATAAAAATCATAGATGTAACAGCCAAACCTTGCCACGAACGTGTGAGCCAATCCAATTTCTGCCCCCATACTTTTGGACGAAAAACCCAGTTGACTGGACTAACAAAAGCATTAAGCAACAAAATAGAATATGACATATATTCGTATTTCACATCGTTGAGAATACAGATAATAGCAACAACTCCAATCATTGCCCCGTAGTATAATTTACCGTAGTTAGCAGATGTACTCGAAGGCATATCCGTAGCCATGAAAATAGCGCTCAGCATAAGTCCTCCCAACGAGAATTGAATAGTATAGTCAGAAAAGCCTGTGAATACAAGTAATAATACAGAAAAAGATACTAAAAGAGCAAAAGGGATGTGCCATGAGATTCGTCTTCGTATAAGAAGATATAGGCCGCCCAATACCAAAAAAAATACAGAATACTCTCCAATAGCTCCGGAAGCCTTGAAAAACAACTGATTGAAGAAGTCGCTCCCAAAAAGATCTATATTACTTATATTTACAGCCGTTTTGTCATACCAGATAGTGCGTGAAGCCATAACAGCAGGAAAAAAGACTGTCATAAACTCGCGCCCAACCAAAGCCGGATTAAATACATTACGCCCCATACCTCCCCAAAGAAGCTTACCGAACAATACGGCCATAGATCCTCCAAATGCAACGACATAGAGAGGAGTAAAGGGAGCTATGGTAAAGGCCAAAAGAATGCCTGTTATTATAGCCGATCCGTCCGCAACAGAATCTGTCCGCTTAAAAAAGATGGCAGAGAAAATAAATTCAGTAATTAAAGCACTTCCTACGGCAACCAGAACAACCATCAACGGTATATATCCAAATGCCAGATATGATATAACTATAGCAGGCAGTAAAGCTACAATAACATCTGTCATCACCTTACCGATACTATCATCTGTTCTTACGAATGGAGCATAAAGAGTTTTATCGTATTGCATCAGCTTGCTGTTTTAGTTTTATCTTTCCTTTTTTTATACTTTCGATAAGAGCTACATTGGCAGGACATATATATTCACATGCTGCACACTCGATACAACTACTTATACTATATTTTTCAAGATTAAAGTATTTACCTTTTCTATAATGCTCTTCAAATTTCATCGGCATAAGCCCCATCGGACATACTTCGACACAATATCCACAAGAAATACAGTTCTCTCTCTTTATTTTTTCTTTTTTTGTCAATATTATACCTGATGTACCTTTCGTTACAGATGTATTACTATTTGTTACAGCGCGCCCCATCATCGGACCTCCCACAACAACCGTATTATTTTCGGCAGATATCCCAAGCACATCAAGTATATAAGATATCGGAGTTCCTATTTTCACTTCATAGTTTCCCCCTTCGCAACCATTGCCTGCAACAGTGATAACACGATTGACAACAGGTTCGTGAAAAACGACTGCCTTGTATATAGCATATATAGTACCTACATTGCTAACAATAACTCCGGCATCGCGAGGCAATACATTACGAGGTAGTTCCAACCCGGTCACAGACTTTATCAACTGTAACTCTGCTCCTTGAGGATAATCATTGGACAGAGTAACGATACGAATATTTTTATATAATGGATTGTTGAGAAAAGGCTCGAATACTTTTTGCAGCTGCTTGTTTTGCTCTTCTATAGATATAACAATTTCTTGCGCACCAAGAATCCTATTTATAATTGCAATTCCCTCCAGAAGTTCCTTCGTTCGCTGCGACATCAACGCATAATCAGCTGTCAGATAAGGTTCGCACTCGGCTCCATTTACGATAAAGGTATTTATTTTCTTACCATCCAGAGTGTACTTAACTGCTGTCGGAAACTGAGCTCCACCCTCTCCTACTACACCGCTACCTCGTATGATATTTAAAAGCTGTTCAGAAGTAAGGGTTTGTAGATACAACAATGAAGTTGGTCTTACTTCAACTTTTTCTTCAAAGTCATTTTTAATTACAATGGTATTTACAAGAGTACCATCTGCAGAAGAATATTCCTCAATAGCCTCTACAATACCCGATACAGGAGAATGTACATTAGAAGAAAACACACCCTTAGACTCTGCTATTAACTGAAATTTACAGACCTTATCCCCAACGTTGACTATCGGGACAGAAAAGTCTCGCATGTAGTGAGGAATAGGGATATACAAATAAGGGACACTCTCTATTGCTACAATCCTCTTCCCTTTCGTCTTATTCTTTCCTGAAAATATATGCATAATAAAATCAACGCCTTATTACCAGACTAATTATTTTTCTTATTGACAAACCTTTTCGTTCCAAATATTCTATCATCCTCGTCAAGAAGGAATCCTTCCACTTTGTATCGGGATGATAATTGCTCCATTTTCTGTAGAAAATCTTCTCCTGACAGGCAATACAGTCCTGTAGATATTATATCGCCGACCATGCAATTATCACTTATAACTCCAACTTGCTTATTTGTCGATGGCATACCTGTTTTTGCATTTAAGATATGTCCATATTCTTTTCCATTAATTTCCAGGAATGTTTTGCTCTGAGACGATGTAGAATATGCTTGATCTGCAATATCAACATTAAACAAGACATTTTCTTCTTTAGGCTCTCGAACAATAACCTGCCATGCCGGATGAACATTGTCATTTATTGCACAGATAGTACTACCTCCTGCATTTATTATCGCATCGTTCACACCTACCTGTCGCATGTAACCTACTAGTCTATCCACAGCATATGCTTTTATAAAAGAACCTGTAATCAACTCCTGACCATCTGCTATTCTTACTTTGTTTCCTTCTATCTCGATATTACGATAACTGACCAGCTTGCGATTCTCTGCAATCTCTTCCTCTGTAGGAATACGGCTGTGCTCGCTTCTGTAAAAGCCCCATAAACGAATAAGGGGCATGACTGTAATATCATATGCTCCAGCAAAAAAATCAGATAGTTCCAAGACCTGCCTCAGTATATTTACGGTCTCACTGTCGACTTCGACAAAGCTACCTGCAGCTTTATTGATGCGATCAATATATGAATCCGGCTGATATGAATTATATTTTTTATCAACATCTTCTAAGATAGAAAACAATCCATCGAAAAAACTGTCGTCATAAAATGCAGAAACTTTGATCTTAATATGTGCATGAAATAAATATCGGGTCTGAGCCTTATATATTCTCTCTGCCATTATTTATTCTGTCCCTGAAGACTCTTCTGGTGTAGCTTTCTCTATTACAGTTTCTTCCTTCACCTCTTTCTCTTCTTTTTTAACTTCAGGTTCTGTCTTTTTTTCAGAAGAAGACTTAGCGGCAGGCTTCGGTTTCGTAGCCGGTTCTTGCTTAGTATCTTTTGCCGGCTGATTTTGAACAGGTTTAGAGTCTTTTTTATCTTTATTATCTTGTTTAGAATCTCCGGACTCTTCTTCACTCTCTTTCTGATCGGACTTTTTCTCTTCGGTTACAGGTTCTACTGATTTAGAAGACTTATCTTTCTTCTCCTCTTTAGTTGCATTGTTCGCAGCATTAACCTTATATCCCCACACAATAAGAACTACTCCAAAAAGGAATAAAGCTATTTTTTTCAAATATTTTATTATATTTTTCATACGAAAGAGTTATTACTTTGTCATTTTTATACAAAAATAAAGAAAAGTTCGAATTGATAAAAATGATTAACTATTTATAGCAGATCAAATCTATTTATGATAATTTTAAAAAGTTTTATACATTTGTACGCCGAAAATAAAAAAATAATGAAAATCAAGATTCTCTTCTTTATATCTATCCTGTTTGTATCTATTCAACTCAATAGTGCTTCTCCAACAAAAGGAGAGAACAAAATAGTATTACCATATCTGGAAATAAAAGATGATGTCATAAAATTTGCTGCTACGGACGTACATCAAATGATACTGAGAAAGAACAGAGGATTCTTATGGCCTGCAACAAAGATAACATTATCGAAAACTGGGGATAAATTATTTTTTGACATTGTAGCAATAGATAACTCATGGTGCAATATGCTCACCCGAGATGAAACACCTTACGGCTTTTTCGTTATTGGAGGCAGAATGTTTGTTGTGGCATCTAAAGACAGAAATTTCGACTTCGATAGCTATTTTATTCGCGACAATGAAATAGAAAAAACATTCAACAGGCCCGACGAGACTGAAAATACTACTGTTAAAAACCCAATCTGGCAATATCTTCACAAAGGCACTATGGCTACAGTTCTTAATTCTCTGAATATAAGAAATCTAGGAAGATAGATAATAATCTATCAGAATTTATCTCTTAAGTTTTGTGGCAAATAGAAAGTATCATTTTTATCAATATAAACAGTTACCGTATTTAAAGGTATTGACTGTCCATTAATATATGCCAGCGATTTGAAAGCAGGAACAGACAATACCTTACCTCCTTTTTTCACTTTTAATATAGGAAAACTCGCCGACTTATCTATCCAATAGTCCATACCCGCAAAAACATCAGTATGTTTTGCAAAAATTTCTGAAGTCATTGTCGGTAAAGACTTTTTCAAACCCAAAACATCAAATAAATATTGATTTATCTCTGCATTCGTATTCATCCCCATAGGAACATTACCTTGCGGATGGTATGCTGCAAGAAATACTTCTTCTCCGGTGTGGTTACCCGAAGTAAATCCAAAATATGTACGGGAATTCATTATATTAATAACAACAGAAGCTACATTCAGACTATTAGCAATCTCTGTATATCCGGGCTTTTTGTAGTCTATTGATTGAAGCACTGCATTATATTCATCATCTGTTAAGTTGATATTAGCATACTCTTTAAATATTTTTCTAAAATCTTCGGGTTTAGAGTTTAAGATTATCTCGCTTAGTCCATAACCGGTTTTTTTATATTCTGAAACCTTACCAAAGAGAGTAGAAATGGAAGCACGCTCTCCATGATTAAGATTTTTATTCCCTATAGTGAAACCACTATTGCCATGATCAGGCAGAATAACGATTGTAGTCTCTCCATTATTTTTAGCAAAATCCATAGCTAGAGCCACAGCCTTATCAAAGGCCAAATATTCCGTGATACAGCCGATAGCATCATTACCATGTGCCGACCAATCAACCTTGCTACCTTCTACCATCAGAAAAAAGCCATTCTCATTTTGAGACAATTTCTCAAGAGCTTTTTCTGTCATTTCCGCTAAAGAAGGAATCTTTGTAGTATCTCTGTCGAGGTCGTAAGGATGCTCTCTTTCACAAAACAGAGCCCAAGCTTTATCTTTTCCTTTCAGACTACGAAAAGCTTCTATATCATCTTGAACCAATGTAGTTCCTGTATTTCTGAAATATTGCTTTATATCATCGGTTATAATAGAATTACCACCACCAAACATGACATCTAAATTTTGATAAGCCATTTGTGAAGCAATGTAGCCATAGTTATTTCTATCATAGTAATGAGCGGAGCAATCAGCAGGCGTAGCATGAGGAAACTCGACAGTAACAACAAGACCAACAGCTTTATTTTGCTGGTATTTGGCTGCTTCTAAAATAGTAGCCAAAGGCTGATAAGCCATTGAGGGATTTACGGATACCAGATCATTAACTGTATCAGCTAACGGATAGACAGCAACATTCCCTTCTCTTTGTTGCATACCTGTCATATAACACGATGTAGTAGGTGCAGAATCGCCAATAGGAGCATTAGACGAGAAGGTCTTTACTGTTCCGCAAATATAAGGATCGACAGCAAGCCTGTCTCCCCCCAGATTATTATAGATCTGATACCAGCGAGCAGCTGATACAACTCCTATTGAAGTACCATCGGGAATCATTAGTATAAGATTCTTCGTCGGCATTACAGGTTTTCTATATTGTTGCTGCCCTAAAACATTTAACAAAGCAAAAGGCAGCAGAAAAAAGCACAAACTAAATTTTCTCATAATCCTATTTAAAAGTTGTCAATAGTTACAAATATCCATTTACAGAACAAAGGTAGGTAGAAGTTATTTAAAATATTGGCGTATCTTTGTTTCTTAACTGAAATATGACAATTAGGCTATAAAATGATGGAGAATAAAAAACCTCTGATATTAATTACAAACGATGATGGATTTAGGGCAAAGGGTATAGAGGCTCTGATAGACAGTGTAAAAGGACTGGGAGAGATTATAGTTGTAGCTCCCGACGGACCACGATCCGGCATGTCTAGTGCAATAACCTCTTTAGTACCATTAAGAGCCCATCTTGAAAAGGAAGATACCGATTTTAAATTATACAGTTGTTCCGGCACTCCTGTAGATTGTGTAAAACTAGGAATAAATGAGCTTACCGACCGTAGGCCCGACATAGTATTATCCGGTGTAAACCATGGGTCTAATGCTGCGGTAGCAGTCTTATATTCGGGTACAATGGGAGCAGCTTTGGAAGGGGCTGTTTTTAAAATTCCTGCTATCGGGTTCTCTTTGTTAGACCACGATCACAATGCAGATTTTTCTTTCTCTAAAAAATATATTCGTAGCTTAACAGAAAAAGTTTTAAATGAAGGCTTACCTACAGGAACATGTCTGAATGTAAATATTCCGAAAGGAGCTGAAATAAAAGGGATCAGGATTTGCCGACAAACATCAGGGCAATGGACTGCTGAGTTTATGACATCTAAAGATGGTTCTCAAAAACAAATATATTGGCTTACAGGAGCTTTTGAAAATGATGAACCACACGATGAAATGACCGATGAATGGGCCTTAGCCAATGGTTTTGTATCTGTAGTACCTGTAAAAGTAGACATGACCGATCATGGATATATAGAATCCATAAAAAGTTGGGAAAAATTAGTCTGAAATATATAATCATATGAAATATTTTATTGTTGCAGGAGAGGCCTCCGGCGATTTACACGGATCGAACCTGATGGCTGCATTAAAAGAAAGAGACCCGGAAGCAGAATTTAGCTTCTTTGGAGGAGATCTGATGCAAGCACAAGGAGGCATACTGATTAAGCATTACCGCGAAATGGCTTTCATGGGATTTATTCCGGTATTACTTAACCTGCGTACAATTCTCCGCAACATGAAAATGTGTCAGAAAGAAATTATTCAATTTCAACCTGACGTTGTGATATTAATAGACTATCCGGGTTTCAATCTGAAAATTGCAAAGTATCTGAAAACACATACTCAAATACCTGTCTATTATTATATTTCGCCAAAAGTTTGGGCATGGAAGGAATACAGAGTAAAATCTTTCAAGAAGTATGTAGACGAAATGCTATCTATTTTACCCTTTGAGGTGGAATTCTATAAAAAGCACAATTACCATATCGACTATGTAGGCAATCCCGTTGTAGATGCAGTTGCCGACTTTAAAGGAAAAAACACGAATGACTCTTTCGAGCAATTCAGAGAGGATAATAAGCTGGACAACAAACCTGTAATAGCTTTATTAGCAGGTAGCCGCCAACAAGAGATTAAAGATAATCTTCCGGCAATGCTTCAGTCTATAGAAAAATATACTGAATATCAACCCATAATAGCAGGCGCGCCCGGAATAGATCCGGAATACTATACAAAATATATCGGGAATCACTCCTGTAAAATCATTTTCGGACAAACTTATCGTTTGCTCCAATATTCAGAGGCTGCTCTTGTAACTTCGGGTACAGCTACCCTTGAGACAGCACTATTCAGAATGCCGCAAGTAGTATGCTACAAAACACCAATCCCTCGTATTGTTTATTGGGTTTTCAAAAATGTACTGCATACTAAATATATATCTCTAGTCAATCTGATAGCAGACAAGATTGTAGTACAAGAGTTATTCTCTAAGTTTTTCTCTGTTAGTTCTATTCAGGAAGAGACCAACAGACTCTTATATGATGACTCTTATAAAAACAAGATGCTCAAAGAATATGATGAAGTGATAAATATCTTAGGAAAACCCGGAGCATCGGGGCGGGCAGCCGACATAATTATTGAGAAGCTAAAGCACTAAAAAGCTAATTTTAAGCACTCTTGTATATTTACTTTAAGAATTCGCTAATCTTATCAAATGTGAGACGGAATTGTTTATCCACTTCTTCTGCTATTTTAGGTAAAGCTGGAAACGGATCTTCATGTATATATTTGTATGGATAGTCGAGTGTTTCTATTCTGATAGGGATATCCCGAAGAGAACCCTGTAAAGTATTTATAACCTCATAGGTAGGCACTACCTCATCCTGCGCAAGAGTTATCGCATAAAATCTATCACTCATTTCTCTAAAACGCTGCTCACGGTCCGACGTTTGAGAGCGATAGTTGAGCATACTCCTGAAGTTATTGCCTTCGGGATGGGTATGCATATAATGACGAAGTACTTCATCTCGTCTCATATGGCTTTCAAGATGCTCCACCACAAACGAATAAAGGCTCACATTGGCCTCACTATCCAATATAAATTTGGATACAGGAGATAAACGGTTAAAAACAGCCCCTCCGCAAAAAGTAGCATATTTGGAACTAGAAAAATGTCCATCCTTATTACTCATCATCAATATTTCGCCAAGAAACGTTCCAATAGAGTAAGAGAAGAAGTCGATGGTAGCCTCACTATCAATAGCCGGATGAAGATCGTTTTTGAAATTTTCGACAAAATCAATTATATCATAATAAGTCTGCAATCCCGACCAGATAAAACGCTGAGGTTTGTTATGCAAACGGGTACTTATAGCCACATTAGACAGACTGGAACAGATAACATCGGGGTGTCGTTGTTTTCTTTGTTCGCTAACACGATACATCTCGCGTGTACTGCTCCATACTGCCGGAGCCCTATTCATATGAAATGCAATAGGAAACATCACTATGGATTTCCCTGTTTTGTCTACTATATATTTTGCCCAAGGCAAGTATTTATACCATGTTTTTTCGTTGAATCCATGAAAAAGAAAAATGATTCCTTTTGCCTTCGTTACATTTTTGGGCATAATCATATGATAACGGAATTTGATATTCTCCATTATCTCAGCATCTTTCTTATTCAACATCTGCTGAATAATATCAGGCTCATAGTCCTGAGGTACGCTCGGGATAAACTCATAATCATCATTATTACCCAATCCTCCGGGAAGGATAAAGCGATAATTGGATTCGAATGTAAAATTACGCATTACCAGACTCTCATCCATTTCGATTTCACTGTCTGAGTAATTTTCTATCTTTTTCAGATGATTGAAGAGGTCTATATATTTCATTTTATTTTTCCACTAATAATTGATGTCCTATTCTACAAAATAAACATTTACGAGGCTCACAATATTCACGCTTCAATTGTATTATTGCTTGTGAATCTGCGGCATTATTTAAAGGCATTTTCAATTTGGCAAAACGCTTGGTTATCACATTTTGTTCAGGCTTCAATGTTTCCAAGAATCGCAATGCCCGTTCGCAATGCGCTTCGCTGTCTATACTTTTTCCATAAAGAAATAAAATGGGAGCAACGGTATTTATCAGAATAATATCCAAAGACGAATCACCAAGATATTTAGATTTCCTTTCCGAAGCTACACCAAAAGCATAATGCATCTGCCAATACTCCGAAGCATTTACATGAAACATCAACCTGATGCGCCCAATATCTTCATTTTCGACAACTTTAGAAAACAATCCATATGAACTATGCAACAAAGCAGCCAGTTGTGCTATCCTTATTTGAGGAAAGGCTGTAGGCCGTGACCTTAAACTTTTAAAGATATATGATTCTAACGGCTTAAGTTCAAATTTATTTTTCAAAAACTCATATTCTTTCTTCAATAGTAGGAAATAATCATCATCCGATTTCAAATCAGAAAGCATTCCCGACTGCCCAAATAAGAGAGCTTCTATTTGTATAAGATTATCTCTATGCTTTTGAATACACTTTAACGGAAGACTTAGAGCCAAACGCTCGAATGAATCGGAATTAAGACCGAATCCGAAGTTGCGGGAGAGAAGAACATAGAAAACATCTTCCCACGAATTACCGAATCTTGAAAGCAACTCTTCTATATGGTTCGACTTACGTTCCAACCGTTCGATCAGTAAAGTATTCATCCACGAATTGAGATGAAAAGAAGGCATTGAACCGATATAATTGCAACAAGGAATATCGGTATTGGAATGTAATAGAAATTCATAATTCTGCCTGACATGATCCGGAACTACAATCTCACATTGCAATATACTATTACCTAACTCATTAAAAACTTCACAATTCGCTTTTTCCACAACATGCAATACAACTGAATTATATCCTTTATCGGTATGATGTTTATGTTTTACCCAATCGTCAGACGAATTGTGTATTTCGATATTACCAGCCCAAGTTTTATCTCCGATTTTCACTTTGGCATTAAAAAAATCAGGACCTGCATTTGTGTTGGGTAGCCCCACATCTAAAACCTCAATGGGTTGTCCGTCTGTTGTTTTTAGGTTATCCTGAAACAGACGAAATTTCCATACATAATGTAAAATTTCTTCCATAGTTGCTACAATCCTGTTATACCCATTTTCTTCATTAAGAAGCTCGCATTCATGTTTTGAGCAACTCCTTCTCTTATCTTATACGAGAAAGATAGATGCTCGTCTTTTATATCAGCCTCGAATCTATAATTTTTTATCGACTCGGGAAACTCATTTTCAAGATTGCCCAAAACCAGATCGTGTGTTGCTATAATACCGTTACCATCCAAAGAGACAAGCTGCTTCATAAGGGCTATAGACCCCTTCTGTTTATCCTCGGAGTTTGTCCCTTTAAGTATCTCATCAAGGATAATAAAAAGCTGCTCACCGGCTTGTAAACGATCAATAATCATCTTCAACCGTTTTAGCTCGGCAAAGAAATAAGATTCGTTGTCGGCAAGCGAATCCGATGTACGCAAATTGGTAACCAACTGATATGGATAAAATACTAAAGAGGACGCATATACGGGCAATCCGGCGCAAGCTAAAACAAGATTTAACCCGACAGTACGCAAATAAGTGCTCTTGCCAGCCATATTAGCACCTGTAACAACCAGGAAGTACGGTTCTTTCTTAATATACACATCGTTTTGCACACAGACATTTCTATTGAGCATAGGATGTCCTAACCCTTTTGCTTCTAACTTAAATGACTCCGAAACCTTGGGATACGTATAATCGGGATGATTGTATGCAAAAATACCCATAGAAACCAGACTGTCGAATTTTGCCAGCACCTTAAACCACCCAATAATACTATCTTTGTGAGTCCAAATCCATTTTTCGATTCTGATAGAAAAAATTATATTCCAAAAGAATATGGGATTGAGAATGAGAAAACCCAAAACATTGAATGACTGATCGAGATTATTGCTATACGATTTAAGTTCGAGAATAGCAGCAGAAGCAGACTGCTCTCCTACAACCTTATTTTGCAAATCCTGCAACATAGGATAATCAAACTTTTCGTCCTCGATGATACGAAAGAGCTTGGAATATGTCTGTAATACATCCAATCTCTTTTCAAACAGGTTCATTTTCTCTTTAATGTCTTTTATCGGGGCAAGACTAAGCAAAAAGCATATTGACCAACTCAATCCCATTATAGAGAGAGGAATTATACCCAATACATACAATACTGTAAGAATAGCAAACAAGACAGGTATAATATATACAAAATATCTCCAATAACTCTTCGACAGTTGTTTGGTTTGCATATACTGTTGCGAAAAAAAATGGACGTTAAGATCTTCCGTTTCATTCATTTGCCCTATAGCCCTAAACCTTTCTAACAGTTCTTTTTTTGCAGCAAGTTCTTTCACTGCATCCTGATGATTCTCTATATCTTCTTTTTCGCTATAGGTATAAAGTAGAAATTCGGCTAACTGCTCTTTCCCGAAAGAAGTGACACTGCGATTGATCGATTGAAAAAAAGAATAATTACCGAATATGTCTAAATCGACACTATAGCTGTGGTTAGAGTCTGCCTTTTCTACTGCTCCATCAAAAGCCGAAAAATCATAATCCAGCCCTTTCAACTCATTCTCTGCATTCTGGATGAGTAACTCACAATACTTTTTTTCGACAAACAGTTTGTTGTGGTATTTCATAAAGAACAAGAAAAGAATCAGAGAAATTCCAATGGCCGCCAGTATTACGAGTGTATTTCCCCACAACAGATAGCAAAGAGCAAAACAAACAAGAACGACTACAAGCCGAACAGTGCCTACCTGAAATATAGTTTTCTTTAATCGGGACAACTTTCTCTTTTCTGTCTCAATCAAACTCTTATACGAATCTTTAACTTCTTCTAATGTCATATGTGTTAGTTTATATTTTTCTTTCTTTAGGCTTTTCCTCTATGATCTTATGCTTTTTCAAAACAACTCATGTAGTACATCTAACGACTTCAATGCAGGAAAATCATACAAATGTAATCTATAATATTCGAGAATACGGCTGATAACCGTTATCCGGTCTTGTCTGGTAAATACAAAATGGTGCATGTTTTCATAAGAGATACGAGCCAGAAGTGATAAAGCTTTACTATCATACCTATTCAAATAATGCTTGTGGAGAGGTTGCCGTGAAACAAATTCTCCGTTTATCATGTCGAACATATCATTCTCTCCATACTCTTCCAGATTGGGATAAAAACCCATAAAATGGCTCAACTTAAGCATAAAGACCAAATGAAAATTAGCTATACTTTTTTCTGTCATATCCAGTACTTGCACCGACTGTATCAGGAATTCGAAAAGATGCTTTCCTTCATTAGTGTCACGCAATACTCGGGTAAGGAATTCGGAAAGAAAAAAAGCCATCGATGTTTTCTTTATATCTCCGGTTATATCATAAAAATAGACTTCGTAGCGTGCTTCTCTTATTCTTTGAATATCTCGCGAAGCCTGATGTTCCACTTCCATATCGAGTACAGCCAACGGTGAAAACAAGGACTTAGGCACTTTAGAACTCTTTCCTTTGGTTTTAGAAACCATATATGTTACACGTCCAAACGACTCGGTAAATATATGAGCAAGAATATACTTGTCATTATAGTTAATGCTATTGAGAACTAAGCCTTTTGTTTTATGTAACACTATTAAATATTTTAATTTGCAAAACTATTATTTATTATTATCCTTCTATACATAATTAGGCAGTGCCGATTATAGAAAAGACAGACTCCAGTCTTTTTTCAACCTTAATGTTAACAAAAATACAAATACAAAATTGAAAATGATATCTCTTAAGGAATAAATAACTAACTTCGTAGCTGAACTTTGCGAAGGCAATGTATGGGTTTTCTATTTATCTATACCGTAATGGAAAGCATAACAGATACAAAAAGGTAACAAATGAAAAAACACCGAAAGATTGTCACTTTTGTCACCTTTTAGTTAAAATTTAGAAGGAGAAGGTGGTCGCAAGCCTAAATATAAAACAGAACTTTAATTTATGGATAAGAAGATTAAAAATATACTATTCGATTTCGGAGGTGTAAT
This sequence comes from Dysgonomonas sp. BGC7, assembly GCF_001261735.1. Taxonomy (GTDB): domain Bacteria; phylum Bacteroidota; class Bacteroidia; order Bacteroidales; family Dysgonomonadaceae; genus Dysgonomonas. Next base: position 153,859 of record NZ_CVRP01000007.1, on the reverse strand, counting down.
TATAAGCCTTAATAAACAAAATGCACTAGACCGGTTTACCGAAATAGGATTTCCCAATATAGAAGAGTATCTGGGAGAATTTCGTCAAAAGGGTATCTTTCTTGAGTACGAAGAAGGAAAGATTGATCCCGAAAATTTTTATAAAGAATTCAGGAGACTAGCTAACAAAGAGGACATCCCATCCGAAGATATAGATTCGGGCTGGCTGGCATTTCTTATTGGCATTCCTCCATATAAGTATGATTTATTGAAAGAACTCCGTAAAAAATACAATGTTTACCTACTGAGTAATACCAATCCGTCTGTTATGGCTTGGGCAAATTCTAAAGACTTCTCCCCGGAAGGTCTCCCTATAGGCGACTTCTTCGACAAATGCTATGTATCGTACGAAATAGGGCATGCAAAGCCGGATCGGGAAATATTTGATTTTATAATTGAAGATTCTAAAATGATTCCTGCCGAAACCCTATTTTTTGATGATGGAAAGGCTAATATTGAAATAGGACAGAAACTGGGATTTGAAACATATCTGACCAATCAGGATGAAGATCTTAGAAAAGTATTTGTTGACAGAGGATTGTTATAATTTTTTGTATAAATGCTAATCATTGATAAACATAATAAAATAGCTCATCCCCCGCTAGTTGCCACTATCGGATTCTTTGACGGAGTGCACACCGGACACCGTTATCTGATAGAGCAGGTGAAGGCGGAGGCTTCGAAACGAGGATTGCCATCTGCCGTTATCACCTTCCCTGTACATCCTCGAAAGGTATTACAAAAAGATTATCAGCCTGCATTATTGTGCGGATACACTGAGAAAACAGAAAGACTTGCTACTACAGGAATAGACTATTGTGTATGTCTCGACTTTACAAGAGAGATATCTGAACTATCGGCGCAGGAGTTTATGAAAAACATTCTTAAAGAGAGCCTGCTTGTCGACACTCTCGTAATAGGTTACGATCATAGGTTCGGACACAATAGAGAAGATGGATTTGCCGATTATAAAAGATATGGGAAACTCATTAATATGAATGTAGTCGAAGCAACTGCATTGCCCGGAGCAGACCATGTCAGTTCTTCCAGAATCAGGCGTTTGCTCGGAGAAGGGCATGTAAGGCGAGCCGCAAAGTTACTATCATACAACTATACTATATCCGGGAAAATAGTAGAAGGGTTTAAGGTAGGGAGAACAATCGGTTTCCCTACAGCAAATATAGAAGTATGGGAGACATATAAGGTAATCCCCGCCTTTGGTATATATGCCGTTTTTGTGCATGTAGATAATAAACGCTATGAAGGTATGCTCTATATAGGAAAGCGTCCGACTCTACACAATGGAGATAATATAAGTGTTGAGGTCAATCTTTTCGATTTCGATGGAAATTTATATAACAAAGATCTCACAGCAGAATTTTTAGACTTTGTGCGCCCCGATGAGAAATTTGATAATATAGATACCTTAAAGAAGCAAATACAGAATGATAAAGAAACCGTAATCAAGGTGATTGAGAACTATAAAAAATTATATATGCACCCGAAATAGTGCCTGATATTCATATACGACATCAAAACAAGAGTAATAACAAAAAAATAATGGGCTAAATCATTTATTATATGAATTTTATTTTTACATTTGTTGTCGCATAAGAGTTCTTAAGTATAGTTTAAATATTTCTTTTCAAGTCTTTTTCCCTTCTTGGTAACCTTTCTTGTCTAGTCTTTTTAGCTTTTTCATTTATTTACATCTTCTGCAAAAGTATTTACATTTTTTAATTTTATTTTTTTACAATGAACATTTTTATTGCAGGGTTGAGCTACAGCATCAACGACAATGATTTGAGAGATTTATTCAGCGAATATGGTGAAATCTCTTCGGCAAAAGTTATTATGGATAAAGTAACAGGCCGCTCAAAAGGCTACGGCTTCGTTGAACTTGCTGATGACGCATCAGGACAAAAAGCTATTGAAGAGTTGAATGGTGCTGAATATGACGGAAGAACTATTTCCGTATCTGAAGCTCGTCCTCGTACAGAAGGTGATCGTCCTCGCAGAAGTTATGACAATAACAGAGGAGGAGGCAACGGTGGATTCAGAAAACGTGAATATTAATCAGCACGTCTAAGATAAACTAAAAAAGAGTCATATTTTAAAATATGACTCTTTTTTGTTTGAGTATCTATGGTGATGATTAGTTCTTCAACTTCTTTTCTATTTCTGCTATCTCATCCCTGAAAGCTTTATCAACCTCCATTTGCTCTCTAACAGTCTTGCATGCATGAAGCACAGTAGCATGGTTCTTCTTACCAATCAAAGAACCAATCTGAGCCAAAGACATTTCAGTATAGCTCTTTGATAAATACATTGTAATCTGTCTGGCTTGCACTATCTGACGTTTTCGAGACGCAGTGTGTATTAGTTCCGCCTTAATGTTATAGAAGTTGCAAACAGCCGCCTCTATAGCATCCACAGTAATCTTTTTAGCCTCTATCTTCTTTATAGCCTGACCAATTACACGTCTGGCCAACGATAGATCTATTTCTTTATTATAGACCAAAGAGTGCGCCATTATAGAAACAATAATACCTTCTAGGTCACGTGCATTATCCGTTACGTTCTCTGCTATATAATCGACAACATCTTCCGGAATCGACAAACCATCGTGGAGGATCTTGTTCTGAAGAATTTTCAACCTTAAACTTTTATCAGGATGTTCTATCTTTGTTGTCAACCCCCATCTAAATCTGGTTAACAAACGCTCTTCAACTCCTTGAAGCTCAGACGGAGCCTTATCTGAGGTAAGAATAAGTTGCTTATTATTCTGATGTAAATGATTGAATATATGAAATAATGTATTTTGAGTCTTTTCTATTCCGGCCAACTCATGTATATCGTCTATAATAAGGACATCGATTCCTTGATAGAAGTTTATAAAATCATTGGTTGTATTATATCTTCCAGCATCGGCATATTGTATTTTGAATAAATGTGCAGATACATATAATACTCTCTTCTCCGGATATAGTTCCTTGATACGTACTCCTACCGCATGGCATAAGTGAGTTTTCCCCACTCCCGATTTACCATGAACAAATAATGGATTAAATGCTGTTTTACCAGGGTTCTTTGTAATTGCCTCTCCTGCTGTACGGGCCAACTTATTACTCTCGCCTTCAAAGAAGTTATCGAAAGTATATTTGGAGTTAATCTGAGAGTCGAAATCGTCTGCAACTACTTTTTGAAAAGGATTCGGTATTTTCCCGTTATTTTTTAATGTAACTTTATCTATAGTGGTAGATATAGATTTAGCATCTGCTCGATAGTCTACAACTGTATTAGTCGTATTTTCTACCAAAATACGATATTGCAGTATAGTATCTCTGCCTATTTCGCGATGTAAAGTAGTCTTTAGAAGGTCTACGAACTTATCTTCCAGATATTCATAAAAGAACTGACTGGGAACTTGTATTGTGAATACCTTATCTTCATACGAGAGCGGAACAATCGGTAAAAACCATGTTTTAAAAGCTGCTTCCGGAATATTATCCTGAATAACTTCTAAACAATTTGCCCACAATGCCTGAGTTGAAGAAAGATTCATTAAGTATTTATATTATTAAAATTTAGTATTATTTCGTTCGTTTCGTTATGTAAATTTCAGAATTAAAATTAGAAAAAAAAAGGGGTATCAAATTTGGTTTTCTTGTTAAGAAAATATCTGATTTAGTTTCAACCACTTAGGAGAAAAGCACCCAATCAAGACAAAAAGCAAGCCCAATCAGCTAGTACACAACAATATACATACATAAACAGGAACTAAACAGCTTTTTAACAATCTCTAAATTTCCTTCTGAAAAGCATTCTTGTCATGCTTTTAGAAGAAATGTGCCACCACCACTCTATTTATAACAATTCTAAATAAGGCGATTAAAACACCTTTACATTTATATAGCGCGAAGGGTTCTCTCTTACATCTTTCAACAACAAGGAAGCATTACCAATAGTACTGTTCAAGCTATCGTATAGCTGTCTATCATTAAGCAGTAAACCGAGTGAGCCTTCCTTAGAATTGATTCTATTGGACAACTGATGTAGATTTTTCATAGTAGAGTCTATAGAGCCAAAAGTAGATTTAATATCCATCTGGCTAAGTTGCGAAGACACTCCGGTAAGATCAGTAGACATTTTATTCAAGTTACCTGAAATAACAGGTACATCTTTATTCAGAGTAGCCATCATAGAATTTAATTGGTTAGTTGATTTTGCCAGATTTCCCGTCATTTGATTAACATCGGCCAATGACTGAGTTAATGCCGGACTGTTTACTAATGCTTGCAATCCTGTTAGAATAGAATCAATTTTAGGCACTAACTGCTCTATTTTAGGCAACATATTATCTGCTGCATCAAGCATTCCTTTTTTCTTTATTCCAATAATTGTGTCGGACGAGGAATAATAATCTTGAGTATACGGGTTCGATTCAAATATAATTGTAGCAGATCCCAGCATGGAGACATCTAAAGACATCTTGCTTCCTTTAGGAACTTTAACCCCCTTATCCATATTTACATACACCACTACTTTGTTTGCGCTTCCGGGCTCTAGCTCCATAGACGAAACCAGACCAACCTGAAATCCATTTAATGTAACAGGAGTCGATTGAGATAAGCCAGACACATTATCAAACACGACCATATACGTATGTGACGACTTAAATATATTTACCCCTTTAAGGAAACTAATCCCATAATATAAGAGGAAAATTGCAATTACAAACGCGATACCTATTTTTACTTCTTTTGAAATTGTTCCCATAATTTATTTTCGTTGTGTATATAATCGTTATTATTTGTGCCAATTATTTTAATCGCTCGCCATTCTTTAACTTAATAACAAACGCATCTTTAAACTTAGCTCTGACGGTTTTCTGAATTCTTAGGATTTCATTATAATCAGTTGTAGAACCAAAGGTATATTTGATACTAGCACCGTCCTTATAATAAGAAACCGGAGAAAGACCTTTAAACAATGATGACTTCTCTGGCAAAACCTTAGGAGACACCATAAACTGAACTCTGTACTCTACCTGATTTGCTGCAATCTTTGATTCATTGGTCTCTTTTTTCACTTTATTTGAAGAAGCCAAATTGGCTTTAGTATTCTTTTCTACAGTTTTCTTTATAGGTACAGTATCAATTGGCTTCACGGCTTCAGCAACCTCCGATTCTTCTTGCATTGCAAGTTCATCATTCATAGAAGCAATTTCCTCTTCCAGCTTATCATCTACAGCATACGAGAACTTACCCTGTTTTTTATCATAATCCTGCTTAAATTTTTTAAAGCCTGAATATATAGCCGTAGCCATAGATCGCTGTCCTAGCCTTGAAGAAAGAAATTTGGCCTCAGCCTGGTTGTTTATAAAACCCAATTCGATAAGTACACTAGGCATACTTGTTTTTCGTAAAACCAAAAAACCAGCCTGCCGAACACCTCTATCTGTTCTCTTTGCTATACTTTTAAAATCATTCTGTATAAACCCTGCAAATTTAAGACTTTGCTCCATATACTTATTGGTCATAAACTCAAAAATAATATAGGATTCGGGCGAATTAGGATCAAAGCCTTCATATTTTCGAGTATAATCGTCTTCTAAAAGAATTACGGAGTTTTCTCGTTTGGCCACTTCCAGATTTTCAGCACTTCTCGCCAATCCTAATATATATGTATCAGCTCCGGAAGCATTTGTTGTTTTCGATGCTGTAGAATTTGTATGAATAGATATAAATAAATTAGCTTTTGCTTTGTTAGCTATTTGTGTCCGCTTATCCAGATCTACAAAAACATCTTTTCTGCGGGTATAAACAACTTTTACATCATTAAAATTCTTCTCAATCAACTCTCCAAGAATTATTGCAACACCCAGATTTATATCTTTTTCTTTATATATGCCTCTAACTGCTCCTCCATCTTTCCCTCCATGTCCCGGATCAATGACGACAACAAACTTAGATTCTGCTGACATTATGAATGTGCAGAAAAACATTAGAAAAAAGAGTAAACCTACAAAACGCTTCATATCAATAAAACTCGGAGAATATCCTACTGCTTATTCACAACTTCATTCTCAAGCTCTTTTCCTTCAAAAAAAGATTGAATATTATCCATTGTGGTATGGGCAATATTAGACATTGCCTCTTGTGTAAAGAATGCCTGATGAGAAGTAACAATTACATTATTAAATGAAAGCAGACGGGCAAGAACATCATCTGTCATCACAGCATCGGAGTGATCTTCATAAAAATAAGCTCCTTCTTCTTCATACACATCCAATCCTGCATATCCTACTTTTCGGGATAATAGACCTTCAATCAGATGCTTGGTGTGAATAAGTTTACCACGCCCTGTATTTATTATCATTACTCCTTCTTTCATTTTAGCAATGGATTCTTCCCTTATCAAATATTCAGTTTCTTTAGTAAGAGGGCAATGCAAAGTAATGATATCCGATTGTCCATATAATTCATTCAAAGAAACATATTTCACACCAGTAGCTTCAGCCCATTTTGTATCAGGGTATAAGTCATAAGTAAGAACATTCATACCCAGTCCCTTGAAAAGACCAACAGCAACTTTTCCGATTTTACCGGTACCTATAACTCCTATAGTTTTTCCATACATATCGAACCCCTCGAAGCCAATAAGAGAAAAATTGCCATCACGGGTACGAAGGAAAGCCCTATGTACTTTTCTGTTAAGACAAAGCATTAAAGCCAATGTATGTTCGGCAATAGCATGTGGAGAGTAGTTCGGAACGCGAACAACGCGAACACCTTTTTTTGCCGCTGCCGCAATATCAACATTATTAAACCCTGCACAACGAAGTGCTATTAGTTTAATACCGTAAGAGTATAGTTTATCTATAACCTCAGAATCAACCTTTGCATTTACAAAAATACAAACTGCATCTGCACCACTTGCCAGAAGCACATTATTCTTATCGAGATGTTCTTTATGAAAGACCAACTCAAAATTATATTTTTCATTTACCTTATTAAAGGTAGCTATATCATATGGCTTTGCATCGAAAACCGCTATTTTGTATGCCATAACTAATAATTTTTAGAATTAACTTACCATATAACTCAATTACAAAAGTAATTAAAATAACTTTTATCCTCAAAAGTATAGCCGTTTGTTTTATTTTCAGATAAAAGAGTATCTATTGGGTTATGCCCACATAGGCTCCGCCAAGCTATACATACCTAAGATAAACGTTCTAGAAAAAGAGTTCCATTTAATACAAAAAAGTAAGCGAGGCATTACAACCCCGCTTACTTTTAATTATATATTTCAAGAATATTATTTTGCATAACTGACTGCTCTTGTTTCCCTGATAACTGTAATTTTAACCTGTCCGGGATAAGTCATTTCATCCTGTATTTTCTTAGCTATATCGGCTGATAATTTCTCAGTCTCTACATCATCAATCTTATCTGCCCCAACAATCACCCTCAGTTCGCGTCCGGCTTGTATTGCATATGTTTTCAATACACCCGGATAAGAAAGAGCCAATTGTTCCAGATCATTCAAACGCTTAATATAAGCTTCTACAATTTCGCGACGCGCACCAGGACGTGCACCTGAAATAGCATCACATACCTGGACTATAGGGGCAAGAAGAGTTGCCATTTCTACCTCATCATGGTGAGCACCGATGGCGTTACAGACATCAGGCTTTTCTTTATATTTCTCAGCCAGCTTCATACCTAGCAAAGCATGTGGCAATTCCGGCTCATCGTCAGGCACCTTACCTATATCGTGCAACAGTCCTGCTCTCTTAGCTTTTTTTACATTCAAGCCTAATTCGGCAGCCATTATCGCACAGAGATTTGCTGTTTCACGAGCATGTTGCAATAAGTTTTGTCCGTAAGACGAACGGTATTTCATTTTTCCTACAAGGCGAATCAACTCTGGGTGTAAACCATGTATACCTAAGTCGATAGTAGTACGTTTTCCAGTTTCAATTATTTCTTCTTCAATCTGTTTTTTCACCTTTGCCACAACTTCTTCGATGCGAGCAGGGTGTATCCGACCATCTGCCACCAACTGATGCAAAGCCAAACGGGCAATCTCTCTTCTCACCGGATCAAACCCTGACAGAACAATCGCCTCTGGAGTATCATCCACTACTATTTCAATCCCTGTAGCAGCTTCCAATGCACGAATATTACGGCCTTCGCGACCAATAATACGTCCTTTTATTTCATCCGATTCTATATGAAACACAGTGATTGCATTTTCTATAGCCGTTTCTGTAGCAACACGCTGTATGGACTGCACTACAATCTTCTTAGCTTCTTTATTAGCTGTCATCTTAGCCTCTTCCATTATATCATTTATATAGGATTGGGCATGAGACTGAGCTTCATCTTTAAGCGCCTCTACAAGTTTTTCTTTCACCTCTTCTGCAGACAAGCCAGAAAGAGCCTCAAGTCTTTCCACTTCCTGTTTATGCAGCTTATCCAGATCTTGCTTTTTCTTTTCAACAACTTCAAGCTGATTATCCAGATTAGTCTTAATTGTATCCATCTCAGCCTTCTTACGTTGAAGCTCTTCTTGCTTCTGAGTAATACCAAGTTCACGTTGCTTGATCTTAGCCTCAGCAGACTGAAGCTTTGAATTTCTGCTATTCACCTGTTTCTCGAACTCAGACTTCATCTGCAGCGCTTGTTCTTTTACTTCCAGTAATTTATTCTTTTTAATTACCTCTGCTTCTTGTTCGGCTTCACGCACCTGACGTTTGAACCTTGAATTTGACATAAAATTCAATGCCCCCCACGTCAGCAAGCAACCGACTACAAAAGCTATTACAATAAATAATATATCCATAATTTGATATTCGTTATTAAAAGTTCATTTCTATATAAAATCAAAAGCACTAATTTAAGCATGGATAGCCCACACTTAATTAGTGCCTTAGATATTTCTCAGTTTAAAATAAGCCTTTATTTTACTTGCTTTTTCAGATAATCGTCTAACTCTTGCGTAAGTTCTTTTATCCTCGACTCAAACGAGTTTGTTCTCAATTGCCATTCTACTTTCTCGGCCACCGCCTGAAGTGCAGTCATGGCCATATAGTCTGTATTTTTTAATGACTGAGATTCGTTTCCTGTAAAATAATTCCTATATTGTACTAACTTATAATCTATTTCATCCGCAGCTTTTCTGTACACCTCCTCATCGCTCCTTTTTATGCGAAGGGGGTATCTCATGTCTGCAATGCGTAGATTAATTACCAAATGATCGTCCATAAAATCTAACTTATCAGTATTTCAACATGGCGATACATCTATCTATATCTCGCACTAATTTAGCCAATCTTTTCTTCGTGTGCTGTAAGTCTTTTCCATCTCCATCCGATGTAAAAGATTTTACAAATTTCAGATTGTCATATTTTGCTTTAAGCTCGCCGACTTCCGACTCCAAACCTGTTATTATCAGCACCTTTTGTGAAAGCTCTTCTTTCAATTGAGAATTTTCAACCTTAAGCACATCACAGAGATACATCAACTGCCTCATTCTTATTTCGAACTCAGCCAAAAGTTTTTCATCATTTTCTGCCATAATTTAGCCTAAAAGCTAGACAAAAATAAAAAATAGAAGCGGATTATCAAAATAATTCCCCTTCTAAATTCACATAAACAGAGAGTAAGGCTATAAAGCAAAAAAGAGGTATTATCACAGAATGACAAATACCTCCTTATTTCTTCCAGCCACTACTCTTATAGTAGAACTACCTGAAGATCGTCTTTCAGTTCATTAAAAGCAATTTTCCCTTCTCTGGCAAGCCATCCTAAAGCAGCATACATATCTTTTTCAGTCAATTTACACGCTTTTTTAATTTCTTTGAGTGATTTACTTCCATCTGCGTCAAGGTATGTCCAAATAATACCTGCGTTTGTTCCAATTTTTTCTTTCATAATGGGTGCTTATTAAAAGATTAAACTTCGTTATTATTTTCAATAACAAAAGTACACAAAATGAACCAGCACTACAATTCTTTATTAGATTATTTAACAGAAAGATAACTTTCTGATATACTTATTAGATCTCTGCCTATTTGGATATTAATCAAATTCTTGTAGATTTGTATAAAAATGACACTAATTTGCGATTTTTCAGCTTAAATAAAAAAACAGATACTTTTTCGGATGAAGAACTCTTATCTCAGTTCAGAGAAACAAGTAAAATTGTTTTTTTTCAAGAATTGTATGAGCGTTATATCCCTCTGATATACGGGCTTTGTCTCAAGTATCTCCAGAATCCGGAGCAATCGCAAGATGCAGTTATCGACATCTATGAAAATTTATCTCAGAAAATTCACTCTTACGAAATAAAGATATTCAAAAACTGGCTATATAGTGTAGTAAAGAATCATTGCTTCCATATCCTAAAAGAAAGCAAAAAAGAGATTATTGTTAATTTCGATTCTCAGATTATGGAATCGGACACAGAATTTACTCTATTTGGAGAGGAAAGAGATGACGACAAAGAGGAAGCCTTAAGTAAATGTATGGAAAAGCTTCCCGAGCCTCAAAAAGTAGCTATAGAGAAATTCTTTTATGAGAATAAGTCTTATGCGGATATTGTGGATGAAACAGGATTTCATCTGAAGAGTGTAAAAAGCTATATACAAAACGGAAAGAGAAATTTAAAAATCTGTATTGAAAAAAATCTGGAAGAATGAAGTTTTTAGAGTACATAAAAGGGCAAAGAAAAGGAAAAAACGCCAATCGAATAGAAAAAAATTCGATGACAGACCCGTTTTTGTACGAAGCGATAGATGGCTTTGATTCTATTGACGACAATCATATAGAGCGTATAAACAGTATAAAGAGCCGAATAAGAGCTAAACAAACGAAACGGATCAGCTTTAGTAGATTTGCGCGGGTGGCTGCAATAATAGCTGTTTTAGCATTCGCCTTCGGAGGATATTTATTTATTGATTATCACAAACCTAATTTGCAAGCTCAGGAATCTAGCGTGCAAACGATAATTGATGTATATATACCTAATAATTATTACATTGAGAATATAACATCAATTGCTCAGCGAAATACAAAAACAGTAAAGTCTACAAAAATATCTATTTCCCGATTTAAGGTGGAAGAAAACTCAAGCCATTCCATTAATGAAAAGGAAATAGAGATTTTAGAAGCAGCAAAAAAGAATGAGGAACCTATAGACATATATTTGCCAAAAGGTTTTTGAAAAGAAAGTTCAGCAATAATACAAAAGACTAGAAAATCCGTGAATTTTTCTGGTCTTTTTTATATTCAATTATTTATTATTTTCTAAAAGATCCGAGCGAAGGCGTTCGGTACGTTCCATAGCTTGTTGCAATTTCCAATCATCTATCTTGGCCTGATGACCTGACAGGAGTATATCAGGCACTTTCCACCCTTTGTACTCTGCCGGACGCGTATACACCGGAGGAGCAAGCAAATTGTCCTGAAAGGAATCGGAAAGGGCAGATTGCTCATCGCCTATAGCACCCGGAAGAAGACGAACTATAGAATCACACATCACGGCCGCAGCAAGCTCCCCTCCTGTGAGAACATAATCGCCAATAGATATTTCCCGAGTAATCAAATGTTCCCGTACCCTATAGTCAATACCTTTATAGTGTCCGCAGAGTATAATAATATTTTGATAAGAAGACATTTCATTCGCTATCTTCTGATTGAAAACCTCTCCGTCAGGCGATGTATAGATAATTTCATTATAGTCTCGCTGAGCTTTCAAAGCCGAGATTGCATTATCTATAGGTTCGATCTGAAGCACCATTCCAGCTTCTCCTCCAAATGGATAATCATCTACATTACGATGCTTATTTGTTGTATAATCACGCAAGTTATGAATTGCGATCTCCACAAGTTTTTTATCCTGTGCCCTTTTAAGAATAGAACAGTCGACAAGACCAGTAAACATCTCAGGAAGCACACTTATTATATCTATACGCATAATATCAATATTAGGAGGGACAAAGATAAGAAAAAGAAAAAGAGTACACGATCTTGTTAAAAGCGTACTCTTTTGCAATCCTTCAAATATTTACAAGTCTATTTCTTCTCTTCTTTATGGAACATATTACCTGTAGCCTGAGCTGTAGGCATAACAAGCATGTCCTGAATATTTACATGAGCTGGCTGCGAAACAGCATAATATACAGCTTCTGCTATATCATCTGCATTCAGGTTCTCATAGCCTTCATATACTTTATCGGCTCTATTCTGATTGCCCTTAAACCGAACTAATGAAAATTCGGTTTCTACAGCTCCCGGGCAAATCTGAGTAACACGAATATTGTATGGAAGCAAATCCATACGCATACCCTGATGCAAAGCATTTACAGCATATTTTGTCGCACAGTAGACAGCTCCATTAGGATAAACGGCTTTGCCAGCAATAGAACCTATATTGACTATGTGCCCCGACTTCTGCTCGACCATAATAGGGGATACTATTCGCGTCATGTACAACAAACCTTTGATATTGGTATCTATCATACGCTCCCAGTCGTCAACCTCGCCTTCGTGTATAGACGATAATCCGACTGCAAGTCCGGCATTGTTTACAAGAATATCTATAGTCTTCCAATCTGAAGGAAGACTGCTAATTGCCTGTTCTGCTTCATTATATTTCCGAACATCGAAGCACAATGAATACACTCTCGATTCATATTTTACCTCGATTTCTTTTTCCAGTTCTTCAAGCCTTTCCCGACGGCGACCTGTTATAATCACATCATAGCCTTCCTTTGCCAAACGTAAGGCAATAGCCTTACCTAAACCCGAAGTTGCCCCTGTGATTAAAGCTATTTTCTTCATAATTTTTATTTTATCCAAACATTTACAATCTCGCCGATATACATTTTATGATATCCGTTTTTAGTCCAGTCTCCTGATGTAGGCTTTGCAACCACTCCTTCCGGAGATAACTGTTGACCAACCATCTTTTTACATTCAAAGATCATCCAAGCCTCAGAGAAAGCAGTAGCTCCCGAAGGCAGTTTGATAGGTGTAAGCCCCGATCCTTTTATTTTATCTGTATTTCGACCACTTACCGAACCGCAATATTTTACAGCATCTTTATAAGCCTCTGTATAGAAAGATATTGTATAATACTCGCCTTTATCCATTGTTTGCACAGAGTAACGAGTAGGATTCAAGAAGCAAAAAGCAACAGGTTTTTCCCAGAACATACCTATTCCTCCCCACGATGCTGTCATCACATTCGTTTGATCTGCTGTACCTGATGTTATAAGAGTCCAATCGTTCAATAACTTTATATAATTACCAGGAATCTTATCTGCACTTACTTGCTTATATCCAGATAAAGTAGACACCTCCACTCCAATATTAGAAGGAGTAGCTTGTTCTGTTACAGGAGCAGGAATCGGAGCCACCTCTACAGGCTGAGGTCTCGTTGGCTGAATTGCAGGTTGAGGCTGAGCGGTAACTGCGGCCACCGCACCGGACGTAGCGACAGATCTTGTTCCATTCAGATATCTGTCAAGAGATTCAAATACACTTTGAACACTATCTATCGTTTGTCTTCTAAATTTATCGTAATATTTATTTAAGGAATTTTTCTTCTTATTTATAGCAATATCATCTATTATCATTTCTTCGGCAGAAAGAGATTCTTTTGAGTCTGGATATTGATATCGGATATTACGAATAGTAACATCACACTTATTTCCACCAATATTCAATACCAGTTGATAAGACATTTTAGCTCTATCAAGAACAAGCATACTCTTTTTAAAAACCAGATACATTTCTCCCTGACATGCAATATTTTTACTGTCTATATCAGCTAACAGCACCCTACTAGACAAGTCTTCAACAGACTTATAATTCTCATCTGCCCATTTGTTTACGACTTTAAATAGATCTGCATCTGAGATTATATTATCTACAGGAACCGTTTTAAAAAAAACGACTTTGCCTTCAATCTCAGGTACAGCTCCAGCCAAATATTTAGGATCATCTTTCGCACCGACAAACAAAGAGACAAATGCGCATAAAGAAAGTAAGAGATACTTATTCATATTTTACCATTTATATTGTTAGTTGCATAAAATTAATACAAATCGGACAACCCGCAAACAATGTAATAAACATTTATGAATGTTATTTCTAAGAATAAACAATTTTTCAGAATCTTTCAAAAGAAAACGAGACACTAGCTTTATAGTTAGTGTCTCGCTTTTTATTTATTGCGATCTATAGATATCTTTTAAAAATTATATGCAAACCCAACTCCGATCATTTCTTTGAACTGAATCTTTGGACCTTCTGTTGTTCCGTCTTTTTTTACATTTTTTACATCATCGTCATATTTCAGCGTCGTATTTATATTAGCAGACAGATATTTATTTATTTTCATATTGATAAGCAAGTCCCAGTTAATATCTACATTTCCAAATGAACTGTTATATGCTGTAAAAAAGTCTACTGTAGATATTACTTCTACATTTTCCATGACTTTCTTTTGGGCACGGGCTTTCATATAAGCACCAAACTCGGCTCTAAATCGATCACCTTTATCCACTCCAAAGGCACCTATACTCGACAAGTAGTCGTCTTCTACAAAAGTAAGCTTTCCTGCAACGGGAGATAGATAAACAGAATAATTAGTATTTGGACGATATTCTAGTCCCAAAGAGATATTAGAATATGCCGGAGCAAAAAACTTCGATATATAATTATCCTTATTCGGATAGTTATAACCCTTATAAAATTGAGTTTTAAGGTCACCCATTACCGTATAATACCACTTGTTATCTGTAGAATAACCTAACTGTGTAGTAAAATCAATTTTATCACTTGTTTTTTGCGTTCCTAGAGTTTTTGTATTTGTCAGGCCATACTCTAAGGATAGAGCATTAGACCACAACCAATTTCCTGTCTTACGCTGCAAAGAGCCATTTAGATATGCTGTACCAGCTACTGATGATTTTTCTCCTCCTGCTGCCCAATTACTTTGTGTTGTCTGGGAAGCATTTAGCCCCGTTACTCCTTTCAGATACCACTTTCCATCTTCAAGCTTCTCTTTTTCTTTAGCATCCTGAGCAAGTAACCCCAGAGAAGAAGCTAAGAAAAAAAATCCTAATATTATTTTTTTCATTCTTTATTTATATTTTCAATTAATTTATCTTAATCTTAACACATCACCTTCTACTGGAACGTATTCATAGTCTTTTTTGTTCATCTTATAAAGATTTTTGACCTTAACTCCATACAGTTGAGATATACTGTGCATAGACTCTCCCACTTGTACTACATGGTCATAATAGGGCTTATCTGCTTTCGATTTCTTCTTTTCGAAATACACCAAGTCTCCCGCTTTTAGAGGAAAACCTTCGGGTACTTCATTGTATTTACACAAATCTTTCGCCTTGAAACCAAACTCAACAGCAATACCCTCATAAGTATCTTCGTCTTGAGCTATAACGTAAACCAGATTATGTGTTTTATAAGGAGTATGTTTATAATTCTGAGTTAAGAAACGCTGCTCTTCCTCTTGCAACTCACTGGTACTTTTCCCTTTTTTATCATATTGATACAGTTCATAGTCTTCTATCAGCTTTATCAACTTATTTGCATAAGCCTGATCGGTAGCATACCCTAGTTGCTGTAGGCCTCTCGCCCACCCTCTATAGTCTGTTATTTTCAAGGAGAATAATGGAGAGTATCTCGACCTTTTCAAAAACTGAGAATGGTCTTCGTACGAATCTTCTACTTTCTTATATTTACGGAAACAATCATTGAGATTATCATCGGCTTTATAGACCTTACCACCAGTCCAATCCTTATGACATTTTATACCAAAATGATTATTTGCGTCACGGGCAAGGCTACTTTTCCCTGCTCCTGATTCCAAAAGCCCTTGTGCCAGAGTTATACTTGCAGGAATCTTATGTTTCTTCATATGGTCTAGTGCAATACTCTTGTATGTATCTACATAATCGTCATAAGCCTTATATCGTTTGGCCTGTGCAAGGGCTGACATTCCGGGTAATAGAAGCAGAGATAATATAATTATAAAGATTACTGAATCCCGTTTCGAAACTTTTTTCATATATTTATACTGTTTAAATATTAACTTAAGGTCTTAGACCTTTTTGTTTTGCAAGTATAACAACAATAATATGTTATATTTGGAAAAGCGTAACATTAATTACTTTCTTTTACTTAATTATAGTGAAAACATTAAATTTAACAACAAAGATAAACGTTTACACTTTCGATGAAGCTTCCGAAAGCATAAAAAAACTTATAGAAGCAGCTAAATCAGCGACAAAGACAGCTTATGCTCCATACTCGGAATTTTGTGTCGGCGCGGCAGTCATGCTCGATAATGGCAAGATAATAACAGGAAGTAATCAAGAGAATGCAGCCTATCCTTCAGGGCTATGTGCCGAAAGGGTTGCTATATTCAGCGCAAATGCACAATATCCGAATAAAGGAATGGATGCCATTGCTATTGCAGCATTCAATAAAGGAGATTTCACAAATGTGCCGTGTTGCCCTTGTGGTAGTTGCAGGCAGGTAATGGCAGAAGTGGAAAGCCGTTACAACAAGAAAGTAAAAATAATCATGTACGGAAAAAGTGAAATATATGAAGTAGACTCGATAGACGCACTACTACCTCTTAGTTTTGGGAAAGAATCTTTATCTGATATATAATCACCAATTTGTTTTATATGCTCTCAATTCTTTAGTTAGCTCTTTTGCTTTTCCAGAAGTCACACTATCCAATAGTTTCCAAAATCGTTCACCATGATTCATTTCTCGGGTATGACATAGTTCGTGCAGAATGACAAAATCGACTAAATACTCCGGTAAAAGCATACAGTAATAGGATAGATTTATACTTTGTTTAGAAGAACAACTTCCCCACCTGGTACGACTTTTATTAATCGTCAAAGTTGAATACGAGAAATTATAGAGAGCTGATAATTTATCTATTTTAGAAGGAAATAAACGATTCGCCTCATAGCGTAAAGTCTTATCGACCATTTCTCGAAGAGTTTTCTGAACAGAAGGAGCATCATATTGTGTATTCACCGGACACGATATTGTAAGCAATCCATCTTTGAGTTTCAAATAATAATTATTAGTAGTACTACTCTCTATAATTTTCAATTCGAAGCTAAATGTCTTAAATGTTGTTTCCGGAGTCAATAATAATTTAGCAGAAGACTGTTGCAGCAATTTAAGCAGGCGTGGCTTCATCTCCTCTATAGCTCGTCGAATATAATCCTCCGTCATAGAAGAAGGATGAGTCAATTGCAAATACTCCTGCTTCTTTCTTACTATGATTTTCCTTGCTCTGGGATTAGAAAGGAGTTTTATTTCGCCTAAATTTTCAACCTTTATTATCACTAAGTCTTTATATATTATAAAAAAAGCTTAACATCGGATAGTTAAGCTTTTAGTTTATATTTAATCTAATGGATTTTACTTCGCTTTATGATTCTCTTTTATAAAAGCCTCTAATGCAGCAGTCATTGACGGCACTCCCGGCAGAGGAGCTTCACAGTCTAGTCTCAAACCCGCATCACGCACAGCTTTAGCAGTTGCAGCACCAAAACATCCGATAGCCCTATCTCCCTGCTTAAAGTCCGGAGCATTCTTTAATAAAGAAACTATTCCGGCGGGACTAAAAAAGATAAGCATATCATAAGACAATATCTCTTGCTCTGTAAATTCATTGCTTACGGTACGATACATTATAGCCTTAGTATAATCAACCTTTTTGCTATCCAATACAGATGTAAGATCTTCTGTATGTACATCCGATACAGGCACAATAAATTTTTCTTTATTATGCTTCGTCAGAGCTGTACCCAGCCCATCCATTTTACCGGTCGTACTAAAAAATATTTTACGTTTTCTATATACAATATATTTCTGAAGGTATAAAGCAACAGCTTCGGATATACAGAAATATTTCATTGCTTCAGGCATTACTATTCTAAATTCTTCGCATAGTGCAAAGAAATGATCTATCGCTGTTCTTGCCGTGAATACTACAGCTGTATAATCTTGTATATTGATTCGTTGTTGTCTGAATTCTTTCGCATCCAATCCTTCTACCCTTATGAAAGGGCGAAAGTCCATCTGTACCTGATATTTTTCTGCAATATCAAAATATGGAGATTTCTCAGTAGCTGGCGCAGGTTGAGAGATCATGATCTTCTTTACTTTTAAAGCCATAGTGTGTTAAAATCGTCAGTTCTATATAATAAAGTCAACCCTATAAACAAAAACATATATGGTAATATTTCAAAGGTGCAAAGGTAGGTAATCAAATACAAAAAGTTAAATTTTTCTCTAATAAAAAAGACTATTATTTGATAAAAAAGTAATATTTGAACTAATAGAAATATTATCACCATGAATACTACAATCTGAAAGTGCCAATACTCTGAATATACCAATAAGAGAGTAGGAATGAAGAATATAATACCTAACATCTCTAAAGCTACAATCTGTATACGCCGTAGTGTAAACATAGAAGAACGCATATCGAAAATATACCCGAATATACTATACATAGCATCCTTAACCCCATAGAAAATGCCTATAAAGACAATGAATAAGAGTATCTTTATCATCGGACTTTGCATAGCACCTACTTCCGGCATCTTTTCTATAAAAATATCATATGTAGATATAGCCATTAACACTACCGCCTGAAAAACAAGGAAATAATTATAAAGAATTTCTGTTACCGTCGTTTGTTTCGAAAAACGAAGTCCTCTGTCTACAGAAAAGAGTGAGTAAAAATTATCCTTAATAAAAGTATATCCGCCATTGTAAATATGAGTAAAAAACAAAAAGCATAGTAATAGCAATCCGAATACACTATCTACATGCTCCATATTGAAAGGCAAACGAGTGCCTTCATATCTTGCTTTTTCTGAAATTATCGAGGTAGTTTCTTCCTTATTTTGCACATTTACCATATCTACGATCTTTCCCTGCAAAGGAGATCCTATATGAAAAGCATCTGTAGCAACACTATCATGTTGTCCCTCTGCAATGCTTATATATGATATGGTATCCTGTTGTTCCAATACGGAATATATTATTTAGAAAACACATCTCTTCCTTTAGACCAAGAAGAGATGTGTTTATATTATAAGTAATTATATATTAAATTCTTTCTTTATTGCGTCTACATAGTCTAGCTTCTCCCATGTAAACAATTCTACCTCTAACGTTAAGCCTTCAGGGTTGTAGCGTGATTGAAAATGCTTTTTCACGACTTTCGGCTCACGTCCCATATGTCCATATGCAGCTGTTTCGGTATAGATTGGATTTCTTAGTTTCAATCTTTGCTCAATAGCTTTCGGACGCATATCAAACAATTTTTCTACTTTCTTAGCTATTTCTCCATCTGTGATATTCAAATTGCTCTTGCCATATGTATTTACATAGATATTCATCGGCTTTGCCACACCAATAGCATATGATACCTGAACCAATATCTCAGGAGAAACCCCTGCCGCCACTAAATTTTTAGCTATATGACGAGATGCGTACGCTGCTGAACGGTCTACCTTCGATGGGTCTTTCCCCGAAAAAGCTCCACCTCCATGTGCGCCTTTGCCTCCATAGGTATCTACAATAATCTTACGGCCGGTAAGACCTGTATCACCATGAGGACCTCCTATAACAAAACGCCCTGTTGGATTTACGTGATATGTAATATCATCTGTAAACAAACGCGCAATATCCTCTCTGAATTTATATTTCTCTTTAACTCGCGGGATAAGGATATTTACAACATCATCTTTTATCTTAGCCTGCATAGTAGCATCGTCTCCAAAATCATCATGTTGTGTAGAAATTACAATCGTGTCAATCCTTAAAGGAGTACCATTGTCATCATATTCTATTGTAACCTGCGATTTTGCATCAGGACGTAAATATGGCATTAATTCAATATCATTCTTACGGATAGCAGCAAGCTCTAGCAATAATGCATGAGATAAATCAAGTGCCAATGGCATATAATTATCTGTTTCATTTGTTGCATATCCAAACATCATCCCTTGATCTCCTGCCCCCTGATTCATAGGATCGGCTTTTCCGTCCACACCTCTATTTATATCATCAGATTGTTCGTGTATAGCAGAAAGAACCCCACAAGATTTAGCTTCGAACTGATATTCGCTTTTTGTATAGCCTATCTGCTCAATCACTCTACGAGCAGTTTCCTGAATATCAATATATGCTTTGGATTTCACTTCTCCGGCCAATACAACCTGTCCTGTTGTAACTAATGTTTCACAAGCTACTTTCGAATTGTTATCATAAGCCAGAAATTCGTCTAGCAATGAATCTGAAATCTGATCTGCAACTTTATCCGGATGTCCTTCCGAAACAGATTCAGATGTAAATAAATAACTCATATGTGTAAAATTTTACTGTTAAAAAAACAGGAAAGACAAGTATAGTGCAGCAAGATATAAAATGGTTTAGCATTTTTTCATGTGGTTGCAATCGATACAAATCTATCCACTAATTCCGAATGCAAAGATACTTCTTTTTATTAATTAAATACTTACTATTAGAAATAAAATAGCCCAAGCATAAAGCTTGGGCTATTTTTTATAATAATTTGTATAAATCAATTATTTTGCACTTGCAAATTCAAATAACATTTTACCATTTCCATTTTCAGGATCTAGTTCCAATATTTTCTCTGCATATTCTTTTACTTTAAGCTTATCATCTGCTTTCTTATGTTTATCGAATTGCAAATAGAAATAATAGCTTAAATAGCTATATGCTTCGATAAGCTCTTTCTTATTTTCGCCATCATTCTTATCAAGAATAACTTTCACTGTTTGCTCATAGTATGGTCTTGCCAAACCTGCTGTTGTTTCCGGATCCATAGACGCATTTGCACGGGCTCTCCAGAAAGGTCCCATATAGCTATCTGGGATTCTTTCTCCAACTACAGCAAATGCTGCGTCAGCCTCTTTATACATCTTCAATGCATTCTGCCAAGCCTCATCTACAGTTACATTTGCAGTATCTTTTTTAACACCATCTCCTGCAATATAGAAATAACGACCCATTTGGAAATAATCAGAAGCTTCCGCTTTCTCTCCAGATACAGTTATATATCTTTTATAGAAATCAGCAGCATCAGCATACATACCTTCGTTAGCACAAATAGATGCAATCTCTTTATATAAGTTTGCTTTCGAAGAGTCTATTTCAACTGCTTTCTTATACTGATCAATAGCTTTAGTTTTATTACCTGTTTCGCTTAAAACTTTACCATAGGCAAGATAGTCCTGAACAAGATATCTGTTTGTACTATCATTTGCAGCAGCATCTACAGTAGGCTTTTGTATACTAAAGAACTTATCACCTGCTGCCAGTCCTGCTTGATAATCTTTCATATCATTATTATTATACATAGACAGACGGTTCAACACAAAGTTGTTTGGTTCTTTTTCCAAACCCTCACTTATGTATTTTTTAGCTTCATCATATTGTCCTGTAAAATATAGAACAGAAGCATAACGAGTAAGATCTTCTACTGTATAATCACTACCTTTAAAGTATTCTTTGTATGGTTCTATTGCCTGAGGATAAAAGCCATCACGACGATATAGTTCTGCCAGTTCTTTATAAGCAACTCTATAATCAGGACGAATCTCAAGTGCCTTTTTCAACATTTCGGCAGCTGTATTACGGTTGATATACTCATATACACGAGCACCTTTCATATATGCAAGAGCACACGATGCATCAAAATTAATTGCTTGATCGTATTGCATAGCAGCATCTCCCGGCTTATTTTCTTTAGCCAACATATCTCCTTCGAAAATGTACACTAATGGAGATTTTTTGTCTGCCTTACGTGCATCCTGCAATTTTTCAAGAGCTTTTTCCTTCATGCCATTATCCAGATAAGCCTGAGCTATGGCAAGAATTACTGTTACATTTTTCTTATTATCTTTTTGTTTCTGTATATTTTTAAATTGATCTTCAGCTTCTTTAGGGCTAGATTTCAACTGCAACTTGGCTAAACCAATAGCACAAAGAGCAGATTCCGGATCTTTTGCCAAACCCTGTTCATATTGAGATTTAGCCTCTGCAATATTTCCTTCCTTATAAGCTATTTCACCCAGATAATAATGTGATTCTGCCGGAGCCTGACCCATGTTCTTAGTGAAATACTCTTTTGCTAATTTCATTTCACCAAGACTTAAATAATCAACGCCCGGATTATTTTGAGCAAAGGCTGAAATACTGATAATAAAACTCAATAAAGAGCCTAAAAAATACTTCATTTTCATCTTTCTAATAATATTTACTGTTAATGTTTGTTCTATAATGTGTTTAATCTTTCAGTGTAGGGCTTGCTCTAACTACTCTGGTGAGCTGGTAAGCGGGATAAAGACCTGCTTTAAGAACTATCCTCTGGCCTTTTTCGCCAGCAGCAAAGTTAACAAAACCTGATGGCAATCCGCCCCTCACATCTGAAATTATTATATAAAGGTCTCTACTCAGAGCATATTCTTGAAGAGCAATGAATGCAGGATATGGCTTAAAACTGTTTTCTACAGTAGCTTTATCAGCCTTGCTTACAGACACCACTTTGATATTGTCAATAAAACTTAAATTTTTCGGATCATTAGGATTACTGATCCAATTTACCCCAATAATGCCTAATGCATTAGGGTTTGCGGCAACATAGTCTATCACTAATTGATTAGGGGTACGTTCACCCAAATCAATCGCTCGTATACTATCTGTCGATCTAGCCTTCAGATTATTTCCCAAAGGCATATCTTTACATATAGAATCTCTTATAAATCTGACAGTACTTGAATTGGGACTATCGAAAGTCACAGCAATCTCACCAAGTTTCGAATTCGGATTAAGTTCTTTCCATGTACGCACTTGTCCTGTCATTATCTTTTTTATATCAGCCACAGATAGCAGCGAATCCGGATTAGCTTTATTTATAATCAAGGCTATTGCATCTGTCGCATATTTCTGAGACCTAACTTGTTGTTTACGGTCCTTTATTATTTGCGTCTCGTTTGGTGTAAGTTCTCGTGCAGCGATAATAACACGTATACTATCTTTCATGAACAGATCGAAAGCTTGTGTTTCGCTTGTATATGTAGGAATAATATATGCTTCGTTGTATTGAGATTCGAAAACATCTATTTGTTCCTGTACAATTGGAGCAAAGCATTCATCAACTGTAATCTGCGCAATACCACTTGTAGGAGTATCTGTACGCGTAACTTTAGGCCCCTGGCATGAATAACAAATAAGAAGGGCTACTAAAATAATCAAATTTAAACTTTGCTTTTTCATAACTTTACTTTTTACTATTGTCTGTCTAGTTATCTTAGGGCGTTTTCCATGCACGGTATCCTCTAAACAAGCCATATGCAAAAAACAATACAGCCATAATTATACGTGCAGCAATATTAATATCCTTAAAGATAGGAGTAAATACAAGTAGGATAGACACACCTAAATAAAAGAATATCATAAAAATCCCAAATATAGCTTTAGGAGACCAATTTTTCGTAGGTTTATTTTCTTTTTCCATCTTCATTATTTGAAAAAGAAGAGAAGATGATTTTTTAATTCAAACTTCTCTTCTTTACTGATTTTTATGTTATTAAAAACAAATACTTCTAAGAATGTCTTATTATTGTTTTAACTTGAAAACAATCGGAAGTGTAAAGTACACAGGAACATTCAATCCATTTTGTTTTCCCGGAATCCATTTAGGCATCGCCTTCACAACCCGTACAGCTTCTCTGTCGCAAGAAGGGTCGATACCACGTATTACTGTTACATCAGAAATAGTTCCGTTTTTGGTTACAACGAAGCGAATAGTTACACGACCTTGTATACCTGATTCCTGAGCAACAACTGGATATTTCAGGTTTTCTCCAATAAACTTATGCATTTCAGTTTCTCCACCGGGGAAACTAGGCATTTGTTCTACTGTTACAAATGGTTTTTCTTCTACAGGCTTTTCTTCCACAATTTGTTTGTGTTCTCTCAACTCTGCAATATCAATACCATGTTTGTCATCAGTACCTTTCACGTCTGCCACTGAAATCTGAATCTTAGTCTCTTGGACATCCGTTTGACTTATCATCTTATCTTCAACAACTTCTTCGTCCTTAACAATTGTAGGAGGAACGAATTTTACTGTTGTTTTCAATGGTGGCGGTGGAGGCGCCGTTTCTTGCATAATTTTATTCTCTTCCGGAATTTCTTGTTCTACCGGAATTTTAGACATCTCATATGCATCATCCATTGGTCCCATCTCTGATTGTGTCAGATTTTTCACTACCGACACCAAACTTGGCAAGGCAGATACAAATCCTGCAAAAACAAGGACTACGAGGAATGCTACTATATGTCTCTTCGATGACGATTGACGTAATTTGTAGGCTCCATATTGCTTATTTTTACCTTCAAATACTACATCACACCATTCAGAAGAATTTAATTTGATATCTTTTGACATAATTTTTTACTCCTTTCTTGTTAAATGTGATTATTGTTTAGGTGGTGCTGCTTCTGCTCCATAAGCCCCTTTTGTCTTCAGGTTTTCAAGTAAGTACTGATCCCCTTCTGTCATATCTACAATAGCATATTTATCAATACTGCATATTTGCATTTCATCTAGTGCGTCTACAAGATTTTTATAAGTAGATTCAGAAGTAGGTTTTATAACTACAACCTGTCCATCTTTCACTCCTTTAATTTCTCTTGATCTTTCCTTAAACACATCATCAGACATTTTCTTGTTAGTCACGTATTTCTCGTGTCTAAGCTCGCGCATTTGGTCTACAACGTCTTTATTACGTTCTAACAATAAAGCACGCAACCCTTCTGGTGAATAGTTTGTTTCTTTCAAGGTAGTATAATCTGTATAATCAGGAATACCTGTATAGTAATATACTTTATTATCGTCTCCAAGCAGTAGCGTTACCGACTTAGAGTCTTTTACCTTTACTTCATCTTCCTTAGTCAGTTTCTCGTCGGTAGGCATCGCAATATCCATGATTTGCGGTTTACTCAATGTGGTACAGAACATGAAGAATGTAATCAATAACATGTTCATATCCACCATCGGAGTAAAGTCTACTCGTAGAGTCTGTTTTTTTGGTTTACCTTTTTTTTCTTCTCCGCCACCGGTATCTACAGAAGCCATAATTTTCTTTTTTTAGTTAATAATTTTAGATTATTATAGGCCTTCCGGCATTCCTCTCAGAGACGTAATAAGGCTATATCTGTTTTCTTTCATTTTTACCAGAGCTTTCATCACATCATCTACCAGAGGATATGCTGTAGTTTGGTCTGCCTTGATAGCGATACCCATATTGTCGCCACTTACTTCTTTTGCATGTTTTATCCAACGTGAAAATTGGTTGTTTGCGCTGTCAAGCGGCACGCCGAATTTCTTAATCTCACTATCCTGGTCGCTTAATGGCAAATCTAAGAAAGCAGACATTCTGTTCATAGGCACACCAATGTGTGTTTGTTCCACGAACGATCTTATCTGTTTATCTGTAAATGTAATGCCATAATCCTGTCCCATCAACTCCAATACCGCTTTTTTACTTTCTTTTCTATCTATATTCAAAAAGACTTTTCCATTTGGGTCAATCAATATAGTTAGCACATTATTTTCCGGTATTTTTGTTTCAGATACCGACGAAGGTGTAATCACCTGTACCGGTTCTTTGGGTAAGAATGTTGCTGTAAGCATGAAGAATGTGAGCAAAAGTACAGTAACGTCACTCATCGCAGTCATATCGATGAATGTACTCTGTTTTTTTACTTTAATTTTTCCCATCTTCTTTTTATTCTTTTCTAATTAGAGTAGAATTTCATTCAAATTCCACAAATTCTCTCAAAAAAATTAATTATTTAGATAAACCT
Organism: Dysgonomonas sp. BGC7; assembly: GCF_001261735.1. GTDB lineage: Bacteria > Bacteroidota > Bacteroidia > Bacteroidales > Dysgonomonadaceae > Dysgonomonas. The sequence goes on along the minus strand of NZ_CVRP01000007.1, from coordinate 127,826 downwards.
CCGTGTAGAGTTGTGTAAGTTTGGCCAATAGCAAAACCAACTTCGTCTACAGCATTAGTTATATCTTCAACTTTTCCTGAGAAATAAGAATAAGAAATAATAGCACAAGCACCAGTACCAATACCCATCGCTGTATTCATCAAGGCTTCAGAGATACCGACAGCAAGAGCTGTTGAGTCTGGAGCTCCTTCTTGTCCCATCGCACCAAACGACTTGATCATACCAAGTACTGTTCCGAATAGTCCCATCAGAGTACCTAGAGTAGAGATAGTTGCAATAACTGACAAGTTTTGTTGCAAATAAGGAAGTTCAAGAGTTGTAGCTTCTTCAATTTCTTTTTGAATCATTGCAGCTTTTTCATCATTATGGATGTCTGCGATTTTTTCAACATCTGAATATCTAATAAGACCAGCTTTTAAGATATTAGCTACTGAACCTTTTTGCTCATCACAAAGTTTTGATGCTCCGGCGATGTCGCCTGCTTCTAGTTTTGCTTTTGCATTCATTACAAATTTAGCAGTATTACCTTTTCCACTAGCTCTGTTTAATGCGAAGAATCTTTCAACTGAAAGAACCAATACTGTAAGCAACAATGTGATTACGATAGGAATTACAAATCCTCCTTGGAATAGAGTTCCTAAGATGTTTGCATTGAGTGGGTGACCTTTTTCGTCAAAGTTGCTTGGAGCTCCAGCTACTAAATAGAAGAATAGATGAGCAACAATAGCACATCCAATAACTACTATCATAGCAGAGACGCCTTTTGATCTTGGTTTTTGAGTTGGTTGTTGTTTTTTAGTTTCCATAATGATAATAAATAATTTAAGTTTAGTGAATCAATTTTTCTTTTTTATTATTGTTATACATTCAATATTAAAACTCAAAAAAAGCCATACAGTGAGCTTTTAAGGGTACAAATATACTATTCCATTTTATCTTTTAGTATATTTTGTCTCCAAAATTGCACTCTGATTAACGCTCTTAATAAAATATAACGTTGTTAATAAATTATTATTTTTTCGTAAAAGCAATTTTACTAATATAAATTCTGACAAACTCAATAAATATAAGTAACTGTTTATGTGGGATTTCTGTTACAAAATGTGTCCACTTAGGTATTAAATTCTGTAAAACTCTTTTTTACAGCAAACAAAAATAGGATTTAAAATTATTCTTTACAGTTAAAAAATACAAAAAAAGTCTTATTAAAACCTATTTATCAATACAAAGCTCATCATTGAGAGCGATAACCGCATCATTATAGCATTCTCGCTTTATCACAAACTGCATATTCACTTGCCTTAGAGACTGACCGAAGCTTTCTACATTTATTCCCCTATCGAACAAAGCTTTTGCAGCCCTATACAAGAATCCTGGAATGGCAATATTGGTACCCATAGCACAAACCAATGCGACTCTAGCTACAACTACCTGATAAAAAACAGATTCGAGTTCAGATATTAATTCTCTGGATTTGTAATTATCCCAAACTACCATTGTGATAGAGTTTGCATTCGTTGACTTAAGAATATAGCTTACTCCAAATTTCTGAAATATCTGCATTATTCTTAAATCGAAGCCAACCTCCCCTACCATCATAGGATCATGTATCTCTATTGCCAACACTTTATTTGTACCTGAAACAATCTCTATCTTAGGAACTTCAGAAATATAATCTTTAGTAATCAATGTCCCCGGGTGCTCAGGCTCAAATGTATTCTTAATGCGTATATCTATATTTGCTAATTCGAGAGGCTTAGCTGCTTTGGGGTGTATAGCCTCCATACCTATATCTGCCAACTGATCGGCAATAATATAATTAGTGCGTCCAACAGGTACAGTCTTATCTACCCCGACAATATTAGGATCAGCACTCGACAAATGATATTCCTTATGAATAATGGCCTCCTGAGCCTTCACTTCTACAGCGATCTTACTAAAAGTCACTTCTGTATAGCCTCGATCGAATGCTCTCATAATCCCCTCGGTACCTTTCGTATAGCCGGTAGCAATGCAAAGATCTTTACTGAAGTCAATATTTTTGAATGCTCTGTGAATACGTTCATCAATAGTCAAAGGCATAGAGTCATTAAAACCGCATAAATCTATAAAACGGGCAGATATACCATTATTATTTAGAATATTGACAGTATTCCATGCTGAATGAGCTTCACCTATCGACGCCAGAATTTCACGGGCAGCCAGACAAATATCATCTGCCCTCACATAGCCCGAAGCCATAACTTTGCTAAGACTGTGTAGCATTGTCTTAGCCTGTTTTATACGAAAAGTGATAAACTCTCTGGCCTCCTGAAGATCGAGTCCAATTTCTTCAAATCCTTTATTAATAAGTAACAAACGTTGACAAAGACTATCCAGCCCGATACTGTAATCACTATTTTCGAGAAACTGCACATACACACCAGGCTCTCCGGTTTTCTTATGCTCCAGCAACCAGTTAGTCACATTGTTATAAGCAGACACTACGAAAATACGGTTATACATCTCATCCTGAGAACGTTTTCCGACAATTACATTATCCAGGGCTTCTTTAAACTTAGACATTGAAGTCCCGCCAATCTTCTCTACAGTAAGCATTTTTATAATAAGTTTGAACTTTTTTGATCGGTGCAAAAATAATAAAATAATCTCATTATATGTATTATAAAGTATTAATGTAATATATCTAATCTAAAATAAATACAGAAAACCAAAAACAAAAGAAAATCAGAATAAAAAAGAAATAATAAACTAGCCAGAATACAATCCTTGATCGTTTATTTACTCTTTAAAGGAATAAGAAAACGACAAAAAACGTATCTTTGCACCTTGAAAAATCTATAATTTATGGCATCTTTAAAATCCTGGATATCGGCTCTGCGCCCTCGCACACTCTTTTTAGCCGTTGCTACAGCCTTATCAGGAAGCGCTATTGCTCTTAGTGTAAACCAATTCAGTATTAGTGTATTTTTCCTTACATTGATGATTGCGACCATATTGCAATTATTATCCAATATGGCGAACGATTTGGGGGATTTTCAACATGGAACAGATATAACCGGCGAACGTGTAGGTCCTAAACGCACTGTACAAAGCGGAGCCATTACTCCCTCACAAATGAAAAGAGCAATTATTGTGGCTATTGCCTGCGCTGCCATAGTAGGTTTACTCCTTATATATATAGCTCTTCAATTTATGAATCCAATATATATTACTGCATTCTTAGTATTGGGTATACTATGTATTATTGCTGCCATAAAATATACTGCAGGGAAGAATCCCTATGGCTATAAAGGCTTCGGAGACATATTTTCTTTTGTCTTTTTTGGTTTAGTGTCTGTAGTAGGTACATACTTTCTGCACACACACCTTATTGATTCCCGACCTTGGCTACCTGCCATCGGACTAGGGTTTCTTACAGTTGCTGTCCTCAACCTGAACAACATGAGAGATCTGGACAATGACAAAAAATCCGGTAAGATCACAATCCCCGTACGAATAGGTTTACACAATGCCAAGCTGTATCACGCCGTTCTTACTATTGGCTCTTTGCTCTGCTTCATAGGTTATTCCCTACTCTACTCTGCACACTGGTATCAATATCTGTACCTTTTATGCTTTGGTATTTTCATAAAACTACTGACCGATATATTCAGAATAAAAGAAAACAGGCTATTGGATCCATATCTGAAATATACATCTATGGGAACCTTTTTCTTATCGGTATGTTTTTCTATCTGTATCAACTTGTAATGAAAAAAATAGGACTTTTATCAGATACCCATAACTGGTGGGATGACAAATACGAAAAATATTTTGCCGACTGCGACGAAATATGGCATGCCGGCGATATAGGATCAATTGACTTGGCCATACAGTTTGAAGCATTAAAACCATTTCGTGCTGTGTATGGAAATATAGATGACAGCAAGGTTCGTGCAGCATATCCTGAAAATCTTCGCTTTTCGCTCGAAGATGTGGATGTCCTTATAACTCATATTGGCGGTTACCCCGGAAGATACGATCCACGTATACGCCCCATATTATTTGCCAAACCTCCAAAACTATTCATCACCGGACATTCCCATATACTGAAAGTAATGTTCGACAAAAAGCTAAACTGTTTACACATAAATCCCGGTGCAGCGGGCAAGTACGGATTTCACAAAGTAAGAACACTCGTTCGCTTTGTTCTGGACAGAGGAAATATATCAGACCTTGAGGTTATAGAATTAAATGACTAATCTCTTATTTGCCTATTATAGCATTTTTAGCGAAATTTGCAGAAAGATACTCTTAAAATCAAATAGGTCTACGACCGTAAATTCAGAATGAAAGAAAAACTATTAAGCTACGATGATGTCCGAAAAATGAGCCCTGTTCTGCGTGGCCCGTTTGGAAATATATTAATAAAATTCGCCATGTGGCTCACTGGCATGAACAAGGTGAATAGGATATACGACGCATCGAAGCAATATGAAGGAGTTGATTTTTGCAAGCATTTACTAAAGGACGTTGGTGTAAACATTGTGGTAGAGAATATAGATGTACTGAAGCAATATACAGGAAAAGCATTCATCACAGTATCCAATCATGCCTACGGACACATAGACGGCATTGCGGCCATAGCTACAGTAGGTTCAGTACGCCCTGATTACAAAATGATGGTAAATTTCATACTTGGAATGATAGACACTATGTCGCCCAATTTTATTGCAGTCAACCCTTTTCAGAGTGGAAAGATTGCACAAAAATCGAGTGTAGAAGGAATAAAACAATCAATAGACCATCTCCGATCAGGACATCCAATGGGATTTTTTCCGGCAGGCGCAGTATCTAAAACAAAAGTCCGAAAATTCAAGATGGAAGTAGAAGACCGGGAATGGCAAGAGCCTGTTTTGAAACTGATAAAAAAAGTAAAAGTCCCCATTATCCCCATGTATTTTAGCGGTAAGAACTCTTGGTTCTTCAACTTTCTCGATCTGGTCAATTGGAGATTGCGTTCACTGCGGCTTGGTCACGAAGTATACAACAAGAGAGGCAAAACAATATATCTCCGCTTTGGTACACCTATTCTTCCGGAAGAACAAGCAAAGTATACAGACATAAAGGAATACGGTGAATTCTTAAAAGCTAAAACATACGCCTTAGCTAAGGCTACAGATTAATAGGCCACTCTTTACAAATCTTCACTAAAAAAGACTGACAAGATTGGAATAAATATGTAATTTTGTCAGGTTTGGAAATAGAATGTGAATAAATACAACATTTATTCATCATATTAATTTGTAGTAAAAGAATGGCAAAACCAGATATACAACAGGTAAAACAACGCTTTGGAATCATAGGCAACAGTCCCGATCTGAATCGCGCTATCGACATTGCTCTGCAAGTTGCCCCAACCGATATGTCAGTATTGGTTACGGGAGAAAGTGGAGTTGGTAAGGAGAATTTCCCTCAGATAATACATCAATTCAGCCATCGTAAACATGGAACTTATATCGCAGTAAACTGCGGTTCTATTCCGGAAGGCACTATCGATTCGGAACTGTTCGGTCATGAGAAAGGCTCGTTTACCGGAGCTACCGGTGAACGTAAAGGTTATTTTGAAGTAGCCAATGGGGGAACTCTATTTCTTGACGAGGTGGGCGAACTACCTCTTTCTACACAAGCCAGACTACTTCGCGTACTGGAAACGGGAGAATTTATAAAAGTAGGATCTTCGAAAGTAGAGAAAACAGACGTGCGAGTAGTAGCTGCCACCAATCTGGATATGATAACAGCTACCCGTAATGGCCGTTTCAGAGAAGACCTTTACTATCGTCTTAATACAGTACCTATCCGCATACCTGCACTAAGAGACAGAAAGGACGACATACCTCTCCTCTTCCGTAAATTTGCAAGCGACTGTGCCGAAAAGTATAGTATGCCTCCAATATCTTTGACCGAGAGTGCTAAGCAGATGTTGAAAGAATATTATTGGCCGGGAAATATCCGCCAACTAAAGAATATAACAGAACAGATTTCGATAATAGAACAAACCAGAGAAATTACTTCTGAAATACTGAAACTATACTTGCCTGCCAATGAAGTAGGACTAGTACCAATAGGAGCTATAAATCACAGCGACCAAAAAAGTTTCAGCAACGAACGGGAAATACTCTATCAGGTATTGTTCGATATGAAGAAAGACATGAACGAACTAAAAAAGATTGTTCATGATATTGTAGCCGGAACTCTGAAACCATCCGATATTGTATCGGCTTCTGCAATGGACAAACATGATAAGGTTTTAACTCCAGTAGTAGTAAGTGCGGGAGACCGAACAACAAGCCTATCTGTAAAAGACGATGCACACGCTATAATACCTCCTGCCAGCATCAGTGAAGCAGATGTAATAGATGCGCCGGAATACGAGGAGGAAACACTTTCTTTGCAGGATGTAGAAAAGGACATGATAATAAAAGCTCTGGAGCGCCACAACGGAAAACGTAAGAATGCTGCACAAGACCTAAAAATATCGGAACGTACATTATATAGAAAAATTAAAGAATATAATCTCGAAAATTTATGAGAAAGATCATTCTATTCTGCTTACTCTCTGTTGTAGTTATCTCCTGTACTGTATCATATAAATTTAATGGTGCATCAATCAACTATCAGGAAACTCCGGATATAGATTTGCGCGAATTTCAGAATCAAGCTCCTTTAGTATACCCTTTGCTTACACAGGTATTCAATGAGCGGATGAAAGATGTATTTACACGTAATACAAAACTAAGGTTCACAACGGTTAATCCGGCTTTGGAAATAGAAGGAGAAATTGTGCGTTACGATCTGACTCCACAGGCTGTACAGGAAAATAATCTGGCAGCACAAACCCGCTTAACTATGGCCGTTAAGTTTCGCTATCGGAACAATAAAAGACCCGAACAAGACAAAGAAGAAACAATTTCAGCCTACAGAGATTTCTCTAGCAGCCTTATGCTGACAGACGTGCAAGATCAGTTGATAAAAGAACTTACGGAAGATATAGTAGACCAAATTTTCAACGCAACTATGTCTAACTGGTAAACAATATGGATATACAGCAATTGTATCAGATAATACAAGGTGAGGCAGACAATAATAAGTATGCTTCGGATATATCTGAATTGAAAAATATAATTACTGAATATCCTTATTTTCAGGCAGGACTATTTGCCTATTTAAGATCTTTATATATATCAGACTTCGAAAGTTTCGAGGATGAGCTACACAGAGTAAGTATATTTATAAATGACAGAAAAGCTCTTTTCTATTACATTTTCAGTGAAGAATATAGTCAGTATTTTGAAAAGACAACAAAGAAAGAGATATCTGAAGATAAGACCAGTGTATTATTAAATGCATTTTTCGACTCCAGAGGTGAGAATCAAGACGAGCACGATAATCTGGAATATGGTATTTTTCATACAACGTTGGCGTCTACGGACTATTTCTCCTATGTTCAGTCTACCCATCAGGAAGAGCAGACAGATACGCCTGATCCAGAAATCAGCCAGATTCAATTAAAACATCAGAATATAATAGATTCTTTTATTACTAAATCAGAATCGGAGGAAGGAATAAGCATTCAGCTAAAAGAGGAAAACGAACAGGTAACAGCCCTTAAGAACGAAACAGAGGAAGAAAACAGCGAACTAAACGAGGATGTATTTTTTACAGAAACCCTTGCCAAAATATATATAAAACAGAAAAAGTATGAGAAGGCTTACAAAATTATTAAACATTTAAGCTTGAATTATCCGAAAAAAAATATTTACTTTGCAGACCAATTGAGTTTTCTCGAGAAATTGATTATAAATACGAAATTTAAAGATACGAAATGATCACACTTATTACTGTATTAATTGTAATTGCAGCCATTGCCCTAATACTAATAGTCCTTGTTCAAAATTCTAAGGGAGGCGGACTAGCTTCCGGTTTCTCTTCTTCGAATGCTGTTATGGGTGTTCGTAAGACTACCGATTTTGTAGAAAAAGCAACATGGGGACTTGCAGTCTTTATTATGGTGATGAGTATAGTATGTGTTATGATTAAGCCTAAAACAGCGGGCGATGCTTCAGCTCCAATAATTGGCGCTCCGACTCCAACAAACACAGCTGTTCCGGATATGTCAACAACATTACCTAGTCCTAACACGACTACACTTCCTGCTCCGGCTGGAGATCAACCGACAACACCTCCTGCTAAATAATAAAGTAATATAGGATATAAGAAATATAAAGCTTCTCTAAATTAGAGAAGCTTTTTTTATAGATCATTATATGAAGGTATATCCGACAAATATTCGAACGACTGAGTTTCGTAATTCAACTTACAACAATAATGGTTTAGCCCATTAGATACGACAAGGTATTTCACTCTAAGAACAATATTATATCTTACAATCTGATCGAAGACATCCTGCGTAATATTTACTTCAGGCGCCTTATATTCAACTATCATAATGGGGGATAACCCTTTATCATAAATAACGGTATCACATCGTCGCTTTTGATTGTGCAAATTTATCTGTATCTCATTAGCAATCAAAGAAGCCGAATACCCTTTATTTACTATTAGATAATTTACAAAGTGCTGGCGCACCCATTCCTCGGGAGTGAGAGCTATGAACTTTCGGCGCAAACGGTCAAAAACAGTTAGCTTTCCTGCTGTTTTTTTTACATTTATATCGAAAGGGGGTAAATTTAAATCCAACATTTGTTACCTTTGTTAATCACCGTCAACAATGAACGTGAAATCCTTGTTTAATAAGAAACAAAAGTAAAGCTTATATGAAAACAAAACAAGAAATAGTAGAAAATTGGCTTCCACGCTATACTAAAAGACCTTTGGAGCAATTTACCAAACATATACTACTCACCAACTTTGCCAAATATGTAGAAGTATTTGCCAATTATTTCAATGTACCTATTGTTGGACTCGATGGTAATATGCCTAATGCTTCAGCAAACGGAATTACGATCATTAATTTTGGAATGGGTAGTGCAAACGCGGCCACAGTAATGGATCTATTAAGTGCAATAGAACCCGAAGCTGTCCTGTTTTTAGGAAAATGTGGTGGGATAAAAAAACATAACAATCTGGGAGACTACATTCTTCCCATTGCCGCTATAAGGGGAGAAGGAACATCTAACGACTATTTCCCGCCCGAAGTCCCTTCTCTTCCTGCATTTAGCCTTCTGAGATCGGTATCTTCAACAATAAGAAACCATAACAGAGATTATTGGACAGGTACGGTCTACACCACAAATCGTCGTGTATGGGAATATGACGAAGTATTCAAAGAATACTTAAGGAAGATACGTACAATGGCCGTCGATATGGAAACTGCAACTTTATTTACATGCGGATTTGCCAATCAGATACCGACAGGAGCATTATTGCTGGTATCAGATCAGCCAATGATCTCGGATGGTGTGAAAACAGAGAAGAGCGACAACGTTGTCACTAAGAATTTTGTAGATGAACACGTTATGATAGGGATCAAAGCTCTTACTACCCTCATAAATAACGGAGAGACAGTAAAACACCTGCGTTTTGAATAAGATATATGACATTTGAACAAATAAAATCGGATATACATTCACGAAAGTTTAAGCCCGTTTATCTCCTTATGGGCGATGAACCTTATTATATTGATGAGCTGACAGACTCTTTGGTCAATACGGTATTGCCCGAAGATGAACGAGATTTCAACCAAACCATCCTCTATGGAATGGAAACCGATGTCGCATCTGTTATAACGCTGGCTCGCAGTTTTCCTATGATGTCGGAATATCAGCTAGTAGTCGTTAAAGAAGCGCAAAACCTAAGTAAAATTGAGGAATTGGAAGTTTATGTCCGCAACCCACTTCAAAGCACAGTATTAGTTCTTAACTATAAGAATGGAACTCTCGATAAGCGAAAAAAATTATATGCAGAGATCGATAAGCATGGAATAACATTCGAATCGAAAAAAATACCGGACTATAAGATGTCTGCATTTATTTCATCTTATATACAGACGAAAGGGCTCTCTATAGACCAGAAGTCGTCACAAATGTTATCTGATTATCTGGGAAACGACCTTAGTAAGGTTACAAATGAGATCACAAAATTATTAATAGCATTACCGCAGAATAGTAAACAAATTACGGCCGAACTAATAGAAGAAAATATCGGAATCAGTAAAGATTTCAATAACTTTGAACTACTAAAAGCCATTATAGAAAAAAACATATTCAAAGTCAACCAAATAGCAGATTATTTCGAAAAGAACCCGAAAAACAATCCCATGATCGTAACACTTGTTGTCTTGTTTAATTTTTTCAGCAACCTGATGATATGCTATTGGGCTAAGAATAAAACAGAACAAGGTATTGCAACCGAATTAGGATTAAGAAATCCATATCAAGCAAAAGATTATGTTGTCGCTCTGAAGAATTACAACGCCTTTAAATGTATGGAGATACTAGCCCTACTGCGTACATACGATGCCAAAGGCAAAGGTGTCGATAATCCATCTACTCCTGATGGAGAATTGCTAAAAGAATTATTATATAAGATAACACATTAAACTATCTCGATTTATGAGAAGAAATCTTGTTCTTTTTCTATTTTTTGTATGTTCTCTGATTACAGCACATACTTATGCAGGCAATGATATAAAAAAAGAGACTTTCGCTTATTCAATAAAAGGGAGTGATACTCTGAGATTAGACAAATACGACCTGCCGGCAATTACTCCTGGCAACGCAAAACCTTGTGTTATATTTATGTTTGGCGGTGGATTTGTAAGAGGAACAAGAGACCAGCAAAGCTATCTTACTTACTTCGACCATTTAGTTAAGAAGGGTTACACGGTTGTTTCTATCGACTATCGTCTAGGATTAAAAAATATTGATCCGAAAACCGAGCCTATGCAATTTGTCTCATTACTTACCAACAGTATATCGATTGCTGTAGAAGACTTGTTCGATGCAACCTCTTTTGTTATAAGCAATGCTAACGACTGGAATATAGACACCGGTACCATAATAACAAGTGGATCCAGTGCCGGAGCAATATCCGTATTGCATGGTGAATATGCAATAGCTAACAAAGAAGAACAAGCTAAAAAGCTCCCCGAGAATTTTAATTATGCCGGAGTAATTTCTTTTGCTGGAGCAATATTTAGCACAAACGGAGACCTTAACTGGCAATCGTCTCCTGCACCAATGCTGCTATTTCATGGCGATGCCGATAGTAATGTGCCTTATGACAAAATAGAATTATATAACATTGGATTTTACGGTTCGAAACACATCGCAGTTCAGCTAAGTGAAAAGAATTACCCTCATTACTTCTATAAAATAGAAAATGCGGCACATGAAATATCGAATACTCCAATGAAATTGAACCTATCAGATATAGATGCTTATTTGAATCAACTAGTAGAAAATAAAGAACAGAAAATTATAAATACTACAGTAAAGCAAATAGACAAACCTGAGATGAAAAAGGATTTCGAATTGATGGACTATATTAAATCGAATTTTGCACATTAAATTATATTTATAAATATCAGATCGCCTTTGCCGTATAATCAGCAAAGGCGATTTATCTTTTCAGCTACGAAAACTAAAACTAAAGTAAATCTGTTATTATAGATGTAGTGTCTTAATTACTACATACTATAAACTAAATATTATGATTATGAGAAAAATAGCTTTATCATTGATAGTCTTATCATTATTTGCAGTTACATCATTGCAAGCTCAAATTAGATTAGGAGTAAAAGGCGGAGTTAATATATCCGGAGTATCTGGAGACAACATCGGCGATTTTGTAGATAATAACCTTACAGGATTCCATATTGGGCCTACCGTAGAATGGTTATTAGATGGATCATTTGGGCTAGAAGGAAGTGTGCTCTACTCAGAGAAAGGAATCAAATTTAAAGATGACAAGAGTCATCGTACCGGTTATATTGAAGTTCCTGTTAGTCTGAAATATCGTTTTCCTGTAGAAGGAACTGTTAGACCATATTTAACAGCAGGTCCATATATTAGTTTCAAAGTTTCCGGAGATGATAAATTTGACGTTATTAAGGATGATATCCAAGGGCAATGGAAATCTAAAAGCTTTGGTGGAGGATTGAAATTTGGAGCCGGTGTTGAATTATTCAAAATGTTACAAGTTGGTGCAAGCTATGACTTGGGACTAACCGATAACTATAAACTCAGCGATGGAAACTATTCTGTAAAAGAGAGAATTTGGTCTATATCGGCAGGTGTATATTTCTAATAGTTGCTTAAAATAAATAAGAAGCTCTTCTTAACGAAGAGCTTCTTTTATACAAATTCGTCTGGAAGATTAACCAGATATAATTTAGAACTGGCCCTTGTAATTGCAGTATACAACCATCGGTAAAAGTTTACACCCAAATGATCTTCCGAAATATATCCTAAGTCGAGAAATACATTTGCCCACTCGCCACCCTGCGCCTTATGGCATGTGACCGCATAAGCAAACTTTACCTGTACAGCATTAAAATACGGATCAACTTTAAGCTTTCTCATTTTCCCTGCTTTTGTAGATATGTCTGCATAGTCTTCAAGGATATTTAAGAATAGCTCCTCACCTCTTTCTCGTGTAAGACCTGCAGCATCAGAATGGAGGGTATCCAAAAGAATCTTCACTTCTAGCTCCATATCATAATCAAGACTTCTGACCAGAACATCACAAAAACGAAAGCCATACAGTTCTTGTTCTTTACGAACTCTGACTACTTCAACAATCTCTCCGTTTGCAAGGAAGTCTATTTTTTCTATGTTCTCTGTCCAGAAATAGTTGTTCTTTGTAATCATCAACATGTCTCCTGCCGACAGTTCTTCTTCCCTGTAAAGAATACGGTTGCGAACTCCCTGATTATAAATATTGCACCGCTTATTAGATCGTGATATTATCATTGTATTCTCTATACCATGGCGATCATAAGCGGCTGATATTTCGTCAATAAGATCTTCACCCGATATTCGGAGTATGTCTGTAAATTTATTCAGTTTAAGTTTTGGATACGCCTCCGTTTTCCCTTTATTCAGGGTATTTCGTATGGCTGTAGCATTATATAGTATGCCCGAACTCTCTGCCTGACGCACAATCTGTAACAACATAGCATCTCTGACCTCCAGCCCGTAACCTTCCAGCACTGGTATTTGCAGTGCAGGACTATCTTCTTCGCCAACGGGTGGCAACTGTGCCGAATCTCCGATTAATAACAAGCGACAGTTTTCACCCGAATATACGTAGTGAATAAGATCGTCGAGTAGCCTGCCCGTACCAAAAACAGAAATATCTGTTCCCGAATTACTTATCATAGATGCCTCATCTACTATAAAAAGGGTATCTTTATGTAGATTATCCATGATACCGAAACTACCAAAGTCGCCCGAATATTTTTCCTGCCTGTATATCTTCTTATGTATAGTGAATGCAGGATGATCTGAATAGGAAGAGAAAACCTTAGCAGCACGTCCGGTGGGTGCGAGCAATACTGTTTTTTGCTTAAATTCAGTCATCGTCTTTACCAATGCACCCAAAAGCGACGATTTTCCTGTACCGGCATAGCCTTTCAATAAGAAAATAGCTTCATCTTTTGGTAAAAACAGATAGTCGATAATCTTTTCTAAAGCTGCATTTTGCTCTTCGGTTAGTTCGAATGGAAAATTTTCTTTTACTTTAGCTCTGAAAAAATTACTTAGCATTTGGTCTACTTTCTTTTATTGGAAGTTAAAAGTAGTAGATAAAAATATCTTTTTCTAACTTTGTGTACAGAAAATTGAAATTATGTTTTTACCTGACAATATCGATCTTGGACATTCCGAAAGATATATACTATCGATACGTATAAATCCTGACGGTTTTATGTTCTCTATTTCCGACCCCGAAAACGGGAAAAATTATTGTCTGCGAGAAACAACATTTTCTACCACAGATGACTTATTAAGCAATATTCAAAGAATTATTTTCGATCTTAATTTTCTTACACAGGAGTTTAAGCAGACAAACGTGGTCTTTGTCTCAAAGAAATATGATCTTGTACCGGCTGCATTCTACGATTCTAAACACCAAAAAGAATTATATGACTTTTCGCACTTCGATAAGTCTAGTCATCTATTATCTGGCTTGATAGACAAACAAGATATAATCTTATTATACGATGCGGACGACAAAATCGTAAATTTTTTATCCAGAAACTTATGGTCTCCTCAATTCTTTCATCATTCACATCTGACAATTAATATGCTTGAAGAAAGAGGATTAGTAGCGGGCAGAACAGCAAAGATGTTTATCAATCTCCATGGTAAATATATGGATATCATCTGTTTCCGAGATGCAAAATTACTACATAGCATCACTTATGAAAGTGAGCCTCTGACAAATCAGCTTTATTATATACTAAAGATGTGGGAACAATGCGAGTTTGACCAGATTGAAGACTATGCCTACATAGCCGGAGATACCGATGCGGCAATAAAAAATAAATTATCAGAATACATTAAAAATATAAATACAATAAATGCTCCGAGCGAGATTCACTTTTGGAATGAGGACGCTAACCGAGCACCACTAGACTTACTTACCCTTGCACTATGAGAATTATCAGCGGAAAATATAAAGGTCGCAGGTTCAACCCACCTAAAAGTTTCAAAGCACGTCCGACCACAGATTTTGCAAAAGAAAATCTGTTTAATGTACTAAATAATGAAATAGACTGGGAAGATACAACAGCTTTAGATCTATTTGGAGGAACAGGTGGTATAAGTTTCGAACTGGTGTCGAGAGAGTGCCCTCGTGTAGTCTGTGTAGAAAAGAATTTCAATCACACATCATTCATCGAAAAAACAAAAGCGGAGCTTAAGATTGGTTCGGAAATGATACTACTCAAAATGGATGTATTCAGCTATCTGGAACATTGTAAAGAGCAATTTGACCTTATCTTTGCCGACCCTCCTTACGATATGAAAAACTTCACAGAAGTTCCCCGGCTGGTTTTCGAAAAAGATTTAATAAAAGCAGGTGGAATATTTATTCTGGAACATTCGAAGGAGTATGATTTTTCAGATTTACCACTATTTGAAAATAAACGTGTGTATGGCAGTGTAAACTTCAGTATCTTTAGAAAACCTTCCGAATAACAGATTAGATGTATATAAAAAAGAAAAGGTTGTCATCACGACAACCAATCTTCATTGTTAACCTTAAATCTAATACCATGAAAAACACAGTACAAAGATAAGCGATTTTTTATGTTATAAAACATGTTTACCTGTTTTTATTAGCAATATTAACGTTATTTAACTAAATTGTATTATAGAGCTCGTCCTTTAAATACATTTGACTCATCCTCAGGATATAAATTACCTGAGAAAGTTATTATATTACCACTAAAATTAGGATATATTGTAGCTGTACATTGATTTGTGCCCTCATACATATTGATAAAAACAGAGGCAGATACCCCAATACCAGTTACCATCATGCTATAAGATATATTTCCTTTCTTATCTGTACTCATTTGCACATTCGAAACAGTACCGTCTACAGTAATACCACCTATGCCATTAGGACCTGCATATGGAGAATTAAAAGCCATTTGTATAGTTGCTTTTTTATCATGCATAGATATAAAATTAGTATTTGATGTTACATAAGTAAAATGTCCATGCTTAAAGGTAATCTTATCTGCTTCCAGTACAAATGCCTGTTCATTTAATGCCTGAACAGCTTTCTCGAACCATGCTCTATTCTCTGCGTCTTGTAATGCTTGCTTAACAGGATTCTGTTGAGTTTTACATCCGGTCAATGTAACAATTAATAACATTGACAAAAATTTTATTGCTTTCATATTGTTGATTTTTAGTATCTTCTCTAAACACTTAAGAATATATATAATAGAAACATTACAATTCTCTTTTTGTTTGTATACGGAGAGGTACTTTCTAGAAAACAATATCCAATTTAAGAATATTTAAACAAGAATAGATTAAGCACCTTATTTTCAAACAAAAAAGAAAGTATATACGTTTAAATCCAAATACATTATCACTCTAGTAAAATACACATAATTATAAATATTGATAATGAGTATTTAGATTATACTTACGCCGGATAAAGATTTACTGTAAGGGTAACAAAAGTTTATCTATATAAAGGTGAATAGGTAGATTGATAGAAAGAAGAAAAAAAGTGATGAATATGAAAAATTTAAAGGAAAGTTGTACAACTTTGTCAGGTTTTAGTTAAAATCGTATTTTTACCGTAGTCGGGTAAGCAGATGTTTCAGTTAAAACAAACTATTGATTCACATAAATATTAAGATATGAGACTTGGAGGAAGAAGAACGAGCGACAATGTTGACGATCGCAGAGGCAAAGGATCGTCTGGAAAAATATCTCTTGGCATAGGAGGAACTATAATAGTAGGACTATTGATCTGGATTATGGGAGGTAACCCTCTTGATGTAATTACACAACAAGTATCTGATGGTATAGAAACGGAGAAGAACTATACACCCTCAGCAGAAGAAGAAAAAGCCGCTACTTTTGCTAAAACTATTCTGGCAGGAACAGAGGATGTATGGACAGAAATATTTAAACAACGAGGAGCTAAGTATACTCCGCCACGTATGGTCTTATTCAGTGGAGTTACACGTTCCGGTTGTGGCAACGCATCGTCATCTACAGGCCCGTTTTATTGTCCCGCCGATCAAACTGTTTATATAGATTTGTCATTCTTCAACGAGATGAATAGCCGCCTAAATGCAGGAGGAGATTTTGCTTATGCCTATGTTATAGCACACGAAGTAGGACATCATGTTCAATACCTCCTTGGGACATTAGATAAAGTGCACAATCAACAACAACGGCTAAGTGAGAAAGAAAGTAATCAATTCAATGTAAGACTAGAATTACAAGCAGACTTTTATGCCGGAGTATGGGCTTACCACGATAACGAAAACTTTAATTCGTTAGAAGATGGCGATATAGAAGAAGGCTTGAATGCTGCTTCTCAGATAGGGGATGATCGTTTGCAAATGCAATCGCAAGGTTATACTGTGCCTGACAGTTTCAATCATGGAACCTCTGCTCAACGTACTAGGTGGCTAAAAAAAGGGCTACAAACAGGAAATATTGATAACGGAGATACATTTTCTATAGCTTATGACAGATTGTAAGGCCTATTAATTGCAAAAGTAAACTTATATAAAAAAGAAAAGGTTGTCATCACGACAACCAATCTTCATTGTTAACCTTAAATCTAATACCATGAAAAACACAGTACAAAGATAAGCTATTTTTTATGTTATAAAACATGTTTACCTGTTTTTATTGCGAATATTAATATAATTTAACTATACATCGCTATCTGGAAGTTCTTTTTGAGCTTTAATACCCAGTTCTTTAAGCATTTCTGCCTGCCGTATCAAATTTCCATTACCTTCTTTCAACTGAGAAAAGGCTTTATCATATGCTTTTTGAGAACGCTCGATATTTTTCCCTACATCTTGCAATGTATCTACAAAGCCAGCAAACTTATCGTATAGAGCGGCTCCGCGCTTGGCAATTTCAATAGCATTACGGCTTTGATACTCCCGCTTCCACAAGTCGGCAACGACCTTTAGTGATGCTATCAGATTGGTAGGACTAATCAGCAATATACGTTTTTTGTAGGCATAATCCCAAAGTCCTGAATCGAGCTGCATTGCCAATATATATGCCGGTTCGTTGGGGATGAACATCATTACAAAATCGAGGGATTCTACATAATCCTGATACGATTTACGGCTAAGCTCGTCTATATGCTGTTTTATAGATAATACATGCTCCTTCTCTGCTACGATTTTCAACTCATCGGTTTCGGACTCTACATATTTTACATACGCGCTCAATGAGACTTTAGAGTCTATGATAATCTTACGTCCACCCGGATAGGCAACAACAATATCCGGCTGCATATAATTCTCGAGTTCATTTCGCACTCGGTTTCCGTTTTCGTCCACTATATATTCCTGAGCGAAATACTCCTCACCCTTCTTTAGCCCCGATTTCTCCAATATAGATTCGAGAATCATCTCACCCCAGTTACCTTGCACCTTATTATTCCCCTTCAGTGCTTTCGTCAGATTATTGGCATCTTCACTTATCTGATTATTCAACGCCACAAGCTCTCGAATACGTTCTTCTAACGAAAATCGCTGCTTCGACTCCTTATCATACGTCTCCTCAACTTTCGTCCTGAACTCTACGAGCTTTTCATTCAAAGGCTTTAGTATCGCCTCCATATTGGACTTATTGACATCGGTAAATCGCAGGGTTTTCTCTTCTAATATCTGATTAGCTAATATCTGGAAGTCTTTATTTAGCTGATTTCGGGTATTCGTCAGTTCTTCCTGCTGACTTTTCATCTGCATATCCTTGGCTTGTAGCATAGCTTCTGCTTCTGCTATCTGGCGTATATTTTCTATTCTCTCTTCTCCCAAAGCGTCTTTTTCCTGTATGAGACGATCAATTTGTGAGCGCAATTCATTTTCTTTCATTTTGCTATTTCTCGCCAGAAGACAAATAAATACAGCAGCAATAATAAGTATTATTAAAGTGAAAACTAATTCCATATATCGTTTGTTTTTAAAGAAACGAAAGGTATTTAAAATATCAGTGTTAACAAAATTTGCCTCAAAAAACTTGTGAACAATAGCTATCCGAAATATTTTTGTCAGACAATGAAGATCATAAGAAGCAGAAACTTCCCTCCCAAAAACTTTAGTGCAATAAATCTATTCGGACTGATTATTGTAAGAGAAGATTACGGAGAACTCTCGGATGTAGAAAAAAATCATGAGAGGATTCATACTCGTCAGATGCTGGAGATGTTTATTATATTATTTTATCTATTGTATGTTATAGAATGGCTTATAAAGCTAGTAAAATATAAAAACAGCCATGAGGCATACAAGAATATATCATATGAAAGAGAAGCATACTCTAACATGTATAACCTTGACTATCTAAAAAGAAGGAAACCATATAGTTTCATTCATTATTACAGAAAGGAGAAGATATGAAAAATATATTATACTTTTTGGGAATCTTTATAATAAGCATATCCTCATGTGCTCAAAACCAAAATAAAACAAAAGAAATTATGAAATACAACGAATTAACCCCTGAAGAAGAGCGTGTAATAATATATAAAGGTACAGAGGCACCATATACAGGAGAATATATAAATAACAAACGCAGTGGAATATATGTATGCAGAAGATGTAACGCTCCATTATATAATTCGAGTGACAAATTCGACTCCCATTGTGGATGGCCCTCTTTTGACGATGAAATAGAAGGTGCAGTAAAGCGTATACCGGATGCTGATGGACAGCGAACAGAGATTATCTGCAACAACTGTGGCGCACATCTCGGGCATGTCTTCCTTAATGAAGGATTTACGACTAAGAATACCCGTCATTGCGTGAACTCAATATCATTAAAATTTATACAAGAAGAAAATAAAATGATCAAGAAAGCTTATTTTGCCTCGGGTTGTTTCTGGGGCACTGAATATTACTTTATGAAAGCCCAAGGAGTGAAGCACACCGCTGTAGGCTTTATGGGTGGACATGTTGATAATCCCACTTATCAGCAAGTTTGTCAGAAAAATACAGGGCATCTGGAAACAACAGAAGTGGAGTATGACTCATCGAAAACTTCATATGAAGACATGGTGAAGCTATTCTTCGAAACTCATGATTTCACTCAAACAGACGGGCAAGGGCCAGACATAGGACCTCAGTATCTTTCTTGTATCTTTTATTCCAATGATGAAGAAAAAGAGATAGCAGAGGAATATGTAAAGAAACTTGAAGACAAAGGCTTCAAGGTTGCTACTATGCTCAAATCTGTTTCTCAATTTTGGAAAGCAGAAGATTACCATCAGCAATACTATGAGCATAAAGGAACTAAGCCTTATTGTCATATATATAAAAAGATTTTCTAAGCAAGTAGCAAAAATAATTGAATAGTTATTCTTTATTTTTCAGGTCTCAAATTACGTAATTTGAGACCTAAACATTATTTTTGTCGGTCAGCCGAACATTATTATCAGAAGTGATGACAACATTTTATAAAAACTAACTTATATACTTAATTAAATTGAATCAATATGCTAAAGACTATCTTATCAGTATCGGGTAAACCGGGATTATACAAATTATTATCAAGTGCCAAGAATATGGTTATAGTAGAATCTCTAATTGATAGTAAGAAAATGCCTATTCATGCCCGCGATAAAGTGGTATCGTTAGGAGATATATCTATATACACCGAAGCCGATGATGTACCTTTAAAAACTATTTTCTCCTCGATAAAAGGAAAAGAAAACGGGGGCAAAGTTTCTATAAATAAATCGGGAAAACCTGAGGAATTGAGAAAATACTTTGAAGAAATACTTCCTGATTTTGACAAAAATCGTGTTTATACCAACGACATAAAAAAGATGCTTAATTGGTATGATATTCTTACCGATGCAGGCATAGACTTCGAAAAAGAAGAAGCCGCTGAAGAAAAAGAAGAAGCTGCTGAATAATACATATTATAAGTATATTATAATATAAAAAGGAATGATTCTCACGAGTCATTCCTTTTTTGTCAATTTATATATAATAGAAAATTTACCGTTTTCTCAATAGTTCTTGATACAGATGCTCATCACGAATAATATCATAGCCTTTTTTGAATGTATCGCTATATTCATTGAATATTCTCACCAACGTCTCCATATCGTACACATCACGGCCAATAAGAGCTTTTATTTGCATCTTAAGAATATCTTCCGATTTTAAATATTCGTCTTCTTTAAATTCAATTTTCTCTTCTGTGGCAGCAACTTTAAGTTTGTCCAATATATCGTCCGACACAATATAGTTCTTATAAAACTTCTCCTTTGTCGGATATTTTTTCAGTATATCGTCTCTGTGATTATCAACCTCTCCATAAGCAATTTTATTTATGATGCCTCTATTTGCCACATTAGCCAGATAAGGAGTATATTTTGTAGTATCGAGAGGTACAAAAAAATCTGGCATAATACCTCCACCTCCATAAACAGTACGATGATTAACCAAAGTTTGATATTTTAGAGAATCAGGAAAATGAATACTATCGGCATGCATCATTTCTCCTTTATTGTAACGATCTATAACATCCATATTGTATGAAGTTACATCTCCACTCGTATATGGTTTTTGAATAGAGCGGCCTGTTGGAGTAAAATAACGAGCAACAGTAAGCCGTATCATAGATTCGTCAGGCAAAGGAATTTGACGTTGTACTAAACCTTTTCCAAAACTTCTTCGTCCAACAATTACTCCTCTATCCCAGTCTTGAACAGCACCAGAAAGAATCTCACTAGCAGAGGCAGAGCCTTCATTTATTAATATTACAAGGCGACCATCTTCGAAAGCTCCTTTACCGGAAGATATTTCATCTCGTCTCGGTTGTCGGCTACCTTCAGTATAGACAATAAGTTTACCCTTACCCAAGAATGCATCGGAAAGGTCAATAGCCGGAGCCATATACCCACCTCCATTACTTTCCAGATCTAGTATAAGGTTCTTCATCCCTTGACTTTGTAGTTTGGCTAAGGCCTGTTTAAATTCGTTAGTAGTAGTTGCTCCAAAGCGCATAATGCGAATATAGCCTGTGGTATGATCGACCATGTAGCTGGCATCTATACTATATACAGGTATTTTATCACGAGTGATTTTGAAAGTCAGCAGATCGGGAACACCTTTTCTCAAAACCTTCACTGTCACCTTCGTTCCTTTTGGCCCTTTGAGGTGAGACATAACAAATTTTGTAGAGCGTTTTACTCCGGCAATCAGTGTGTCGTTTACATACATAATTTTATCACCTGCCCGCAATCCGACTTTCTCGGAAGGACCTCCCGGTATTGTCTCGATAACATACAGCGTATCAGTCATCATATTAAAAGATATACCTATCCCATCGAAATTACCTTCGAGCGGCTCATTCATATCTTTGACTTCATCGGCGCTTATATATGTAGAATGAGGATCGAGCTTAGTTAGTAAAGATTTTATAGCATCCTCTGCCAGCTTTTTATCATCAACATTATCTACATATAGATTTTCGATTATAGCCATTGTAGTGGCTACTTTCTTTGAGCCTTCGCTCATTTTAAACTGAGCAGAAACACCTGTCGCTATCACAAAAAAGGAAAGAACAGCTATTGTTATTTTCTTCATATTTTATTTTATTTTACATCAATCCTTAGCGAAAGTCAGAAGCCTACGGGCAAATAAATGTACCTTCTTAGTGCTTAAGAATCAATCCTTCGGGTAAAAACTGCGTTACATCATGTCCATATCTAAGCAGTTCTCTTACTATTGTAGAGCTTATATGAGTATATTCTGGCTCTGTAAACATTATAACAGTTTCTATTCCTGATATTTTTCTATTCATATCGGCAATTGTTTTTTCATACTCAAAATCATTTACCGAACGGATGCCTCTTACTATAAACCCGGCATCAATTGTTTTTGCATAATCTACCGTTAGCGTATCATAGGCTTCGACACTGATACGAAGCTCCTCTCTGTACAAAGAGCGTATCATATCTAAACGGCTTTCTAAAGAAAAAAAATGACTTTTAGAATCGTTCTTACCAATGGCAATAACGATCTCATCGAATAAATCAAGAGATCGTTTAACCATTGAATGGTGTCCTATTGTAAAAGGATCGAATGTTCCGGGAAATACACCTTTTTTTTTCATTCTATCAATTTGCCATATCGGAGATAAATTTGATCCTAACTAAACGGATTTCATCTTCTGAATATTCTCCCAGTTCCTTAATAGCATCCTCCAAGTCATCAGATTCTGCTTCCTGAAAATATTCGAATATGTCATCCATATGATCTTCATCTATTACTTCATGCAAAAAATAATCTATATTTATTTTGGTTCCGGAGAAGACAATAGCCTCAACTTCTGTCAACAGCTCAGAAAACTCAATACCTTTAGATTCTGCCAAATCGTCAAGAGCCACTTTTCGGTCTATAGCCTGAACAATAGCAACTTTTAGTTTCGACTTATTGGCAACGGTACGTACTCTAAGATCTTCGGGACGCTCTATTTCATTTTCTTCTACGTGTTTTTTTATTATTTGTAGAAACTCTGCCCCATATCTCTTTGCTTTACCCGCACCCACACCTGGAATATTCTGTAATTCTTCCACTGTAATAGGATATATCGTAGCCATAGCTTCGAGTGAAGGATCCTGAAAGATAACATATGGTGGCACATTATGGTTTTTAGCCATCTTTTTCCGCAGATCTTTCATTATAGAGAAGAGAACGGGATCGACAGCAGAGCCTCCGCCCCCACCTTTTACAACTACATCATCGATACTTTCATCATCGTCCATATCGTCTTCGTCTGCTGTAGTTATTTTGAAAGAGGCTGGCTTCTTTAAGAAGTCTTTTCCTTTTTTAGTAACTTTCAATAAGCCGTAGTTCTCAATATCTTTTTCGAAATAACCGGCAATTAAGGACTGACGAATTACTGCATTCCATGTATCTTCGTCGGCATCATCACCCGAACCAAAGACATCCAAATCCTGATGTCCGTAAGTTTCTATCTCTGATGTTTCTTTACCTCTAAGAACATTAATAACATAATCTGATTTGAACTTTTCTTTCAGCGCAACGACAGCTTCAATAGCCGTCAATAATAAATCTTTAGCTTCCACTTGTTTTTTAGGGTTTACACAATTGTCGCAGTTTCCACAATTTCTTTCTTTATATTCTTCTCCAAAATAATGAAGGAGTACCTTTTTCCGGCAAATAGCTGTTTCTGCATAAGCAGCTGTTTCAAGAAGTAGCTGTTTTCCTATTTCCTGTTCGGCAACCGGCTTGCCTTGCATAAATTTTTCTAATTTCTGTAAATCTTTGAAGGAGTAGAAAGCAATACACTTTCCTTCACCTCCATCGCGCCCGGCACGTCCGGTCTCCTGATAGTAGCCTTCCAAACTCTTAGGCATGTCGTAGTGTATGACATATCTCACGTCGGGTTTATCAATTCCCATTCCAAAAGCTATAGTTGCTACTATAACGTCTACCTGTTCCATTAGGAATGCATCTTGGTTAGCAGATCGGGTTCCCGCATCTAAACCAGCATGATAGGGTAAGGCATTTATATTATTGGTTTGCAGTATTTCTGCAAATTCTTCCACTTTTTTTCTACTGAGACAATATATAATACCGGATTTATGACCTTGCGTCTTAATATACTTAATAATATCTTTATCTACATTGTTCGTTTTCGAACGAACTTCATAAAAAAGATTCTCTCTGTTGAAAGAAGCTTTAAAGACATCGGCATCTATCATTCCCAGATTTTTCTGGATATCCAATTGCACTTTTGGAGTTGCTGTAGCTGTTAATGCTATTATAGGACTTTTCCCTATCTCTGCAACAATCGGACGAATACGTCTATATTCCGGACGAAAATCGTGTCCCCATTCAGAAATACAATGTGCTTCGTCAATCGCATAAAACGAAATCTTTATCTGTCGTAAGAAATCAATATTCTCTTCTTTGGTCAGAGATTCCGGCGCTACATATAACAATTTAGTCTCTCCTGAAAGAATGTCTCCTTTTACAAGCTCAATAGCAGCCTTATTCAGTGATGAA
Organism: Dysgonomonas sp. BGC7; assembly: GCF_001261735.1. Lineage (GTDB taxonomy): Bacteria > Bacteroidota > Bacteroidia > Bacteroidales > Dysgonomonadaceae > Dysgonomonas. The sequence goes on along the minus strand of NZ_CVRP01000007.1, from coordinate 103,048 downwards.
TTTATAAAATGGGCAACTCCATCTTCTTCACTAAAATTGCGCATAGCATCTACCTGATTCTTCATCAGCGCAATTAAAGGTGATATGATAACAGCTGTACCATCCATCAATAGGGCCGGCAATTGATAACAAAGAGATTTACCTCCTCCTGTTGGCATCAGAACGAATGTATCTCTTCCGTCCAACAAGTTTTGGATAATAGCTTTCTGGTTTCCTTTAAACTTACTGAACCCAAAATGCTTCTTCAGTGCAAGCGATAGTATATCGTCTCTTTCAGACATATTCAATTAAAATAGACCGTTGTTATATACGAAGATAAAATGCTAAGTTTAAAACTCCAACTTTATACGGACTATTTTTTATAAATTATTGAATTTATTGTGAATTTTTCAACTTAAGCATCTGGGACTTCTCAAGCTGCTGTTCTGCATATTCTTTCGAAATATGCAACTTAGCCTCGTTAGATGAAGGAATATTGAACATCGCATCCATCATAATACTCTCTACTATAGAGCGTAACCCCCTTGCTCCTAACTTGTATTCTATAGCTTTATCTACAATATATTCATAAACTGCATCGTCGAAGGTTAACTCTACATTATCCATCTGGAAGAGTTTTACATACTGCTTTATTATCGAATTTTTAGGCTCAGTCAAAATTCTTCTCAATGCGCTTCTATCCAAAGCGTCGAGATAGGTCAATATAGGCAAACGTCCTATTATTTCAGGGATAAGTCCGTAAGACTTTAAATCCTGAGGAGCAACATACTGCAACAGATTTTCGCGGTCTACTTGTGCATTATTTTTTGTAGATGCATATCCGACCACCATCGTATTGAGGCGTTGCGCAATTTTTCGTTCTATTCCATCGAAAGCACCTCCACACACAAAAAGTATATTCTTTGTATCTACTGCTATCATTTTCTGATCGGGATGCTTACGCCCTCCCTGAGGTGGTACATTTACGATAGAACCTTCCAACAGTTTCAAAAGACCCTGTTGAACGCCTTCTCCGCTAACATCACGTGTTATAGAAGGATTGTCACTTTTACGTGCTATTTTATCTATTTCGTCAATAAAGACGATACCTCTCTCGGCTGCTGCAACGTCATAATCTGCGGCTTGCAGCAGTCGGGTGAGTATACTTTCTATATCTTCTCCTACATATCCGGCCTCCGTCAAAACGGTAGCGTCTACGATAGCAAATGGTACATGCAGTAATTTTGCAATAGTACGAGCCAATAGCGTCTTTCCTGTACCGGTAGGGCCAACAAGTATTATATTCGACTTCTCAATTTCAATATCGTCATTCTTTTCCTGTAAGATACGCTTGTAATGATTGTAAACTGCTACTGACAGATAACGTTTGGCATTATCTTGTCCGATAATATATCCATCCAAATATTCTTTTATTTGTTTTGGACCGGGCAAACTATCTCTATCAATACCAAGTGTGGATTGTTTTTTTGCCTCAAAACTCTCTTTTACTATCTGATATGCCTGTTCGGCACAGCTATCGCAAATATCGGCCGACAAACCGGCTATAAGCATATTCACATCTTTATCACTCCGGCCGCAAAAGCTGCAATGACTATTATTATCTTTTTTTGACATCTATCTGTTAGTAAGTAGAAGATATAATTATTGGTTATTATTTATTTTTAAGAAGCACTTCATCTACCATACCATATTCTTTGGCTTCGCCTGAAGTCATCCAATAATCACGATCTGAATCTTGCGCTACCCTGTCGAACGGCTGTCCTGAATGATCAGAAATTATAGTATATAGCTCTTTCTTCACCTTTCCTATTTCGCGGGCTGTGATTTCGATATCCGAAGCCTGTCCCTGAGCACCCCCTAAAGGCTGATGTATCATTACGCGGGAATGCTTCAATGCAAAACGTTTACCTTTTTCGCCAGCTACAAGCAATACTGCTGCCATAGAGGCTGCTATACCGGTACAGATAGTAGAAACATTACTGTTTATAAACTGCATAGTATCGTATATACCATAACCGGCATATACAGATCCGCCAGGAGAATTGATATAAATAGAAATATCTTTCCCAGAATCAGCCGAATCTAAATAAAGTAGCTGAGCCTGAATAACATTTGCTGTATAATCATCAATCTGGGTACCTAAAAATATAATGCGATCCATCATCAGACGGGAGAAAACATCCATCTGAGCCACATTCAACTGACGCTCTTCTATTATAGTAGGTGATATATAGCTGCTTGTAATATCTACATATTTATCCAAAGCAAGGCCATTCATTCCTAGATGCTTTGTTGCGTATTTTTTAAAATCGTTGTTCATAAAGCTCTTTTTTTAGTTTAATCAATATAGTATCATTGTACTATAGGCAATTATCATGCCACCTTTTTGACATAAAAAAGAGGCTAAGGTTAGCCTCTGCTTATGAGAGCAAAGGTATAATAAAAAATGGAATGTCTAAGAAATATTATACTAACTTTACTGTAAAAAGATTATGAAAAATATTATTATTATTTTACTTTTCACATTTACTTTACTCAACTCTTCCACAGCTCAGACCGCAAGCGAAAAACCCATACTTAAATTTGGACTTATAGCTGACCCTCAATATGGAGATTGTGAAACTAAGGGCAGCCGTTTTTACAGGAACTCATTAGATAAATTGAGAGATGCTGTAGAAGATATAAACCAAACAGGTGTTTCTTTTACTATCAATCTGGGAGACTTCACTGACAGAAGTCCGGCAGACTTAGACGCTGTATTATCGGAACTAGACAAGTTGAATAGCAATATATACAATACAACAGGAAACCATGACTATGCGAGTGTAGATAACAATCAGTTGCTATACGACCGACTTTCAATGCCATCAGACTATTATAGCATAGACTTACCACGCCTTAAGTATCGTTTCATCTTTTTAAATTCTAATGAACTGTCTACATACTCTAATGTTACAGACACAGCCAAACTTACCGAGCTTACAGTAATAAAAAACAAACTAAAAACTGAAGGCAGAAAAAATAATCAAAATTGGAATGGAGCATTCAGCAATGAGCAACTAATGTGGCTGGAAGAACAATTAAAAACAGCAGGGAGCAGCAATACGAAAGTTATCATATGTCTACACCACACTATTTTCCCGGAAAACAATCACAATCTCCTCAATAATTTAGAAACCTTAGAGATAATGAGCAAATACAAGTGTATAAAAGTCGTGCTCTCGGGACACAATCATTTTGGAAATTTCGGTTATTATAGCGGTATTCCATTCATCACTATAGAAGGAATGATAGAGACTGAAAAAGAAAATGCTTATGCCATAGTAGAAGTATACAATGACACTATAAAAATAAAAGGAAGAGGGCGAGTTCCCTCCAGAGAGATAAACTTTTAATATCAAACAGAAATACTAGCATAACAAGAAAAAAGAACAGGCAGCAAGATTTTCAGTTTCTTGCCGCCTGTCGTATATTTATAAGTTTATTCAGATCGAATTAAGCTTCTTCTTCCTTTTCGAAAAACTTACGGAATTCGTCTAACGAAATTTCTTTCTCAACAACTCCTAGTGTAGTTTTTAGAGAATCTATAATCTTATTTTCCATTGCTCTATCGAGTAGATTACGTGCATTATCCTTGTTTTTCAACATATCATTTGCATAGTTTTCTACCATCTCATCAGGAAGATTCATCATTCCATACTGTGCAAACTGAGCTCTTGCTGCCTGCATAGCTATGATCTTCATATCATCGTTCTCTATTTTAATGTCCTTATCTTTGGCAATCTGTTCTTTAATCAAATGGAACTTCAAATCTTCAACAATCTTTGGATAATCATTTTCTACAGATTCTGCTGTTCTTTCTTCACCCGAAGCCAACAACCATCTTTTTAGGAAAGCATCAGGGAATTGAACATCTCCAATTTTATTTTCGAGTAACACCTTAGCGTCAAGCAAGAACTTATAATCACTATCAGGAGCAAACTGTTCGGATATAACTTCTTTTACTTTGTCAGTAAACTCAGTCACATCTTTCACGTTTCCTTCACCAAATACTTTATCGAAAAGTTCCTTATCCAATTCTGCCTCTTGGTAACGTGTAACTTCTGTTACTTCGAAACTAAATTCAGGAGCAATCGCTTCCACAGCATTTTTGTCGATATGAAGTAGAGAAGCTATTTCTGTTTCGTTTCCTTCATAAGCTTTTCCCGGATTGAATACAATCTTATCACCAGATTTAGCCCCTACAAATTTTGCCTGCTCTGTTGCTTCTTTCATATAAGATGGCATAACGATTCCTGCCTCTACATATATACCGTTTTCTTTTACTTCTCCGTTTTCCAATTCATGGATAACGCCTCTTATAAGATCTGTTTCCTTAGCACCTTCTTCGATCTTATCATATTTTCCATAATTAGCTTTATATGATTCGATTTGTTTATTCACCAACTCCTCATCAACATTGATTTTATAGTAAGTGATTTTATCTTTCTTAGTCAAAGACAACTTGATTTCGGGAGCAAGAGCAATATCAAAGAAAAACTCATAATCTCCTTCTATCGAGAAATCTATTGGCTGCTGTTTCTCTTCGTTTGGTAGAGGCTCGCCCAATACATTCAATTTATTTTCCTGAATATAATTATATAAACTCTCTCCTACTATTTTGTTGATCTCTTCAGCCATTATAGATTTACCATACATCTTCTTCACCATACCTGTTGGCACAGTTCCCGGACGAAATCCCGGTACATTAGCTTTCTTACGGAAAGTCTTTAACGCTTTATCTAATTGTTCTTGATAGTCTGCTTTTGCTACACTTATCTGTAAGATAGCATTCACACTATCTAAATTTGTCAGAGATACATTCATCTTAACGATCTTATTTTAATTATTGTTCTAATTCTAATACATTCTAAAACAATCAAAAAGAGAAACCCAAACTAAACACTTAACGTCTCTTTTTGGTGGTGCAAAAATACTCTTATTATTGTAATTTTCAAAGGGAAATAAATATTAATATCTTTTCTTTTTTTATAAAAAAAGTGAGTACGGGGTTAAAAAGATGTTGTGCAACATGTTTCATATTAAAAAAATCTTAACTTTGTTTTAGATTAATAGTATTTTTTTCAAACTTTTCATATAATGACAGATAGCAGCAATGTTGTAAGTTTATCGGAAAGCATTCCTGAAATATGGGATTTGCTGAATAGCAAAGAAAGAGAATTGATCTCAGCAAATGCTAAAATACTAGACTTCAAGAAAAATGAGGTAATATACCGTGAAGAGGAAATGCCTTTGGAATTGATGTGTCTCTGCAACGGGAAAGTAAAGATATACAAAGATGGTGTAGGCGGTCGCAGTCAAATAATAAGAATGATAAGACCTACCCAATATTTTGGTTATAGAGCCTATTTTGCCAACCAACCATATGTCACTGCCGCTTCTGCCTTTGAGGCCTCTACTATATGCCTTATTTCTATGAAAATAATAGAGGAGATTGTTGTAAGTAACCCAAAGCTTGGCATGTTCTTCATCAAAGAATTGTCTACTGATTTGGGTATAGCCGACGAACGGGTAGTAAATCTTACACAAAAGCATATTCGCGGACGTTTAGCAGAATCCTTAATATTCCTGATAGAAAACTATGGGTTGGAAGAGGATGGCGCAACAATAAGTATATACCTGTCGCGAGAAGATCTGGCTAACCTTTCTAACATGACAACGTCTAATGCGATAAGGACTTTATCCACGTTTGTAGATGAGCATATTATAACTCTCGATGGGCGGAAAATAAAGATTATTGACGAAGAAAAACTACGTAGAATAAGTAAAATCGGATGATAACTAATATTGCCAGAAAGTATCTGGAATACCGATACAAAGAAGTTGACAGATTTATCAACCAACCATTCGATACACAAAACAGAATACTTGACTATCTTCTTCAGAATGGAAGCCAAACAGTTATTGGACAACAATATAACTTTGCTCACATAAAGACCAAAGACGATTATAGAAAAACCGTACCTGTATTCCACTATGAAGATCTACGACCTTATCTGGATAAAATAATTGTAGATAAACAACAAGATGTTTTATGGAATAAGCCTGTAAAGTGGTTTGCTATGTCGTCGGGAACAACCGAAGACAAGAGTAAATACATACCCGTAACCCAAGAATCCCTGACTAAAGGACACTACAAATGTGGAGAACAGATGCTTGCCATTTACGGGCAAAGCAATCATAATGCCAAGTTCTTTTTTGGCAAAACTTTAGTGTTGGGAGGAAGTAAGCAGATAAATAATATCGGAGATGGTATATTTACCGGAGATATATCTGCGATCTTAATAAAAAATCTGTACTTCTGGGCAAAACTGAGCAGAACGCCGGAGCGCATTTCTCTTTTACCCGACTGGGAGCTGAAACTACACGCTTTGACGGAATATGCCGTAAAAAATGACGTAAGAGCTTTTATGGGAGTTCCTTCCTGGCTTCTGGTACTGCTAAAAAAAATAAAAGCTGAAACAGGTAGAGAATTAACAGACATCTGGCCCAATCTGGAAGTATTTTTTCATGGTGGAGTCAGCTTCACGCCGTTCGAAGAGCAATATCATAAGATTATAAAGAAACCTAATATGTATTATTGGGAGACATATAATGCCTCGGAGGGTTTCTTCGGTGTTCAGTACTCAAATGATTCTAAAGATCTACTCCTCATGCTCGATAATAACATCTACTACGAGTTTATTCCCATAAATGAATGGAACAGTGAGAATCCTAGAACTTTAACTTTAGATGAGGTTGAAACCGGACAAAACTATGCTATACTGATATCAACAAATGGTGGACTTTGGAGATATATGATTGGAGATACTATAGAATTCACCTCCACCAACCCATTCTTGTTTAGAATCACAGGAAGAACGAAGAATTTCATCAATGCATTTGGAGAAGAGGTGATTATAGACAATGCCGAGAAAGCTTTAGCTGATGCCTGTAAAGCAACTAATGCCCAAATAGAAGAATATACAGCTGCTCCTGTTTACTTCGGAGACAATAACACGGGTGCACACGAATGGCTTATCGAATTTTCTGTAGAACCGGACAGACTAGATACTTTCATTCAAGTACTAGACAACAGCTTAAAGAAAGTAAACTCCGACTACGAAGCTAAACGCTCTTATAATCTATCTTTAGGAACACCTATAGTAAATAGCTTACCAAAAGGCACCTTCAACGAATGGATGAAATCTATAGGCAAGCTAGGAGGACAAAATAAAGTACCTCGTCTCTCAAACAACAGAGACTATATGGATAAGTTATTACTCTTCTTAGAAAAGAATAACTAAACACATCTCTACGTTAATAAGAGAAAAGGCAACTCAGCAAATTATAAAAACAAAAAAAGAGAGCAGATCTATCTGCTCTCTTTTTTTTGTATCTGTTCTCTGAAATTATTCAGCGAAGAAGATTGCAACACGGTTCCATGCATTTTCTGCATATGGTTGTTCTGTATCGCCTTTCCATTCTACTGTTACACGGTTGCTGTTGATGTTGTATTTGTTGATTAACGCATTAGCAACATTTTTAGCACGTTTTTCAGAAAGTTTATTGTTGATAGTTGGGTTACCAGTTTTCTTATCAGCATAACCTACGATCTTAACTTTAGCGTTAGGATTGTCTTGTAGATATTTAGCTGTATTGAAGATGCTAACTTCTTGATTTTTGTCAATGTTAGCACTTCCTAGACGGAAGAATACTACATTAGAAACAAATGAACCTTTATTAACTTCAACAACTTTTTCTACTGTTTTAACTTCAGGACATTTAGGGCAATTTTCAGGACGTTGAGAAAGTCTTGCATTTTCTTGACGAAGTTTGTTGATTTGGTTGTTCAAATCATCAACAAGACCTTGATCCATCAATAGAGCTTCAGAGAAGTCTGTTTTGCTACCTAATTTGTAAACTAAACTAGCAGAAGCATTAGCCAAGATGTCATAAGAAATCTTATTAACATTGTTTGCCTTGTCAAAATCATCTTTCAATGTAGATGCAGAGATTTCAATAGCTAAAGACAGTCTGTTAGAAAGTCTGAAGTTGTTGATGATACCAGCATTAAGAGTCAATGATTTTTGGCTAGTCGGATGTAATTCTGTTCCTTTTACTTTATAATCCCAACCATATGCAGCTCCAAGACCAACAAATGGAATAAAGCTATATACACGTTTAGAATTATACTTCAACAAGTAGTCGGAAACATTCCACATAAAATCGAATTCTCCACCTACATATTTATGGTGCATCATATCATTTGCATTATTCTCAAATGTGTGAATTGCACCACCTGTAAATTTGAAACGGCCTCCAATATAAGGATTAAACCATTTACCAAATTGAAGCTGAGGAGCTACAGTTGGACGACTAAGGAATTTTGCATCGCTATCGTTATCTCCCAAATAAACATTAGCTCCGGCACCAATACCGATAAACCAATTATCCCAAAAACCGTTATCAGCAAAAGTAGTATTACGACCTGGTTTAGTACTAAATCCACTTTCTTGAGCAGACATAGTAATAGCCGCAAAAACTAAAACTAAAAGTAAACTTACTTTTTTCATAATCAATCTTTTAAATTATAATTAAACACTATTTATTCTATTGTATACTTATTGTACCAAGAGTACATTCTATAAAGTCCATCATTAATTCCTATTTTATGCTTCCAGCCTAATTGATTAAGCTTAGTTACATCCGACAATTTCCTCATTGTTCCATCGGGCTTGCTGGTATTAAACCACAATTCGCCAGAAAAACCAACAATTCCTTTTATCAAATTAGCGACATCCTTTATTGAAATTTCTTCGCCAGTACCTACATTTATATGCGTATTTCGTATTTCTCTACTTTCTATAACATTAGTTAAGTCAAAAAAGTTTACAGATTCCATAACAAAAACTGTCGCATCAGCCATTTCATCGCTCCAAAGGAACTCTCTCATAGGCTTTCCTGAGCCCCATATTTCGACCTGAACTCCTTCTGTATTTTTGCGTACTCCATACTTAGATAAAACCTCAAGAATACTTTCTTCAGTTGACTCTCCATTAACATTTTCTATGGGGCGCATGTTCAAGTCCGTTCTTATTGTGTCCCATTCATTTGCCTCTAAACATTTACCTAAATGGATTTTACGGATCATAGCCGGTAAAACATGGGAAGTTTCCAGATTAAAATTATCGTTAGGCCCATATAGGTTTGTAGGCATTACTGCTATAAAGTTTGTACCATATTGAAGGTTATAACTTTCGCACATTTTCAAGCCTGCAATTTTAGCTATTGCATATGGTTCATTTGTATATTCTAAAGGCCCTGTCAACAAAGCATCTTCTCCCATTGGTTGAGGTGCCTCTTTCGGATATATACAAGAACTCCCCAAAAATACTAATTTTTTAACATTATTCATATACGATTGATGAATAACATTATTTTGAATCATCAAATTCTCATATATAAACTGTCCTCTATAGGTATTATTTGCAACAATACCTCCAACTTTAGCTGCCGCAAGAAAGACATACTCAGGCTTCTCTTTCAGAAAGAAATCAGCAACTTCGTTCTGATTAGTAAGATCCAGTTCGGCATGTGTTCTTAAAACGAAATTTGAATAACCTTTATTTTGCAGATTTCGTAAAATAGCCGAGCCAACAAGCCCTCGATGTCCTGCTATATATATTTTAGCATTTTTATCTATCATTGATAGCTTACTCAAAGTAATTTAAAATCCTATATCCACCATTTTTCAAAAACTCTTCTTTTTTCATCAAGTCCAGATCATGTACAACCATATCCTGACAAAGAGCTTTAAGATCGTATGTAGGTTCCCAACCCAGTTGAGTCCGGGCTTTTGTATTATCACCAATCAATATATCAACTTCTGTTGGACGGAAATAAGCAGGATCAACACCAACAACAGAACTTCCTATTCTCTTTTTGAAGGCAGCAAGATGCTCTTCTCCTACTTTTTTAGCGAACATATCATCATCAACATTTACTATAAAGCCTTCCTCTTTATCTTCAACACCGCGAAAATCCACTTCAACTCCAACTTCGGCAAAAGACATTTTAATGAAATCGCGTATAGTAGTTGTCACACCTGTAGATATAACATAATCGTCCGGTTTATCTTGTTGCAATATAAGATACATTGCTTTTATATAGTCTTTGGCATGCCCCCAGTCTCTCTTGCTGGATAGATTTCCCATGAAAACCTTATCTTGAAGATTGAGTACAATACGAGCTACAGCACGAGTTACCTTTCTTGTTACAAAAGTCTCTCCTCTTAAAGGAGATTCGTGATTAAACAATATCCCATTGCTCGCATGCATACCATAAGCCTCTCTATAGTTTACAGTAATCCAATATGCATATAATTTTGCTACAGCATATGGGCTTCTAGGGTAGAAAGGTGTTGTTTCCTTCTGAGGAATCTCTTGCACCAACCCATAAAGCTCAGATGTAGACGCCTGATATATACGAGTTTTATCTGTCAGATTTAACAAACGAACCGCCTCCAGCACACGAAGAGTACCAATTCCATCTGCATTAGCTGTATATTCCGGAGTATCGAAACTCACTTTCACATGGCTCATAGCTGCAAGATTATAAATCTCATCAGGTTGAATATCTCCAATGATACGAGTAAGATTCATACTATCGGTCATATCGCCATAGTGAAGAATCATATTTCTATTTTCGTCATGAGGATCCTGATATAGATGGTCGATGCGATCTGTATTGAAGAGCGAAGATCTCCTTTTAAGGCCATGCACTGTATAGCCCTTTTTTATCAAATACTCCGACAGATATGCTCCATCTTGTCCTGTAACGCCTGTGATGAGTGCAACTTTTTTGCTCATATAATATAAAACTTAATAAATCTAACTTATTAAGATTGTCTTTAAACTTTTATTCTTTTTCTATTGAATTGATGTCCGGTTTCTCCAAACAAAACATACAAGCCACAAAGATATATTTTTTTTAACCAATACAAATATAAAATATCTATATTTTGGCCTTTTCTACTTTTTTTATTCGCTAATCCCGCTTGAGAAGTCAATATCTGCGAATAAAGCATACCGTTTTATTACACGGCTATCCTTATCTAATAAGAAGAAAGTAGGTGTACTCATTATCCCGTAATTAATAAAATTCACACCTGCAAACCCTTTATAATCGCACAATTTATCTTCTTCGGCCCAAGGAAAGCGTTTTACATCTTTTTCAAACATCTCTTTTTCGTGGTCTGACGATAATGAGACTACTCGAACCCCCATTTGGTTTAATTTTGAATAATTTTTTATTAATTTTTCTAGCTGAATATGACAATTCTCACAGTCGGGCTGATAAAAAACTAGCAAAGTTTTATTTGCTTTTGCTCCTTTCAATGGAGTCTTAAGCCCATCAATAATAGGAGCATACGTTCCTTTTTTCACTTTAGCCATAGAAAAAGCCGAATACATTTTACCTTGAGGGAACTCTATTCTCCCAGACTCTTGAATATATGGAACTATTATATCAAAAGCGTCGTCCCATCCATATTGTTCTGTTATAGTAACAAGATTATCGGCCAAATGTTCAAAGACCTCCTGCGACTTTATACGCTTCATTATTTGAACCATATTACTACCAAAAGATTCCTGATCAGGACCTAAACGTACAATACCATCTATCACATTATACCAAATACTACTTGTATATAAACGATCCATATCTAACTGATCTAATGCATATGATCTAACATTTGCCTTTTCCATCAAGCTTACATTATTTGTAGAAACTCTATTTAACGCTTGCATATAACGAATAAAGCCAACGAAATGTGGGGCATATAAGGATGTATCATCGGTAGGATGTGCTCCATTTTGCATAATGGAATAGAGATACTCGTTTTCTCGGGAATGTGTAAATTGATATTTCTTATCATCCCCTTGCTCTACTTCAAAGTTCTCATTATTAATTATAAAGTTGACATGAGCCCCTTCATTTATCAATAATGTACCCATCCCAATATACCCTGCATCCTTCTTCGGAATATTAAGAACAGCTTCCCCTAGAAAGGAAAGATGCCCTTTTACTATCGTGTCCTGCTTTATTCCTTTATTTAAAATAAGAACATAGTCTTTATTTGCTTCGGCTGGAAGTTTTACTTTTATTGTCTGCGTTTTTGCCACAACAGTTGCAACGAGACAGACTGATAATATTATATATCTATATATTTTCATCATTTTATTTTTTAAAGCAGTGGAGAAAACAATCTCGTCACAGACTCCTTAAATTTCTCGATACGGGAACGTTTCTCCCATTCTTCGATAGTCAACAATGTGGATTGTTCTATATCTCTGAAGAAAATCTCTTTTGCTTTATTACACGTTTCTTCATTATAAATAAAGGCATCTATCTCAAAATTATGTTCAAAGCTTCGTACATCCATATTGGCTGAACCGGTTATAGTTAACGAGCTATCTATAACCATCAGCTTGGAATGCAAGAAGCCGGCCTCGAAGAAAAAAACATTCACCTTGGCGTCCAACACTTCTTTAAGAAAAGACATTGAGGCAATATGCACAAATGTAGTATCGGAATGTCGTGGCAACATTAACCTCACATCGACTCCACGCATAGCTGCCATTTGAATAGCTAATAGTAATGAATCGGTAGGTACAAAGTATGGTGTCTGAATATATACACATTCTTTAGCATTCGTTATGGCCTGCAATATACCTAGATGTATATCTTTAAATTGTCCGACAGGGCCACTTGTAACCAATTGCATAAGATTATCACCTTTGTTTTCAAGAATGGGATAATACGAATCAGAGGCCAAAAATTCTTTTCGGGACGAATACCAGTCGATAAGAAAAGAAGTCTGAAGCCCTGCTACGCCCTTTCCTTCAACCTTTATATGACTATCGCGCCATATTCCATTATTAACGCCTTTTATATATCTGTCAGCCACATTCATTCCTCCAACAAATCCGACTTTACCATCTATTACAACAATCTTACGGTGGTTACGGTAATTAACCCTACTTGTTAAAATCTTAAAAGCCACTTTCAGGAAAGGCTGAACCTCTACCCCACAAGTTTGCATATCTTTGAAGAAATTACGCTTAGCCTTCCACGAGCCTACATCATCATATATAAGGCGTACCTCAACCCCTTCCGACGCTTTCCGCACAAGGATATCCCGAGTTTTCAACCCAATTTCATCATCTAAAAAAATGTAATATTGGATATGAATATGCTTTTCTGCTTTTTCCATCTCTTTGAACAAAGCCTCGAATTTTGAGACTCCATCAGAATAAAACGTAACATTAGTGCCACCATACAATGGTGATGCTTTCAATCGATTAAGCAAGCTGACTAGTCCTTTATGCTCAACGGGAGGATTAAGTGTTTCCATCAGCTCTTTACGCCCAATGGAACGACGATTGAGCTTTTTATACATCTTATGAGATATAAGACGCTGCTTACGACTATCCTCTCCAAAAAAGTAATAAATAATAAGGCCAACCAAAGGCAGAAGCAACAGAACAAGCACCCATGAAATAGTTTTCAGGGGATTCCTATTTTCCGAAATAACGACAATCATCGTTCCCAAGGCTGTAGCCACATACAGGATTTGGAAAATAAGGATTACATTACTTGCTGTTTCCATTGGTTCCATACAGGTATGTATAAATCTGTAGTTTCAAAGTTAAAATAAAAATCTATATATCAAGGCAAAAATTATTATCCTTAATTTGTAATCTCATCAAGTTTGTGTAGAATATCTATTTCCTGTACTTCTCGTCTATATCCTCCTCCATCATACTTAGATATGACTTATAGCGGCTTTCACTTATATAGTGATTTTCGACAGCATCACGTACTGCACAGCCCGGTTCATTGATATGGATGCAATTATTGAAGCGACAATCTTTGGAAAATTTGAATATATCGGGAAAGAAATGAAATATTTCATTCTTTTCCATAGATACTGTTCCAAACCCTTTAATACCGGGAGTGTCGATAATAAATCCACCTTCGGGCAATTCTATCATTTCAGAAAAAGTTGTCGTATGCATTCCTTTTCCATGGTAACCAGAGATAGCCCCGGTTTTAAGAGCAGCATGAGGTATAAGAGAGTTTATGAGTGTAGATTTACCCACACCCGAATGTCCGGAAAAGAGAGTTACTTTTCCTTTGATTCTATCTTGTAAAGAATGTAAGCCTTCCTTATGTAGCGCCGATATTTTTATACACGGATAGCCTATATATTCATACATACCTATGAGAGCATCCATATACTCGATCTCGTCCTCTGTATATATATCCGTTTTATTAAATAGTAAACTAACAGGAACCTGATATGCCTCAGCCGAAGCTAAAAATCGATCTATAAAGACTGTCGATGTTACAGGATGGTTTATAGTAACTATAAGAAAACACATATCTACATTGGCCGCAATAATGTGGGATTGCTTAGACAAGTTGGAAGAGCGACGGATAATATAGTTTCTACGGTCTTCTATTTCCGTTATCAGAGCAGTACCTTCATTGTTTTCTATGATAGATACTCTATCACCTACTGCAATAGGATTTGTACTGCGTATACCTTTAAGACGAAAGTTACCTTTTATCTTACACTCTATATCACGCCCGTCATCGGTACGAACCTGATACCAACTACCTGTATTTTTTATTACAAGACCATCCATCTATCAATGTGTAATATACAAATGTGCCAATGTGCCAATACAGAGAAATATCTGCTTATCGGCATATTGGCATATAATCCATTGGTATATTGCTTTATACTGTCAATATTTCTTTTTCTTTTGCAGCAAAAACTTCATCTATTTTCTTGATATATTTATCATGAACTTTTTGCATATTGTTTTCTGCGTCTTTTGCCACATCTTCGGCAACACCGTCTTTCACAGACTTTTTAATAGAGTCTATTGCATCACGGCGAGCATTGCGTATGCTTACTTTTGCATCTTCAGCCTCTTGTTTAGCCTGCTTCACTAGCTGCTTGCGGCGCTCTTCTGTAAGCGGAGGTATAGTAAGACGAATAACCTCTCCATTGTTGTCCGGTGTGATGCCCACATCAGAATTCAATATAGCTTTTTCAACCTCTTTTATCATCTGTTTTTCCCATGGCTGAATAATTATAGTTCGGGCATCGGGTGTATTGATAGCTGCTACACCACTCAGAGGAGTAATAGTTCCGTAATATTCTAATTTAATACCATCAAGGATGTGTGGATTGGCTTTGCCTGCGCGTATGCGCACCAATGTTTCATCCAAGAATTCGACAGATGATTGCATTTTCGCTTCTGCCTTTTGTTCAATTTGTTTTAGGTCTGCTGCCATTTTTAGTAGACTTTATATTAATATTTCTAGTTTTTTATTTTATGCATGTACATATGTACCGATGTTCTCTCCTTTCATCAACCTTTCTAAGTTGCCGGGAGTATCCATATCAAAAACAACAATAGGCAAATTATTTTCTTTACACATTACCGTTGCTGTCATATCCATCACTTTCAACCCTCGACTATAAACTTCATCGTAAGAAATAGTATCAAATTTTGTAGCTGTAGGATCTTTCTCCGGATCGGCTGTATAAATACCATCTACACGCGTACCCTTAAGCATAGCATCGGCCTCTATCTCAACTCCACGAAGCGAAGAGCCCGTATCGGTAGTAAAAAACGGATTACCTGTACCACAAGACAGAATAGCAACTTCTCCATTTTCCATGGCTTCTATTGCCTTCCATTTACTATATATTTCACCAATAGGCTCCATGCGGATGGCTGTAAGCACTCTTGCTTTTTGCCCGATTGCAACCAAAGCCGAGCTTAGAGCCAGACTATTGATTACGGTTGCCAGCATTCCCATCTGATCGCCTTTTACTCTATCATAGCCTTTAGAAGCTCCACTAAGCCCACGAAAGATATTTCCTCCTCCAATAACGATACTCACTTGCACACCCATATCCACAACTGTTTTTATTTGAGTAGCATATTCGTTAAGGCGATTTACATCTATTCCATATTGTTGTCCTCCCATCAGGGATTCTCCACTGAGCTTGAGTAGTATTCTTCCGTATTTCACTATATTTCGTTTTTAAAGTTCGTAAAACTATTTGTTTTACACCTAAACCAAATGTCAACGCAAGTTGTAACCTAGGTGTAGACGATTAGAATTTGACTTCTGTTTATATAATGCAAATCTAGTATATTTTACGAAATAATAAAAGTGTTATTCTATAATACAATTCTTTTGAAAGATATAAAGATAGACATGTCAAAGCTATTCTATAAAAATAGTTTGTTAATGGTTATGGAAAAAAGAGTTATTAAACCTTTAATAAAACATATTACTTTCACTAAAAAATAAAAACCATGAAACAAACACAGAGTTTTACAGAATCTATACACTGATTATGTGTTGTACATTTATTATTTCCTGCAACAAAGGAAAAGAAACACAAAGTACAATGCAAATCACCTGTTGCTTACCATAAGGGTAATAAAAGTTTATCTATAAAAGCCCTCCTGACGAAGGGAGGCTTAAGCGAAGCTAAGAGGATTGAATAATTAATTAAATGAGGAAAATAGTGTACAAGTTTGTCAGGTTTTAGTTAAAATTGTATTTTACAGGAATCGGTAAAACGATTGTTTCACCCAAAAAAGAATTACATTTGCTATCTATTTAAAGATATCAATTATGAGAAATTTGTGGATTATACTCCCTATAATATTATTAACAACTATGTGTAGCAACAAACCCAAAGATCCTATAGTACTGATTAAAACAAACTATGGAAACATTAAAGTAAGACTGTATAACAAAACACCAATACACAGGGATAATTTCCTAAAGAAAGCCGAAGAAGGTTTTTACAAAGATTTAATATTCCATCGGGTTATAAAAGATTTTATGATACAGGGAGGTGATCTAAGAACGAAAAATGATGCCGACTCTCTGTCTGAAGAAAAGACGATAGGAGACACAATCTCTGCCGAAATAAAATTCCCCCTCTATTATCACAAACGTGGAGCACTAGCTGCTGCAAGATGGGGCGATTCGGAAAATCCGACAAAGGCTTCCAGCATATCGCAATTCTACATCGTAACGGGTGAACTAATATTTGATGAAGAATTAAACAACCTAGAGAAAAAACGTTTCGAACGATTGAAACAGCAAATTTACAACGACATACAATCTGACAACAAAGAGGTGATAAAGACATTGTACAAAGAAGGTAATAAAGAGAAAATCACGGAACTAAGAAACGAGTGGCAGGCACAGGCTATCAAAGAAGCGGAAAGCAGAAAAGCTGAAACAAGATATAGCGAAAGTCAGCGCGAGTTTTACAAAACGAAGGGAGGTACACCTTTTTTGGATGGTGAATATACAGTATTTGGTGAAGTTATAGAAGGAATGGATGTGGTAGACAAAATACAAAATGTAGAAACAAACGGCAGAGACAAACCTATACAAAAAGTAGTGATGGATATGGTCGTATTAGAGAAATAAGGATTCGATTATCTATATACTATATAGAACAAGACTGAAGGAAAAGAAGAAATGCAACATAACAAAAACTATATGAAAATGTTACTTTCGTTACTTTTTAGTTAAAATCAAATTACCTTGAAAATAAATATAGAATGACAAAAAAAGATGATAAAGCATGGAAAGTACTAAAAAGTGAGTACTTGTTTCAAGAACCATGGTTAACTATTCGCAGAGAACATGTGCAACTTCCGAATGGAAATGAAATACCGGACTATTACATCCTTGACTATCCTGATTGGGTAAACATTATTGCCATTACTAAGGATAAGGAGTTTGTTCTTATACGACAATACAGACATGGCCTAGGCTATACAGCAATGGAACTATGCGCAGGAGTCTGTGAGAAAGAAGACGAATCACCTCTTGTATCTGCCAAACGTGAATTGCTCGAAGAAACAGGTTACAGTAAGGGTAACTGGGAACTATTTTCGGAATTTTCGGTCAATCCGGGTACGCATACTAATATGACTTATTGCTTTGTAGCCACCGATGTAGAAAAAGTTTCAGAACAAAATTTGGAAGCTACTGAGGATATTACAGTTCACTTACTAACACTGAAGGAGTTGATCGAGTTACTTAGCAAAGACGGTATCAAACAGGCTGTCCAAGCAGCTCCTCTCTGGAAATATCTGGCTATAAATCATTTGACATAATAAAACACAGGCCTAAAACTCTAGCTTATCCTTATAATTGCGAGAATTGGGGTGAGGAACACCAAACACCTTGGTAGAAATATCTTCTATTTCGACTTTCCATACCCTTACATTATTTACAGCCGGAACAGAGTAAGTAAAAGACCTGTCTGTATATTGTTTCATTATAATATTCAAGGCTTCGACCTTTTTGTCGAAATCTTCTTCAAATACGACTTTACCTCTACAGATAACACTACTACCCTTCATGCGGTAGCTACATGCGACCTCTTCATTCTGATAAGTAAGAGTAGGCTCGGTACAGAAGGTTATACATACATTTGGGTTGTTCTCCAACGAAGTAACACTATTGCCCTCCTGAGCCGAATGCAAAAACAGAACATCGTTTTTATACCCAAAATTCATAGGAATGACATAAGGTAATCCCTCTGTGGTAATCATCCCTACATAGCAGACCTTGTTCTTAGATATGATCTCTTCTATAAGGTGTCGCTCTTCTACAGTTACTGTCATCATAGTGTCTCGGCTTTTTAATATTTGC
This sequence comes from Dysgonomonas sp. BGC7, assembly GCF_001261735.1. Taxonomy (GTDB): domain Bacteria; phylum Bacteroidota; class Bacteroidia; order Bacteroidales; family Dysgonomonadaceae; genus Dysgonomonas. The sequence goes on along the minus strand of NZ_CVRP01000007.1, from coordinate 84,226 downwards.
GACAAAGATAAGACAAAAGCGGGAGTGACAAAAGCCACTCCCACTCATATCATAATATTTGTATTACATTATCCGCATTTAGATGCTCCACAATTGGTACACTTCATACACCCTTCCTGATATATCAACGTTTCGAGACCACACACCGGACATTTCTGTCCTTTAGCCTCGGTTTCGTTAGGCAGGTATTTTTTCAGCGCCCGTTCAACACCATTCTTCCATGTGTTGATTGTCTCACTATTCAGTTCGAGTCCTTGCACCAATTTAACTACCTGATCTATAGGCATACCATAACGAAGTACTCCAGAGATAAGTTTAGCATAGTTCCAAAATTCCGGATTGAATTTATCATTCAGTCCTTCTATTGTTGTTTTATAGCCTCTCTTATTCTTAAACTGGAAGTCATATGAGCGCTCACCTTCATCATTTACAGTCTTGATAATGGCACCATGATTTACATTCTTAGGTAAGACAAGTCCTTCATCGTCATCTGCAATACCGGTAAAGACCTCATATGGACGACCATCCAACAGCCCGATAAAAGCAATCCACTTTTCTTTATTATTCTGGAATTTAATAACGTCAGCTTCCAATTCACGAGGACGTGTAGGCACTATGGCCGGACGTTCATAGCAGTCATCGCAATTATCTTCTTCTTTCTTAGATTTATCATCAGCAGCAACAAGTACGCCTGCACGCGAACCATCACGATAAACGGTACAACCTTTACATCCACTCTTCCACGCTTCTATATAAAGGTCATTCACTAAGTCTTCCGAGACATCGGCAGGTAAGTTTATCGTTACACTAATAGAATGGTCTACCCATTTTTGGATACGCCCTTGCATCTTTACTTTCTCCAACCAATCAACATCATTAGATGTAGCTTTGTAGTATGGAGATTCTGCAACCATGGTTTCCACTTCTTCGTTGGTGTATTTTTTAGATGTCGGGTATCCTTTACTTTCCATCCAAGTCACAAATTTGTGATGGAATACAATATACTCTTCCCACGAATCGCCATTCTCATCCACAAAATCAACCCGCACTTCCTTATCGTTGGGATTTACCTTACGGCGACGCTTATATACAGGCATAAAGACAGGCTCGATACCTGATGTAGACTGAGTCATCAAACTGGTAGTTCCGGTAGGAGCAACTGTAAGACATGCAATATTTCGACGTCCATATTTCTCCATATCTTTCAGCAGTTGAGGATCGGCCTCGGCCAAACGATTAATGAAAGGATTGTCTTTCTCGCGTTTGAAATCGAATATTTCAAAAGCACCCCGTTCCTTAGCCAAGTCTACAGACGATCGGTAAGCAGCCAAAGCCAATACACGATGTACTTCTTCAGCAAACGCAGTAGCTTCTTCAGTACCATAACGAAAGCCCATAGCAGCAATCATATCTCCCTCGGCAGTAATACCAACTCCTGTACGACGACCTTGCAATGTCTTTTTACGAATCTTTTCCCAAAGGTGTCTTTCCGGCCATCTCACCTCATCCGTTTCAGGATCTTCATCTATTTTTGACAAGATTTTATCTATTTTCTCTGTCTCAAGATCAATAATATCATCCATTATACGCTGAGCCAGCGCTACATGCTTTTTGAATAACTCAAAGTCAAAATAAGCATCTTTTTTAAACGGATTGACTACATAAGAATATAGATTGATCGCCAACAAACGACAACTATCATACGGACAAAGAGGTATCTCGCCACAAGGGTTAGTTGATATTGTTCTGAATCCAAGATCAGCATAACAATCCGGAACAGACTCTTTTATTATCGTATCCCAAAATAGGACTCCCGGCTCTGCCGATTTCCATGCATTATGTACAATTTTTCGCCAAAGTTGAGTAGCATCAATATCTTTTACAGTTGTAGGCTTCTTTGAATCGATGGGATATTGCTGAGTATATACAGAACTATCGACAACGGCTTGCATAAAGGTATCATCTACCCTTACGGAAACATTTGCACCTGTTACTTTCCCTTCCACCATCTTGGCATCGATGAAAGACTCTGAATCGGGATGTTTAATACTTACACTCAACATCAATGCACCACGGCGACCATCCTGAGCCACTTCTCGCGTAGAGTTAGAATATCTCTCCATGAAAGGAACTAAGCCCGTAGAAGTCAACGCTGAGTTCTTAACAGGAGAACCTTTTGGACGAATATGAGACAAATCATGTCCTACACCTCCACGACGCTTCATTAACTGCACCTGCTCTTCATCTATGCGTATAATTGCACCATAAGAATCGGAGGGTCCATCAAGACCAATAACAAAACAGTTAGATAGTGAGGCTATCTGAAATTCGTTCCCAATCCCAGTCATAGGACTTCCTTGTGGTACGATATATTTAAAATGATCGAACAAGTCATATAGCTCTTTGCTTGTCAATCCATTTTTATACTTAGACTCAACTCGTCCTATTTCGTTAGCCAAGCGCCAGTGCATATCTTCAGGTGAACGCTCATAAATCTTCCCTGAGGCATCCTTCAAGGCATATTTATTCACCCATACCTTAGCAGCTAATTCATCGCCGTTAAAGTAATCTAATGCAGCGTTATAAGCTTCATCAAAAGTGTAAATATTCTGTTCCATTTAAATTATATTTTAGATATTTTAATTCTTGCAAAGTCTATGTATTCAGATTTACATGCAATATTACTGAATAAGTAAAGATGAAACAAATTTTGCAAGATCATTTTATCAACAAACAATAAAGTTTTCCTTTTTAAATCATAAATAATTAACAATAAGAATATTAATATTTTACAAAATCCAAAAAAATTTCCTTTTTGCAATTTCACATAAAGATAAACGAACAACAATATAATAAAGTTCATTATAAAAAGCAAAAAAAATAGCCGAAAAATATATTTTTCGGCTATAATCTATTTTAGAAAAATTATAATTTATTCAGCACCTATAAGTTCCGGGTCTATCATAATACGTCCACAGTATTCACATACTATAATCTTCTTCCCTATTTTTATATCCATTTGCTTTTGTGGTGGAATTTTATTGAAACAACCTCCACATGCACCACGTTCGATACAAACAAGAGCTAATCCATTACGGGCACTTTTACGAATACGTTTGAATGCCGTCAATAAGCGAGGCTCTACATCTGCCTCAATACCCTTAACTTCTTCTCTCAACTGCTCTTCCTGTTGTTTGGTCTCAGAGACGATACTATCAAGCTCTTCTTTTTTCTGTGCTAAATCTGCTGAACGATCTTCTAAAAAAGCTTTACTTTTTTCAACCTGCTCTCCTAAGTTTTTTGACTCCTGAGTAAATTCACGAACACGTTTTTCGGACAATTCTATCTCAAGAGTTTCAAATTCAATTTCTTTACTCAAATGATCAAACTCTCTATTGTTGCGCACATTATCTAATTGCTCTTTATATTTCTCAATTTTCAATGTACTGTCTTTAGCTTTTTGTTTCTGATGAGAAACAGCTGTATCTGCCTCTTTCAGCTCAGTCTCATATTTTTTTATACGAGTTTCTAAGCCGATTATTTCATCTTCAAGGTCTGCAACCTCAAGAGGAAGTTCTCCACGTAGAATCTTAATATTATCTATCTCTGACAACTTCTGTTGCAGCGCATAAAGAGTTTTCAGCTTATCCTCTACTGCGATTTCTTTGTCTGATTGTTTTTTAGCCATACTTATTGATATTTAATTATTATACTATAATCCTAATAATAAAAAAATGCAGTAATCAAATAGCTATTCAAGAACTATCTTCTTACTACATCATCCATAAACGCAGGGAGTAAATCACCTCTGTTTATAAATAGTTGACAGGATTTACATCAAACCCTGACATATATACCGCAAAGGTAGGATATTTTTTTGAAATTATATCAAAAAAGATATTCTTTGTAAAAATCTCGGACTCATAATGCCCCACTACAGCAAGAAGCAGTTTATCCTCTACATCATAGTAGTCGTTATATTTTGCCTCTCCGGTTATAAACACATCTGCACTATAAGAGATTGCCTTAGGAATAAGAAATGCTCCACTTCCACTACACAAGGCGACATCCCGTACGGGCTTCCCTCTCAATGCTGAATACTGTATCGTTTTCAGGTGAAATGTATCTTTCAGCAAATACAAAAAGTCTTCTTCTTCCAGCTCTTCGGGCAGAGTGCCTACAACACCACTACCGGCCTGTTCCCAAAGATTTTCTAAAGCATAAAAGTCATATGCGGGCTCTTCATAAGGATGTACCGAGATCAAAGCACGTAAAGCCTCACCTCTTTTAAATGCAGGCAGTACCATCTCTATACGAACTTCCGGCTCGGTATGCAATTCGTTTTTATCTCCTACAAATGGGTTTGTATTTTCTCCTGCCCTAAAGGTACCTTCTCCTTTTATATTATAGCTGCACCAATCGTAATTACCTATACTTCCGGCTCCAATACCAAACAGAGTACTTCTCACTAAATCGGCATGGGAATAAGGAACAAAAGTAACCAGCTTAAGCAATTTTTCTTTTTGCGGCTCCAATATCCTTACATGCTGCAAGTTGAGCATTTCTGCCAGATAACGGTTGATACCTTGGTGAGCATTATCCAGATTAGTATGTGCAGCATAAATAACGATGTCATGCTTACACGCCTTTATTACACAACGCTCAATATAGTTCCGTCCGGTGAGAGATTTAAGGCTCTTAAACATCAATGGATGGTGAGATATTATCAGATTACAACCCAGAGCGATAGCCTCATCTACCACAGCTTCTGTTACATCGATACAAACAACAGCACCTTTAGCCTCCTGCCCTATATCTCCTATCTGAATTCCACTATTATCGAACCCTTCCTGTAAAGGAATAGGAGCTATAAGCTCTATGGCGTGTAATATTTCTTTTATTTTCATAATACTAAAATTAGTCCTTGACATTAGAAAGGTATAAAAATAATCGTAAATATTGAATATTCATAGAAATCAAAGAATGACTTTACTTTTAACAATCATTCTATCAACTTTCGCCCAACCATAATTTTAACTAAAAACTGACAAAGTTGTACACTTTTCATTCTTTCTCTGTTTATCGCTTTTAACATTATTCGACAAAGGATATTTTCTTTATAGATAAAATTAACAGGATACTGTCATAAAATAAACGGCAAATTCATCTTACTCAGCGGAAGCCATATAGTATATATCAACTTTTTATATACTTTATCGATATAGAAATGATCTTTTTCATAATTTTACTGTTAATTATAGAAAAAGAAAAATTTGAACTTTTACGCAAGACAACTTATCGCAAGCTTTTGTATTCTTAGCTGCATCTTAGCTCCTCTAAAAATGAGGGCACAAGATACCTATGAAGATTCTATAGTAATACAACTGGGAAAGAATATAAAAAAACCTCTTTATCAAGGTAAGCAAAAGAGACATGGAGCTTTCTACAACTGGGCTTGGGGCAAACATTACTCACACTTATATTATGAGCCTGTTACGACTAAAGCAGTATCGTTAAACTCTCTGTTTGGTGGATTAGATATTGTACAACAAATACCATCTCTACACGCCATTATATTAACCAACAAATATAAGCAACCTTATTTACTAAAGCCTCTGGGCGGTTCTTCGAGCTTTCTCGAATCAAAATTCTTTACAGATATCTACAAAAAAGAGGACTTTAAAGACACCTATCTCAACGACTTCATTATGGAGGCATACACAATAATACATCCGTATATGATCACGGTCTCCGACAGATTAGCAAAATCAATTAACATAAGCTCTACAAATCCGGAAATACTATTTGTTACCGGCGGTATTGAATCTGACACAATAGCTGACGGTAGTCTCGTAAAGAACAAACTTGCGAGTATAGCTAAACTACCTAAGACGAAAAGTAAAGATGTTCTGCATGGCATTGATACTTTATTATTCAATATACAAAATGACAAAAAATATAAAGTAGATCAAAAACTGTATATCCGCACCCGTTTATTCGACATGCTGATCGGAGACTGGAATAAAGTTTCGGAGAACTGGTACTGGCTACCTTCATCAAAGGGAGACTCAACAATCTATACACCACACGTATACGACAGAAGTCACGCATTCTCCAAGGTAGATGGCGCACTATTCAAAGAATTGCTAAATATGTTGGGACTGGGATTTATTACCAATTACGACAAGGAATTGAACAAGGTGGAAAAATTTAACAAACTAGCCTACGCTCAGGATATAGCCATTACTCAAAACAGCAAAGAAAGCAATTGGCTGGAACAAGCACGATTTATAAAAAGTACAATAACTGATAAAACAATAGACAAAGCCTTTGCCTCGCTCCCAATAGAAATGCAAAATGAGAGCACAGAAAAGCTAAAAGAGAACCTAAAACAAAGAAGGGACAATCTGGAGCATACAGCATCCAAATACTATCTGCACATTCAGAAGACTCCTGTATTGACAGGCACAAACAGCAATGACAGTATATTGATAGAGCAAGGTAAGAATAAGACTCTACGCATAAGAATATATGACAGAGACAACAATATTCTGGTGCTGGATAAAGAGTACAGAGGGAAATATACTAAAGAGATATGGGTTTACCCTTTAGATGGAAATGACATTTTGAGCGTCAGCAAGTCTAAAAGAAACATACCTCTTTTACTCATAGGAGGCAAAGGAGATAACAATTACCAAATAAAGACAGGTAACAATGTTTCCATTTACGAGACATCTTTAAGAAAAGAGGAACTAACAAGAAAATATAAACACTCGAAAACTAAAGTAATTGTTCCGAACGATGAAGAAGCGATGAATTACGATTATCGTCAACTCCGCTACACAAAACTAGCACTCACCCCGATAGGTATATATGACTCTGATTTGGGGCTGAATCTAGGAACATCACTATCATATACAATATATGGATTCAGAAGAGCCCCTTATAGCAGACGCCATCAGATAAGCTACGATTACAGTCATGGTTTTACTTATCAGGGAATATTCCCCAGCTATGATGAGAAAAAGAGTTTACATGTAGTAGCATTTATTGGCAGTCCGGCATATTTCTCTAACTTTTTCGGCTTTGGAAACGATACTAAAGGATATAAAGGAGAGAAGAAGAACTATAATCGGGTAAATATTAGCAAATACATGATTAGCCCTTCTCTATATTATAATATTAGCAAAGTGCAAACGGTAAATGTATTCGGATCTTTTGAACTATATAAAGTAAAGAATCCAAAAGACAGAGACCGATACATTAATAAGGTATATGAAGATGGAAATTCTATCTTTTCTCCAAGATACTATCTGAATACAGGAGCTGAGTATGAAATAAATAAGAAGTTCAAAGGTGCCTTATCTTCCTTTAAGTTCTCTTTATCAGCCGGATGGAATATCAACATAATCGATCCGGTGAAGAACTATGCATACTCTACAGCTAGTCTCGGACTAAATATAAAACTAACTGACAGAATCACATTAGCGACTTTAATAAAAGGAAAAGCTCTTTCATCTAACAAGTATGAGTTTTTTCAGGCAGCCACGACAGAACTTAGAGGATATCGAGACAACCGCTTTATAGGAAAACAGTCTCTATATCAATATTCAGATATACGCTTCGATCTTGGGCGCTTGCAAAACCCATTCACACCACTAAACTATGGAGTATTTGCAGGAATAGATCATGGTAGAGTTTGGTATCCTTTAGAAGATTCAGGGAAATGGCACTCTTCGTATGGTGGAGGCTTCTGGCTAACTTTACTTCGCAAATTCACCGGAAAATTCTCATACTTTGGATCAGAAGACGGGAGTCGTTTTAGTTTCGAACTAGGTATGGGTTTTTAGAATACCTGTACAAAAAAAAGCAATCTTTTCAGATTGCTTTCCTCTCTCAGTATATAAACAGGTCTTAGACCTTATGTTTAATCAAACATTTTCCTAAAATGCCTGAATATTTTATCCTTTACAGATTTGCTAGGTTGAAAATTAGGAGAATTCTCCAATCCTGTCAGAGTTGACTTTTCGCTATCACTTAAAGTTTCAGGGATATATACACTTATATTTATCAGCAAATCTCCTGTTCCATACCTGTTAATACTAGGCAATCCCTTATTCTTAAGGCGTAATACTTTGCCCGGTTGAGTTCCGGGTTCTATGGTTACTTTTACTTTTCCGTCTATTGTAGGAACAACAACATTGCCACCAAGAGCAGCCGTAGAAAAGCTTAAAAGAAGATTATAAACTACATCATTATCATCTCTAAACAATTCCGGATGTTGTTCTTCTTCTACAAGTATAAGCAAATCTCCATTCACACCTCCATGGCGAGCAGCGTTACCTTTTCCGCTCATCGAGAGTTGCATACCTTCTGCTACCCCCGCAGGTATATTTATCGAAATAACTTCTTCTTCTTTGACGATACCTTCGCCTGCACAGTGCGAGCACTTCTTTGTTATTGTTTTTCCTTCACCGTTGCAGGTAGGACAAGTAGACTGCGTCTGCATTTGTCCCAATATCGTATTCATTACACGAGTAACTACTCCCGATCCTTTACAAGTAGAACAAGTTTCGTAAGCTGTTCCACCATCGGCTCCTGTACCCTTACAATAGGTACATGCAACAAACTTGTTGACTTTTATTTTTTTCTCTACTCCCGCAGCAATATCTTTCAGGGTAAGTTTAACTTTTACTCGAAGATCCGAGCCTCTATTGGCTCTCGGGCCACGTTGCCCTCCGAATCCGCCAAAGCCACCACCGAAGTGACCACCAAAAATATCACCAAACTGAGAGAATATATCGTCCATTGAGAAACCACCCGAATGACTGCTTCCAAATCCACCAGGTGCAGAATGTCCATATCTATCATATTTTGCACGTTTTTGTTCATCGCTCAAAATCTCATATGCTTCTGCGGCTTCTTTAAATTTATCTTCGGCCTCCTCGTCACCCGGATTCTTATCGGGATGATACTGGATTGCTTTCTTACGATATGCTTTTTTTATTTCTTCAAAAGTAGCTGTCTTTGTTACTTCCAGCACTTCATAATAGTCTCGTTTTGTTGCCATCAATCTCCTTTTCTATTTTCTGTTATTTTGCAACAATTACTTTGGGATAACGAATAACCTTATCATCAAGCATATACCCTTTTTGCACACTATCTACTATTTTATCTTTATCGTCCTCTGACTGAGCCGGAACAGTAGTTAAAGCTTCATGTTTGTCAGTATCGAAAGGCTGACCAATAGTCTCTATTTCGGTTACTCCATGCTTGGTAAGGAAATTCTTAAACTTACTATAGATAAGTTCTACTCCTTCTTTTACAGCTTCTATATCTTCTGTTTTAGAGATATTATCTAAAGCTCTTTCAAAATCGTCAACCACAGAAATAACATCTAATAAGACTCTTTCGCTGCCCAACTTCAGCAACTCAGCTTTTTCCTTTAATGTACGCTTACGATAGTTGTCAAACTCTGCGTTCAGCCGCAAATAAGAATCATTCAGCTCATTATATTTTGTTTCCCAATCGGTCACATTGTCACTGATGTCATCTTGTTTTACATCTTCCAACTGATCATTTGTCAGATCTTTTAGTTCTTCCGAACTTTCTGTATCGGTGTATTTATCCTCCATATCTTAGTATTTATCTTATTCTTAATCAATTAATCGGGAGCAAAGACAAATCACCACTAAATGATCCATCTGTATAATCTCACGTTATTACTTATACAACAAAAGGCTTGCCAAAACTCGATAAGCGAGAGCAAAAGTAATATATTTCGATCAGATGCCTAAATACATTGTACAAAATGAAGCTTCAAACTGATAGATTGTATTTATAAAAGCAAAAAATAGTAAATAAATCCTATCTTATCTATAATCACAGTAGAAAGGCGGGAGTACATGAGAGAGGATTTCTATCTTTGTAATTATTGATGGAGAATAAGTAATTTACAAATCAACATGGAACTATCTTCTTTACTGTCTCAAATGAATATTACTCTCATAGTACTGGTTATAGCATCAGCATTTTTCATGAGTGGAAAAGTACGTTCAGATCTGGTCGCCGTATGCGCACTTCTCGCTTTGGCTATATTTGGAATATTGTCCCCTAGCGAAGCTCTTGCCGGCTTTTCCAACTCAGTTGTTATCATGATGATAGGCTTATTCGTTGTAGGGGCAGGTATATTTCGTACAGGACTAGCCAAAATGATAAGTAGTAAGATATTACAAACCGCTGGCAGTAACGAGAATAAGTTGTTCATATTAGTCATGCTTGTTACGGCTTCTATAGGCGCATTTGTGAGCAATACGGGAACTGTGGCTGTGATGATGCCTATTATAGTTAGTATGGCAGCCAGTGCTAATATAAGCTCGCGGCGCTATCTTATGCCTTTGGCTTTTGCCAGCAGTATGGGGATGTTTACGCTGATCAGTACTCCTCCAAACCTTGTGATACAAGACGCATTGGTAAATGCCGGATACGAAGCTCTTTCATTCTTTTCGTTTGCTCCTATTGGTTTTGTTGCCCTATCGGTGGGAATAGTTGTTTTATTCTTCTTAAGCAAATTACTTGTTACTAAAGAGGACTCCTCATCTTCGAAGAAAAAAGGTAAATCTTTAAAAGAACTTGCAGAAGAATATAATCTGTTGCATCAATCGTATAAAATAGAAGTCAACGAAGACTCTCCTATACTAAACAAAACTCTTGCTGAACTGAAAATAGCAACAATATATGATATTAGTATAAGTAAAGTAATAAGGACAAATAAGAATTCGCGATTCAGAAAGAACTATACAGAAGAGGTTGCAGGACCGAAAACAATTATACAAAAAGGAGACGAACTTTATTGCCATGGTGATATAGAAAATATTCAAAGATTTGTTACCGAAAACAACCTTCACTTTGAGAAAGAACGTAAACCTAATTCCTTTTCAGATTTTCAAGAATCGGGAATTGCAGAAGTTTTTATTATGCCTAACTCGAGGTTGATAAATCGTACAATATCGGAAATACAGTTTCGAGAAGAATATAATGTCAATGTACTAGGTATTCAGCGACAAAAAGAATATCAAATGCATGACATAAAAGATACTAAATTACATTCGGGAGACGCATTACTGATACAAGGAACATGGAAGGACCTTGCCAACCTCGACAGCAGGCAGGACGACCTTGTATTGGTTGGGCAACCACTAAAGGAAGCAGCAAAAGTTACCTTAGACCAAAAAGCCCCTGTTGCGGCAGGTATAATGATACTGATGGTAATAGCAATGGTTTTTGAGATATTGCCGTCTGTTATAGCAATTATGCTGGCTGCTGTAGCCATGGTTATAACTGGCTGTTTACGGAATGTAGAAGAGGCTTACGGTAGTATCAACTGGGAAAGTGTTGTTTTGATTGGAGCAATGCTGCCTATGGCAACCGCATTTCAGAACACAGGAGTAGACACCTTGATATCAGGGAAATTAGTAGATACTCTAGGGGGAGATAGATTTGGAGAATTAGCTCCTTACGCTTTGCTTGCAGGGATATACTTTTGCACCTCTCTTCTCACTATGTTTATAAGCAATACAGCTACAGCAGTATTATTTGCTCCGATAGCACTCAAAGCAGCAATCGGCATGGGAGTGAGTCCGTATCCATTCTTATTTGCAGTTGCGGTTGCTGCCAGTATGTGTTTTGCATCTCCATTCTCAACGCCGCCGAATGCTCTGGTTATGACTGCCGGACGTTATAGCTTTATGGATTACATAAAAGTAGGACTGCCCTTGCAGCTGATTATGGGTATTGTAATGATACTTGTACTTCCTTTTATATTCCCTTTTTAAGAGAAGAAAAGATCAATATTGGAATTCGATAAGTCGAACTATCTCTTCTAGATAGTGAGCGTCTGTAGCATCAAAATGATTGACCTGATTACTGTCTATATCAAGTACTGCAAACACTTCATCTTTATCGAACAATGGTAGTACAATTTCTGAACGGGAGTTTGCATCACAAGCGATATGTCCGGGAAACTGGTCTACATCTTCCACTATCACAATACGTTTTTCTTTCCATGCAGTGCCACAAACGCCTTTGCCATACTTTATTCGGGTGCAGGCAATAGTACCCTGAAAAGGGCCTAACACGAGCTCTTCTCTCTTTACGATATAAAAGCCTACCCAGAAAAATCCGAAAGTCATTTTTAAGGCTGATGATATATTAGCCATATTGGCTATTGTATCAGGCTCTGCCTCTATCAATGCTTTCAGCTGAGGAAGAAGCAACTTATATTTTTCCTCTTTGGGAAGATCATTATTTATCAGGAGAGATTCTGCCATAATTTTACTTTTTGGTAACTGTTTCTAAGAACCGGGATAATATTCTGTCTTTATTAAGATAGTTTTCAGCATACTCCCTTGCATTTCTTCTTATTTCTGAAGTATCCATAGATAGGGCTTTATCGATCGCTTCTTTCAAATCTTGCTCCGACTCAGGCTCGCATAATATCCCCATATTATTTTTCTTCACATCTTCGTATAGAGAAGTGCCTGCTGCCGCTGTAACAATAGCACAGCCTCCGGCAGCGAGAATTCCTGTCAACTTACTGGGCATAACCAAATCGGAGGCTTCCTTTTTTTGCAAAACCAAATGAATATCGGCAGATGAAAGCAAAGCCGATAGCTCTTCGTATGGCTGTAGTGGATAAAACTTCATATTAACAAGATTCCTACCCATCGCCAGTTTTTCGAGATTATTCTTTTCGGCTCCTGAGCCAACCATTATGAAATGGATATTTTTTTGATCTCTATATTCTGCCGCCACATTGATGAGTAGATCTAGGCCTTGCTTTTTGCCCATATTGCCGGAATACAAAATTACTTTATCTCCGAAAGGAATATTCAATTTGTTTCTTAGGCTCTGTTCAACAGGTAAGGGTTTTATAAAGTCTATATCAACCCAGTTGGGTAGCATTACAATTTTATCTTCCGGAATACCCTTATTCTCAATACGCTGCCTCATACCTAAAGTAAGGGTTGAAACATAATCGCTTCTCTTGAGTAAAAACTTCTCTAACCGAAACATCAATGATAATAATGTCCCGTTTGAAAGCATATTCAGATCTTTTGCCGCATCTATCTGTAGATCTTGAATATGAGTTACCTGTATTGTTTTTCTGAATATGGAGTATATATAAGGGGAAATACCGATATGGAACGGAGGACAAACGGTTATAACCAAATCGTATTTTTTCTTGAACAGAGCAGCGAACCACCGAAAAGAACTACTGCAAAGGAAAGAAAACTCATGGATCATGCGCTTCTTTGAGTCAACTTGTTTAGGTACATAAAACGGACAACGATATACTTTCACACCGTTCAGCTCTTCCTTGCGCCACCATTTCCCTCTGTATCGGGGATGAATTTCCCATTCGGGATAGTAAGGCATAGCCGTAATTACATGTACATCATTACCTTCTTTTGCAAACCACTCTGCCATTTCGCCTGTATATTTTCCAATACCTGTGAGTTCCGGGGTGTAGTTAATACCGTATATTAAAATGCGCATATTAATCATTTAAACTTAGCTTCTCTTATTTTAATTTTTATAAGAAACTCATAATAAGCCATATTAGCACAATATATCAAACCCGGTGTTCCTTCTAAAAAACCTAGATTTAATACATATGCATGAAAGAAACGCAGGAAAGGCCATCCAGGTATTCTTATTAACCAACTTTTTAAAGCAACATTTCTAATACTCTTGCTTTTAGAAAAAATATTTCTAAGAGGAGGGCACTTTTTCAATCTATCAATAGCTTCTAAAGAAGAATAACGATTATGTCTATCAAGCCACTGTGCCCAGCCTTTCGAAAATCCATAGTGTAGATATGGTTCTTTTATATACATGATATCCCCTTTAACTTCTCCTTCTTTTTGTCCATGCCCAAAATCAGTGAAGGAAGCTCTTCCTTTTCTTAGTAAACGAAATTGCCATTTTGGAAAATTGTCGCAATGCTTTAACCATCTATTTTCAAGCATCATTTTCCAACAACAATAAAAGCCGGCTACAGATTCATCTGCATTATTAATTCCTTCTTTGATTGCTTCAACAAATCCAGTTGTTGCAATTTCATCAGCATCAAGAAACAATACCCAGCCATATTTTATATCCAGATTATCTAAAGCAAAATTACGTTGATCACCAAAACTTTTAAAAGGATTGAAACTTAGCTTTGCCCCATATTGTTCGGCTATGTTAATTGTCTTATCTGTACTGCCAGAATCTAAGATATGAACGTCATCAGACCATTTTAAAGAATCGAGACATTTAGGTAAATCTCTCTCTTCATTCTTAGTTAAAATAATTATAGAAATCATTTTTAATTCAAATCTTTATTGAAAATTTATATTATTGTTAGATCTGAAATCATAATTAGTTTAAAATTTCTCTTTTCTTTATCAATTTTGCAGGATTGCCTCCAACGACTGTCCATGGGGCGACATCTTTAACTACTACAGCCCTCGCAGCAACAACAGCACCATCTCCAACAGTTACTCCTGGGGCAACGAAAGCCTCTGCTGCTATCCAGACTTGATCTCCTATTGTAATAGGATTTGTAAAAAGAGGAAATCCCAATAGAGTGTAATCATGTGTGCCAGTACAAATATGCACACCTTGTGAAATAACGGATCTTTCTCCAATAGTTATTCTCCCTTGAGAATATAATGTTGCATCATTACCAATCCCACATTCTTTTTTTAGTTCCAAATTCCATGGAGCCCAAATTTTAACTTTTGGATATACATGTACCCCCTGTCCTATTTTTGCGCCAAACAGCTTTAAGACGAAAGAGCGCCAAATATGAAACGGACGAGGTGAATATCGGAAAAACAAGATATATGTTATTATCCAGACAAGTCTAGCCAATCTGTTTTTCAGAGAGAAAGAAGGCCCTGTATGTGTGTCTGTATTATGCATCCTTAAAAACATTAATCATTTTATCAGCCATTTCTTTTATAGAGAAAGACTGTACATATGTATTTTGAGCGTTTTCGCCTATTTCTATTTTCTTCTGAGAAGACAAAGATAGCCAATCTTTCAACATTTCATATACACTTTCTTCTGTATCAAAACCGATGAATCCACCTTCTCCAGCCTTTATTTCTCTCCAAATATTTACCTTATTTGTAATAAGAACAGGTTTGGCACATGCCATGGCCTCAACGATTGCAATACCAAAATTTTCTTGATGGCTTGGAAGAATAAATGCTTCGCAATTATAAAAAGCTCCCCATTTACTGTCGCCAGCAAGCATTCCCGGAAACAAGATATCCATATTATTCTTGGCTATTTTCTGTATTTCCTTTCCAAAGTTAGTACCGAGCCCAGGGCCCGCAACAATCAATTGGGGTAGTTCATTGTTTTCTAATTTCAATTTAAGATATGCTTTTATGAGAATATCTACACCTTTTTTTTCGTGAATACGGCTAAGAAATAACCAAAGTGGTTTCTTGTTCCAATGAATACATTTCTCAAAAAAAACATTTCCCATTTCTGTATTATATTCAGGAGGAGGTAGTACTCCATATCCGATATTCAATTCCCTCTTTGGTTTATAAGGAAAGAAAGGCTCTCTTGCCAAAAGGAGTTCTTCTTTACATGTAAAAAGGATTCCATCGACATTATTTACAACTCTATTTTCTATTAATTTCCAAAACAACCAATTACGTATTGCTTTCAATTTCCGCCCTTTTGCTTTCTGAAAATAGGGATCGAGCATTCCATGTGGCATCACATACAAACGAGGCACTTTTACCCCAGACTTCTTTAAGTTATTCCAAACTTTATATGTGCCATAACTGTGATATAGCCACAGTCCGTGTATAATCACTACATCGTATTTCAAAATATTATCAAGCAACCATCTTTTCAAATCTGGACAATAAGCATACGGGCCAGTAGACGGACCAATAGTATATATCGTAAAATCGTCTGTTCCTAAATATTCAACATCGGAGGAATCGAAACATAAAACATCATTATCTATCCCTCTTCTTTTAAATTCAGAAATAGAGTTACGAATTCCCTGACAAGGCCCTCCTCCTTTAGGATCCATACTAGATATTACACGTAATATTTTCATTTATAGCATATACTTAATAATATCTGAAAACGAATTATAATTAATTTCTGCATTATAATTATCATCCCAGAATTTAATAATTTTGCTTCTATCATAGTTGATTTTCTTCATTTTTATAATAGATGCAGAAATTTTTTCTTTCAAAAGTTCCTCCTCTAATAAAATACCGGTAGTATCATTAACTATTTCTGAGACCCCACCTACATTTGTAGCTAATATCGGAATGCCAAAAGAAATCGCTTCCATTATGGAAACCGGAACACCCTCTGATGAACTCAGATTTATAAATAAATCGATATTCTCATTTCTATAAAAATCAAATATTTTATTATTAGAAACCATTCCATGAAACTTATATTTTAAGTTTACAACATTTGCTTTTTCTAGTATATCTTCCACGAATAATCTTTGAGGCCCATCTCCGAAATGATTCCAAATCACATTAAACCCTGTATTTAAAGATGCTAGTTCAACAATTGACTCCGCTATCAGATATACTCTTTTTACATCAATGATATTCGATACAGACACTATTGATATATTTTCAGAAGAAGAGCATTTTGAAATACCATTTTTATTGATTGTCCCCAGTTTAGATACTTCAATATTATCCAAATTATATTTATTTTTTAAATAGGAAAGTCCATGCGTAGATATTGCTACTACTTTATCTATCTTATAGATCATCTTGTCTCGAAAAGGAAAAAAACCCAAAGGACTAATTTCCTCATATAAATCTCCACGATGAACACGTGTTATTATTTTAAAAGAATCGTCTTCTTTCTTCTTGTTTACTAGTACCTCGACCACAGGGCTAAACCAATATGAATAAACTAATGAGGAACTATATTTTTTCACCAACGTATGAATATTATCGTCAAATATAGTATAAGCAACCATATATTTTAATAAATTCATCATTTTTTTCCGTTTAAGACATAAGCGCCCATAAATAATAAGCGTTGTAAAACTGTGTATTGAAAAAATAGATTTAAATATCCAAAAATATTTTTTTTTGAATTCATGGATTAAACTATAATCAATAGTAATATTAGGTGGAGTTTCTCGAATACAATCACAGCCTTTTGAAGGAACTATAACAATATTATCAAATTTTTGAGACAAAAATTCAATTTCACTTTCCAAAAATGTTTCTCTTTTTCCAAAAGGAAATTCGTTGGTTATCAATATTATTTTTGAATCTTTCAAAGCTCTTTAGTTTCTATTATTTGATTTTTCTTAGTGGTATGTTCTGATGTTGCTGCAATAAGTAAACCTCCAATCAAGGTACTAAACCCTAAAGCTGTGGGCTGTGCCCATAACCCTTGTAGGATAGTAAGACCTCCAAAACTCAATAACATCCAGGCTAGAGGCTCCTCTTGTATTAGCATTCTTATTGCTCTAAAAGTCAATTGTATTACTAAAATTATTCTTATTAAAATTACAGATAATCCTAAAATTACTCCCATTTCACCAATCATTCGCCCCCATTCGGCTTCTCCTAATATAAATGCCCTATCTCCAGAAAGATAAACAGCAGCCATATTAGAGCCGATTCCGATTCCATATCCCCAAAAAGGAAGGTTTTCAGAACCTGTTATCGCATTAACCATTCCTCCTAAGAAACGATCTATCAGTACGCCTTCAGCTCCACCTTCACTTTCATTTGCTGATGTAAACCTAGCTAAAAAGACCTCAATACTTGTATTAAACAAAGACGTTTGGGCTAAAACAGCAGTTATTATGACAATAACAAAGACAGTTACTAAAAAGCGCCATAAATATTGGGGTTTTCGAAGTAAAACACAACCGACAAAGGATAAAGATAGCAAAGCTTGAAAAAAAACAGTTCTACTTATAGAAATAGGAATAGCAATAAGAAATGCTATTGATGACATGATTAACAACCATCGACTAATTTTTTTAGGAACCAACCAAAAGTAGAATAAGAATGCTCCTGTAAGCCCCCAAAAAGAAGCATTTCCTGTTGCAAAAGAGAATGTACCAGAAGAACGGAAGTAACCTAAAGCACCTCCAAATCCAGAGCCAGTTATATCCCCTCCGACTCCTCTGTTAATCCATGCTGATTGAGGACTGATATACTGAAATATATTTATTATAACCATTCCTATAGAGATACATAGAATTAATTTTCCGACCCGAATAACATCTTCTTTATTAAAAATCTGGCCTATAACAAACATCAATGGGAAATAGATCAACAAAGTGCGAGCACCATATATGGCAATCAATAACTCTCCGTGTCCAAAAAGAATTGCAATGAAGAAAGAAATAATCCCAACAAATCCTACAACAGCAGTATAGGCATTCATCTTTAAAACTCCCCTTTTCCATGACATAAGAATAAGCCACATTGCAAGAGGATCTCTTACTACAAGTAGTGGCGTAGCTAAAGATGGTAAAAACCATTTTCTTAAAGCTCCTTCAAATATTAGAAGAAATATATATATCCAAATACCTTTTTTTAGGGTATCAAGATATTTTGTCTTTGTTATGTCTATTTCATTCACAATCTTATAGCGTCAATTAACTCTTTTTGGTACATACTCCATGGACGTTTCCTTGCTGTTTCCATAGCAGCTTTACCAACTTCTATAATATTTGACGGGGTAGCAGATAATTCTTCTATTATTCTACTCAATGAAATTACCGATCCGGATGGAATTAGCCATCCATTCTTACCATGCTCTATTAAATCTGGTGCAGCAGATCGGTCAGATGCTATTACAGGAGTCCCTTGTGACATTGCTTCTGTCATAACCATACCAAAACCATCAAATAAAGAAGGAAAAAGAAGAATATCATGTTCTCTCATTACTTTCAGGACTTCTTTGTGTGGCAAAGTGCCTAAGTAAGTATGTTCTGAAATCTCATTCTTTAAGGCTTCATTATCGGTCATTGATCCTACTAAAGTTAATTGGACTTTATCTTTTAACTCTCTTATAGCCTCAAAAACATCAGCTAAGCCTTTAGGTTGGGTTAGCTTACCAACAAATAATAATTTCAATTTTCTATTATCTTTAAAATCATCATAGACCCTGTTTTCTTTCTCTATAGGAGGAAAGCCATAGGGTACAATTTTAATAGGAGGAAGCTTGCCTGGATACTCCTTCAGTGTTTCAGCCGTAAATCGACTGGCAACAATAATCATATCAGCTAAAGCTATTTCTCTGTCTTTTCGTTCTAATTTTTCCTTAGAATCTTTAAAGCCAGAAAAAGTATCGCTCCATTGTGGATAACGTTCTTTCTCCTCTGACAAAAGTTTATGAAATGCCCGCCAATATCCTGTTGATAAATCATAAAAGCATTTTACACCACACTTTTTTGCTTCTATAAAAGAGTACATTGCTCCATCAGAATAAGCATATATAGAGTCTGCTCCTTTAAGAGCTAAAGCAGGCAAGTCTGTCGCAATTTTTTTATCAAGATGCTTGTAAACAGATGCTACACTAAAAGGATCCTCGTCATGCTCTATAAGCTTGTTAAGTTTCATTTTCATTGAGATCATGCGACCAAGCTCATATCTACAGTAAGTTTTTGTATATTGTCTCAATACAGGATTATACATTCTTCGCTGTATAAGGGAAAGGAAGGGTAATTTTCCTAACTTATGCAATAAAGTTTCAGGAAAAACTGCAATTGTTGTATAGAAATAGCTTAGTAAACCCGCCTCAATAAAGCCTTCTGCTGTAGCCCTTGAGTTTGCATTTCCTGTCGGATGTGATAAAATAATTTTCATTATTGTTGATTACATTAAAAAAATAGACTGCCATTGATCGATAAGAATATTAGCCGCAAATTTCTTTTTATAGAGTTCTTTTTGCTTCTCTCTGGAAATTCTTCCATTTTTAATATCATCAGCTAAACAGAGAATCTCTCTTTTTATCAAATTATAATCTGATGGATCCTCTACCAATCTTGTTGAATCTTTGGAACATGCAATATCTTTAATACCTCCTTTATTAGATGCAATCCAAGGAATACCTGCACTCATTACTTCTAATAAGGAAATTGGAAGCCCTTCTGAATCCGATAAAAGTAAGAAAGCATCAATATATGAGTTTACTTGTATAAGTTCTTCTTTCGTTTTAAATCCTCCATGAAAAACGATATTGGGGAATTGTTCAAAATATTTAGGTGTAAAAACATCTCCTATCCCCCAAAGGTTAAACACTATATGAGAACAATCTTTATCATTACTTAACTGACAAATTAGCTCTATACCTTTACCATTAATTAAACGTCCATAATATCCGAAGTTAAGAATATCTGAGTTTCCTAATGGCCCTGAAATACTATCACCAAGATCTCTAGAAAAACATGGTATAGAATCAATTCTTCGCCCTACAACATCCTCTATTTCTCTTGCATTTTTATTAGAACAAGCAATAATAGTCTTCGCTCCCCTTAAGGCCTTTGTATATTGGTTTCCCCATGTTTCTTGATCTCCTTTTCCTCCAGAGGAGTGATGGTGATGTACCCAATTAGGGATTCCCATTAGTTTTCCGACAATATAAATACTCTCACCTTGTCCATTAGTATATAGGGCATCATAATTCTTATTACGGAGTTTCAATAATGTCTTTATTAACCACAACGTACTTTTATATTTTTGAGGACTATAGTAAAAATAAGTGTTTAAGCAATTATCTCTTAGTGTTTGTTGATCCCTATCCAACATTTTAAAACGAGGAACAATAAGATCTATTTCAACGCCCACAGAGCACATCTTTTGACAAAATTCTAAGATATGATTTTCTATTCCTCCTGTCTCAGTTAATTGAGTACAATACAATAAAATCTTAGTCATGTCCTTTCGATTTTAGACTATATACTCTTTTCAAATTTGGAGGATAGAATCCTATCTTTAGCCAAAGGGATATCACTCGACTATAAATGCTTGCCTTAATAAAAGATGTCCTTCTAATTTTTTTTAATTTTAAATCTTGAGGGCTTTTCATTATATTGTAACCAGCCTTAACAGATTCCACAACAATATTAGATAGAAATTGCTTTCTTGATTCGATCCTTTTTCTATTTATTCTGGGCTTTTCCAATCTATCTTGCCTCAAAACATCTTCATATGAATATATCTGCATAAACTCACTAACAGAAGCAATTCTAGGGTCGTTTAAATTAGGATGTATCAAAACTACGTTTGCCCCCATAGCTAAACAAGGTAAAGCACAATGAATTTTTGTTGTAATAACCAATGCAGCCTTACAATATCTCTCTAATAAAGAATTCATTAAAAGAGAAGCTTCATCAACATATTGATCAAATGAAATATCGGCGACTGGAGGATTATGCGAAACTCTTATAAATTGCTGTTTGAACTGTTTTTCAAGAGCCATCACCACATTGTCTGGAATTGGATGATCAACATTATCCACTAATAGATATTCTCCTTTTCCCGTGTTATTAATTTCAGGCCTTCGCTCAGTTGTTATTGTTAAACATCCAGAATAATATGCTGGTATCCCCCAGCCTAAAAATAAATTTAATGTTTTCTTATCTCGACATCCAATAGGTGCATTTTTCAAGAAATGATCTCTTACATACTTTTCTTTAAGCATTTTAGATTCTGCGATATGCACAGAGACATAAACTGGCTGAATATTATCTGGTGGCGGAAAACGATCCCAACTATGCATATACCAAGCGTTCCCAACAAGAAGTCCTTGCTCATTCTTATCTAAAGAAGCTAAATCTTCTCGATCAGCAGGAATTGCATTCTGAGGTAAAAATGGCTTGGCAACCATTCCTTGTAAAACATCTCCTAAGTTACCTCTATATTTTCCTTCTACGATATAATAATATTTCATATTTAAATTTATAAATTACAATATTCCGATTTAATCACCTCTTGAATTAAATAATCTGCTTTTATTTTCATCTAACTTACTAAGTTAAACAAAATAATCATCCTACGACCTGTTGATTATAGTTTTTAATCCTAAAAAAGAAAAAGGATAGATTGACAAAAACTTCAATTATCAATAAATATATACTATAAACTAACACACCCTCTAAAGTCGATAAATTAAAAAGAAGAATTCCTACTATTATAGCCAATAAATTAATAGGAATAGATATCATTGGATTTATTACCCAACCTTTTGAGGTTGACATAGCATAAACAGCTCTAGAAAACAAACCAATACAGCTACCAGTAACTTTTAACAATAGGGCAAGATTTAGATTTTTGTAGTTATTCCCTAAAAGCCATAAAATAGGATCAGACAAGAGATATGTAAATATCAATAAAAGCAAAGCTAAAATTAAGACAAAAGATATAACGAAAAAGAAACATCTCATAAGATATTTCTTTTGAGTCAATATAGCAAAACGAGGTATAAATAATGTATTTATCAAAATCTCAAACATGGTAAATAACACAACGATTCTTGTTAATGCGCCTAATTCTGCAACAGAATATGTATTACCAAATACAGAAATCAGCCAAATCGTAATCTGTCCAGAAAAGGCATAATAAAGAGAACTTGGATATAAACGTTTTACTATCTTCAACACGTTCTTTCTGTCTTCTAAATTTGGCTCTTGGCTCTTATCAACAAATACATTTGCAATCTTTCTTAACTTTATATTACCATACATACGAGGTATACCACTTGCCAAAACAGCTACAAAAGCCCAAGGGAAAGCAAAAATAGATATTCCGGTCAACACCAGGCGACCAATACCAACCTCTACTTGATTTCGTTGCAAAGGAAGTATAGCTTGATGCAGTTTTGCCGGAACTTGTAGTAATGTATCAGATAATGCTGCAAAAAAAGCCGGGATTAAAGATACTGTTATGAGAGCTATGGTCAGCCAACTAACTCCATGAGTATGTAAAAGATAGGCTAATATAGGTATTGAGATAATTAAACTACCAATCGCAAACTTACGCCGTAGATCCAAGCCTGTAGCCAGAACTGCTCCTAACTTCTCTCTATCTTGCCAAACTTTACCTCCCTGAGCCATTACTCCGGTAGAGATACCTCCATCGGAAAGTACTGTCATTGTGCCCAACATTGTGTTTGCTAATGTATATATCGCATATTCCTCTACAGGAAGCATTCGGATCACTAATATTCCACTAACAAAACCGACTGCTTGCACAATCATCTGTGCAGAACCTGTAACAGAGATTAATTTGCCCCAGTGTAATGCTTTTGCATAGTGGGGATGATTCTTTATATTATACAACTTACTCAAGACTCTTAGAGTTAATACAAAAATTGAAGCAAGTTCTTACATTTATCATTTCACAGCTCCATAACCATAAGTGTATCCATAACCGTATCTGCCATATCTTCCTTTATTTTTAGAAGGTTCTACATCATTCAAGACTAGATACATTTCCGGCAATTTGTTATCGGCATATACTTCATTAATAAACGAAACTGCATTTTTAGGAGTAACTCCTTCCCTTGTCACATAGACCGTAGCATCGGCCAGAGAACTAATAAGGAATGTATCTGAAACCACACCAATAGGGGCAGAGTCTATTATTATTATATCAAATTGTTCTCTCGCTTCTTCCAATAATTTCGACAAGGCTGGTTTCATCAATAATTCGTTAGGATTAGGAGGTATAGCTCCTGCTTGAAGGATTGATAGATTCGGAAAATCTTGTATTGAAGACAACATTGACACCCAATCAGGTTCACTTCCGGAAAGGTAAGAAGACAGACCTACTCCTTTCCGAAAATTCATTTCTGCAGCCAACTTTGGATTACGAATATCCATGCCTATTAGTAATACTTTTTTATCAGAAAGTGCAAATGATGCTGATAGATTTATACTGACAAAGGTTTTGCCTTCTCCCGGGATAGTAGAAGTAACCAAAACAACTTTTTTATCAGGTTCGTCAAGTATAAATTTAATATTGTTGCGTAATGTTCTGAAAAGCTCAACAATCGGAGTAGTTTTATCTTTACCAACAACAACAACAGCATCTTCTTCTTTTTTCATGATTTCTCCAACAACAGTTACTGCTGATAATTTTTCCAGTTCTTCTCTACCGGTTATACTTAACTGTAACTTACCTTTTATAAATATTACAATAATAGGTATCAGCAAACCTATAAGGAAGAAGGCCAAAAAGATTGTATTTCTATTTGGTGAAACAAAACCCGAAGAAGATAAAGGATCTGTGATAACTTTAGCTTTATCCGAAGTAGCAGCCATTGTTAAGTTTGTTTCTTCCAGCTTTTGCATTAAAAATAAAGAAATAGATTGTTTTACCTGTTGCTGTCTCATTATTTCAAGAAGCTCTCTTTGCTGAGTAGGTAAAGACCTTATCTTAGATGAGACCTTTGAAAGCTGTTTATCTAATTGTCGCTTCGATACATTAATACTGTTTTTAACATTATTAATTGAGAGTTGTATTCCTTCACGCATATTACTTAGGCTCTCCTGTGCCTTTATCCGTGTAGGATTTGACTCTCCTGTACTTTTCTCCAATCGTTCGTATGCTAATAGAGATGTGTTATATTCAGAGATTAGTGTTGCTAGCCCCGGATCATTGACAACTAAATTAGGTATCAACTTGGCCTTATTCTGTGGATTTCGTGTAAAGCCTTCTATCAATTCTATAGTTTTTAGCTGAGTCTCTATTTCTATTCTGTTTTGTTCTAGAGAAGACGTCTGACCTACGAATACCTGGGCTTCAGATTCCAAATCAGTTATTCCCTGTTGAGTCTTAAAGCTAACAACCTTATCCTCAACACCTTTCAGCTCAGAGTTAATCGTAATCAATCGATCCTCAATGAATCTTGCTGTATTGACTGCTATTTCATTATTCTCATCTACATTATTAGCATTATATATTTTCACAATAGTATTAAGAATATCAATACCTTTGGTCGTATTCAATACGCTTAAAGTAATTCTCAATACAGAAGAACCTTTTGTTGTTGTATTAATTTGTATCCTAGAAGCAATACCTCCTGCAACTGCTGATGCATTTTGAATTTCCACAACATAATCAGGATTATCTTTACTATTCTCATAACCTGATCTGTACCCAATAGCAAGTTTACCCAATCCTTCAGGCAGATCAACATTACCAGGTAGACCTATCGTTTTAGAAGGAATTTCCACCTGAGAGTTTCCGACTTCATAAGTTCCGGATATATCAACTCCTATATTTGAGGTTTTAATTTTTAAAGTAATTTTCCCATTCAGTTTTTTCGGATCGGTATCTTCTAAAGTCACAACATAAGGACAGTTTGTATAAATCTCTGTATCTCGAAAAAAACCATTGATATAATAAGAGGTATGCAAATTTAAGGAATCAACAACCTGCTTCATCAGATTAGGAGATGACAACACTGCTACTTCATTGTCTATATTATTTGTAGTGCTTATTAGCCCTAAAGACTCAAGATCACCTAAAGATCCGACCTGGCTACTAGAGGAACCTTTGCCTTCTTTTATTAAAATAGATGTTGACACATCGAATATGCGATCTTTCTGAAGATACACTAACGTTCCTATAATGATAAAAACGCAGACAGAAAATAAAAACCACTTCCAATGAATCAGATATTCGGAAATAATCTCCCTTATATTAATATCATCGGCTTCTTCTATATTTGTATTTTTTGCAGTCGAGAACTTATTCATACTTATTATCTAGTTATTAAAGATATAATTGATAAAAGAAGAGATACCCCAGATATAGCTAATCCTTCCAATGTTCCAAATTGAGAGTTATTCCCTTTAGATTTATTCGCTTCAACGAATATCTTATCATTTTGCTGCAGATAATATATATTATTGTCTAATAAGATATTCTTATCTTGAAGATCTATTCGATGAATATTTCTCTCTCCTGCTGCGTTTTCTCTTATAAGTAGTACATTACTTCTTTTCCCATATATAGTCAGATCCCCTGCTGAAGCCAATGCGTCAAAGATAGTCATTTGCTCGTTAGAGCTAGTATATATGCCAGGTTTAGCAACTTCACCTAAAACTGTCACTTTATAATTGAGAAATCTGATATTTATAACAGGCTCTTCATTTATATACTTAGGATATAATAAGCCATGTAACAGAGTTAGTGCTTCTCCTTTTGTGAGACCTCCAAGTTTCAATTTTCCTAAAATTGGGAAATTTATATACCCTTGACTATCTACAATATAAGTTTGTACCTGTCCTTGATTATTAGAAAGAGACTTTAACCCTGTATCATCAGCTAATTGAGTAGAGTATAACGGATTAAATCCAGAAGAAGCAGCAATAGTCGGTGTTGTAACAATTATACTCAACTCATCGTTAGGCATAATTTTTGCTTCATAATTTTTTGCAGCCTTCTCAAACTCTTCTTTTGATATGGTCTCCGCTTCTTTTACGTAAGGTAGTTTTTTATAAGCAGTGCATGAACCTAATAAAATTGGTATAAGAAATACCAAATACATTTTTCTAAATAAAAACTTCATCGTTTTTGTAATTTTTGATTCGATCAAAACGTTTTTCTATCCAAGAATATCCCCTACTCTTCTGTTAGTCTCTTTATGTTTGCCCTACATTCTATTTTAGGCGGAGCAAAGGTATAATTTTTTTTAACAGATAACAAGTAGATTATTACACATTTTTGAGTTTACAAGGGTAGTACATATTGTATATACAACACTGAGCATTATCTTCGATTTCCAAATAAATTCTCTTCTACCAAACAACAGATTATATGCCCAAGCAGAATATGAGATTCCTGTATTCGGGGTGTTTCCGATGAAGGAACTTTCAGACAGAGATCACAAAGAGTGGTAACCTTCCCTCCTGATTGCCCTGTAAGAATGATTGTCTTAATATCTTTTTGACGACACATATCCAATGCCCTCACAATATTTTCAGAGTTACCAGATGTTGTAATTCCAATAAAAGTATCTCCTGCCTGTCCTTGAGCTTGAACTTGTCTTTCAAACAGCCTGTCGAATCCATAATCATTACCTATGGCTGTCAGAATAGAAGTATCTGTAGAAAGAGAGATAGAAGGAATACCCGGACGATCAAAATAAAAACGGCTAACAAATTCACCGGCTATATGCTGGGCATCAGCAGCACTTCCTCCATTACCAGCCAAAAGAGTTTTCCCTCCTTGCTGATAAGTATCTGTTACCATACGAACAGCTCTCTCAATATCCTTAATTAAATTTTCATCTTTAAGAATCAATTCTTTAACTGCAATAGATTCTTTAATCTGACGTTTTATAATATCCACTATATCTATTTTTTATATAAAATGTAAAAATAATATTTTGAATCAACATACCCATTATAAGAACAAAATATATTTATTTTCTTCGGCTTATATTCTATTCTTCAAAACGAGATATATTATTAAGCAATTTACTTATCTTTTTGTTCATAATTTGTTCAAAAGAATTAATCTTTTTATTTCTCATTATATCGAACATCTAATTATCTTTGTAAGATGAACACAGAAATATTGAAATACCTGAATATTTTATTACCTACGCACAAGTGTGTAGTTATGCCCAATTTAGGTGCATTTATTATCAATCTGGAAGAAGCAACAATAAATAAAGATAGGATTACTCCTCCTTATTATACGTTAGCATTTAACCCCGAATTGAAATACAATGACGGCATAATAGCATCACACTTTAGTAAAGACTGCAATATAACCTATAACGCTGCATTAGAAAAAATAAAAGATGCCGTAATATTAATTAAAGCAGACTTAAAAGCAGGGAAAAGCATACTATGTGGTAATATTGGTACTTTATCCTTAAACGATGAAGGTAAAATTTTATTTTCTGCCAATAAATCTTATTTATATCCGGATTTTTTAGGTCTAAAGCAAACAAACATAAAAAAAATAGACTCAATAAAAATCTCTCATAAAAAAGATAGACAAAGAAATTCAATCAGATATATAACAACAGGATTGGCTGCTGCATCTATCGCCTTATTACTATTTGTTACTCCTTCGACCAGCATAAAAGACAATAAAATTCAAAATGCAGATTTCATCTCAACCGTAACATCTTCTCTTTCGATTGCCAACTCAAAGAAAGATGCGCAAGTTCAAGAAAGTGAGATAAAAAACATTTCCACTCGCTCATATTATATAGTCATTGGAGGAGAGAGCGCAGAAAACAGAGCAAGTATTCTTTTGAAGAAGATACAAGAATCTGATTTTCCGAATGCAGCTATTATCAACTCAAACGATAGATTTAGGATTTATGTTGCTTCTTTTGATGACAAACAGGAAGCTGAGAACTATCTCAAATCTTTCCGCTCGAACAATTCTAAATATACATCTGCATGGTTATATTCTAAAAAGAATTAAGAATTCATACAAATACGATATAATAAAAAAGTCCGAATAAATTATTCGGACTTTTTTATTATATAATCATCGATTTATTCTTTTTCCCCATAAGCCAAATCTCCGGCATCTCCTAAACCGGGCACTATATAGGCCGATTCATTCAACTCCGGGTCTATAGCAGCAGCCCAAATAGTAGTCTTGCTATTCGGAAAAGTTTCTTTACAATATTCTATAGCCGCCTGACTGGATATGATTGTAGCAATATGGATATGTTTAGGCTCACCCTTAGTTACAAGTGCCTGATAAGACAAATCCATACTCCCTCCGGTTGCAAGCATCGGGTCTGTAAGAATTAGCACTTTATCATCTATTCTAGGAGATGCGATGTATTCAATATGAACATGAAAGCTCTGATGATTTTCCCGATATCTCCTATATGCAGAAACAAATGCATTTTCAGCTTTATCGAAGCAATTAAGGAAGCCATGATGGAAGACCAAACCGGCTCTCAGAATAGTTCCGATCACAACAGAGTCTGAGGGAACATTTGTCACAGAGATACCCAATGGGGTTTGTGTTTCGATAGGAAAATAATCCAATTCTTTACTTATTTCATATGCCATTATCTCACCTATACGTTCCACATTCCTTCTGAAACGCATACTATCACCCTGAATATTTACATCACGCAGTTCGCTGACAAAACGGTTCAAGACTGTATTCTGCTCTGATAGATTTACTACTTTCATTTTTTATTTTGGCTAATTTATTGTTTCTTTTTTAAAAGATGGAGTATACCCTGGTCATCTATTCCAGATATCCCAAGCCTCAATAGCCTGCAACTCCAACATTTCCGCACCATTTTTCACTGTAGCTCCCATAGCCTTACCCTGTTTCAGAAAGCTGGTTTCGGCAGGATTATAAACAAGGTCGTACAGCAAATGATCTGCTGTGAGATACTGATATGGAATATCAGGAGACGAATCTATATCGGGGAAAGTTCCGACAGGAGATGAATTTACTATTACCTTATATTCACTAAGAATCTCTTTACTCAAGTCCTGATATGTATATGAACCATTCTTAGAGGTGCGAGATACGAATTTCGTCTCTAAGCCTAAATTCTGCAACCCATGCTTCACTGCTTTAGAAGCACCTCCGGTACCTAATATCAATGCTTTTTTATGAATCAAATTATTGATAAGCGGTTTTATAGAACTTTGAAATCCAACTATATCTGAATTATAACCAACAAGCCTAAGCCCTTCCTCATCTCTCAAAAACTTGATAACATTAACTGCACCTATTTTTTCTGCCTCCGGATCTAAGCTATCCAAATACTGAATAACCTTTTCTTTATATGGTATTGTAACATTCAGACCATTAAGACCTTTGTGTAACTCCATTATTTTTTCCAAAAGGGCGATATCCGGAATATCGAAAGTATGATATTCTGCATCAATACCTTCTTTTGCAAACTTTTCGGTAAAGAACCGTTGAGAAAAAGAGTGCTTTAAAGGGTGTCCTATAAGACCATATATATCCATACTTATTAGTTTTATCTGGTTAAATAAACAAAAGCGACCCGAGAGTGCAAAAAAAAGGATAACCCCAGATAGTTGTTATCCCATTTTATAATATATATTTTACTATTTTGAAGCTTCCGGTTTATACCGACTATTCAAAAGCTTCGATATCTGCTGCGTAATATCATAAGAATCTTTAGCTAGCAGAATGTTGTCCATTCCTGTATTAGTAAATATCATTTGATAATTAGCAGTCTTATTATAATCCTTCAAACACAAACGTACAGAATCCGCAATCTGCGAATTAAGCTTGGCTTGTTCCTTTAAATAATCTTCCTGTAATTTTTGAGCTAACGCATGAAGGTCTCCTTCCATTTTCTGAAGACGTACAGACTCTTGTTGCGCACGCTCTTGGCTTAAAAAAGCATTATTCTGTACCTTTTTCTGAAAATCTGCAACCTCTGTCTCAAATTGTCTTTGTTTTTGATTTAATGTTGCATTTGCACTATTCGACTTTTTCATCAAAGCATCATTTGCATCCTTATATAAATTATAATGTAACAACAATGAGTCTAAGTTGACATAAGCCAAAGGCAATACGCTGGCAGAATCTCCACCCGAAAAAGTTAGAGCAGCTGAACCATCTCCATCTTTTTTATTAGAAGTAAAAAACAAAACAAAAAGGACAATTATTGCCACCGCAAGAACGCCATTAATTACATAAGAGATATTCTTCATTTATTATTTTGCATTTAGTTAATCTAAACCTTTGTGATTCCGGAAAATTGGCGTATCATCCAAAATGACTTGGCAAAGATATAGCTTTATGTTAAAACAAAGCTATAAAGAAACCTTTAAAAGTTGTAAAAAAATTGCTTTTTATATGTCATATACCTATTTTTATATGATGTTAATGAAAAATGAAAGAGATTTAATCAAAAAATAATTTAAGTATATGACAATAAAAGATCTAAAACCGAATATCGTTTGGAACTATTTTTACGAGTTGACTCGCATTCCTCGCCCATCAAAAAAAGAAGAAAAGGTAATAGCTTACCTTCTGGATTTTGCAAAAAAACATAATCTGGAAGCCATAAAGGATGAAGCCGGCAACGTACTCATCACAAAAGCAGCAACTAAAGGTATGGAAAACCTACCCACAGTAATACTGCAAGGACACGTAGATATGGTTTGCGA
Organism: Dysgonomonas sp. BGC7; assembly: GCF_001261735.1. Lineage (GTDB taxonomy): Bacteria > Bacteroidota > Bacteroidia > Bacteroidales > Dysgonomonadaceae > Dysgonomonas. The sequence continues at coordinate 53,037 of NZ_CVRP01000007.1, read as the reverse complement.
AAAAAACAGTGGCACAGTACATGACTTCGACAATGACCCTATAGAAACCGTAATAGAGGGAGATTGGTTGAAAGCAAAAGGAACAACCTTAGGCGCAGACAACGGAGTAGGTGCAGCTGCGGCTCTTGCAATATTAGCATCGGACGATATACAACATAGCAAGCTGGAATGCCTGTTTACAGTAGATGAAGAGACAGGACTTACTGGAGCTTACGCCTTAGGAAAGGATTTTCTGAAAGGAGATATCCTTATCAATCTGGATACAGAAGAAGAAGGCGAGGTCTATATAGGATGTGCAGGAGGGAAAATTACCACTGCAACTTTTACATACAAACAAGCGGCTACCCCTGAAAACTATTTCTGGTTCAGAGCACAAGTAAAAGGACTTAACGGAGGGCACTCCGGATCGGAAATACACAAAGGACTAGGCAATGCGAACAAGATACTGAATCGCTACCTATGGACTCTTAGCAAAAAATACGACCTAGTATTAGCAGAAATAGATGGAGGTAATCTTCACAATGCTATTGCCCGTGAGGCATATGCGATAGCAGGAGTACCATACTCGAAAAAAGAAAATGTAATTATCGAGTTGAACACCTTGGCTCCTGAAATAGAGGCTGAATTAAAAGCGGTAGATCCTAATCTGAAGATAACTATAGAATCAACAGATACTCCGTCTTTTACTATCGACAAAGATACTACAGCAAATTTCCTCAATGCGATATACGCATGTCCTCACGGAGTACTTGGTATGAGCCATGAGATCTCGGGATTAGTGGAAACTTCGACAAACCTAGCATCTATAAAGATGAAGGAGAATAATACAATATTAATCACTACCAGCCAGAGAAGTTCAACCAACTCGCTTAAAGACGATGCGGGAAATATTCTGAACGCTGTATTTACACTAGCCAAAGCCGAGGTAAAACATTCTGCCGGCTATCCGGGATGGCGTCCAAACCCGGACTCGAAGATACTATCTGTTGCAAAGAAGGCCTATAAAGATCTTTTCGATAAAGAAGCTGAGATTATGGCTATACATGCCGGACTTGAATGTGGTTTATTCTTAGAGAAATATCCTCATCTGGATATGATCTCTTGTGGGCCGACAATAAGAGATGCACACTCTCCTGACGAGAAAGTGCATATCCCTTCTGTAGATAAATGGTGGGTATTCTTGTTGGAAATTTTAAAAAATGTTCCTGCAAAGTAATTCTAGAGTTAAGATATTAGCATATAAAGAATATTCGCTGAAATATAATTGGCGAATATTTTTTTATAACGAAACGTATAATTTCAAGAACTAATTTATTGGTATCTTTGCATCAATGTTTCACCCTGTAAAAAGATAAAACATGAATAAAATGAAAATAGATATATGGTCGGACATAGCCTGCCCATTTTGCTATATAGGCAAAAGGAAACTAGAAATGGCTCTAAGCCGGTTCCCTCACAAAGAAAACGTTGAACTTGTGTGGCATAGCTACGAACTCGATCCGCGATTACCCAAACAGGCTCTTCAAGAATCTATATACACCTACTTTGCAAGAAAGTATAGTATGACAGAGGAGGAAGCAAGAGAGAACATGGATAATACAGCCAGACTTGCTAAAGAGGTCGATCTAAATTATGATTTCGATAAACTGATTGTGGCCAATACTTCCGATGCTTTACGCTTAGTTAAACTTGCTAAAGAATATGGTTTAGCAACAGAAGCAGAGGAAATTCTATTCAAATCCTATTTTGTAGAAGGAAAAAACATAAGCGACCTTGTCGTATTATCAGACCTCGGCTCTAAAATCGGATTGAAAGAGTCTGAAATAAAGGAAATGCTAAACAGTGATAAATACTTAGCCGAAATAAAACAAGATATAGAATATAGCGAAAACGAATTACAGCTAGAGTATATCCCGTTTTATGTTTTCAACAACAAACAAATCGTTCAAGGATCAATTGCTGTAGAAAATTACTTAAAAGTTCTTCACGAAGCCTATAGCGAATGGAGTACAAATGGTGCATCTGACCAAAAAGGGGAAACAATAAGTGGCCAGTCTTGCTCTATCGATGGAGTGTGCAGCTAACAAATTAATCATAGAACTCAGAGTGAAAAAGGCCGTTTACTGTATACTCATATCCATCATCCTCTCATTTTTTGCTTGCGCCAATGATGATGACTTCTCGTCGGATGGAAATTTATCGCTGACTTTCTCGTCTGCAACAATAAATTTCGACACCATATTTACGGAAATGGGGTCTGCAACCAAGCAGTTCAAAATATACAATACAAACAGCCAATCGTTACAAATAGCATCTATAAAATTAATGAATCCCGAAAAAAGCGGATTTTACATAAATATAGATGGACAAAAAGGCCCACAATTGAAAAATGTGGAAATATTAAAGAAAGACAGTCTATTCGGGTTTATCCAAGTTAGGATAAACCCTTTAGACTCGAATAGCCCTGTGCTTATACAAGACTCTATCCAATTTATTACAAATGGCAATATTCAATATGTATATGTGGATGCTATAGGACAAGATGTGCATATATGGAGAAGAATGGCCGTTACCAAAGATTCTGTTATCACCAATACCAAGCCATTGCTCATTTTTGACTCTCTTGTTGTGAAAAAAGGGGCTACACTGACTATTGACGCAGGTGTTACAATCTTCCTTAAGGATAATGCATATATAGATATACATGGCAACATAGAAGCCAATGGGAGCATATCGAAACCTATTACGATAAGAGGAGCCCGATTCGACAAGATTGAGAGTAATATTCCATATGACAATGTACCCGGGCAATGGGGAGGCATTTTCTTCTATCCGAATAGCTACAATAACATATTTAAGAATGTACATATTCGTAATGCTATTGGTGCTCTGACCTTTTACAGATCAGATATATCGAAGAAGAAAGCCACATTGATTAATACTTCGGTACAGAATACCTCTCTATATGATGTACGTGCTACAAACTGTAGTATAAATGCTACAAATTGCCTGTTCGCTAATTCGCAAGGAGCATCAGTAGAGCTCAGAGGTGGAGAATATTCGTTCCTGCACTGTACTATTGCTAATTATTATAGTTGGGGCAACAGAACCAAAGAAAGCCTTGTTTTAACCAGTTCGAACGATCCTCTCGGAAAATGTGATATTATCAACAGTATTATATACGGCTCGGTAAGTAAAGAGCTAGCCATAGGACAAAACATTTCGAGTATGAACTATCAGTTTATCAACTGCCTTATAAAAGGAGTGGAGACAAACGAAGCTCATTTCTCCAATATAATATGGAACAAAGACCCTTTATTCAAAAACATAAACAATAATAATGATTATTCATACAGCTTCGAGCTGACTGAAGGATCTCCGGCTATAAACAACGCCGATAAAACGTACTCGACATCAGCCCCGACCGACATAAAAGGGAAATCGCGATTAAGCGACACCAACCCCGATATAGGATGCTATGAATGGAGCAAGTAAGTCTATATTTTTACTCCCCTTTCTCTTTTTCTTGTCAGGACAAATCAGCCATGCACAGGAAAGGTTTCGAGTGATGTTCTACAACACGGAAAACCTTTACGACACAAAAAACAACCCAAACACCAGCGATGACGACCTCACCCCTGAAGGAAATCTCAGATGGAACAAATATAGATATTGGAAAAAGCTGCATGACATTAGCAAAGTTATTTCCTCGGTAGGATCGGGACACCCTCCTGCATTAGTAGGATTGTGCGAAGTAGAGAATGACTCTGTTTTATTCGACCTGACTAAGCGTGCAGCACTGCAACGCCACAAATACGAATATATAATAACCAATTCGAAAGACTCCCGTGGATCGAATGTAGCCCTACTCTACCAACGCGATCAGATAAAAATAATCGGAACAAAGAGTTACACTCCTGTTATATATGAGACGCAAGATTCTGTTGTCACCACAAGAGACATTCTACATGTAACAGGAAAAGTCGTCAATGGAGAAACAATAGATATATTCATTTGCCATTTTCCCTCCAGGAGTAAGGGCATAAAGAAAAGCAGGCCTTATAGAATTACCTGTGCAAAACTATTGAGACAAAAGACAGATAGTCTGTTTTCTATTCGCAAAAGAGCTAATATCATCATCATGGGAGACTTCAACGACTATCCGTACGACACTAGCATAAAAGACACACTGAACACATTCGGGACAGATCCTAGTCCTGACAAATCAAAACTGTACAATCTCTTTTACCATCAAGCTACAGAGAAAAAGGAAGATACAGGATCGTACAAGTATAGAGGAAAATGGAACTATATAGACCAGTTCATTGTAAGCGGAAATTTACTGAATATCAACAACATTTCTATAAAAGAAAATACTGCACATGTTTACAACGCAGACTTCCTGTTGGAAACTGACAATAATAAATACGGAGGGAGCAAACCTTTCCGAACCTATTCGGGATATAAATATCTTGGCGGATTTAGCGATCATTTGCCAATCTATTTTGATTTACTGATCAAAGAGAATTAACTTTACAGTCTAAATTTAAGCCGAAAGAAAGGATGAAGCAAGCTATATTAATAACAGCCTACAAGAATATAGATCACCTGATCAGAATGGTAGATTTCTTCAACAACGATTATTCTTTCTATATCCATATCGACCAAAAGAGCAAACTTTCGGACGAAAAAATAAGCATACTGAAAAATAACCCGAAAGTAAAACTTCTTTCACGCAGATATAAAGTAAATTGGGGTAGCATCCAGCATTTGGAAGCAATCTTACTTCTGGCTCGTAAATGTATAGAGAACAAAGATGCCGAATATATCCATTTAATCACAGGACAAGACTTTCCCATAAAGACACCCAAGCAAATATCTGAGTTTTTACAAAACAATTCAGGGACAGAATTTATGACAGGACAGTCACTACCTCACCAACTCTGGAAAAACGGAGGAGCAGACAGGATATATTATTACAGCCCCTACGAAGTATTCAATGGAAGAAATTGGCAACGTATCTTTATAAAAGCGTTTGTCTTACTACAAAAGGCCATTAGCTACAAAAGAGAATTACCTGCTAGCCTGCCCCTTCTTTATGGAGGCTCTACTTACTGGACTCTTACTTCGAGTGCTGTAGAATACATTATTGATTACCTAAACAAGAACAAAGAGATATTATCTGCTTTCAGATATACATTTTGTTCCGAAGAAATTTTACTGCACACTATATTAATGAATTCACCCTATAAAGACAATATACGACAAAACAGCCTTCGCTTTATAGAATGGAAACACAGGGATGGAATATCTCCCGCCAATTTAGACGAAAGGGACTATGACAACATAATGAATTCGGACGCCTTGTTTGCCCGTAAATTTGAATATCCCGTATCGGAGAAACTATACGAGAAATTAATTGAGGCTCTAAAATAGATAAAGATCAGCCATTCAAAGCATCCTGTATATTTCCAAAAACAGAAGCAAGCAGAAAACGTACCTGTTTCAACCCATCCTCATCTATACCAGCAAGAGCAGAATTCATTGTTTCATAAACAGCTTTATTAGCCTTATCCTTTATAGATTTCCCCAAATCGGTAAGATAAACATAATTGGAACGCCTGTCGGTGGTAGAAGCATTACGATACACCAGATTTTGTTTCGTCAAATTATCAATAAGACGTGTCATACTCGGTTTATCTTTAAACGTGGAATTACACAAAGTCTGCTGCGTCACACCATCTTCTCTCCATAGAAAAGCCAGAACCGTCCATTGTTCAGGAGTTATATCTAGCCCCTCTTTCCTAAAGTTGCGATACATCATCCGGTTTATGGCCATCGACACCTTTCCGTTTATAATAGGAAATATAAGATCCTGATCCTGATCTACACTTAGTATATCTTCTTTATTCATATATTCACCAATATTGATGTACAAAAGTAAGACAAGAAGTCTGTTTATCAAATAATTTTAAAGCTTTTACTTTTGTTTTTTTATAAAAAAGCCTATCTTTGCACCTCATTTGAAAAAATCAGATGTTTAATTTATAACTAATTAATTTATGAACAATTACGAAACCGTTTTCATTTTGACTCCCGTTTTGTCTGATGTACAGATGAAGGAAGCGGTAGAAAAATTCAGGACTATTTTGACCAACGAAGGTGCAAAAATAGTAAATGAAGAAAACTGGGGACTTCGCAAATTGGCTTATCCAATTCAGAAGAAATCTACCGGTTTTTATGCTATGTTAGAGTTCGAAGCTGATCCGGCTGTGATCGCTAAGCTAGAAATCAACTTCCGTCGCGACGAGCGTGTAATCCGCTTCCTGACTTTCCGTCAAGATAAGTTTGCACACGAGTATGCGCAAAAGAGAAGAAATTTGAAATCATCTAAAAAAGAAGAAGTAAAGGAGAACTAAATTATGGCACAGCAATCAGAAATCAGATATTTGACTCCGCCTTCAGTTGACGTGAAGAAAAAGAAATACTGCCGTTTCAAAAAGAACGGTATCAAGTATATCGACTATAAAGATCCTGAGTTTTTGAAGAAATTCCTTAACGAACAAGGAAAAATTCTTCCTCGTCGTATTACCGGAACATCTCTTAAATTCCAACGTCGAGTTGCACAAGCAGTAAAAAGAGCTCGCCATTTGGCTTTGCTTCCTTATGTAACAGACTTAATGAAATAAAAAAAGGAGGATAAAGAAATGCAAGTAATATTGAAAGAAGATATCCTTAACCTAGGATACAAAGACGAAGTAGTAACTGTAAAAGACGGCTACGGACGTAATTACCTTATCCCTCAAGGAAAAGCTGTAATAGCATCAGAATCTGCGAAGAAAGTATTAGCTGAAAACCTAAAACAACGCGCTCACAAACTTGAGAAAATCAAACAAGATGCTCAAGATCTGGCTGCAAAACTAGAAGGTGTTTCATTAACTATAGGAGCAAAAACTAGCTCTACAGGCACTATCTTCGGATCTGTAACAAACATTCAGATAGCAGAAGCCCTAGAAAAACTAGGCTATAATGTTGATAGAAAAATCATCGTTATCAAAGAAGCTGTAAAAGAAGTAGGAAGCTACAAGGCTGTAGCAAAACTACACAAAGAAGTATCTGTAGAAATTCCATTCGAAGTAGTTTCTGAATAAGGAATAGGATACAATTATAATACAAGAAGGGTTACATCAAGTGAGATGTAACCCTTTTTTTGCATAGCACAAATACGATATACATGCAACCTAACAAAAAAAGATACTTATCTTTATTAGATATAATCAATTAAAAAAATACTTATGAAAAATTTAACAAAAATGACAATTACGGTCATCTCTATTCTAGTCATCTCTATATTCTTTATTCAATGTAAAGATGCGAAAAAGGTTGCTATTACAAAATTTTTGGAAGTACAGGTTAAAACCATAAATGACCAATGCCCTATACAATTGAATCAGTCAGTCAGAATCGACAGTTGTAAAGTATCAGACAAGATGACAATGAAAACTTTTGCTACAATATCTTATATCAATGCTAACGATTTCAATACAGAAGAATTTATACAGATGTCCAAGCCGGCACTTTTATACACTATCCAAACCAATGATGCCTTAAAATTAGCAAGAGAACAAGGTGTCATATTTACATACTCATACAATGACGATTCGGGCAAAACTCTTGGCGAAATAACCATAGGCCCTGATGAATACAATCAACCAATAAAAGAAAACGACAAAGGCGACTTTACCTCTATGTCTTCACAAGATGCAGACAATTTACTAGACAAAATTGTATCAGGAATTCGCCAGCATCTGCCGATGCAAGTAGATGAAATAACAGTATTAACAGATTGTCAATCATTATCAAATAAGACTATAAAGTATGTATATAGAATCAATGCCGACAAGAAGGAGCTAAATGCAGATTTTGCAGAACAGATGAAAAAAAATATCAAGAACAATATAATTAATGTACCCGATTCGAAGAAACTGATAGATGGAGGAGTAACTATGATCCATATCTATAACGACAAGAATGGGATAGAAATATGCAATCTGAATCTTTCATCAAAAGATCTCTAAAACATAAACGAAATAAATATACTAAACAGCAATATCGACGCCCTCTATAATCTATTAATTAACTGATACCCAGAATAAATAAAAGAAGAATGAAAGAAAAGAGTATATTTTTTAGACATATAGTTATAAAAGTATTAACTTCGTAAAGTTTGAAAAATTAAAGAAACTATTTAAAGATCAGAATATTCGAAAGGATAAATCATTCACAATATAAAATCAAAAAATAGAATTTAACATGAAAATAGGATTCGTAGGATTAGGTAAAATGGGCGGAAAAATGGTAGAACGCCTTTTAAATTTCGGACACGAAGTAGTAGTTTACAATTTAACTCAGAAAGAGATAGACGAGGTAGCTGCAAAAGGAGCAATACCATCCTCTAGCCTCGAAGATCTGGTTAGCAAATTGGGAGACAGAAAACTTGTATGGTTGATGGTTCCTGCAGGAAAACCCGTAGAAGAAAATATAGCACAACTACTCACCTTACTCAAGCCTAACGATATCATTGTAGACGGAGGAAATAGTTATTGGCGCGAAACTGTTGAACGCGGTAAAAAAATAAAAGTAAAAGGTATCCACTACCTGGACTGTGGCACAAGCGGCGGCGTATGGGGTCTTCAAAATGGGTACTGCCTTATGTATGGAGGAGACAAAGAAGCATGTGATTTTGCTGAACCAATATTCAAAAGTCTGGCTCCCGAAAACGGATATATCCGATGTGGAGAAAGCGGCTCGGGGCATATGGTGAAAATGGTGCACAACGGAATAGAATACGGTATGATGCAGGCTTATGCCGAAGGTTTCGAAATAATGAAAAGCTCTCCTTACAATGTTGATCTGGAAAAAATATCACGCGTATGGATGCAAGGTTCAGTTGTTCGCTCTTGGCTATTGGAACTGATAGGAAATGCACTGGAAGGCAACGAAAATCTTGATGGTATAAAAGACTATGTATCAGACAGCGGAGAAGGGCGCTGGACTGTTCAGACAGCCATAGACTTCGATGTTCCGGCTCATGTTATTACAGCTTCATTATTTACTCGTTTCGAATCGAGACAAGAAAGCTCTTATGCAATGAAGCTTCTTGCTGCTATGAGAAACCAGTTTGGCGGACACGAAATCAAAAAGGATTAAAGACTGTTTCTATCGCTAATATAAATCTATAGCCGAAATTATCACTAAGACCTAAAAGCTTTATCTATAAAGAAAATATCTTTTTCGAGATAATGTTAAATGACACAAGTAAAAACAAATGAAAAAGTGTAACTTTTGTCACCTTTTAGTTAAAATAGTTCTTTACTGATATCAGCAAGGTAGTTATTCTAAGTAAAGTAATCTATAGATTTTCAGTAAATAGAAATAAGAATTAAACAAATTATAAATTATCACTTCACTCTGTTGAAGATGCTTAGGAGGATTCAATGAAATCAAAAGCAACACAGGATCTGGCTCTGATAATTTTCGGAGCTTCGGGAGATCTAACATATAGAAAACTTATTCCCGCGGTATTCGACCTGTATAAACAAGAGGCATTACCGTCAAACTTTGCTGTATTGGGAGTAGCTCGCAGTGCATTTAATGACGACTCTTTCCGCGAAAAGATGAAAGACGGTATCAGGCAATTTGCAACAGCAAAGGATGCTTCTGACGAAGAACTGAATACATTCTGCCAAAAGCTTCACTATCTGTCTATAAATACTGACGATGGTAAAGAATATTCTAAGTTGAAAGATCGGCTCGACGGGCTGGATAAGGAAGAAAACACTGCCGGTAATTACATTTTTTACCTTTCCACCCCCCCTTCCTTATATCAACTTATCCCCAAATTCTTAGCAGAGCAAGGACTGAACAATGAAGATAAAGGGTTTAGACGTATCATTATAGAAAAACCGTTTGGTACAGACCTAAAATCGGCTATAGACCTAAATGCTTCCCTCTTAGAGAACTACGAGGAAGAACAAATCTATCGGATAGATCATTATTTAGGTAAAGAAACTGTACAGAATATGTTGGTCACCCGTTTTGCAAACGGAATATACGAACCTCTCTGGAACAGAAATTATATTCAACACGTAGAAATAACTGCGGCTGAAAGTATTGGTGTAGAAAACAGAGGTGGCTATTATGACCATTCGGGAGCACTGCGAGATATGGTTCAAAACCACTTGCTACAGATAGTAGCCCTTGTTGCAATGGAGCCTCCAATGTCTATAGATTCAGTATCTATCCGCAACGAGAAGCTCAAGGTATTTCAGGCTTTGAGACCAATGTCTGACGAAGACCTCTTTAAGAATATTATACGAGGGCAGTATACTGCATCGAATATAAAAGGTAAATACGCAAAAGGATACAGAGAGGAAAAAGACGTAAACCCTGATTCGAGAACAGAAACTTACCTCGCCATGAAACTGTTTATCGACAACTGGCGGTGGGGCGATGTACCTTTCTATATACGTACAGGCAAACGCTTACCAACGCGGGTATCAGAAGTCGTAATACACTTCAAGCCGGCTCCGCAAAAGCTCTTCCCTCAGAGTGTAGACCTCAACAATGACGAAAATCAGTTGGTGCTGAGAATACAGCCTGACGAAGGTATATTGTTAAAAACAAAGATGAAAGTACCGGGCAGCGGATATCAGGTAAAAAATGTAAACATGGATTTTCATTACTCTCAACTCACAGACACCTATCTTCCCGAAGCGTACGAAAGGCTTCTGCTCGACTGCATGACAGGAGACTCAACCTTATATATCAGGGGAGATGCTTTAGAAGCTACATGGAAATTCGTTCAACCTCTAATCGACTTCTGGGATAAAAATCCTGACGCGCCGTTGCATGGCTATCCTGCCGGATCGTGGGGCCCGAACTGTGCCGACGACCTTATAGAAGGCAAGGGGCTTACGTGGAGATACCCATGCAAAAACCTATCTGATGATGGAATATATTGTGAATTATGATAAAAGAAGAAATTAAGATTTTTCAGGATCCTACAGATCTAAGTAAAGGATTTACCGAGTTTTTAAAGAAACTAATGAATGTATATCCACATGTAAACCTGGCTCTGTCAGGAGGAACTACCCCAAAGGTAATATTCGATTATTGGGCAGAGCATTGTAAAGACACATTAGACTGGAATCGTATTTCATTTTTCTGGGGTGATGAAAGGTGTGTACCTCCGGAAAATGTAATGAACAACTTTGGAATGACAAAGGATCATTTATTTGATAAAGTTCCAAATATTCCAAATAATAATATATACAGAATACATGGTGAAAATGAACCTGAAGAAGAAGCTCTTTGGTATAGCAAAATACTAAGCAGCAAGCTTATGCAACGGATGGACATACCTAGCTTTGAGATAGTTATGCTTGGGCTGGGCGACGATGGACACACAGTTTCTATTTTCCCCAATCAGATTGGGCTATGGGACAGTAAAGATATTTGCGTTGTAGCAGAACACCCTGAAACAGGCATGCAACGCGTAAGCATCAGTGGACGTGTTGTCAACAATGCCCAATATGTCATTTTTCTAGCAACAGGTAAGAACAAGGCAGAAAAAGTAAGAGAGATAATAAAGGATAGAAAATCTCTCATAGACAAGTATCCTGCGGCAAAAGTAAATCCTAAAAAAGGATATTTATACTGGTTCCTGGACGAAGACGCAGCGAGCCTTTTATAAGAAGAGAAGAAAAAGGGCGATATAGTTATAATACCATATCGCCCTAATAATATTTTAATATATTAGTCTACTCGTCAATCTTTAATCTCCTCATAAGACACATATTCTCCTTCATTCTTTGAGAACACTTTTTTAGATTCACCGGCTGAGTTACTATCTCCTCGGCTTGTTGATGACCTGTATTGATTTCCCGATGCAGCATTATAAGAAGAAGACGGCCTGCGAAAAATGAGCGAAGCTACTCCCTTAATAACTGAGAGCAACATCATTACTCCCAATATCATCACTGCAAATATAATAAAGAATATAAGACTCATTTTATGTGCATTTTAATTGTTCTAGTTTATCTATATCAAATATAACGCCAATTAAAGGAAATTGGTTATCTTATTTTTTATATTTAACAAACCTTTATTATTATAAACCAAAGACAATGTATCTTATATTATATCACTCTATAGAAGGGCAATGGTACCCGCATTGAAAATAGTGTGTTCTAGCAAGATGCTACAACCTATGACTATTAGTATTATGCCACCTAAAATATTTATCCTTAGGTTGTATCTTTGTCCGACTTTACATCCAAAAATAATACCCATAGAAGAAACTATAAAAGTGACCAAACCAATAAGAATAGCCGGAGACAACACTTCTCTTCCTACTAGAGACAATGACAATCCGACAGCCGTAGCGTCTATACTGGTAGCAATGGCCAAGCCTAGCATAACCTTAAAACTTAAAGGATTGAAAGGGGCACTTTCCTCTTCTTTCATACTCGAAATTATGACTTTAGCTCCGAGAAAGAACAAAATGCCAAATGCAAGCCAATGGTCGAAGTCTGCAATATACTGAGCAAATGTAGAACCAATAAACCAACCGAAAACAGTAAGAGACATCTGGATGAAAGCCAACATTCCGGCTATTTTAAGAATATTTACTGTATTATGATTTCCTATTATAGCTCCACTCGTTAGAGCAATAATAAGGCTATCCATAGACAGACCTATCGCTAGAACAATCATTTGAATCATATCCATTCCGTAATTTCTGCAATACCCTTACGCCTCTTGATCGGAGATGTACCCTTTGTAGTATCTACATAACCAATAGGGAATATCGCAATAGGTTCTATATGTGCAGGCAAGCTTAATATCGAAGAAACCATCTCGGGGTTGAAGTTACAAATCCAGCATGTGCCCAAGCCTATTGACGCTGCTGCCAGACAGATATGTTCTGAGGCAATCGCCGCATCTATATCAGAATGATCTTTTCCATCCGACGCTGTACGTTTCCACGATGCAGATGTATCTTTACATACAACAATAGCCATCGGTGCTGTCCTGAACCACTCGCGGTGGTACGATTCATAGAGCTTCGACATTGCAGCGCTATCTCTCACCACATAAAATTTCCAAGGTTGGTTATTAGATGCTGAGGGTGCCAATCTGGCACATTCGAGAATATACTCTATTTTCTCCCGTTCTACCGATTGGGGCAAATAAGCTCTTACTGAATAACGTTCCTCAATAAGTTCTTTCAAATTCATAGTTGATCTTACAATTACAAAAAAGCCGATATTTTAGTATCGGCATATATAGTTTATAGTTCTTCCTCTATCTTATAATCATTCCTGCTTGACGAACTTCGGGAGGTAATCTCTCCGAGGAAACCAGCCAGAAACAGTTGCGTACCCAATATCATCAAAGTCAATGACATATAGAAATATGGAGAATTAGTAACTAAAGGATGTGGTATTCCCTGACTAATAGCATATAGCTTATTTGCACCGACAAGAGCAGCGGATATAAACCCAAGCAAAAACATAACAGACCCCCACAGCCCAAAAAAGTGCATGGGCTTACGTCCAAAAACAGACAGAAACCAAAGTGTCATCAAGTCGAGATAACCATTGACAAAACGACTCAATCCAAATTTGCTTTTTCCATACTTACGGGCTCTATGTTGTACAACCTTCTCTCCGATCTTATTAAACCCCGCAATCTTAGCTAAATAGGGAATATATCGGTGCATGTCATTATACACCTCTATATTTTTGACAACATCGTTGCGATATGACTTTAGTCCACAATTAAAATCGTGCAACTTCACACCCGATACTTTACGGGCAGTTGCATTAAATATCTTTGTAGGAATAGTTTTAGACAGGGGATCGTAACGTTTCTTCTTCCATCCCGAAACAAGATCATAGCCTTCTTCCTTTATCATTCTGTACAATTCAGGTATTTCATCAGGACTGTCCTGCATGTCGGCATCCATTGTTATTACAACATCACCTTGCGCTTTCTGAAAGGCACAGTAAAGAGCTGGTGATTTACCGTAATTGCGACGAAAACGTATTGCTTTTACATTCGAGGAAGACTCTTGCAGCCCTTTTATGACATTCCATGAATTATCAGTACTGCCATCATCAACGAATATAATCTCGTAAGAAAAGTCATTCTCTTCCATTACACGAACTATCCAATTATATAGTTCAGGAAGAGACTCTTCTTCATTCAGCAAAGGTATTACAACAGATATATCCATGTTTCACGAGCTCTTTTTTACGTTAGCAACAACAAAGTTAAGTATAACACCCAGAAATAAACCTAGAATTATATTTTTCACGAATTCGATGGCTATATAAATAAACTTACTAGAATATATAGATCCTACAATTTCTTTTACCATGGCATACTGAGCCTCATCAGTACCCATCCGGGGAGTAGCTTCAATAGCCTTCAATGAAGTCGATACCAAACTAGAAAAATAAGCAGGATCAATAAACTTGAAATGAGCATACATTATAGCTCCCTCAAGAAAAGAGGCATAGAAACTCATCAACACCATAAAGAAAATACAATATATTGCTCCTTTAGGCTTACTCTCATCCAAGAATTTAAATTTATTGAAGAAGACATACATCAAAAGCAATGTCCCTATATTCAGAAGATAAAACAAGAACAAAAATCTATCGGACACACCTGCTCCTGCTACAATAAAAAACAAGTATCTGAATACCCAAAATGCACCCAACAATAGTCCGTAGTACATTGCATATTTATTGATAACAGAAAAGATTCCCTCTATTTTTTTCTCATTCTCCATAAGTGGTACAAATGTACATAATTTGTTTTAAACAAATGAGTGCAAATTTTAGGATTTGCACTCATTATTATTTATCAATTACCTTTCTCTTGTTTCTCTTCTTTAATATCTAAGTTGAGCGGATGTTTCACTTTCTCTTTCAACAAAGCAATATCGAGTACTTGAGTTATATCATCTACATAATGGAATGTCAACCCTTTCAGATAAAGAGGTTTAATCTCTTCTATATTTTTTCTATTCTCTTTACACAAGATAATTTCTTTGATACCTGCACGTTTGGCGGCCAGTATTTTTTCACGGATTCCTCCTACAGGAAGAACCTTTCCTCGCAACGTGATTTCTCCTGTCATTGCCAAATTTGCTTTTACCTTACGTTGGGTAAATGCTGACGCAAGAGAGGTAATCATTGTAATACCTGCCGAAGGGCCATCTTTTGGTATAGCACCTTCCGGTACATGCACATGAACATTCCAATTATCAAATACCTTTTCATCTATGCTCAATACATTATTATGGGAACGTATATATTCTAAAGCCAGCACAGCAGACTCCTTCATCACATCACCCAGATTACCGGTAAGAGTAAGTTTTCCTCCTTTACCTTTACTCAGAGATGTTTCTATAAACAAGATCTCTCCCCCGACCGAAGTCCAAGCTAAGCCCGTAACAACACCCGCATAACCATTACCTTGATATTGATCTCTGGTATATTCTACAGCTCCCAGATATTCGTGTAAGTCTTCGACCTCCATTATCTTTTTATATACTTCCTCTGAGGCAACCTTACGAGCAACCTTACGCATTATTTTTGCGACTTTCTTATCCAGCTCACGCACTCCCGATTCGCGGGTATAATTTTCGACGATTTTCTCCAGCGTTTTCTTAGGAATCTCTATCACATCCTTATTTAGTCCATGATTTTCCAACTGTTTTGGAATTAAATGACGACGGGCTATCTCTACTTTCTCTTCTATTATATAACCGCTAACGTCTATAAGCTCCATACGATCGAGCAGAGGTTGCGATATTGTAGACAGATTATTCGCAGTGGCTATAAACATCACTTTCGACAAATCATAATCTATATTAAGATAATTGTCATGGAATGCGAAATTCTGTTCAGGATCGAGCACTTCTAATAATGCAGAAGACGGATCTCCTTTAAAATCGTTTCCGATCTTATCTATTTCATCTAAAACAAATACAGGATTTGAAGAACCAACCTTCTGTATATTTTGTATTATACGACCCGGCATTGCCCCAATATATGTGCGCCGATGCCCCCTTATTTCCGACTCGTCATGAAGCCCTCCGAACGATACCCGAACATAGTTTCGATTCAAAGCCTTTGCTATAGATTTGCCCAATGACGTTTTCCCTACTCCGGGAGGTCCATACAGACAGATTATAGGAGATTTCAAATCACCTTTTAGCTTAAGAACTGCTAAATGCTCTATTATACGTTCTTTTACCTTTTCCAATCCGAAATGATCCTGATCCAGCACTTTCTGTGCATTTTTCAGGTTGAAGTTATCTTTGGTATATTCTCCCCATGGCAAATCGAGAAGAGTCTCCAGATAAGTAAACTGTGTCGAATAATCAGGAGATTGAGGATGCAAACGTTCCAGCTTATGTATTTCTTTTTCGAATACTTTTGCCACATCTCCGCTCCATTTCTTTTTTTCGGCACGCAACCACAGATCATCAACATCTGCCTGCTGCGGGTTACCCCCGAGCTCATCCTGAATAGTCTTAATCTGTTGCTGCAAGAAATACTCTTTCTGTTGTTGATTCAACTCTTCACGAGTCTTCATCTGGATATTGAGTTTCATCTCCATCATCTGAGTCTCACGGTTGAGAACTACTAACAGACGGTAAGCCCGTTCCTTATCATCGTCTACATCCAGCAATGACTGTTTTTCTGCTCCTGACACCGGTAAGTTTGCACAACAGTAATTTACCAACAGAGGCGAAACCAAATCAGATTTCAGCCGTTGTATAAATTCTTTTGGCGGCTCTCCATACATGCGTAGCATCTGAATCATTAGATCTCGTATCGAGTCCATCAAAGCCTTATACTCTGTATCAGCTTTCTGCACAGGAGTTGTTTCTTTTATTTCAAAATGTCCTTTCAGATACGGATCAGCTTGTGTCAGTTCTGTCAGTCGAAAGCGTTTTTTTCCTTGAAAAATGACTGTCACATTTTCATCATCGGGCAATTCTATCACTCTGATAATTTCACCGATAACTCCGATTGAATACAGATCGTTCATGTCCGGGTCTTCGTTTTCTGCTTCTTTTTGGCAGACAAGACCTACATACTTCCCTTTCTGACGATTTACCGCTTTTATCAATTTTAAAGATTTCTTACGGGCTATTGATATCGGCATACTTGTACCCGGAAAGATTACCGTATTGCGAAGAGGCAAAATAGGTAAATCTTCTTTCAAATCTTTTTCATTTATATAACAATCTCCGTCATCGAAATCGTTGGTAATAATAGAGATAACCGGTTCACCACCTTCTTCGACACTGAGTAAT
Organism: Dysgonomonas sp. BGC7; assembly: GCF_001261735.1. Lineage (GTDB taxonomy): Bacteria > Bacteroidota > Bacteroidia > Bacteroidales > Dysgonomonadaceae > Dysgonomonas. The sequence goes on along the minus strand of NZ_CVRP01000007.1, from coordinate 35,633 downwards.
CCATTCTTTTTATTAAACATAATCTTTATCCTCTTTTATTGGATTCTATCCTTTATATTTTAAAGGACTGTAAAAGTACAGAATTATAACTAACTTTGCTTTAATATAACAAAATTCGTGCCATTAAAAACAGACAAATAGTTCTGCTTATATGCCAAATCCGTTTTTCCATTTCAAACAGTTTACAGTTTATCATGATCGTTGTGCAATGAAAGTAGGTACAGACGGTGTACTACTAGGTGCATGGACAGATATTTCTGATGCAAAAACAGCTTTAGACATAGGCACAGGCACGGGACTAATCTCATTAATGATAGCTCAGAGAAATAGCAATATCACTATAGATGCTATTGACATTGAGATAGATGCTATAGCCCAAGCAAAAGACAATATAAAAAACTCTCCTTTTGCGACTCAGATAAAATGCACTCAATGCTCCGTACAGGAATTTGCTGAGAAATACGAGAAGAAATATGATATCATAGTCTCAAACCCTCCTTTTTTCGCAGAATCCTTAAAATCACCTGACAACCAAAGATCTTTGGCCAGACACGACGACACTTTGAGTATAAATGACTTACTAAAAGCATCCGCTAAGCTACTCAACAACAATGGTAAACTATCCTTGATATATCCTTACGAATACAAAAGAGCAATACTTGACATAGCAAAACTGAATAACCTGTTTATAAATAAAGCAACGAATGTTTATCCAACATCAAGCTCTCAACCTAAACGCATTCTACTAGAGATATCAAAAAACCAAACCTCTATTCAAGAGAATAGTCTTACAATAGAAGAAAGCCGTCATATTTATTCTGATGAATTCACAGAATTGGTCAAAGACTTCTATTTAAAACTATAATCTCCGATTTTACCTACAACCCTTATATCCTTTTATTTTGCCATTTGGCACGTGAAAGATATATAATAGAAAAGACAAGCAGAGGTCCCCAATAAAAATATTCTACAGTCCAACACCAAGCCACAGACATCTGTTTATAGATTACAATCCAAAACATAGCCAGTATATATATAACCATTGTGATCATCTCAAGAATAAGTGCGGCCCTCGTATTGCCGGTTCCCGATATAGAACTAAATATAACAATACTTAGAGAAGATATTGGTAGAGAAAACAGCAATACAATAAGAGGCAAGACCGTATCTGCTATAATAGAAACTTCATCTCTGGGTGCAATAATAGATATCCAAAATTCGGGTGAAACGAGCGTAGCTACAACCATAACAAGAATAATAGCCAGATTAAGCACACATATCCGCTTGACAAGCGGTATAACCCCCTTTATATTTCCCATCCCCATTGTGTTACCCACCAATGTGTTAGCCGTAGTAGCTAAAGCATTCATTGGAATAAAATATACAAGATAGAGGCTTCGAACCAGATTTGTAATTTTAAGAGCATCTTCGGAGTGTTGCTCAACAGCAACAAAGAAGACAAACCATGTTGACATCGAAATCAGGTATTGCAACATAGTGAACGATGAGATATTAAGAATACTTTTTATTATCGACATCTTAAATCTCATTTTTACAAATCCATATTTCTTAAAGTCGATAGTAGCAAATGTGTATATCGCAAAAAACAATACAGAAGCAATCTCTGACAACACCGCGGCAATCGCCGCACCCTCAATACCCAGTTTAGGAAAACCCAAATTACCGAATATGAGTAAATAGTCACCTATTACATTTATAACTGCCATTGCAATAGCATTGAACGTAAGAACCTTTGTTCGAGCTATTCCAACATAAAAAGCCCTGAACATGACATTGATGGCAGCAAAAAAGAAACCATAAACTCGCCACGAGAGATAAGCCTCTGTGGCCGCATAAATCTTGGGAGATTTCATGAACATTGACAGAACGTTGTCTGCTAAAAAGCCAGACAGAAAGAAAAGAATGAGAGCAAAAATCTGAAGAAAAATAATACCCTGTATCACAATGCTTCCTATCTTATCATAATTCTTTTCACCATTACGGCGACTAATCATAATCTGTCCACCAATACTAAATCCAAAGCAAATGGTGAATATAGCCACATAATAGATACCTGCCAATCCGGAAGCACTTTGGTATATACCTGCTATACCCGGCTGACTAGGATCGGAAACATGACCAAGAAAAAAAGTTCCGGTAAGTTGAACAATATTTTGAGCGAGCAATCCCAGCATGATGGGAACACTTACCCTCCATATATCTTTATACGAATATGAATGCATAATATGAGCTAATAACTACCAACCAGCAGTTATCAGCAGGTTAGATGTATAGTTTTATTTAATCAGTTTATTTGTTTTTGTATCAGGAAAAGCTACCCAAGGTTTAAACTTTTTAGCTTTTTCAAAGTCCATCTGAGCATACGACATTATTATGACAATATCCCCCGGCTGAACTTTACGGGCGGCAGCACCATTCAGGCATATAGCACCAGAACCACGCTCGCCTTTTATAATATAGGTCTCTAAACGTTCGCCATTATTGTTGTTTACGATCTGCACTTTTTCCCCTTCTATCAGGTTTACAGCGTCCATCAGGTCTTCGTCTATCGTGATACTACCTATGTAGTTTAAGTTGGCTTCAGTTACAGTGACACGATGCAACTTTGATTTTACAACTTCTATTATCATACTTTTATTTCCTATTTTAGCTATTCGCCTTATATACTACATTATCAATCAAACGAACATTGCCACAATAAACAGCAATACAACCCACGACATAAGAAGAATTCCAATTGGCAAGAGACTGTAGTGTATATCCATCTACAATTTCATAATATTCGACTTCTAATTCTTCAATAGAGTTCAGTTTACTTACTACTTTTTCGACAACTTCTTCTACAGTACAATCTGCCATCCATTCACGGCTTTCGAAAAGCACCTTGGATATATTAACAGCAATCTCCTTTTGATCATTTGTCAGACGTTCGTTTCTGCTACTCAGCGCCAGACCGCTAGCCTCACGCATTATTGGCATAGGAACTATCTGAACAGGTAAACCCAGTTGTTTTACCATAGCTCTTATTATAGCCAACTGTTGAAAGTCTTTTTGTCCAAAATATGCTTTATCCGGTTTAACTATATCAAACAGACGACTGACAACCTGTGCCACTCCATTGAAGTGTCCGGGACGATGTACACCCTCCATCACTTTATCAATCTGTCCGAAATCGAATTGCCGCATATCAGGCTCCGGATAAACATCTTCCACTCCGGGTGCAAATACAATATCCACCCCAGCTTTACTAAGTAGTTCACAATCACGATCGAGAGTTCTTGGATACTTCTCTAAATCTTCTTTGTTATTAAACTGTGTGGGATTGACAAAAATACTGACAACGCAAGCATTATTATCTGCAATACATTGTTTTACCAGGGACAGGTGCCCTTCATGCAAAGCCCCCATTGTAGGAACAAAGCCTATTGTTTTACCTTCCAGATGCAAAGATGCAACAACACTTTGCACCTCTTTTGCTGTTTTTACTAAGATCATTTATCTATATAATAAAAGCGGATACAAAGCAACTAAATATTTGTGGAAACTCGAAACAATAGTTTCTTTTTGTTTCAAAATTTAACGAAAATATTACGACAACACAAACACCAAAGCTCTAAAAAAGAGTAAACACTAGATTTTGAGAGGTAAAGTTTGCAAAAAACAAGATTTTTTTTTATTATCTTTGTACGTCCAAATATATAATGGAATAATCGAGAAATAAATAAATGAGTACGAAAAAGATTTTATACATTACGCAGGAGATCACTCCTTATTTACCAGAGTCACCAATTTCAATAAATTGCAGATACTTGCCACAAGCTATACAGGAAAAAGGCCAGGAAATAAGAACCTTCATGCCAAAATTTGGAAACATAAACGAAAGAAGGAATCAATTACATGAAGTAATCCGCCTTTCGGGAATGAACCTTATCATTGATGACACAGATCACCCTCTAATCATAAAAGTAGCTTCTATTCAGGCAGCTAGAATGCAAATATACTTTATCGACAATGATGATTATTTCAAAAGGAAACATGCCGTTGCTGATGATAAAGGTGTTGAGTTCGCCGACAATGACGAACGAAGCATATTCTATGTACGCGGAGTATTGGAAACAATAAAGAAATTAAGATGGATACCGGATGTTATAGATTGTCATGGATGGATGACAGCTCTGACCGGACTGTATATAAAAACTGCTTATGCAGACGATCCCTGCTTCAAAAATTCGAAAGTAGTATATTCCTTATACAACGATGACTTTAAGCAACCTTTCGACAAAGGCTTTCTTGACAAACTTAAGTTTGATGGGATAAAGGATAAAAGCCTCTCAGACTTAAAAGATGTTGTAGATTTCGAAACACTTTCTAACTTTGCCGTTAAATACGCTGATGGGGTAATTCAATGTGAACCGGAAATAAATAAAAACGTACTAGACTACGTTAATAAATCGGGGAAAAACTATTTACCATACAACGGCGGAGTAGAAGAATCTGTAGATGCTATCAATAATTTTTACCAGAATCTTTAAAGTATCTAAAATAAAATCAGAAAAATACTGTTTTATTCTTTGTAAGCCGTATTTTTTGGGATATTTGAGCCCTAAAATTGATTTAACATTAATTTGAATGAAAATTAAAACTCTTTTAACGCTGGCAATAGCCTCACTTTCGATCATCTTTATAGCTTGTAATGACGATCTGAACAGCACCGGATTAAGCATACAACCTGACGGAGATGGTATATCGGTAGGAGCAGATACCCTAACTATCAAGGCAGAAACCGTATTATTCGACGATTCTATATATGCACGTACCGTCTATGGGATCCTCGGTGAATATATAGATCCGATATTTGGCAAAATAAAGTCAGATTATCTATGTGAATTCTATTGCAAGAATGCTTATTTCGAACAAAATACATCAGAAGAAGACACACCTATTACAATAGATTCAGTATTTTTAGATACAAAATTCTCATCTTTTCTGGGAGACACGATTTCCCCTATGGGGGTTTCTGTTTATGAAGTAACGTCTTCTTTGAAACCATTTTTCTTCACAAACATAAATCCTGAAAAATATTGTGATATGACTAAGGTTTTAGGTCAAAGTATTTATACGATTAAAGATCTACCCTATGTATCATATTCGAGCACTTATGTTAAGCAATTATCTACAGAGCTAGATGTAAAGTTAGGAAAGAGATTCTATAAAGAATGGTCAGAGAACAAAGGTACATTTACAAACTCTGAAACCTTGAAAGAGTTCTTCAAAGGAGTATACGTCACTACTAATTTTGGTACAGGCAGCATTATTAATACCGCAGCTACCGACTTGAATATCTATTACACTTATCATATAAGAAACAATGCAAATACAGGAGACTCTGCTGTAGTCGGTAAATTCAATTTACCTGTAACTCCGGAAGTAATTCAGATGAACCGCATTAAAAATTCGGCATCAGTGCTGGAAAAGCTAAAAGAAGATAAGGACACGAAGACTTATTTGAAAACTCCGGCAGGAGTATACACTCAAATTACAATTCCATTGCAAGAGATAAAAGATGCAGCTAAAAAGAAAATGAACAATAACCAAAGCTTTACTATAAACTCAGCTGCACTGAAAATAAAAGGGTATACAGAAGAAGAAACAAAGTCTGGGCTTGCCCGACCGTCGAGTCTACTTCTGATAAATAAAGATTCACTACCTAATTTCTTCTTCAACAGGAAGAAGTATGATAATCTTACAAGTTTTAAGATTGACAGAACTACATCTAACAACACCTATAATTTAGGCAATATAGCAACTATAGTAAATTACTATACAGACAAATTTAAAGATCAGGAACAGCTACCGGATTTGCATTATCTGCTAATTCCTATATCTGTCTCTTATTCAGAATCTTCAACTTCTTCCAATCCGATCGTTGCAGACATATACAATATGATGGCTCCAACATCTGCTATATTGAGAACCGACACAGAAAACATGAGAATGTCTCTTATATTCAGCCAATATAATAGTCGAAAATAAGACAGACAAGAATCATTATTAAACATAAAGTACACAGTCAAAGTATTACTCTCTCTAAAGAGAATCTTTGACTGTGTATTTTTTTACATTCTCCTATAGCTATAGAGTTTGGCAAATCAGTGTAATTTAGTTAACAGAATAGATCTGTTAAATTAAAAATACTTAACGACTCTTTCCCTTTTACTATTCATCGTACCATTTTATGGGATTTTGATGTTATCTTTGTGACTCTATATGCGTCTGTTTTTGTATAAAACTATTTCATACCTTGAAAAAGCAGTTGCTGAAAAAATAGGTTGATGGTATATATCATTATAAAAGGATTATTTATTGGTTTTTTATCTTCCGCCCCTATGGGACCTGTGGGAATGCTGTGTATTCAGCGAACCCTCAACGAGGGAAAAAAGCACGGACTATTCACTGGTATTGGTGCTGTTGTAGGCGACATGGTCATAGCACTACTAGCTATTATTGCTGCCTTGGGCTTAGGATTCAGTACCGAATTTATACAACAGCATGAAGGTCCATTAAAGGTTGTAGGAAGTATAGTCTTGATCGTATTCGGATACTTTGTATTCAATAAAAACCCCTCAAAGAACCTTACTAAACTAAAAGAGAAAACTACTTCATTCTGGAAAGTGTTCATTTCTTCATTTATACTCACCATATCTAATATAGCCACTTTATTTTTATACATAGCCCTATTTGCACGGTTCAATGTGATAGATTCAGAAAAGCCTTTTGGTTATGACCTCATCACTATTTTCTTCATCGGAATAGGGGCATTCCTTTGGTGGCTACTTGTTACATATATAGTGAATAAACTGAGAACAAGATTTAACCCGAGAGGACTACAAATATTCAATCGAATAATAGGACTTCTTTTAATAGGTTTGGGCGTGGCTGGTATAATAACAGGATCACTTATGGGAATAGATATCTTCTGATATTCTATTTCAATTTTATAGTTATTCCATAATATCTACTCATCAGTTTTTCGGAGAACGGATCTTCCCCATGTATATAAATACCTCCATCGTAACGTTCAAATTCGCAGTAATTTCCGCCCGATTCTATTGTATTTTCTATAAGGATGTTTCTTTCTAAAAGAATTTGCCTATATGTATTAATTTCTTTTGAAGCCAGATAAAATGTAAAGAAGAACCCTATTGTGCCAATAATCAATACTGAATTTCTTATTTGTCTCAAGAAACGATTACTATAATCAATAGTATAAACCAATATACCTACCCCTATAATTAAAAATGAAACAACCCCGAACAAGGCTCTTCTTGGGAACGTAGGAGACAATAACATAGCATACACAGCCGCCACAGCTGCTATATAATAAATAAGCGTACGTACCAAAGTATCTTTCACTTCGCCCTCCCTATTCTTATTGTAATGATAAGACAGGATAAATACTACAACACAGACCATAATAAGAGGGCCGCAGTAGTAAAAAAAAGTCAAAGTAGCATTAAAGACCCGATAGGCTAGTAAAAAGAAGCTAAGCCCCCCCTCTCCTGCTCTTTCAAAATTTCCGGGAGCTAGTATCATTACAGCAAACCCAATAATAGCGCCGACTATACCACAATAACCCCAAATAGGCATAAGCCACTTCTTACGACAAAAATAAAACATATACAAGAAAGCTATGAGAATCATTGCCCCTGCTGTATTCTCGTTGGTCCAACCGGCAATTATACCAAGAATAAACATTCCTACCGAAATAATAATGTTAGAGGCTACATTTATCTTTCTATCTCTATAAAGGCGAAATGGCAATAAGAATAGCAATATAAAGAAAGTTCCCCACAAATAATTTGCTGAACCGGTAATCCAAAAAACGGTATCTCCCAAAACAGGCTGAAAGAACCAAACCGTAAGATTGATAAACATGAATAGAGAAACACTATTTTTACCATTTCCTTTTACATGCCAATAAATAAGAAATACATATCCTATATATATAAGCGAATTGAGAATATCGGCAATACAAGGAGGCAATAACAGTAACACCTGCGCAATAAAATGAACTACACTACGTCCTCCCCACAGGTAATAATGATTGATCTGAGACTGTATTATATCTCCTATTGATTCTACTCTCACATTCTCATTATAAATAAACAGATAGGCAAAATCGTCGGAGATAAGAGGTGTCAATATATTCAAAAACAAAATAGAAGAGAAAGAAGCTACGACCATAATAGCCCATAACACTTTTAACCCGTTAGGATTATTTGTAATAGAATAGGAGAGGTCTTCGAAACACTTATATACCCTATCCATATAACCATTCCTTCCGTCTTTTATATCTACTTGTTGTTTAATCATTTCTAAATATACTGTTTCTCTTTTTAACTAAAAGGTGACAAAAGTAACACAATTTCATCAACTTTCATATTGTTACTTTCCGTAAGTTTTACCAACAAATACATTTAATTCTCTGATAAAGATAATTCTTTTCAAAGATAAAGATATACAAGCAATATAAATTATCTTTAAACAAAAAAGCAGTAAGGCTTACCCTACTGCTTTCCTATATTCAGTTATTGTATTTTAGAACTCTGCATTATTTGGTGTGCGAGGAAAAGGTATCACATCGCGAATATTCGCCATACCAGTAATAAACAGTATCAGACGTTCGAAACCTAAACCAAACCCGGAATGTGGTGCTGTTCCGAATTTACGGGTTTCCATATACCACCATATAGGATCTGTATTCATATTTAATTCTTTAGTACGCCCTACCAATTTATCATAATCAACCTCACGTTCCGAACCTCCGATTATCTCTCCAATTTTCGGAAAAAGAACATCCATCCCACGAACAGTCTTCCCATCTTCGTTTTGCTTCATATAGAAAGATTTGATCTCTTTAGGATAGTCGGTAAGAATAACAGGACGCTTGAAATGGTTTTCTACCAAATAGCGTTCATGTTCTGACTGAAGGTCTGCTCCCCAATATACAGGGAATTCGAACTTATGTCCACTTTTCTCCAGTATTTCCACACCTTCTGTGTAAGTAAGCCGAACAAAATCATTTGCAATCACAAAGTTCAAACGATCTACAAGTTCTTTATCGAAATGTTCGCCAAGGAATTCTATATCGTCTTTGCAATGCTCTAAAGCATATCGAATCAGATATTTAAGAAAATCCTCTGCTAAATTCATATTATCCTGGATATCATAAAAAGCAACTTCAGGCTCTATCATCCAAAACTCAGCCAAGTGTCGTGGCGTATTGGAATTCTCAGCTCTGAAAGTAGGTCCAAATGTGTAAATAGCACCAAGAGCCATTGCCCCAAGCTCACCCTCCAACTGACCTGAAACTGTCAAATTGGTCTGACTGCCGAAGAAATCTTCGGTATAATCAACTTTTCCTTCTTCGTTTCTAGAAACATTATTTAAGTCAAGAGTAGTAACCTGAAACATAGAGCCGGCACCTTCAGCATCAGAAGCCGTTACTATAGGTGTATGAAAATAGAAGAAGCCGTTATCGTTGAAATACTTATGTATAGCATAAGACATATGATGGCGTATACGAAATATTGCCCCAAATGTATTTGTACGTGGCCGTAAATATGCAATTTCTCTAAGAAACTCAAGGGAATGACCTTTCTTTTGCAAAGGATATGTCTCCGGATCGGCAGTTCCGTATATTTCGATACTATCTGCCTGAATTTCGGCGCTCTGTCCCTTACCTTGCGATTCTACTAAAGTACCTATTACATGAATACAGGCCCCTGTTGTGATTGGCTTAAAAAAGTCATCTCCAAACTTCTGAACATCTGCTACAATTTGAAGATTATGAATAGTAGAACCATCATTGAGGTGAATAAAATTCACATATTTGTTACCACGAATGGTACGAACCCATCCTTTAACATCTACAGTAGTTCCAAACTTGGGATCTTTAAATAGATCCACAATCTTTGTTCTGCGAATACTCTCCATCTTTATATCTATATTTTTTCCTTTTTTATTCAAAAGCTCCCATACGAAGCATGTTTACTTCTTTTTCTGTCAGATAGCGCCATTTTCCACGAAGTACATTTTTCTTTGTAAGTCCGGCAAAATATACGCGGTCTAATTTCATCACCTGATATCCAAGTTTTTCAAATATACGGCGTACGATACGATTACGTCCCGAGTGTATTTCTATACCAACTACATTAAGCACATCTTCTGCCTGATAAGCGATAGAATCCGCATGGATTTCTCCATCGTCTAATTCTACACCATCAGCGATAGTCTGCATATCCTCAATAGCTACATCACGATCAAGAGTAACCTGATAGATTTTCTTTTTCTTAAACTTAGGGTGCATCAACTTAGATGCTAAATCGCCGTCATTAGTAAGCAATAATACACCTGTTGTATTTCTATCAAGACGTCCTACCGGATAGATGCGTTCGGGACAAGCATTTTTCACTAAGTCCATTACTGTCAAACGATTTTGAGGATCATCTGACGTTGTAACACAATTCTTAGGCTTATTCAGAAGCACATATACTTTGCTCTCTAACCGCACCGGCTGATCTTTAAATGTCACCATGTCGCCACGGGTTACTTTAGCGCCTAATTGGTCTACAACCTCTCCGTTTACTTTTACCACTCCTGATGTAATAAATGCATCAGCCTCGCGACGTGAACAGACTCCGGCATTTGCCAGATATTTATTTAAACGTAAAGGAGTACTTGGATCTATATTCTCTTTATATTTTACAGGCTTAACCAGTTTTTTCACACCATCAAAAGACCTTGATCCGCCAGAGTGTTGTCCTCCTGATGGACGACGATTATCATATCCTCCACCTCTGTTATTTCCATACGAGCGATTATCTCCACCTCCCGAATAGTTAGAATAGCCTCCGCCTCTGTTGTTAGAATAGCCTCCTTCACTACGGTTATTTGAGTATCCACTGCCTCCGCGATTATTTGAGTACCCACCGCCTCCGCGGTTATTAGAATAACCTCCTTCGCCACGATTGTTGGAGTAACCTCCTCCTCTATTGTCGTCTCCATATCCTCCTCTATTTCCTGTTGTACGAGGCTGGCTGTTGTACGAACGACGTTCTCCGTCATCTCGTCTTTCATAGCTTCTTGGTCGATCTTGGTTATTATATGACGGCCTATCTTGCCTGTCATCTCTGTCTCCTCCATCATTAGATCTGTAAGGGTTCCTTTCTCTTCCGCGTTCCGGATTCACATCATAGGCCTGTTTGCGCAAATCCCCTACACGGGCACGCTTTTTCTTTACAGGCTCTGATCCATTGTTGTTTTCTGATGATGAGTGGCCCTCTCGGCTTTCCCTATCATTTCCTTTGTCTGTCACCATTTTTTTGTTTTTTTAAATAAAAAATATACAAATACTTTAATTAAATAACCTCGCGGTTACACATTCCTTTATACACCTGTATAAGAATGAGGTGTAATCTTTCTTAATTCACTTTTCACATCTTCACTTACATCTAGCCCATTAATAAATCCGGCTATAGAATCAGCCGTAATTGTATTATTGGTACGAGTCAGCGCTTTCAGAGCTTCGTAAGGCTTCGGGTATCCTTCTCGACGCAAAATCGTCTGTATACCTTCAGCGACAACAGCCCAACAATTATCTAGATCGCTATAAAGTTCTTCTTTATTCAATAATAATTTATCCAAACCTTTCTGCGTACTCTGTAACGCTATAACAATATGCCCGAAAGGGACACCAACATTACGAAGTACAGTAGAATCTGTCAGATCTCTTTGTAGACGCGAAACAGGCAGTTTGGAAGCAAGATGCTCGAGTATAGCATTAGCTATACCCAAATTACCTTCAGCATTCTCAAAATCTATCGGATTCACCTTGTGAGGCATAGCGGACGAACCTATCTCTCCTTCTTTGATCCTTTGCTTAAAATATTCCATTGAGATGTATTGCCAAAAATCACGATTGAGATCTATCATTATGGTATCAATACGTTTCAAACCATCGAATATTGCAGCCAGATTATCATAGTTAGAAATCTGCGTAGTCCATTGCTCTCTTACAAGTCCCAGATTTTTTTCTACGAATTCATTACCAAACTTTTTCCAATCATAAGAAGGATATGCTACATTATGTGCATTATAATTGCCTGTAGCCCCTCCAAATTTCGCCGATAACGGTATAGTCTTCAATAGAGCCAACTGCCCTTCGAGACGACTTACAAAAACCATAATCTCCTTACCCAACCGAGTAGGAGATGCCGGTTGCCCATGCGTTTTGGCAAGCATAGGAATATCGCTCCATTCTTCAGCCTTAGCTTTCAGTGAAGATATAAGCTCTTCGAGCATAGGATAATACACTTCTACCAAAGCATCTTTCAAAGACAATGGAATAGAAGTATTATTTATATCTTGTGAAGTTAATCCGAAATGGATAAATTCCTTATACTCGTGCAGACTTAACTCTTCAAATTTTTCTTTGATAAAATACTCTACAGCCTTTACATCGTGGTTCGTTATCTTTTCAGTATCCTTGATACGGATTGCATCTTGCTCTGAAAAATCAGAGATAATATTTCTCAGTTTAGGGAAAACAGCCTTATCAATATTCTCCAATTGAGGTAGAGGCAACTCACATAGTGCAATAAAATACTCTACTTCTACCAGTACCCGATATTTTATAAGCGCATATTCTGAAAAATAATCTGCTAGTTTTTCTGTTTTACTACGATAACGTCCATCTATAGGCGAGATAGAGGTTAAGGGTGTTAATGTCATTATATTACAAAATAATTTGATTCTTGTGTTTTACTGAATAAGCATTCCTTTCGATATCTCTATTTACTTTGAATCTACATTACAAAGATATAACAAATATTAGAGTACAAGTGTTTTTGGACGAGGTAAAATGTTATTTTTTTATATATTTTCTCTCTTTTTTTACCATTTATTTAATACTTCAACCACTCTTTTCTGTTCTAAACGAGTAAGAGATGGATATAAAGGAAGGCTCAACACCTCGTTTTGGATACGTTCTGCAACAGGAGCTTTTACTTCCGAGAGCTCTTGGTATGCCTCTTGTTTATGTATTGACAAAGGATAGTGTATTTGAGTACCGATGCCGTTATCGTGTAAATAGCCTTGCAAAGACTCTCTCTCATTTGTCCGAATAACATAAAGATGAAAGACATGACTATTATCAGGAGGAGTATGGAGCAAAATCAGCTTATCATTCACAATATTTTCTGAATAGAAAGAAGCTATTTTAATCCGACAATCATTATCACGATTCAGATACCTCAGCTTTACAGAAAGGACAGCAGCCTGAATTTCATCGAGACGAGAATTAATCCCCTTATAGCGATTCATATACTTTTCTTCCGAACCGTAATTTGCTATGGAGCGTATTACTTGCATTAGTTCGGCATCACTAGAAACAACGGCTCCGGCATCGCCCAATGCACCCAGATTTTTCACCGGATAGAAGCTGAATGCAGCCGCATCAGCCAAACTGCCTACTCTCCTACCCTGATAGACAGCCCCATGAGCCTGAGCAGCATCCTCAATTAGCTTAAGATTATTCTCTTTAGCTATTTTCTGCAACTCCTCCATTGGAGCTACCTGCCCATACAGATGAACCGCAACTATAGCTCTAGTCTTTTCTGTCAATTTCTCTACTACCGATCGGGGGCAAATATTATAAGTATTGATATCACAATCGGCAAAAACAGGGACAAGTCCACTTTGGGAAACAGCTAAGGCTGTAGCAATAAAGCTATTCGCCGGAAGAATGACTTCATCTTTCTCTTTCAAGAAACCAAGTCTGATGTAAGCCATGAATATAAGCCGGAGGGCATCGAGGCCATTGCCCACTCCTACACAATCTTTAGCCTCACAATATGTAGCAAACTCGTTCTCAAAAGCCTCCTTTTCCGTTCCTAAAATATACCAACCGGAATCAAGCACACGCATCACAGCTTCTCTTATATCGGAAGCATAACGTGCATTCTCGCGCTTAAGATCAAGGAAAGGGATCTCGTTCATTGTCTTAAAATTAGAAACCTAACATTACTTTTGCATTTTGAATAGCGGCCTCAGTCACTATTGCGCCACTTAGCATACGGGCTATTTCTTCAAGCCGCTCCGAATTATCCAAACGTTCGAGATGAGTAGTTGTGGCATCCTCATCATCCTGTTTATAGACCTTATAGTGTGCCTTTCCTTTAGCTGCTATCTGAGGTAGATGCGTAATTGCAATTACTTGCATCTTCTGACCAAAATCACTCATCACCTGCCCCATCTTATCTGCAATTTCTCCCGAAACGCCGGTATCAATCTCATCGAAAATGATAGACGGCAAAGCTGTAGCTCCTGCTATCATCGACTTGAGGCACAACATAAGACGAGACACCTCTCCTCCCGATGCAATATTAGCTACAGGCTGCAATGCTGCATTCTTATTGGCAGAGAAAAGAAAGACCAAATCATCTGCACCATAGAGATTAGGTAAGTCTTCGGGAGTAAGCTCACACTTAAACCGAGTATTGGGCATACCTAAATATGCAATCTTGTCGATGAGCTCACTTTCGAATCTGGGAATAATCGAAGCCCTGCTTTTAGTTAAGCTATCTGCCAACTCAAGGACTCTCGTATATTTACGAGCCACTTCTTTTTCCAATGCTTCAACCTGCTGATCAGAAGAATCAATATTTTCCAATTTGCGAGCTATATCTTTATACAAATCCAGCAAATTCGAAACCGAGTCTACATGATGTTTTTTCTCCAAAGAATATATTAAGTCGAGACGTGATTCAATAAATGTCAGCCGTTCGGGATTAAACTCCACATCGTTTGCCAGCCGCTCCATATCCGAAGATAAATCTTTGAGATCAATATATGCGGTTTCTATCCGCTGGGTAATAGTCTCGGCTTTCGTATATACTTTTCCTAAAGCCGAAGACGTATTAAGGCAATCTTTCAATTCGGGCACAATCCCCCGATCATCATCAGACAATAGCGAATGAATTTTATACAATGCAGTTTTAATATCTTCTGCATGATTCAATGTTTCCAGTTCGCTTTCCAAATCGTCTTGCTCTCCTTCCTGCAAAGCTGCTTCGGATAAAGATTCGTACTGAAAACGCAAATAATCTTCCTCCTCTTTACTTTTGCGAACAACATCGCGAAGGGCAACTAAAGCTTGTTCTTCTTGCCTGTATGCAGAAAACGCATTCTGATATTCTTTGAGTAAGTCTTTATTTCCTGCTAAAGCATCTATCACCTGCATTTGAAAACGGGTATCACTCAATAATAAATTCTGATGTTGAGAATGTATATCTATCAATTGACTGCCCAATTCTTTTAAATCGGCCAGAGAAACAGGAGAGTCATTTATAAAAGCCCTCGATTTGCCTGACGATAATATTTCCCTACGCAAGATATAGCTATCAGGATCATATTCTATCCCCTTCTCTTCGCAAAAAGATTTCAGATCGTAGGCAGAAACATCAAACACTCCTTCAATAACACATTTATTTTCACCCTGCTTTATTGCTTTTATATCGGCACGTTGCCCTAATATAAGTGACAATGCCCCCAGTATAATAGATTTTCCCGCACCAGTTTCACCCGTTATAACAGAAAAGCCTTGTCCGAAATCAATTTCAAGACTATCTATAAGAGCATAGTTTTTTATATAAAGCGACTTCAACATAAATAAATATTATTAACAGTCAATTATTTATTAAATTTCACATTAAGAACTACCAGTTCGGAAATAGTACCTATACGAAACTGAGGCCCGGCCAAACCCAGCCCGGAAGAAACATAAACATGTGTATTTTCTTTTTTCTTATATCCAAAAGGTATTTCGTACATAAATCTCATTTTCATATTTTCGGGCACTATACCTGTATTATATATTTTCGAAGATAAGGCCATGATTGTATTATTCGGGAAAAATTGCCCGTTGTGTGTATGCCCATACAACGCTATATCTGCACCTGCATCGACTTCTTCCTGTAGACGATGGGGTTCATGGTTCATAACAATCACAGGATACTGACGATCTACCCCCTTCATTATATCCGGTAAGCTTTTGCGAGTTTTACATTTATCATCTTCTCGCCCAACTAGATAGAACGAATCGGCAATCAATACAGCAGTATCACGCAAAACCGTCATTCCCCCTTTCTGACTAAGCCATAATATTTTCTCATCTTCTACTTCATTATTTATCTCTATATATTCATGATTGCCCGTAGAAGCATAAACACCATAAGGAGCTTTTAGACGGAGAAATTCGGTCTCCATACGCTGTTCGTACAACGATTTGGCATCATAGTCTATTATGTCGCCTACCAACAGTATAAGATCGGGCTTCTGTTCCATTATTTTATCCACATACATGGATATGATACTTTTATCAATGAGATACCCTGCATGAACATCTGTTGCAACCACAATTTTAAGTTCTTTTATATTAGGGGAATGCTTCTCGATAGTCAAATCCATCTTTGTAACCACAGGATGAAAAAAGCAATAATTACCATGTACCATCACTCCGCAAACAATGATCAAAGAAAGGCAAAAATAGAATAGCCTAGGCTTTTTCGCCTTCAAATCTAACGATGCCGGAAATATTTTTCTTTTTTTATCTATGAATTTAAACAGATCGTAGATCAACAATAAGCCTGTCATGTAAATGGCAAAGATCATCCAGGTAGTACCTACCCAAGCCAAATCATGCAAAGCCTCAAAGCCCAGCAATCCGGTTCCCGAAATAAAGAAACCAATAAAATATATAGCCAACTCTATACCGAAAATAGCAGCATAAGGTATCTTTATATATTTTTTATCGGGTAAGCCTTGCCAACCTCGCCAATAGATATAAGCACTAAGAAATATCTGAATTATTATGGCATTAAAGAATACTCTCATCTTTTTCTATCAATATCTATTACAACATATTCCGACTGTGTACCTATCCTAAACTTTCCTCCCCAGATTCCTATGCCCGAACTGACGAATATATCCGTATTTCCTTTCTTGAGAAACCCATGATCTATTTCATATAAGGCTTTAGTGATAGCCGAGATAGGCCACACCTGTCCTTGATGCGTATGTCCCGATATTTGCAAATCTACTCCTTGCTGTTCAGACTCTTCCAAATTATAAGGTTGATGATCGAGAAGGATAATAAATTTAGAATGATCGAGCGAATCGGTAAGTTCCTTCAAAGATTTTCTGCCTTCATTGGAACGATCGTCTCTACCTATCACATATATACAACTATCTACCTCGGCAACAGAATCACGCAATAGCCTCACTCCTGTCTTCTCAATAAAATCGAGACTACCTTTTATTCCGCTTATATATTCATGATTACCTGGACAGGCATAGATTCCCATAGGGGCTTTTATCTTATGGAAACTCTCAGCAAAATTTCCTTTTTCCAACGGACGAACGCTATTGTCGATAATATCGCCGGCAATGAGAACCATATCGGGTTTCTCGGCATTAATAAGCTCTACCCACGTTTCAAACTCCTTCTTACCGATACCATAACCTAAATGCAAATCGCTAATGGCAACTATTCGCAACGGCTTCGTCAATATAGAATCTCCTATAATTTTAGATGTCTCGACAGGAAGTTCTACCCGCACTTTCGATTGATATTTGAGATAGCCGCAAACCATAACCAAAGTGATAAAGCCAACCATAAATCCCAGTCCTACCCAGTTTTCTTTGGTGTATCGTGTAATCGCATCGCCCGGCATAAAGTGCAATAGCTTATTCGCCAACCCAAACAGGTCTTTGGCTGCCATCACTATAAAAAAATAGAGTAGAATGAACAACCATGCCGTACCTATTTTATAAAGACCCGAAGCCAACCATACAGGCATGGAGTCTCCCAGAAAAAAAGAAAGGAAAAAAGAAGATACAGCTATAACAGCAAACGAAACAAGACTTACACGCCCTATTGTATTGGGTGGCATAGCCATCCATATATGATGAAAAACATAAAAGTTTGCAAGAATATATACTACAAATATTATAAGAAATCCTATTATTTTCATTTGTATTTTATCAGTGTGCGTAGATATTACCAGTAATGCAAAGATACAGAATCTTACTTACTATAAGATATTTGTGATAAAAAAAGAGTAGCCTATGAGGGTTACTCTTCTTATTCGATACCTTATACGAAAGGTTAATTTCGCCTTCCGCTAAGGGCAATCATTACGTAATATATCAATGTGGCCAAAGATCCTATTGCGGCAACAACATAGGTGTATGCAGCCCATTTAAGAGCATCTTTTGCCATATCATGATTATTTACATTAGTTATACCCGCAGTATTTAGCCAAACTAAAGCTCTACTACTTGCATTTATTTCTACAGGAAGAGTGATAAAACTAAATACAGTTGTAACAGCAAACAAAGCTATACCAATCCATAATAAAGTTGTAGAATGAGTCATTTGTATCATAAAGATACCTCCGAGAAGCACCCACATCACCCATTTGGAAGCAAGACTAACAACAGGCACCAACGCAGAGCGCATTTTCAGTGGCCCGTATGCGTATGCATGCTGTACAGCGTGTCCGCATTCGTGAGCTGCAACTGCTACGGCAGCAACACTATTGCTGGCATAAACCCCTTCGCTCAGATTAACTGTTTTATTTGCAGGATTATAATGGTCTGTAAGCATACCAGGTGTAGATGTTACTTTCACATCGTATATACCGTTATCGTGAAGCATCTTTTCTGCAACATCGCGTCCGGTCATCCGACTATCCAATGGAACCTTCGAATACTTATTAAATTTACTTTTCAACACCTGAGAGACTATCATACCTCCCACTCCAATAACAATAAGCAGAACCCAACCTATAAACATATTTATTATATTAAATTTATTTTTTTGATCTAATTTCTTATTAATTTAAACACAAAAAATGTGCCAATTGTTTTAATCGGCACATACATGAATCTTATAAAAGCTTAATTATTTCCTAATTATTGTCTGATCTCTATCAGGACCTATAGAAACTATGCTAATAGGTACTCCGAGTTCTCTTTCGAGAAAAGCCAGATATTGATTAAATTCTGTAGGAAATTCATCTTCTTTACGCATTTTTGTCATATCTGTTTGCCAGCCTTTCAAGTCAATATACACAGGTTTAATAGCATCATCTACTTCGAACGGAAAATCTGTCACCTTTTGCCCATCTATTTCATAAGCAACACATGCTCTAATAGTCTCGAATGTATCCAGCACATCACTTTTCATCATTATAAGTTGTGTAACTCCATCCACCATTATAGCATAACGAAGAGCAACCAGATCTATCCACCCACATCGGCGTGGACGCCCTGTAACCGAACCGAACTCGAATCCGAATTCTCTTAGCTTATCTCCGGTTTCATCAAACAGTTCTGTTGGGAATGGGCCACTTCCTACACGGGTACAATATGCTTTGAAAATACCATATACTTCACCAACAGCTTGCGGAGAAATCCCAAGTCCGGTACAAGCTCCTGCCGAAATAGTATTGGATGAGGTAACAAAAGGATAAGATCCGAAATCTATATCAAGCATTGTACCTTGTGCTCCTTCGGCCAATATCTTTTTATTGTTTTTTATTGCATCGTTTATATAATGCTCACTATCTATAAAAGTGAATTCTTTCAGTTTCTTAACTCCTACAAACCACTCTTTCTCAATATCAGCCAAAGCACTTATATCGAACCCGTACTGAGCCAATATCTTCAGATGCTTATTCTTTGCCTGATTGTATTTTTCTTCAAAATTGTGTAAGATATCTCCTACACGCAAGCCATTACGACTTATCTTATCTGTATAAGTAGGGCCTATACCTTTTCCTGTTGTTCCTATTTTAGAATCTCCTTTTGCTGCCTCATAGCATGCATCTAAAAGACGGTGAGTCGGTAAGATTAAGTGGGCTTTTTTAGAAACAAGTAAACGCTTCGTCAGGTCGTGGCCAGAAGCTTCCAAAGCTTCTATCTCGCCCTTAAAAAGTGCAGGATCGAGAACAACCCCGTTTCCTATAATATTTATTTTATTTCCTTGAAAAATACCGGAAGGTACCGAGCGTAACACATACTTCTTTCCTTCAAATTCGAGAGTATGACCGGCATTTGGCCCGCCCTGAAAACGTGCTACAATTTCATATTCGGGAGTAAGTACATCTACTATCTTACCTTTTCCTTCATCACCCCACTGTAGCCCAAGCAATACGTCTAATTTCATTTTTTCTTAATACGTGTATTTTTATTTTCTGTTACTTTATTCTTCTTCTCATCTGCTTTTTTTGCACGCATACACTTATTACATGTGCCGTATATATACATACTGTAATAGCTTATCTTAAAACGTTGCAGTTTCTTTTGCTGTGCAGGAGTAAAAAGATTTCCGTTCTTATGCTCTTTTACTTCTCCACAACCGAGACAAATAAGATGATCGTGATTTTCATTTCCGTATGCACGCTCATATTGCGAGACATTGGCTCCAAATTGATGTTTTACAACCAATCCGCAATCCAACAACAACTCTATTGTATTATAAAGCGTAGCACGGCTAACTCTAAAAGCAGATTCTTTCATAGCATTATATAGAGAATCCATGTCAAAATGACCTTTGGCAGAATAAATATGCTCTAATATGGCATATCTTTCCGGAGTTTTACGGTGTTTATGAGAATTCAAATATTCCGTAAACTCATTTTTCACCTGTTCTTTCAACTTCGAATTGTCCATTTTTGATAAAATCTGTTACGAACAAAAATACATCTTTTTTGACGAATAAACGGCGTATCTGAAAGAAAATGTACGGGTATAGGTAAAAAACAAAAAGAGAACTCTCACGAGCTCTCTTTTTCGAAAGGAAATCAAAAAGAATATTAATAAATATTCAGGTTAGTATCTGTATTTTCAATAAAACCTTCATCAGGTTGAGTAGTCTCAGTACCGAATTTATATTCTATTGTTTTTGTCTTAGTTTCTCCGCCAAAATCTTTCCATGAGATTTCAAAAACGGCCTTTTCTTTACCTTCTGCTTTGTATGGTGCCAGGTTGAATGAAACATACCCTCTTACAGGGTAATTTTCATAATCGCCTCTAATATTATGTCTGAATTCTAGCTTTACAACTTCATCGTTTATACCCAGATCAGATTTTGCCGATACAAGGTTTAACATATGGGAGTCTTTACCTCCTGCATTGTAACCGAAATAGACATTAAGGTAACCTCCACCTTCCCACATCGAATGTACTTTTATAGGATTGTTTCCTATACTGTCTTGCTTCACCTGATCGTCAGAGGCAATATATATTGCACCCTTTGTCAGTACATCATAAAAACCATTGAGTCTGATATAATGATCATATCCTTCTACTTTATCAGACAAAATTGTATAGTTAATTATTGCTCTGTCATACTTAGGTTTAAGATTCAGTCCGGCTGGAGCTGCCACCCATAGTTTCTTGCCGTTATCAAGAGTGAAATCATAAGTACCATTACCTATCTCGTTGACAGTAACAATAGATTCCCAAAAGTCCCCAAGAGAATACCCATCATCATCCGAACATGATGAGACTCCCAACAACAAAACTGATGATAAGATCAGTGCTGAAAATAGTTTCATATACTTTCTCATATCTTTTATTTTTATAAGTTCATTGATTAGTTTACTCACACTAATAAGATGTGATTTTTGCAGTCATGCTGCATGACAAAATTGAAATAAATGTTAAAGTTCACAAGAAGTAAAAGTTTAATAAACAGATCTGTTACTTTCTTTTCTCTTTGAAGAAATCTTTCATCAGAGTAATACACTCCTCCTCCAACACTCCTCCTTTTATTGTCGTCTTCGGATGAAGAATACCCGGACTAAATAGGGAATAACCTCTTTTTTGGTCACGAGCTCCATAAATAATTGTCGATATTTGAGACCAAAGCAGCCCTCCAGCACACATCGGACATGGCTCTAAAGTAACATAGAGTGTACAATCTGTCAGATATTTTCCTCCCAAAATATTGGCAGCAGCTGTAATTGCCTGCATCTCTGCGTGAGCCGTCACGTCGTTCAATGTCTCTGTAAGATTATGAGCTCTCGCAATAATCCGCCCTTTACAAACTATTATGGCTCCTACAGGGACTTCATCTTTCTCATAGGCGATACGGGCTTCATTTAAAGCCTGACGCATATAGTATTCATCGTTAAGTAAATTTGTATTCACCGGCGCATTTCATTTTCACCAAAAAGAGTAGGATAATCCTGTTCGAGATTTTTCAATACGTGGGCAATTATAGTCTCTCTGCACCAACGTGATCGGTTCTCTATTTTATATTTTTTCATATAAGATACAATAAGAGCATACTCTTCTTCATTCAGAGAAAAAAGTAAATGTTTGTTGCGATTAGTATGTATCCCTTTCTTTTTTAGTTTCATCTCTGCAAAAGTAACTACTTATCTGTATATGCAAAAGTATTTAATAGAGAATATTTACATCGAAACTATTCTACCTCATCTTTATCTTTGAAATTGATACGCAACTGAACAGCATTACTCCAATTTATTTCATCTTCATTGTTTTTTAGACCTAAGCCTATCAGTCTGACTTTAGGTGTCAGGTCTACAGTTTTCAACAGATCGAAACCAGTTTTGTAAAACATTTCATAATCTGAAACAGGCATAGAAAACGTTTTGCTACGGGTAATAATCTTAAAATCCGCATACTTAATCTTCAACGTGATAGTACGTCCGCTAAATCTCTTCTTAGCTATGTCTTCGAAAGCATCTTTAGCCACTGTATCTAATTCGACAGCCAATTCGTCAACATTATCAATATCCCGATCGAAGGTGGTCTCTGAACTAATCGATTTACGAATACGCTCCGATTCGACAGGTCTGTCATCAATAGCTCTCGCATTGAGATAGTAGATATGTCCGGCTTTGCCAAAGACACCGATCAATTCTTGTTCCGATCTCTGTTTCAAATCCCATCCGGTATAAATACCTAACTCATGCATACGTCGAGCAGTGACTTTGCCTACTCCAAAGAATTGCTCAACTTTAAGTGTTTCGATAAATTTTTCAGCAGTCTTTGGTTTCACCACAAATAGTCCATTAGGTTTATTTTGATCGGATGCTATTTTTGCCAAAAGCTTATTGAATGAGACGCCTGCAGAAGCAGTCAGACCAGTAGTCTCAAATATCTTTTGCTTTATCTCCTGAGCGATCTGGGTGGCAGAAGATATATTCATAAAATTTTCGGTTACATCAAGAAAAGCTTCATCTAGGGAAAGAGGTTCTACAAGATCGGTATATTCATGAAATATACTCATAATCTGCCTCGACACAGATCTATATACATCGAAACGTGTTGGTACAAAAATTAAGTGAGGGCACTTTCGCAATGCCGTCTTTGAAGCCATCGCTGAACGAACACCATAACGGCGAGCCTCGTAACTAGCAGCGGCAACAACTCCCCGCGGGCCGGCATACCCTACAGCCAAAGGCTTACCTCTATAGTCCGCATTGTCGCGCTGCTCTATAGAAGCGTAGAAAGCATCCATGTCTATGTGAATTATTTTTCTCATAACTTTTCCGTTCGGCTACAAAACACTCACTTAAACCACAAATGCAATCTTCGGTAATGGCTATCAATCGAATGTTATACGCTCTACTTCAATACTTTTATTCAAAAAGATAGTAGCAGCTTCAGAAAATTTTTCGGTAGATTCGGTTGTGAAATAGCGTGTAGTTGAATTTTTCGTACACATATTATCCATTTCGGGATGTCGATAGAAATAATCCTGCAAACTACGTGCAACATATTCTCCTTGCGCAAGAGCTGTGACACCGACAGGCAAGAAAGATTTTATTTTATGCAGCAGCAACGGATAATGTGTACACCCCAATATAAGTGTATCTATCTGTGGATCTTTAGTCAATACATTATTCAAGTTCTTCTTTATAAAATAATCTGCACCTTCATTTTCGTATTCTCTGTTTTCTACTAAAGGTGCCCACATAGGACATGCTTCACTTGTAATTTCAATATCTGGAAATAATTTATGTATCTCTATCGGGTAAGATTCTGACTGTATTGTTCCCATAGTACCAAGCACACCAATATGCCGGCTACGAGTTATACTTCCTATTATTTCGGCAGTAGGTCTGATAACACCGAGCACTCTTTTATCGGGATCTATAAGAGGCAGATCTTTTTGCTGTATAGTTCTGAGAGCTTTGGCGGATGCAGTATTACATGCTAAGATAACAAGATTACACCCCATGTCGAACAGAGCTAATACTGCTTGTTTTGTAAATTCATACACAATATCGAAAGAACGTGTTCCATATGGCGCACGGGAATTATCACCCAGATAGCAATAATCATATTCAGGTAATAATTTCTGTATTTCAGAAAGGATCGTCAATCCTCCGTATCCTGAATCAAAAACACCTATAGGCCCAGGTTTTAGCATTATCTTAGTCATTATTTAGATACAAAAAATGCTCTTATTTCAAGAGCATCTTTTTTACATTCTTCCTGTCAGCTTTATTGTACTCCCAATTTCTGCTTTACTTGCGGATTGGCATCATGAGCATCGGGAGTGATAAAAGCAATTGTAGGATTTGCCATATCATATATACAAATATATCCTTGTTCTACTCCAACCAGATAAATAGCATCTTTTACTTTTTGACGTAGTGGTGCTATAAGGTTTTTCTCCTGATTTTGGATGTCATCTTGAGCTACTTTCATAAAACTATTAATCTGACGTTCGAGTTCATAGAGTTCCTGCATACGACGAAGACGTACATTGTCAGCCATAGAGTTTTGATAAGAGATAAAGTCCGAGTATTTTTTATTATAATCATTTTGCATTACCTGCAACTCTTCTTTATATTTCCTATTCAGATCATTGATCAGATTAGCAGCAGTAACTTTTTCCGGAATAGCATCTAAAAGTTCATTCGAATTTACAAAAGCTATTTGCTGCGCAGACTGAGCATAAATATCATTTACAAATAATATTGAAAACACTAAGATTACTGATAAAACTATTTTTTTCTTCATGACAATTGCTATTTTGTAGTATTGCAACTTATCGAATCAGACGAAGAAACCGAGTTAACCTTTAAACCTGTTGATAGTTGTGTGTTTCGGTGGTATGGTTAGTACCACCGGATTTCAAGGCAAGATTGCTTGGCAACAACTATCAATTGGTTTTCTTTAGGTTATATTGTGTACAAAGATATATAATATTTTGAATATTACAATGTTTTCTTTATTTCTATTTCTTCGAAAGGCTCAATTACGTCGCCCACTTTTATATCATTATAGTTATGTATATTCAAACCGCACTCATATCCGGCAGATACTTCTTTTACATCATCCTTAAATCTCTTGAGAGATCCCAGTTCTCCGGAATACACTACAATACCATCTCGTATAATCCTTATCTTATTAGCTCTCTTAAGCTTACCTTCTTTGACCATACATCCGGCAACTGTGCCGACTTTAGTAATTTTAAAGACTTCACGTACTTCAACATATCCAGTCTGTACTTCTTTTATTTCAGGAGACAGCATACCTTCCATAGCTGATTTCACTTCATCTATAGCATCGTATATAATAGAATATAGGCGAATTTCAACTCCATCTTTTTCTGCCGCTCTACGTGCAGCCTGAGACGGGCGTACCTGGAATCCTATGATAATAGCATCTGATGCTGCAGCTAACGTAATATCAGATTCGGAAATTTGCCCTACCGCTTTATGGATTACATTTACTTGAATTTCTTCTGTAGACAATCTTATTAAAGAGTCGGAAAGAGCTTCGACTGAACCATCCACATCTCCTTTGACAATAACATTTAACTGCTGGAAGTTACCGATAGCTATACGGCGGCCGATATCATCAAGCGTAAGAATCTTCTGAGTACGAAGTCCTTGTTCACGCTGCAACTGCTCTCTTTTGGTTGCAATATCACGCGCCTCTTGTTCTGTTTCGAGTACGTGGAATATATCTCCTGCCTGAGGTGCCCCATTAAGTCCTAGAACCAAGGCCGGACTTGCCGGAGGAGCAGCATCTATACTAGCATTACGCTCGTTAAACATCGCTTTTACACGTCCGAAATATGTTCCCGCAAGTACTATATCTCCTTTTTTGAGTGTACCGTTTTCTACCAGTACAGTAGATAGATACCCACGCCCTTTATCAAGAGACGATTCTATAACCGATCCTGTAGCTCGCCTATTAGGATTAGCTTTCAGGTCAAGAAGTTCAGCTTCGAGTAATACTTTTTCAAGTAATTCATCTACTCCTAGCCCTTGTTTTGCCGAAATGTCCTGAGACTGGTATTTACCCCCCCATTCTTCAACCAGATAATTCATACCTGCTAAAGTTTCCTTTATTTTTTCAGGATTCGCAGATGGTTTATCTATTTTATTGATCGCAAACACAATAGGCACACCTGCCGCAGAAGCATGATTGATAGCTTCCACAGTTTGAGGCATGACATTATCGTCTGCTGCAACAATAATTATTGCTATATCTGTAACTTTAGCTCCACGTGCCCTCATCGCAGTAAATGCCTCATGGCCGGGAGTATCGAGAAATGTAATACGTCGTCCCGATTTCAGCTTCACATTATATGCTCCAATATGTTGGGTAATTCCTCCTGCTTCACCAGCAATAACATTCTCCTGACGGATATTGTCTAAAAGGGATGTTTTACCATGGTCAACGTGTCCCATCACTGTTACAATAGGTGCGCGTGGCTCTAATTCTTCAGGACTATCTTCTTCTTCGTTAATGGCTTCAATAACTTCGGCACTCACATACTCTGTTTTAAAGCCAAATTCTTCTGCTACTATATTTATGGTCTCTGCATCAAGCCTTTGATTTATAGAAACCATAATACCGATACTCATACATGTAGATATAACCTGAACTACAGGCACATTCATCATGTTGGCCAAATCATTTGCAGTTACAAATTCCGTGATCTTAAGAACACGGCTTTCCTGTT
The DNA here is from genome assembly GCF_001261735.1 of Dysgonomonas sp. BGC7. Taxonomy (GTDB): domain Bacteria; phylum Bacteroidota; class Bacteroidia; order Bacteroidales; family Dysgonomonadaceae; genus Dysgonomonas. The sequence goes on along the minus strand of NZ_CVRP01000007.1, from coordinate 8,527 downwards.
CCTGCAATTCGAGCTCTTCTTGCTGTCTTTGAGAAACAGCATCACGTTTATCTCTACGGTATTTAGCCCCTTTACCTTTATTTCCTTTGCCTGTTAATCGGGCAAGAGTCTCTTTTATTTGTTTTTGAACATCCTCCTCGTTAACCACATGCTTAACAATAGGTTTACGTAGATTATGACGTGTTCTGTCTCCTCCCGAATGTTGTCCGGGCTGAGGGGTAGCACCTTTTTCGATATCGACTTTGCCCTTCTTGATACGATTTCGTTTTTTCTTTCCGGCATCATCGTTATCTTCGTTGGCTTTACGCTTCTTAGCTTCCTCGTCGGTTTCTTTCTTCAGCAGACGAACAGTATTCTCTTTTACTTTTTTCTGATCTTGCTGTTCTTTCTCAAGACGTTCTTTTTTCTTTTCTGCTTTAGTTTTTTTAGCCGGACGAGTTTTGTCATTTATTGTACTAAGGTCAATAGAACCTTTAACTACTATATTAGACTTAAGCGTAGCTTTATTTAATCGGAAAACACTATTAGTTTCCTTTTGTTCTTCTTTTTGTTCAGTTATAACCTCCGAAGCTTCTTGTTCTGGTTCTTCTTTTTCTTTTATCAACACAGGTTCTTCTTTTTCTACTTTTTCTTCCTCTTGTATCGGAATTACCGGTTCAGGTAGAGGTTCTTCTTTTACGACAGGTTCTATTACAGGTTCTTTTATTTTAGGTTCAGGCAGAGGCTCCTCATGCTTCACTTCAACTTTCTTGGGTCTGTTTATAGCATCAAGATCTATTTTATCGATTATCTGCACATGAGGCTTAACTGATTCCGGAACTTCGGTTTTTATTTCCTCTACACTTACCTCATTCTTTGGCTCTGCGACTTCAGGTTGTACCTCATTTTTGACTTCTTCTTTCTCTCTTTCTTTTCTGTTATTGAAAAAAGATTGAAGATCTGTAGCATTACCAAATTCTCTGATAAGTATTTCTTGTTGCCCACTGTCAATTTTAGTATTAGGATTTGACTCTACATCAAACCCTTTTTTTTGCAAGTATTCAACTAAACTGCTGATACCTACATTCAAATCTTTTGATATTTTTATTAATCTTATAGACATATATGTATTTAAAATTCTAAATGAACAGTGAACCTGAAATAATTAAGCTACCACGGCTTGAGAACGATATAATCTTGCCACTTAAAACACAAAAGTATTAAGAAAACAAACAAAAACCAAATCAAGCGTGATCTTCGTCGTCAAATTCAGCACTTAATATACTCAAAATTTCATCTACTGTATTTTCTTCAAGATCTGCTTCTTGAATAAGCTTTTCACGGTCTGCAGCCAATACATTTTTTGCAGTGACACAACCAATCTTCTTCAACTGATCAATAACCCATCCGTCTATTTCGTCACGGAATTCATCTAAGTAGATATCTTCTTCGTCGAAATCATCAATATCTCGGTACACATCAATAGTATAGCCTGTGAGCATACTCGCAAGTTTGATATTAAATCCTCCTTTACCAATAGCAAGCGAAACTTCTTCGGGACGCAATAACACTTCTGCCCGCTTCTCTTCTTCGTTCAACTTTACAGAAGTAATCTTAGCAGGACTAAGGGCACGCTGTATATACAAATTGGTGTTTGGCGTATAATTAATTATATCAATATTCTCATTTCGCAGTTCACGAACAATGCCATGAATACGAGAACCTTTCATTCCCACACAAGCTCCTACAGGATCGATACGCTCATCGTACGATTCTACAGCAACTTTAGCTCTTTCTCCAGGGATTCGTGCTATATTCTTGATAGTTATCAAACCATCATTAATTTCAGGAACTTCCAACTCAAGCAATCTTTCCAAAAATACAGGAGAAGTTCTGGAAAGAATAATTTTTGGATTATTATTTTTATTCTCTACCCTTTCGACTACTGCACGAACGTGTTCTCCTTTGCGGAAAAAGTCGCTTGGTATTTGTTCTGTTTTAGGAAGCAAAAGCTCTTCTTTCTCGTCATCTAAAAGCAAGATTTCTTTCTTCCAGATTTGATAAACTTCGCCGGAAACAATCTCTCCTACTTTCTCTTTATATCGGTTATACAGGCCTTCTTTTTGAAGTTCAAGAATCTTAGATGTGAGTGTTTGACGAAGATTCAAGATAGCGCGACGTCCGAAGTCTTCAAAAAACACTTCATCAGTTACATCTTCTCCTACTTCGAAATCTTCATCTATCTTTCTTGCTTCGGTAAGAGATATTTGAATATTCGGATCTTCTAGTTCATTGTCCTCTACAATTGTACGGTTGCGCCAGATTTCAAGATCTCCTTTATCCGGATTGATGATAACATCATAATTGTCGTTCGCACCAAATAGTTTCGCTATAACGTTACGAAACGAATCTTCAAGAACACTTATCATTGTCATTCTGTCAATGTTCTTCAGTTCTTTAAACTCAGAGAACGTATCAATCAGACTAATAACTTCCTTTTTAGCCATAATAGTTATTTAAATCTTATTAAATATTTTGTATATTTTACTTCATCGTATGCAAAAGATAAATCCTCTTCCATTGCTGTTTTCTTCTTAGCGCCTTCTGGTTTGACCATTTTTGTTATTGTTATAACAAACTTAACAGCATCTGCAGATTTAAGCACACCTGATAGTTTATTTCCCGATTTAGTCAAGACTTCAACTTCATTACCTATATTTTTCTCATATTGGCGAAGAATCTTGAAAGGAGACGTAACCCCTGCCGAACCAACTTCCAATTCGAAATCCTCAGCATCTCTGTCCAACTCGGATTCGATACTACGACTAAGGGCAATGCAGTCATCGATACTCACACCATTATCACTATCAACCTCTACAACTATTACATTGCCGGGTCTAATAACAACTTCCACAAGAAACATATCTGCAGTTTTGTGCAGAAAACCATTAGCAATATCTTCGATCAGACTTTTCTCTATCATACACATCAGTTCTAAGAACAACAAAGAGGAAGCCACAGCCTCCTCTCTCCCTCTATATTCGATTGCAAAAATAATAAAAATATTTTCCTATTCCAAATTTCGAAAGCAAATATATTGTATTCTTCTCTCTCATTTTAAGATTGTTTTCTATTTACAGCTTTTACTCCTTTTATTTTGGCTATACGGGAGCATAAGGTCTGAAGATCATTCACATCGTGAACATATACAACTATACGACCTTCGAAAACACCATCGTTAGTTTCTATATTCATTTCTTTTATATTCAACGAGCCTGCTGTTATCACTTTTGTTATATCATTAAGCATCCCCATACGATCTATACCTGTAACTATAATAGTAGACATAAACGGAAACTGAGTATAACTACCCCACTCGAGATTAACAATACGGTCTCCTTGACTGGCTTTCAGTTTTAAGCCGACGGGACAATGAATACTGTGCACTTCTACTTCATTATTGTCTGTCAAATAACCAAACACTTTATCTCCCGGTATCGGATTGCAGCAAGATGGCATTCTAAAATTCTTACTAAAAGAATCTTCTTCGAGAATATATGTTTTTTTCGGGTTTATGGGTTCGCTATCCTCCGGTTTACTAACCTTTTCTTTCTCTGGCCTTTTCACTACATGAAAAGCCTGCTTCATATATCTAAGCAAAAGATTATCCTGCCCTTGTTTCTTTAGTGCTAACAGTTTCTCTATCTTTTGCGGCAAAATAATATCATGATTTCCTATAGCAAAGAACAGATCATCTTTTGTTGTTTTCTGATAATAATCTATCATTTTCACCAATACGTCCGGAGTAAATTCAATACCTGCTTCGGCAAATCCATTAGTTATAATTTCCTCTCCGCGCTTCGACGTTTCACGACGTGATCTTCTTAATGCATATTCTATTTTAGTTCGGGCTTTGGCTGTGGTAACAAGTGTAAGCCATTCGGATTTTGGACGTTGTGTTTTTGAGGTTAAGATTTCCACCTGATCTCCACTATTGAGTTTTTCGCTCAAAGGGACAAGCTTGTGATTTACTTTTGCGCCAATACAATGATCTCCAATATCGGAGTGAACATCGTAAGCAAAATCAAGAGCTGTTGCTCCCTGTGCCAGAGTCCGAATTTCTCCTTTAGGGGTAAAAACAAATATTTCCTGCGAAAATAGATTAAGTTTTATGGTATCGAGAAAGTCCATTGCATTAGGACTTGGACTTTCGAGGATTTCTTTAATTGTTTTGAGCCATTTGTCTAGCTCAGTATCCTCTTCTATTTTTCCTTCTTTATACTTCCAATGAGCTGCAAAACCTTTCTCTGCAATATCATCCATTCGGCGACTCCGTATCTGAATCTCTATCCACTGACCATCGGGTCCCATCACTGTAAGGTGTAATGCCTGATACCCATTAGACTTTGGTCGGCTTACCCAATCCCTTATCCTATCGGGACGTAATTTATAAATATCAGTAATAACAGAATAAATGTCCCAACATCGCTTTTTTTCATCTACACCGGGCCCATTCTCAAAAATAATGCGGACTGCAAAAATATCATATATTTCTTCGAAGGGGACTCCTTTGGCCTGCATCTTGTTCCAGATGGAATAAATAGATTTCTCTCTTGCCCTTATTTCGTATTTAAAACCCAATTCATTGAGCTTATCGACTACGGGACGAGCAAAGTGCTCATATACATTAGTTCTGGCACTATGAGATGCCTGTAGCTTTAAAGCTATCTCATTATACACCTCCGGATTCTCCCACTTAAAACTAAGCTCTTCTAATTCTGTTTTTATAGCAAACAGCCCGAGCCGATGTGCTAAAGGGGCATAGATATACATGGTTTCTCCTGCTATCTTATATTGTTTGGCAGGAGCCATAGAACCCAGTGTACGCATATTATGCAGACGATCGGCAATTTTTACCAGAATAACACGTATATCGTCTGACATAGTAAGTAGTAGTTTTCGGAAATTTTCGGCCTGAGCAGAAACATTCTCTCCAAACATTCCACTGGATATTTTTGTCAATCCATCTACTATCTGCGCTATTTTATCACCAAACAAAACACGCAGATCTTCGACAGTATATTCTGTATCTTCAACAACATCGTGCAGAAGAGCAGCACAGATTGAAGTAGATCCCAGTCCTATCTCACCACAAACAATTCTGGCAACTGCTATCGGATGTAGTATATAGGGCTCTCCCGAACGACGGCGAGCACCTTTATGAGCTTCCTTAGCCAACAAGAAAGCCTTAGTAATAATATCAACTTTACGCCGATGATTAGTTTTAAGATAGTCGCTGATAAGATTATTAAATTCTTGTTCTATCAGCAAATCATCATTAATATGTATATCCTCTTTTCCCATAAACAGTGATAAGGTAGCAAAAATAATAAAATCAATTCTAATGGTAGTTAAATTACCTATCAAAATTGATTTTATCTTATTCCTAACATTTTAATCTCTACAAAGTTGAAGTCAATGGTGTTTTACTTCCTGTTTCTTTAACTCCCGTATCGCCCATATTACTTGTACCGGATTCTTGACGATCGGGCAAAAGAATTAATAATCTCTGCCCCACCTTAGCTATATTAGACGACAACTTGTTCCAAGACATAATATCTTTTTTAGAAACATTATAGCGTGACGCTATCTGAGTCATTGTTTCACCTATCTTTACTTTGTGATAGATTATTTTGGTATCGTCCATCCTATTGCGCTCCTGTTGCTCATCCCCATCTGTTGGAGATATACGTACCAATGGTAATGAAGACTCGTCCCGAACAATATTCTTTACATAATTATTTATAACATCGGCAGTGTAGGTAGAATCAATAAGAACTACGGACAACTGAGGCTCAGGCAACTTTACAGCTTCTTGAATTTCCACATATTCTGTTTTCTGTATTTTCAAAGAAGTCCCTGCAATCAGCTTATTAGATTTTATATTGTTCCACGATTTTATATCCGCAATAGAAGCCTTATTCTTTTTAGCTATACCAGCCCATGTATCGCCTCTTCGAACTTTGTAATACGAAACAGTTGTTTTAGGAACGGCAACTGTACGCGTAAGACCCGACACCGAAAGCACAGTAGTATCAGATTGGCTACTAAGAGCACTATTATTATCAGCCAAAACATTGGTCTGCAACTCCTGCTGCTGACGATATATTTTTAGTCTGCGACCAACAGAAAGCTTATTGGAAGAAAGCCCATTCCATTGTTTTATCTGACTCGAAGTTACTCCGTACGTGCCGGCAATACGAGCCAAAGTATCGCCCCTTTTTACACGATAAGTTATTGTTGAAGCACCTAGCGGAGCACCTCCTACAACATCCAGCCCAGCCACTTTTCGATGAGGTAATAATTCGTCTTTCTTGTAACCGTATATTGCATCTTCATTCTTAATAAAATCTGTCAGATTATTGATAGGTAAATTCAATGTATATCCTTTATAATCTCCAGGTATAACATCTTTCTTAAACTGAGGATTGAACTTACGAATATCATCTACTGGAATGTTCAAAACATCAGATATTTGCTGAAAATGAACAGTCTTGTTTACAATCAGTGAATCCATTGTTGCCGGTTTAGGGCAATTCATAGGAGTAATATTATGCTCTTGAAAATAGTTCATTATATATGTAGCGGCGATAAAGATAGGTACATAGCCTCTTGTTTCCTTCGGCAAATAAGGGTAAAGTGCCCAATAGTCAGTCTGCCCTCCGCTTCGGCTTATGGCTTTATCTACACGCCCGGGCCCACAATTATATGCAGCAATTACAAGATTCCAATCATTGTACTTAGCATAAAGGTCTTTTAAATATTTCACTGCTGCCACTGTGGATTTGTGAGGATCGAAACGCTCATCAACAAGACTATTAACCTCAAGATCGTACATCTTTCCGGTAGCCGCCATAAATTGCCATAAACCAGATGCACCTACCCTGGAACGGATAACAGGGTTGAGAGCCGATTCTATGACCGGAAGGTATTTTAACTCCAATGGCAAGCCTTCTTTATCGAGCACCTGCTCGAAAATAGGAAAATAATACTTCCCCTCACCCAACATATAACTTACCTGATTTTTTCGCTTTCCGGCATATAACTCGATCTGAGCCTTTACCGCAGGGTTGAAGACAAGCTCCATTTCTGTAGGCAAAGAATGCAATCGCTTAATATATACCGAGTCGTCAAACAATACTGTTTGATCAGAAAATCCATTATCTGTCGTAACTATACCTTTTTTAGATAATAGTAAATCATAATTACGCTTAAACTCGGATGGTGTATCCGTACTATCATCATTCACAACTCCTGTATATTGAGCTGAAGCTAAAACTGTGAAACCAAATAATAGCCCTGTAAATATTATTCTTTTAAACATTAGGTGTTTTTTTACGGTATGTACGGCAACCGCATTACAACAATATACCGTTTTACTTAAAAATTTATACTACACTGAAGCCCGAAGCTTGTTTTAGAGTATGAGGTGGGACCCAATATAATAGGAACAACTCTCATCGAAAGATCCGTAGACATATCAAAATCGTACAATTGAGCATCAACATATGCATCAATCATACATAAAGCATATACTCCCACTGCCACAATAATGGCCAAATCTCTATTGCGACGATAAAAATCCTTCCTGCGTTTCAGTAAAGATGCATAATAATCTTTTCTTGCATATACATCAGTATCTACTCCCAAAAAATCCTTATAACTGTCGCCGGGACCTACCATCAAATCCCTATATGCTTTATTGTAATCGTTATAAACGCGTCCATTCCATGTAATGGCATAGGTAAGCCCAATAGCGCCACCATATATAATAGGCAATTTCCAGTACTTACGATTATACAACTGCCCTAAGCCCGGAAAAATAGCCGAATATATGACTGCTTTTTTTGAATCTGGTTTAAATTCAGGTTTGTTAAAAATAACAGAATCCTGTAAAACTATTTTTTTTTCGGCAATAAACGGGGCTACAGTATCCGAATTTGTTTTAACCTCCCTTTGTCGTTTCTGAGGTATTGAATCTTGAGAAACACGACCAGATGTACCTTGTGCACTCAAGAAAGACAAAAACCCTCCCAAAACAAGACACAAACCAATCACTGACTCTCTTCTCATATATTTAATACGAAAAATAATCTTTTTTATTTTTTTAGTTGATCGAATATCGAAATTATCCTTTCCAATTCTTCTTCCGACTTGAATGGAATACTTATTTTACCTTTACCATTCTCATTACATGTCAGTTGAACCTTTGCAGCAAAGAATTTTGACAAATGAGTTTTTAGCATTTCGAACTCTTCCGGAGTAGCTTTCTTTACACCGGATTTCTTCACTACTTCTACAGCTTTCTCTTCTTTAAGCAGCTCTTCTAACTTTTCACCTTTAGTGATTGCTCGCACATATTCTTCCACCTTGCGAACAGAAAGACCTTCTTCGAGTATAAGTTCGTAAACCTCAAGCTGTGCTGCAACATCTTCGAGAGGAATAAGGGTACGTGCATGAGCCATATCTATTTTTTTGTCGCTTATAC
>NZ_CVRP01000006.1 GCF_001261735.1 Dysgonomonas sp. BGC7 | reverse complement strand
TTGTGGAACTAGTTTGCCTCGTATAGCAAGATCAAGGATTTTAGATTTAGCTTGTGTTACGGCGAACTGTAAGCTTTCTTGACTCTGTTCTATTCCATCAATTAACTCAAAACATTGCTTTATTGAAACAACTATTTTCAACTGCTCTTGCAAAGGAGGTATTGGTATCAGAATTTTTTTAAGTTCATTAAAGTTAATACTCTCTACTGTTGTACCTGCTTTAGAATAATCAGTTAAAATTTTTTCTTCAACTGCCATTAAAGAGAAAAAAAAGAATTCTGCAAGATTTGATATAAAAAGAGAGATTGCTTTCAAATCTTGGTTAATAGTAGCTTCTTTTCTTAAAACTGCTATCGGTAAAGTTCGCCTTAGAATTCCACTTCGCACCACAATTAATATAGTCAAAGGTGGGAAAATTTGCATCTGAGATACTCCTTCTTTACTTAGTTTTATCTGGGTATTATATATATCGTAAGATTTCATATCTTTCGAGGTAACCCACAATACCTCTCCATCCCAATATTCTGCATTTCCTGTTGAAGGAGTTTTACCACCAGAAAATGTTGCAAGAGAATCCAACCGACACCACTCCCAGGTCTCCGGTATCTCAAATGGTATTTCTCCGTTGATACATTTTACCGACCCATCAGCGAACTTCTCGTAATATGATTTATCAGAACGGTAAATGTACGATTCGTTCTTATCTCGTTTAATCTTTTTCTCTTTGATTAATTTCTCCTTTTCTACACGTATTTTCTCAATAAGAACAGAAGCTGGTTCATCATTTGGGTTTTGAGGTACTAACTTCCCTCGTATAGCGAGATCAAGGATTTTTTGTCGTAGTTTCTTCGTATCCATTATTCCTCAATTTTGCCAATTATTTCTTTTAACGAAGCTACGGCTTTCGCTATATTAGAACTTTTCTCGTCTATTTGTGCCATTAATTCGGCGAGAGACATGTCAACAGTGTCTTCTCCCGTTTTAATCCATGTAATATCTAGACTAGTCTTATCTCGACTTAACAATTCTGCATAAGTATATTTTCGCCAACGTCCAGAGGGATTTTCTTCCGAATAAGTTTCGGCCCTATTGTAAATACTATCCGGATTATAACACTTTACAAAATCATCTAGGTGCTGACGTCGCATCGGGTTTGTTGCCAATGTATGTTTTACATTGGTGCGGTAGTCATAATACCACGTTTCGTTGGTTCTATCACCTTTAGAGAAAAACAAAACGTTCGCTTTAACTCCATTTGCGTAAAAAATGCCAGTAGGCAAACGAAGAATAGTATGAAGATTAAATTCTGTAAGTAGTTTCTTTCTTATCACTTCCCCAGCTCCACCTTCGAACAAAACATTATCAGGCAACACGACAGCAGCTCGTCCTCCATTTCTGAGCATCAACATAATATGTTGCATAAAATTTAATTGGTTGTTGCTTGTGGAAACATAAAGGTCTGTACGCATAGAAGCAATATCGGTAGAACCGGCTGGACGATTTCCGAACGGAGGATTAGCAAGCACAACATCAACCAATATCTCAGGTTCTTTTTCTAAAGAGTCGCAACATTCAATCGGACTGCGTTCAGTACCAATACCATGCAAATATAAATTCATAGAAGCTAAAGTAACAACAAGAGGCGTGTTGTCGTTTCCATGTAATGCTTTATCTCTCAAAAATGCACGTTTATCCTTATCTTGCGATTGTTCTTTCATGTAATCGTAAGCAGCAAGAAGGAATCCTCCTGTTCCACAAGCCGGATCACAGACCGTCTCGCCTATTTGTGGTCGAGTAACCTCAACCATTGTATTTATCAATGGGCGTGGGGTAAAGTATTGACCCGCACCACTTTTTTTGTCTTGTCCGTTTTTTTCAAGAATACTTTCATAGATAGCCCCCTTAACATCACCATCCATTGAAAGCCAATTTTCTTCATCAATGAGAGTTATTACCTTTTTGAGATATACCGGTTTATCTATCTTATTTTGGGCTTTTGTATAGATAGTTCCTATCAGATTATCTTCCAAGCTTAAGAGTTTGAGCGTTTTTTCATACTGCTCAATTAAGTCAAGTCCATCTAATTCGGTTAAATTATTCCATCGATAACCATCAGGTATAGCAGAGGTTTCCCCGAAGATATCAACGTTCTCATTATCCATTTTTAAAAACAACAGATAAGTTAATTGTGTAATATAATCAGTAAAGCCAACTCCTTGTGAAGAGAGTATCGTAGCTAAATTCCAGACTTTTTTGGTAAGTGATTGCTCGTTTGCAATTGTTTTTTTTGACATTATATAATTTTGTTTTACGCAGATTTGAGAATAAATTGGGAGAGAGAAATGATTGCTGTATTAACAGCATCGGCAGAACCAAATGTTCTTACCATCTGAGCAACAAATGGCTTGTCTTCTTCCTTTATATCGGTCATGGTACAGCTTCCATTAGCCACAATGTAGCTTACAACATTACGAATAATATCTTTTTGAATGACAGTCAATGGACGTTGGTTCTGTCCGCACCAAAGCTCAAATCGGCTTGCAGCCATAGAAGATAAAGTGCGCAATTCGGGTATTCGTTTGAATGCAAAACGGACTAATTGAATTATATTGGTTAGTGCATCTTTTTCATCCTTTGAACGAAAGGAAATAACATGAGCCGGATCCAATATAGAATAGGTATTCCATAATAAAATCGGATTAAACTTATTGCTGGCATAAACTAATTTTGATCGTAAATCTTTAAGCATTCCGTATGTAATAGGCTCGTTTGTATTGTTATAGATAATTCGCAAAGCTTCTATTTCGTCTTTGTGAGAGTTGACATATTCTTCAAAAGCTTGGGTTGTTTTTTGAGCCTCCTCTATAGAGAATCCTTTTTCAATCAAATTGTCTTCTCCCGGTTGTAGAATGGATATAAAACCGGCATTCAGTTCTAATAGATATTGCCGTGCTTTGGGGTTATGAGTAAGAAGACGAACAAGACCTTTTCGCGTAAGGTTAGGCTGATTGGCATCAACGAATGGCTCCAATGTAGCACTCTCAAGTGCACCGAATATTTGAACAGCCAAATTCTTCATCTCTATTCCTGCCAATTCTGTGAATCTTTGACGTTGTTTATTGTCTGATTTCACATTGATTCGTGATAAGCGGCTCGCCAACAACCTTAGATTATCATCTGATAAATCTCCATGTGTGATACGCTCCAATAATATTCTCAATGACATATTAGGAGGCGGGACATCTGTGCCAGAACGGGTAACCTGCATTTCATGCTCTGTTACCCCAACTGCATCAACTAAAAAGAAAAGGTCTTTGCTAATAGCATTTGGTGTTACATTCCGAAGCTGTTCATCACCAATAGTTCTTACACCTCGCCCTTTCATTTGTGTATATAGGGCATCTGATTCAACATCTCGCATAAACATTACAACTTCCAGCGGCTTAACGTCCGTGCCAGTTGCCACTAATGTAACCGTAACTGCGATACGAAAATCTTTATCATTTCGAAAGCTTCTGATAAGTTGATTGCTATCTCCTGCCGAATATGTGATTTTTTGGACAAAATTCTCAGATTGATTCGGGAATACTTCTTTTGCAATTCGGACTATATTAGTAGCATGTGCGTCATTAAGCGCAAAAATGAGCGTTTTAGGAATATACTCAAACTGAGAATTTCGTTCAGGATATAGCTCTGTGTAAATAGCATCACGATAAGTTTCCAAAATCAGTTTGATTTGAGCCGGATTAACAATGCTGCGATTTAGTTCGGTTGAGCTATATGTCTTCTCCTCTGAATTTTTCACATCTTCAGTCTTGCCGGAATACTTTGTTATATGTTTGATATCTTCGCCATCTTTAATTGCTCCGCCACTTTCAGTTACTTGGGTTTTGATGCGATATACACGATAGTAAACATTGATTCCATCGGTAATGGATTTTTCAAGCGTATAATTTACAATGATATTGCTATTAAAAAACGCTTTTGTTTCTGGAGCTGGTGTTGCGGTAAGACCAACCATCTTTGCTGATTTAAAATACTCCAATACCTGTCTCCAATTACCGTAAATAGAACGGTGACACTCATCAATAATAATCAAATCGAAGAAGTCAGGAGGAAGATTTAGATTTCCACCTAACTGAATTTCCTTATCTTCTTCACTATATGATTCATCGTTTTCGTTATCATTTAGTTCCTGCCCTGTAAGTAGGGCAAAAAGACGCTGAATCGTTGATATAACAACATTTGCATCTTTGGGAATATTAGCAGATTTCAATCGCTCTGTGGTAAAAATCGTATTAAATGGCTCGCCTGTTTCTGTAAGACGAAAAGTCCCGAACTCTCCTTCAGCTTGTCGTCCCAAATTGTTTCGATCAACAAGGAATAATACTCGTTTCATTGGTGTATATGAAAGCAATCTATATGCTGCCATACAAGCCGTAAAAGTCTTTCCTGCTCCTGTTGCAAGCACCATTAACGCTCGCGACTGCCCTAATCGGAAACTGGATTCTAGTTCAGTAATTGCCTCATACTGGCATTCCCGCAATCCTTTTGCTTGCAAGGTCGGCAATCCAGCATAGTTATCTTCTATACCAAGCATTTTTACAATTTCTTTCGGCGAATGAATCTGAGAAACAGAAATATAATCCTCTTTGGGATTATGGATATTTTTGAACAGAATTTCTCTGCCATTTGATAGATAAATAATAGGTAGCGGTTGATACCAGTAAGAACACCAGCTTGGCAACCTACGGACATATCTTTCGGCCTGCCCCATTACAACACTAGAGAGCTCACATTCATCCCTCTTTGCTTCAAGTACACCGATCGCCTTACCATTGAGGAAAAGAAGATAATCAGCTTCGAGGTTTCCTTTTAGCAACCCCTCTTCGATAGCCACAGCAGATATTCGAGGAGAATAATTGTCCCTATCAACTATTTCCCATCCTGCGTCATTCAGCATTCGATTAATTATTTCTCTCGCTTTTTTTTCTGGCGTCATTTTCAACTTCTATATAATTTATATTATCGGAAGTTAAAAACAAAAATAATAATATACTCTGATATTCCCTTTAAAGTCTTTGAGTTATTTTATAAATGCTAATGAAAGGTCATGCTTTCTCAATTTTCTACTTTCACTTGATAGGATTAAGCTTTTCAGACCACAAAGAGAAATGATATCTCTTTGTTATAGCTATAATGTTGTCATTGTCACGACTAGTTTCTGGATATTGTCTATCATAACTATGGGAGAAATATAAAAATTGGAGACCACTCAATTAATTGAAAGGATGATCTGTTTTATGACACCAGATATCTAATCCATAATGTTCAATCCGATCTCGTAACAATTCAAGGTCTGAAGCCTTTGGCCCCCAATACAAATCTTTTATGAAACAGTCATTATTTTGCTTATTGTGCATTGGTAAATAATTAATAAACATACGAGATCCATCATTCGAAACAATAATCTTGTTGTTATCTCTCAGAGGCTCTACTTTTATTATACGACATTCTTGCTCTTCTTTAAAATCGGAATGTTTTACTAAATAGCGAAGATGGGTCAATAATATTGGAATTATTTTAATAGCCTCTTTTCGTTCTACAGAATTGGTTTCTAGATCGAAGAACAGTTCTGATATAATATTATTTAATTGCTCTAGACCATTTTTTACGTTGTGTTTTATAGTTTCAATTTCATGCGTATATAATCCAATTGTTCTATCTATATTTTCATCAGCTATTAATTCTCTATATAATACGCAAGGCTCTTTATGACCAATAGAGATCACTTGTTTTGTCAAAGGATCAATATATATACATCTAAAAAGAGATTCTTTTCTATTTGAATGTCCTAAATTACTATCTAGTGAATTTATTAAGCTTCCATTAATAGTAACATCATCACTAAAATACTCATATGAAACAGAAATACTCAATCCAGTACCTTCAATATTATTCTCTTTACCATATAAACGGAATTGGTTAAGACTGTCAGGATTGAATATAAAGCTTCCTATGAATGCTTGGTATTTAGGAGTAATGAAATTCCCTTGAAAACCTAAATATGTTAATAAAGGTAATCCCTCTTTAGGATCATTAGCTGTAGTTATAGTATTTAATCTAAAAGGAGATTCTTCAAAAATTAAAGAATTAACAACATCTTTTTTTGTATAATGAGCAACACGAAGTTCTTCTATTTTATTGACATTAAGTAAAGCTATAACCTTTAACGAATAAAGGTATATTTGTTTATATATTTCTTTACTTATTGTAGATCCCTCCGTAGTTTGATTGAAAAAATTATCTTCAAATATCATTGCTGATAAGATCTCCTCTTTTTCTTGTTCTTTTATTGAAGATTCAGATTCATCCAATGCTATAATCACATCAATTATGCTTTTCTCACTCTTAGAAAATGAGCTTCCAACATCTTTAAAAGTCCCAAAATCTAGATTATTGTATTTTACTAATAATTCAAATAAGCAAATTGCTTTATTTTCCCAGCATTTTCTAAATTTAGAGTCTATTTTGGATGCTTTATCAAAGAAGTCCCATGCTGTAATCCAATCTCCTTTTGTTGCATATAGAACACCTATGTTATTCCATGTTGGAGCATATAATTCATTAATTGAATTTGCTGTATCTAAACATTCTTTCGCTTGTCCGATTTTATTAATAATAGTGTATACATGCCCTAAATTATTCCATGCAGGATAAAAATCCTTGTTTAAATCATTTACGATCTGATTGAAACATTGAATTGCTTTATCATATAACTCCAATTGGGTAAAAATAAGTCCTTGGATATTCCAACATTCAACAAATTTGCAATCCATCTTTAAAGCCTTTTCTGTATAGGAGATTGCTATCTTATATTGGCCAAGATAATAATGCAAATAAGCTAAATTTGAATAACTTAAGGCATTTTCGTCTAAATCTAAAGCCTTATTATAGAATTTAGATGCATCATCAATTTTATTTTGATAAAAACTATGAGTACCTAGACAATTCCATACGAGAGATCGTGTAGAATCTAATTTTAAGGCTAATGAGAAACAAGATAATGCATTATCAAAGTCTTTTTTTTCAAGTAAACATAAACCTTTATAGTTCAATGCTTCTGTGTTCTTAGGATTCTTTTTTATTTCTTCATCATAACATTTTATTGCATCATCAAACTTTCCAGCTTTATAGAACTTTTCTCCTTTTTCTATATTATTGAGATAAAGAGATACATTTTTTTGTATGCGATTGCCTTTTTTATTTTTAGCTTTGGTCATATAGCAAATGTTTATAGGTACCTTCTTGTTTTTTTTCTAGTATCCCTTCAACTTGGTTATAATTCTAATTTACTTCTATTCATTGGAGCGGGAGCAAGTTCAGCACCAAATAGAATTAATACCTGATTAACTTTATCCATTCTTAAAGTTTGTTTGCCCTGTTCGAGTTCACGAACAAAACGGAGTCCAACCCCTGCTTTTTCAGAGAGATCTACTTGAGTTAAATCATATTGCTTTCGCATTTGCTTAACGTATGCCGATAATGATACATTTTCCATAATTATACCCTTTGGGTGCTAATTTAACAAATAAATATATAAATACACCTCTTAGGGTATAAAAATTGTACGAATATTCATACTATACCTTTTAGAGAATAATTATAGATAAAATCGAATGAAAGATAACGTATTCTTAAAGTAAAATATTTATCTTTACACTAATCACCACAAGACGTTGTGAAGTAAGTAGAAAAATAGTGAAATACAATCGTAGCCAGAGTCAAGGACTACTTTTTAGATATCATGTAAACTGGCTTGCAGAGCCGATTTGAATATATAAGACCCGTCCCAGCGGGATCACAAAAAATCCTTTCAATTTCTTGAAAGGATTTTTTAATTTATAATATTTTCTTCAAATATATCATATCCATAAGCTGTATCTCGTTTTCAAATATCGGGTTTGGGTAATTATCAATAAAGAAGTTCTTGAGAATGTGAGATTCTTTAAAGCCACACTTTTCATAAAATGAAACAGTTGTAGTTCCACTCCCCGTACCCACGATAATAGAATTAGCACCTTTTTCTTTATAATAGTCTGTAATAAAATCAATCAAGTAACGACCATAACCCTTCTTCCGACATTGAGGGTAAGTGGCTAGAGCCTTCAATTCGTATGTACCATTATTTTCCTTCGTTACAACGCAAATACTGACTAAAGACTTATCATATAAAACAAACATTTCTCCTCGATCAAGATATTTATCTATCATATTCTCTTCTTCATCAGCCAGAAGAAGCAAGTCTAAAAATTCTTTCTTATTATTTTCAACAATCTTAATTTCCATAATATTCTAACAAATATAATTGTCAAATATACTCTTTTAATCAATATAGCTTACGACCCTCTTCTATTCATTACAAGAATGCTCAAAATCTCATTTTTAATATTCTGACTGCATTTAGTATTGCTAGCAACGAAACCCCAACATCAGCAAACACTGCTTCCCACATGGTAGCCAAACCAAAACCACCTAAAATAAGTACGATCAGTTTAACCGAGAATGCCAATACTATATTCTGTATGACAACTTGCCTTGTAGCTTTAGCTATTTTAATAGAAGTTGCTATTTTCGAAGGTTGATCTGTCTGAATGATTACATCTGCCACCTCGATAGCGGCATCACTACCCATTCCTCCCATAGCTATTCCGACATCACTCAGGGCCAGTGAGGGAGCATCATTTATTCCATCTCCGACAAAAGCAATGATATTATTCTTTTCTCTTTTCAGTTCCTCTATATGATGAACCTTATCTTCAGGTAAGAGGTCTCCATAAGCGCTGTCAATACCAAGGCTGGATGCGACATTATTCGTTATGGAAGATTTATCCCCACTCAACATTACAACTTGTTTGATTCCCTGCGCATGTATATCGGAAATCGCAGTCTGGGCATCATCTTTTACCTCATCGGCTATTGTTATATAACCTACATATTTTCCGTCAATGGCTGCTATCACAATAGTTTCAACTATAGATTCTATTGTTCTGTCATAAGAGATATTGAATTTCTGCATCAATTTAGCATTACCGACCAATACTTCTTCTCCATTTACGTTCCCTTTAAGTCCATGTCCCGATATTTCTTCTACATCAGTAGCTGTATAATTGTTTGAAATTTTTGCAAATTGAACAATTGCTTTAGCAATAGGATGATTTGAGAATTTCTCTATGGCAGCAACGATAGCGACAAATTCTTCTTGCTTACTTTCATCTACCGACACAACCTTCTGAACATTAAACACACCTTTGGTCAGAGTTCCTGTCTTATCCATCACGACAGTATTAACTTTGGTCATCAGGTCGAGATAGTTAGCCCCTTTAAACAGGATACCTGCTTTAGAAGCCGCTCCGATTCCGCCGAAATACCCTAATGGAATGGACACAACCAATGCACATGGACAGGATATAACCAGAAATACCAACGCACGGGATAACCATTCGCTAAAGATATAGTCGCTTACCACAAAATAAGGAATGGCTGTAATAAGGAGTGCTAACAGGAATACAATCGGAGTATATATCTTGGCAAATTTACGGATCAACAACTCTGTTTTTGCTTTTCGGGAAGTCGCATCCTGCACCATTTCGAGAATTCTTGCCAGCGAACTATCCTGATACTTTTTAGTTACTTTAACCTCGATAACTTTATCAAGGTTGAGCATTCCGGCAAGAACAGTTTCGCCTGCTGAAATAGTTTTAGGTTTACTTTCACCTGTTAATGCTGCCGTGTTAAAGCTTGCAGATGATGCAAGCATTATTCCATCCAAAGGAACTTTCTCTCCGGCTTTTACCTGAATAACTTCGTCAATCCCTACTTTTTCAGGAGATATTGTTTGACATGAATCATTTCTATAAACAGTCGCTGTGTCAGGACGAACATCAAGCAATGCTTTAATATTCCTTTTAGCTTTGTTCACTGCCGAATCCTGAAAAAGTTCGCCGATAGTATAAAATACCATTACAGCTACCCCTTCGGGATACTCGCCAATAATAAAAGCCCCGAGTGTCGCTATTCCCATAAGGGTAAACTCAGTGAAGAAATCTTTTTCCTTTATCATTTCAAGAGCTTCTTTAAATACAGGGAAGGCGACAGGTATGTAGGCTACAAGATACCATCCTAAGCGAAGATACCTGCTAAATATCTCGCTAAAGAAATTATCCATTACAAGCCCAATCAACAACATCAACAAACTTATCGAAATGGGAATATACTGTCTCCAGTTATTTTCCGACACCTGTGACTCTATTGAGTCGCAAGATGTACATTTACACTGTTTATTATTATCCATAATCCTATTTATTTGTATGTAACAAAAGTAGGCAGAAAAGAGTGCAACCTAGTTGCAAACTTATCTTTACTTATTTAACGTGCATAATCAGCACTGTTAGGATAGACAAAAAGGAAGAAAAAAAAACAACTGTTAAGTCAACAAATATTATCTTTAGCCCGAAATAATAAACTAAGCAAGATGACCGATCAGGAAAAATATGATAAAATATTTGAGTCAAACAATAGCTGGATAGAAAAAAATAAAGTAGATAACCCCGGACTATTTAAATTATTAGCAGCAGATCAGCACCCTGATTTTCTTTATATCGGCTGTTCAGACAGCAGGGTACACCCCAATCAGGTTATGGGTCTGAAGCCGGGAGAAGTCTTTATTCATCGTAACATAGCAAATATGGTTATAGCTACCGACCTGAGTGCTCTGTCAGTTATCAATTATGGTGTAGAATATCTAAAGGTCAAATATATTATCGTTTGCGGTCACTATGGGTGCGGAGGCATACAAGCAGCTATGAAGAAGTCAGACTATGGCATACTCAATCCTTGGCTACGAAGTATTAGAGACGTTTACCATCTCCACAGGAAAGAATTAAATGCTATCTCTGATACGGACGCCAGACATCGGCGCCTTGTCGAACTTAACACTTACGAACAGTGCCGAAACGTAATAAAAATGGGAGAAGTACAGAAATCTTACTATAAAAAAGGATATCCAAAGGTTGCCGGATGGATATTTGATATTAAAGATGCCAGGCTTCACGATCTTAACTTTGATTTGGAAGGAGAGCTCGATAAGATTAAAGACATTTATGACATTACCGGCAATTCGAAATAGCTTTCCCCCATTTTAAAAAGCTTACTGAAAGTATAACAGTTTAGCTAGAGAGAATAATCTATTTCTTTCTCAGATCTTTTCCCTCGAAGAGGCAAATAGCATTTACCCAATCGTCAGATATGGGCTTAGATTTATGTTGAATCAGGTCGTACGTAACCATTACCGAGCGACAAACACATTTCTCTTCTCCGGAATCGGAATCGACTACTCTCTGAACCAATTCAAAGCTTTTTGTCCCAATAGAGGTTACAGTAGTTTGAACAGCCACCCGGTCTGTCCCGAAGATTTGAGATTTAAAATTTACATGAATATCAACAACAACAATAGCTTCCTTTTCCCAATCAACATCAGGGCATACATTCTCGATATAAGTGGTTTTTCCCAAATCGTAAAAAGTAAAATAGACAGCATTGTTGAGATGCCCGAATCTATCGACATCATTTGCTCTCAATTGAAGAGGAATAATATGTTTAAACAAGATTTCGCTCATTGTTTTTTTTGCAAAATTACAATATTCCTATATAATAACAGAAAAGGACAATAAGAGATTTTCCCTGAGAAAAACATATTTATTCAAATCGTTTCTACCACACTGCCTATTATCACTTAGCCACAAAGTTTATCCCTGCCTTTCTTGCCTGCGAATGCTGCAATCGACGATTTATATCATAGACCTTCTCGCCTTTTATAAACTTAGCTCCTGTCTGTTTAAACCAAAAGGAAATATTTTGCTCTACAGCCAGACGCTGCAATTCCATAACCCAGTCGAAATTACAAATACGTGCATCCCTTCCCGACTCTCCTCCTGCAACTATCTGCTCTGCCCACAAACCAATCTCGTATTGCTGCAAATCTATTTTTTCTAATAAGGGTTCACAGATGATTATTTTATGTTTGACAGGGGCAGCCTTATAGATAGGCAAACGATAGTCTGCCCTGTCCTGATTCTCGACAGTGCAACAAATAGTCACATTTTCGTACCCTTCTCCCCAATCTTGAGGTATGACTTTATGTAACCTATCTATTCGTTTGGTTATCATCAAAAAGTGCAAATCGCTCCGCATACGTATCATATCCCATACTTCTGCACGCCATTCGTCAGCATCTTTGAGTAAAAAATCGGAAGTAAAGCAAGTGTATACCATCGTTCCCGCTACAATCTTATAGTCTCCGTTGCGTTTCTTTTGTATAGGTAGATCAAAGTTCTTCGTTTTATCAACAATAGAACTATCAATACCTCTTCTGGCATCGCCCCTATACACATAACAATGCCTACAACCTTCGCTCAACTTGTGACAGCCATGCCAGGGATTCCACATTTTCGATTGTTTGACAATAAAATTCTGAGACATACTAATTAATCAGAGCTCAATATATACAAAAATAAAATATGAATGAGTCTCGCTTATTCGATAGTTAAAACTTAGATTCTTATTATCTTATCCACTACCGCTTCAAAATCTTTCAGGTGAGTGGCCATAAGAATGGCTATATCGGGATATTTACTCTTTATATTTCGAAAAATAGCTATCGCATTTTCGGTACTGATACCGGCCGTAGGTTCGTCTACGACCAATAGTTGCGGATTCTTAAGAAGTGCCTGTGCCAGCAATAACTTTTTGCGCTGTCCACCGCTCAAAGTCTCTCCATTTTCGCCGAGCCAGCTATTCAAGCCATCGGGGAGCGCCAATCGCCAACTTGTTAGATCGACTGTTTCCAAAACCTGTTCAATAGCTTCATCCGAGTAACCCTCGAAGTTTTCACGCAATGTTCCTGTAAGTAGATATGCCTTCTGTGTAACGTAAATAGACTCAGGCACGGGTAAATGAAGCAGCTCTGTACAGTCATTCCATATCAAAGAACCTCCAGTCCGATATTCGGGATAGAAAAGAGAATTCAACAAGGTGGTTTTGCCCTTTCCCGTCTCGCCGAAAAGTGCTACCCATTCTCCTTTCCCTATCTCTAGCGAGATCTCACTTGTATGCACTGTTGTTTGAGGAATATTGGCACTTACATTCTTTATTTTCAAGCTTACTAAGTCTGCGGAAACTTCTACTATTTCGTGAGGCTGTTCTCCTTCCTTGATAATGGCGTCAACATCTCTTATCTGATGTGCTACCGAACTTTTCTCCGATTTGCCCGAAAAGAGCATTTCTGCCAGTTCGGCCTGTGCCATAATTCCGAAGAAGATTCCGATCGCAACAGGGGCACTAATGTTATTACCACTCGATGCCCAGAGAAGAAATGCTGCAATATAACTAAATCCTAGTCCGGCTATAAACTGTAGCCAGAAAGAATTGATCTGTAATTTCTTTTCCAACTCCTCTATTTCTAGCAATCTCTGTTCCGATTGCGCTATGGCTTTCTCTTCCAAATTGTATTTCGAAATCTCTATCCGTCCTCTGAAACTTTGGATAAGAGCCTGATTGTTTTCTTCACGGCATGCTTTCAGTTTTTCGTATAGCGTCCTATTTTTACGGAAAATTATCTGGGGAACAATAAACAGAAGAATAGCTGACGAAATCAGAAATTCTATGGCAATGGCTTGTGAAAATACAGTAAGGAAGAAAAAATAGATACTAAGTGAAATTACCAACGCAGTGAGAGGCAAGAGCCATAATAGAATATGGTTCAGTATCTGATCGACGCCATAGGTACTATTCTCTAATAGAGCGGAGTTATTATTTACTTGTTTTCGGAAATAAGGGAAATTGGCTACCGACTGAAATATCTTCAACTGCAAGCTCTGCTGTGCATCGAGTGTAGTCTTATGATTATCTAGCCGCTCGAAATATCTGGTTGCTGTACGTAAGAGTGCCATCAATCGGATAATAGCAGACGGAACCAAATACGAGAATGCAGTATTTGCAGTAATGAATACCACACTGCAAATAGCCAGAAACCAACCCGAAATAGCAGGGAGGGCTATAAATGCCACCGTCCAAATCAGCAACAGAAACATGCCTCGTAACCATCTGCCCGACAAAGGCTGTAATACGTATTTTATTATAAACTTATTCATAATCCATCTGCTCCCCCCAATTTAAATTAAGAATAGTATTGGCTATAGATTCGAACATCTTCTCGTGAGAAGCTACAATGACCAATCTGTCTTCTGCCATTTTCACAATTTGCGGAAGAATGACTTCTACTGTATCCATATCCAGATTGGCAGTGGGCTCATCCAATATCGCTATCGCCCTTGGGTGTAGCATCATCCGGGCAAGTGTAACTAATTGTTTTTCGCCACCCGAAAGCTGCTTACCATTATGGCTTAATACTGATTGCCAGCCGTCTTCTTTTTTAGCTAGTATTTTATCCAAAAACACAGGATATTGTCCAACGCACTCTTTTTCTTTCTCAAGAAAAACGTTGTATCGCAATGTACCATCAAATATGAAAGGGAATTGATTCATATACGAAGAGTTGGTTCTCAACCATGTCTGCGACCAAGTATTGTTTTTTCCGTTTATAGAAACAGTACCTTCCAGTGCAGACAAACTACCTGTACATATTTTCAAGAGAGTAGATTTTCCGGAACCTGAAATACCTTTAACCAAAACCAATCCTTTAGTGGGTAATCTCAGACTGATGTCATGCAATACTTTTACCGGAGAATCAGGATAGGAGAAATTCAATTCATTTATTTCGAAAGCATTAAGACCTTCACTCACATCGGTAGCAGTATCGGCAATACCTTCGTTGAGTATAGGTAAAATCAGTTTTGCAGAAGCCAATGCCTTGTTGCGATCATGATAAGCACTTACAAATTTTCGCAGATAGAAGTAAAAATAAGGAGAAAGTGTGAGCAGGAACAAAGCTATACGAAAGTCGTAACCTTTTCCGTAATTAGGGCCTACCATAATACCAAGAAGGCTCATTCCCAGATAAATGGCAATCATAGCAATGCTGAGTGTGACAAAAAGCTCTAATACGGCAGAGGATAGGATAGCAACCCTCATTACGCTTGTAGTAGCTTTATTTAGTTCCTGACTTTTATCCGATAAAAATTTATACTGAGGCTTAAAGTTATCTAAATTAACTATTTCGGCAACTGTTTGAAGACGATTGTAAAAGACAGCCGAATATTTGAGAAACAGATTAATGTGCTTTTTGTGCAAGGCTTCTGCTCCTATACCAATAATTATCATTTGCAGAGGAATAACCAGAAACGACCCCAGCAATACCAAACCAACCCATTTTTCCATCCAGAAACTAACTATGAGTATCATCCCGCTAACCAAGACTGAGGCTATTGCATAAGGAATAAAAAAAGCATAAAAGGGTTTTAGATCATCACAAATCCGGGTAACAAGTAGAGTACTCGACACCGAGTCTTGCCGGCTATTGTTGAGCAATACAGGATAGAGTTTCTTCTTGATTTTTGCAACAATACTATTTCCGGCTTTGTAATTGAATAGTGAAGCGAAATGGGCAAAGATATATCTGCCTGTAAGAAATATGAGCGCATAGAGGAGTGTATTGGGAAGGATCTGACCATGATCGAGCCACAAAGCAGCAAAATCGGACAAATACCAACAAAAGATAATAAAACACCCTGCACTGAGAATAGTAAATGACGAAGCCAAAGCATATGCGCCTTTTGCTTCAGCAATTTTTTTACCCAACCATCGGGAAGCATTTTCCTGATTTGAACTCATTACCTGTTAGTAGTTTTTAATATCTCGTCCTATACAAATTAGTGTTATATTGACAGAACTGAGTAGTTATTGTTTCACTACTAACAAAGATAGTTATTTATCTAAAATAACCCTGATCTATATATAAGCAAAAATAGGATGTAACTCTTTATCGGGCATCGATCGGTTTCATTTTCTATAGGGCTTTTCACATTCAAATCAGCAGAAAAACACTATAACCCACATCAAGCAGGCAGAGATAAGCCCATCCCCTACAGATATAAGTTTATTTTTACAAATCATAGCTATCTTCTTTCATAGAATTTTCAGTAGCATTTTTTAGAGAAAATATAAGATCAATAAAATTTATTGACGCATCTGTAGGAGTGAATCATGATTAGCCCACACTAATTACACACGTAAATTTTATGCACCTACAGGTAAATAAATAAGAAGTGAAGGAGTCTGAGAATCTTTATCTGTACAAGAAAAACCCTTAAAATTATCAGATTATGGCAAAATATAGTGAGCGTTTAGTAGAAAAGATAGTAAGGCTGATAGAGGAAGACACTTATACTATCAGTGAAATTTGTGATGCACTGCGGATCAGCCGCAACTCGTTTTATGAATGGAAAAACTCGAAGCCCGAATTTTGTCAGGCATTGAAAGATGCCGAAGACCGCCGTGACGACAGCCTTGCAATACTTGCACGCCGTTCATTACGAGAACAGTTAGAAGGCTATGTTGTAACAACAGAAAAGATTGTTTATCAAGACAACGGTTATGGCGGTGAAACGGTGAAGTCGAAAACAGTAACCAGAAAAAAGGTAGCAGCTAAAGCGGCTATTATAAAATTAGCTCTGGAGCGCTGTCACAAGAAACAAGAAGAAAAGATAGAGGAGTCTAAAGCCAATATTCATGAAAACCCCATCGTTTTGAAGTTCCCAAAGGAAGTGAGCCAAGACGAGGCGGTGAAAATGATAACTGATTTCAGAAAGGAGCTAAATAGAGAACAGTCCATGCCGAATGCTGACAGAGATAAGAATGATGGTGATTATATTGTGGTGAAAATGTAGAAGTTTGTCAGGTTTTAGTTAAAAAGCCAATCAGTTAGTAGTCAACAGCCAGCATTGGTAGAATAAATTTCTTGCGTCAGCGGCTTCTCCCCTCTGGGGAAACAAAGAGGTGCTTAATAGGGTCGAGACAGTCCTTAGTGGCTGCCAGAAAATACAACAAACGTGCAGAGACAAACCACTGCCCCTACCAGATAGTACCACAGTTAATTATTTTTATTACTTTTGAAGAAGTATAAGATCAACATAAAGAAAGCAATAGGAAATGACAACTATAGACATTGACAATGAGAGTTGTATAAAATGCAGCAAGTGCGTTAAAGTATGTCCTGCATATATTTTGACACAAGAAAGTGCAAAAGCAGAGATCAACGTGAGAAATGTTCAGACCTGTATAGGCTGTGGTCATTGTGTGGCGGTATGCCCTACAGATTCTGTTATTCATTCACTATTTCCCCAAGAAAAAGTACACACCCTGAACAGGGATATAATACCCTCTCCCGAACAAGTGATGGAATTGTGCAAAGCCAGACGATCGAACCGGGCTTTCTTGTCTTCTCCCGTTCCAGAAAGCTATTTACGTCAGATAGTAGAAGCTGCACATTTAGCTCCTACAGCCAGCAATGGACAAGAGGTCAGTTTTACTCTTGTAACAAATCCTGATTTGCTAAAACAAGTTTCAGATATTACAATAGATACATTCGAGGCTACAGTAAAAAAGATCTCAAATCCTCTGATAAAGCCTTTTCTTGGCCTTATATCACCAGAGGCTAAAGGAGCTGCTTCGAAACTAAATGCGGTAATAGCAAAACACAAGAGTGGAACAGATGCGATACTAAGAGGAGCAAAGGCAATCTTATTTATACATACACCTAGTACTGCTAACTTTGGCCGACAGGATTCAAACCTCGCCTATCAAAATGCGTCGTTGATGGCCGAAAGCCTTGGAGTATCTCAATTCTATACGGGATATGTATGTATTGCTATTGATCTAGACAAAAAGAAAAAGCTTGCGAAGCTTCTCAATATAGAAGGAAATATACATGCGGGAATGGCTCTGTCAATGCCGGCATTCAAATTTCCTAAATATACAGATAGAGAGGATTTGAAACTTACTATATTTTAAATGAATGTCTATTTCATATCGGGAATGTGCGTAAATTGTGGAGTTTTTGATAAAATAGAACTACCCGAAAATTGCACAAGAAGTTATATAGAATGGTCTATACCCAAGAAAGAAGAAACCATTGAAGAATATGCTTTCCAATTATCAAAAAAGATAGATCTTAACAAGCCTTTCGTTATAGTAGGATATTCCTTAGGAGGGATTATTATGCAAGAAATGAATAAATTTATTCATCCCGAAAAGAACATTCTTATATCATCTATCAAAGCCGAAAAGGAAAGGCCTCTCTTATTTAAAATAGCCAAAGCCAGCCATATCCTGAAGCATATTCCTCAAGCTTTATATAGTGTAAATAAAACTCTATCGAACGCATTTACCCGACTTATATATGATATGACAATAGAAGAGATAGAAGAATATGTATCTTATACTTCCTCCATTTATATGAAATGGGCGACCTGCCAAATTACCGAGTGGTTGCCATCGCAACAATGCGACAATCTTTATCATATTCATGGTACTAAAGATCAGATTTTTCCATACAAGCATGTGAGTAATGCCTATACTATAAAAGAAGGCGATCATCTGATGGTAATGAGAAAGCATGAAGAAGTAAGTAAGGTTATTTCTGAAATATTATTAAAATAATTGAAATAACAACATGAAGAAGCCTTTTGAAAAGAAATACCTAATCTTCTTTGCTATTTTTTCAATAGCTATATTATTTGGCTATATCTATTTTACAAAATCAGCCTATTGGAGAATATCAGTAAAAGACAGAGAAGAAATTATTTCTACAATAAAATCATCACAAGGATTGCCCGAAAGATTTTATGAACTATACAATATAATACATCCTCAGTCTTTAAATAAAGGACAATTTTACTATCTAGTCAAACAAATGGATACTGATTCTGAATGCCCTTGTAGACTAGCAGGCTATAACATGTCTTTAATTTACAATATACACTTAATCAGTTTTACATTTTGGCTAGAAAATGAAGTAAGTCAAAAAGAATGTTTGAATTATTATGCATCTCAAACATATATGCTATATAATTTGGTAGGGGTATTTCAAGCTTCTGAATACTATTTTGAAAAAGAAATAAACAATCTTACTGATACTGAATACATAGAGCTTATATTAATAATGGAAAATCCTTCTTTTTACAACAAAAAAAGGAATACAAGCGAATTGAAAAGCAAAACCGACGCGATTATAAATGAAATGAATCTCATGAGAATAAAACATAGAAACTATTGAAACAGACTTTATCTATTTTTTAAGATTCAGGCTACTCTCCAAAAAGAATAGCCTGAAAGCAACAGTAAATTAATCAGAAACATGTGTCCTCAACGAACAAATCTTATTCCTGGATTATTATTTTCAATTTACATTTCTGTCCATATAGTTTTGTAACACCTGTATAATCAAATCCGGCAAGATCGGGCCCTTTATAGTAAGAAGATACCCCTAACCCAGTTGTGACACCTAAGATTTTATTACTACTGTTTAGTGTAGGGGTATCATCCACTGCATCAACCACCTTAATGATTCCATACTTAGATGTCGAAGATATTTGACGTCGGATAGCTATATATGTACCATCTACTATCTGAAGAGCAGGAGTAGTACTATTGTCAGAGGAAGCCCCTATACGCTGTAGCAATTGTTTATCACCAGTTGCTGTACCAGTAACATAAGAGTTCAACTTATCAAGGAGTTCGTATGTTTCCCAATCCCCGGTAGTGGTCTCAAAGAAGTTGTTTAGGCCTAAAGAGGTAACCAAATCTGCTGAGATGATTTTGAAGAATACAGCATTTTTTGTTGCACCGGATAACCAAGGATCGTCGACCTGTCTACCTACAGTTCCAGATCCAATTCTATCTGCACTGGCAAAACCAACACCTCTATTCGAAATCAGGCCAAAAGTTTGATTACGCCAGAAGTTAGCAAATGCAAAGTCAATACTACCTTCTGTAGAGTTGGCAACATCACTCAAGCTTAAGACATGTTTTACTTTTCCTCCGACAGTTACACCTCCAAACGAGAATATATATGGTTGAGTAGGATTATCAGGGCTCTCCCATTCCGGAGCCATTTCAATATTATCGAAAATGGTAGCTTTACCTTCCGGCACTCCTACCAAGCTGGTAACAATAACTTGTTGTGTAGCAACTTTAGTGTAAATGTCAGTGGCAAATACTCCTATAGCAGCAGTCTGCCGTTGCGATATAGTAATATCGATAGAGAAATCTAACTCGCTGGGAAAATTATCAAGAGGATTATACACCCTTAGATTCCTGTTTATTTCTTCATAGCCATTATCTGTTTGCTTCAACAGTGTAACATAGATATCACGCAAGCCGTTGTTAGATTCTATTGTACCTGTTACAGTCTGGCTCTTTCGAAACTCAACTTCATCCAATGAGGTCTTTGATGTAATAGTCACAACAGGTGGAGGAAATGCACTATTGTCTGTATAGTCTATTGTTTCTTTATCATCACTACATGCTACTACCCCAATCAGTATAAAGAGCAACATTAACAATCTGTATAGTAGATATTTATTGTTTTTCATATTACATAATATTTATTGTTATTTAGAAATCAGTTCTAATGTCGAGACTACGGGAAGATGATCTGAGAATTGTACCTTAGGCGTTTCATTACTTATCACTTTCCACTCATGGGATGGATAACAGAATATATAATCTATCTTAGAGGTCGGAGCCTTAGCAGGTATAGTGTAATCCATACTCGTAGTCTCTATCCAATCTTTCATTCCCTCAGCAATCTCTTTAGAGTCGGGTTTTGCGTTGAAATCTCCGCATAAAATAATCGGTCCATTTCGTTTCAAGAGATCATCGTTGATCACTTTTACCTGAGCCTGCCTGACAGCTGATGTTGTATAATCCAGATGAGTGCTCACAAATGTGATGGTCTTATTATTTGGCAATTCTATTTCACTTACCAAATAGGCACGTTGTTCTTTAGCTCCTTGCGGCATTGGCAATAGTATTCTCTCTACAGACAGATAGGGGTACTTTGATAGAATACCTATACCATAATAACCTCCTGCATAGGGGATCGTTTTTCCATACAGAGAGAACATATTAGTTCGGAAACCGAGCTCTGAGATAAAATGCTTTCCATTCTGAAGAGGAGCTCTCTCCCTTTTAGTCAAAACATCAACCTCCTGTAAAGCGACAATATCAGGATTCTCTTTTTCAATAAATTCGGCCAATTCGGTCAGAGATGCAAGTTCTCCAAAGCGTAAGTTATAGCACAATATTTTCAGTGTATCCTTTTCCTGTCCATATGCGCTCACCAACAGAATAAGCAGCATTGAGCATATAAGTTTAGTAATTAGAATTTCTTTTTTCATATTGTTTATTTTAACAATTCTACTTGTAGCATAAGACTTTTAATATTTCCGCTGATTGTTGTCTCAGCAAAATCTCGGAACTTCCATTTTGGCGGACTAAATATATATACACAGTATTCTGTATTAACATTGACGTTATCTACAATATCAATATTATAAGAATCTGCACCAAGAACTATTTCCAACTGCGTCTTTAACACCGGCATCAAATTTCTATTAACAGTGCCAACAACAGGTATAGAAGTAGCCTGCGCCGACTTAAACAAGTTTACTGAAGCATTTATCTGACTCTCTTCATTGAAAGACAGTAATGCAACCTTTGCGGCAAGCCCCTGTTTTATATTAATAGACATTGGCAACATTCTACATGCCTTTGCCACTACTATTTGTTCCATTTGTGGTACTGTAGCCACAGATAATACACTACTGCCAATGTATTCTGTAGAAGCTTTTGAAACAGGAACAAAAACAGGATATTTTTCTGCAAGAACAGCAACTTTTGCTCCCCAATTTACTCTCGTTGCTTCAAACGTCACATTCGCCTTATCCAAAATTGTTATATGCCTGTCATTCTTTGATGCAATAAACGAAGCAACTACAGAATAGTTACTCTCTGTATAAGGACTTTTGTTTGTCAGATCCGAAATAAACTCGATCTTCGCTGTACGGGTTTTATCCCATTCCTTTTCGGGTTGTTCGGGATTCTCAGGTTTTATATCATCGCTACCTGAACAGGCCATGAAAAAGATACAGAAAAACAAAACAGTCGAATATATATTCATCCTATTCATAATAAAGTCAATTAAGTTC
Source organism: Dysgonomonas sp. BGC7 (assembly GCF_001261735.1). Lineage (GTDB taxonomy): Bacteria > Bacteroidota > Bacteroidia > Bacteroidales > Dysgonomonadaceae > Dysgonomonas. The sequence goes on along the minus strand of NZ_CVRP01000006.1, from coordinate 306,193 downwards.
TACATCGGCTAACAGTGCACAATGGTCGGTAATAGATGATGTATTTGTCAGCAAACGAAATGATTTTACCGTCCAACGATCTATTGGCTTAGCAAATATGTAATCTATCTTACTAGAAGGAGACGAGGCTGGATATGTCGAATTGTCATTACATATTCTCTGCCACGACACCATTCCCATACTTATTGCCGATTCTATAGGCTTTGCATTAAAGTCTCCTGTCAACAGAGTCGGTACACTTGTTCCAATAGCAGCATTAAGCTGTTGTACCATCGACAAACGAACTGCGTCGGTCGAATGGTCGAGATGCGTTACAGCCATCCGGACTTTCTTTTCTGTTGTAGGCATAATAACATCAATATATAGAACAGTACGTTTCTCTTTCATCTCCGTAGCATTACCTGTCAGCTGTGTATTGGCAATTTTTTCTATCGGATATTTAGAGAGTATGGCAACACCATATTCCCCCTGAACATATTGTAGGGCATAACCAAAGGCAGAAAAATATCCCAACTCGGAAGCCAATTCGGTAGAGAAATCTCTTCCATTATTTCTAGCAGTACGATAATCGACTTCCTGTAGCATGACAAAATCAGGATCGTATTGTTTTATATAGTCTTTGAATGGAGTCACACTATAACTGACCATCTGCCCCGACATTCGAGTATTAATGCTCAATATACGAATCGAAGTCTGAGCATTCACCTGTACATAAAAGCTGAAACATAGGAGCAGAAAGACTATATACTTTATCTTATCCATAATGATATAAGTTGTATTAATCATCCCAACCCGGATTGTTTGGTCTTAAATTAGGATTCAGTTCCATTTGACGGTACGGAAGAGAAAACAGATAGTTTTTAGGGCTAGTGAAAACACGCGAGTCATCGAAAATGAGGAAACCATTAGCATCAAATTTAGTTGTAGCAGAGAATACAGACTGATCATAAGCATAATCTCTCCTTATACCTTTTATAATACCTTTTTCCTGATTTATTGCCGACTCCGATTTGTCAACCCCCAGCTCATAACCTTGCTTCCATCTGATAAGGTCGTACCATCTTTGCCCTTCCATAAAAAATTCCACACGGCGTTCCCGCTGCATTTCGGCCTTCAAATCTAAGCCATTTGCTTCCAGTTCGCTTATTACCATTCGCTTCATTCCAACCCGATCTCGAAGCAGATTAATTGTTTTATCGATAACGGTCTGATCCAACTGATTAAGGTTATACATAGCTTCTGCGTAATTAAGTAACACTTCTCCATAACGGATAAAGATAATATCATTATCATCCTGATTATAGACAGGTACTTTAGATGGCTCACAATACTTTAGTGAATAATACCCCGTATATGTTACAGCACCTTTACCATCATTATTAAACTTAGGAGATTTGAATACATTTGTTTTTGAAGCATCGTTGGCTGCATTAGCTGTACCTCTTCCATCTACCTTTCCATACCATTTGTTGTATCCGGGGTATACGATTGATTGTTTTAAACGAGGATCTCTATTCACAAAAACACTGTCATAAGCACTATAAGCAGGTATGTAAGTTCCATTCCCTTTATACAAAGGAGACTTCTCTATAGGCAAGCCGTCTATACACAAATAACTATCCACAAGCGATTTTGTAGGATTGAAACGTACAATCTGGTCAGGTACCTGAAGTTCTCTACTCAGGTTGTGTCTGGTAGGAGAAGCTATATCGAAATTGAAAACATAAGATAAGATAGCTTCTTTATTGCTAGGTTTACGAGAAGCACGGCCCTCGAAAGTAAAAAGATCAAAATAATCTTGCTTCGGGCGGCCTGTTGAATAGAGTTGATGATAAGCATATTCTCCTCCAGGCATTACAGCCTCACATGCTTCTTTTGCTTCTTTCCATCTTTCATTTTGCAATGCAACCCGTGCTTCCATTGCTTTAGCAGCGGTACCCGATATGCGCCCAAAATTAGTTGTACCCGGTTCTATATATTTAGGTAAGTCTTTTGCGGCCTCGCTCAATTCCTGTAACATAAAATCGACAATATCAGCACGAGAAGTACGAGGTGCCATTAACGCATCATCGCCGATAGTAATAGGTTCTGTGGTGAATGGAACATCTCCCCAAAAACATGTAAGATAATAATATGTGAAAGCTCTTAAAAAACGAACTTCTGCTGCATACTGTTTCAATAATTTAGGATCTACAGTAGTTGCTCTTTCATAATTTTTGAGGAAGTAATTACATCGTCTCATTTGCTTATAGGCATCTTTATATCTTGTATCTAATAAGCTAAAATCAGATCCGTACAATCCACTCCCAATCTGTCTCCACCCTGTCATAGTATACCAAGGCGCATTATCACTCAAACCCTCTGAGATATTGATAGGTAAATCTTTCCCTATCAATGCCCAATAACAAGCATTTGCTGCATTTTTTATCTGCAACTCCGATTCCCAAAAGTTATCATCTGATAATTCATCGAGCGGAGCTCTTTCCAAAAAACTATCGTTACAAGAAAATAAGAAAGAGGATAGAACCAATATCAGACTATATATTATATTCTTTTTCATATTCAGTAATTTTTAAATATTAGCATTAATGAAGAGTAATATTTACACCAAAAACAAAGGTCTTTATCTGAGGGTAATTTCCTCCAGCCTGAATAGGCCGTTCTGGATCTGCTGAAGAAAAATAGTCCGAGATAGTCAGTAAGTTATCTGCTGAAGCATAAAAACGGCACTTATCAATTCTTATTTTCTTTGTAAGTCCGATAGGTAAAGTATACCCTACCTGAATATTTTTTAAGCGCAAATAAGAAGCATCTTCCACCCAAAATGTAGAGAATCGCTGATTGTAGCTCTGGTTATATGTAAACCTCGGATAACTTGCATTAGAATTCGGATTTGATGCCTGATACCGATCAGCATGGAACCATTGAGGATAGGTAGACTGGTCAGTAAATGCATGACGAGCCGGACCATAAATATATCCATCAACTTTACCGACCCCTTGTATAAGGAAGCTAAAATCAATACCCTTATAGGACATGTCTCCTTTAAAAGAATAAGTATAACGAGGAATAGAACTACCAACGACTGCACGATCATTATCAAGGTCTATACTACCGCTTTTGTCCAAATCCTTATATTTGATATCGCCGGGTTGAACCAGACCTGCATCACCTGACAGAATGGGGAATTTTGGATTCTCATATTTACCTGTTGCAGGATTATATTTTTCGAAATCGGAAGGTACAGCAATTCCTTCGGCTATTAGTCCATACAAAGCCTGATTGGGATAGCCTACTTTAGTTACATTGTTACTACCAATTATAACACCTTCCCATTCGGTAATCTTATTTTTCACATCAGCCAACGAAAAAGTCATACCATAACTAAAATCCTTTCCTATTTTGTCTTGCCAGCCTAACTGAATCTCCCAACCTTTATTCTGCATCTTACCTCCATTCTCATCCATCGTAGAAGGATATCCTCCTACTCCCGGCAATTCTCTCTGGTATATCATTCTTCGAGTTTCACGATAGTAATAGTCTCCAGTAAATACCAGTCTACTATTGAATAGATTGACATCTAAACCAATATTAGTTGTATATAACATTTCCCATAACAACGCCGGATTCCCAATATAAGACTCTGCATATCCGTCATTGGCTATAGCACCTATAGTAGGAACAGTCACATAAGCTATACGTGACATATAAGGATAATTATCTGATCCTGTAGAGAATTGATTACCTAATATTCCCCACGATGCACGTACCTTCAACTGATCTAAATACCCCTTAGTTGAACTCATAAATTCTTCTTCTGAGATACGCCATCCTGCCGAAAAAGAAGGAAACCATTCTGATCGGTTCTTTTTAATAAAACGAGATGTTAAGTCGTAGCGCAAGTTAGCTTCAAATAAATAGCGCTCTTTAAAGTTATAGTTGATACGACCAAAAGCAGATCTCATAGCCCAATGATTAGCGACAGCTGAATTAGCCTGAGTGTCAGCTGATCCGAAATCGAGTACCGGGTCTTTTTCAGTTATCAGATTTTTTCTCGACGCATTAAATTGATTAGACTTTTGCCATTCTTGCTGATAACCGGCCATTGCTTGTACTGAATGTTCTCCTAGTTTAATTTGATAATCAGTCTGTAGAAATATGTTCTGACTCAATGTGCGGTAATCTCTGTTTTCAATCGAGTTGGGTGTATTAGTTGTATACCATAAATTTTCAGTTTCCGGATAGTAGAAACGAATTGTTTTACTGAGCAACTCTCTATAGCTATTGGACTGACGAGTAATATAGTTGGCTGAGGCTGTCCACCCTTTCAATATATTAGCTTTTAATTGAAAATTCCCGGTAAACTCCTGTGAAGAAAAGTTCTGTGCACCACCATCAGTAAGATAGGCTACCTGATTGCTTTGTCCACCGCCATATCCCCATTTACCATCTGTAAAACGAACAGGAACCAAAGGGCGGGTTCTCATTGCATTATACAATACTCCTCCATCGGCTTCGAATGCAGCATTAGGTGCAGTAAAATTTCTATCTATATAGCCCATGTTAGCAGTAATTTCGAATCGTTCGGCTACTTTTGTGTGTAGTTTCAGTCGAATATTATGCCGGGTAGAGTTTGTCGATTCTCCAACAGTCAAACCTTCCTGATTTAAATATCCATAAGAAATAAGATAGCCCATATTTTTAGCTTGCCCATCTACACTAAGATTCAGATTATATTGTGGAGCAGATGACAAGAATGTAGCATCTACCCAGTCTGTATTAGCATAGTAGTTAAGGTCGGTTCCATCTATTGCCTTCTGAATATCTGCTTGTGTATAGTTTTGATTTCCTCCCACATTAGCCTGAGCCTCATTTTCCCAAGCCATGAATGTAGGACTATCTACCATTTTAGGCATTTTGGTTGGTCGTTGAGATCCAATATAGGTATCTACATTGATACGGGGAGCACGCTCTTTCCCTTGCACACTTTTAGTAGTGATCAGTATTACTCCGTTAGCAGCCCTGTTTCCGTAAATAGCAGCAGAAGCAGCATCTTTTAAGACTGATATACTCTCAATGTCATTTGGATTAATAATATTCATATCTCCCTCAGCCCCATCAATAAGTATCAATGGACTATTATTTCCACGAGAGCCAACTCCTCTGATCTGTATTGAAGCATTTGATTGTCCGGGCAGACCTCCATTAGCGCTAGCTGTAACTGTCATACCGGGGACAAGCCCTTGAAGTCCTGAAGAAACATTAGTTATTGGTCGTTTCGATATGTCTTCCGAAGTTATTACCCCAACAGCTCCTGTCAGGTTTATTTTCTTTTGCACACCATAGCCTACAATTACCACTTCTTCAAGATCTCTTGACGAAGGAATCAATTTTACTAAGAGCGATGTTTGATTTCCTATTTTTATATCCTGAGTGATATAACCAATATATACAACCTCTAAAATACTACCCGGAGATACATTTATACTAAATTTTCCATCAATATCGGTAATAGTACCGTTTTGTGTTCCCCTTTCTTTTACTGTTGCTCCTATGAGTGGATCTCCTTGCTCATCAATAACTGTTCCATTTATTGTTTTTGTCTGATTTAAGTCGTTTATCTTAGTAGTGCTTTTTATATCTCTCAAAATGATTTGAGAGCCTGCTATCTGATAAGAAATTCCTGTTCCTTTCAGGGCTGTGGCAAGTATCTCGGGAACACTACCCTGATTTAAGTTGACAGACATAACCAAATTCATATTTATAGAGTTGTCGTATATGAAAGTATAGTCTGTCTTTTGCTCTATTTCGTGAAGAAACTCTTTTAGTGAAATATCTTTAGTGCTTATCTTTATTTTGGGTGTTTCTTGTGATAATGCGTACAAGGACGTTGTACACAGTATACACATCATTAAAAGCATAAGTAATGCAAAAGAGCTAGATTTTAAATTGTTCATAGCAATATTCTTAAAGTAAATAAATAATAGCCTTATTATTAAAAAATGAGTAAAGTGAGCAGATTACAAAATCTGATTCTTATTTATTTTTACCGGAATCTGATTGACAAAAAGTAGCTTCTTTATTATCTATATTCTATGGTCACCTCCTCTCCCTTAATTGAATAGTTTATTGGGGTTATCTTATTTATGAGCTCGAGCATCTCTGTCAACGATTCTGTTTTTATTGTCAACCAGTAAAGCTTTCCCCTGTCATTTCCTTTCATATGTATATCCACTCCGTACCAGCGTTCCATTTTCTCCACTATCTGCGCTAATGTTGCTTGCTCTATTTTCAAGCGGTCTAGTCGCCATAAGCTTTCTAACTCAGCATCGCAAGGAGTTTGTTTATATGTATATGTTTCTTTGTTCATTACAATTTTCTCGTTCGGCTTAAGCATTATTGCATTTTTCTCTGCATCTGGCGTGTCAGTCAGAAGAGAGACAGACCCTTCCAGTAATGATACTGTTATATCTTTAGTCCCGGGATAAGCATCTACATTAAACTGAGTACCATGCACCTGCACTTTTAGCCCGCCATCAAGTAGCACATTGAATAGTATTTCTTTGTTTGAAGCAACATCGAAGAATGCTTCGCCATAAAGTCCTACTGTCCTTGAATCTCTTCCATAATCGGTACTATAAGAAAGGGATGATCCTGAATTGAGCCATACTTTAGATCCATCGGGAAGTACGATTTCCGATTTTTGACCTCTGGGTGTATTCACCTGTACAATTTGTTCTGATGGCTGCATTTTATACTGATATACGAACGAGATACCCACTGCAACAATGAGAGCTATAGACGCAGCTATACTCGCCATCTTTATTAGCGTCGCTTTTGTATATGTTTTTACAGAGGACTGGTCAAGATTATTTATTTTATATTCTATCTCATTCCATGTATCTCTTTTATCCGGCATAACCCAGTGAGAAGATGCGTTGATCAGAAACCAACTCTCTCTCATATCCTGATACACTTCTTCATTTTCTGCTGACTTGCTACGCCATTCCTCCAACAGAACAGTCTCATCTAAAGTAATTATACTTGTTAATTCTTTAGCAATTAATATATACGGATCAATCATATTCCTTTCGTGTTTATATAAAAGACACGTCAAATAAAAATACCCCTAAAGAAATTTTCGCTTATCTTTATTTTTCATAAAGAAATAACTCCTCCTTCATGTGTTAACAACGGTTAACCGACCTCTTAACCATTAAAAAATAGACATTTAACAATACCGAAATAATATATATGTAAAAAATATTTACTTTTGGGTAGTTTATTCTAAATTCATACAGAGCAATATGGACAGAAGCAATATCAATATTCACAATTTCAAGGAATTTTATGATGCCTATTTTGATCCGTTGTGCAAGTATCTCAATTTTTACACAAAAGATGTTCAGACAATTGAAGATATAGTTCAAGAAGTATTTCTTCGATTATGGGAGAACAAAGACATTATAGAAGTATCTCATTTCAAGGCATATGTATTCAAGTCTGCCCGAAACAAGATATTAAATTATCATAGGGACGAGGTTAACAGGTATAAAATACTCGAAAAATGGTTTGAAAGTCAATTAATAGAAAAGGATGATGAAGCTGAGAAATTCCAAATAGAGGAATTGATTCAAACTCTTTTAGATGCAATAGCAACGCTACCTCCTCAGTGCCGAGACATATTCTTACTATCTAAAAGCGACAATTTAACCTATAAACAAATTGCAGAGAAAAAACACATCTCAATAAAAACCGTCGAAAACCAGATGGGTATTGCATTCAAAAAAATTCGTGATTACATGTTTGCCAATGCAAAATACAACTATCCTATCTTGCTACTATTACTCGAACTTATCAACGGCAAAGGAAACTAATCATTGACTATTGATATAAAAATGAAATCCGGATTCCTATATAAATTATAGAAATCCAAATTTCATAATTACAGAAAAGAACTTAGTAGTGTCAAATTACTAAAAGAGGAGGACAATTCTCTAATATTGGAAAAAACCAACTTATCTTATCCTTCACTCCTTTTTAGTATAAATTTTGGATTAATTCCGAATGAGTGAAAACTAGAATTAGTTTCCTTCAAACATTTCGGGCATAAACAGTTTTCATAATTATCTATAATATAATCCCGTACTCCCGAGAATAAATAGATACGTGTACAATGACACAAATCGGTGCGATCTTCGCGACAAGCAAAACTTGTTGAACAACGTGGACATATTTTTTTCATTTCGATCTTGTTATTTAAGTTTATAAAAAGAATAATATTAATAGTTGGTTTATACAACCGATACTTTTACCTGATTCTAAAAAAGCCTTTACCCCTCAGCTTCTTCACGCTTTTCCGTCTGAAGATAAGGGCTGCAATGCAAATGCCTATTGCCAGACAAAACAGAAGGGAAGATGTAAGAATAAAATTATATACTGTATCTTGCAACAGAAAAGCACTCCTTGTTCCAGTCATACCCTCTTCGTATATCCTAATACAGCCCAGCATTGTTTTATATGCATACAATCCCGGAATCATAGTGATGCATGCGGGCAAAGTGAATACAACCGGGGGAATATGTACTCTGTGTGCAAAATAAATGCCAGCCAATCCGATACTTACTGTACCACACAGTGTGGAAAAAACCATATCGAAGCCCAATTGCAGCAAAGCAAAGCGAATAGCATGACCAAATCCGCCCAGAAGACCTGCCATCAACAAGCCTTTTTTGGGAGTCTCAAACAACATGGCAAATCCTATTGCCACAAAGAAGCTTAAAGAAGCATCTCTCAGAATATCTACCAGCATAACTAAAAATTATTAATACCTATCAGAGCCATACTAAGAAACATGCCAACAGCAATGCACAAGAGAATAAATGCGCCAAATGCTCCCCGGGCTATTCCGGTAGGAATATACCCCTCCAGAATGTCTATTATACTATTGATTAAGGGCACTCCGGGAATAAGAAAAAGAACAGCTGTAGCTATTGACGTTTCCGGAGTTTTCCCTAACGAGAAAAGGGCATTCGATCCTGATATTAATGTGGTTATAAATGCTGAACAAAGAATAGACACCATCAAATTGAAACCATATTTTATCATTTCCTGACGAACGATAAGACCTGCTATCGAAGCAAATAGAGCAAAAGCTGCATCTACCCAATTCCCTCCGGCAAGTAAACAAAGACATCCACAGGCAACACCAATATTTAATCGAACAAGCCATCTCGGATATTTGAATGATGTTTTCAGACACTGTAACTGATTGCGCAATTCTTCTAATGAAATCTCACTATCTGCCAGCTTCCATGTAAGCAGACTTGTATCAGTCAATACACCAAAGTGGGCACCGTGATGCTTTATAGATTTGTTTCCGGTAATAGAGTTTGCAGAATTGTCTTTGTCGGTTACCGAAATAGAAATGGCAGTAAATGAGATCAGCATCTCTACGTTATAAATTGTATTTTGTGCCATTCGCTGAACGTTGCGGTTGATGCGCTCACAATGCGCTCCCGACTCTAATAGCAACGTACTGACATCAAGCAGCATATCGGCAAATTCCTTAATAGGAATACTCTCTGTAATGGACTGAGCATTAACAATCTCTGTTTTACTTTGACTATCATGACGCGGATAATCAAAATCTTTTGTTCGCATTTTCTAAAACTTTTTACGATTAATAAATAATGATGTAAAAAGCTCTTTTCGAACTTCTCAATGCAGCAAAATAAATATGACAGAAAAGATTTACATTCTCACAGAATGTGAAAATAACAGGAATCATTCGACATAATACTTTTTCGCGAAGCATTGTCAATCCAATCTAAGGCAGGTATCCTGACTCTCACCTTTTCTATTCCCCTTCCCATCTTTGCAAGATAGTGGATAATAAATAGAAACATTCGCGGCGATTACAGTTGCGCGACAGCTCACGATTTTCACGTGATTCCCTATTCTCCTCTTTATCAGAGGCACCTTAGCGGTTGAAGAATTATGATAAAGAACTTCTGTAGCGCAAAGGTATATAAAAAATAATTGAATAATCATCTTAATAAAAATATTTTGCTTCTATAGTGCATAGATAAACTTATAAAATTATAATTTAGAAAACTTTTGAACAATTAATAAAATAAAACAATCTAATAAACAGATAAATACAAAACAAAATGGAAAACTTTCTTATTTTTATAAATATAAATAATATACAATTGAATAATTATATCAAATAAAAATATACCTTTGTTGGCATATACGGTTTCAAGTAAAATTGAATTAAAAGGGAATCGCGTGAAAATCGTGAACTATCCCCGTAGCTGTAAAATTTCGGAACAGAGTTAAACTCTCACGCCACTGTCTGACACAGTGAACAGTTAGCAGTAAACAGTTAACAACAAATAAGTTTGATAACTGATGACTGGCAACTGATGACTGACGAGACGGGAAGGCGTTTAACTTGAAATAAGTCAGAAGACCTGCCGCATATAGATTCATAGCTTTCGGGAGAAAAGCAAAAGAATATACGACCACTTTGTAGACACAAACATCATCGTGTATTTTTCAGGCTTCCGTCAGTTATATTCCGAGTTGAAACATTAAAGTATAACAATAAAGGATATGATTCAGACAGTTGTAAAAAGAGACGGACGCATAGTCGGTTTCAATGAAGACAAAATCATGGCGGCAATACGCAAAGCCATGCTACACACCGAACAGGGAGAAGATACCACTATTATCAGACGCATCACCGATTATGTTTCTTGTCAGGGCAGGGAACAAATGACCGTAGAGCAAATACAAGATATGGTAGAGATGGAACTAATGAAAAGCCCCCGCAAAGAGGTTGCTAAAAAGTACATCGCATACAGAGACAAACGTAGCATTGCCCGCAAGGCTAAAACCCGGGATATGTTTCTTGAAATCATAGAAACCAAATCGAACGACATTACACGGGAAAATGCCAACATGAATGCAGACACACCTGCTGGCATGATGATGAAGTTTGCAAGCGAAACCACTAAGCCTTTTGTCGACGACTATCTATTATCGCCCGAAGTAAAAGAGGCCGTCCGACTAAATTACCTGCACATACATGATAAAGATTATTACCCGACCAAGAGTCTTACCTGCGTGCAACATCCGCTGGACAAGATACTACAACATGGATTCAATGCCGGTCATGGAGAATCTCGTCCTGCAAAGCGCATAGAAACCGCCAGTATGCTAGGGTGCATATCCTTAGAAACTGCACAAAACGAAATGCACGGAGGACAAGCCATTCCTGCTTTCGATTTCTATCTGGCTCCATTTGTAAGAAAGAGCTATATAGAAGAAGTCAAGGTGCTGGAAGAAATCAACGGACAGAAATACGAACATCTGTACGGTGTAGAGATACAGGACTATTACCCAAAAGCATTAGACAGTCTGAGCGGAGACAACCGAATTATACAGCATGCCATCAACCGAACAGTCAGTCGTGTACACCAATCGATGGAAGCATTCATTCATAATATGAATACCATACATTCACGTGGAGGTAATCAGGTCGTATTCAGTTCTGTCAATTACGGAACAGACACTTCTGCCGAAGGCCGTTGCATTATCCGAGAGTTGCTGAATAGCACATACGAAGGTGTAGGCAACGGAGTCACAGCCATATTCCCAATCCAGATATGGAAAAAGAAAAGAGGAGTAAGCTATCTGCCCGAAGACAGAAACCATGACCTTTATTTATTGGCATGTAAAGTAAGTGCCCGCCGCTTTTTTCCAAACTTCCTGAATCTCGATGCCACATTCAATCAGCACGAAGAATGGAAAGCGGACGATCCTCGCCGTTTCGAGTACGAAGTGGCCACAATGGGTTGCCGTACACGTGTATTCGAAAACCGCTTTGGCAAGAAAACATCTATCGGACGAGGCAATCTTTCTTTCTCCACCCTCAATCTTGTTCGCCTAGCCTTGGAATGCCGGAATATAGAAAATGAGAAAGAACGCATCGAATGTTTCTTCAGCAAACTAAATCAAACCCTCGACCTTGCTGCAATGCAACTGCACAGGCGTTTCGAATTTCAGAAAACAGCCGCGCCAAAACAGTTTCCTCTATTAATGTCTGTTCTTTGGGAAGGTTGCGAAATGGTTAAAAATGAAGGCACTATAGAAAAAGTCATAAATCAAGGTACACTGGGTATCGGATTCATCGGGCTTGCCGAAGCGTTGGTTACTCTGACAGGTAAACATCATGGGGAAGATGAGCAATCTCAAAAGTTGGGCTTGGAAATTGTCACATATATGCGAGACCGGGCGAATGAGTTTTCGGAAAAATACCAGCACAATTATAGTATTCTGGCTACCCCTGCCGAAGGACTTGCAGGGAGGTTTACCCGACGCGATAGAAAAGACTTCGGTCTGATCGAAGGCATTACCGATCGGGAATACTACACCAACTCGAACCATGTACCTGTCTATTACAAATGTAGCGCACACCAAAAAGCAAAAGCAGAGGCTCCATACCACGACCTCACCCGTGGAGGACACATCTTTTATGTGGAGGTAGATGGTGATGCTACTCACAACCCCGAAGCCATAATGACTGTGGTAGACATGATGGATAAATATAATATGGGTTACGCATCGGTAAATCACAATCGCAACCGTTGTCTCAAATGTGGGTATGAAAATGCAGACAGTCGATTGGAAAAATGCCCTAAATGCGGAAGTGAAGAAATAGACCGCCTGCAACGTATAACAGGATACCTTGTGGGAACAACCGATAGGTGGAATAGTGCAAAACTAGCTGAATTGAATGACAGAATTATTCACGAATAATGTAATTTAAGAGTTGAATCAGACCAAGCAGAGAGTATTTTTTAACTAAAAAGTGACAAAAGTTACACTTTCTGCTTGTTTTTATTTATCACGTTTATCATTGTTCACAAAAAGAATTTTCTTTATAGATAAAGTTCTCGAATCCTAATAGCAATCGTTTCTTATACACCGAGAAGATAAATTCAACAAGCAATCTTATGGATAAATTATCAATACTAAATATTGTACACGACACCTCTGTAGATGGTCCCGGATTCAGGACAGCCATCTATGCTGCGGGATGTACACACCAATGTCCGGGCTGCCACAATCCTCAGTCGTGGGACAAAGACAATGGTTCTTTATTTTCGGTAGATGAATTATTCGACAAGATAGAAGAAGACGAATTTGCAAACGTTACTTTCACCGGAGGCGATCCTCTGATGCAAGTAGAAGGATTCACAAAGCTTGCCATACGAATAAAACAAGAATCCCAGAAAACAATCTGGTGCTATACCGGCTATTCATACGAACAGATTCTAAGATCTCAGAGATTATCTCAAATCCTGCCTTTTATCGATGTTCTTGTAGACGGAAGATACATCTCCTCTCTAAGAAATGAAGACCTACAATTCAGAGGCAGTAGCAATCAGCGAATTATTGACATAAATAAATCGCTGATAAATGGAAATGTAATTATATGGAATGGCAATCATGTATTACAAAATATACCCTCTCTTATCGAGCTATAAGCTTCATATATTCATTCATTGAGCAGAAAAAACACGAAACTATTTTCTTTTCAAGAAAAACCCCTACCTTTGCTTCCGGTTTTGGTGTCACTTTTTATATTCATAGAAAGTGGTGAAAAGGGAACCGGGCGAAATTCCCGGGCAGACCCGCTGCTGTAAGCTCTTTTCAGTGAACGGTTAACAGTAATAAGTTAACAAGGTAAGCTGGGAAAGTCTTTGAACAATACTCGATGCCACTGTCACATACAGTGAACAGTTAGCAGTGAACAGTTAACAACAAATAAGGTTGATAACTGATAACTGATAACTGATGACTGAAAAGATGGGAAGGAGATTCGGAGATGGAGTAAGCCAGAAGACCTGCCAGGGCCATATAAGTTTAACGCTTTCGGGAAATAAAGCAAAGAACATCCATCAGCTAAGATTCTGTCGATACAGGATACTGGTTTATGTTAGTCTTCATGCTATTTATTTTCTTTGGCGATTGATCAATTATGATAAATATTTGTTGTATTCATCATAGTTGGTATAAATATTACTAAATCTATTAATAAGAATGAAAAAATCGTACGAACAATTCTTAGCTCGTCATGCATTACTGGAGAAACAATATGACGAAAATTATTCCGAAAAACAACACAAGAGAGGGAAACTTACCGCACGCGAACGCATCCTGCTTCTTTTCGACGAAGGCACATTCGAAGAAACAGATGCCTATACTCCACCAGCAAACGCTTCTTTCGGAAAGACAGTAAAAGCCTTTGGCGATGGAGTAATCACAGGCTTTGGTAGAGTCAACGGCCGTTTGGTATATGCCTATTCACAAGACTTCAATGTTCTTGGAGGTTCGTTAGGCTCAATGCACGCATCTAAAATAGCTAAAATACAAAATCTGGCACTCAAGACAGGATCTCCGGTTATCGGATTGATAGATTCGGGTGGCGCACGTATACAGGAAGGAATCAGTGGATTGAACGGCTATGCCGACATATTCAAGTGTAACGTTCTATCTTCAGGGGTCATTCCTCAAATATCGGTAATAATGGGACCTGCTGCCGGAGGTGCAGTATACTCCCCTGCCCTCACCGACTTCATCTTTATGACTGCCGACACCAGCTATATGTTTGTAACAGGACCCAATGTTGTAAAGGAAGTTCTGAACGAAACGGTTACAACAGAAGATCTTGGAGGAGCATCAGTACATGGAACAAAATCAGGTGTAGCAGACTTTGTATACAGCGATGACGAGAATACGATATTAGGTGTAAAAAAACTATTATCTTATCTGCCTTCCAACAACATGGAAAACCCTCCTGTAGAAAAGCAAAAAAACGCAATAAGCAAAAACGAAGAAAGATTAAGAAATATAGTTCCCGAAGATCCGGACAAACCATATAATGTAAAAGATATTGTAGAACTCATTGTCGACAATGGAGATTATCTCGAAGTGGCAGAAAACCACGCGATGAATATCTTTACAGCTTTTGCCCGCATAGATGGACAAGTGGTTGGTATAGTTGCCAATCAGCCCAAAGTTATGGCTGGTACGCTCGACATAGACTCTTCGGTAAAAGCTGCCAGATTTATCAACATATGCGATTCTTTTAATATTCCGATTATAACATTGGAAGACGTTCCGGGATTCTTACCGGGTACAGATCAAGAACATGATGGTATTATCCGCCATGGCGCAAAACTACTATATGCCTATACCTTCGCTTCGGTACCAAAAATAACAATTATACTTCGTAAAGCGTACGGAGGTGCATATATTGTGATGAACAGTAAAGGTATTGGTGGAGACTTCGTATATGCTTGGCCTACTGCCGAAATTGCTGTTATGGGACCCGACGGTGCTATAGCAATTTTGTATAGAAAAGAATTGGCAGAATCGGAAGACCCTGTAATGCTGAAAAGAGAGCTGACTCAAAAGTACAGGGATGAAGTTACCAATCCGTATATCGCCGACGAAAAAGGATTTATAGATGAAGTTATCGACCCTGCCCTTACACGAGGTAAAATTATAAATTGTCTGAAAGCACTTGAACGGAAAACAGAACTCCGTCCGAAACGCAAGCATGGTAATTTACCACTTTAACCGTAAAAGATATAAAAATGAAAGCAAAAGATAAAATACATTCTATACTGATTGCCAACAGGGGAGAAATAGCCATTCGAATAGCCCGTACAGCAAAAAAAATGGGAATAGAATCGGTAGGTATAAGGACACAGAAAGAGCCTAATGCTTTTTATCTGTCTCAGGTAGACCGCATCTTGGATTTTCCAGAGAGAGAGAAGAACGACATCCCTGAGTTTCTCGACATAGAGAGTCTCGTGTTATTAGCCAAAAGAAACAAAATAGATGCTATACATCCCGGATATGGTTATCTGTCCGAGAACGCACAGTTTGCTGTCCGTTGCACCGAGGAAGGCATTATATTCATAGGTCCTTCGCCGCGTGTCATACAAAACATGGGAGATAAGATTGTGGCTAAAGAGATAGCAGCTAAAGGAAAAGTTCCTATGTTGGGTGGCAGTAAAGGCAGTGTAGATACATTGGACGAAGCCTTAGAAATTGCAAAACAAATAGGATTTCCTCTTATCATCAAGGCTTGTGCCGGAGGTGGAGGACGAGGTATGCGTATAGTACGCAAACAGTCGGAAATGAAACAGATGTATTTTTCTGCCGCATCCGAAGCTCTATCTGCATTCAACAACCCATCAGTATTTATTGAAAAATATCTGGAAAATCCCCGTCATATAGAGATACAGATAGTAGCCGATACATTTGGCAACGTGATCCATCTGGGCGAAAGAGAGTGTTCCGTTCAGCGCAAACACCAAAAATTGCTGGAAGAAGCGCCTTCTCCGGCATTAGACGAAGCCCTGCGCAAAAAGATGACCGACGCTGCCGTTTCTCTGGCGAAGGAAGCAGGCTACATCAGTCTGGGCACTGTCGAATTCTTATTAGATAAAGACAAGAATTTCTATTTCATGGAAATGAATACCCGGGTGCAAGTAGAGCATCCCGTAACCGAAATGATTACAGGGCTTGACCTCATAGAATTACAAATACGGGTGGCTAATGGCGAAAAACTACCTATTAGTCAAGAAGATGTGAAACTAAACGGATGGGCTATCGAATGCCGTATAAACGCAGAGGATGTACAAGCAGGATTTTCTCCTTATCTGGGTGTTATAAAAGCATTGCACGTACCTCATGGTGAAGGCATACGTATAGATTCGGGTGTAGTTGTAGGCTCTGAGATAACTCCTTTCTTCGACTCTATGGTAGCTAAGCTTATAGTGCATGCAAAAGACAGGAAAACCGTTATCTCAAAAACATTGCAAGCCCTGAACGAGTTTCAGATAAAAGGAATAAAAACAACCATTCCTTTCGACAAAGCGGTATTGCACAACAAGGCTTTCGAGAGTGGAAATTTTGATACTTCGTTCATCGAAAAAGATATGGACTCTATGGTTTATCAGGAAAAAGACGAGGAATTACTAGCTGCTTTGTTTGCAGTAAATCATTTTGAAGAACAGAATAAACCTCAAGAGAACACAGAAGAAAATCCTGATTTGTGGACTCTAAGAAACAGAATGAACAACATGTAATTTGTCATATTATGAACAATCGAAATAAACAATTGATAGCACTCAATAAAGAATCTAATAAGGAATATAGCTTTTCATTAAATAAAAATGGCAAGATAGAATATAACACTAAAGAGTTGATTCCTGAAATAGAGGTTTCCAACGATGGCTTTACTTTCGTTTCTGTTAACGGAGTACATTATCCGGTAGAAATAATGTCTAAACACCAAAACGAATACGAGCTATTAGTAAACGGGGTGAGTTATAGTTTTTCTATAGAAACTCCTTTTTCCCTACAGCGCAAAAAAATGCTGACATCTCAGGCTAGCGAGTCTACAACAATACGACTGAAAGCCCCTATGCCGGGCAAAATACTGGAAGTGATGGTAAAAACCGGAGATTCGGTAAAAGCAGGAGATACCTTGCTCATACTGGAAGCTATGAAGATGCAGAATGCAATTCTCGCCAGCACAAAAGGTATAATAAAGAAAGTATTGGTTAAAGAAGGGGATGCAACCAGCAAGAGCGACTTGCTGATAGAACTGGAAAAAGAGGTATAAATTCTCTTTTGGGGAAATATTAAAGGGCTATTAAAAGTAGCCCTTTTTTATTGAATAATAAAAAAGAGAACTTCCTACTCTGTTCAGAAGCCCTCTTTTCCTACCTATATACAATAAAACAAATTGTCAATTTATCTGAAAGGCTAAGCTCATTTTAAGTCCGAATGTCATTGGCACAACTTTTCCGGTAAACTTGCTTTGACCTTTATCCGCAGTGTAGTGAGATGCTAACACACTATTGTTGGAAAATTCTGCACCTGAGGCATTGTGGTTATGGATAATAAAACTTTTGTCATTGTTTCCTTTGACAATATCATTGAGTCCATAGTCGAAATAAAGTCCGGCATACAGCACTAACTTATCATTTAAATCCCATTTTGTACCTGCTTCTATACTTGCCATACAAGCTATATTCAGATCCAGATCTTCATCGACAGTCTTATTCCTGAAAGTACCGAAACCCATAAACTCCTGAGATGTTCCCCAATTCTCAAGATCGACAAAATAACCTTTATTTACAAAGGTAGCTCCTGTTGTTTTGTAGCTCCCACTAAGAGGAATACCTACTTTAACTCCTCCTGAGACATAGAATCGGTTCGCATTATCGAGATAATAGCGTACCATCAAAGGGATGTTGAGATATGTTACATTCTGCTTTTCTTCATATCCTGTTATCGAAGAATGAAAATCATATACTTCTTCACTGTGAGGATCGGTAAGTCCATAAAGTATATCCGTCATCTCTTTTGCTGAGAATTTAGCATTATAAAAAGCTATGCCTACACCTGTATTCAGCGCAAATTTTTCTGTTAATGAATATGTGTAGCCAACACCGAAATCTCCGCCTGCACCATTTTTTCTCTCCCCTGTTTTCGCATCATAGTTCAGTGTCGACAATCCGCCTGCACCATATACAGATACCTCCTGTTTTTGCTGAGCAAGCAAGGCTGTGCAGGATAAAAATCCTGCAACAACCATAGATATATATTTCTTTGTTCTCATGTTTTTACTATTTTATCTTTTGTTACAAAAAGAGGCTATTTTACTATCGTTTTCAGATCTTTACCAAAACCGTTATTAGCCTTGAATTTCAAGATATACACGCCAGAGCTGGCAGGCAAATCAATCGAAGTAATACGCCCTGTTACTTTTACAGTACTCATATGTATTCCCGAAATGTTATATATCTCAATCACTGCACCTGTAAGTAACTCATCGTCTATATCCGCATCTATATATATTGTCTCTCCTGCACTTACCGGGTTAGGATAAGCTTTTACCTGCATACTCTTAAACACGATCTTTTCTGCGCAAGAATGGATTGTTCCGTCAGGTGTAGTGATAGCAACGGCATATGTAGCATCTTTATCTAAAAGATCACCAGCTTTAGATCCTGCCGAATAGGAAGCCGCAGTTGCTCCTTGGATAGGCTGC
The DNA here is from genome assembly GCF_001261735.1 of Dysgonomonas sp. BGC7. Classification (GTDB taxonomy): domain Bacteria; phylum Bacteroidota; class Bacteroidia; order Bacteroidales; family Dysgonomonadaceae; genus Dysgonomonas. The sequence continues at coordinate 287,043 of NZ_CVRP01000006.1, read as the reverse complement.
CCGTTCTTGTACCACTGATATCCGGTGACTGTGTATCCTTCTGTTCTCAGTTTTTTCAGATTGAGCATCAAAGTATTATTCCACATTGTTTTGACAATATCTCCGAATGCAAAATATTTTTCGATAGCAATAGTATATGTTTCACTATAACTTCCATCCTGAGACTCGATAACAAACGGAATATTTCTCACAGATGGTTTTTCGACAGTAATTTCAAATTCATTACTTTCTTTTGCAACTCCATCTATCTTGACAATGTCATTGTCTGCTGTTTCTACCTTTACAGATAACAAGCTCTGTTCGCCACAGCCAATAATATATTTGTCTTCAACATTCCATCCTTTATCGTTTATTGTCAATGTATAATCAAACGCAGCCTTTGTTGTAAAAGAACTACTAGCCTTAATTGCAGAATGGAAACCTCCTGCCGACTCAAGAACAAAATAAGCTTTGTATTCGGTATTAGGAATTAGACCGGACAGAAGAACATTGGTAATATTATTAGCTTCAATTTCATCATAACCGGAAGCTAATATTGTCGAAAGATCTGGAGTTGTTGTATCCGTTGCCTTTTGAGCATATTTATATAACTTACCCGCATTATCTGCTTTCATTTCGAAACTTGCTGTATTGCGTGTCGTTCCCTTCAAGACAGGATAACCATCTGCAATAATAGGTGTAGGATCTGTTGCCCCGAAGTTATCCATACAGATATATGCCGGCAATGTCAATCCATAGGCATCTTTGCGAGAGGCATCTATGGTAATGCCTACTTTAACCACTTGCCCCAAAGAAGAGAGATCTACCCACTTCCAGGTATCTATTGCATAATGCTCTGCTTCGTTCTCTGAACGATAATCTGCAAAATAATAATCGAGAGTGGATGTAGCTCCATCTGCTTTTGTTCCCTTAAATGTTACTTTAGCCCAATCCCCCTTTTTGAAAGGATCTCCTGTGAATGAGTCACCTTTCTTAATACTACTCATTGTATAGGCGGCATTAGTAAGAAAAACTCCGGGAATTATTTCTCCCTGCACCGGATTGTTTTCAACCTTCACTTCGGTACGCGATCCCATTGTGTACAGAACTGCAAAATTCTTACTATCCTCTACTCCTTTACCTGTAACCGATCGGAATTGCTGAGTGAGAAATTCAGCCGGATTAAAGTTTGTATTCGTTACATTCGAATAGCTGAATCCTCCCCATGTATAGAGCGAAGGATAATACATATTGGAGAAAGAGTATGAGCCGCTATAAAAGACAGATAGCTCTTCATCGTCAAAGCCTTGCCAGTAAGATTCAGAAGCCAGATAAAGGTCATCGAATGTAGCAACAGCCTGGTTTCCTGTAACCAATACATCTGTTCTGTAATCTTTATTCTCTACATTCGAATCTTTTACTGTCAGCGTATATTGTGCCGAGAATTGAGGAGCAACAGTCAAAATAGAATCAGTAGAAAGTTGCTCACCTTTGGCATTCTTCCAGCTATATGTATATGGATATACACCTCCTGTGACAATAGGGAACAAATTAACGGATTTACCCGCTTCTACCCTATCCCACTTTCTCGGAAGAGTAACTACCATAGGGTGAATTTGTACCGGAGTTTTGAATAATTCGCTAGACATTATTGCCGAATTGTCCCCAAAGATACTCTCCATATAGAAGTATGCCTTGTAATCTGTCAATTCGGTCAAGCCAGAGAACGCAACAATCCCCTCTTCTCCCAGTCCTAAATCCACTTTCTGCCCGGTCTTAATATCTTCTACAGACGGCGCAGCATCAGTAGCCAGTTTAATCAGGCTATAAAGTTTTCCGGGCTGAGTTAGTTTTACATTCAAAGCAGCGTTATTATACTCCTTAGACTGTACTTTCGGGTAATCTGCTTCCATCTCTGGAATGCCTATGGTAAACGGAACATATTCATAAGCTCCGATCGTAGGTGTTGTTGTACTACGTGTTTTACCATCAATATCGTAAGTAATGAAACTTACAGGTAGCGCAGCATTCAAATTGCCTGCCACTCTTAGGTGTAAATCCGTATCGGTAAAAAACTCGGCTGCATATTCAATCGCTCCCGTTTCTCCTGAGTTGGCTACCCAAGTAGTAAAGTTGTCTCCACCATAGTTGTTTGTAAATTTACTTCCTGTAAGCAGATAAGCATTATTTTTGAATGTAACCATTTTTAACTGCGACTCTCTAAAGAACGCATATAAAGGAGAGGCTGTTTTATTCTGAAACAAGTTGTTCTGCACAATAAGATTACTTCCTTTCTCATCTGTCTTATAAAATCCAAAAGGATAACCACCATTTCCTGCTATACGAACCGTATTATTATAATAGTGTACGTACGAACAATCACCCGTGATAGACATACCATAACTGGATGTATTAGGCGAATTGGTAAGAGAGATACTATTATTGTAAATCTGTACAGGCTTGTCGGCAGAGCCTACAACTTCCGATCTTAGTTCTATACCTGTCGAATAAGATGATTGCTTGTTGACAATTTTATTGTTGCGTATAATCAGATTGCCTTTGTTACGATAAATATCCATTCCCTGATATCCTGTCTTGGTAGTTGTTTCGCTGATTATAGTATTATTTTCTACCAAGGCGTCACGCTCATCAAATATATAAATCCCTTTTCCGCACGGATTGTATATCTTATTGTTACGTATAACAGCGCCTTTTTCTTTAGACAAAGCCACATATCCTGTTCCTCCCATATACAAGGCTATATATCCTCCTGTAATAATATTACCATCCACTGTTACGTAATCGTTATTCTTGCCCTCTTCATTGATTGACTCCATATAGAAGTGGTTCATACCTGAATAACCTGATGTGATGAGATTAGCTGTCAGAATACAGTTTCGCAAAGTAAAGTGGCGACTGATCCGGCGAATGTGCATATTGTATTTATATGACTGATCGGTAGGGATAAGGCTCATATTTTCTATAGTAACATAGCTTGTACTATCTACGGCAAACATTCCGTAAGAAGAAGTTGCAGAATAGCCCGAACCTTTGATTACTACATCGTTATTCTTGCCCGATGCAGAAGTGAAGGTAATGGTGTTTTCGGCAGATGTACCCCGAATGTCTTTTATCAATATATTCTCGTTGTATGTACCAGCCTCTACTTTAAACTCAACAGCACCTTCTACTCCACCTTTCATATCAGCGATGGCTGCCGCAAAAGTAGCATAGTCTGCCGATGATGATTTTCCGATTGTATATGTTCCTTTAAAACCTCCTTTTATAGTACGTTCAACACCTGTAGTTTCTACTATCGAAGTATAGTTGTTTCCTCCAACAGAAAGAGATTCGAGCTTAGCACTCACTTTATTGCCTATTGTTGCAGTCTTAGAAATATCATAAGCCAGCCAGAAATAATAATCTCCCGCGTCGCTGATCTCAATGTCCTGAGTTCCGGTGAAAAGTAGATTGGATGAAGTAGCATTATTACCATACTGACCTTCGGCTATAAAGCTCGATGTCTTGCCTGTATAAAACAGTTTTGCCGAGGATATATCGCCCGCGTTAGTCGTCGTACCGGTTCCAAACTTAAGATTGTTCAGTTTGACTACGTTTTTATCTCCTTCGACACTAACTACAATTTTTTGCAATGCCTCGTTATTCGCTCCTCGCAATATGTTGTCATCACCTACTTGTGCTGTTGCAATACCTTTTACTACAAGATCTTGCAAAGTGTATGAAGAGGCTTCGATCTCCCATCCGCGATATGTAGAAGTCGTTGTACTTACAAAGCGGATTGTCAAAGCTCCATCCGCCGATGTAGGCAATATTGTTCCGGGAGTAGTTGTGCTCGAAATCTTATATAATAGATTCTCTTCTTTCGCCTCTTTGCCATTATATATGTACATATAATGAGCCGAAGCAGTAAAGAAATCGTTAAATTTAAGCTTCACAACCTGTCCTGTGGCTGCCGGAAGAAATGTAATCTGTCCATCGAAACTTTTACTGTAGCTATTATCAGCACCTCCATCGTCATAGAAGAGAGTTGTTTTATTCAATGTCACCTGCCCGTTGTCTCCACTAGCTAGAACTATTTCATTCTTAGTAAGACGGCTTCCTTCCGGATCGCCAACAACAGGTGTATATGTAGTACCACTTGCCTTTACAGATAAGAGTTCAGCATCTAATTCCTGATCACTTTCTATATCAGATTTAGTATCATAGCTTATCCAAAAATATGATTTCTCTTCAGGTAATATCTGCTCTGCCAAAATCGCTATTTGTGCGGTAGTAGGAGAAAGTTCAGCTATAGGGAGAGCTGTAGAAAAATCTTTTACCTCACCGGAATACAATAGATGAACCTTATCGACAGCAGATAAGGATTTTTTCAGATTTATCTTTACCTCTTCTGCTTTCAACGGATTGAGTGTACCATCTGTTACAATCTCAAAGCCTATTATCTCTTGATTTGTTGCACTTGGACTTACTTTCGATGTTTCGGTCTGAAAAGCAGAAATGCTTTTTATTGTCATATCATGATTCACATACGGACGAACGGCTGCTTTCCATCCTGTTCCTGCATAATATGACGATGTTGTTTTTGCATTAAATTTAATGGTGATAGAACCATCCGCTGCTGTAGAACGTAATTTCTTTACGGGCCCGGTTTTACTTTTGGCTGCATCATCTAACTTCCACAAAAGATTTGCACTATTTACTGCCGTTCCACTGTATATCTCAAATATAGCTTTCACTCCATATGAAGCATTAGCATAATATACATCGAAAGCACTGAACTCTATTTCTGCAACTGCCCCTGTATTGGCAGGAGTAAAAGTTACAATACAATCTTTATCCTCGTAATCATAGTAAGAAGAATTGAAAGGACTCTTTGTATCTGTATACATCCAATTACCATAGAGTATACGTGTATGCGTTCCTGCCAAAGATTTAAACGTATTGTCTACTTTGCGCTTTGCCTGAACAGAGTTAGTAACTGTATGGCTTGTCCCCGATAGCTTCACACTATTTAGGGCTGCGGCTACTTCCTCTTCATTAACAGCTTCGGCAGATATGTCATACGTCAATGCAAAATAATTGTTCCCTTCAATAAGACTTTGACTACCGGTAACTTCGAAAGTAGAACTTCCCGACAAACTCACTTCTCCGACAAGGTTACTTGTAGAAAACTCAGCTTTTTTCCCCAAGAAGTAGACCTTCGCTTTAGTCAATCGAGACAAGGTCGTTGTTCCAGTAGCGTCAAACTTAAATCCTTCGGCAGCTAGAGGTGTAAGGGTATTAGATGTTTTCACATTGAAGATAAGCATCTTTTCGTTTACGTTTCCTGCTGCTAAAGTTTCTTCGGTAGCCGATTGCACTTCAGTGCTATTGTAAGTCATCGGTTCGGGAACAAATTCTGAAACAATAGCTTCCCATCCGGCAGTAGGAAACCCTGTTGTGCTTTTAAATGTTATAGTTATCGCTCCATCATCCGCAGTCGATTTTATAGGCTCAATGTCTTTTAGTAGAGTAGTTATTAACTTTTGTGCATCTACCGATTGACCGTTATAGAAGTTGAATACATCGTTGTAACCTACAGTAGAAGTAGTGAACAGTTCTAACTTCGAAAAATCAATTTTTATCTTTTTACCGACAGAAGATGGTACAAAAGTTATTGTTCCTTCAAAGTTTGAAGAGATATTTCCATTCTTGCCTCCATCGTCAAAGAAATTCATGTCACTACCTATGGTATAGCTCAAATGCTCTTTCTGCATCAAGATATCGGAAGATATAGTTGCAGCAACAGACGGAGAAGAGGTCTCCGGTGTTTTTGTCTCCTCTCCTATTTTCAGAGAAGTAAGATTTACAGGCAGAGAAGAAGATACTGCTGCATTGGGAGCAATGTCAGCTACAAACCAAAAATAATTATTACCGTTTGCCAATGCCACATCTGTGGCAATATTTATAGAAGAAGTTATATTCGATGATTCAGATATCTTCGTATCTGTAGCAAAACTTTTATTTGCTCCGGTATAATATATCTTATAGGATTGCAATAAATTTTCTCCGATTGTAGTTCCAAAGTTCAGTTCTTTGAGAGAAAGACGATTATTAAGTCCTTCGGTGACTACATTCACTCCCAATAGAATCTGATTGCGACCGCCCCGGTTCACTAATGTTTGGTCGAGAAATACCGAAGCAGACTTATAAGTCATGTCGGCAGGAGTAATACTCTTTACTTTTATTGTCCAGCCTGTTTGTCCGTCAGCATTATAATTACTATGAAATCCGAATGTGAATTTACCGTCTGCCGACTCCGACAAGTACGATTGTCCTTTCACTTCTTTACCCACTTGAGCAAAATGTCCGGTAGGCAAAGGATATTTTATTTGAGCATAACCATGATAGAGACGCAGGTACGTATTTGTACCATTAAGGTCAATATCCTCAAATGTAACTTGTATCAGGTCTCCTTCATTTTTAGGAGAGAAACAAACCCCTGCATCAAGACTTGTTTTTATAAGACCCGACGCCACTGCTTTGAACGTCACTTCGCCGTCTACCACATAGTCTTCGTGTCCATCGCTGGTACGGAGGTAGAAAACGCCATCATCGCCAAGAGACTTTACCCCTTGAGCACCGATCTGACCTATGCCTGCCAACATAAAGCCAATCATCAAGAATAATAGTTTGAAGTTTTTCATATTAATTTAATATATCAGAAATTTATATAGACGCACTTCGCAAACTGCAATCTGTATTCGAAACAGACTACAGTCAGCATATTAGAAAATATAAACTACCGGATCTAAGAAACTTATAAGAATAAACTTATAAGCCCGCTTAAGCCTCGGAGCTTGAAAATTTCTTATTCTGAATAATTAAAATATGGAAATGCACTGTTTATAAACAGTTATTCATTCCTTCAACATAATCCTAACCACGGGATTATATTTCATATTTAATTCTGGCAGGTCTTCTGACTTACTCTTGTTTCTTACAGCCTTCCCCTTAACTGAATAAGAGTGGCAATGGTAATGAAGAAACATCATTATCAGTGAGGTGTTAACTGATTACTGTTAACCGATCACTGAAAAGAGCTTACAGCAGCGGGTCTGTTCAGGATTTTCACCTGATTCCCTTTTCATCATACTCTGTGAATACAAAGAATGACACCAAAATCTGCGGCAAAGATACGATTATTTATTAAATAGATTTCTTTTTGTCACTTTTTATTGTTTCAAAAGCGTATAAGCTGTATCAGCTTGCTTCTGTCTTTTATTGTGATTTTCTTCTGTTCCGACACAATAAGGCCATCGGATTGCATATTTGTCAATTCTCTTTCTAACGATTGGCGAGATACTCCAAAATATTCAGCCAAAGCACTCTTAGTTTTATCCAGAATTACCACATCCGATAGATCCCTTTTCGATAGATTCAATATATACATAGTCAACTTTTGACGGATAGTACGAAAAGACATAAAGTGCAATTTGTTACTCAACTTCCCTGCAAAATTCGCAGAAATGTCTAAATAGTTTTTTAATAATGTCTCATTCATACTCAGCATCCGAAGAACAGATTGTTTTGGTATCACCAATGCTGTTGTATCTTCTCTAGCTGTAGCCTGTACCGGGAAACGGTTCTCACCTCCAAACAGAAATAGTATCGCAAGCGGATTGGGGGCATATATGTCTTCAACCTTCACTACTCTGCCCGAAGGATCGTTCATTTCACCTTTCACACTTCCCGATAATAGCAGAATGAGCCTATTACATACCTCATCCTGAAAAGCGAGAATCTCCCCTTTTTTGAAATGCGTTTCCTTTATTTGCAATTCGGAGAATATCCGATCTATCTCTTCTCCTTTTATTGAAAAAAACAAAGGTATACGAGTTAATATATTTACATCCATCTTATACGATTTATAGAATCAAATATACAAAATATTTTCAGAGGTGTCTCAAACGAGACACTTTATCTGAGGCAAGGCTCCTATTTTTGTATAAATGATTGAAATATAGATTCGCAAAAAAATTATTAATATAAAAACTAAAAAATAGAAATTATGAGTATGTTTTGTTTTCAATGTCAGGAGACAGCTAAAGGTTCGGGCTGTGATATAATGGGAGTATGCGGAAAAACTCCGGAAGTTTCAAATATACAGGATCTACTCCTTTTTGTTACCAGAGGAATCGCTGTGTATAATGATATGCTTAGAAAAGAAGGAAACGCTTCACCCGTTGCTGATAAATTTGTAGTAGATGCCATGTTTATAAGCATTACAAATGCAAATTTCGATTTTGAGGCAATAAAGGAAAAAGTAAAAGAAGGATTGCTATTAAAATCTAATCTGGCAAAATCTGTAAACACAAACGATCAGACGTTACCGGACGAATGCATATGGAATGGCGATGAATCAGAGTTTATGGACAAAGCCTTGAGCGTAGGTGTACTAAGAACTAAAAATGAAGACATTCGCTCTCTGAAAGAATTAGTTCATTATGGACTAAAAGGAATGGCTGCCTATGCAGAGCATGCCTACAATCTGGATAAGACTGACGATGAAATATTCACTTTTATGCAAAAAGCTTTGGTCGAGATCACCAGAGAAGACATTTCTGCCGATGAATTGGTTGCATTGGCTTTGGAAACAGGAAAATATGGAGTACAAGCTATGGCATTGTTAGATGCAGCCAATACCGGACGATTTGGTAATCCTGAAATTACACAGGTAAATATCGGTGTAGGTAATAATCCGGGAATACTTATTAGCGGTCACGATCTTCGCGATATAGAGGAACTGTTGCAACAGACAGAAGGAACAGGGATAGATGTATATACCCACAGCGAAATGCTTCCGGCACATTATTATCCGCACCTAAAGAAATATAAACATCTGGCCGGCAACTACGGAGGTGCATGGTGGCAACAGAAAGAAGATTTCGAGTCATTCAACGGGCCAATTCTATTTACTACAAACTGTATAGTTCCACCGTCGAAACGAGCAACTTATAAAGAAAAAATATTTACTACAGGGGCAGCAGGTCTGGAAGGAGCAAAACATATCCCGGAACGTAAAAACGGACAGCCAAAAGATTTCTCTGAAATAATAGCAATGGCAAAACAATGCCAGTCTCCACAAGAAATAGAAACAGGAACAATCACAGGAGGCTTCGCTCATGCTCAGGTAATAGCATTAGCTGACAAAGTAGTAGATGCCGTAAAAACAGGAGCGATCAAGAAATTCTTTGTAATGGCAGGATGCGATGGCAGAATGAAAAGCCGCAACTATTATACAGATTTTGCAGAAGCGTTACCAAACGATACTGTTATCCTTACAGCAGGCTGCGCCAAATACAGATACAATAAATTGCCATTGGGCGATATAGGCGGAATCCCTCGTGTACTAGATGCCGGACAATGCAACGACAGTTATTCGTTGGCAATAATTGCTCTTAAACTAAAAGAGGTATTCGGCTTAGATGATATAAATGACCTTCCTATTGCTTTCAATATAGCATGGTACGAACAAAAAGCAGTTATTGTACTATTGGCTCTACTATATTTAGGTGTAAAGAATATACACTTAGGGCCAACTCTACCTGGATTTTTGTCTCCGAATGTAGCTAAAGTCTTGGTTGAAAATTTTGGAATTGGAGGTATTTCTTCTGTAGAAGAAGATATTGAAATGTTTATGGCACGCTAAAGACTATCTTATTTTTCGTAACTCTGCTCTTTTGATAAAATACATAAAAGGGCAGAGTTTTTTTATTATAAAAATAAAAACTAAAACCTTTATCCGGCTATATTGACTTTTATCCCCAAAGCCTCTATTTGTTTTCCTATCTCTCTTAGTTTTTCGATAGATACTTTTTCCAGATTTTTCTCAGGGGTTTCTCTGTCTATAGTATAAATCATCACTTCACGTGGATTCGTTGCCTTAACTGCATTTATCCATGCTTGTATCTCTTTATCTGTGGTATTATCTACGATTTTACCATCATGAGATCCTTTTACAAACATTGTTTGCATTATAAAATTGCCCTCAAAGCGCTTAAATAGCTCTATTTGCTTCTCAATGCTATATTCTCTTGAATTTGGACGATCTATAAGATAAACTGTTTCAAGAATGGCAGAGTCCAGCTTCAAGATATTGTTATCCACTTTCTTTAATGCCTCAAACACTTTTTCTTTACCCAAGTGCATGGCATTTGACAGCACACTGATTTTAGCTTCGGGATAATATTTATCGCGTAAGAGAATGGTATCATCAATAATCTCCGAAAATTGCGGGTGCATTGTAGGTTCTCCATTTCCGGCAAAAGTAATAACATCAATGGGTGTATTCTCTTTCTGTAGAGTAATCAGCTTATCTTCCAGAGCTGCTCTTACATTCTCCCGATCGGGCAACTTTGTTTTTGTTCTAAAGTCTTTGTTATATCCGCACTCGCAATATATACAGTCGAATGAGCATAGCTTGCCGTCATACGGTAGTAAGTTCATACCCAAAGACGAGCCTAATCGGCGGCTGTGGATAGGACCAAAAACAATTTCATGAAATAATATTGTTGACATTCTTTTATAAATTATCTTATATCGTACATCAATAATCTTGCCAAAAGCAGACTTTGCTGCAATTAAAAAACAATCCAGTTAACACCATACATAATCAATACATACCGTACAAATTTTCCGGCAAACATGGCAATATTTACAACATATACATTAGCCCGCATATAACCTAGTGCTAATGCTATAATGTCTCCGACAACAGGCATAAAACTGAAAAAGGCCATTATAGCACCCTTTCCTTCGAGCCAATGCTGCATTTTTTCGATTTTCTCTTTTTTTACTTTAAGGTATTTTTCTATCCACTCCACTTTGCCCAGGCTACCCAGATAATAATTGGTCATACCTCCAAGCCAATTACCTACAGATGCGACAATGACACAGCCCCATGCGTTCATTCCCATAGCTAAAAGTCCGGCAAAGACAAACTCCGAGCCAAAAGGAAGAATGGTTGCAGCAAGAAAAGAGGCTAGGAACAACCCTATATAACCGTATTCGACAAATCCGTCAAGCATTCAGTTTGGTATAAATAAAATATGCGAACAAAGGAGCTATGATACACAGACCTATACCTATCTTTTTGAGCCACGATTCAGCTTTTACACGTTCTTCGTTATACCCTACTTTACGGATAAAAGTACCCGGACTGAAAATCATGAATAGTCCGAACAGGAACATGAAAATGGCATATAAATAATCGAAGTTAGAGAACTTTTGCATAATTCATTTTATTTTTTGTGCGATATTTTTCTACCTACAAAGATATATATACATAACAAGAAAATACTCAGAATAGTTATATACGATGTTATTTTCTGAATTGTAGTCCCTTTATAATATACATCGACTTCTCCTGATGTGTTTACCGGAATTTGAATCAGCCCCAGCTCACTTTGCAGGACAGCAATAGATTTATCGTTCAACGTTGCACCATATCCTTTATAGTAAAACAACGGTAATTCAAGTGAATCGACCCTTTGTACCGATATATTTATACTCAACACTTCTTTATTTCTCTTATAAGAATTTACTATAGTTTGCCCTGACAAGCTCGTTATGCCATCGCCTCTCGAAAGAATATAATATGCCGAAGAAACTTTGTCGGGCACATATTCAGCCCCGTTCAGATAAAAGAAATTGCCCGGATCAGGCTTTTCATTAGTCTCTTTTACATACTTGCAATATATATCCTTATAATGTTCGCTGTGGAAAAACATTATTGCACATGTACTCAACAGCACAATTGAAACCATAATGATCCGAGATTTGTCTTTCCTGAAAATTTGGGATAAATAGAATCCTCCTGCAATGGAGAAAAAGAAGGTGACAAAAAGAAAAAGTCTCGATGGATACTGTATAAATGACAACAAAGAGAATGGAAATCGACCCCACGGAAATATGAAAGATGTAGCTATCAAATACAACAAACCTATCAATACACCTACATCTACGCTTATCAACGCAGCTGATTTCTCTTTTATAAAGAAGCGTAAAAAGATAAGGGCGAAAAGCAGGATGCCAATACCTACTATCACAATCTCTTTTGGATATACAAACCCGCAACCTACTGCCCACAGCATATATTCGAGGGGAAGTTTTGCCCTCGATGGCAGAGTCCAGTCGTTAGACTCGTAGCGGAAAGTGTTAGATTGAAGTTGTTCGTATAATGGGAGAATATATGCCGATGTAATAGAGACTGTGACAATTCCGGCAATGAAAAGATATTGAATGCGTTTAGGCTCTTTAAGCAGAGGCTTATAATAAATTGCAAGAATAATAACTACCGTTATAAAAGTAAGCACGGTGGATATTACATGCGAAAATATGAGCAGACTAAAGCCAATAGCAATAATATACCATTTCTTGTAATCTCCTTTTATAATGTGATACAATCCCCAGAATACTAGTGGAACGAAAGTAAAAGCCAAGACTTCTCCAAACGCACCCCTGTTGTATATATCGAAAAGCCTGTATACAGAGAAAGTATATAAAATAGCAGAGAGAAAAGCCACTAAAGAGTCTTTGTAGATTGTTTTTACAGCTCCATACATAAACAGACCACACAGCAGAGTCAGGGTAAACGACATCACCTCGTATGCGGCATACGGCCCTGTGATGATACCTAATGCTGCAAAAGGAATCATTACTATATCTGAATAGAAGACCTTACTCAGATATCCATAATTGAGAGCAGCAGCATGGTCAATATAAAAAGGGAAAGTACCCTCCTTCATGGCCGTAATAAGGGCATCGAAGCGAGTAAGATGAAAATAATAATCCCATCCGGGATGATTATACATAGGCCCATATACCAATGTCATGCATACAGACAAAAGGGCTAATGTTATAAAAAATATCGAAAAATGATAATTTCTATTTAGTAGGATATGTTTTAAGAATTTATTCAATAGTTTTCTTTTTACGATAAAACCATATATATACGATCAAAAGCAATATCGAAACCAAAGATATGTACCAGCTAAATTTTTGCACTAGAGTATCAGCATAATACACAGTCAGATTTCCCGATTCGGCTACCGAGACTTCTACCAGTCCAGATTTGCTCTCACCTACTTCCACATTCCGTGTATTTAATATCGCTTTATATCCTTTATAATATACAAGAGGCAATTCTATATTATCTGCTGATGTCAAAGACAACTGTATGTTAATGACACCTCCATCTCTATTCGTCGAGATTATTTCAGTTGTGCTTAGCTGAGATTTCACACTATCTCCTCTTTGATGTATATAATGATACGAAGGTACACTGATAGGTAGGTATTCCAATCCGCCCTGATAATACTCGTTCTCTACCGAAGGTATTCCTGTAAACCATTCGGGTGCTGCGGCTTTAGTTTTCGATTGCCAATATTGATAACTATTGTTATTCACTACTATTGTCACTACTGCAAACACTATTACAACAGATGCTATTACATAGAATTGCTTGCGGGTTCTCAACAGACAGAAAACATAATATGCTCCTGCAATGGCAAAAAAGAAAGTAACAAACTCGTACAATCGCCAAGGAAACTGAATGAAACCGAGAGGAAGCCTTCCCCAAGGAAACACAGAAGAAATACAGATCATATAAAAAACTCCGATGAATAGGCTCAAATCTGCAATTCTTATATGTATTTTGGGAAACTTAACAAACAGACGCAATATAACGGCAATTATAAGTAAAGGACCTGTTCCGCAAAGATTATTCTCCTTCGAATAAAAGATACCGCTAAGGCTTCCCCACGCCATATCAACGAAGCCGAGCTTAGTTTGTCCTGTGATGTTTTCTTTCAGGCTGTAATGGAATGTATTTGATGCCATTTGCTCCAACATCGGGAACAAATAACTGGCAACCAATGGTAGTGTAACCAAAGCAGCTAATAAAAGATAAGCAATACGTTTCGGTTCTTTTAGCAAAGGTTTTATACACATCAGCACGATGATGGCAAGTGTGATAAAAGTAATGAATGAGGAAAGCAGATGAGTATATATAAGCAAACTATAACCGATAGTAAGCAAATACCATTTTTTGTAATCTCCGACTATAATCTGATATAAACCCAGAAATATGATTGGTAAAAAGGTAAAAGATATGGCTTCGCCCAATGCACCCCGGTTGTACCAGTCGAAAAGGTGATATGCCGAGAATGTATATAATATACTCCCAATTGTAGCAACCACCGAACTTTCGAATACTGTATTCATTGCCTTGTACATAAACAAGCCACACAGAATAGTAAGAGAGAATATCATTGCTAAATATGCGAATCCCGCACCTGTAAGAATACCAAGCAAGGCAAAAGGTAAAAGAATGAGATCGGGATAAAACGCTTTTGTAAAATATCCGTATCCATCGAGAGCATTGCTGTCGATATAGATAGGATATGTACCCGATTTCAGATTGTCGATCAATACACCAAATCTAATAGTGTTAAAATAATAATCGTGCCCTGCGTATTCCGATATTGGCCCCGACCAACAGACCATAAATAAAGATAAGGCTGTCAAGGCAAATAGAAATATGAGGCAATCATACTTCTTATCTTTTACTGATATTCGAGGTTGCAGAGTCATTTATCAGATATCTTGCTTATTCTTCCGGTTCAACATAAAAATGTATATACATAAGCCTACAATTGCAAAAAGAGAAATAAACCAGCTTACGACTTGTAGTGTAGTTCCATTGTAGAATATTTTTATTTTACCGGACTCTTTAGGCTCTATTTGTATCAATCCGTTATCGCTTTGCGCAACACTTATCTCTTTTCCATTTAGTTCAGCTTTATACCCCTTATAATAAGTGAGAGGAAGCTCTAGTACTTCTTGTCGAACAGTTTCTATATCGAGTGTGTTTAGTCCCTTTTCGCGAAGGATAGGTGATATTTTTGTTTCCGAATGTCGGCGAGCAATACTGTCTCCACGCTGCTCAATAAAATCGGCAGAAGGTACCTTTGCCGGTAAATATTCCAGACCACCCATATGATAACCGTTTGGAGGCAATGGGATATTTCCCTCGATGGAATTGTAGCATCTAACCTCTTTATATATTTTACTATCGTTTACCAATACCATAAGAATAGAGATGAAAACCATCAGACCTACGACAACTCGCCTCTTATTGGAAGTCACAAGTAAAGACAAATAATATCCTCCGGCAACAGCAAAAAAGTAGCTCGAAAACTCAAACAAACGCCAAGGCATTTGTATAAAATTGAGCAAACTAAACGGAAATACACTCCACGGAATGATAGGTGTGCACATAAGAATGAATATCAATCCTATGATAACTCCTATATCTGCACTTCTCAATCGGGAAGATTTATCTGTTATAAAAATCCGTATTGCAATAACGCATGTCAGCAACAATCCCGTTCCCGGAATGAATAATTGTTTGGGGTGAATAATACCGCTAAACATACCCCACATAATCCAGTGAAAATCGAGAGTCATATCTCCGGCTTTTGCCATCATGTTTCGTCCGTTGTAATAAAAGGTATTCGATGACATTTGCTCCAACATCGGAAACAGATAGTAACTGACTATAAGAAGGGTAGCCAAACCGGCGAAAAGGAGAGAGTATATTCGCTTAGGCTCTTTAATAAGAGGCTTGTAGTAGATGGCAAGCAGTATAAGCATTGTTACAAATGTCAACACCGAAGATATTACATGTGTGAAAATGAGCAAACTATAGCCTATTGCCAAGATATACCATTTCTTGTAATTGCCGTTTATTATTTCATAAAGCCCCCAAAATACCAAAGGAATGAATGTGAAAGAAAGTGCTTCGCCTAATGCGGCACGATGATATACATCCAATACCCTGTAAATACAGAAAGTAAATAATAAAGCCCCGATGAAAGCGGCAAAAGAGCTGTCATATATTCGATCGATAGCCTTGTATGTGAATATGCCACAAAGGATAGTCATCGTAAAAATCATAGACAAATAGCCAAATTCGGCATTAGTCGCATTTCCTATGGCTGCAAAAGGAATAAGAATTACATCAGAATAAAATGCTTTAGCGAAGTATCCATAACCGTTTATTGCCGAATAGTCGAGATAAATAAGAAAAGGGCTGGTTTTGAGAGCATCCATCAATGCCTGAAAACGACGATAATGGAAAAAGAAATCCTGCCCCGGACAAAGAGGCTGATACAATGCTATCATTGCCGCAGTGAGTATAATCAAGGCAAAAAGAAAAATCCAAAAATGGCTTTCTTTTTTCCCTGCTATCTTATTTAGAAGATTATCTATTGCGTTCATTCTTTTGTTTTCTGCTGTATCGAGCAACAAATATAATTAAACCTATCATACAGGCCATTGATATATAGAAACTAATTTCCTGAACATTTGTTCCTGCATACCAAGCCATTATCTTTCCCGACTGATTGACAGGCACAGCAATCAGTCCGTTTTCGTTCTCAAAAAATGGAACATTACTCCTGTTTAGTGTCACTTCATAGCCTTTGTAATAGAGCAAAGGTAATATTACAGTATCGGGCTGATTTATAACAATATTCACATCTGTTTCGCCTCTGTTTCCTCGTTTCAGGTTGTATGTCTTAGTTTCATTGTTTTTCACCTCAACAATCTCACCTCTATCCCTGACATACTCTATATTAGGTAGTTTCGATGGAAAATATTCACCTCCGATAGTATGATATCTGTTATCAAACGAAGGTATTTCGCTGATAACAGCTATTGTCTTATCTTTTAATGGAAATAGAGTTTTAAAATTCTCGCTGTGTATATATATTGTAATCAGTGTAGCCAAAATGATGAATATAAAACCAAAAAGTTTCTGTTTGTGCTTAACGAGCAACAAAGATAAATAGTATCCTCCGGCTATTGCAAAGAAAAAGCTGACAAATTCGTATAATCTCCATGGATACTGTATAAACGAAAGAATATTGAACGGGAAACGCCCCCAAGGAAATATTCTGGAAGTAGCTATAATAAAGCAAATACCGATGATGACAGCCGTATCAATACTTTTCAAGGCTTCGTCTCTTTTCTTTCTTATAAATAATCGGAGAAATATAACAAGAGTAAGGATGATTCCTATTCCCGACCACAACTTATCGGGATATGCCAATCCACTGACAAAACCCCAAAACAGATCGTCGAAACCGACTTTTCCATATCCTGCGCCTCCACCCGGAGTACGAGAATCGAGATAGAACGAATTAGAATTCAGCTGTTCTAGCAGAGGAAGAGTAAAATATGATACCCCCACAAGTGTAACCGCTCCAGCAAGGAACAAATACCCAATGCGTTTAGGTTCACGAGTCAGACATTTACAGTACGCAATAGAAATAATCAGAAGAGTTACAAACATCAACACTGACGCTATGGCATGAGTATATATCAACAAGATATAACCTATGGCAAGGATATACCACTTTTTGTAATCTCCTTTTATTATGTGATACAATCCGAGAAAAACGATAGGCAAGAAAGTAAAAGATAATGCCTCTGACAATGCCCCTCGCTGATAAATATCGTAAAGCCGATAAACAGCAAATGTGTACAAAATAGAGGCTATAGCTGCTGCATACCTGCTTTTATAGATTGCACAAACTGCATGATACATAAACATCCCACAAAGGATAGTCATACTGAATATCATAAAGTCATAAGCGAAATATGTACCGGTGAATATGCCTACAACAGCAAACGGAACAAGAATGAAGTCAGGGTAGAACCCTTTAGTAAAATACCCGTATCCATCGACATTACTATAGTCTATATATGAGATATACTCTCCGTGTTTCAAAGCATCAATAAGCACATCGAGTCTGCGAAAATGAAAGAAAAAATCGAATCCTGAATAAGAAGACGACAAACCATTGCAATACATCATAAATAATGCAAGAAAAACCAGAACCGAAAGGAATATCCAGTATTGGCTTTTCTTATTTTGCAGTAAGATTGTCAACATGTACATATATCAAAGTAATCCTTTTATTAAGTCTCTATTCAACCCAAATTGTTGCCTTTTCGCTTATTACTTTTTTATCATTAGGCCTCTCCAAGATAACATTCAACTGAATATCATATTTCCCCTTACCCATACTCTCCTCATTTTGAAAAGACCAGTGCTTTATATTGAGAGGAATAACAAATGTGTGGCTTTCTCCTTTTCGTATATTTACTTCGGGCCCTAAAGCTGTCACATATCCTGCAGAAAAATTATAAGGAATACTATCTTTTGTAATACTGATTCCCCATCCGCAACAGCCACACCCTATACTGACAGGTTCTCTTAATTTTATTTTGTCATTAGAATTATTTGTAAGTTTGGCTTTTATTGTAAATATGCCAATACCATTTCCTTTTATTGTTTTAGGTGCTTCTACCTTCAAACTATAAATATCCTTGAATTCGTAGTTTTGACTATGAGCCAACAAAGTCATAACGAAAAATAATACCAACAAGAGTTTTTTATACATTTTTCTATATTATAGCAGTTATTGATGATTAGCAGGAACAAGTTAGTGTGCTTCCAACCAGTTCTTACCTTTTCCACAATCGGCTTTTAACGGAACAACGAGTTTATAGGCACCTTCCATTTCTTCTATCACTATTTTTTGCACTTTATCCAACTCATTGGCAACTACATTAAAGTTCAACTCGTCATGCACCTGTAAAATCATTTTCGACTTCACATTCTCCCGTTGAAAACGATCAAATATTCTATTCATTGCAACTTTTATAATGTCCGCTGCACTCCCCTGTATAGGTGCGTTTATAGCATTCCGCTCAGCATAGCCACGCACAGTGGTATTACGGGAATTGATATCCGGCAGATAACGTTTTCTCCCAAAAACAGTTTCCACATAGGTATGTTCTCTGGCCACAGATATACTTCTGTCCATGTATTCCTTTACCTTAGGATATGTTTCAAAATAGCCATCAATCAACTCTTTTGCTTCTCCACGAGGTATAGTCAGACGCTCAGCAAGTCCAAATACCGAAATACCATAAATAATACCAAAATTAGCAGTTTTAGCCTTGCGGCGCATATCGCTGGTTACTTCGGCAATAGGCACTTTATATATTTTAGCGGCTGTTGCAGCATGAATGTCTTCACCACTATTAAATGCATCTACCATATTAGGGTCTTTGCTCAGATGTGCCATAATGCGAAGTTCTATCTGAGAATAGTCGGCAGAAAAGAAAATACAATCTTTATCAGCGATAAACGCTTTGCGTATTTCTTTTCCCTGAGCATCCCTTATCGGGATATTCTGCAAGTTAGGGTTGCTCGAACTTAAGCGACCAGTTGCAGTAACAGTCTGATTGTATGAAGTATGCACTTTTCTGTCTTTCGGATTTACCAGTTGAGGTAGTGCATCTATATAGGTACTAAGCAACTTTTTTAATCCTCTGTATTCAAGTATTTTACCTACAATAGGATGTGCTTCTTTCAAGCTTTCCAAAGTTTCCTCGCTAGTGACATATTGCCCGGTTTTGGTCTTCTTCGGCTTATCTACTATTTTTAGTTTGTCGAAAAGAACTTCACCTACTTGTTTTGCTGAGTTGATATTTAATTCTGTTCCGGCTTCTTTATAAATATCGGCTTCGATACTTTGCAGCTCGCGCGTCAGCGTTTTTGAATATTCTGCAAGAGCCTCGGTATCGAGCCCTACACCGGTATATTCCATATCGGCAAGCACATAGACAAGTGGCAACTCTATTTCGTAAAGAAGTTTTTCCAATCCCTGCTTTTCAATGGCTTTTTCAAGTATCGACTTGAGTTTGAGTGTTACATCGGCATCTTCACAAGCATAATCTTTTATTTGCTCGGGTTGCAGACTGCGCATATTCAACTGGTTTTTGCCCCTTGCCCCTATCAGTTCATCTATATGGATTGTCTTATACTTCAGATAGGTTTCTGCCATATAGTCCATATTATGCCTTAATTCAGGATTTATCAGGTAATGCGCTATCATTGTATCAAAAAGATTTCCTCTGACCTCAATACCATATTTTTTGAGAACTATAATGTCATATTTAAGATTCTGTCCTACCTTTTGAATACTGTCATTTTCGAAGAATGAACGGAAAGGCTCTACAATCTGTTTTGCTTTATCAAAGTCGGCAGGAACAGGTACATAATAAGCTTCTCCTTCTTTGAAAGAGAATGACATTCCTACAAGTTCGCTCGCAGTAGGATCTAGTCCGGTGGTCTCAGTATCGAAGCAACAAGAGTTTTCTTTCAGTATTTTAGCTACCAGACTTTCTATATCTTCTTCTTTGTCGATCAGATAGTAAGTATGATCTACATCTTTGAGCTCTTGCAAACCATAGTGATTTGTATTCTCAGTAGCATCAGGCTGAGGGGGAAGTAACTCTGCAAACAAATCTCCTTGTATCGCCTCATGGGTTGTTGTTACTCTCACCGGATTTGCCGGAGCTCCGTCTTTTTTCAACACACGGTTGATCAAGGTACGAAATTCGAGTTCTTCGAACAGAGTAGCTATTTTTTCAGCATTTATTTCCTGACGTTTGTATTCTTCCTTATTAAATTCGATTGGTACATCTGTCTTTATAGTAGCTAAAAATTTAGAGAAAATTATTTGTTCTTTATTTTCCTCGAGCCGAAGCTTAAGTGAGCCTTTGATATTCTCCGTATTTTCGAGTAATTTTTCGATTGTTCCGTATTCTTCCAATAACTTTTGGGCGGTTTTAGGCCCAACCCCGGGACAACCCGGTATATTGTCGGATGCGTCCCCCATAAGCCCCAATAAGTCGATCATCTGCTCGGGAGAAGAAAGCTGATATTTTTCCATAATAGCTTTGGCATCCAATGTGTCGAAACCCGTACCTATAAACTTGGGTTTATACATAAATATATGGTCGCTGGTCAGCTGCCCGTAATCCTTGTCGGGAGTCATCATGTACACATCGAACTTCTCTTTTTCTGCTTTTTTCGCAACAGTGCCGATTACATCATCCGCCTCGTAATAAGGAACTTCCAGCTCTTTTATATTATATGCTGCTATTATTTCTTTTATAATAGGAACCGAAGCCCGTATATCTTCGGGGGTTTCTTGTCTTTGAGCCTTATACTTTTCATAAGCATCGTGTCGGAATGTACCTCCGGGAGGGTCGAAAGCAACAGCAATATGTGTGGGATTTTCTTTTCGTAAAAGTTCCTCAAGGGTGTTTACAAAACCAAATACAGCAGATGTATTTTGACCTTTTGAATTTACTCTGGGGCTTTTGATAAAGGCATAATATGACCGATATATTAATGCGTATGCGTCTAAAAGGAATAGTTTCATCGGAATAAATTAAAAATGTTTGGCAAGTTACGGAAAAAGCATAGAATTACAAAGAGTGAACATCTGCCGAGTATTGCCTATTATCAAAAAAAACGGGGACTCTTTTCAGAATCCCCGAATATAATAAGATGTAAGAAATATTACATTATGCCTTTTTCTCTGAGTTTCAATTGCCACTTCCAAGCAGAAGCCATTGTATCATCTATATTTTCTTTTGCAGTCCAACCCAATACAGTATTGGCATGTTTTGGTTCTGCCCATATTTTCTCTATATCTCCTTCTCTGCGGCCTACGATCTTGTAATTGAGCTTCGTGCCCGATACTTTTTCAAATACTTTTATCAATTCAAGTACCGAAACACCCCGACCGGTTCCTAGATTAAAGATCTCTACTTTGTCGAGAGACTTACCTCCTAGCATACGATCGATAGCTACAACGTGAGCTTTAGCCAAGTCCACTACATTGATAAAGTCACGTATACATGAACCATCAGGAGTGTTGTAGTCATCGCCAAACACGCTCAGTTCCTGACGAACGCCCATTGCTGTCTGTGTAATATAAGGAACAAGATTTTGAGGTACTCCATTAGGAAGCTCCCCTATTTCTGCCGATGGATGCGCTCCTATAGGATTGAAATAGCGAAGAATTATACTGTTTACATCTGCACCCGACCGCACAAAGTCTTTAATGATCTCTTCATTGATTTGTTTCGTATTTCCGTAAGGAGATTCTGCAGGTTTTACAGGAGCTGTTTCGTCTATCGGGTTATTATCCGGTTCACCATACACTGTGCACGAAGAAGAGAATACAATATTTTTGACACCAAATTCGGGCATCAGATCAAGAAGATTGATAAGCGAATTTAGGTTGTTTCGGTAATACAAAAGAGGTTTTTGCACCGATTCACCCACAGCTTTGCTTGCTGCAAAGTGAATTATTCCTTTTATGTCTGAATGTTTTTGAAATAATTTTCTGAGCCCATCCAGATCGTTGCAATCCAATTCTTCAAAAACAGGTCTTTTGCCTGTAATGCGTTCCACCCCATCAAGCGAATCGGTGGTCGAATTGGATAGATTGTCGATAACAACTACAGAATATCCTGCGTTTTGCAACTCGACTACAGTGTGCGAACCGATATATCCGGTACCGCCTGTTACAAGTATCTTCCCTTTCATTCTTAGAGTTTTTATATTAGATGGTAAAGATACAAAATCATATAAAACGAGACACCTTTGTTATGGTAATAATTTAAAACAGAGATAACAGCAACTTATCTATCGCCTTTATAACTTGGCTTCGTGGTCCTGTAAATTTATTTACCATTACTGTAAAAGCATATCTTTTTTCTCCATTTATGTAATACCCCGAAAAACATTGCACGCCATAGATGCTCCCGCTTTTCATGTAAACCTTTCCAACAAGTCGGGTTCCTTTCAGCCTGTTCAGAACAGTACCTTCCTTTCCTGCTTGCGGAAGCGAATGAAGAAAAGTCTCTTTATATTTACTTTTAGTTTGCATATACACCAACAAATCACACATAAACAAAGGACTAACTGCATTAGATGGCGCCAGCCCGCTACCATCGAACATAGAAAGAGAATTGGTATCAAGCCCTTCCGTTTTCCAAAATTCTTTTACTTTTTCTACTCCTTCATCTAACGGAGATATATAAATGTCTGCATTTCGGGCTCGCCCAATAGTTCTGATAAGATGCTCGGCGTAATGATTATTGCTTCGCACATTTGTTTCTCTCACAATATCCTTGAGGGGATACGAAAGGCGGGTATAAAAAACATTTTCCTGAATATTCGTCCGATTATGAGTATACATTTCTTTATTGTACCTTTCGTATGATGTTTCTACTTTGTTTATGGTGAATCCAATATCGCTCAGTCGTTCGGCCAGCATTTCACCTAAATAGAGCCCGGGATTCGGGATATCTCCTTTTATTCTAAAGTTCGTTCGGCCTGCGGGAATATTTCCGGTGAGCAATCTGTTAACAGATAACGGTTCGCCATGTATATACCCGTTGTCTCGTCCGGTAGTATTCAGAGTCATAGTATTATGAAAAGACAGATTTATCTCGGGTTCAGACCTCACAATTACAGGACATGTATCCCGTCTCATAGTATTAAAATAAAGATTGTACGTGTTGTCAAAAATACTTATCCCATATGTAGCAGCAGCATAATAGTTTCCCATATCCTGATATATCCATCGCTGAGATATACCTTCGTAACCGAAATAATCGTCTATCACTGTGATGTCTACAGGCTTTGTTGTGTCGGCATATGATTTAATTTTTTGCACCCATTGCGATAAAAATTCGGTAGGAGTATTGTTTAGATGCTCTGTACCCAACGTAGGATCTCCATAACCATGCACAATTATATGGTTTTCCTTGCTGTCTTCTTCGCCCAGATTGGTTTTATACCTGTAGTCTTCTCCCAATATCTCAAGTGCAGTGGCAGTAGTCACAACTTTTAGTACCGAGGCAGGAGTGTATGATTTATCAGCATTGTAAGCGACTATCGCCTTTCCCGACAAATCTTTTACACAAATACCTATCGACGCATGTTTCAGTTGAGGGTTATTTATGAAAGTATTTATTGCGGTTTCTTTAGACTGTGCACTCAATAGGTAAGGTACTAACAGAAAGAATATTAATGAATAGAAAATATTTGTTTTCATTGTGGAAGAAAAATGTCTCAATTAATCAAAAAAAATAAAATATCTTTGTAAAGATATGCCAAATTAATAAAACAATCGAATTAACATGTCAAAAGGACAACCCTTCGAAAAGCCATTTACTTTTGATAGAACCATACGCTTGCTTATAAGTGTATTGGCTATTGGTGGATCTCTCTACTTCTTATATCTACTGAAAGATGTCTTATTGCCGTTTCTTATTGCATGGCTGATTGCCTATATGCTGAATCCGATAGTTCGTTTTTTTCAGAGAAAGTTAAGACTAGCTCATTCGCTTGCTGTAATCCTGACCTTATTGTCTGTTGTGGGAGTAATAACATTGCTGGGTTTTATTCTGGTACCACTCATCGAAAATGAGATCTGGCAGATAAACGATCTGATAGCTACCTACGACCTCACATCGGTGAGTAATAGTCGGGGAATACCAGTAAATGTTGCAGATATTATATCCCGTTATATAGATTACAAGGAAATACAAAACAGCTTATCCAAAGACAATATAGTAGAATTGGTACAATATCTCAGTCCGGCTGTAGAGACTCTTTTTTCCAATACAATTTCTTTTTTGTTTGGTCTCACAGTAGTGTTCATTATACTATTATACATTATATTCATCTTGTTGGATTATGATAAGATAAATGAACTTTGGCGTTTTCTTATACCTCCCAAATACAGGTCGATAGTCGGACGCATTACACTGGATGTAGAAAGCAGTATGAACAAATACTTCAGGCATCAGGCATTCATCTGTCTGATTCTTGCATGCTTATATGCTGCCGGATTTCAGATAATAGGATTGCCGTTGGCTATTATGTTTGGCATTATAGTGGGATTGGTACACATGGTACCTTATCTGCAAGTTATAACCTTTCCACCGGCTATTTTACTTTGTTGGCTGAGAGCTTCACAAACCGATGACAGTTTTTGGGTAATGATAGGACTTGTAGCTCTGGTTTATGTTATAGTACAGTGTATAATGGATTTGTTCCTTGTTCCCCGAATCATGGGGAAAGCAATGGGATTGAATCCGGCTATTATATTACTTTCATTGTCGGTATGGGGTTCATTGCTTGGTATTGTGGGTATGATAATAGCTATACCGCTAACCACACTTTTACTATCCTATTACAAAGAGTTCATAGCATCTGCCGAAAAACTACAGGCAGCGGAAGCTCTTCAGAGAGATATACCTTTTAAGGAAGACAGAAATTAATCATTTTTTTTGTACCTTTACGTTTCTTTTTTGAAATATAAAACTTATAAAATAAATGCAATTAACAGCTAAATTGATTCAAGTAATGCCTGTACAAACAGGTATGGGAAAAAACGGAGAGTGGAGAAAACAAAGTATTATACTCGAAACAGATGGAATGTACCCAAAGAAAGTATGCGTTACTTTGTGGGGAGATAAAATAAATGAGTCTGTTCTTCAGATAGGCAATCTGCTTGATGTATCTTTCGATATTGAAAGTCGCGAATACAATGGCAACTGGTACACAGACCTTAGAGCATGGAAAGTTGATCCGGCTGGATCCGGAGCACCTGTTCCTCCTCCTGCATACGGGTCTTCAAACACACAGGCTCCGCCTGCCGCTCCGGTAGACTTTAGCAGCAGCGATGACGGCGACGATCTTCCTTTCTAGTAAGAAGCCCTAAGCATATAGATAAAAAATGAATAATTATATAGTTTCAGCTCGTAAATACCGTCCTACAACTTTTAACTCGGTTGTTGGACAGAGGGCGTTGACTACAACGCTAAAGAATGCAATTGCTTCAGGCAAACTGGCACATGCATATCTGTTTTGTGGTCCTCGAGGAGTAGGCAAGACCACTTGTGCCCGTATTTTTGCTAAAACTATAAACTGTCTTTCTCCAACATCGGAAGGAGAGGCATGCAACCAATGTGAGTCTTGTGTCGCTTTCAACGAACAGCGATCTTTCAATATTCACGAGTTGGATGCGGCCTCTAACAACTCGGTAGATGACATACGCTCTCTGATAGAGCAGGTACGTATACCTCCACAGATAGGAAAATACAAGGTCTATATTATAGATGAGGTTCATATGCTATCACAGGCAGCCTTCAATGCTTTTCTAAAAACATTGGAAGAACCTCCTCATCACGCTATATTTATACTGGCAACAACAGAGAAGCACAAAATATTGCCTACCATACTCTCACGCTGTCAGATATATGATTTTAGCCGAATAACAATAAAAGACACGGTAGAGCATTTGCAATACGTTGCGTCTCAGGAAAATGTAAAGACAGAGCCCGAAGCTCTTAACGTTTTAGCACAGAAGGCTGATGGGGGTATGCGTGACGCATTATCCATCTTCGATCAGGTAGTAAGCTTTACAGGAGGGAATGTGACCTATAAGGCGGTAATAGAAAACCTGAATGTGCTGGACTACGAGTATTATTTCAAGTTGACGGATGCAATTCTTATAAATAATGTAATAGACGGATTGCTCATCCTCAATGAGATATTAAGTAAGGGTTTTGATGGAAACAATATTATAACAGGTATCGCATCCCATTTCCGAGATCTGCTTTTATGCAAAGACCCGAAAACAGCAGAGATGTTTGAAGTAGGAGCATCTATTCGACAAAGGTATATAGAAACAGCTAAGAAGTGTAGTAATGAGTTCCTGTACAAAGCCATTGATATAGTCAACGAGAGTGACCTCAACTATAGGCTCAGCCGAAACAAGCGTCTACTCTCCGATCTCACAATAATAAGACTATGTCAATTATCTTCCCCTCAAGCAGGATCGGAAGATCAAAAAAAAAAGCAGGTAATTGCTCCCATATTCACTAAGCAGGAGAGCACTCAGCAAGCAACAGTAAAAGATGCTACACAGCCTGCAACCGCGCGCCCAAAGACAGTAGAAATAAAAAGACCGATTGCTCCCACGACTCCAAAGAGCGATAAGCCAATGAATACACCTTCTACTATGGGAGGTCTAGGCATATCAATAGCCTCTCTCAATCAGAAGCAAGAAAAAGAGGATGAAGAGAATGCGAATATTGTTACTAACGTTCTAAAAGAGAAATTTACACCTTTACAGCTTATCAATGAGTGGAAAGCATATACCGAATCTTTGGTGGAAGAACATCACTTAAAGAACACAATGCTCAACTGTCTGCCCGATCTGATAGAAAACACCGTATTTGAGGTTGTGGTAAACAATGCAATACAGGCTCAACGCCTATTAGAATATAAAATGAATATTCTGAATACATTGAGAGCCAAACTTAAAAACTCTTCTATCGACATGAAGCTGAGAATAAGCGAGGACAATGAGAAAAAGCTGGCATTTACCCCAGCCGAAAAATTCAACTTGATGATGGAAGAAAATGAGAGCTTACGAAAACTGAAAGACGAGTTCGGGCTGGAACTGTCATAAGTATGATAAAATAAAATATACTACAATAATAAATAAAGCGGCAACTAAACTAAGTTTAGTTGCCGCTTTATCTTTCTGTTTATATCAATTTATTCTTTTACACATCGCACATATGCACCACCTGATTTTGCAAAATCCATATTTGTGAAACTAGGCATAGGACTGCCAGCACCAACAATCCCTGATGTCTTTGCAGCCAGATTATTTGCACTAGATGTTGCTGTCCAATAAGCACCTCTTTCAGAATTAACAACATAGCTACCGACAAATGCACCTCCTACATAATTCTGGCCAGCACATCCAACAGTAACACAGCTCACGATAGGTCTTGGAAAACGAGGAAACCCATAAGGGTAGAAACCTAAACTGGGCTGTGTTCCCATCATAGTTCCCCCCATAGTAACACCTGTACTACCCATAGTATATTCCGGATCCCATCCACCTCCATTTTCATATTTATCCCATGGCGATTTAGTTTCACTACTCATTTGCGGAACTTTCCATCCTGCCGGACATGGGTCAAAAGGAGACTTTGTACCACTAATGCCACCCCACAAATCACTATCACTCGATGCTCCTGTTTCGTCTGTTGTAAACCAGTCTGATCTGTCATTACTTGTATCAGTATCATCTTTTTGAGCATAGTAATATATAACAGGATTAAGAATAGACTTTCCTAAGTTTTTCAAGTCTGCGACTTGCATATGTTGAATTCCAGTCCCTACAGTTTCAGTGTTTAACTCATCCACCTCTGTTATAATAGTGTTGCTACTATTATATAAATCTCTGAAATCAGGACCAGTACCAAAATATTTATTAGCAGGAAAAGGATCTTTCCTTCCCCATTGATAGGTCATCCCCATAGAATTAGCATCGGTCGTATTAACGGTCGTTGCCCCTATATTACGATCCATAAACACATACGTCTTCTCTCCATTATTGGTTGTATATGTCGTTCCACCGTTATTAGGGTCATAACTTGTCACCCATATATGCCACGACCATCGTATAGGGTCAGTGTTATTTCCATTCGGTCCTATTCGTACAGCAACCAAAGCATTCCCTGTAAGATTATTAGCTGTTACCTTAATTTTTGAAAACGGACCTTGATCTCCATCTACAAGTTCTACTCCGCTTATCAATCCTGAAACATCCTGCCAAATAAGATCTAACGAAACCTTATCCGCTCTGCTCAGTTTCTCAAGATCGGAACGTTGCTCCCATACCAAATAGGGCTTACCTACTGGTATTTCTTCAGAAGCCGCACCAGGAGCAACAATATAACAGTTTGGTGTATTTATCAAATCCGGGTCAATAGGGGCTGGTTGACATGGTTCGGGCAATCTTACCCATGTAGCTCCATCCCAGACATGCAATCCCGGACATAGACCAATACTTAAATCATCCCTCATATTATACACAACAAGTCCGATATGTGTAGTTTCATCTCCTGCCACAAATTCAGAAGACGGAATACATGGCTCTAAGGTGGTAAGACCTTCGAGGCGAACTCGCGAACATAATAAACCTTTAGTAGAGTTTACACCAGGATTGTCATTTTCTTTTAAATCAAGAATACTGCCTGACTTTGCAGGAAATCCGGAGCCGATAGTTACTTGCGCATTTACATTTAGATTAGTCAGAAGAGTTAAAACAACAAGCGTTGCTTTAAAGCAAATAAAATTTAGTTTCATAAGAAGTATGATTCTATTAGTTGTGTTATAGTTCTATTCTATAAAAAAGGTCTCTTTATTAAATTTGTCCTCGTTTAAATTTGTCTTCGTAAAAAAATTTGTCTCAATCTCAAGTTGCAAATTTACTTATTTTTATTTAATAACCTAATATTTACGAGTTAAACCTCTAATTTTATTTTAAAAATATATTAGATTATACACTTTTTGTTCAAGATATATTGTAGGATTGCTCCAAAAATCATGTTATCTTTGTACCCTTAAGAAAGAACCATTCCCAATAGGAGATTTTCTATATGACAGAGCCTTTAAAGCATGAATGCGGTATCGTAATGATACGCTTACTAAAGCCCCTCGAGTACTATCAAAAAAAGTATGGAACATGGCAGTACGGATTAAATAAGCTATACTTACTAATGGAGAAACAGCACAATCGCGGGCAAGAAGGCGCGGGATTAGCTGTCGTAAAATTAGATTCACCTCCGGGTAGCGAGTTTATTTTCAGAGAGAGAGCTACAGGCTCGGGAGCGATATCCGAGATCTTCTCGAATGTTTATAAAAACTACGAAAAAGTATCTCCAGAACAATTCAATGACGCTGAATATGCAAACCAATATTTACCTTTCGCCGGAGAACTGTTTTTAGGTCATCTACGCTACAGCACCACAGGAAAAAGCGGAATTTCTTATGTACATCCATTTATGCGCCGCAACAACTGGCGCTCACGAAATCTGGCTTTAGCAGGCAACTTCAACATGACCAATGTTGACGAATTGTTCAATGATCTGTTGGCTCAGGGGCAGCACCCACGCGATTATGCAGATACATTCGTTCTGCTCGAATCTCTTGGACATCACCTTGATAGAGAAGTTCAGTATCAATTTGACAAATTAAGCAAAACAGGAGCAAAAGGAAACGACTTGAACGATCTAATAGAAAAGAATCTGGATATTCACTTTATGCTCAACAAAGCCAGTGAAAACTGGGACGGAGGTTTCACTATCGGAGGTTTGATCGGCTGTGGCGACGGTTTTGTGTTTCGGGATCCGTGGGGAATACGTCCTGCTTTTTATTACAATGACGATGAAATTGTTGTGGTTGCATCAGAACGCCCTGTTATACAAACAGCTCTGGGTCTTGATGTAGACAATGTAAAAGAATTGAATCCGGGACAAGCCATTATTGTAAAAAAAGATGGTACAGTTATGTTCTCGCAAATACAAGAGCCCAAAAATGTTACTCCTTGCTCTTTCGAAAGAATATATTTTTCGCGAGGATCTGATGCCGATATATACAGAGAACGTAAACAATTAGGAAAACTATTGCTCCCTCAGATACTGAAGGCTATTGATTCTGATATACAACATTCTGTCTTTTCATTTATCCCTAATACCGCAGAGGTTGCCTTCTTTGGTATGTCCGAGTCTTTAAATGAATATATGAATGATGTCAAAATTCGCAAAATAACCGAGAAAGGGCATTCTTTGACAGAAGAAGAACTGAACAGAATCTTGTCGATGAAGGTACGTACAGAAAAAGTGGTAATTAAAGATATAAAGCTACGTACATTTATAGCACAGGATAACAATCGGGACGACTTAGCTGCCCACGTCTATGATGTTACATACCAATCCATAAATCCGGAAAAGGATAATCTGGTAGTTATAGACGACAGCATTGTACGTGGAACCACATTGAAGCAGAGCATAATCAAGATACTAGACAGAATACACCCTAAGAAAATAGTGATAGTGTCTTCTTCTCCTCAAATACGGTATCCAGACTGTTATGGCATAGACATGTCACGTATGGGAGAGTTTGCTGCATTCAGAGCGGCGATAGAACTTTTGAAGGAAAGAAAAATGCAATCGATAATCGATGAAGTATATCGCAAATCACTAGCTCAGAAAGACAAGCCTAAGGAAGAAATAGTAAATTACGTAAAAGAAATATATGCTCCCTTTACGGACGAAGAAATTTCTGCAAAAATGGCGGAGATGTTAACACCGAAAGGGACTAAAGCTAAAATAGAACTCGTATTTCAAAGTATAGAGAATCTACACAAAGCAACTCCAAATCATAAAGGGGACTGGTATTTTTCAGGCAACTATCCTACCCCGGGAGGCAACCGCATGGTAAATACAGCATTCCTTAATTATATAGAAGGTGTAAACAAGAGATCTTATCGCTGATAAAGGAGGAATAGAAATAAAAAAAGAGGCTGAAATTCAGCCTCTTTTCTATTTTATACGCTTAGCGATTAAAATAAGAATTTAACACCAATAGTCAAATCGCCAAATTCGTTTTGGTGAGTATTTCCATTAAAACCGAAAGAATCACTTCTTGTTCCTCCTTTTGGTTTGTCACTGTTATATCCTGCAGTTAAAATATTGAACTTAGTCTCGATAGAGATCCAGTCATTGATAATATAGTCAAATCCCGGAGCCAGAGCAATATTAATTGCAGTCGAATTTGACTTACTGTCGCTATTAGCCCCTTCTGTACTTCCAAAAGATACAGGTAGTGCTGCTTCACCAAAGAAATACAAGCCTCCTGCAATGTTCCAGTATTTTCTGGCAAACGGAGCTATTTCAAATCCATTTGTCTTGCGAGTCTGTTCTCCAGCAACTTTGACTTTAGAAGAAGTATATCCTAATCCGGCACCAACAGCTACAGATGGAGAGATGAATGTTCCAACCATAGGCACAACATTAAAACTTGTTGTTTTCGTTTCAAGAGCTGTTTTATTATCTTTACTACTTCCGAATCCCAATTGTCCCCCAACGAACCATTTTCCTTGAAGACCGTCTTGAGCACTAACAAATAGAGTAGATAGAGCTAATGCCCCTACTAAAAATAATTTTCTCATAGTTTGTGAAAAATTAAGTGATTAAATAGTTTGAATTCGTTTTTATGTTTGTTTCAATTCGGGTACAAAGATATACAAAGTTTTATAATATTCACTTTTTGTAACAAAAAACTAAATAGACTCGGTAATAACAGTTCCGCTATCGCCCATTATTTCTGAGGCATTTGTTATTATAACTCTCTTTACTCCAGCACTCAAAGACTTAAAAGAATTCTCCAGCTTAGGAATCATACCTCCTTTTATAACGCCCTCTTTTACAAGATCTTCGAATCTTTTTCTATCCAACCGGGCAATCACACTATTATCGTCCTCTTCGTTCATAAGGACTCCTTTTTTCTCGAAACAGAATATAAGAGTCACTTCAAAATGACTTGCCAATGCCTTTGCTGTTTCTCCGGCTATAGTATCTGCATTCGTATTTAGGATATTTCCTTGTTTGTCATGTGTTAACGGGGCCAGAATAGGAACTATTCCCTGCGATATGAGAGAAACAAGAGCTTGCGCGTTCACTTCTTTCACATCACCCACATATCCGTAGTCTATATCTGCAACAGGACGCTTTTCGGAGCGGATAATATTCATATCTGCACCTGTCAGGCCAAGCGCATCGACACCTTCCGCTTGCAATCCGGCTACAATATTCTTATTCACAAGTCCACCATAAACCATAGTAACTACTTCGAGAGTCTGTTTGTCTGTTATGCGTCGTCCGTTTACCATGTGGCTTTCAATTCCCAAACGCTCCGCCAGCTTGGTTGCCGAACGCCCTCCACCATGCACAAGCAGTTTCTTTCCTTCTATTTTTGTGAAATCGTGCAACAACTGTCTGAGAGATTCGCTTTCTTCAACGATCTTGCCGCCTACTTTTATAATAGTTAATTTTTCCATATCGTTACTTAAATATTAGCAAAGAAAAAGAGATTGCTTCTAATAAAGAAACAATCTCTCGTAAATTTTTCGCACAGAAGATTACTTTCTGATACCCAATTCTTTGATTATAGCACGATATCTTTCAATATCATTAGCTATCAAATAATCAAGTAAACGACGACGTTTACCAACAAGACGTCTTAGAGATCTCTCTGTGTTATAGTCCTTCTTATTTGACTTCAAGTGTTCAGTCAAATGCGAAATACGGTATGAAAACAATGATATCTGAGCTTCAGGTGAGCCAGTGTCAGTGTTAGACTTTCCGTATTTAGCGAAGAGTTCTTGCTTTTTAGCTGAATCTAAATACATAACTTATTGTTTAAGTTTAATTAATCGAGGTGCAAAGGTAAAACTTATTTTGTGACAGACAAATATTTAGCAATAGTTTTTACACTAATTCTTTTTTGATTTTATGTTAAATTATCTGTTTTATTTAGTAACTTGTGGTGATTTATAAACTAAAAACTATCATCTTATTATTCTGTCGATTGTTGTGTAGAAATACATAAACAACTGATACCTGATTTGGGATAGCATAAAAAACTATCATTATGGAAAAGAAAGATTCTTTACTAAAGATCAAAGTGATTCCCAATGCCCCTCTACTCGTAGAAGGAACTGTAGAATTAATTTTAGCCGATGGCACAAGTGTTATTAAAGAAAACCCCCATCTTTGCCGATGCGGAGCCTCTAACAACAAGCCATACTGCGATGGATCGCATGCTAAGATTGGGTTTAAAGGCTAAAAGAGCTATAGTATGAAAAAGCAAAAGAGGTGCCTCAAATTTGAGACACCTCCATGTATTATTAATCAAACATTTATATGTTAAACTAAAATATCTTCATATTCAGGATGCCGTTGTAGATAGGCTTTAGTATAGGGACATACAGGACGAACCTTTTTTCCGCTTGCCCGAACAAAATCCAACAAAACCTTAGTTAAAGCAGCAGCAATACCTCTACCTTCCAACTCTTTAGGAACTTCTGTATGTGTAACAACAAAAGTATCATTCACCTCTTTATAGTCTACCAAAGAGAGTAACCCCTCTACTACTACTTCGAAACGACTGGCAGCCTCATTATGCAAGATATTATATTCCATAATTATATCATTTTACTTGTTATAAGAATATAACAAATAAGTATAAATATTAGTTTCCTCCTCCAAAGCTAAAGCTCACCGGAATATAGACAGGCGATGCTATAGGAGTATTTCCTATCATAAACGAAGGTTTAAGCTGAAGAGACACATTCGATTTCTTAGAACCTATACCCAAGAAATTTTTTGCTATTTCAGTAACTGCACTTTTCGAATTGTTTTTCATCAACGAAGCTAAATCGACCCCAATAGTAAGAGGCAGTGTCTGAGTTTGTCCGGCAGCTATATTCAAAGACTGATTGATAGAACCGGTAGTAAATTGTACATCGTCGATACTAAGAATATATTGTAATCCATGTAGCATTGCTTCTGACTGATTCGGATTTTTCACATTCAGATTGAGTGTAAAATTGAGAGGAATAGAGGTTGCAGATCCCGATAAGATGGATGTGACTTTAGGGATAGATGTAAGCGACAAACCATTAGACAAATTGATGCCCGATACAGTCATCCCCGAAATAGACTTGTAGCTATACTCGCAGTTAATCATATTATAGGTACTCGACAAGCCTTTTTGCAAGCTATCGCAGCTAACTAAGACCGTAATCAGTAGTAATAATGCAAGAATTCTTTTTTTCATTTCATTTACAAATTTAGTGTAGTTTTTATATGTTATTTTATTGTAACCATTGTTGCTCCATAGCCATATTCACGAAAAGAAGCATCCTGGTAATAAGCAGACTTATATGTTATCTTTAACTCTTTCAGAATAGCATTTTTCAGGACTCCATCACCTTTACCATGTATGAAAACAATTTTCTGCCCTTTCTTTTGTCTGTTTTCGTCCATTGTGTCTTTAAATTTCCTGATCTGATATTCGAGTATATCTGCCGCAGACAATCCGTTTGTGTTGTCAAGAAGCTCGTCAATGTGCAAATCTATTTCCAAGACAGATGGTTTTTCTTTCTTTTGTATCGGCTGTATTCTTGGACGCTTATTTTCCTTTTGCTGCATGGCCTGTTCTATTTCTTCTCCACTGACAAAAAGCTCTTTTTCGGCCACATCTTTGCGAACTATCGGATATACAATAGCTTCGTCTTCGAAAAAGTCATTCTCTTTGAAACTGTGCAATTTGTAAAATTTCACAATATCTATACGCACTTCTACCGAATAAGTATTCTTTATAGAAAAAGCTTTTCCTTTTTTATAAGCAAAAAATTGTAAGCATACGCGCTCTAAATCATTTAGATCTGTTTTTTCGAATTCTTCTATAAAAAGTTTTGTATTTGGTTCTATAACACCAATGTTGCGACTAGCCCATCCTTCTTCGGAACGGCTCATGTAATTATACGAAAGAAAATAATTACTGTCATTCACCAGATAACATTCGATAGCTGTTGTACTCAGGCTTTTCAGATCGACAGGCAAGTAAGCTAAATATACAGAGAGGGCTTCTCCCTCTTTAGTTTCTTCTATTTTGTACTCCTCATCAGGCTTTTCTTCAACCCGAGCAACTCTCTCCGGAATAGTATTACCCGGATTTGTTGTCTGACGTACCTGTATGTCTTTTGCAGGCTCTATAACTACTGTTTCGCGAATAAGGACAGGGATATCAAAGCCTTCTTCATCTTCGACAAGCACAATATCTTTTCCCTGAAACCCTCTGACTATACCGCCTCCTGTTGTATTCAGAAAACGGACTTTATCTCCTATTTTCATAAGTCTTAATAATTCTTTCCAAAGCCTTAATCGGCTTTTTTATTCACACAAAGTTGCTTATTTTTGTCGGATAAAAAAAGAAAAAGTGGAAATATCAACTCCTCAGGAAATACGCATCGAAAATTACAATTACGACCTTCCCGACAGCCGGATTGCAAAATATCCATTGCCTAAAAGAGACACCTCGAAGCTTCTTGTGTACAGGGAACAGGAAATAACAGACGATACGTTTTACAACATATCACACTATATCGCCGAAGGAAGTATGATGGTCTTTAATAACACAAAAGTTATACAAGCCCGTCTGCACTTTCGCAAACCGACAGGAGCCCTGATCGAGATTTTTTGTCTCGAACCTCATACTCCGCACGACTACCTACTCAACTTTCAGCAAACAAACCATTGTTCGTGGATATGCCTTGTGGGCAATCTGAAAAAATGGAAAGAAGGAACTTTATCTAAAACGATTAATATAGAAGGACAAGATATATTAATCAGTGCTGAACGAATAGGGGCGAATGGAGATACTCACATTGTGGAATTTGAATGGAATAACCCGAACTATACTTTCTCCGATCTGTTGGAAGTAATGGGAGAGTTGCCCATTCCTCCTTATCTGAACAGAGAGACAGAAGAAGAAGACAAACAAACATACCAGACTGTATATTCGAAAATAGAAGGCTCTGTGGCCGCTCCCACAGCAGGCCTACATTTCACTCCTGAAGTATTCGATAGCCTGAGAAACAAAGGAGTAAAAACCGCAGAAGTTACTCTGCATGTAGGAGCCGGAACGTTTCGCCCTGTAAAGAGTGAACTTATCAAGAATCACACCATGCATTCGGAACTTATCTCGGTAAGAAGAGAGTTTCTTGAAGAACTATATGCTCATCAAGGCAAGATTATTGCGGTAGGAACAACCTCAGTGCGCACGTTAGAGAGCTTATACTACATTGGTGTACTGTTAGAAAAAGGGCAGGAACAAGAATTGAGAGTAGAACAATGGACACCTTACAAAGCGGAAAACAATGTAATAGGAGTAAAAGTAGCCCTTAAGAATATACTCAATTATCTGGAAGAAAAGCAACAAAACACCCTGATAGCAGATACACAAATCATAATAGCACCGGGTTATAATTTCAAATTGGTGGATGGAATAGTAACGAATTTTCACCAACCTCAAAGTACACTGTTGCTTCTTATCTCTGCTTTTCTTGGAGATGATCGCTGGAAAGAAATATACAGTCATGCTCTTGGCAATAATTATCGTTTCCTCAGTTATGGAGACAGCTCTTTACTATTGAAATAAACTAAAATCAAATATGAAAAAGACCATTCTATATATTGTTATAACTTTAGCCGTTGTTGTCGTTGCTTTGGGCGTTTATGGGTACAGCATTTTATCCACAAAATTCAATATAAACAAGACTACCTATATTTATATAGACCAAACAAAAAGCTACGATAATTTAATCAACCAAGTAAGAGATAGTGCAAAAGTAGAAAATATTGCTAATTTTAATAAATTGGCATCTCTTCTCAACTATCCGGGAAATTTAAAAACCGGACGTTATGCTGTCACACCGGATATGAATATTAAAGATCTCATATTAGACCTTAGAAGCGGACATCAAAGTCCGGTAAAGCTAAAATTCAACAACATCAGAACCAAAGAAGACTTTGCTATACGAATAAGCAACCAATTGATGATGACGGAAGATGATCTGCTCAGAGTATTGGATAATGATAATAAGTGCAGTGAACTAGGCTTTGACAGCCGAACTATCACCGCTATGTTTATACCCAATACGTATGAGTTTTATTGGGATATAAGTATAGACAGCTTTCTGCAGAAGATGAAAAAAGAATACACCAAATTCTGGAATGCCGACAGAACGAAGCAAGCAGAAGCAATAGGACTAACTCTTATCGAAGTCTCCACACTAGCCTCTATCGTGGAAGAAGAGTGTACTTTCAGCGACGAATACCCTATGGTAGCAGGCTTATATATCAACAGACTACATATAGGACAGGCGCTTCAGGCAGATCCTACAGTAAAGTTTGCTGTAGGTGATTTTGACTTACGCAGAATATTGAATAAGCATCTGGAAGTGAATTCTCCATACAATACTTATATACATACAGGACTGCCTCCCGGACCGATACGAATCCCTTCTATCAAAGGTCTTGAAGCTGTTTTAAATTATAAGAAACACGATTACTTCTATATGTGTGCTAAAGCTGACTTTTCAGGTTATCACGACTTTGCTAAAACATATGCAGAACATCAGGCAAATGCAGCAAAATACAGGAGAGCTTTGACTGCAAGAGGTATTTTTTAAAAGAAAATCAATATGCTTTCTTTTCTCCTTTTATAGCATTATAAATAGTTAGATATATTATTTTAAGATCGAGGAAAAAAGTCCAGTTTTCTAAATACCATACATCTCTTTTTACACGTTCTTCCATCTCATCTACAGTTTTGGTTTCACCTCTGCACCCTGACACCTGAGCCCAGCCCGTAATACCCGGCTTAACAAGGTGACGAACCATAAACTTATCTATGATAGACGAATAAAGCTCTGTATGCTGAGACATATGAGGTCGAGGCCCTACCACCGACATATCGTTCTTCAAAACATTTATAAACTGGGGAATCTCATCAATACTTGTCCTTCTCATAAAATTCCCAATTCTTGTAACACGGGGATCTCCTTCGACAGCCTGCTTCGAATTAGCTTCTTTATTCAGACGCATAGACCGGAATTTATAGCAATAGAATTCTTTACCTTTTATCCCTGTTCGTTTCTGCCTGAACAAAATAGGGCCGGGAGAAGATCGTTTGATAAGGAATCCGCAAATAAGATAAACAGCAGGAAATACAGTAACTAATACTAAACCGGAGAAAACTAAATCAAAGCTTCGTTTAACAAACCTGTTCATAAAGTGCTGAAGAGGTTCGTAACGTAAGCTAAGCATTGGTATTGACTCTACAAAATGCAATGAGAATCTTCTTTTTATATATTTATGAAACTCGGGAACCAAGTGGAACCGAATCATATTTTTTTCCGAAAAGCGAACCAATTCGTATATCAAATCCTCCTGATTGGCTGATACAGTACAAAATATTTCATCTATTTTTCGACTTTTTACATACGACTGAATTCCATCGGTAGAACCCAGATAATTAGGCATATTATCTGCTTTGTCGAGATTATCATCAAAGAAGCCCATAACTTTATAGCCAAAATCGCTAAAAATAAGCGCCTCATACACTTTTATTCCGTTAGATCCTCCACCAACAATAATCACCTGACGATAATTATACCCTCTCCGCCGATAAGATTTCAGCAATATACGGAAAAGGATATGCCAGCCTATAAATAATGTGCACAAAACGAAAACACCAATCAACCATGGAACTACACGTATGTTTACAATATTAAAGACGGATGATCCGGCAGTAAGCAATAGAGCATATGACATTATGAAATAGCTCGAACGCTGTACTATCTTTTCAAGATAAGCTATATTAAAAGAAATATGAAATTGAATAAATGAAGAGACTATAAAATAGCATAGATTGATTAAGAGAAACGCAATCATTTTCTCTCTGTAGTGCAGACTGTGACTGAAAGTATCAGTATCCTTAAACACAAGATAAACTACAAGGAAAAAGAAATTAATAAGGCACAAATCACCTATGCGTATAATCCAGTCGATAAGATACGCATATCCTCCTTTTTTTTCTGTTTCGTCCATAGCCATATAAAAATAAAGACAAAGATAATACTAATAAGTAGACTCGATACTCTTTCTATATTTTTTGAAGATAAGATTTATCATTAGTCCCGATAAGATAAGAGTAAATAAAAGTAACCAGACATCCTTCCCTAAATCGAAATCGGAGAGTTCCTTATATCTTTCAGTACCATAATAGAGATATGCAGAAATAACACCTATCCCGTTATTCACAATATGGACTACAATCGGCACCCATATACTTCTACTCCATACAAATAAATAGCCTAACAAAGCACCAAGTAATACACGTGGTACAAACCCATAAAACTGAAAATGAACTATACTAAAGATTATTGCTGTTATCCATACAGCTAAATGCAGATTACCAACAGTCTTTTGTATGATCTGTTGCAAGCATCCTCTAAAGAAAATTTCTTCTGCAATTCCCGCCATTATCGCAATAATGAGAATATTGAAGATAAGTCCTGCAATTGATTTATCGACAAAAAGAGTGTCAAATGTTTTATAGGCACTTTGTTCTGTCGATCTCATCCAGCTCTCTATTGCAGAGAGTGATTCGGGCAAAACCAGTTGCTGATTGTAGTACGAGACAAAAGAGATGAACGGCTGTATTGTAAAAATAAGAGCAATGGACAAGATAAGTATTTGAAAATTCGGTTTTGCATCTGTTGATAAATACTTTTTGCCCTTTTCCTGACTCAGATAAGAAAAGAACAGAGCAGGAATAAGGAACAAACAAACCGACTGAATAAGCATAGTTACTCTTATACCCATCGGAGACTTATCTATTCCGATTATATGGAAACACATTATAACAATAAGGGCAGCTAAAATATAGCCGGTAAAAGTTAGAAAAAAGAAAAAGAACAGCTGAGACCAACCTCCCATATTATATAACGCTCCTTTTATACTCATCTCGATCTATTTTAGTCGCACAACAGATATCCCCGTACACTTTTTTGAACCCTTGCAGTAATCCGACAAGCTTTCAGGCTCTATTACTACTTGTTTATATTTGCTCGAAGCATGGATAAAGTGAAGTACTCCTCCTTTTCTGTAAGCAATTCCCATATGAGAGTAATCTAAGCCGGGAACGGAAGTGGCAAATAAAACAATATCACCATTCTTAATATTTGTCTGACGGCTAGCTATTGTCGGTATATCTATTACTTCGTAAGACTTTCTTTCGTTAATTAACTCCTCTTGTTTCTTTATTTTCGAAATATTATCGGGACTATTACTCAACTGTTTATAAGAAGCAGGATGTGCAGACATAAAGTTGAGTGGCTTATAAATAGCTTTTCCACCAATAGTTAGACTAATATTTTCAAACAAACCTTTTTTACTATTTTCATATATCCAGTCATTCGCATAATGCAACCGTGATGTATAGCCATCAATCAGCCCATTTCGATAGCGGATTGACTTCAACTGAGAACAGTAGTTTTCAAAAGAATAATTCCCTGATTTTAAGGTATTGGAAAGAGCTATACAAGTTTCGACAAATGTAGTGCAGTCAAATTCTTGAAGATTGATAACAAGCCTCTCTTCATCAGAAGCTTCTAATGTCGAACTTTTATAAGGTTTACTAAGAAAATATCGGGCTGTTTGTATAAGAAGCTCATCAATGGGCTTGTTTTCCTGTCCTTTAAATTCTTTTATAAAGTTATTATATATAACGACATCCTCTTCATTATACAAAACATCTTGTGCTTCTGCTCTCAACGAAGGGAACATTAGCAGAGATATCCATATAACAAACAGTCTGATGCTCATATTTTCTTTATCAACTCAATCCTTCAATAATTCCGTCTACAATATCTATATGTTTGGCCTGTGGCTCTGCCGGCAATCCGGGCATTCGCATTATACTTCCTGCAATAGCTACTATAAATTCGGCTCCATTGTTGATTACTATATCATTGATAGTAAGAGTAAAATCTTTAGCAACTCCATAAACATGGGCATTGTCGGAGAAAGAATACTGGGTCTTTGCAATACATATAGGATAAGACTCTATTTGCAAATCCTTTATTTGTTTCAGCTTCTTTTTTGCCTGATCGCTCAAAGAAACAGCTTGTGCTCCATATATTTGCTTTGCTACTTTCTCTATTTTTTTCTCTATTCCATCTTCATCGCTATACGTAAAACTCAGAGAAGAAGAAGGATTCTTTTCTATCATATCAACGACAGCTTCCGCTAATTCAATAGCACCATCTCCGCCTTTGGCAAAAGATTCATTCTCGGCAAAGGCGACACCTCTAGCCACACAATGTTCCTTTATAAGAGCAATCTCATCGTCAGTATCGAACCCATATCTGTTTAAGGCAACCACAACACTTTGCCCGAAAGATTTCATATTGTCGATGTGCTTATCCAGATTGGTAAAACCCGACTTAAGCCCTTCTATATTCTTTTTCTTGATATCCTCGATTGCTACATTTCCGTGCATCTTAAGAGCCTGTGTAGTAACCACTATAACAGTAAGTTTTGGTGCTATGCCTGCTTTCCGACACTTAATATTGAAAAACTTTTCAGCTCCAAGATCAGCTCCAAATCCAGCCTCTGTAATAACATAGTCGGAATGAGACATAGCCATCTTTGTAGCTATAATAGAGTTACATCCATGAGCTATGTTGGCAAAAGGACCTCCGTGAATTATCGCCGGAGTATTTTCTGTTGTTTGTACCAGATTGGGATTTATAGCATCTTTCAGCAATACTGTTATTGCACCGGCAATACCAATATCTTTGACTGTAAAGGGAGTGCTATCAACTGTATAACCCAGTATTATTTTATTTATACGCCTTTTCAGGTCATCTATATCTTTGGACAGACATAGTATAGCCATTATTTCTGAGGCTGGGGTAATTTCAAATCCACTTTCAGCAGGAATTCCGTTTGCAGAGCCATGCAGCCCCGAAACAATATACCGAAGACTTCTGTCGTTTACATCTAATACCCGTTTCCATACTACCTCTTTCAACGATTTATCTGTTCCACGACTTCTGTATATATAGTTATCCAACAAAGCTGTTATCATATTATGAGCCGATGTGATGGCATGAAAGTCTCCTGTAAAGTGTAGGTTTATATCTTCCATAGGCAACACTTGTGCATATCCGCCTCCGGCAGCTCCTCCCTTCATCCCAAAGCAAGGGCCCAATGACGGTTCGCGCAAAGCCACAATCGTATTTTTTCCTATTTTACTTAATCCCAGAGCAAGCCCTATCGAGGTTGTAGTTTTGCCTATACCGGCTTTGGTAGGAGTTATTGCAGTAACCAATATCAGATTATTTTTATCTGCTTTATCTTCATTGATAAACGAAAGTGGAATTTTCCCAATATACTTGCCGTAATGATGTACATCATCATTATCAATACCTATCTTTCCGGCTATTTTCGAAATGGGTGTCAATTTCGTCTCACGGGCTATTTCTATATCTGTTTTCATTTTTTATTATCAGATTTTGTTTTAAGGAACACAAAGGTATAAATTTTTATAATACAATTCAGATTAACCTTCTTCCGAAATAAAGAAAAGCAGAAAGCCATATCCTTTCAGAGGATATGGCTTTCATTATAATTACAGGTTAATCGTTTTTATAATTACTGAAGTCTCTTCAAGCGATATAGCAACTGTTGGATAGCCTCTTGGTAATCATCTATTATAGCCTGAGTGAAGGCTTCTGCAAATAAGGCTCTTTGGCTTTCTGAATAAGCAAAGAAATCTTCAGCATGTTTTACAATATCTGTCGGATTCTTTGTTTCAGGAATAACTATATTCAGGTCTCCTTTTACAGCATAAGATGTTTCTACAAGACGGTCTGTTACATCAAGAAGGTCTCCTATCGCCTGATCTAAAGCGATGTGTTGTGCATAACTTGCTTTTCCTGTTACATGCCAATGGTAAAGTTTCAAACTATTGTTGAAAGAAAATATTTTACCAATAAATTCAGCAATCTCTACATTTAATGTAGTTCCTTTTTTTAATGTTGATGTACTCATAATAATAAATTTTATTTATTTGTTTAGTTTTTATATAGACAAATATAATACTATTTCGTTTTTTATCCAAAAATCATCAATTGAATTTTTTAATATCAACATAGATCATGTTTATAACACACTTATATGCTCATAATAAAGCATTTAATATAGAATAAACAACGCAGTTCTGAATTTGTTT
The DNA here is from genome assembly GCF_001261735.1 of Dysgonomonas sp. BGC7. Lineage (GTDB taxonomy): Bacteria > Bacteroidota > Bacteroidia > Bacteroidales > Dysgonomonadaceae > Dysgonomonas. The sequence continues at coordinate 243,314 of NZ_CVRP01000006.1, read as the reverse complement.
AGGTCGTCAAAAATTTTAAACAAAGATTAAGGAATGGTAGAATTTGAGAGAAGCAGAAAGAAGAAGCCTGTAAAGAAAATATTTAGTCGAGATATAGTTTTCTCATTTTTACAATGTCTACTTTCAGCTCATTAGTAAGAAAATTCATGATAGAACCATGATCTCTTTTCATCTGATTTATTCCTGCTTGCAGAAACATACGTTTAACAGTAAATATAGATTCTGCTCTAGGATATTTAGCTATAAAAGCATCGTATTTGTCACTCAGGTATTTCTTCGAAGATAAATAGTCTTCCATCACCGTTTCTTCATCCACACCCAAAGAAAATAAAACCAGAGCAGCAGCCATTCCCGCACGGTCTTTTCCGGCAGAACAGTGAAATATAAGAGGGGCACTTAAGTTGTTTTGAACAATAGCAAAAAATATACGAAAAGCTCTTACGCAAGCAGGATCGCTTACCAGTAGCCTATTCATATGTTTCATATGAGCATCTATATTAGTCTTTAGCATATTGGCCTGTATGCCTTCCGAACTTAGGTTTCCGGGTGTGATTGCTATAGGATAAGTAAAATGAACATTGTTTGGGAGCCTGTCAGGAGAGCGACGAGCTTCATTTTGCGCTCTGAAATCTATAACTGAAGTTATTGGAATGCTCGACAGGTATTTGACATCTTCAATGGTAAGATTAGAAAGCTCGTCCGCTCTAAAGAGGGTACCCCATTTGACTGTTCTACCTTCTTTTGTCTTGAGACCGCCCAAATCACGAAAATTATATCCTCCCGACATAGGAAGATGTCTCTCTGATAAAATTAGGTGTTCTCCGTCTTCTGAAACGAGATCGAAATAGATACGAATGGAGGTACTCACCGACAAATGATATATTCCACTTCCATTGCCTGACAAAATAGGTGTTCCATAATTTATTCGCGCAACAGCATGACCGGCATACAAAGACCAATTTCCCTGAGCTTCGATCTCAAAGCTTGCTTCTTTAGTATACTTATTTCGGAGTACCTGAGCTTTCCTAACGAATTTATCCATAGACATTAAAACAGAATACTCCTTGACCGAGAGCAATTCTGTTTCTTTTCATTAATTTTCTATTATATAGCAAATATACGGAATTAGTTGATATATTTTTTATTGTACTGTTAAATAGCATATAACTGTGAAAAAAAGGTAAAACTTCGCAAAATTGTAACGGACTATTGACATACTATTCTGACTAATGTATCTTTGTTAGAGAAGCATTGTCGTTTAAAGACTTTAGTATTTATGAAAATCAGTATTTTAGCTTTTATTTCTTCACTCATTGTTTTTTACAATTGCTCTTCGAAACCATTTATCACAGCCTTGTGTGAAAAAGATTCGAAAGGTAACTACATTGTGAAATGGGAAATATACCCCGAAACAGATAACACTCCTGTGGAAATATATGAATCGGACAACGATAGTGTATTTCCATCCACTCCTTCTTATATAGCTAATTCGAATGATTACATGGCTGTTATCAAAAACAGTTCGGAAAACGGAAGCAATAAGGAGAGGAAATATTTCAGACTGAAAGTTGCAGGCACTGTATCCGACATAATCACAAATCGCTTTTTCGATCTCGACAGTATACAAAATTTCAGAGATATAGGTGGCTATATGACAACCGATAATCGAAGAGTGAGATGGGGAAAGATATATAGGTCGGGGAGCTTTTCACGTATGACTCAAAATGACAGCTTAGAGTTGAATCAGCTAAACATAAAAACAGCTATTGACCTGAGGTCTGAAGATGCAAAAAAACAAATACTCAACCGATACAGCAATGTCAACAATATCCGGATACCGGTTGTATACGATGGTTATAGCTCTATTACCCAAAAGGTACTGAATGGGACTTTCCTGAAAGGGGACGCTGTTATATATACTCAGGATACATATAGAGATATGGTATATAACTACGCCAAACAGTATGCTGCCTTTTTCGACTATCTGTGTGATGAGAAAAACTATCCGTTGGTCTATTATTGTTATCTGGGAAAAGATCAGACAGGTCTGGCTACTTACCTTCTTCTTAGGGCATTAGATGTACCTCTGGATGAAATAGAAGACGATTATATGCAATCGGGTACAGGAATAGACAGATCGAAACTGATAAGAGATGCCGATAGCCTTTCCGAATCGAGACAAGAGGCTCTCACCATGCTCACGAAAACAGATTTACTTTTTCTCAAATATGGAATATCATGTATGCGAGAAAAGAGTGGAAGTGTAGACAACTATATGCTAAATGAACTGGAGCTTACTCCTAAAAAGATTCAAAAGCTTAAAAGTATACTTCTACATTAGAATTTCCACTGAACATACAAAGCTCCTAATATAAACAAAAGAATAAAGTGGAAACAAAAAAAGAGATTCCTATAATCGGTATAAACGTTGTGATAGATTGTGCTGACGCAAACATCATGGCTGCTTTTTACAGTAAACTGATGAGTTGGGCATGGACACATCCCCGAGCTAAAGAGGGCTGGGCGGCAATTACCTCCCCTACAGGGATGGTCTTTATATTTCAGGAAGTAGAAAGATATCAACCTCCCGTATGGCCATGGCAAGAAGGGAAACAGGCACAAATGCTACACCTCGACTTATTCGTCAACAATCTTGAAGAAGGAGTGGTGCATGCCATCGAGTGTGGAGCTAAGATAGCCGATACACAATATTTTAAGACATCAAAAACAATGATAGATCCTGCAGGTCACCCTTTCTGCCTTGGGATGTATGTAACCGAATAATTTTTCTTGCGATTTCGACTGGACAAGTAAGAATAAGTCGAACCCCTACAGATATAATAAGAGAATAAATTATTGTCAGAACTTATAACTTTCTATTTTTTTCACTATCCTGATACTCTCCACTGCTTCTTCCACATCATGTACCCGCAGAATATCAGCTCCATTTTGAAGAGCGAATGTATTAAGTACAGTTGTACCATTAAGACTTTCCTCTGAGGATATATTCAAAAGGTTCGCAACCATTTTTTTTCGGGATATACCGACTAAAAGAGGAAGGTCAAAAACAGAAAAACCACGTAGGGAAGCCATCAACTCATAGTTCTGGTCGAGCGTTTTACTAAATCCGAATCCGGGGTCGATAATAATATCATTTACCCCAAGAAGATGCAATTCTGCTACCTTTTCTGACAGGTAGAAAAAAATATTCTGAATCAGGTTGTCATATTGCGTAAGCGAACTCATTGTTTGAGGAGTTCCACGCATGTGCATCAAAACATAAGGTACATTCAATCGGGCTACTGTAGGAAACATCGTTTTGTCTATTTCGCCTCCCGATATATCGTTTATTATAGCAACTCCATACTCCTCGACACAGAAACGAGCTACATCTCCATAAAAAGTATCTATCGAAAGGATTGCAGCAGGGAATTCTCTCACGATGATGGGCAAAGCAAACCTCAAACGCTCTATCTCTTCTGCTGCAGTTAGCAGAGTAGAATTGGGGCGGGTAGACTGTGCTCCTATATCCACAACAGCCCCTCCCTGATTAAGAATTTCAGCTACTCTGCCGATTATTTGAATTTCAGTTTCCTTACGACTACCACTGAAGAAAGAATCGGGTGTAACATTTAGTATCCCCATTACTACAGGATACGATAGGTCGAGAAGTTCTCCTTTTATATTTATTGTTTTCATCCTTTTTTATTTCTAGCTAAAACGCCACTGCCAACTACCACAGAAACTATAGCGTATGTAAAAGTAACAACTTTTTCAGAGTTTATCAATGAACACTTCCTATCGGCACAAAACAGATAGAACGAGAGCTGAATATAACCCTACTTCGGAAAAGAAAGATAAGCTCATATTTTTTATTATATCCGCATAGAAATCATACTTTTTATGTAAGTTTGCAAACCATTACATCTCACCCGACTAACCAAAATAAAGAATATGGTACATTGTTGATACAGATTTGAATGATAGAACAAATAATAATTTTAGAACACATAGATCCCATTGTCTTTTTCGGGATCAATAATGCAAATATCCAGTTACTGAAAACACTTTTTCCAAAGCTGCGCATTGTTGCGCGGGGTAATGCTATAAAGGTTATAGGGAATGCCGAAGATGTACCTTTGTTTGAAGAAAAAATAAGAGAACTGGAAAAATTTTCGACCGAACGAAACAAGCTTACCGAAGAGGATATAATAGATATCGTAAAAGGAAAATCTCCGAACGTTGTAAAACAAGAGAATCTTATTATATACGGAATTAACGGGAAACCAATCTTTGCTCGTACACCCAATCAGCAAAAGTTTGTAGACAGCTTCTATGAAAATGATATGGTGTTTGGCATAGGTCCGGCAGGTTCAGGGAAAACTTATACAGCGATAGCTTTGGCTGTAAAAGCTCTGAAAAACAAAGAAGTAAAGAAGATTATCCTGAGTCGTCCGGCTGTAGAAGCCGGGGAAAAACTGGGATTTCTTCCGGGAGATATGAAAGATAAGATCGATCCTTATTTACAGCCCCTCTACGATGCTTTGGAAGATATGATCCCTCCGGCAAAGCTGAAAGACTATATAGAAAATAAGGTAATACAAATAGCGCCCCTGGCCTTTATGAGAGGAAGAACATTAAGCGATGCGGTAATAATTCTGGACGAAGCCCAGAATACAACTACCCAGCAGATAAAGATGTTCCTTACCCGTCTTGGCATGAATGCTAAAATGATAATTACAGGTGATATAACTCAAATAGACCTGCCACCATCTCAACTATCGGGATTAAAGCATGCCTTACGCATTCTGAGAAATGTAAAAGGAATAGGGCATATTGAGTTTGACAAGACAGACATAGTACGTCACAAACTTGTTCAGCGTATTGTTGAGGCCTACGAAAAAGAAGAGAAAAGGGAAAAGAAACCCGAACTTACGAAATAGAAAAGAGGCTGTTCTTAAAGAACAGCCTCTTTCTATATAATATCTTGTCTTTCTTATAACTTACAATACATAGAGAGAGCTGATAGACTCATTACACAATACTCTACGGATAGCATTAGCAAAAACGTCTGCTACAGAAAGGACTACCACTTTCTCACATTTCTTAGAATATGGAATACTGTCGGTAAACACCATTTCGGTAAGTCCCGATTGATCTACACGCTCCGAAGCAGGATCGGACATCACTGCATGGCTGGCTATCGCTCTCACCGAACGGGCTCCGCTTGCAATCATTATGTCGGCAGCTTTTGTAATAGTACCTGCTGTGTCTACAATATCATCTACAAGAAGTACATCCATACCCGTAACATCTCCGATAATCTGCATTTCCGAGATTTCGTTTGCTTTCTTGCGCAACTTATAACAGATAACCATCGGTATTCCAAAATACTTGGCATACGAGCTTGCACGTTTTGTTCCACCTACATCGGGAGTCGCAATTACAAGATTCTCTGTATTGAGAGTTTTTATGTAATCTACAAAAATAGCAGATGCGTACAAATGGTCTACCGGCACATCGAAAAAGCCCTGAATCTGGTCTGCATGCAAATCCATTGTTATTAAGCGGTTTATTCCGGCTGCCGCCAACATGTCTGCAATAAGTTTTGCACCTATAGAAACACGCGGCTTATCTTTACGGTCTTGTCTTGCCCATCCGAAATAAGGGATAACAGCTATTATAGAATGTGCCGATGCTCTTTTTGCAGCATCTATCATCAACAAAAGCTCCATCAAATTGTCGGAAGTAGGAAACGTTGACTGAACAAGAAATACCTGACAGCCTCTTATCGACTCTTCATAAGATACGGAAAACTCTCCATCGGCAAAACGCTCAATATTCATTTTACCAAGAGGGCATCCAAGGCTTGCACAGATTTTTTCAGCTAAATAACGGGATTTTGTACCCGAGAAAATTTTAAATGGGATGTTAGTGTCCATTTTCAGTTGATCTTTAGGCAGGTTATATTTGTTTATAATTATTAGAGCCACAAAGTTAAGAAAACTAATTATGCCATCAGGGTTTAATCTATATAAAATTTGATTATTTTACCTGAATATGCTTTTATATTCATATACAAGGCTTTATCCCATTCTGAATTTAAGGCAAAACTTCTGTTAGAAAGTAATTCTTTTGCACCTTTAATCTTTTTAGGACTAATCCCCATATAATCGAAAGCTTCTACCGGTATCTGTACCGAAATATTTACATCATTGGTATCGAAGTTGGATATTACCAAAACAAATTCTTTCTTACCCGAACGCAAGAAAGCATATTGCTTGGTAGAATCGAATTCAGGGTTTTCGTAATTAGCATACATCAGATCGAAAAATTTACCCGAACAGATACTTTCTTCTTCTTTTGCCACCTTTATCAGGTGGGTGTAGAATTTACGCAACTTGATTTGTTCGGCAGTCAACTCCGAATAGCCAAAAGCACCGCCATTTCGCCAGTTCCGGATAGTATCTACAGACCAGTAGTCGAATATAGTGGTACGCCCATCCAGCCCGCTAAAGCCTTCCTTATCCATGCCTCTTTCGCCTAGTTCCTGACCAAAATAAATCATTACAGGATTTGTATTCATAGTCGCAGCCACCACCATTGCAGGAAGAGCCACGAAAGGATCTCCTGCGAAAAAATCGGAAGCAATGCGCTGTTCGTCATGGTTCTCCAAGAAATTGAGCATCTTGGTTTGAAGCCCGTCTATACGCTGCCAACAGAAAGTAATATCAGAAGCCGGTCTGTAGCCACAAATAACATCTCGCAGGGTATCGTACAAATCAACCTTATCGTACAGATAGTCGAACAAGCCCCAATGCACATAATCGTGATATTGAGCAGGGTTGTACACCTCAGCTATAAAGAGAAGATTCCGGTTCTTGGCTTTTATCTTAGGTATAACCCAGTTCCAAAATTCGACAGGAACCATCTCTGCCATGTCGCAACGGAAACCATCGACACCTTTTGCCGCCCAAAACAAGAGTATATCTCTCATCTTGAGCCATGTATCAGGAACTGGCGTAAAGCAATTCACCCCGCCATTTAGATAATCTACACCATAGTTTAACTTTACCGTTTCGTACCAGTCATTCACACCCGGTCTGTTAGAAAAACAATCGTTTCCCGTCACTTTAGCAGGAAACTCTTCGTATGTGCTATTCTGTCCACATAGAAAGTCAGGCTCCAACTTTTGATTCGGAATATAATAGAAGTTATTGTCAGGATCGAAAGATGCAGACATATTATCATCTTGGCCAAAGTCTTTTACTTTCTTAGGCTTCGCATCGGAATGGTATTGCCTAGCCACATGGTTAGGTACAAAGTCGATAATCGCTTTCATCCCATTCTTGTGTGTTCTTTCCAACAGAGCTTCAAATTCGTCCATCCTGTTTTCTACAATATCTGCCAAGTCGGGAGAAACATCATAATAGTCACGGATAGCATAAGGAGATCCGGCATTTCCTTTGATAACATCCGGATTGTCGCAGGGGATACCAAGAGTAGAATAATCTGTCTTAGAAGCATGCTCAAGCACCCCTGTGTACCAGATATGAGTAAATCCCATACGCTTTATTTCGCGTAAAGCCTTGTTGTCAAAGGATGAGAATTTACCTACACCATTTTCCTCTAATGTCCCGTTTTCTTTATTATCAGCTTTATTGTTCCCAAACAATCGGGGAAGCACCTGATAAATAAATACTTTTTCTTTCATTATTTTTTAAGTTTAGTCTATCTCTGTTCTGAAGCAAACTGAGGGAAATCTTTCAACAGATTGTTTTCATTGTTTTTCAGATATTCGATCGTAAGATTATACCCCGCATTGTAAATTTCTTCTACATGTTCGAGATCGAACATCGAATATTTAAACAAATCTGAACTTTCGACCAGATAGTCGCAAAGGTTGCGATCGAGCAAGGTATTCGATACTGACATATAGTGAAAAGAACGTTCTGCAACATATTTTATAGAGCTTTTAAACTCCGATCGAGTTAGCGGGCTTACATTCACTCCTATAATCTTGGCACAATCGCGACGGATTGTAGATACAGGGAAATTTTTGAAAAGACCTCCATCTACATAATAATGCTTGTCTATCTCTACAGGGCGAAATATAATAGGAACAGAACAAGAAGCTATTATGGCTGGGATAAGAGGGCCGGAAGTAAACACATGGCTTTCGCCATATTCTATATCCGTAGCAACTACACGTAATGGAATCTTCAGATCTTCAAACGTCTTTGCCCGAAGATGTTTTTTCAAAAAAGATTGCAACCTGTCTGTTTTGAAGAAACCGCCATGAGGAATCGTAAATTCGGCAAACTCCTTAAACGCCTTCTTCTTGAAGAAAGACAGAATCTCCATAGGTGAATGACCATCAGCATAAAGTACTCCGGCAAAAGCACCCGCACTTGTCCCCGAAATAATTTCAGGAAACAGCCCTTCTTTATTGAAAGCATCCAGGGCTCCTAAGTGGGCAAAGCCTTTCGCTCCTCCGCCACTCAATGCTATCCCAAGTTTATAGTTACTCTTTTCTGAAGCCATCATCTATTGAATGTGTAGATTTCCTACAAATTTAGTAATAAAACCTCTATTATTGAATTAGTTAATACAACAAAAAGTACAAAAACCAAAAGGCTCCTGTACTTTTCTTATTCAATTTCGTTATGATATATTCTAGATATTATTTCTGCATCTCTCTTAATTTAATTTTAGTGAGCACCTGCTTTGTGTTCAAAGGAAAGTCTGCATCCATCATCCAGGCATAAAAGCTTGGTTCTTTTTTCAACACTTCTACTACCGATTTTCCTTTATGCTTACCAAAATTGAAAACTTCTATTCCGTTTTCGTCTTTTATAATACGTCCCGCCAAGTCTACATTATTATTGAAGAAAGAAAATTCAGAAGCAAGCTTTTCCATATCGTTCTCTAAATCGGGATACTTATCCAGTTGAGCTTTCAGCACCTCGTACGTGGCCAATGTATCTGCCTCAGCCGAGTGGGCATCTGTAAGATCTTTTTCGCAATAAAACTTATAAGCTGCCTCCAGCGTGCGTTGTTCTTTTTTATGGAAGATGATCTGCACATCTATCATTTTGCGGCGACTAAAATCTATATCTACTCCTGCACGCAAAAACTCTTCGGCAAGCAGAGGAATATCGAATCGGCTCGAATTAAATCCGGCCAAATCACAACCTTCCATTTGGTCGGCCAAAGATTTTGCAATCTGCTTAAATGTAGGGGCATCCTTCACATCTTCATCCGATATGCCATGTATAGCCGTAGCTCCTGCCGGTATTGGCATTTCAGGATTCAATCTTTTCGTTTTAACCTCTTCTTTTCCATTAGGAAATACTTTAAGATAGGATATTTCAACAATTCTATCGTGTACGGTATCAGTACCCGTTGTTTCGAGGTCAAAAAATATAATCGGATTTTTCAGATTTAATTTCATAGCGTGTTGTAAGAAAAAACTTTATCATTCCCCTTTTTTCACTATGGAAGAATGATAAAGCTTTTGTTTTTTATTCTTTTACGATTACGTCTTTTAGTCGTTGAGCATCATTGGCATAAGTAACATCAACAAATCTTCATTCTCTTCGTTTTCGGCAGGAAGAATTAATCCGGCACGTGAAGGATCGGACAGTTCCAGCGAAATATCGGTAGAAGGAATATTATTCAAAATATCGATAAGAAAACTAGATTTGAAACCTATGCTCATCGCACTGCCTGCATATTCGCAAGCAATAGTTTCTTCTGCTGCTGTAGAGAAATCTATATCCTGAGCCGTCACTACAATACTATTGTCTGACAGTTGAAGCTTAATCAGATTGCTTGCCTGATTAGAGAAAACAGAGACACGTTTCAATGCGTTGAAGAAAGCAAGTCTGTCGAGAACAACCTTATTCGGGTTATTTTGAGGTATTACCGAATTATAGTTAGGATAACGACCTTCTATAAAACGACAAGTCATCGTATAACTCGACATTTTTATATATGCGTTGTTCTCATCAAATTTTATTTCTACAACTTCCGATTCTTTCGGAAGGATTGCTTTCAATAAGTTCGCCGGTTTTTTAGGCAAGATAAAAGAAGCTCTTTCCGAACCTTTGGCTGACAAAGTTTTGCAACGTACCAGCTTGTGTCCGTCCGATGCAACGAAAGTAAGATCGTCTGTTGTTATATCGAAGAATACACCATTCATCACAGGGCGAAGTTCATCATCGGCACTGGCAAATAATGTACGATTGATGCCACCGAATAAAACCTGAGGATCGATAGTGATGCTGATAGCAGTTTCTTTCAATTCTTTTGGCTGTGGGTAGTCGTCACCACTTTGTCCTATAAAATTATACTTTCCGTTGTGGAAGAAAATGAATGTTTCCAGATTATCGTTATTGATCTCGAAAGTAAGTGGCTGTTCGGGCAACTCTTTCAAAGGATCGAGCAGGTTTTTTGCATTCACGGCAAACTTACCGTTACCCTCCGACTCATTCACTTCTAACGATGTAACAAGGCGGGTTTCGGAATCGGCAGCAGTAAGCGTAAGTTTGGATCCATCCAGTTCTAATAGGAAACAATCCAAGATAGGCAATGTGTTTTTTGAGTTAATCACTTTGCTTATCGCCTGCAAGTGACTTAATAGTGCGGTACTGGAAACAACAAATTTCATATTTTCAGTGTATTATTTAGTTTTTTTCTGATACAAAATCAATAGAGCAAATATAAGAATTTTTTTACTTATGACAAGAGCTTTTCTTATTGCATTCTACAATCCAAATATTTAATTCAGCTTAGTTTGTAATTCCTTATTTATTTCCTCCAGAAAATCTTCTGTATTCAGATAGTCCGAACGCTGCATCTTATCGCCATGAACAAGCATTGCAAGATCTTTCGTCATTTTGCCCTGCTCTACAACTTCGACACATGTTTCTTCCAGCTTATTGGCAAAGTCAATTAACGGCTGATTTCCATCCAACTTACCACGGTGAGCCAATCCTCTTGTCCATGCAAAGATAGAAGCTATAGGATTGGTAGAGGTTTCTTTCCCCTGCTGATGTTGACGATAGTGGCGGGTAACTGTTCCGTGTGCAGCCTCAGCCTCCATAGTCCGTCCGTCGGGAGTTAGTAGGACGGAAGTCATAAGACCAAGCGAACCAAAACCTTGAGCTACAGTATCGGATTGTACGTCTCCATCGTAGTTTTTACAAGCCCAAACAAAGCCTCCGTTCCACTTCAAGGCCGAAGCAACCATGTCATCTATCAAACGATGCTCGTATGTGATTCCTGCATTCAGGAAGCTCGTTTTATAATCGCTTTCGTACACTTCCTGAAAAATATCTTTGAAGCGTCCATCATAAGCCTTCAAGATAGTATTCTTGGTAGAAAGGTATAGAGGGTATTTCTTCTCAAGAGCCAAACGGAAGCAAGAATGCGCAAATCCATAAATAGATTCATCCGTATTGTACATACCCATAGCAACACCATCTCCACTATAGTTGTAGACAGTATATTCCTGCGGTGCTCCATTTTCGGGAGTGAAGACCATAGTCAATGTACCTTTTCCTTTGGTAACGAAGTCTGTTGCCTTGTATTGGTCTGCATTGGCATGACGACCTATAATAATGGGTTTCGTCCATGTATTCACCAATCTGGGAATATTGTTGATAATGATAGGTTCCCGAAAAACCGTTCCACCAATAATATTCCGGATTGTACCATTCGGAGATTTCCACATTTTTTTCAATCCGAATTCCTCTACACGGGCTTCGTCGGGAGTTATTGTAGCACACTTTACGGCTACATGGTATTTTTTTGTAGCTTCGGCGCTATCTATCGTCACCTGATCGTCTGTTGCATCACGATTTTCGATACTGAGATCATAATATTTGAGATCCACATCCACATAGGGAAGAATCAACTTATCTTTTATATATTGCCATATAATGCGGGTCATTTCATCCCCATCCATTTCCACTACGGGATTGTCTACTTTTATTTTTTGCATATTTCAAGAACTGTTTTACTTATTAGTTTTTACTTCTTCTGAATATCTTTCAACCACATTTCCAACAAAGTAAGCATTTGGGTATGATAGCTGAAATTTTCGCGCATGCCCCAGCCATGCCCTCCTCTTGGGAAAACGTACATTGTAGCCGGAATATTATTTTGTTTCAACGCTTGGTAATAGCAAATACTATTTTCGGGCTGCACGCTTGTATCATCATCGCTCAACAGCAGAATAGTAGGTGGAGTGTTGGCATTCACCTGTTTCTCGTTCGAGAAAATATGAACATCTGTCGCTGAAGGCTTTTCTCCCAGCAGATTTTTCTTAGAACCTCCATGAGTAGCTACTTCCATAGTGATAACAGGATAAAACAAAATAGAAAAATCGGGGCGTGTACTTGTACCTAAAGAGGCAAAACGATTAGATGCCGTTGCTGCTAAATGCCCACCGGCCGAAAATCCTGCAATACCTATTTTGCCGGGGTCAATACCCAGTTCCTCTGCATGACTGCGAACATAGGACATTGCCTGCCACGCATCGTCTAACGGAACTTCCTTGTGCTGGTTTGGCATTCTGTATTTCAGTACAATGCCTGTAACACCCAGTTTGGTGAGCCAAAGTGCAAATTGCGAACCTTCGTGCGCAATGGCAAGACCACCATATCCCCCACCCGGACAAATAACTACAGCCATACCTGTGTTTTTAGAGTTCTCGGGAGAGTATACTGTAATTTCGGGTACAGTTACGTTAGTTACCCAGCCCCCTTCTCTCTCATATTTTTCGGCTTCTGTTATCTCATTACTTGACGGAGGGTTTCCCTCCCATAATTTTATAGTTTTCTGTCCACTCATATTTGTAAATGCAAACAAAAATAATACAACACTGCAAACGAACTTATTCATATCTTTTTATTATCAAAATGTTATTTTCAAAGGTAAATATTTTAAGGTTTAAATCAAAAGAGACAAAAAGAAAGAAGATAAGCCAATAAATAAACTTATGTCCTCCACAAAGTCTTCTAGTTTCTACCTTTTTTCAACCCAAAGAATCGACCTCTTTCATCCACAGAGCCATAGAGGCATCACTAGGCATACGCCAATCGCCACGAGGAGAAAGGTTTACAGAACCGACTTTTGGTCCATCGGGCAAACACGATCTTTTGAATTGTTGGGTAAAGAAACGGCGGAAAAAGACTTTCAGCCACTTCAAGATTTCCCCATCTGCATATTGTTCGACAAAGGCATTACGAGCCAGAAAATATATTTTGGAAGGCGAAAAGCCAAAACGCAGGACATAATACAAAAAGAAGTCGTGCAAAATATACGGCCCTACAACATCTTCTGTTTTCTGAGCAATGTTACCATCCTTATCTGCCGGCAGCAGCTCAGGGCTAACAGGAGTTTCCACTACATCGTCTAATATAAGTCGGGATGCTGCATCCATACGGGTATCGGCTATCCACGAAACCAATGTGCGAACCAGTGTTTTAGGCACTCCGGTATTCACGGCATACATAGACATATGGTCGCCGTTGTATGTGCACCAACCCAATGCCAGTTCGGACAAATCGCCTGTTCCTATAACAAGCCCGTTCACCTTATTGGCATAGTCCATCAAGATTTGTGTACGCTCACGAGCCTGTGAATTTTCGTATGTTATATCGTGTACGTCTTCGCTGTGTTCTATATCTTTGAAATGCTGTATTACCGCATCTTTTATAGATATCTCTTTTATCGTCACACCGAGTGCTTCCATCAGTTTTATCGCATTGCTGTATGTGCGGTCGGTAGTTCCAAATCCAGGCATGGTGATACCATATATATTCTGACGGGAAAGTCCGATTTTATCGAATGTTTTGGCAAGAACCAGCAACGCTAGAGTAGAATCCAATCCGCCCGAAACACCTATTACGGCTGTCTTGATATTGGTATGCAACATTCGCTTTGCCAACCCGCCTATTTGTATCGAGAATATTTCTTCGCAACGTTCGTTTAATGTATCGTCATTTACCGGAACGAAAGGAGAGGAAGAAATATAACGAGACAGGGAGAAATCTGACACATGAGTCTTTTGTTCAACAAATACATTCCTATATTGAGCAAGGCTGAGTATTTTGCATTCGGACGATGAGAACGATTTATTTTTCAGACGATCGTTTCTCAGCCGTTCCACATCTATATCTGCCACTGTGAGTTTACTGTCGAAAGAGAACCGTTCTCCTTCGACAAGTATAGCCCCATTTTCGGCAATCAGGCTACTGCCGGCAAAAACAATATCGGTAGTAGATTCTCCATTACCTGCCGCGGCATATACGTATCCGACAATGCAGCGAGCCGACTGTTGACTGACAAGAGCTTTACGATACGAATGCTTACCTGTGGTTTCATTGCTTGCCGAAAGGTTGAATATAATCTCAGCTCCATGCAAAGAAGATATGCTCGATGGCGGTACGGGTGTCCACAGATCTTCGCAAATGTCGATAGCAAAGCGGAATTGCTCTGTTTCGAAAATCAAATCTGTTCCTATAGGCACACAACTATCACATAAACAGACAGTATCTTCTTTCAGCTCTCGTGAAGAAGAAAACCATCGCATTTCATAAAATTCACTATAATTAGGCAGGTAGGTCTTGGGAACTACACCCAGAATCTTTCCGGCAGACAGGACAACCGCAACATTGTAAAGCCTGTTAGATACTTCCAGAGGCATACCTGTGATAATAACAGGATGTACTTCTTTTGACGCATCGAGAATTTGCAGTAAAGAGCGTTCTGCCTGTTGCAACAACAACCGCTGAAGAAACAGGTCGCCGCAACTATAAGCAGTAATACATAATTCGGGGAAAACAATTGCTGAAACACCTTTCTGTTCAGCATCGTTTATCATCTGTATTATTTTTTCTGTATTATATTCGCAATCTGCAACCTTAAGAGCAGGAGTAGCTGCCGCAACGCGGACAAAGCCGAAGTTATCCATAGAATATCATATTTTTACAAAAATAAGAATTTTTCACTTCATGTTCGCAGAACTGCTTATTATTTCATATAACTTACTTGTATCCATCATCAAATTCCGGAAACTTTATCTGTAAAGAAAACTTTTTATATTATGGCAAAGTATAGTGATCGTTTAGTAGAAAAAATAGTACGACTGATAGAAGAGGATACTTATACTATCAGCGAAATTTGTGATGCTTTGCGGATCAGCCGCAACACGTTTTATGAATGGAAAAGCACGAAACCCGAATTTAGTCAGGCTTTGGAAGATGCCGAAGCTCGTCGTGACAGTAGCCTTGCAATACTGGCACGCCGTTCGTTGCGTGAACAATTAGAGGGGTATGTAGAGATAACAGAAAAAATTGTTTACCAAGACGACGGATATGATGGGCAAACAATGAAATCGAAAACAGTTACCAAGAAGAAAGTGGCGGCAAAGGCTTCTGTCATAAAATTGGCATTAGAGCACAGCGATAGTAAAAAGGAAGAAAGTAACAAAAAAGGAAATATACATCCTGCTACCAGAACAAAAGAAGAAATCATCCTCAGCCTAAAAAACAGATCGGGTGTTTACAGAAATAGTCAGACATATATATCCCCAAATACAAGAATGAGAAAACAAGAAGTAAATGTGTAACCTTTGTCACTTTTTAGTTAAAAAAACATCGGGTATCAGCCTTTCATTTTCAGTTCATCCTCAAGACGGACAACCTGATCGCGAAACTGAGCAGCTTCCAGAAATTCGAGCTTCTTAGCGGCGGCAGTCATTTGTTTTTTAGCCTTGGCAATCGCTTTTTTAAGATCATCTTTGCTCATATATTGTATCTGATCTTCAGAGGCAATAGCCATGTCTGCATCTTGAATATAGGATTTCGGTGTTGCAGATTCCTCTGCTTTGTTGCGGCTGAAAACGGAGGAAATCGCCTTCTTTATCTGTTGAGGAGTTATACCGTGCTCTTCGTTGTATATCATTTGTATCTCGCGGCGGCGATTAGTCTCGTTGATGGTCTTTTGCATACTGTCGGTCATTTTGTCGGCATAGAATATTACCTTGCCGTTCACATTACGCGCAGCACGCCCCACCGTCTGAGTAAGAGAACGATGCGAGCGCAAGAAGCCCTCTTTGTCGGCATCGAGAATAGCCACAAGCGATACTTCGGGAAGGTCGAGTCCCTCACGCAACAAGTTGACTCCGACCAGAACATCAAATTCACCCGAACGCAGATCGTCCATAATCTGTACACGGTCGAGAGTATCTACATCGGAGTGGATATAAGCGCATTTCAGATCATTATTGGCTAGATAGGAGGTCAGCTCCTCAGCCATACGTTTGGTCAGAGTAGTCACCAACGTTCGTTCATTACGTTCTATTCTCAATTGGATTTCCTCCATCAGATCGTCTATCTGATTCAGACTGGGACGCACATCGATAGGCGGATCGAGCAGCCCCGTAGGACGTATAAGTTGCTCTACAACCACCCCTTCCGACTTCATCAACTCATAATCGGCAGGAGTAGCGCTCACATAGATAGTCTGAGGAACAAGCGACTCGAATTCTTCAAACTTTAAAGGTCTGTTGTCTAAGGCGGCCGGAAGGCGGAAACCATATTCGACCAGATTCTCTTTTCGGGAATGGTCACCTCCGTACATAGCCCGTATCTGAGGAATGGTGACATGGCTTTCGTCTATCACCATCAGGAAATCGTCGGGGAAGAAGTCGAGCAGGCAGAATGGGCGGGTACCCGGCTTACGGTTATCGAAATAGCGGGAATAATTCTCTATCCCCGAACAATGCCCTACTTCGCGTATCATTTCCAGATCGTAAGTTACCCGTTCGTAGAGGCGTTTTGCTTCCAGCGGTTTACCTATCGACTGAAAAAAGTCGACCTGCCTGCCCAAGTCGATATCGATCTCGCCTATTGCTCTCACCATACGGTCTTTGGTAGTCACAAAAAGGTTTGCCGGATAGATACGGAAATCATCATATTGGTCTATCTTCACCCCGCTAAGCGGGTCGAGACATTCTATACTTTCTATCTCATCTCCCCAGAACACAACCCTTACAATAGGATCTCCATAGGCAAGAAATACATCTATCGTATCACCTTTTACCCGGAAGTTGCCCGCCTTGGGATCGACTTCGTTACGGGAGTACAAAGCACTGACAAGAGAGCGTAAGAAGACATCCCGTACCAGCTTCTGACCTACTTGTATGGATATAGTAGAGTTCTCAAAATCTTCGGGGTTTCCCATACCATAAAGGCACGACACTGACGACACCACGATTACATCTCGTCTGCCCGAAAGCAAAGAGGTAGTAGTAGCAAGCCGCAGTTTCTCTATCTCGTCATTTATGGAGAGGTCTTTTTCTATATAGGTATTCGTGGATGGGATATATGCTTCGGGCTGATAGTAGTCGTAATAGGATACGAAATACTCTACCGCATTGTCGGGAAAAAATGTTTTAAACTCACTATACAACTGCGCTGCAAGAGTCTTATTGTGGCTTAGCACCAAAGTCGGCTTATTCACATTCTGAATAACATTGGCTACAGTAAACGTCTTTCCCGATCCTGTCACTCCTAAAAGAGTTTGTGCAGGAATATCGTCCGTAACACCTTCGGACAATGCACCGATAGCTGCCGGCTGATCTCCGGTAGGGCTATAATTGGAGGTAAGTTTAAAATTCATTTTTATCTATACGGCATATGATAACCCAAAGATAGTAAGAATTATGCACAACCAATACAGGAGGCAACTTCTATTAACTTAAAAACATATACGACAAATGGCAGTGACACAATGTAAGCAACACCGTTACGTTATTTGTTGAGAGCTTTCTCTGCTATTTCGTAATAATTATATACTTTTGTATCCTGTTTTACTAAAAGCACGTGGTATGTTTCAGAAAGTAAGAGTACGTTTCGCCCCCAGTCCTACAGGACCTCTACATATAGGAGGTGTGCGTACAGCATTATACAATTATCTTTTCGCAAAGAAGAACGGAGGGGATTTCATTCTCCGTATCGAGGACACTGACTCTCAACGTTTCGTTCCGGGAGCAGAAGAGTATATCATAGAAGCTCTTACATGGCTTGGTCTTAAATTTGACGAAGGCACACATCTTGGTGGTGCTTATGCTCCATACAGGCAGTCAGACCGGAAAGATATCTATAAGAAGTATGTAGATGTTCTGTTAGAAAAAGGAGCTGCTTATATTGCTTTCGACACACCGGAAGAACTGGATGCAAAACGAGCTGCTGTCTCGAATTTCCAATATGACGCATCTACTCGTTCTGAGATGAGAAACTCTCTGACTTTGGATAAGTCCGAAGTTCAAAGGCTTATTGATGGAGGAAATCAATATGTAGTACGTTTCAAGATAGAAGCCAATCGGGAAGTAATAGTAAACGACATTATCAGAGGAGAAGTAAAATACAATTCTTCGGTGCTGGACGACAAGGTGCTGTACAAATCGGCTGACAGCCTACCAACATATCATCTGGCAAATATAGTAGACGACCATCTGATGGAAATCACTCATGTGATAAGAGGAGAAGAATGGTTGCCGTCGGCTCCGTTGCATGTACTCCTGTACCGTGCTTTCGGATGGGAAGATACTATGCCTCAGTTTGCACATTTACCTTTGCTTCTGAAACCGGAAGGCAACGGTAAACTAAGCAAAAGAGACGGCGATCGTCTCGGATTTCCCGTATTTCCCTTGGAGTGGAAAGATCCTAAAACGGGAGAGATATCATCGGGGTATCGCGAAAGCGGTTACTTGCCTGAAGCTGTAGTAAACTTCCTTGCCTTGCTGGGATGGAATCCGGGCAACGATCAGGAAATTATGTCTATGGAGGATCTTATACACTTGTTCTCTCTTGAAAAATGCAGCAAAAGCGGCGCTAAGTTTGATTACGAGAAAGGAAAGTGGTTCAACCATCAATATATACAACTAAAGTCTGATAATGAAATAGCCGACCTGTTCTACCCTATTCTCGAAGAAAAAGGAGTAGACATGTCTATTGATTACATTACCTCTGTAGTAGGGCTGGTAAAAGAGCGAGTCTCTTTTGTAAAAGAATTATGGGATCAGTCTTCATTCTTCTTTGTTGCACCCACATCTTACGACGAAAAGGTCGTTAAGAAGCGTTGGAAAGAAGACTCTCCAGTACAGATGACAGAGTTAGCCGATATAATTAAAGGAATAGATGATTTCTCTTCGGCACATCAGGAAGAAGTGATAAAAGGCTGGATAGAAGAAAAAGGTTACCATCTTGGGAACATAATGAACGCTTTCCGCCTGGCTATTGTAGGTGAATCTAAAGGGCCTCACATGTTTGACATTACGGCTGCAATAGGAAAAGAAGAAACAATAGCACGCCTAGAAAAGGCGGTCAACGAAATAAAACCTCTTTAGCTATGTTTCTCTACAATTTGTCCATATATCTGTACGCATTTGTTGTACGCATTATTTCCCCTTTTCACAAGAAAGCAAGGAAAATGATTATAGGACATAAACAGACCTATAAGATACTTAAGGAAAAAGTAGATCCCAATACCAAATACATTTGGTTTCATGCTGCATCTTTGGGCGAGTTTGAACAAGGAAGACCAATTATAGAAGAGATTCGCAGAAAACAACCGGAAGCTAAAATCCTGCTCACTTTCTTTTCTCCATCGGGTTACGAAGTCCGTAAAGATTATCCTGTAGCAGATATAGTTTGCTATCTTCCTTTCGATAAGAAAAGGAATGTAAAGAAGTTTCTGAAACTCGTACAAATAGAAAAAGCCATATTTATCAAGTATGAATTCTGGTATAACTTTGTGAACAATCTCCATAAAAGGAATATACCGATCTATATGGTCTCAGCAATATTCCGTCCGTCTCAGATATTCTTTAAATGGTACGGCGGCACTATGCGGAAATTACTAAAATACTATAAGTGTATCTGCGTTCAGGACAACAACTCCGAACAGCTTTTAAGGTCAATCAGCATCACCAATGTAAAAGTATGTGGAGATACCCGGTTCGACAGGGTATTGGACATCCGCAGTCAGGCCAAACAGTTAAATATCGTAGAATCTTTTGCCCGTAAGGCACAGACCGAAAATGAGAAAATATTTGTAGCCGGAAGCACATGGCCGAAAGATGAAGATATTGTAATTCCATACTTTAACATTACTACAGATGTAAAGCTCATCATAGCTCCTCACGAAATAGATGAGGCACATCTCAAATATATAGAAAGCAATCTTCAACGGCCTCATATCCGGTACTCGCAAGCTATTCCCGAAATGATGGCAGATTATGATTGTCTGATTATAGACAGTTTTGGCCTTCTTTCTTCCATCTACCGTTATGGACAAGTAGCATATGTAGGAGGCGGGTTTGGTGTAGGTATACACAATGTACTTGAAGCAGCAGTGTATAATATCCCTGTAATATTTGGTCCTAACTTTAAGAAGTTCCGCGAGGCACAGCAACTAATGGAACAGGGAGGAGGATATTCCATATCTGATTATCAGTCGTTCAGAGGTCTGATGGATGAGTTTCTCCAATACGAGAACACCCTAAGTGCAGCAGGTAAACACGCAGGAGATTATGTAAAATCGAATGCAGGAGTAGTGGACAGAGTAATGCAAGAGCTGAAGTTCTGAATATCCTTTTTATATTCATTATTCTTATAATAAAAAATAATCTTGTAGATTTGTATTTTAAACCATAGTATTATGGCACAAATAAATAAGATATTGAATGGGAAAATAAAGATTCCCACCCCCGTATTTTTTATTGCTACGATTCTGATCATTATGTACTTTTTGCCTCGTGAAGGTAAATATAAGTACTCATATACTGAGAACAGACCGTGGCAATACGGACTATTGACAGCTCCTTTCAATTTCCATATTCACAAGTCTGACAAGCAGGTAAACTTTGAGAAAGATAGCATTCTACAATCATACCAGCCATATTATAAAACAGATCAGGACGTTTCGAGAAAGGCTATAAACCAGTTTACACAGGATGCAAATGCAAGGAGTATACCTTCCGAGTATATAAGCTATATTACAAAAAAGCTAGCCGAAGTATATAAGGCAGGAATTATTCCGGCTGATGATTACGATAAAGTTCAGAACCTGAATAAAAAGCAACTACATCTGCTTACAGATAATAACATCGCTATAACAAGACACGTTGCATCATTCTATACTCCTAAACAGGCATATGACAAAATAATAGATGATGTTCCTGCTCATATAGAATCAAGCACATTAAGATCGTTGAACCTAAACGATTATTTGAATGTCAACATTCTTTATGACGATAAGATGTCCTCCAATTACAAAGAAGAGTTGCTAAAGCAAGTAGCTCTGTATGAAGGAGAAGTACAATCGGGGGAAAAAATCATAGATCGGGGAGAGATAGTATCTCCTCATATAAGAAACATTCTCGACTCGTACAACAAAGAGGTAGAGAGTAAAGTAGGAACAAAGGCAAAACCGGGATGGCTATTCGTAGGAGAAGTGATAATGATAACTCTCCTAATTATGACGCTGATGGTTTATCTCAAATTCTATAGACTGGAAGAATACCGTAACAGGAAGAATATTATATTCATGTTGTTAATGGTAGTTATTTTCCCTATCATAACAGGGCTGATGGCCGACACTAAAATGTTCACCCTTATCTATCTATTACCTTTTGCCATACCAACCATACTGATCCGTACTTTCATAGATTCACGAACGGCGATGACAACCCATATGGTAACGGTAATGATCTGTGCACTCATGCTACCTTTGGCACAAATGGCACAATTTATAATTATACAGATACTGGTGGGATATATGTGCATTTTCAGCCTGAGAAATCTTTCGGAACGCTCTCAGCTTGTATATTGCTCTTTATTTATCCTCCTTACATATATAGTCACATACTCCGGATGGATATTATGTACAGAAGGAGACGTATCTTTGATTAAAGAGAACTCCCGTTTGTATATTTACTTCTGCATCAACTTCGTTTTCGTTTCTTTTGCCTATCTCCTGGTATATATGTGCGAGAAGGTTTTTGGGTTTATATCAGAAGTAAGCATGGTAGAACTATCTAATACAAACAGGCCATTACTGCAACAATTATCAGAAGTCGCTCCGGGTACTTTTCAGCATTCTATGCAAGTATCTACACTCGTTGTTTCTGCTGCAATACGTATTGGGGCAAATGCAACTCTCGTTCGTACAGGTGCACTATATCATGATATAGGAAAAATGATAAATCCAATCTTTTTCACAGAAAATCAGTCGGAAGGGATGAACCCTCATGCCGGACTAACAGAAAAAGAAAGTGCCCGTATTATAATAGACCATGTAGCTGAAGGCGTAAAGCTGGCAAAAAAGAACAATCTGCCTCAACAGATCATAGACTTTATAGAAACCCATCATGGAAGAGGAAAGGCGAAATACTTTTACAATTCTTACGTAAACAATCATCCGAACGAGGTTGTCGATGAGGCTGATTTTACTTATCCTGGCCCCAATCCATTTTCGAGAGAGACGGCAATATTAATGATGGCAGATACGGTAGAAGCAGCATCAAGAAGTTTGAAAGACAACAGTAAAGAAGCTATTACCGAACTAGTAAACCGTTTGATAGATACTCAGGTAAGTGACGGACTTTTAAAAAATGCCCCTATTACATTCAAAGATATTGAGCAAGTAAAAGAAGTATTTTGCGAAAAGTTAGTAAGCATGAGACATCTGAGAGTTGCTTATCCGGAACTAAAGAAATCCATAGAAACAAAATAACATTAAGATATTGAAATAAAAACAAAGTAAAAATGAGGAAGCTATTATTATTTTCACTTATCCTGATTGCCTTGAACATATCGGCTCAAAATAAAGGATATGAATTCGAAACAGTTAAAGAAAACCCTATTACATCTATCAAGAACCAAGGAAGCAGCGGCACTTGCTGGAGCTTTTCAGGACTTGCTTTCTTAGAATCGGAACTTATCCGCACAGGTAAAGGAGAACACGATCTATCGGCTATGTACATCGCCCGTCGCAATTATAACGACAAAGCTCAAAAGTATGTACGGGTTGGAGGAAATATCAACTTCTCGCAAGGAGGTTCTTTCGCTGATGTAGTGGAAACCCTTGACGAATATGGAGTTATACCAATGAATCTATATACTGGTCTTAACTATGGTGAAAGCGGACACAAACATGGAGAACTGGAAGCTGGTCTTAGCGGATATGTAAAAGGAATAAATGAAAATAAAAACAGACGTCTTTCTACAGCATGGATAGCAGGGTTTAATGGTATTCTTGATGCATATTTTGGAGCCATTCCTCAAAACTTCGACTATAAGGGTAAATCTTATACACCTCAGTCGTTAGGTAAATCTCTGGGACTGGAGAGTAAAAATTACATTTCTCTGACATCATATTCTCATCATCCTTTTTATTCTGCTTTTGCTTTGGAAATTCCGGACAACTGGCGTTGGTCTCTTTCCTACAATCTACCCATAGATGAGCTTATGCAAGTATTCGACTACGCTATCAACAATGGTTATACAATAGCTTGGGCATCGGACGTGAGCGAAATTGGATTTACCCGTAATGGTCTTGCTGTGATGCCGGATGATGAAGCTCCTGAAAATGTAGGATCAGATCAGGCTCATTGGTTAGGCTTATCTCAAACAGAAAGAAACAATAAGCTTAAAGCAAAAATAGAAGAAGGCCCTGCAAAAGAAAAAGTAATAACTCAGGAAATGCGCCAGATAGCTTTTGACAATCAAGAGACTACTGACGACCATGGCATGCAAATATATGGTATTGCAAAAGACCAAAATGGAAGTAAATACTATATGGTAAAAAACTCATGGGGCGAAGCAGGTACTTACAAAGGATTATGGTATGCCTCAGAATCTTTTGTAAAATATAAGACTATGAGCATAGTTATACATAAGGATGCTTTACCTAGCGGACTAGCAAAGAAGCTAGGAATAAAATAAGCTCTGACTCTAAAAAAAGAAGTCCGAAAAATAAATTTTCGGACTTCTTTTTTTTAAGAGGATATGACATAAATATAGATTAAAACATACTACAATAATCTTTAATTCTATTATAAAAGTAATTAGAATACCTTTAAATAAATATTATCAAATAAGTTTTAACAATTTATAAATTCAACTGCATACTAACTCTTCAAATACACTCGAATAAAATAACTAACAACATAGCATAAAGAAAGTTACAGCATACAACAATCACTTTACATAGAACTACAGGACATCTTCTTTTTATCATTTTTTTAGACTTTTGACAATTTGAGTAAAAGAAAAAACTAATACCGTAACGGCATAAGTTTGAAATCCCCCATTTTTGTAAGGTCTTAAATCAAATATGGATTCGCACGATAAAATAAGCTATTACAATTTTCATCAATTTACAACTTCCTTGTAGAGCCTTGCTGAATAATCAATTGAATGAGTATTTCGCAAACAGTATATTTTTCAAAACGAATATCAATTTGTAAAAGACAATAAAAATTCAATTAATACACTGTTCTAAACTTATTTACAACACAAGTCTTAAGTCAGATATTATGTACACAAAAGCAAAAAGTATAGCAGATATTAAAGCCATTTTTTCAACTGATAATTTGGCTGTTAGCTATATTTTGTTAGAGAGAGAGAGAGAGAGAGAGAGAGAGAGAGAGAGAGAGAGAGAGAGAGAGAATATAAGGTTTTTTTCTCAGAAAAAGAACACCTTTACTTATACTTTAGCTATAAATACCGTGTTTTGGATAATTGCTTTAATTATTCAAAACACGGTATTTATGATTTTAAGCAATAACTAATCAAAACGACCTCCAATATAAAATAATACCCAATTATAGAAAACAGTTAAATTCTAATAAACTATGACAAGTAATGTAAAAGAAAAACTCCGAAAATTTGGGAAGATTCTGCTTTCTCTTTCCTTTTTCTGTTCAGCGATTTCCATATCAGCGCAGAAAAAAGCAGAAAATACCCAATCAGAAAAAGGAAAAGTCGATGTCCTGTTGATGGGTGCACAAGATTCGGCAACAGTATTACAATCGCTTTCGACTGTAAAAAGTGACCGTCTATTACATCGACCAGCCTTTCAAATGGAACAGTTTCTGGAT
Organism: Dysgonomonas sp. BGC7; assembly: GCF_001261735.1. Classification (GTDB taxonomy): domain Bacteria; phylum Bacteroidota; class Bacteroidia; order Bacteroidales; family Dysgonomonadaceae; genus Dysgonomonas. The sequence continues at coordinate 218,134 of NZ_CVRP01000006.1, read as the reverse complement.
GGAACCCTTCCCGGCCTTTATGTAAACTTAAACAACGGTTATCCAACTGAAAGTTTAGGCTTACAAATGAGACAAAGAAATCTGATGATAGTTGTCGATGGTATTCCTCGATCCGATGCTAATCTATCACCTAACCAAATAGAATCTATTACCTTAGTAAAAGATGGTTTAGGTTTGGCTGCATGGGGAATGTCATCGGGTGATGGTGTTTTATATGTAAAAACAAAAAGAGGTGCGGCTAACAAGATCAAAATTGATTTTACAGCTCAATACGCCCAAGCGCAACAAATTTACCGCCCCGAAATTCTTGATGCTTATACGTATGCAGATTTATTAAACAAAGCCTTAATCAATGATGGATCCACTCCACTATACTCTGAGCGCGATTTGGAGCTATATAGAACTGGAGAGAGTCCTTACACTCACCCCAATAATGATTGGTATTCTATATTGATGAGAGACAAAGCTCCTATTCAACAATATAATCTTAATCTGTCGGGAGGTAACGAATCTGCAAGATATTTCATTGATCTCAATATGTTTGATCAACAAGGATTCCTCAAACAGGATAAATCTATGAATTCTTATAACACAAGCGAGAGTTTCAAAAAATGGTCATTACGCGCCAATGTAGATGTAAACTTAACTAAAACTACCCTTTTTTCGGTAAATCTTTTCGGACAGATGTTTCGTGAAAATACACCGGGAACGTCTATGATGAGCGGAATATATAACGGAATTCATACAACTCCGGCAAATGCCTACCCTATTTTCAACCCTCCTGCCAACTTAAGCGGAAAGGGTGTATTGGAACAATCTTATGGAGGGAACACCAGCTATCCGAAAAATTTATATGCTCAAAGTCTGGCAACAGGATATATACTATATCCGAAAACAGATCTGAATTTCGACATGTCGCTTGAACACCGTTTCACTGGAGATCTTAACGGACTCTATGTAAAGGGTATATACTCTTACAACTCATCGTATCGTGAAACAAGAACTAATACTAAAGGATTCGATGTATGGCAGTATACCTATACAGATGACACTAAAGAGCCGAACGATCCATCTAATTATAAGAAGATAGTTACTGGAGATACGCCATCAAGAGGTTCCGGATATAATCGTCAAAATCGTCTTCAATATATAGAACTTCATTCCGGATATGATTTCAATATTGGCTTAAACAATATAAAGACCAGACTCACTTACTGGAACAATCAGTTCGTGCTGATGAGCACTGCCCTTCCTATGTATAAACAAGGCTTTAACTTTCATTCCACTTACGACTTCGATAAAAAATATATGGCCGAGATAAGCCTGTCAACCAATAGCCTCAACTACCTGAAGAAAGGACATCGATGGGGATTCTTTCCTGCTGCAGGTCTAGGTTGGAATATAGCCAATGAAGACTTTTTTAAGTTTGATGCAATCAACACATTAAAATTACGGGCAACTATTGGGTTAAATGGGAACGATGGTACAGGATCATTTTTTAGGAACGCCTCAGGAAATCTTACCTCGTATTATTATACCTACATTCCAACTTATGGTCCTGCAACTAATTCTGATGGAGACCAAATAAACGTAATATTAGGACAGAATTCTACACCTTATTCCACATTAGTAGAAAAAGGTCTTGCATATACTTCTCAGTGGGAAAAAAGCTTACGACTAGCTGTAGGCCTCGATATCGAAGCCTTTGATAAATCTCTGAAATTTGGAGTAGAGTATTTCAACAATCATCACTTTGACATTCTTGCGGTAAATATGTCTAAAAGTTATAGCGGATTACTGGGTATAGATCCTGTCGCTGAAAACTTTGCATCTTATCGCCAACAAGGAGTTGAACTTAGCCTAACTTATCAAAAGCAGTTTAATGATTTTTCATTTATAATAAATCCTCAAGCAACAATCTATAAAACTAAAACGCTAAAGAATGGAGAACCAGAGTTCCCTGAATCTTATATGCAATTTGTGGGAAGGAGTCGTCATCAGGTACATGGTTATATAGCAGAAGGGATATTTCAATCTCAAGAAGAAATAGATCAATACCTGACTCAGTATTATATAGATGGTTATACTCCTCAACCAGGAGACATCAGATATAAAGACTTAAATGGTGACTATAAAATAGATGGCTTGGATATCGATGAAATATATTCTAATGCACCACGTATAGAGTATGGCGTTTACCTGAATGCAGGATGGAAAGGAATTAATCTGAGTATGCAATGGACAGGGTTAGGTAATTCTCAGGATCAAATCTATACCATGCCTTTTGCTCGTAATAATAATGCTTATGGCAATGCTTTTAAAGAGAATCTTGACTATTGGACTCCAGACAATCCTAATGCAAGCTATCCTCGACTTACAGCAGGAAGTAACGCATACAATACGCGTACGTCTACTTTTTGGGTAAAAAACACCAGTTACCTACGTTTGAAAAACATTGAATTGTCTTACGATCTACCTCAAAACTGGCTAAAATCTATCCGCTTATCCGGTGTTAAAGTGTTTGCTAACGCATACAATGTTTTAACCATTACTTCTCTCAAATACAGAGATCCGGAAATTCCAAGTTATGGTAACACTGTTCCTAATATAAAGGCTTATAATGTTGGTTTGAACATTCAATTTTAATTCTATCAGAATATGAAAAAAAATATATATCTATTACTTTTCTGTTTCCATATCCTGTTTTTTGCTTCCTGCGATTCGTTCGAATCAGAGCCTCTAGACTGGAATTCGGAAGACAGAGTACTGAATCCCGGAGATTCGACTGATAACAGTGCTGTAAAGCAGTTGTTTTATGCATGTTACTTAAATTTACCAACTTTACACACTCGTATCGGCTCTTCTTACTTGGATGCAGCTACCGATGATGCTCTTCCTACCGGAACCAATACCACCTTAGATTATTTCCGAAACAATCTCGTATCAGCAAGTAATCTTCCTGATGGTGGAGCTTGGGCTAGTGGATATCAAGGTATTCGCCGAGTAAATCTATTTTTGAGTAAAGTAGGTATTTTTCCACCTTCGGCACAGGTTCCGGCAGACTATATAAAACAAATGAAAGCTGAGGCCCGCTTACTACGTAGTTTCTACTATTTCGAAATGCTGAAACGTTGGGGTGGTGTACCTATGCTAGGAGATAGAGTACTGACTGCAAAAGATGATCTCAATATTCCTCGATCCAGTATTCAGGAAGTAGCTGATTACATTACCAATGAAATCAGTCCGGATGTACCCGGATCTTGCTTCAATGACTTACATCCGGCTCAGGCTATTGTAGATGATCAGGACCCAAGCAACCAAGGAAATATGGTAGGACATGTGAACCAAGGTGTAGCATTAGCACTACTTTCCCGTTTACACTTATATCTTGCCAGTGACTTATACAATGAAAGTGGCAACGAGAGAAAAGCAAAATGGCAAACAGCAGCAAACTGGGCAAAACGCCTAATAGATTTGCATGTATATGATCTTTATAATAACCCTTCAGCGCAATTTCGTCAGTTCGCAATGGAACCAAAAGATTTCCCTAACAAGGAGATGATTATGATAAAACTCGTAGGAAGTCCAACTGTAGGTCTTGAGCAGAGTAATGCTCCAACAGGTTATTCTTATACCACCGCTTCGGGACTGGTAAATACTAACGGATACACCAGCCCTAGCCAAAATTTGGTAGATGCCTTCCTTACGCTCGACGGAAAATCAATTTACGAAGACTATGATCCAAAGAAAGAATATGAAGCGAGTTATAATCCACAAGATCCTTATGCCAACCGGGATCCACGTCTTAAACGCTTCATTTTCCTTAATGGAGACATGTGGCTGAAAAAAGCTGTGGAAACATTCGATGGAGGAGCCAACCGTGGAGCTCAACAGAATCTAAACTATACCCGTACCGGCTATTACTTGAAAAAGTTCTTAGGAGATAATAGTAATGTTGTTAACTATACAGCATACTACCACCATTATCAGATAATGCGCTATGCCGAAATCCTATTGAATTACTCTGAAGCCATCAATGAAGCTGAGCCTACAAATGATGCTGAAATTGTATATGGTCTGATAGAATTGCGCAAACGTGCAGGGATCAAGGCTGGAGATGACGGTCGCTATGGCCTGCCTGCCGCAGGAACATACAGCCAGGAACTTATGAGAAATATAATCCGTAACGAACGACGCATTGAGCTTTGCTTCGAGGAGCACCGTTTCTGGGATATTCGCCGTTGGAAAATAGCTGAAGATGTTATGAACAAGCCTATAAAAGGAATAAGAATTACAAAAAATGATAATGGAACATTTACTTATTCTTATGAAACTGCAGCGACATCTTCTTTCCTTCCTCATATGTACTGGTATCCGATACCTAGAGTCGAATTGTGGGGAAACAACGCTCTGGTACAAAATCCCGGCTGGTCATATTAAAAACACTATTTAAAACATCAGATATATGAAACATATATTAATAAGCATATTATTACTCATTCCTATCTGCCTATCGGCTCAATATACAGTAAAAGGTATAGTTGTCGATGAAACCGGTGAAGGATTAATCGGAGTAAGCGTGGTAGAGGTAGGTAAGCCCACAAACGGCGTTGTTACCGGCCTCGATGGAGACTTTGTATTGAAAGTAGCTTCTGCAAAATCAAAAATAACATTAAGTTATATTGGTTTTGTATCTCAGACGCTAGATGTTTCTGATAATATGAAAGTTACAATGGCTGGAAATGAAAACATGCTAAAAGCTGTAGAGATAGTGCGACAAGGTTTTGGTACTAAATCCAGAATCTCTAATATCGCGTCTATCAGCCAGATCAATGCCTCACAAATCAGACAATTACCCTCTTCTTCTATCCAAAATGCATTAGCAGGCCGTATACCGGGACTATTCCAATTACAGGGAAGTGGTCAACCGGGAGCTGATGCGGCAAGCTTGTTTATTCGTGGACAAGGTTCTTTCAATGATGGAGTGTCTCATGATCCTCTTGTATTGATTGATGATATAGAATCGGATATATCAACTCTTTCACGTATTTCGTCAAATGATATTGAAGACATTTCTATACTAAAAGATGCAGCGAGTACAGCCATTTTTGGAATCAAAGGTGCTGATGGAGTTATTCTGATAACTACCCGACGCGGAAAATTAGGAAAGCCTAAAGTTACCCTCCGTATGGACTATGGCTTACAGCGCCCTACTTATAAAAATAAATTTCTGAATTCTTATGATGCTCTAACTTTATTGAAAGAGTTGCATACAAATGATCAGAACGTTACAGACTTAAGTAATGAAAAGTACTTTAGCGACGAAGCTCTTGAGCATTACCGTCTACAAGATATGCCATATGTATATCCGGATGTGGATTGGTATAAACTATTATACAAGAAAACATCTATACAGCAACAATATACAGCAGATGTTCAAGGCGGTGTAGATAGGGTGAAGTATTTTGTTTCCTTTTCTTATCTGGATCAACAAGGCTTATTTAAAAATCTGAAAAAGCAAGAAGATTTCAATAACGACTATTTCCAACATCGTTACAACCTTCGCTCTAATTTTGATATTAAGGTAACCGATTATCTTACTGCAAAAATTAATGCCAATGCAATCCTTACAGAGATTAATGAACCAAACATGCCTGCTACTCCAAGAAAGATGACCGATGTTAATATCTTTCGTCGAATCATAGGTGCCGGTATAGCACCATACTCCTATCCTGCTTATCAGGAAAATGGTTCTTTTGGAGGCTATTCTGGAACCTATATTAACCCGTTAGCTTGGCTTACCTATGGTGGCTATAAAAGAAATTTCAAAAATAACCTGAATGGGAATATCACGCTGGAATATGATCTGAGAAAAGTTACCGAAGGCTTAAAAGCCCGCGCAGTAATGGGTTTAACTAACACATGGGGATGGCGCAGAAGTTTAACCCGTGATGAAGTACTAGACTATTATTATGAACCGGCAACCGATGCTTTAGCTCCGGTAGTTACCAATCAATATATCCTACCATTATTGACAGCATCTTCATCAGTACCCGACGGATATTCTCCAATCACGCAAATAAATACACGTTTCGATATGTCTTATGACCGTAAATTCGGACCTCACACAGTTAACGCCCTGGCACTTGCCAACTGGTATTCGAATCGCGATGGCGCCGGAGCTCCTCGTAACTCTGTCAACATTACAGGACGTGTAGGATATAACTTCGACTCCCGCTATATGGTTGAATTTAGTGCAGCCTATAACGGCTCTGATGCTTTTGCCAAAGGACACCGTTACGATTGGTTTCCGGCAGTCTCCCTTGGTTGGAATCTGGCTCAAGAACCTTATCTGAAACCAATAGCCGATGCTGCTCACATAGAGATGTTCAAGCTGAGAGGCTCTTATGGACGAACAGGTTCGGATAAAATGAAACAAGCTTTCGCCTATAAAGACATATATGATGTCGTAATGAACTACCATTTTGGAGAATCAGCAGCCACCAGCGCAAATAAGATCGGAGCAATAGCTATGTCTTATTATGCAAATCCTCTGATGGGATGGGAAACAGAGAAAAAGACAGATATAGGTATTGATATACAGATGCTCAAAGGACGTTTATCTTTAACAGCAGACTACTTTTACAACAAACGTACGGATATCTTAGCCGAACGAGAAGGTATTGTCTATTATGCCGGTTATTATAACATATTCTCTGGCGCTAGTGGTACGGCTGTAAAAGCAAATGAGGTAATGAAAATTTTACCTTATATGAATATCGGTAGCACCGAAAACTCAGGATGGGATGGAGAATTATCGTGGAGAGATAAAATAGGTAAAGTAGAATACTTTCTTAGAGGAACTTTCTCTTATGCAAAAAACAAGATCTTGTTTATGGACGAAGCTCCAAGTCCTTATACCCTAAGCATGAAAACAGGGCGCCCTATTGGTACTATTTTTGGCTATGTGGCCGATGGCTTTTATACATCTTATGAAGATATTGCCAATAGTCCTTACGACGTAAGAAAAGGAGAAGAGTCTCTTGCTCCCGGTGATATCAAATTTAAAGACATAAGTGGTCCTAACGGAGCTCCTGATGGCTTGATCAATGAGTACGACCGTGTAGCTATAGGCAAAGATGTACCGGATCTTACCTATGGTATTTCGATAGGTTTTAATTATAAAAACTTTGACTTCTCAACTCTATTTCAAGGGGCTAGCGGAGCTTCTGTGAGCGTAGAAGAAATGTTGCGTCTGGCTTCAGGTACAATTAACCCTTCAGTAGGAGATAAAAATGGTAAACCAATGCCTATCCATCAGGGGAGATGGAGGAATTACGATAGTAGCGGCAACCTTGTTACTGATGCCGGACAATTGGCCGAAATGAATAAGAATGCTACCTATCCCCGTCTAACAAGAGAAAACGGAGTGAATAAAGAAATGTCAACATTCTGGCTTCGTTCGGCAGACTATATCCGTTGGAAAAACGTTGAGGTCGGCTATACACTGCCTAGTGTTTGGACAAACCGAATCGGATTGAGCAGTGTTCGATTCTACTTTACCGCCCAAAATTTATATACATGGTCAGATTTGGATGACTATCAGATTGACCCGGAAAGTACAAAATCAGGTATCACTACTTATCCTCAACAGAAAGTATATAATTTCGGATGTCAGATCAACTTTTAATATCGCTATAATATGAAAAAAATAAAATATTTATCCTTTACCTTGTTGATTGCCCTCCTAATAATGGCTATCAGCTGTACAGAGACTTCCGAAGGCTTCCTGGACGACAAATCGGAAGGAATAACTATCGACCAGATATTTTCAGACAGTCTGATGACAAAGCAATATCTGGCAACTGTTTACTGGCAAATACCATCTGTTCTTTATGCTCCTCGTAAAGCGGGATGGTTCCTTACAGATTATGAAGATTACAGTTCTGCTACCGACGATGGTAAAGAAGTATCTAATAATCGTCAGCGATTTTCACCTGCGTTTATGAAAGCGGATTTTACACAAAATGGGATTAATGCAGATTTTGAACATTTTCTTAATCTCTGGACTTCAATGTATAGCAATATCCGTATATGTAATCAGGTACTGGAGAGTATAGATGGAGCACCTCTTACTAAACAAACCATAGAAGGAATGAAGCTAGAAGCACGTTTTTTACGAGCATTTTATTATTTTCACCTATTAAGAAACTTTGGAGGTATACCGATAGTAGGAGATAATACATTAAGCCCGTTTGAAAATTATGACTTACCACGCTCTAGCTTCGAAGAAACGGTAGACTATCTTGCAACAGAGTTTACTTATCTTTCAACAAGCTTACCTGATGTGCAAAACTTACAAGAGTACGGTCGTCCCACAAAAGGAGCAGCTTTGGCTATGTTGGTGAAACTGTTCCATTATGCTGCCAGTCCTTTATCTAATGGAGGAAATGTAGGATCAGGATCAAACCGTCTATTAGTAGGTTATGACGATTTTCAGACAAGCCGTTGGCAGAGAGCAAAAGACGCAATTGACAATTTCTATAGTTATAATAACGAAAAAAATTATTACGAGCTTATCGAAGAAGCAAATGGAAAAGGATTTTATACAGCAACTACTTCTCGATCTTCAAAAGAAAGAATCTGGTTTTGGCTGGTAGACGGTGTTGGAGGAAATACATGGCCTCATAGCTCATTACTTCCCAAGTCACGATCAGGTAGTCCCAAAATTGTCCCTTATCATGAACTAACAGAAGCTTTCCCTACAAAAGACGGAGTAGATATTCGCGACAAAGATTCTCAGAATAAGTATTACACATCTCCCGGAAGGTATAATGAAGACAATACATTGTACGATCCAGATGAACCTTATTTGAACCGTGATCCACGCTTCTACTACACATTTTTATATAATGGTGCCATGTGGAGACGTTTGACTGATGGAAGCAAAGAACCAGTATATACCTATAGGGGAGCTCCAAACGATGGTATTTTTAGTTCGGGATCGCCAACAGGTTATTATTATGCAAAAATATGTAAGACTGATGTTATCGGTAATCAATCTAACAGTGAGGTAAGAGGTACAGGGCTCGCATTTATCCGCTATGCAGATATCCTATTGATGGATGCAGAGGTTATGACTGAAATTGACTATTCTAAAAACAAAACTAAAATTGAAGAACTCCTATTCAAGATCCGTAAACGTGCGGGCATTTTAGTAGGCAACGACAGTCGCTATGGAATTCCGTTAAACCTAAGTAAAGAAGAAATGATTGATTTTATTCTCAATGAACGACGAATCGAATTTGTTATAGAAGGAGGAAATCGTTTCTGGGATTTACAAAGACGCAAACTGTTTACCGAAATGAACAATAAATGGTCTCACGCTGCTGTCTGGGAAAAAATTGGGGAAGATAATGGAGAAATCTTTTTCACTTGGTCAATACAACCTGTAGAACAACACTACTTTCAAAGCAAAATGTACCATTTACCTATACCTTTGAAAGAATACGGATCGGCTAAAGGTAAATTGCTCCAAAATCCGGGATGGTAATTTAGAATTTAAGTTATGTATTTTATAATCACAAATATATGAAAAAGAATATAATAGGCTTAGTCTCCTTATTCTGTCTTGTTTTATCCTTTATATTTTCTTCTTGCGAGGACAAATATTATGAGATCAACAAAGACTTTTACAAAGGGAGAAAAGTAGCAGTGAAAAACCCAATGGATGGCAATACCTTGCGTATTGAGCAATATAATACAGATCAGATAATGCTCGAAGACCCGAACGATTCTACTGTTGTCTATGACAATCGTGGATTCCAATTTAAAGTTGCAGACGAAAGCATTGTCAAAATTGCAGAGGACGGAGCTATTACACCTGTAGCGAAAGGAACTACTGAAGTAGATATTATCTCTCGTGCCGATGCAAACCTATCGACCTCTATCCTGATAGAAATTCATAAAGATTATCATCCGGTTGAGCGTATTTTAATTACGTCTGCAGCGAAAAAAGCACTGATAGAAAAAGGTTATGAACTGGATATAGCTCCTCTTATTTTTGTATTACCCGGACATGCCGACAATAAAAAACTTCATTTTTCATTAGATGAAGCATCAAAAGCATTTGCAAACATTACCGATGAGGGAATCATCACCGGTATTTCAGCAGGAGTAATTAATATCCATATTGTATCAGATGATAATCCGAGTGTAACAGCAGACCTGCAACTAAATGTTGTAAATGAAATAGAAGTGACATCTATCGTTCTACACAAAAATCTGAATAATGGTACTATTTATGTAGGAGAGAAATTCCCTCTAGACTTGATAAACTCCACTCTACCTACAAATGTGCGTGAAGAAAATAGGAAACTTACCTATACTATCACAAGCGGTACTGGTGTAATATCTATAGATAGTGAAAATATACTCACGGCTTTATCTCCGGGAACAGCAGAAGTAAAAATAGAAAGTAAATATGGTATTACTAACCAGTTTACAATTAATGTGGGCGCAGAGAATAAAGACCTTACACGTTTATTCTGGGGGGTAGATACTAATATCAGATACTCTAATGGGCAAAACTATGTGACTGATGGCAGTACAGGCAAGCCAGAAGATATGTTTGACGATAAAAATACTACATTTTTATCTCTTGTGAAACCAGGAAAATCTTATAGTGGATCAGTAGGGCCTCCAAGCGGACAATTTAACTCGTTTACAGTAGATATGTTATTGCCTTGTAAATTCAAATCTCTGAGATGGAATCATCGTTACAACAACTCATATACATACCTGAGAGTTTGGGCAATATCTATTGAAGGAAGTAACGATGGCGAGAACTGGTCAGAAATTCAATCAGGAATTCAGATTCCTAATACATACGGTGCTGCAAATGGAGCTGATGCCAACCGTTATGATATTGCACTGAATGGTCAATACGAATACCGCTATGTGAAGGTAACTCTAACAAACTGGAGTGACAACTCTGGTGGTGCAACTTCGGGAAGTTCTATGCAAATAGGCGAATTCGGATTGAGTAAATAATATTTTTCGCATAATTGCAATAATAAACTGGCCTGCTAAGCTCTTGATAGCTTAGCAGGCTTTGTTTATTTTGAAATATCAAGTTCAAGAATAGATTCAAGATACTCTTATAAAAAAAAGATGTATTTTTGTAAATTGAACCAAATATCAAAATTATGAAGAAAATTATCTTCTTATTATACGAGCTACTGATATTTGCTCCTATATTTATTTTGGCAACCATCATTACTGCTGTTATAGTTATGATCGGCTGTCTTTTTGGCAAAAAAACGTTTTGGGGATACTATCCTCCACACCTATGGGGAAAACTGGCTTGTCGTTTAGCCTTATGCAGAATAAAAGTCGTTCGCAAGAGTAAACTCGACCCTAACCAATCTTATGTTTTTATACCTAACCATCAAGGCGCATTCGATATATTCCTGATATATGGCTATCTGAATCAAAATATAAAGTGGGTACAAAAACAAGAACTACGAAAGATTCCATTCGTAGGTAAGGCATCAGAAATAGCTGGGCATGTATTTGTAGACCAGTCGAATTTGAAATCGATGAAAGAGACTATAACAAAGGCCGAAGCCCAGTTGACAAAAGATTCCTCTATGGTCATATTTCCGGAAGGGGCTAGAACAAAGACCGGAAAAATGGGGCGGTTCAAAAGAGGAGCATTTCTTATTGCAAAGGAGATGAACCTGCCAATCGTACCTGTTACAGTAAATGGCCCATACGATCTGATGAAGATCAAAACCTATTTAATCAATCCTTGCAAACTGGAGCTAATAGTACATGAACCTATTTCTACAGAAGATCTTACTGATGATAATATGTCTGAATTTATAAACAAATGTACCGAAATTGTCCATTCAGGCTTATGGGATAAATACAAATAAAAGCTAATTAGAAATGCAGAACAAAATTACAATACCATTTTTTTGTACTTTTGTGTCTTTACTTAACAACATCCGACATGAAATTTAAAAGCATACTTGTTCTTTTCCTTATATTATTGATAAGCTTTGCCAACAACAATCGTATTGTAGGTAAAGATAATGTATCAAGTGTGTCCGAATCGCTTGTCCTTTTACAAAAGCGAAACAATGTAATATCTTATACTGTAAAAAAAGGGGAAACTCTGTATTCTATTGCAGCTACACACAACACTACAGTAGATGAAATCTACAAACTGAATCCGGAATCGAAAAAAGGAATCAAAGCCGGAGAACAGCTCTTAATAAAGCAAGTAAAAACTCCATCCAGATACAGCAGTCATAAAATAGAAGCCAAAGAGACTATGTATTCAGTCTCGAAGATGTATAATATCTCTGTAGAAGACCTGAAAGAAGCTAATCCAAGCCTCGGAGAAGATACATTTAATATAGGCCGTACCATTCGCATTCCGGTATTTGGCAATGCCACTCAGGTAACGAATGAGACTGTTGAAAGAACAACCGGAACAAATAAAGAAACTAAATATAAAGTAAAAAAAGGAGAGACATTATACAGCATAGGAAGAGCTTATAATGTATCCGTAGAGGATCTGCTGGATGCAAATCCGGACTTGAAAAACGGAGGACTGAGAGAAGGAATCTCTGTTAACATTCCAACTAAGCAAGAAAGAAGCAAACAAATCGTTTCTACCACAAATACAAGTGTAACAAAGATAGAGACTCCTTATGCTTCGAAAGGAGAGACTGTACGAGTTGGTGTCCTTCTACCGTTTTTAGACGATAAAGGCAGTGTTCAGAAAGAGAAGCTGACCGAATATTACGAAGGGTTTCTTTTGGCAGTTAAAGAATTGAAATCGAAAGGTCTTAATGCAGAGATATATACTTTCGACATAGGAACAGAAAGAGATACAAAAAAGCTTGAAAGCTTATTGGGTACAAACGAAATGAAAAATCTGCACCTAATTATAGGTGGTGTTTCGAAACAACAGATAGACGTACTTATCCGCTTCTCGAAGAAGACAGGTATCAAATATGCTATCCCATTCGGTTCAAGTAAAGAAATAGCATCTACTCCGACATTGTTTCAGATGACAACACCTCATTCGAGCCTATACCCTGAAATAATATCAACATTCCGAAAAGAGTTTTCAAACTACAATGTTATTTTCATCTCCGAAGCAGGATCCAACAATGACAAGAGTGACTTTACCGAAGAGTTGAAAAAAGAGCTCACTAGAGCATCAATACAATTTAAAACGATCGGTAGCTCAGGCAATCTGCTTACTGACATAAGCAGTGCTTTGAGTACCTCTAAAAAGAACATCCTGATACCAACCTCTTCATCGGAAGCTACGCTAAAAAGAATACTGAACGCTACAAGCAGTATATCTGAAAATTCTTTTACCCTATTCGGATATCCGGAATGGCAGACATACACACAACAGACTTCGGGTTTGCAAAAGCATGAAGCACATATATACAGTATTTTCTTTCTTGACGAGCAGCAATCGGCAGTTCAGAACTTTGCCAACGAATATAAAAGATGGTACAATAAAGATCTTATAAATTCGTATCCTAAATATGGGTATCTGGGATATGATACAGGACTCTATTTCCTTACAGCACTCAGAAAGAATGGAAGCCATTTTGACCAGAACATATCAGACATACATGTACCAACATTACAGTCTGCTATTTACTTCAAACAACAGGTAAGCAATGAAGGCTTTGTGAACAGAGGAATATACTTTATACGTTATAAACCAGAATCGGGTATAGAAAAAACAGACATTAGTAAATGATAAAAAGAAACATCCTTTTCATCTTGTTCTTCATAGGTCTTGTGACTGGAGTGAACGGACAAACTAAAAAATTCGAACCCGAATGGAATGTCGGAATCGGATTTGGTCCTACATTTTCGTCTGTCGACTTTCAAACCGGATTGGGATCAGCTAAACTGGCTACTAAAAGCAAACAACAATACTTTGGTGGTGTGGCTATAAGATACCTGTCGGAAAAGAATCTGGGATTTATTGCTGAGCTTAACTACAGCCAACAAGGCTGGGATCAGGATTTCTCGGGAGTTCCCGAATATGAATCCTTTTCACATTCTCATCAGCTCACTTATCTGGAAATGCCTCTCCTGACACATATCTATTTTGGGAGAAAAGTACGTGTGATAATAAACTTAGGACCAAAGCTAGGCTATCTGATAAGTGAAAAAGAAGAAATGAACGAATCTTTGGCAAACTATCTGAGTAGCGGCAATATGTCTAAAAACTTCGTTACTCACCAGTATTACAGAGATGCTGAAAAAAAAATAGATTATGGTATCATGGCCGGACTAGGCCTTGAATTCAGAACAGGAATTGGAAATTTCTCCTTGGAAGGACGATATGTTTTCGGACTAGGAGATATATATAATAACAGTAAAGCCGATTATTTTCCCCGTTCGGCCAATAGGGTAATTTCAGCAAAACTAACATATTACGTCAAGATGTTCTGATATGCCGCGCATATATAAACTTTCAAAGACTGGCCTTAAGTTATTATACAAGATACGACACCATAGGGGGCACGGAATACACTCCCCCTTCGTATTCAATCTGATAACAAAGGTTATAGAAGAAAAAACTCCTTATCATGCTTATGAGGATGTAAAGCAGATAATAAACAATGAGTCAGACAGAAAACAACAAACAAAACTAGATAAAATTAATCTTCTCTGCTTTAGACTTATAAATTACTTTGAGGCTATCCATATTTTGGAGATAGGTTCGGGTTATGGCATAAATACTCTTTGTCTGACAGCTCCTTCTACCAATATAGAGTGTATATGTGTAGAAGAATCACAAAAAAAATCGGAGAAAGCAAAACTCATTTATAAAGGATGGGATAGGAACATTCGTTTGTATACACAAAAAGAATTGCCTATATTAAATAATAAACAAGATTGTATATATATAGATTTAAACCATTTTAATGATTTTGGATCAGATATAACGCAATATCTATCAATCCATTTAACGGAAAAATCGTTTATTATTGTAAAAGGTATCCGAACAAATAAAAGGTGTCAAACGTTATGGAGAAGTATCATGAATATGGAGTCCCGAACAGCAGTCTTAGATCTGTTCAACTTGGGTATTGTATTCTTCGATAGTAAACTATATAGATGGAGTTATCAGATTAGCTTTTAAAAAAACAGAGCAAATGAAAAAAAGTTTGGTGTATACAAAAACCGGAGATAAAGGTATGACTTCGCTTGTGGGAGGAAAACGCGTAGCGAAGGCTCATATAAGACTGGAAGCATATGGAACTACTGACGAGTTAAACTCTTTTGTTGGCTTTTTATCAGAACAAATAGATGACACACACGATTTAGAGATATTATCTTACATTCAGCATAAATTATTCACCGTAGGCTCGTATCTGGCAACGGAAACAGAAGCAATATCTCCTAAGGCAGCAAGTATTATAACAGACAAGGATATCGCATTACTGGAAAACGAGATGGATAAAATAGATTCATCCCTACCACCTCTACGCCAATTTGTATTGCCGGGAGGTAGCGAATCGGCTTCCAGAGCGCATATATGTCGCACTGTATGCCGGAGGGCAGAGCGTTGTATATACAGAGTGAAAGACGAATTTCCGGTCGATGACAATATTATGATGTTTGTAAACAGGCTATCTGACTATTTTTTCCTGTTAGCCAGAAAAGAGAGTAATAAGAAAGGAAATGAAATATTTTGGAATCAGAGTTTGATATAAGAAATAATATCCTATTTTTGCGGAAAGTAACTTAACAATAAAAACAATTAAACTTGATATACTATGTACTGGACTTTAGAACTCGCATCAAAACTGGAGGATGCACCATGGCCTGCAACAAAAGAAGAGTTAATAGACTATGCTCAACGTTCAGGAGCTCCACTTGAAGTTATAGAAAACTTACAGGAGATAGAAGATGAAGATGAAATCTTCGATACAATCGAAGACATCTGGCCTGATTATCCGAGCAAAGAAGACTTTTTCTTTAACGAGGACGAATATTAGGTCTCTGGAAGCGCAATAAGCCTATAAAGAATATAAAAGGTATTAATAGTCACTTAATTATTAATACCTTTTTTGTATTGCATTATTTTCAAACTTTATATACTTTTAGTTGTTTAAATTATTAAATACAAAAATATACACAATGAAAAAAATTATTCTAGTTGCCATCATTCTTGGCTTAGTATCTGCATGTAAGACAAATACAAAAGCAGATAACACAGAAAATGCAAAAGCAGAAAGCGTAGAATCTCAACAATCAGGTATTCCTTTCTTGGTTGCCGAAAGATATTTTGTCAACAATACAGTCGACGATCAGACATATACTCTAAAAATTACAAATGAGAAAGATTTTGACAACTATTTCGGAAAAGCTCCTGTCATGGGGCAAGGAGGCACACCTACAGAAATTGATTTCTCGAAACAATACGTAATTGCAGTTATTGTGCCTAAAACCGATAACTCAACAACCATAACTCCTATTGAACTCTCGAAACAAGGAGAGAACATATTATTCTCTTACCAAGTAAGCAAAGGAGAAAAACAATCATTTACTATTCGTCCGGCTTTGGCAATAGTGGTAAATAATGATTATACAGGAAATATAGAATTTAAAGAACAATAAAATATTAGAGAATATCTAATATAGAGCGAAGACAACGCATTATTAATAAAGAGGCTAAGGAGGATACTTCTCAGTCTCTTTATTTTTTACTGTTCAATATTTGCTATAACGAATAAATATATTTTACTTTGAAAATATTTTATATTAGCAAATATTTTACATGGAACCAATCTGTAAACTAAAAGATATATATAAGGCACTGTACAGCTTCGAAAAAGACTTTGCGGAAAATAACGGTATAACAATAAACGAGGGGATGCTGTTGTGTTGCCTGAAGGACGGTAAGCCGAAGTCGGCAAACGACCTGTGCGATTTTGTAGGATTGTCCAACTCTCGAGTATCACGTATTATCACCACAGTAGAAGAAAAAGGATTCATTGTGCGCAAGATGGGCACTACAGACAAAAGACAAATGATATTCACCCTCACAGATCAAGGGAAGGAGAAAACAAAAGAAATGCAGTCGCAAAAAATGGATTTTTCTAAACTTTCGGCTCTTATCTCTACTCTGGTTGAATAAAATTTTACACACTTAATTGCTAATAACAAATATTTATAATACAAAACAATGAAAATATTAATAATAGGAGGCGTTGCCGGAGGAGCTACCACCGCAGCCAGACTAAGGCGCATGAACGAAAATGCAGAAATTATACTCTTCGAAAGAGGAAAGTATGTATCGTATGCCAATTGTGGATTACCCTATCATATAGGAGGAGCTATAAGCGAACGAGACAGGCTTTTCGTCCAAACAAAGGAGGGCTTTGTCAGCCGTTTTAACATAGATATCAGAGTAGAATCTGAAGTAACAAAAATCAATACCGGAGAGAAAACCGTAACTGTTCAGAATCTATCTTCCGGTAATATCTATGAGGAACGTTATGATAAACTTGTAATATCTACAGGAGCAGAAGCCATTAAACCTCCGATCACGGGTATTGACAATCCAAGAATATTTTCTTTGCGCAACGTTCCCGATATGGATAATATAAAAGCTTATATAAACCAATATAAACCTAAATCGGCAGTCGTCGTAGGAGGTGGTTTTATAGGACTGGAGATGGTCGAAAACTTACATGACGCAGGTCTACAAGTATCTGTTGTGGAAAAAGCCAATCAGGTAATGACTCCAATAGACTATGCCATGGCTGGAATTGTACACCAACAACTCATTCAAAAAGGAATAAAGCTCTACTTAGAAGAAGGGGTAACAGGATTTGAATCTAATGAAAATAACATAAAGGTCTTTCTGGAGAAAGGACAACCTCTAAGTACGGATATGGTCATACTCAGTATCGGAGTCCGTCCGGAAGCTAAACTAGCAAAAGAGGCCGGATTAGATATAGGAAGCCTTAGCGGCATAAAAGTAAATGAATATATGCAAACTTCCGATAAAGACATATATGCTTTGGGAGATACTGTTGAAGTATTCAACCCCGTAATAAAAAAACACGCACTTATACCTCTTGCAGGTCCGGCAAACAAACAAGGACGCATAGTCGCAGACAACATTGCAGAGGGCAACAAATACAAATATAATGGAACGATAGGTACATCCATAGCCAAGGTATTCGACCTCACTGTTGCAGCCACAGGAGCATCAACAAAATTGCTAAAAAGAGAAGGAATAGAACACATAGAATCATATACGCATAGCAGTTCCCACGCAGGTTATTATCCTGATGCTCTGCCTTTATCCATCAAGATAAATTTTTCTCCTTCCGATGGTAAATTATTTGGGGCACAGGTTGTTGGATTCGATGGAGTAGACAAACGGATAGATCTCTTTGCCGAAGTAATCAGAAAAGGAGGTACAATATACGACCTGCAAGAGATAGAGCATGCTTATGCTCCACCCTACTCTTCAGCCAAAGATCCGGTAAATATGGCTGGCTTTGTAGCCGACAATATCCTAAAAGGAAAAGTAAACATCATCCATTGGAACGAATTATCAAGTTCCGATCATTCTGAGGTATTTATGATTGACTCACGAACTGCCGATGAACACCTATTTGGCAATATAAAAGGATCGGTCAATATTCCTATAGATGAGATGAGAGCACGATTAACAGAAATACCCAAAGACAAAAAAATCATCATATATTGTGCTATTGGGCTAAGAGGCTATCTTGCATCCCGCATTCTTATTCAAAATGGATATACCAATGTATACAATCTGTCGGGAGGCTACAAGACATATCTGTGTGCAACTGAAAGCGCACCGGCACCTACTTGTACAAAAGAGATTCGTATAGATAATGAAATGCTTAAAACAGAAAAAAAGAAAACAATAACCATTGATGCTTGCGGCCTACAGTGTCCGGGCCCTATAATGCAACTGAAGAAAAATTATGATCAGATAGAAAACGGGGATCGATTGGAAATAAAAGTTACGGATCAGGCCTTCGGCGAAGACTTATCAGGATGGTGCAATATGGTAGGCGCAAAATTACTCGATATAAACAATATCGGCGGGACTATTTCTGCCACTATAGAAAAACAACCAGCTATGCCCAAAGAAGCACAGAAAAGAGACAACAAAACATTAATTGTTTTTTCTGACGATCTGGACAGGGCATTAGCCTCATTTGTTATCGCAAATGGTGCAGCGGCATCGGGCAAAAAGGTAAGCATATTCTTTACTTTCTGGGGGTTGAATGTGATAAAGAAAGAGAGAAAACCTTCGGTAAAAAAAGATTTCATAGCTAAAATGTTTGGGTTTATGCTTCCTTCAAGCAGTAAAAAGCTCAGTCTATCTAAAATGAATATGGGAGGGATGGGTAGCAAAATGATGCGCTATATAATGAAAAGTAAAAATATAGACAGTCTGGAAAACCTGATGCAACAAGCCAAAGAGAATGGAGTAGAGTTTATAGCCTGCTCTATGTCTATGGATGTGATGGGCATCAAGAAAGAAGAATTAATGAACGGTATCACTATAGGCGGAGTAGCTGCTTACCTCGACAGAGCAGAAAATGCAAACGTCAACCTATTCATCTGATATTGTAAGACTGCTAGATAATAAAAAAGTCGTTCAGAATAGGGTATTGCCAGTTTGGTAATACCCTATTTCTATTTTTAGAGTTTAGCAATAATTATTAAATACAAAATGTGGTCTTTTTTTCGTAATTTTGTATCCATTTTTTGAACAAAGGTATGTCGGAAGAAAAAAATATATTCATAAAGGGAGCGAGGGTTAACAATCTGAAAAACATAGATGTGGAAATACCCCGCAATAAATTTGTAGTTATTACAGGATTATCTGGTTCAGGGAAGTCTTCTCTGGCATTCGATACGCTCTATGCAGAAGGTCAGCGCCGCTATGTAGAAAGCCTTTCTTCATATGCACGCCAATTTCTTGGGCGTATGAATAAGCCCGAAAGCGATTATATAAAAGGGATTCCGCCCGCAATAGCAATAGAGCAGCGGGTAAGTGCCCGCAATCCACGATCTACTGTCGGAACTTCCACCGAAATATACGAGTATCTCAGGTTATTGTTTGCCCGCATAGGAAAAACAATTTCTCCTATATCGGGGCAGGAAGTAAAGAAACATCAGGTGAGCGATATCGTTTCCAAAATGCAGACATATCCCGAAGATACACGTCTGGCAATACTCACAAAGATTATATTACGTGATAACCGTTCATTGAATGAGCAATTGGAAATTTTACTCAAAGAAGGTTTTTCGCGGGTAGAGCTAAAAGGTAAATTTGAACGGATAGAAGATATCTTAAAACAAAAGGATAAATATAAGCCGGATGAACTGCTTTTACTGATAGACCGATTGACATGTGATAATGATGCAGCGAATATCAGCCGTTTTTCGGAATCGATAGAAACAGCTTTCTTCGAAGGAGAAGGCGATTGTGTTATCCGCTTCTATGTAGGAGATAAAATAGAATCATTCGATTTTTCTCGTCATTTCGAGGCCGATGGCATGCAGTTCGAAGAGCCTACCGACATGATGTTCAGTTTCAATAGTCCTGTAGGAGCCTGCCCTATTTGCGAAGGCTTTGGACGTGTGATGGGCATAGACGAAGATCTTGTAGTCCCTGACAAAAGCCTGTCGGTATATGAAGACGCTGTAGTGTGCTGGAAAGGGGAGAAAATGAGCGAATGGAAAAATGAGTTTATCCGTTCGGCAAGCAAATACGATTTCCCTATTCATCGTCCTTACTACGAACTTTCCGACAAAGAAAGGACTTTGCTTTGGCACGGCGCCAAGGGCTTGCATGGTATTGACGACTTCTTTAAGATGGTAGAAGAAAATCAATACAAAATACAATACCGTGTTATGCTAGCCCGATACAGAGGAAAAACCACTTGTCCTGCCTGTAAAGGCGCAAGACTGAAACCTCAGGCACTCTATGTAAAAGTAGGAGGAAAGAATATAGCAGACCTCGTATTAATACCAATAACAGAGTTAAAGGATTTCTTTGACAATCTCGACCTTAACGAGACTGACGCCGCCATAGCCAAACGACTTTTGACAGATATAAATATCCGCATACAATATCTTGTGAATGTTGGGCTGGGGTATCTCACCCTTAACCGTTTGTCCAACTCGTTGTCGGGGGGAGAAAGCCAGCGTATCAATCTGGCAACATCGCTAGGCAGCAGCCTTGTCGGATCTCTTTATATATTGGACGAACCAAGTATAGGGCTTCACTCGCGCGATACCGATCTGCTCATAAAAGTTTTGCAAGAACTGAAAGCAATAGGCAATACAGTTGTGGTAGTAGAACACGATGAAGAAATAATCCGTGCTGCGGATTACATCATAGATATGGGGCCTAAAGCGGGACGGCTCGGAGGAGAGGTCGTTTATCAGGGTGATGTTGCCGGACTGAGAAAACAAACGGACAGCTACACTGTGCGCTACCTCAACGGAGAAGAAAAAATCGAAGTTCCCAAGACACGACGCAAGTGGAACAATTTTATAGAAATAAAAGGAGCACGCCAGAACAACCTTAAGAATATAGACGTCAAGTTTCCGTTGAATGTAATGACCGTAGTAACGGGTGTAAGCGGATCGGGAAAATCCTCTCTCGTATGCGATGTACTATATACGGCTCTTGAGCGACACTATAAAGGCAAGGGCGACCAGATAGTGCAATACAACAGTCTGGTAGGCGATCTCAAGCTGATAAAAGACATCGAAATGGTAGACCAGAATCCTATAGGACGTTCGTCACGGTCTAACCCTGTAACTTATATCAAAGCCTACGATGAAATCCGCAAACTTTTTGCAGATCAGCCTTTAGCTAAACAAATGCACTTTACGCCTGCCTATTTTTCGTTCAACGTAGAAGGCGGACGATGTGAGGAGTGCGCCGGAGAAGGAAAGATTCTCGTAGAGATGCAGTTTATGGCAGACGTGCTATTAGAATGCGAAGTCTGTAAAGGTAAACGATTCAAACAAGATGTATTGGATGTACAGTATCGGGGAGCCAGCATACACGATGTGTTGGAAATGACCATCGATCAGGCGATAGAGTTTTTCGAGGAAGGAAAAGGAAACACAGAAAAGAAAATAGTAAAACGTTTGAAACCTTTGCAAGATGTGGGTTTAGGTTATGTCAAGCTTGGACAATCTTCTTCATCTCTGTCGGGAGGAGAAAATCAAAGGGTAAAACTAGCCTTCCACTTGGTAGATGAAAAACCCGAACCAACACTGTTTATATTCGACGAACCAACTACAGGACTTCACTTCCACGATATAAAAACACTGTTGAAAGCCTTCGATTCACTGATTAAGAGAGGTCATACCATCATAATAATAGAACATAATATGGACGTGATAAAATGTGCCGATCATATTATCGATATAGGTCCTGAAGGAGGTAAAGAGGGAGGCAATATAGTATGTGAAGGTACTCCCGAGACTATCGTCAAATGCAAACAATCGTATACAGGAAAGTTTTTGAAAGAAAAACTATAAATTAAAGTAATTGAATATGGCTGAAAACAAGAAATATAAGGTTCTCTTTGTCTGCCTGGGAAATATATGCCGTTCTCCTGCTGCCGAAGGCATCCTCAAAAAGATGATACAAGAGCAGGGGCTAGAGAACAAAATATCAGTAGATTCGGCAGGAACATCGGGCTACCATGATGGAGAATTACCCGATCCTCGTATGCGCCAGCACGGAACTCACAGGGGATATCAGTTCGATAGCCTATCTCGTAAATTTACAAGTCGGGACTTCGACAATTTCGACCTCATTCTTGCGATGGACGACAACAATTACAGAAATATAGTACGTCTGGCTCTCGATTTAGAGTCTAAAGGTAAAGTCCATCGTATGGTAGAATTCTCGGAAAAATATGGACATGATCATATTCCCGATCCTTATTATTCAGGGTCTGACGGATTCGAACAGGTTCTCGACTTACTTGAAGATGCCTGTGAAGGACTACTAAAAAAGATAAAAGAACAAATATAGATCAGATATCTGATCTATATTTATATTTGTTTGTCGGTTAATTCACTTTATCTATCTGCCTTCCTTCAAAGAAGTTTGTTATATTTTTAGCAACCTCCTCTTCCATTGCTATCCGTCCGGCATATGTTTTAGTTCCGGCATGAGGACATAGTACTACATTATCAAGCCCGACCAATTCTTCAGGGATCTTTGGCTCATTTTCATACACATCCAATCCGGCTGCATAAATAGTTCCCTCTTTCAAGGCCTTAGCCAATGCAGATGCATCTACTAATTGCCCTCTGGCTGTATTAACTAGAATAGCTGTCGGTTTCATTTCTCGAAGTTCTTTTTCTCCGATCAAATGATAAGTTTCGGCTGTAGCAGGAGCATTGAGTGAAATCACATCTGACTTCTTCAATAGTGTTTCAAAATCGACATAGACTGCACCATATTTATCCTCTATCTCTTTTGGCAGAGCATGCCGATTATAATAGATAATATTCATACCCGAGGCAACAGCCCTGCGAGCAACAGCCTGTCCGATTCGCCCCATACCATATATACCCAAAGTTTGCCCATAGAGAGACATGCCTAGATCGCCAAAGAGGCTCCAATCGAGACGAACACCATTATGCAGTTTATGATTGTAATAAGCAACTTTTCGTGAAGTAGCCATAATAAGAGCAAAACAAAGTTCGGCAGTAGGTTCCAGTACCGACTGAGGGGTGTTGGTTACTGTTATACCTTTCGAGGAGGCATAAGCCACATCTATGTTGTTATATCCAACTCCAAAATTAGCAATGAGTTTAAGATTTGCACCCGCATCTATAATTTCTGCATTCGTCTGAAACGAAAAATTAGGAACCAAAACATCCACATCTTTTATCAGTTCAAGAACTTCTTCTTTCTTAAACAAATCGTTTTGAGGATAGATTATGTCAAACTTTCCTTCGAGGCTTCGGAATCCTTCACGAACAAAGTTGTGTCCCATTAATATCTTTTTCATGCACTGGCCATTTATAGTTATAAAATTCCCTTTTCTTCGAGTATTTTTGCCACCTGCTCCCAGTCGACATATGGTCTGTCCGCCTCCGGATCATCCATTATAAGCGGACAACCAAGATTTGCATCATCTATATAAAGATGTCCATAAGCCTTCGGCGAAGAAGTCCAAAATCTCTGTGTAGGATTTTTCTGTACACCATACAAAGGTATTCCCTGTTGCTCGAACCACTGAATAGCCTCTGTTAAAACATTTTCTTCAACAACAACCTCGACTCCATCGACCTTTTTCTTCTTTTTGCGATCGCTTCGCATAGTAAAGAGAATAAGACGATGCCCGTTGTCGGTAAGAGCTTTTAGTACAGGAACTGCACCTATATCTTTTCCTATCAGTGGAAATTCATGAGAAACACATGTTCCGTCAAAATCTATACAAATATCCATAATTGAATCTATTAAAATAAAAACCCGAACTAATGCAAGTCCGGGTCTCTAATATCTGATATATACATTTACTCTTTCTCTGTTGTACCTTTAATATCATCTTCAAGGCCGCTTACACCATCCTTAAAGTTTTTGACACCTTTGCCAATCCCTTTCATTAGTTCCGGAATTTTTTTACCTCCAAAAAGTAATAAAACAACAATTGCTATAATGATAATTTCGCCGGTGCCTAGATTTCCTAAAAATAAAAGTGTGTTCATCTGGTTTATTTTACATTAATTATAAATTCTGCTTGCTAAAATAATCAGAATAAAATTATTATCGGAGCTTTTTACAATTTTTAATTGCAGAAATAGCCAAATAAAGATTATCCCAGATATCTTCTGCACGATCTTTCTAAAGATAATCTCGCTAAAAAATAATAGATTTGTATTACGAAAAAATGTACGCATAATAAAAAGCGGATATTGAAAAAAAACAATACGTCATATAATCAGATTCTAAAGTCGACGACAATATTCGGAGGCTCTCAGTTTGTAGTCATTGTAGCAGGTATCATCAGAGCTAAAGTGGTTGCTCTATTGCTGGGAACAACCGGAGTGGGATTCATCGGTATTTATCAATCGGTAATAGAAACATTGCGTTCGGCTTGCAGCATGGGACTCGACACAGCAGGAGTAAAAGAAATAGCCCAAGCCCGACAAGAAGAAGACGAAGACGAAGATACTTTTAATAAGACAGCAACACGATTCAATAAATGGTTTAAAACATCAGCCGTAATCGGGTTTATCATATGTATCGGCCTTAGCTATCCAATTAGTATCTGGGCGTTTGACAGTGACGAATACAGCTTCTATATAGCGGCTCTGTCCGTGTGTGTATTTCTGGCGATACTAACCTCTGGACGCACTACTTTGCTGCAAGGAATAAGACGTATTCCCGAAATAGCAAAATCGACCATAATAGGCAGTATCGCAGGGCTGGTAATGACTATCCCTCTGTATTACATATTCGGAATTGAAGGGATCCTTCCATCTTTTATCGGAACAGGATTGATCTCCTTTATCTGTGTGGAATATTTCTATCGCAAACAAAATATAAAGAGGGTCCCTTTATCATATAAAGAAACATACCAAACGGGATTGCAATCTCTGAAACTGGGTATCTTTATTGTGTCTGCCACTTTCATTGGTACAGCCAGCATGTTTGCAGTAAAAGCATTTATTACACATACTATAGATATAGAGACAGCCGGACTGTTTCAGTCGGCATGGGCAATAACGAATGTTTCTCTGATACTTATACTTCGCTCGATGGGGTCAGACTTTTTTCCAAGACTATCTGCCATATCCGATGACAAGAACAAAACAAAACAATTGGTAAATGAGCAGACATATATTGTTCTGATAATCTCCTCTCCGGTAATAGTGGGAATGATTGCCTTCTCAGGACTGGTTATATCCATTCTTTATTCATCCGATTTTATTCCCGCAAATTCTCTTCTGCAATGGCAGGTTGCAGGTACTTTCCTCAAAGTGCTGAGCTGGCCTATTGCATTCATCCTTCTTGCAAAAAACAAAGGATTGCTTTTCCTCTTTTCCGAGGTCGTATATTACATAATTTATCTCCTCTCAGGTTATATTTTATCTTCCGACTATGGACTAAATGCGTGGGGGATAGCATACCTTGTGGCATATGCAATATACCTACCAATAGTATACCTCGGAGCAAGACATGTTTCAGATTTCGTGTGGTCTTCCAATATTATAAAAATGGCAATTATTAATTTTAGCCTTATAGGATGTGCATTCGGAATATCCCGGTTCGAAATTGAGTATGGCATTTTTATTGAAATCGCAATTTTTATCCTGAGCACAGGATATGCTTTATTTAAGCTTAGCAAGGTCTTCCGACCTAGCGATCTAAAAAATTGGTTTAAACACAAAGATTCTTAGATTCTCACTTTTGTGTTCTTTCTTTCTCAATCCTCTTTACTCTTGGTATCACCAGACTATCTTCGATAAAGGTATGCGCTTCCAATTCCTCTTCCGACATGTAGAGTTCGGTAAGTATATTCACCATTAGCATCTGATCTTTAGATCCTGACACATACTTCATCAGTATTTGTTTCAGATCATTCATCTTGCCTTCTATGTCGTTGTGTCGTTCTTCGAATATATTTATCGAATATGGCTCTTTACAAGATTCTTCCATCAGCGAATAAACATATGGGAATACAACTTCGTCTTCGTACTGCATATGTTCATAAACCTCATTTGTATAATTGTCGAAAAAGTCGAGAACAGCCTGCTGAAGCCCTCTGTCGGCATCAGAGAAGACAAGTTCCAGTTTACGACGGATGTTAGGCAACCTTTTTTCGAGAAAATAGCTATGGGAGCTTTTCAGATATCGCAAGAGCGGCCTTAGAGGAAGTGACTCGAAAGTGGCTTCTACATCAATTATTGATTTATTGGATTGAAAGTTGGCAAGAAATAAGAAGCAATTGGTATCAAAGTCATTTTCCTTGCAAACAGTATCGACACTTTTCTCTCCAAATCCGAGAGAAATATTTAAACGGCTAAGAAGATATAACAAACGATAATCGGCATCTATAAGATCCGACATTTTCATCGTCTTTTTAAATATAATAGTTACATTTTGCATATCGTTGTGTTTTTATTCGTCCTGATATTTTATCTCAGAAATGTCTATCAGCTTATTTATTATGGCATAGATGGTCAGACCTGAAATACTATGTACTTTCAATTTACGGGTTATGTTGCGGCGATGGGTTATAGCCGTATGAATAGAAATATTGTGATGATCTGCAATTTCTTTATTACTCATACCCTTCACCACACTGATAAGGATCTCTTTTTCTCTATCGCTCAACTCTTCCTGATCTGTCTGACTATTTTGTTCTTTATTCAGACAATTAAGGAGGATTTCTTCTATTTTCGACTCGGAGTCATTAATTTTTATCACCGCATCGTACGATCTGTAAAACTGCTCATCGATAATATTATACACAAGAGCTATAATCGCTGTCTTATTATTTAGGTTGAGCTGCTGGCGTATATCCTGTCTCGATGTATGTCCCAATAGCATTGGATTGATAAGGACTGCATCAGGTCTCAGAATATCAAGTTGGTAATTGATATTTTCCATTTCTTTCAGTTCTACGACCTTACCCACGCTCGCCAGTTGAGACAAGACATAGACTAACCCTTTTCGGATAATATATGAAGTTTCGGCTACTGCTAATACTTTTTTTGAATTCGACATTTTTATTCGATAAAGTCCTTATATAGAATGGTTCTTTATAAATAGCAAATTTCGTTATAAATAATATTATACGCAAATGATACGGGCACATAATGAAGACAAAGATTTGTTATCTTTATATTTTCCACATTATTATCTTAAAAACCGTTTACATCCATGCACATTCTAAACAAAATTTGTACTAGCTTTGTTTAACAATCGGCTATTTTGATAAATTACATTTATGATAAACTTTAAACAAATTACACTTTCCGACAAAAAAGATATAGATGACTGTTTTTCAGGGAATACATATAGAGCCTGCGATTTTTGCTTCACGAATCTATATACATGGAACGCTAAATTCAAAACAGTATTTGCTATTGCACACCGTACAATATTTCTTAAATTCACAGAATCTGACGGATATGTGTACTATATGATGCCCATCGGCAAAATGCCATTAAAAGACGCTTTCGAGTTAATAAAGCAAGATGCCAAGGACAATAAAATTCCTTTCCGGATGAAAGGCATCACAGCCCGAATGTGGGACAATATACAAAAGGAAATGCCAGATATGTTCCAGTATATACCCGACCGAAATAATGACGAATATATTTATCTCTCCGAAAAGCTAATCAAACTTTCAGGAAAAAAACTTCAGAGCAAACGCAATCACATCAATCGTTTTAAAGCCGACAATCCCGACTGGGAATATTTTCCCCTTACCGAAAAGAAAGAACTGGCAGAGTGCATAAAGATGCTCGATGAATGGGAAGAAAGTGTAGAATCACGGATCGACAAAACTCTAAGATACGACTATATAGCGACCAGACTAATGCTGGAAAACTTTGAATACCTCCGTCTAAGAGGAGGAGCTGTGAAGGTGAATGGCAAAATAGTAGCATTCACAATAGGCGAACCTCTGACTACAGATTCTTTCGTAGTGCATGTAGAGAAAGCCTTTGCCGACATGAATGGAGCATACACCATTATTAACCAGCAATTTATAGAGCATGAAGCTTCTGAGTTTACATACATAAACAGGGAAGAAGATATGGGACTGGAAAATTTACGTAAGGCGAAGATGTCTTATTATCCCGACATTCTTCTGGAAGAAGGAATAATATTACCCAAAAATTCTTAAAAAAGTATGTATCTTTAACTTCTCGATATTATAAGATATTCTTTATCTATAAAGGATAACAGGATATAATAGATATTTAGCTTAGAGAGAAAAGTAACAATTAAGAAATAGTCGGAAAACTGTAACTTTTGTCACTTTTTAGTTAAAAAAGACGGACAGCGAAACAGGAGGTAGATATGATACAGTTTGCAGATAAGGAAACATCGCACTTGGTACGTCAGTTGTGGGAATTATGCTTCGACGACACGAATGAATTTATAGATCTGTTTTTCTCTGAAAAATATAAACCGGAGAATACCCTACTCTATTTTGAAGAGGGCAAGGCTGTTGCAGCTCTACAAATGCTACCTTATACAATTACTTTCTATGAAGAAACAATCCCTTTTTCCTATCTGGCCGGATTGTGTACCCTACCCGAATATCGCAAAAGAGGCTATATGGCTCAACTCATTTACAAGGCACATGAGGTAATTGCAGCAAGAGAAATTCCGTTAGCGATACTCGTACCTGCCGAAAACTGGCTATTTGCCTTTTATGAAAAATATGGATACGAAAAGGTTTTTGAAGAAGGGATGAAACCATTGTACCCAATACAGGATATACTGCAAGTTCATCAGTCGCTAGAGGGTGCATATCTTCAATTCGATTCTCTATATAGGCACAAAGATTTCTGTGTACAGAAAAGCCTGTCCGATTTTAGGACTATAGTAAAAGAGCAAATAATGGACAGCTTTCCTCCTAAGTATAACATTGCAGGAATGGCTCGAATTATAGATGCAGATAGACTATTACAGCTCTATGCAAAAAGAAATCCTTCACAAGATGTATGTATAAAAATAAAAGGAGAAGGTGGTGTCCCTTCCCGCATACTGGATGTAAACAAAGGAAGTGTTATGATTTCTGAAAACAAGCAGCCGGACTTAGAAGTTGGCAGTCGAACTTTGTGCCGGTTACTCTTCGGTTATAAGATTAACGAGCAGGAGACTATTTACAGAAAATATTTTCCAGCCCATCATCCTGTAATGAACCTAATGCTAGAATAAAAGGTTTTTTAAGAACAGTGACAACGTTTTGTTGATCAACTATAAAAGAAATAAATTATCTTTGACTATTATTAAGTAAGTGAAAGAGAATATCTAATCATATATTCTGTAACATAGCGGCTTGCTGATGTTATACTATATAAATAACAAATAGGTCTGCGACCTTAACTTCGTGGCATCTGATGGAAAATTTTGGGATAAAGGATATAATTGACATATTGCTGGTAGCTACAGTAATGTACCAATTGTACCGCATTGTATCTAAATCGGGAACGGGAGCTATCTTTAACGGAGTATTGGCCTTCATCATTCTGTGGATTCTAATATCGCAGGTGTTGCAGATGCGTCTGATGGGAGCTATTCTCGACAAATTTGTAAACATCGGGCTTTTCGTACTCATCATCATTTTTCAGGACGAAATACGGCGCTTTCTTATCTCATTAGGCTCAAACCGAACCTTCCGCTACTTCTCGAGGCTATTCAGATCGAAAGGAGTGAGCGAAGTGCATGATTCCTCCATTACTTCAATGGTTCTGGCCTGTATGAATCTGGCTAAAACATATACAGGGGCACTTATTGTAATACAACAAGAGATGTCTCTCAACCAATTTGCAGATACAGGAGAAAAATTAGATGCTGATATAAGTACCCGTCTTATAGAAAACATATTCTTTAAGAATACACCTCTGCATGATGGGGCTATGATTATATCGGGAAACAGGATAAAGGCTGCAGGATGTATACTACCCATATCTCAGAATCAGGACATACCTAAATCGTTCGGACTACGCCATAGGGCTGCATTGGGTATATCGCAGGAAACAGATGCAAAAGTTATAGTTATATCCGAGGAGCGTGGTAAAATCTCATTTGTAGATGAAGGCAGGATAGAAGCCAATATAACGCCCGAAAAACTACAGGAATTCCTTATAGAGTCCATGAGTGGGAAGAAGAAAAAATAAAAGAGGATTTATTTATCTTACGATTACCTTTGTAGCAACTTTACCTGCTTTTAAGATATACAGGCCTTTAGGTAAGTCGAGAGGATATTCTCCAATACAGTTTTTGAGGTTGACACTTTTTACTTTTACCCCCAAGAGGCTATAAACCTCAAGATAACCAACTGTAGGAACATTCTCCATTTTTATTGAAGAAGTAGCATTTATAAGTAGTCGCAAAGTCATGGTTTTATCATCCTGCTCTACCGACAGAGAAGGGAATGAGATATCAGACGTTTTGGACACAACTGTCATAGCTGTGCATACAAAACAAAAAAGAAGTAATATTTTCTTATAATTAACCATACTTCACGCCTAACTGACACAAATATAGAGATTAATAGTTAGAAAAGAATAAAAAAAGAGAAAAATGCTCTTCATTTTACAATTTTTCACGTAAGCCTTCGTTGGCTAATATGGTCTCAGGAAATATCTCCCGGGCTTCTTCCAGCAAGATACTATTATCAGGATAACGAGCCGAAAAATGCCCCAGCATTAACTTCTTAACCTTTGCCATTTTTGCGATCTGTGCCGCCTGACGGGCAGTAGAATGCCCTGTCTCTTTGGCACGGGCAATATCTGAATCGGCAAAAGTAGATTCGTGATAAAGCAAATCTACACCTTCTATAAGAGGAACAATCCTCTCATCGTATGCCGTATCGGAACAGTATGCGTATGAGCGAGCCGGCTCCGAAGGTTTGGTCAAGATACCATTGGGTACAACTTTTCCTTCTTCGGTAATAAAATCCGCTCCCTGTTTTATGCGTGACAGCTCTTTTACAGGTATATTATAGAACTTAATCATGTCGGGCAAAAGATGAGCTTCCTTCTGCTTCTCCTGAAACAGAAAACCTGCACAAGGTACCCGATGAGAAAGCGGTATTGTCTTTACAGTAAGTGATCTGTCTTCGTATATAGTTTCACTATTATGAGGATCGAATACATTTATCTTTACTTGAAAAGGATTGTCGCGGCAAAAGAAATCAAGTTCTGCACGAAGAGTTCTCTCTAAACCTGCAACTGAATGAATAAACAAATCGCCTGTACGACCAAGCAAAGCCAAAGTGGATATAAGGCCAATAAGACCGAAGCAATGATCTCCATGCAGGTGAGATATGAAAATTTGGTTTAAACGACCAAATCTCAATTTACTTCGCCTAAATTGCAGTTGAGTACCCTCACCGCAGTCTATCATGAATAGCTTTTCTCTTATATTCAACACTTGCGATGAAGGGTTATGAAGCGTAGTAGGTGTGGCAGAACCGCAACCCAGTATATCGAGTTCAAATTTCTCCATCCCGCCTATTCTATATGTATCAGTTTGTGTATTTGAAGGCTCAAGCGCCATTGGGGATTATCTTTTATCAAGGCAACACAATAGTCGACATTAGCCTGATTTATCTTATCTCCATCGAAAATAGGACTGAGAAAATAATTATCAGCCACAGGAAAGACCGATACATCAGGAAGTGTATCTCCCACAGCAATAGGAATACGTATTTCTTCAACTTTCGGAATTCGGCCTTTAATACTGCCGTAGTCTTGTTTAGGGCTACATGTGATATAGTCTATCAACGAAGGAACTCTGCGTGTACCATTTGTTTCTATCGCCTGCATATATCCATGTTGACGAAACACTTCGAGATGTTCATCTTTTAGTTGGATTGTAGGTTCTCCTCCTGTCCATATAATCCACTTACATGGGAAAGGTTTTATCCTATTCAGGATATCATCAATAGACATATCTTCTCCTTCTGCAAAATCAGTATCGCAGAAACTACACGCCAGATTACACTTCGTTAGGCGAATAAATATAGAAGGCT
This sequence comes from Dysgonomonas sp. BGC7, assembly GCF_001261735.1. GTDB lineage: Bacteria > Bacteroidota > Bacteroidia > Bacteroidales > Dysgonomonadaceae > Dysgonomonas. The sequence goes on along the minus strand of NZ_CVRP01000006.1, from coordinate 185,309 downwards.
CTCCACTTCTCCCACCTTCACCTTGCAAAGAGTAGAAAATCTCATTTACATTCAACTTCATATATAGCAGTTGTTTTAGGCGTTTCCGATACTTCTACCGCGTATAGTTCGGACAAATCTTTCCGAAAGACGTCATAGAGGTATTTGGCAATATTTTCGGCAGTGGGATTAAAATCAAAAACATCGTTAAGATGTCTGTGATCTAGAGTATTGTCTATATATTGTTTTACATTGTCCAGTTCTCTGTAATCTTTTACAAAACCGACTGCATTTAGTTTTTCGGCTCTCAAGTGAACTGTTACCACATAGTTGTGTCCATGTAGCCGCGAGCAAGGATGTTCTTCCGGCAAACCCTCAAGAATATGGGAAGCCGAAAATGAGAATTGTTTACTTATTTTGTACATGTATGGTTGATCTATTATTTAATATTATCTTGTCTCAAATATTAATTTTAAAGTCAAGAGGAGCCTCGTCCGCCGGTATTCCTCTTTTTACACCCCAGTTTTGAGGGGGTTGCTCATTCAGCATAATCATTATTTTATCTTTATTGACACCGATTTTCTCAACGTTATCAACAATAGCTCTGAATAATTTCTTTTTTGTTTCTTTTGTTCTACCCGAAAACAGGGCTATTTCTATAAGAATTTCATAGGGAGGCTTCATTTCAAAGAAACCTGCACGATATTCAATAACACGTACATTTCTGTCATCGGCAGGCATTTGCAGAGTATATACGACAGCATCTGTCACAACATCCCGAAGATCAAAAAGCATTTGCTTCTCCAGCCCTTCTATTAATTCTATCTTTATTGTAGGCATAAGCTGTTATTTCAAAAAGTCATCAAAGTATCGCGTTATATGTTCGTGCAGATGTACACGATCGCGACCTATCATATTGTGACCATGACCGGGATAAACGAAAAAGTCGGGATGAGTACCTTTACCTATGGCAGACTTGATAAACTGAAGACTATGTTGCATAACAACAGTAGGGTCTTCATCACCATGAATAATAAGCAAACGCCCTTTGAGATCGCTCGCACGGTTTACCATACTCGTCTCTTTATATCCTTCAGGATTTTCCTGTGGACTATCCATATAACGTTCTCCGTACATTATCTCATAATACTTCCAGTCGGTAACAGGCCCTCCGGCTACACCAACTTTGAACACATCGGAGTGACGAAGCATCAGGTTCATTGTCATAAAACCACCAAAACTCCATCCATGCACGCCTATACGATCGGCATCGACATAAGGCAATGATTTCAAATAGGCCACACCTGACATCTGGTCTTTTGTTTCTACTACCCCAAGTTGGCGATGTGTGATGTTTTCGAAATCGAATCCTCTGTTGCTTGTACCTCTATTGTCGAGAGAGAATGCAATATATCCTTTCTCCGCCATATAGATCTCCCACCCTCTGGTCTGAGCCATCCACGAATTGTTTACCATCTGCGAATGAGGGCCTCCATATACGTAAACCACAACGGGATACTTTTTGTTTGGATCAAAGTTTAACGGCTTAACCAACCGATAGTACAAATCGGTCTTACCATCATCGGTTTTAATAGATCCAAGCGTTATTTCAGGCAATTTCGTGTTCCTAAAAGGATCTTTTGCAGAATGAAATATATGAGTTTTATTTGTTTTAGTATCAGTTATGGCAGCTTTTCCAGCATTGTATTGAGAATTATATACATCACTTATATATCTGCCCGAAGCGCTCAACATAGCAGAATGCATCCCTTCTTCTTTCGAAAGCTGAATTTTCTTCCCTGTCTTAAGGTCCAGTTTGTATATATGTTTTTCAATGGGACTAGCCTCCGCAGAAAGATAGAACAGATTTTCTCCTTTTTCGTCAAATCCCAATACAGACAAAACATCCCAACTGCCCGATGTGATTTGCCTGATTAATTTCCCCGACACATCATACAAATACAGATGATTGAAGCCATCACGTTTGCTAAACCATAAGAACTTGGAAGGATCACTCTTCAAGAAAATAGCGCCATGTTCAGGCTCTACATATTTTTTATGCGTTTCTGTAAACAAAGTTGCTTCGAGTTTTCCACTAGCTGCATTATAGCTCTTCAACACACATGTATCTTGCCCTCTGTTTAGTTCTGCAATATATACAGATTTGCCATCGGGGCTCCAAGTTACATTAGTTAGATATTTCTCTTTAGGAGTTCCTGTATTTAGAAAGACTGTATTATTCGTTACGGGGTTGTAAATACCAATAGTAACATGATGACTTTTCATTCCTGCCATTGGATATTTTATATCTTTAAGACGAGCCACCCGGGCAGAAATGTCTACCAAAGGATAATCAGTTACCATTGTCTCATCCATCTTGTAGAAAGCTAACAAATCTCCTTGAGGAGACCAAAATGTACCTTTATCTATTCCAAATTCGTTGCGATGAACTGTCTGCCCACTAACAACTCCTTTATTGCTTTCGTTAGTTACAGCGATTTCCTTACCTTTTCCATCTTGTATATACAAATTATTATCTTTTGTATATGCCATATAGTCTGTTCCTTCTGCCCAATCACGATTTTCAGCTTTTTCCAAAGATTTATATTCTGCCTTAACCGTTTTTGTAACCATATCATACAGGTATATACTTCCTCCGGAAACAATACGAAGTAAGTGTGACTGAGGAGAAACAAACTGTACTCTATTCAACGAGCCGGGCTTTTGAGACTGATCGATCTGAATACTATTGTTTATATCAGCCAAGGTAAGCAACACTTTGGGTTTTTCTTTGTCTGTATAAGGAGCAATCATCAAGGAGTCTCCTTTTGCATACACTAGATTTTCTCCATACCAAGTCAGTTGACGCGGCATTTCGGCACGATACTTGTAATATGTTTTCCCTCCCGGAATAAGGTCTTCCAGTGTCAGGGGAATATCTTGACTATATGATTTCATTGGGAGTAATAAACTTGTAGCTAAAAAAATAAAGTGCGTGAACCTCATATCTATCTTGTTTTTTGAGAATACAAAGATAATGTTTTTCTCCCTTGAAGATTTAACTTCCTGACAGTTTAATAGAAATGGAACTATGATTAAATGAGCTAGCAGAGCAAAATAGAGAGGAATTAGTTTTTTTTAGAACAATTTTATTTTTTTAAACGTTTTAAAAATAAAAGGTATCTTTGTACGTTATAATAAGAAAAAGTGGTAATCAAACAAAATTGCTAAAAGATGGGGTCTAAAATCAATATATATCTATATACAGTTATTCTATTATTAATCACATTAATATCTTCTTGTAATAGAGACCCTAATATTTACAAAGTAGAGGGCAAGTTGGCAAATGCCGAAGCTGGTCATTTTTACGCTTCGTATGAGCGTGGCGACTCTGTACATGTTACAACAATTACAATAGACAAAAACGGAGAATTCTCATTCGAAGGTGAAATAGATACTCTTACCGTAATGTCACTCTATTTTAACGAGAATATAAAAAACACTTTCATTCTTGTAGATAAAGGATGGGATGTAAAAATAGAAGGAGACCTCTTATACACTGATCTGATAGACGTTAAAGGTGGAAGTGTTAATGACGATCTTACTTCTTTCAAGAACAAAAACAGTGAGCTGTTAAAATCCAGAGCAGATATTCTGATGTCAACGGGAGGAAGCAACACCAACAATGACAGCCTGCCTGTAAAAGATTATGTGGTAGAGCTTAAAAACATAAACTTCGAATTATCGAATATAGCAGCTGCATATATAAAAGCGAATCCTGACAAAATAGCAAGTGTCATGCTTATCAACAATTTCTTCAAGGACGAATCAGCTCTTCCTCGTCTTGACGAAAATCTCGCCTTACTAAAAGGAAAGGCTATTGACTTTCCTCTTACTGCCGAATTAAAGAAATTCAGAGATAAAGTTAAAGCATCATCTGTTGGCACTTATGCCCCTCATTTTTCATTAACGAACATACAAGGCAAGAATATACAGCTAACAGACTTTAGAGGAAAATACCTCCTTCTTGCGTTTGTTTCCACTACATGCGATATATGTAAAGACGAAAAAAAAGATGCTATAGCAATTTATAACGAACTGAAAAAACAAAAGAAAAATATCGAGTTTGTAACAATTGTAAAGGATATAGAACAAAAACCTCTTGACGACAATATTTCAGATTCTATAAAGTGGAATATCATACCTGTAAATGGAGGATGGGGCGCAAAAACATTCGACACATACTATATTCGTGAAATACCATATAATATTCTTATTTCTCCTACAGGCTATATATTGGAAAGGGATTTGCGCATCTCTGCTCTGCCTGGGAAATTAAAAGAACTGGAACTTAGTAACCAAAAGTAGCATAAGTATATTTTATTTTCTTACTTTTGTTTTTTAACAAAACATGCGAGTAGATGCTAGTCAAGGTTTTTGGAGCTGCTGTACAAGGTATAGAAGCCACCTTAATCACAATAGAAGTAAATTGTTCTAAAGGTATAAAATTTATGCTGGTCGGGCTTCCTGACGCTTCTGTAAAAGAAAGCCACGAACGCATTATCTCAGCCCTGCAAGTAAACGGTTACAAATTTCCACGACAACAAATCGTTATAAATATGTCTCCCGCTGATATTCGCAAAGAAGGTACAGCATACGATCTTCCATTGGCTATTGGAATATTAGCAGCATCGGGAAGCATAGAACACGACAAGCTGGAGGACTTTCTCATAATGGGAGAGCTATCCCTCGACGGTAGTATACTCCCCATAAAAGGAGTATTACCCATCGCAATAAAAGCAAGAGAATTAGGTTTCAAAGGTCTTATTTTACCAAATAAAAATGCAAGAGAAGCCGCTGTAGTAAATAACATTGAAGTATACGGGGTTGATAACATAACAGAAGTTGTAGAATTCTTCAACGGAGAACAAACTTTAAGCAAAACGGAAGTAGATACCCGTGCCGAATTTTACGATGCCCAACAATACTTCGAATTTGACTTTTCAGATGTTAAAGGACAGGAAAATGTAAAAAGAGCATTAGAGGTAGCAGCAGCAGGTGGTCATAACCTTATAATGATAGGACCTCCGGGTGCAGGAAAGTCTATGATGGCAAAACGAATGCCCTCCATTCTTCCTCCTTTTACACTACACGAAGCTCTTGAGACTACCAAAATACACAGTGTAGCAGGCAAAATCAGTACTGAAACATCTTTAATGTCACAACGCCCATTCAGAAGCCCTCATCATACAATCTCAGATGTAGCATTAGTGGGAGGAGGAGCCTATCCTCAGCCCGGAGAAATAAGCCTTGCACACAACGGTGTTTTATTCCTTGACGAATTACCTGAATTTAGTCGCAGTGTATTAGAAGTCATGCGTCAACCGCTCGAAGACCGCAAAATTGCAATATCAAGATCTAGATTTTCGGTAGAATATCCTGCAAGTTTTATGCTTGTATCATCGATGAATCCTTGTCCCTGTGGCTACTATAACCATCCGGAAAAAGAATGCGTATGTCCTGGAGGATCTGTACAGAAATATCTGAATAAAATTTCAGGGCCATTATTGGATCGTATAGATATACACATTGAGATTATTCCCGTACCTTTCGAAAAAATATCAGATACAACTCCGGCCGAAACGAGTGAAGCAATAAGAAAACGCATCATAAAAGCAAGGGAAATACAAAACAAGCGGTTCGAGAAAGAAGAAAATATACATTGCAATGCTCAAATGACTCCAAAGCTGCTGGCAAAGTATGCTTCACCTGACAGCGATGGGCTTCAACTATTAAAAACAGCAATGGATAGATTTAACCTATCAGCAAGAGCCTACGACCGCATATTAAAAGTATCGCGCACGATTGCCGATTTGGATAATTCTGAAAAATTATTGCCAAAACATTTGGCAGAAGCAATTAATTACCGAAATTTGGATAGGGAAAATTGGGGGAATAAATTATAAAATATAAAATATGACTTTTACTGAATTAAGTAATGCCATCTTTGATAAAACGATATCTGATTATCACACAATGGATAATGTAGATGCGCCTGTAAATAACCCTTATACGGTTAAATCAATAGAGTATTATTTGTATCTTAAAAACTGGATAGATACCGTACAGTGGCATCTTGAAGATATAATCAGAGATCCCGACATTAACCCGCAAGACGCTCTTGGGATAAAGAGAAGAATAGACAAATCGAATCAGGATAGGACAGACCTTGTAGAATTGATAGACAGCTATTTCCTTGACAAATACAAAGATACGAAAGCACTTCCAGATGCCCGCATAAATACAGAAAGTCCGGCATGGGCTCTCGACAGGCTCTCTATTTTAGCTCTGAAAATATATCATATGCAACAAGAGGCTGATAGGGAAAACTCTTCTGTAGAACACCGCGAACAAGCAAAGAACAAACTAGACACACTTCTTACACAAAGAAGAGATCTTTCTACAGCCATAGAAGAATTGTTGGAAGATATAGAATCGGGAAAAAAATATATGAAGGTATATAAGCAGATGAAGATGTACAACGATCCTTCACTAAACCCTGTATTATACGGTAAATCTATAAAATAAACATATAAATGTTCACTCACTCCTAATTATGGCTAAAGTATTAGTTATAAGATTTTCTTCTTTTGGTGATGTAGCTATGCTCGTTCCTGTGATATTTTCTGTAGCATCGAAATATCCGCAGGATAGGTTCTCTGTAATGACACGTAAAGCATTTAGTCCGTTGTTCGAAAATCTGGGCTTTAACATAAACGTTATTCCTCTCGACCTTGGTAAAAAGCATAAAGGAATTAGCGGCTATTTTAAAGTAACAGAGAAAATACTTTCACAAGGTTATACACATATTGCTGACGAACATGATGTTTTGCGGTCGAAGGGCATTCGATACTCAATGAAAATATTCGGCAGAAAAACGGCACATATAAATAAAGGCAGAGAAGAGAAGCAAGCCGCAATAGACAATAAGACATTATATCCACCACTAAAACATACAATCGAACGTTATCAGGATGTTTTTGACAAGCTGGGCTTTCCTGCTCCTATGGTATTTAACAACCTATTCGACTTTGTGCCAAGAAATTTCTCCGCTCTAAAGTCAATAACTTCAGAGAAAAAAGGCAGATGGATAGGCATAGCTCCATTTTCTAAACACAAAGGAAAAATATACCCTTTAGAAAAAATGGAAAAAGTTGTGGAAGCCCTGTCTAAAGAAGAGAACACCACATTATTCCTTTTTGGATCGGGAAAAGAAGAACAAAAGGTTCTTTCACTATGGGAACAGAAATACCCAAACATAATTAACCCAACAGGAAAACTGAACCTATCGAGAGAGCTATTACTAATATCGTACTTAGATGTAATGCTATCTATGGATTCGGCAAATATGCATCTTGCATCGCTGGTACAGGTTCCCGTTGTGTCCGTATGGGGTGCCACCCATCCATCTCTTGGCTTTTATGGGTTTAGACAAGATCCGAAAAATGCCATACAAATTGATCTGGATTGTCGTCCTTGCTCTGTTTTTGGCGACTTACCTTGTCAACGGGTAGACTATGCCTGCCTAAATAGAATATCGGAAACATCTATCGTCGAACAGATACATAAAGTTTTAGAGAAGAAAACAGAATGAAAATAGCAATTCTTTCTCCTTTTTACCCATATCGGGGAGGTCTGGCTCAACTAAATGCCAGACTGTATACAGAATTGTCGAAACAAAATGAAGTAAAAGCTTATACTTTTACAACTTTATACCCTAACGTTCTCTTTCCTGGAAAAACCCAATATGTACAAGATGGTGATCCTGTAACCGTAATAGATAGCATAAGAATATTGAACAGCGTCAACCCTTTGTCGTACATAAAAACAGCGAAGCTAATAAATAAATATTCTCCCGATCTGCTTATCATTCCCTATTGGATGTCATTTCTAGCTCCTGCATACGGATCGGTATGTATGTTCCTAAATAAAAAAACAAAGGTTGTTTCACTTGTTCACAATGCCATATCTCATGAACGAACTATTATAGATAAGCCGTTAGCTAAATTCTTTTTTAACAGATGTGATGCCTTTATTGTGATGAGCAAACCTGTAAAGAAAGACCTGCTAACCCTCAGAAAGGATGCAAACATCTTATTGCAACCTCATCCTATATATGACCAGTATGCCGAACGAATAGAGAAAGAAGAAGCATGTGATAAGCTGGGAATAAAAAGTGATAAAAAAAATCTATTGTTCTTCGGACTTATAAGAGACTACAAAGGCTTGGATCTTCTCATAGAAGCTATGTCTGAGTTCGACAATTCGTATCAGCTAATCATAGCAGGAGAAAGCTATGGAAGCTTCGACAAATATGCTACTCTTATAAACCAATCGTCGCTAAAGGACAATATTGTAGTTTTCGAACAGTACATCCCCGACGATATGGTATCTACCCTCTTTTCGGCTTCAGATGCGCTAGTTTTACCATACAGATCTGCAACACAGAGTGGAGTTGTTGCTCTTGCTTATCAGATGGAATTGCCCATGATAGCGACCAATGTGGGAGCCTTGGGAACTACAGTAAAAGAGTCGGGAACAGGACTCGTTGTTCCACAACCTACACATTCAGATATTGCCAAAGGAATCAAAGACTTTTTTGATCAGAATAATAATATAGAAGAATACAGAAAGAACCTTAAGAAAGAAAAAAAACGATTGTCATGGGATAATTTCACCAAGTCAATCGAATCTTTTTTCCATTCTCTAAAGAATTAGGTTATTTCATTCTGAAAAGGCCATATTTGAGCATGCAGATAAAGGCTCTTACACCATCGCGCCATCCAATTTTTTTACCCTCTTCATAAGTTCTTCCATAATAAGAAATCCCAACTTCATATATTCTTACGTTAGGATATCTGGCAACCTTAGCCGTTACTTCCGGCTCGAACCCGAAACGTCTTTCCTGAAGCGGTATAGATTGTATTATATCTGCACGAAACAGTTTATAGCAAGTCTCCATATCTGTAAGATTCAGGTTGGAAAACATGTTAGAAACAGTGGTCAGTAACTTATTACCTATCGAATGCCAGAAAAATAAGATCCGATGAGGATTACCTCCCATAAATCTGGAACCATAAACGACATCGGCAAAACCTGTAACAACAGGTTTTAGCAAAATATTGTACTCTTCCGGATCGTATTCGAGATCAGCATCCTGTATTATTATATAATCTCCGGTAGCTTCTTTTATACCCCGATGAAGAGCAGCCCCTTTTCCCATATTTACAGGTTGCTCAAAAAGCTTCATATCAGCCTGAGGATGCTCGGCAATATATTTTTTCACAACCTCGATAGTGTCATCTTTAGAGCAATCATTAACAATGATAATTTCTTTAGTAAAATGATTAATAAGATCGACAGCAATAACTTTATCCAAAATCAAATGGATTGTTCTGGCTTCATTGTAAGCAGGAATAACTATGGAGAGCTTCATAAAAATTTGTCGTTATATTTTATACAAAAGTAAGTAATATAATTGATTTGACTATCATTATCAGGCTTTTATTCAAACAATGCCTTATACATAATTTCAAGATGGGTTATTCTTTTTTTCTGAATTTATATAATATAGACCCATCAAGGTGCTCTACGACTTCATATTCTTTTCCTAAAATACGTTCGATACTCTCAGGAAAAGGTGTAGCATATACACTTAATGAATCAATACTCAGTTGGGTCGTAGATTTCAGCAACCTGAAAGGGGCTAAAGCATAAGGGTCATTCTTAAAGTCTGGAACGAATGACATTTCAGGGGGTGTAATACCATCATCTAAAATAACATACTCGTATTGAGGATAGTTCATGGACATAGTAGCAAGGTTAGGAGATAAAATCTCTTCTGTATATATTATACCATTAGTACCTCTCATAAATTTTTCAAGCTTTTCGGTGTACACTTTATTTCCCTTCGGAGAATTTATTCTTCTTATACCATTCAGATAATAGCAGATGCAAGATAAGAAGATAAGAACAGAGAAAAAAGCAGCTACAAGAAGATTTCCACTCTTCTTTTTTTCTTTAATAATAGCAGTAATAAAAATAGCGCAGCTTACAGAAAATAAACCTATATATGTACTAAGATAACGCACAAAGAATACCGGACTAAACAAATATGAATATAAGACTATGAAAGCTATTGTTACCCACATAATGCAAGAGGCATACAACCCCATTGTTTTCTTCTCTTTATCTTCTTTTGATCTGAGTCCAACATAAAAGATAAGAAGAGTTAAGCCTAATAGCAAAAATGAAAAAAATAAAGGCCACGATGATGAGAAGAAATCGGTGTATTTTTTTTCGAAATGTTTTGGAGAAAAATAGTATTGTAAAGAAAATAAGAATTCAGCAATGGTAGGCTTAGTTATCCAGTAATTTTCTTTTACTGTCGTAACTTGCTTGTATAATTCTATCAACCAAGGTATATAAGAAACAACTAAAGCAGCCCCTAGAATAAAATATCTTTTGATTTCGGATTTTCTTTTTTCGCCCTTTTCAGTTACTAATATCAGAACGACAAAGAGTATCATTCCCCAAAATGCAGCTAAAAGTGCATAGTAGTGAGTATACATGGAAGCCAGCAAAAATATAAATAATTTGCCCCATGCCCAACCGGAGTTGTTCCTATAAGCATCATACATATAAACGAATACAGCCAACAGCAAAGGTACGGCCAAAGAGTACATTCTCACATAGTTGTAAGTATAGAACGCTACCGGTAACAAAACCAGAATAAGGGATGTAGCAAATGCTGTTGTATTCCCAAACATTCTTCTCACAGGAAAGAAACAAACAAGCAAAGATGTAAGATAAAAGAATCCTGTTATATAACGATATTCATACAATTCGAAATGAGAAAATGTAAACAGACCACCAATAAGCTTCAGAAGCCAGTAAAACAAAGGTGGGTGTACATCGCGTGCAGTAATATTATAAATTTCGCTATACGAGTAGTCTGTCATCGCTATCGAATATAGTTCGTCGAAAGCAAGATTAACTCCGGCCAGATATATAGCAATAGAATATAAAACAGAAGAAAATAAAAAGACAAAAGTGAAGAGTATAATAGTTTTCTTTTTCGACAGGTTTTCAAGTTGTTCGTACATGATTGTGTTGTAAGATATAATTTTGTGGATAAAGATAATAAAATCGCACAAATAGTTTTATTCTTTTACTTTGTTTTGTTTGCATTATCTCTGTAATAAACAGAAGGAATATCTTTCTTTACTTCTATTGAGGTTGAGTCAATAGTAATAGTTTCATCACGCTGAATATTTATAAAGAAAACTTTCTGTGAACTGTTTTGAATTGAATCAATTGCCAAATGTTGTATATGGGGCAAGGAAACCATAGAGTGTCTTAAATGATACCAAAGAGGATATTCCCACGAGTCTCCCCCTATAACAAGAGCAATATCCTGAACATTGTTTTCACTTAATGAAATGCACGCATCCCTATAATCTTCATAAAGATATGATTTATTATTGAAAAGCAATCTTTCTCTACTAGTATTCCAAATATTTTCCTTCACAGTCCAGTTTTTGATGACAGGAATTTGATTAATCGAAAGCAAAGGCCGTATTCTATTAAAAAATAAAGGTAGTAAAGAAAAACAGCATATAAATAACAATATAAAATTCAAGGATCTCAATCTTTTTTCGCTATCGAAAAGAGCCGCAAAGAGAGGAGCAGATATTGCAAAAAGAGGAACCTGTAAACGAGTTACCCATGGTTGCCAAGGAATAAAAAATGCAAATACACACCATGATAAAGCTACAAGAGAAGCATATACCCTATATTTTTTCTTATAGAGAGAGACAAAAAGAGCAATTAAAAAAATAATGAAATGTAATGTATTTCGTGCAGTATCTTCATGGAAGGGAGGAATATTTTTAATGTCATTTTTCCAACTACCATAGGAGTGAACAAGTAAGCTTCCATACGGAAATTTTGATTTATCAACCTCTTTTAAAGCATTATTTATCTCAATGCTGAAAGGCAATGGAACCGGAACATTTACATAAGCGCCAGAAACGAAGGATATAGCAAATGAGCTAAGAGAGAAGTCCGAAACCGTCTTATCACTATGTATGCCTAAAGGATTCTTATATGATATATAGTTTCTTGTAAAATGTGGCATATTAATAGCAAGACATATAACAGCAGCAAGAACAGCCCCAACCATATACTTCCGATAATCTTTGCAACAAAGGATGGCGAAATAGGCAACGAAAGGAAGAGCAAATGCATAAGCCGTCCCTTTTGTCAAGATAGCCAGCCCAAGAGCAATTCCGAAATCAACGCTAAGCAGTAAAGTTCTCTCTTTTTTCCACGAAAAGAATCTATCAACCAGACAAACTATCCAAAAAGCCTCGACCAAATCAGTTTGTGTACTCGATGCCTGAAGTATAGCCATGGGTAAAGTTGCAAAGAAGAGAGAAGCGATTATCTGCTTTCTTCTGTCTAACCCGAGAGAAGCCGCTATTCTCGAAATCACAATAATAGTTCCTAAGTATGCAGACCATTGGACAAGATTCATAAGCCAATCGTCACCAGACAAAACTCTTCCATGTAGAATTGCAATTTCTGCAAATGGAGCAGAGACAACTTGTCTGAGATTGGATGTATAATAATGATCTAAGTTCCCATTTTGTAACCAATGCTCTATTCTTGGCAAATGATAGGTCATTGAATCCCAATTATTGGGAGGATAACAAACTGCAATAAAGAAAGTAACAAGCAAAAGGAACCCTAGAAATAGGCTTTCCTTTTTCCGAAGGAAGGAAAAAGGTATTTTCAGAACAGAGAATTCTCCTTTCTTATACTTAACAAAGAGAAAAACCGAAAGGCAAATACCATATATCAACCATCCTGACAACACACCGACAAAACCAAGGGAATTAAAAACACTCAAAAGCTCTGTCAGAATACAAATAAAAAGACCAAAATAGAGAGCTGCAGAAACAAATGCACTTCTCCAATCCTTTTTGTAGATAAACACAACTTGCCACATCAACAAAAAATGTAACAACCCAAATAAAAAAATTCCTGTGTTAAGGAAAATCATACAGAGATTAAATGACTTTATCGAAATACTCAATTGTTTTCACAAGCCCGTCTCTTAATTTTATTTTAGGCTCCCAGTTCAGTTTCTCTTTAGCAAGACTAATATCCGGTTTTCTTTGCTTAGGATCATCACTTGGAAGTGGTTGAAATATTAGCTTCGACTTAGACCCGGTAAGTTCCAAAACCAGATTGGCAAGTTCGAGCATAGTAAATTCGCCCGGATTCCCTGTATTTACAGGACCTACGAAAGAGTCGTCAGTAGCCATCATCCTCACCATAGCCTCAACCATATCATCTACATACTGAAAACTACGCGTCTGCAAACCATCTCCGTAGATTGTGATATCCTCTCCCCTCAATGCTTGTACAATAAAATTAGACACAACCCGTCCGTCTTCCGGATTCATACGTGGTCCATAAGTATTGAATATACGTACTATTTTTATTCTCACTCCATTCTGACGGTGATAGTCCATAAAGAGAGTCTCAGCACAGCGTTTTCCTTCATCGTAACACGAACGGATTCCAATCGGGTTTACATTGCCCCAATAAGATTCGGGTTGTGGATGTACATGCGGATCACCATATACTTCGCTGGTGGATGCTTGTAGAACTTTTGCTCGCAAACGCTTTGCCAAACCAAGCATATTTATAGCGCCCATTACAGATGTTTTGATGGTCTTAATCGCATTGTATTGATAATGAACCGGAGATGCAGGGCATGCAAGATTGTATATTTCATCCACATCCGCATGGAAAGGATGCACAACATCGTGTCTTATCAGTTCAAAATAAGGATTGTCGAGTAAGTGAACAACATTATCTTTCGATCCGGTAAAATAATTATCCAAGCACAACACTTCGTTGCCTTCGGCAAGCAATCTTTCGCAAAGATGAGAACCTATAAATCCGGCTCCTCCTGTAACTAATATTTTTTTATGATTCATTATTTTGTAAATCAGAATGTTTGAGAATGCAAAGAAATAAAAAAATAGTAAGAAAACCTCGTCTACTTACCAGAAACAATTTTCTTTATATCGTTGAGCTTGTTCAGAGCCTCTACAGGGGTCAGATTATTTACATCAAGCGATTTTATTTCGTCACGTACCTGGCTCAATACAGGATCATCGAGCTGAAAGAAATTAAGCTGATAGCCCTCTCTCTTTTCCTGAATGTCTGTTATAGGTTTAGATATTCCTTGTTTACGGTTGTCTGTCTCCAACTGTTTAAGGATATTGTTTGCACGCTTCACGATGCTTTGCGGCATACCTGCCATTTTAGCCACATGTATACCAAAGCTATGCTCGCTTCCTCCGGCAACAAGTTTTCGTAAGAAAATTATCTTATTATCTATTTCTTTGACAGATACATTGAAGTTCTTGATCCGCTTAAAAGATTTCTCCATCTCGTTAAGCTCATGGTAGTGTGTTGCAAACAGCGTTTTTGCCTTTGCTTTGGGATGTTCGTGTATATATTCTACAATAGCCCATGCAATGGATATGCCATCATAGGTACTTGTTCCACGCCCCAATTCATCGAATAAAACAAGACTTTTCGGCGAAAGATTGTTAAGTATGTCCGAAGCCTCGTTCATTTCCACCATAAAGGTAGATTCCCCTAGCGAGATATTATCAGAGGCCCCTACACGGGTAAATATCTTATCTACCAAACCTATCTGAGCCGATTCGGCCGGCACAAAACTTCCTGCCTGTGCCATCAAAGTTATCAATGCTGTTTGACGAAGGAGAGCAGACTTACCCGCCATATTGGGTCCTGTAATAATTATGATCTGCTGAGAATCGCTATCGAGAAAAACATCATTTGCAATATATGACTCTCCCAATGGCAACTGCTTCTCTATAACGGGATGGCGTCCATTTTTTATTTTAAGAGTATCCGAATCGTTGATCTGGGGACGAATATATTTATTTTCCTTTGCTGTTTTCGCAAAAGAAAGTAAGCAATCTGTCTGAGCTATCAGATTAGCATTTACCTGTATGGTAGGAATGTATTCGATAAGGCTATGTACCAAGTCGTTGAAGATATTAGTCTCCAGTGATAATATTTTCTCTTCGGCTCCCAGTATCTTCTCCTCATATTCTTTTAGCTCTTGTGTAATGTAACGCTCAGCGTTTACAAGAGTCTGTTTACGAATCCAGTCGGCAGGAACTTTATCCTTGTGTGTATTACGAACTTCTATATAGTAGCCAAAAACGTTATTAAAGCTAATCTTGAGAGAAGATATACCTGTTGCCTCCGTTTCCCTTTGCTGTACTTTGAGTAAATAGTCTTTTCCGGAGAAAGCAATATCACGCAATTCGTCCAGATCAGCGTTTATACCTTTATTGATAACGCTGCCTCTGTTGATCATTGTTGGAGGATCGGGGTGTATCTCTCTTTCTATACGGTCTCTTATTACGGGGCATGGGTTTAGCTTCTCTCCTATTTCGCGCAGGCTTGGCTCGTCCGAAGCAAGAAAAGCGCTGCGAATGGGTTCTATTGCCTTCAAGGCAACCTTTAGTTGAACTACTTCGCGAGGAGTAATCCTGTTTACTGCAACTTTAGAGATAATACGCTCCAAGTCTCCGATGAGCGACAACTGTTCTTCCAACAGATTCTTCAATTCAAGATCTTTGAAGAAATATTCGACCACAGACAAGCGGCTGTTTATAGGCTTCTCGTCTTTCAACGGGAATACCAGCCAACGGCGAAGCATACGCGCACCCATTGGTGATACGGTTTTGTCTAAAATATCAAGAAGGCTTTTTCCCCCTTCGTTCATTGTAGAAATAAGCTCAAGACTACGAACAGTAAACTTATCGAGACGTACATATTTATCTTCCTCTATACGCGAAAGAGACGTTATATGTCCTATTTGCGTATGTTGGGTAACATCCAGATAATGCAATATAGTTCCCGCAGCGATCACACCATTGACAAGGTGCTCTACACCGAAACCTTTCAGATTCTTCGTTTCAAAATGTTTAAGGAGTCTGTCGCGGGCAGTATCTTCTGTAAAAACCCAATCTTCGAGTTCGAAAATAAAGAAACGGGATCCAAAATTTTCTTCAAAAAACTTTTTTTTACTTCTTTCCACCAAGACTTCCTTAGGGGAGAAATTGGTAAGAAGCTTATCAACGTATTCCTTTGTCCCTTCGGCAACAAGAAATTCTCCTGTCGAAATATCTAACAAAGAGATGCCGCAACCACTTTTTGCAAAATGGATAGCGCAAAGGAAATTATTCTCTTTGTGATTAAGTATATTATCGTTGATAGAAACTCCGGGAGTTACCAGCTCGGTTATTCCCCTTTTCACCAACGTTTTTGTCTGTTTAGGATCTTCCAGCTGATCGCAAATGGCGACACGTTTTCCGGCACGTACCAGTTTTGGCAGATAAGTATCTAACGCATGATGAGGAAAACCCGCCAATTCGACAAACTGAGCTGCCCCATTGGCTCTCCGAGTAAGCGTTATCCCAAGTATTTCGGCCGCATCTATAGCATCCTGAGAAAAGGTCTCGTAAAAGTCGCCCACACGAAACAGTAATATAGCATCGGGATGCTTGCTCTTGATCTCAAAATACTGCTTCATCAACGGGGTTTCTGCTACTTTTTTCGACACGATATTATCTTATTTAGATGGGTTCTTTATAATTAGTTATGGACAAACAAAGATAGAAAAAAATATAGGAATCAGCGATTTTAGAAAAAGTGTGTTCGCAAAGAAAATAGAAAAAGGCTGATCCTGTTATAGAACCAGCCCCGTATAAGTTAGTAAAAGAGGGATCAATCTAAATACTTCTTCAATTTCTCTGTATCTGTAAAATCGGTGATTGTACCGAATGTATAGTCTTTAAGAAAATCTTCCCCTAATGTTGTAGCCACCCCTATAACTCTCATAAACGCATAAGTAGCAGCTTTAATTCCTGTAAATGAGTCTTCGAATACAACACATTCGGCAGACAGTACTCCCAAATTTGTCTTTGCTAACACATAACCCATTGGGTCTGGTTTACCTTTCTTGATACTATCGGATGTAATCACTGTATCGAAAGTATCGACCAGAGACAATTGGTCTAGTACGACATTTACTTTGCCGGCAGGAGAACTGGTAACCAAACCAACCTTATACCCGCTATCTTTCACGTATTTGATAAAATCAAGAACGCCCGGAATAGTTATTTTTTTATAATCGAGAGACTGTTCCATTTCGGAAGCAGCATTCCTTATGGCCTGTTTTTCTTCAGGACTAGAAATAGTAAAATAAAGCTCAATTATGGAGTTAAGAGTCATTCCCTTTATAATTGAAGAAAAATTGTTAATCTTCAATTCATGGTCTTCTGCCACTTTGCTCCAAAACTTATCGTAGTCGTGCTCTGTGTCAACAACTACTCCATCTAATCCGAATAATACAGTTGTAATTTTCCCTTTTGCCATTGTTTTTTTTCATTAATCATTATCAGCCAAGAATAACTAAACAAAGTAAGATATTTTTTCTTGGTCTACAAATTAGTAATGTATAAAAATGCCGTTGCGGAGGTATTATAACCCAAACAATTAACTTTTCTCGAGATGCAGAATGGGGTATTCTTTTCCTTCACCATCGTATTCAGATCTGTCTACTTCTCTGAAACCAAAGTGATAATAAAACTCGAGAGCCTGAGTGTTGTGCTCATTCACATCTACTCTGCGAGTATTAAGCGTATTTACGGCATAATCGAGTAAAACGCGTCCTATGCCGGTTCCACGGCTTTCGTTATCTACAAACAGCATTTCGATACTATCATCCTCCACTCCCAAAAATCCTTTTATCACACCTTTGTCATCTTTATATACAAATAGTGTAACATGCTGAAAATAGATCGGAATATGGGATTTGTAGAATTCGAAGTCTTCGTCCGACAAGAAATGGTGTGTAGCTTTTACCGCACTCTCCCATATATCTATCAACACCGGATAATCTTTTTTAACAGCAGAAACAATCATTGTTTTCTTTTTTTAATATGTTAATCAATATTCAGAATACTTCCATTGCTAAATCTGTTGAATGAAATGATTTCTGAAAAATCCGATAAGGTTATTATTTCTTTAGCCGACTTTATAAATTTGACAGGTATTCTTCCCCAAAAAGAGGCCCACTGTGAATATGAGCTTGGAGGCCCAATAATATAATCACATTTAGAAAGAGCGTATAAATCATGTGATCCTGATGAACAACTCAAAGTAAAACATTCAAGGCTATTGTAATTCTCAAGATTTATCTTTTCATTCGAACATAACAGAAATTTTACCTGTTGCCCTCTACTTTCAAACTGCTCTTTGATATTTCTAAGAATACACACATACTCTTCATCGGTATAATAGTATATTCCGCCGAGCCATTCTTTATAATCTCCACGCCTGATGTGTACTCCTACAACAATCACCGATTGGGGTAATACTGCGAATTCGGAATCGACCGCATTTGCGATATTTGTATTGAAAGAAAAAATATTCCTTATTTCAGTCGATTGTTCTTCAACCATTTCGGCATTGCCTAATCTGTTAGACCAGCCTTCGACAAAATTAAATCCAAACAGTCTTCTGAATATATTCGATCTTCCGTTCTGTATATAGCCTCTAGCTTTGAAAGACATCAATGTTCTTTTAAGCAATTTGCGGGAAGCAAACCGTACCAGTCTATTTTTATTAAGATTGTCGAACGGTTCTGTGTATCCATCCATATTAATGACTAAAACTTTCTCCTTGTATTTGAGACCGTAGGCGATAGATGGCACTAAAGACCATATTCTATTACATAACTGTCCGGGAGAATCGTAGTTTATAATCATTTCTTAAAGGATGTCTATATTTTTATACATTAAATCGGAAGTGCATTATATCACCATCCTGCACTACATATTCTTTACCTTCTACATTCATTTTACCGGCTTCTTTCACTGCTGCTTCGGAACCAAGCGTTACAAAATCATTGAACTTTATAACCTCTGCACGGATAAATCCTTTTTCGAAGTCGGTATGTATAACTCCGGCGCATTGTGGTGCTTTCCATCCGGCAGTAAACGTCCATGCACGAACTTCCTGAACTCCTGCTGTAAAATATGTCTGCAAGCCCAAAAGCTTGTAAGCCGACTTGATAAGACGGGCTACTCCGGACTCTTCCAACCCTATTTCGGAAAGAAACATTTCACGCTCTTCGTAAGATTCAAATTCTGCGATTTCCGATTCTATCTTTGCTGCTACAACCAGTATCTCTGCATCTTCGTCCTTTACAGCCTCACGCACCTGCTCCACATATTTATTACCCGATACGGCACTGGCTTCGTCAACATTACATACATAAAGTACAGGTTTGTAGGTAAGCAAATACACCTCTTTGGCTATTTTTTCATCTTCTTTATTATCGAACTTAACTGTACGTGCAGACCGGCCTTGATCCAAAGCCTCTTTAAATTGCAAAAGGACATCATAGGCACGTTTAGCGTCTTTGTCGCCTCCTGTTTTTGCTTGTTTTTCTACTTTTTGTAATCGGGCTTGTACGGTTTCCAGATCTTTCAACTGGAGTTCTATGTCTATTATCTCTTTGTCGCGAACAGGGTTTACACTACCGTCCACGTGTGTAATATTGTCGTCATCGAAGCAACGCAATACATGCAGGATAGCATCTGTCTCACGGATATTCGCCAAAAATTTATTTCCTAATCCTTCTCCCTTACTGGCTCCTTTTACAAGACCGGCTATATCCACTATTTCTACCGTAGTGGGAACAATACGGTTTGGTTTCACCAACTCTGAAAGCTTATTTAACCGTTCGTCAGGAACTGTTATAACCCCGACATTGGGTTCTATGGTGCAAAAAGGGAAGTTTGCCGATTGAGCTTTCGCATTTGATAAACAGTTGAACAAAGTCGATTTACCTACGTTGGGAAGCCCAACTATACCACATTGTAATGCCATTATTCTTTTATAGTTTTTATTTTCAGGCTACAAAGATAAAACTTTTTATTCACTGAATATATACAACGGTACGAATTGACATTGAAAACTTATTTAATCAATACTAGCTATTGATAGTTAAAACACTGTTCTTGTTCCATTTTATATTATTATATTTGTCTTGCGAATAACACCTAATGAAACAAACTTATGAGAAACTCATTCTTAAAACTTAGCTTAGCTCTCTTTTCATTAACTTTATTGTTTTCGGCTTGTTCAAATGATGATGAAATACATGTAGAGCCAGACTCTTCAATAAAGCTCATAGCATCAAAAACCAGCATTGTTCCTTTTGAGGATATAAAATTGAGTATAGACGTCGATCTGGATTTACTCTACAATACTTACGACAGCATCACATGGAAAACAAACGGAGTAGTGTATGGAATATTTTTCTTTGCTGGGGAAAAAGACGAAAGGGATATAAGAATTACGGATTACCGTATCGGGGAAAATAAAGCGTATGCATTAGGATACAAGGATGGAAAGGCTGTCAGTATTGATTCCGTTACATATACAGTTGAAAAACCAAAGGGAGATTTTTTTAATATAAAATGGAATACCAAGATTAAAAATGAATATCTATATTATACTACAGGGCTTACTCCTAACAACTATCTTCCAACCCATGAAGGGTGGACAAAAATAGGAGGGGTGAGTTTAAATCTATATTATATAGTTGAAGATATAGATAGAGAGTATGTTGAAATGTTTTTAGTACCTTGGTCGGCAGAGTCTAATTTTAAAAGCACAAAAACAATATCGACACCTGACATAAATGATTTTAATTGGCATCCAGACAGCGATGACAGAGAGGCCTTGGAAGTCAAGTATAAAATGGAATATACTTTCCTTAGTTCATATATAACAGAACTATATGGTCCATCGAAATATATTTATGAAGGTAAAGATATAACTCAAACTACATTGAGGGATAAATACAATGAGCTATTTAAGAATAATCATCGTGATTTTCCTCCTGCCGAAATATGGATTACACCTACAACTGCTATCTGCTTAGTACAGGCAAACAATTGGGTTGGAGGAAAAAATCAACGAGGTATTTGTGCCATAATTGCAGAACCTTTACAAAGGTAAGACAAGTAAGTTTAGATTTCTTATTTACTTTTATGTTCGCTTCGTCTTTTGTCATCGAACACAGATATTGCCCAAAACATCATACATATAGATGCTATGGATAGCGCAGGGATGTAGAATACAGCCGACAGAAGAGACTCTGCACCCGATGTAAAATATACCACCAAACCAACAACGGCTATAAGTGCGTACATTATACCAAAAATAGAAAGCATATTTTCGAGAGGGAAGCGCGAAGCTGTAGCCTTCTTGGGAGCTAAGGCTTTTTCGGCCTCAATCTGATGCATTATTCTATATTTAAGATTATCAGAGGCTTTCAGCGTAGTGCCTGAAAGCAGATCTTTGATCTTATCATCTTGCATTTTTTGTATGTTATTATTATCCATAATTCAAAAGTAATAAAATTTTTAATCAGGCACTTCATATTTCATAAGCTTACTCATCTCTTCGGCAAACCGCTTTCGTGCCCTATGCAGTTTAACTTTTATGTTTGTATCTGTCAATCCGGTTATCTGGGCTATATCTTTCACCGAGGTATCTTCCAGATAGTATAACGTGAGCAAAACCCCTTCATCTTTAGGCATTTTTTCCAGAGCATCGTTAACCATTGCCTTACGTTCTCTGTCTTCTACCTGAGCCATTGTGTCCAGATCGGAAAAAGAAGAGTCTGAATCAATAAGCTTGTAGTCAACAAATTCCGTGTTGTATGTCGAAGAGCGTGTTTCTGTTACAGCCGTATTATAGACTATACGATAAAACCAAGTAGAGAATTTACTGTCGGACCGAAAAGTATGTAAGTTATGAAAAGCTTTGACAAAGGCATTCTGTACTATATCTTCCGCATCCTGCTTGTTGCCACAGATGCGGTAGGCTATAGTAATGGCCATGTCTTGATAGGTATCCACAAAGTATCCGAAAGCAGAAGTATCTCCTTTCAGAACTTTGCGTATCTGTAGCTTTTCGTCCATTATTCGGCGTCGTTGTCCAGTTCCGATTTATCCTTAACAACTGTATAAAAGGCCACATAGGCTATACCCAGAAATAGCATGACGCATGCCACAGGTATAAGGAAATCATAGTCCATATCTTTCAGTGCAGTTTCTATTATTACAATACCGACTATAAGTCCGATTGCTATTCCGATACATAAGAAGCCATTGCGAAGCGATCTGTATTTGTTCGGAGTCGGTTTTCTTTTTTCGGGAGGAATTATACCTTGCCTTACCAAAGTCATTCTTTCTTCACGTCTTGCAGATATAGATTTTGCGACCAGATATGTGCCCAATATAACAGGGAGTCCAAATATGCATATCACACCAAGTATTGGCACCAGACCATCCATAAAATCTTCCATAATTCAATATTATTTATATCATTAATATTCTGTTTTCGTAAATATGACTACCCGAATACACATTTGGTTACAGTTTTTCTCTTTTTTTTGAAATAAAATTAAAAAACGAAACACAAATATTTGATTTTAAACACTTTAATAAATAAAAATAATTGCTATCACATTTTGAAGAGGTAGTCCTTGCGGTTGTCTTCATTCTAAATGGGCATATATAAGCTCAAATTCTACAAGCCTGATTAAATAATAAAGTATTTATTCCTGCTTCTTTCTCAGTTCATCACGAATCAATGATGCCAGCTCATAGTCTTCTCCGGCTATAGCGTCTTTCAGCAGCGATTCGAGTTCATCCTGATTCAGCAAAGAATAGTCGAGAGCAAGATTGTCTTTTTCGTCCTCTATCGGATTTTCCTGAATAACATTATCTTCAAAAACCACAGCCTGTTCCTGCATTATAAGCTCGGTAGTATATACGGGGGATTTTGTTCTGAGAGCTATTCCCACAGCATCAGATGTTCTCGACTCAATTTGTACTGTTTTATCTCCTTGTACAAAAATCATTTTTGAAAAAAAAACTCCGTCTTCATATTTATATATCTCCACTTCGCGCAGTATTATACCCAACTCGACACACAACGACTTGAACAAGTCGTGAGTGAGCGGACGGGGAGGTACAGAACCCTGCAAATTGAATGCTATAGATTGAGCTTCGGGTGCTCCGACAACTATCATTAACCGACGCACACCATCTTCTTCAGCCAAAACAAGACCATATGCCCCGGACTGTGTTTGATTGAAAGAAAACCCTAAAACTGACAAACGTACTTTCGCATCCATATTTTTATACAAGGTTGTAGCCTTTTTAACTCTCTTTGTTTATATATGCTCAAAATTAGTTATTTATTTTATTATAGCCATTGTAAAAAATTTTGTTTTAAAACATTTTGATAAATTAAACTGTAGCCAGAAGTCTTTATAAACTGATTCTCTAAACTTTATCTACGAAGTCGTCTCGACTTTTATTTCAACCACAGAGTAAAACGGAGTTTTTTCAAGATCACGAAACGGTTCTTGAAC
Organism: Dysgonomonas sp. BGC7; assembly: GCF_001261735.1. Lineage (GTDB taxonomy): Bacteria > Bacteroidota > Bacteroidia > Bacteroidales > Dysgonomonadaceae > Dysgonomonas. Next base: position 161,683 of record NZ_CVRP01000006.1, on the reverse strand, counting down.
AAAAAATGTGTAAAATAGCCTTTCTTCCCGATATTTTATACTCCGTGCTACTCTGTGCCACTTCGTGGTTGAAAAGCCAAGACGAGTTTAAAATACATATCGATTGGCAGAATAGGAAAGAGCATATGTTTCGAGTCGGTTCAAAGGATTTCGAATATTCGTATATCAAAAAAATGATGTATCTTTGTGCGCATAAAAATAATAACTCTCACATATTATTAATCCTATGCAAGAGAAAATCATTATCCTCGATTTCGGGTCACAAACCACCCAACTTATTGGCCGCCGGGTCAGAGAACTAAATACTTACTGCGAAATAGTCCCTTACAATAAATTCCCTTTTGGGGATGAAACAATAAAAGGAGTTATCCTTTCGGGTAGTCCTTTTTCTGTCAACGATGCAGATTCTTTCAAGCCTGATCTGAGCGAAATAAGAGGGAAATATCCAATATTAGGAATTTGCTATGGTGCACAATATCTGGCATACATATCGGGAGGTAAAGTAGAAAAAAGCGATTCTCGCGAATATGGAAGAGCACATCTTACTCAGATAAAACAAGGCGCACCTCTATTTGATGGTATATCGGAAGGATCGCAGGTATGGATGTCGCACGGTGACTCTATTACAGTTTTACCCGAAAGCTTTGAGGTTGTAGCAAGCACAGAAGATGTAGAAGCTGCTGCTTACAAAATAAAAGGAGAAGAAACCTGGGCTGTACAATTTCACCCCGAGGTATATCATACGACAGACGGAACACGCCTTTTGAGTAACTTCCTTAATATCTGTCACTCGAAACGCGGATGGAGTCCGGCTTCTTTCATCGATTCTACTGTAGAAGAACTAAAATCTCAGATTGGCGACGACAAAGTAATACTTGCCCTATCGGGAGGAGTAGACTCTTCTGTTACTGCTGTTTTACTACACAGAGCCATAGGTAAGAACCTGACATGTGTATTTGTAAATCACGGCTTGCTTCGTAAGAATGAATTTGAGAATGTACTTAAAGACTATGAACATCTCGGTTTGAATGTGATAGGAGTGGATGCAAAAGACCGATTCTACAAAGCTTTGACCGGAGAAACCGATCCTGAACGCAAACGCAAGATTATAGGTAAAGGGTTTATCGAAGTATTCGATGAAGAAGCTCATAAATTGAAAGATATAAAATGGCTTGGACAGGGTACTATATATCCGGACGTGATAGAGTCTCTTTCTATAACCGGTACTGTTATCAAGTCGCATCATAATGTAGGTGGACTACCCGAAAAAATGCACCTTAAATTAGTAGAACCTCTTCGCTTACTATTCAAAGATGAAGTGCGCAGAGTAGGGCTGGAATTGGGTATGAAAGAAACACTTATAAAACGTCAGCCTTTCCCGGGACCGGGACTGGGCATTCGCATACTTGGAGATATTACACCGGAAAAGGTAGAAATAGTACAAAATGCCGACGATATATTTATCCGCATGCTTCGTCAATATGAATTGTATGACAAAGTATGGCAGGCAGGTGCTATCTTATTACCGATACGCTCGGTAGGAGTAATGGGTGACGAACGCACATACGAAAGCACCATTGCATTGAGAGCAGTGACATCTACTGACGGGATGACTGCCGATTGGGCACATCTTCCTTACGAGTTTCTGGCAAAGGTATCTAATGAAATCATCAACAAGGTACAAGGTGTAAACCGTGTAGTTTATGATATATCTTCAAAACCACCTGCTACCATCGAGTGGGAGTAAGATATTCGATTATATAAAAAGATTAGCCGGAAAATAATATCTTCCGGCTATTTTTATGTATAATACAAACCTGTAATTTAATCTACATCTTACAGGAGAGCTTTACTCTCCTATAAGGTTAACAAAACTTTATCTATAGAAAGACGGGATCGGATAAGACAGGTCAAAAAGGAACAAAATGAAAACAAGTTAAAGAATGTACAACTTTGTAAGGTTTTAGTTAAAATGACACTTTACAGAAATCTTACAGATAGTCGTTTTATATAAAGGTCAACTACTGATAGGCATCTATAATAGAAAAAGAGCAGACGATATTTTCACTAATCAGCAAGTCTCTCTTTTCCTTTGCCTTCAAAATTAAGAGGTCAAATTTGTATATATCGGCAAATAAAGATACTTTTGCAACTTACAATAGATATATTATTACAATATAATAACATGAAAGTTCATCACGAAGGACGTGGCGTTTTAACAACATACTTTATTATTCTTGTTCTGCTTAACGGAGCACTGTGGTACTTTTTCCAACATTCTTTCCTATCCTATATTATAGGTGCTATATCCTTGGTGCTGTTCCTTATCGTGCTCAATTTTTACAGAAGCCCATATCGCCAATTCAAGGGTGAGACAGATAATGTTGTTGTAGCTTCAGCCGACGGAAAAGTTGTAGCAATAGAAGAGGTCTATGAAGGTGAATACTTTAATGATAAAAGAATAATTGTCTCCATATTTATGTCTCCGTTCAATGTGCATGCAAACTGGTACCCTATCAACGGGAAGGTTTTGTTGTCTAAGCACCATGACGGACGGTTTATGGCAGCATATCTACCCAAATCGAGCACAGAGAACGAAAGATCTACAGTGGTTATGGAAACAGAAGATGGCAGCCATCAAATTTTATTGAGACAAGTTGCCGGAGCCATGGCCAGACGAATTGTCACATATGCACAACCGGGAGAAGTTGCCCATATAGATGAGCATCTGGGATTTATTAAGCTCGGATCGCGAGTTGACGTATATCTTCCTGTAGGCACAGAGATACTTGTAGAGATGGATCAGAAGGTAACAGGTAATCAGACTGTCATCGCCAAATTTAAATCTTAAGAGATATGAAAAAGCATATACCTAACATGCTCACTTCCATGAATCTTTTTTCGGGGAGTATAGCTACTGTTATGGCCTTTCAGGGAGAATTTCTATGGGTTGTAGTGTGGGTAATCATTGCAGCATTATTTGACTTCTCAGATGGATTTGCCGCTCGTCTATTAAAGGCCTATTCTCCTATCGGAAAAGAATTAGATTCGTTAGCCGATATGGTTAGTTTTGGCTTAGCTCCCAGCGTAGCCGTTTTTAGTCTTTTATCGGCAAATGTATATAAGATATCAGACAATTCTCTTGTTGTAGACTATCTCCCATATATTGCTTTCTTATTGGCTGTATTTTCCGCCTTGCGTTTAGCTAAATTCAATGTAGATGAACGTCAGACAGAATCTTTCATTGGACTCAACACACCGGCAAATGCCTTGTTTTGGGTAAGTTTATGCTATGGTCTTACCTATAATATACCTTCTATAAGTGTGGGGCTGATATACACTTTACTGGTTGGCATATTTGTATTTTCTGCCCTTATGGTATCAGAAATACCTATGTTCTCGCTAAAAATAAAGAGTCTGAAACTGAAAGGAAATGAATATCGTTATTTCTTGGCTATATTTATTATTGCCTTAGTTGCTTATATTGGAGTACTAGGCATTGCCGGAGGGATATTATTATACATTGCCCTATCTATCATAAATAGCAGAAAACCAGTATAGATCTGTGTTAGATGATATTTTATCTATTCTTTTCTTGCTAAAAATTTGCAGATTTCAGTAAAAAGCACTAACATTGCATCCGATTTCGGGATAACCTCCGAAAATCAGGTCCTATAGCTCAGTTGGTTAGAGCATCTGACTCATAATCAGGGGGTCCCTGGTTCAAGCCCAGGTGGGACCACACAGAAGAAAGCACTTACAAATTGTAAGTGCTTTCTTTATTTACTTTAGAACTGACTCGTATCTAATATATTAAACGTATATTTCTAATATATCATTCTCATTTCTTATTCTCCACTACAATTCAATAATTCCTTCTTCCAATACAGTCAGCTTTTCTATTCCATCTTCGGTTATAACATAAGTATTCTCTATACCGACTGCACCGACCTCAGGAATAACAAACTTAGGCTCTAAGGCAAAGACGATATTCGGCTCAAACAGTTCCTTCGAACGAGGAGTCATCACCGGTGGCTCGTTTATTTCGAGTCCTACACCATGTCCTACAAACTTAGCCTGCTGCTTAGTACCCATAAAATATGCCTCAAGGTTATTGTCTTTCACCATTTCCATAGCTACATTGTACACTTCGGCACAGCCGATTCCAGGTTTCACTATATCCATTATCTTATTATGAATATCTATAGATACCTGATGGGCACGATAAGCAATATCTAATGTTCTACCTATAGAAAACACTCGTGTCATGTCCGTCATCCAAGGAGTATAATTTCCAGCCATATCTACCATTATGGTTTGTCCTTCTCTCATCTTTTCCCCCGAGGCTCCTATAGGAATAAGAGGCGTTTCCCCTGCCCCACCAAGAGCAAAGTCGAAAGGAGAAGGAGCTTCTGCATTCTCTCCGGCAAGCAGACTGCCCATATAGATATCCATATTATCTCCATAGCTTCGGAACAAACCCAAAGATCCATGCTGGCGCATGGCATGCTCTATCTCAATCTGCAATTCGACATCAGTCATTCCCCGTTTATACAAAGACGGGATCAACTTATATACAGCTTCGTGGCGACGGGCACAGGCTCTCACCTGTTCCAATTCGAAAGGAGTTTTCACACTACGTATTTTGCGGAGCAGCACCGATGCATTGGCCGCTTCTTTCAGATTGAAAGTATTGAGTATGCGGGTACATTCGCCAAAGGAAACAACATCGGTCTCTAACAAAAGTGACTTAGGAAGGGAGAATCCGGCTGAACATAGCTCTTCTGCCATTTGCTCGGGTTTACGAATATAAATCGTATTCTCAAAATCAATACCTTCCGGCCTTTTTACAAAATGAATTACTTTCCCATCAACAGACAGGTAAAAATATCCATTATATACCTTACCTGTCATATAAAATACGTTGACAGCCGTCGTCAATATACAGCCTTCAATATCTGCAGCCAGCATAGCTTCTTGAAGCCGTGAACGGCGTACCTTTATATCTTCCTGTAATTGTTGTTTTTCCATTTCTTTTGCCCTATTCTTTATATAGTCATCTTCAGCAACAAGTAGATGCTCTGTTATATAACTATTTATTATATAATTTTCTTTCTATAATATATTCATAGACACCATCGGGAAGGAAAGAGCGCACATCTTTATGGTCTTTTATTCCATCTCTGATAAATGTGGAAGAAATCTCGATAATGGGAGAATCCAACGCCTCCACCTGATTTCTCAATTTTCCGGATATAGATATACGCGAATCGATACGAGGATATACTTTGAGCTTATAATTCTGAAGCAGACGATCATAGTCCCGCCAGTTTTCAAATACTTCCCAATTGTCTCCTCCAATAATAAGGGTAAAGTTCTGCTCAGGATATTTTGCACTCAGAGCATCTAGCGTACCAATTGTATATGATGGTGTTGGCATCGAAAATTCGAAATCACTGGCTATTAGTTTATCATACTTCCGAAGGGCTAGTTTTACCATTTCCAACCGAGTATTTTCATCCAAAAGAGAGTCTGCTTCTTTCAAAGGGTTGTGAGGACTCACCAAAAACCAAACCTCGTCAACATCAGTATATTCGACAATATAGTTACCCAAGATTACATGGCCGATATGAATCGGATTGAAAGAACCGGAAAATACACCTATATTCATTCTGATAAAAATGCTTTTACAATCTCTAAAGCCTCCTGTTTGGCTGTTTCCAAATCCCGATTAACAATAACAACATCGAATTTGTCAGCAAATGTGATTTCATATTTGGCTTTTGCAATACGGGCTTCGATGGTCTCGGGGCTATCTGTAGCCCTCTTTTCTAATCTGGTACGCAATTCTTCTATGGAGGGCGGCTCTATAAATATAGACAAGGCTCTTTCTCCATAATAATCTTTAATGTTACAGCCTCCGACAACATCTACATCGAAAATAACATTGCCTCCGTCATTCAATATCCTGTCGACTTCCGACTTTAGAGTACCATAAAATCTATTTTCATAGACTTCTTCATACTCTAAGAATTCATTATTCTCTATCTTCCGGCGAAATTCCTCCGGTGTATGAAAATAATATTCTACACCGTGTTGCTCTGCCCCTCTGGGCAAACGACTAGTTGCAGATATAGAGAATTGCAGATTCAGATCCTGCGAGAGCAGATAGTTTACAATTGTAGACTTACCTGCCCCGGATGGAGCTGAAAATATTATCAGTTTACTCATCCTTAGTTATAGTACGTTCAACACCTGTTCTTTGATTTGCTCCAATTCGTCTTTCATACGAACAACTATTTGCTGCATATCCGCATGATTCGACTTAGAACCCATTGTATTTATTTCACGCCCGATTTCCTGAGCTATAAAGCCAAGCTTTTTGCCTTGTCCCGATCCTGATTTCATAGTCTCTAAAAAATATTTCAGATGGTTTGACAGGCGGGATTTTTCTTCATTTATATCCAGTTTTTCTATATAGTATATCATTTCCTGCTCGAAACGATTTTTATCATAGTCGAAATCTTCTATCTTCTGCAAAGCCTCTGTGATACGGATTTTCACTTTTTCTACGCGCTCCATTTCATATGGCTCTATCTCTTCCAGAAGAGATGCTATATTGGCTATTTTATCTTCAAAAAGTTTATCCAGCATCGCACCTTCCTGCTTACGAAAAGCTTGTAATTGTGTTATGGCTTCGTCAATAACTTTAGTCACAGCAACCCATTCTTGCTCATCTACTTCCTGCGCTTCATATTTAAGCACATCAGGCAGACGCAATAAAACCGGATACCAATCGACAGGTGTGTCTATTCCGAGCTTGTTGGCAGAATCTTTTATCTGATTAAAATAACCTTCAATAAGATTTTGATTTATCTGCGTTGATGTTTCGTTACCAATATTCTCTATATAAATCAAAAAATCAACTTTTCCCCGTTCCAATTGGCGGGATAGTTGATTGCGAATCTCCATCTCATGCTCCTTATATAGGTTTGCTATACGCACCGACAAGTCTAGTTGTTTGCTATTCAAAGATTTTACCTCAACGGTAATTTTTCTTTTTTCCAGTTCGGCCGTTGCTTTCCCAAAGCCTGTCATTGATTGTATCATATTGTTCTTTTTTATTTTAGATACAAAAATACATAAAATATTATGCCTTTTATGTAAAAGAGGTAGAACTTTAGATCGCAGGAAGGCGTTTATCATTAGTAATTCTATATTTTTGCAATAGTTAAATTCAAATTAAGTTATTCTTCTTATGAAAACAGCACTTTTTATACATTATCCAAAATGTGGAACCTGTCGCAAAGCCGCTAAATGGCTTAAAGAAAATAATATAGAAGTAAAAGACAGAGATATAACAAAACAAAACCCGACTGTGCAGGAACTTAAAGAGTGGATAAAGACAAGTGGATTACCTATTGCTAAATTTTTCAATACATCGGGAAACATATACAAAGAAAACAACCTGAAAGAAAAAGTGAAAACTGCCTCCGAGAAAGAGCTGTTAGAAATATTAGCCTCTAATGGCATGGTGGTGAAGCGTCCTATTCTGGTTGCGAACAATCTCGTTCTGATAGGATTTAATGAAGAACAGTGGACGGAAAAATTGAAATAGGCTGCTAATTATATGGAGGAAAACAAAGAGACAAAAAGTACAGAAGAAATAAAACCTAAACAAAGAAACATTACAAAAAGAGTTTTAAAGGTTTTATTATATATTGCCTTAATAATTATAGGGCTTAATGTGCTTTTATATGCTTTATTATCTATACCATACATACAGCAGAAGGTTGCCGACTTTGCTGTCAGTCAGCTAAAAAACACACTAAAGACCGAAGTATCTATAGATGAAGTTCGTCTCAGCCTTTTTAACAGGGTATCCTTGAAGGGCATATATATCGAAGACCAGACAAAAGACACACTATTATATGCCAAAGACCTGAATGGAACTTTGAGCCCGTGGGAATTAATAAAGAATAAGGAGCTGGCAATAACAAGTATTACTTTAGAAGACTTCGTTATTAACGTCAATCAGAAAGACAGCATCAGTGATTTCAATTTTCAGTTTATTATCGATGCTTTTTCAAGCACAGATACAACCCAAACAGACACAACAAAAAGCTCGCTGAACATTGTCATAAAAGATATAGGCCTGAAACATGGACGCTTAAACTATGATGTGCTCTCAGACACTATAACTCCGGGTATTTTCAACGCATCACATATTTCTCTTACCGATTTCAATGCCAATCTGGATTTGAACTCGATAGATACAGACAGGCTGAACATAGCATTAAACAACCTGTCAGTAAAAGAGAAATCGGGAATAGAGATCACCTCGCTTAAAGGGCATCTTTATTCAGAGAAAGATCAACTATGGGTGGATAATCTTTCTTTCGATTTGCCACAATCACATCTTAGAACAAATAAGGTAAGGTACAATCTTGCCTCGAACGAATTTGAGATAGCAACAGAAGATACCGAAATTTCACCTCTCGATGCTGTAGCATTTCTCCCCAATCTGAAGTTTTTGAAGAATAACATAAAACTGAACACTACAATAACAGGCACATTGCCAAAAATCGACATAAAGGATATAAACCTCACTTACGGAGAAGACTTCTATCTGACAGGTAAAGCCAGTATAGCAAGCTACGAGCAGTATGGAAATTCCGAGATATTCCTTTCCATAGACAAATTTAAAGCCACTCCTGCGGCAATAACATCTTTTGCTCGTTTAGGAGATTCGACATTTATAGCACCCGATATACTAAAAGATCTGGGGGATATATATCTGAAAGGAAAATTAACCGGCAGATTAAACAAGTTTAAACTCGATGCCGAAACATGGTGCAGACACGGCTCCCTAAATCTATTGGCAACAGGAGCAGTTGATACCACTTTCACAAATTTTAAAGTAGACGCAGGGCTAAAGACACAAGGATTTTCCTTGGGCAAATTACTTGGAGAAGATACCGGATTAGGACGTCTGACAGCCAATATAAACCTGAGAGCAACCCAAAGTGAAAGAACCCCACTCGAAGCTCAGGTAAAAGGTAATCTTACCTCTTTGCAATATGACAAGGAAACCCTCACAAATGTTCCTCTCGAAGCCTACTACAACTCGAAGGAAATGGGTGTTTCGGCAAAAGCGAATTGGGCTATCGGTAAGATAACTGCTATTGCAAGTATGACACAAGAGAAAGTTCCGGATATTAAAGTCCGGCTAAGAGTAGATACACTACATATAGACCACTTCTACAAGAATGAAAATTGGATAGAACCCCGTTTATCTCTCTCTCTGAATGGAAATATAAAAGGGCTGGACATAGACAATATGGTCGGCTTTGTCAATATAGACAGTCTCGATCTCCATGACGCAACTTTTAGCTTCACACCGGGAAAATTCAGTCTTGAATCGGGCAAGAAAGAAAATAATGATAAGTATATAGACTTCGAATCATCGTTACTCAGAGCAAATATAACCGGACAATATTCTTTTACCTCTCTCCCCGAGGAAATAGACGAACTTATGCACAACTATCTGCCTGCGGTATTCCCCCAAATAAAGAAATCGTGGATAAGACAAAATAAGAATAAGAACGATTTCACATTCAACATTACAGCCAACAATACGGAAGAGCTGGGAAGAATACTGCAATTACCTGTAGATGTTATCGTTCCTGCAACAATAGACGGAAGCATCAATACGATAGAAAAAACCGCAAGACTACAAGGCAAGATTCCCCATATACGTTATGGCGAGTATAATATAAGAAATACCATATTGGATATGGCTAATGCCGACACTTCGTTTTATGCCCAAGCCAATGCTCAGGTATTTATGGACAAGGGAAGGTATAAATTATCCTTATTGCTGGACGGAGCTAAAGACAATATAACAACTCGTGCAGATATACAAAGCGACAGTACTGCTATCAAAATAGACGGAAGGCTTGAAGCTCTTGCACAATTTAGCAGAAATGAAGAGAAAGAACTGGTATCGTCACTGAAGGTGAATCCATCGAAAATAAAAGTTGGGAAGCTCTCGGTAAATTTACTTCCGGCACAGATATTAAACGTAGGTTCGCGCACAGAAGTACACGATTTCGGATTAGGAGTAAATACAAAACCATATTTTGGAATAGACGGAGTAATCTCAGATCAGAAGACCGATAGCCTCAAGGCTTATTTCAGTCATGCTGAAATAGGCGACTTGCTGGAAGCTTTCGATATAAAAAATATACGAGGATGTATACATGGCGATATATTGCTCACAAATCTGTTGGAGCAGCCGGAAGTTTACACGAAAGGGCTTGAAATGGCCGATATTGTAATTTTTGGTGATACCTTAGGCACAATGCGTATGGAAAGTCAATGGAGCGACTATTTTGGAGGAGCTGAGCTTAATGCAACATTACTAAAAGGAGATAAAGAACTGGCTGAGATAGACGGAACTGTATATACAAATCAAGATTCTTTAGACTTACAACTGCGGCTCGATCAGATGCCAATGGGCTGGATGCAACCCTTTGTTTCTGACATGGTGAATAAAATATCGGGTAGCGTAAGTACCAATATTATGATAGAGGGAAGCACAAAAGCTCCGCTATTAAGAGGTTTTATTGGATTCAACAATACTCAGATAGGTATAGACTACACCAATGTGTTATATACAATATCGGATACCATAAGCATAAGTCCCGATAGAATAGGCTTCGAAAACCTAGCCTTAAAAGACAGTTATGGCAACACGGCAAATGTAAGTGCTACCGTCACCCATAAGAATTTTGAGCAAATGAAATATTCACTCAATATGCAAATGAATAAACTGATGGTGCTAAATACCGAGCATAGAACCGACAGCTTATTTTATGGGCGTGTATTTGCTTCGGGCAATGTAAGAATAGAGGGAGACGATAATGCAGTAAATATGAATATGCAAATAAAGAATGAGAAAAACTCTTCTTTAAATATTCTTCTTCCGCAGCGAGCTGAAGCAACAGATTACAAAAGTGTAGTATATATCAATGTTCCCGAAGAAAAACTACAACAGGAGCTTGCAAATGCGCTGAAACAGCAAGTATATACACCACTCCCAATCAACCTGAAAGTAAAACTTGACATCACTCCCGATTTTACTGTAGGAGTAATAATAGACCCTATAACGGGCGATGCCATGCAAGCAAAAGGTAGTGGAACAGTAAATTTCAGCTACGACCTCATGACAGAAAACATGTCTACATTCGGAGATTACACCATATCGAGCGGAAAGGTAAAATTGAATCTGCAAAGCATAAAGAAACTCGAGTTTCAGATAAGGGAAGGCAGCAAGCTCAAGTTTGTTGGCGATCCGCTCAAAACTCAATTCGACATAACAGCTTATCATAGAGTCAGAGCTAACCTGACCACACTTGACAACAGCTTTGAACTTGACGACATAGCTTCTCCGCGAGTAGATGTAGATTGTGTGTTGGGTATCGCCGGAAACATGGATAAGATGGAACTTACGTACAACATAAGTTTGCCTGATGCCAGCGACGATGTGCAACGCAAAGTGAGCAGTCTGATAACTACAGACGAACAGAAGATTAAACAGTTTGCCTACCTAATTGCTGCAGGATCTTTCTATTCGGAATCGGGAGGAAACACAGGCAATTTCGGACAAAGTATATGGACCAGCTTTGCATCGGGCCAAATGTCTAAGGTTCTGAATAACCTTGTAGGGAATGTATTGGGAGAAGGATGGGAAGTAGGAACCAATATAGAATCGAATGACGGTACTCTTTCCGATATGGACGTCAGAGTAAATGTCTCTAAAAGATTTTTTGACGATAGGCTAAAAATAAAAACGGATGTTGGATACAGAGCCGACCAAACGAATTCAGACAACCTGATTGGCGATTTTGATGTAGAATATCAGCTGAATAGTATGTGGACATTGAGAGGATATAGCCATACGAATGATAAATATTACCGACAAGCTCTCACTACGCAAGGCATAGGTATTGTTTACAGCAAGGAAGCTGCTACGCTTAAACGCCTCTTCCAGTCATTTAAACCGAGAAGAAGAAACCGAAATGCAGAGTCACAATCACAGGCTCCGGCTAAACAGGAAGATAATACAAAAACAGACATACAGAAACAACCCGCTGTTAATGAAGAAAAGAAAAAATAACGAAACGGGGATTATCTCATTTTAGACAACCCCCGTTCTCATATACAACTCTTTTCCTCAATTATCCATTCAACAGTTTTGTATATTCCCTCAGCCGAGAAATTTCTTCCTGCATTTCTGTCATTCTACTTAACAAATTTCGGATAACATCAATCCCTTCTATATTGATAGACAGGTCGTAATACCAACGGGCATATTGTTCTATATCTCTCAGTTGAGAGGAATCAATATAACGTTTATCATCTACTATATAAATTTCTATCAAGCCTTCATTTTCAAGTTGGATTATAAAGTCTGGCTCTATTTCGCTCTGAATACAATATTCTTCTATTATTATCAGTTCCGGTTTCATAATTGTAATTCTTTTAGATTAAGACTTTGCCAACTTTTCAAATAATTCTTTTTGCTCAGCAGTCAGATTGCTCGGAATTTCTATCGAATAAGAAATAATGAGATCTCCGAATTGTCCTTCTATCTTGTAAACAGGAAAGCCTTTCCCTTTTAGTCTGACTTTCGTCCCGTTCTGAGTTCCTGCCGCAATCTTCAGTTTAACTTTACCTGTAAAAGTGTCCACCGTAGCCTCTCCACCAAGCACAGCTGTATAAAGATTTAAATTGGCAGTAGCATACAGATCATCTCCCACTCTCTTAAAACCGGGATCTTCTGCAATTACAAACGTAATATAAAGATCTCCGTTAGGGCCACCATTTGCCCCTGCACCACCTTGTCCGGCCAGCTTTATCACTTGCCCATCGGCAACACCCGCAGGTATGGTAATACGCAGATTCTTTCCGTTTATCGTGATTGTCCGTTTATGAGTTTCGTATACATCGCGAAGATTAAGATGTAGTTCGGAAGTAAAATCCTGCCCTCGGAAACCTCGTCCGGCTCTCCGCCCCGATGAAGCTCTGCTACCACCGAAGAGGGATTCGAAGAAGTCGGAAAAACCACCTTCGTCTTCACCTCCAAAATTATATGTACCACCCGAAAAACCTCCGCCAGAACCTCCGAAGTCGGCAAATCCTCCATTCTGAGATTGCTGTTGACGAGCTTTTTCAAATTCATCGGCATGCTTCCAGTTCTCTCCGTATTCATCATATTTTTTTCGTTTCTCCGAATCGGAGAGAACTTCATTGGCCTCGTTCACCTGCTGAAACTTTCGTTTGGCTTCTTCATCGTTCGGATTTATGTCCGGATGATATTTACGAGCCAACTTACGATATGCCTTTTTTATTTCGTCAGCAGTGGCAGTTTTAGATACACCTAAAATGCTATAATAATCTATAAATGCCATATTATATATTTATTTTTTTACTTTTTCTCTGTTTTTTAATTCATCAAATATTCTAAGACATGCCCATGCATCAATAGCCGCATACATCTTCTGAGCATCAGAGAGAGTATCGGCTTCCCAATTTGACAGGCGTTGTCCTTTCGATATTCTTTTTTCAAAAAGTATGCCATAAATACGTTGCAATCCGTTGTCATCAATTCCATAATCCTTAACAAAAGATTGAAGATCAATGAAGTTGGAAGGAACCAGAAGAGAGCGTTTGTGCATCGCCGAAAAATCATCTTTCAGGGAAAGTCCTATTTTTTTTATCGCAGGATTTACTAGAATTTCTGCCAAGCAGTCGGGAAATCCTATTATATTTAGTCGAAACAGGAAACAGGTATCTTCGGTTGATAGTTGCATCAAAGCAACCTGATGAGACACCCCTTTTTTGAAAGCAGGCCGTGTTTCTGTGTCAAAGCCGATAGCCTTGAATGTACTTAGATAAGAAATCGCCTTTATTGCCTCTTGTTCCGATTGTACTACAATAATTCTTCCTTCAAAAGTTTCTCGGGGCATTACTGCCAATTCATCTTTTGTAATAGAATTTACCATAGTTCTTCATTTTCATCCGCAACTTCATTATCCGACTCAATATGGTCTGTCGCATATTTTAAAGAATGTAATGCCCTCAAAACATTCACAAGTTTTTGCCCCCAATATGTTTTGAAATTTTCGGTACATACATATAAGGCATCATTCATATTCTCGGTTATGCCTCTTTCAAATATTGTAATGAAGTTTTTCAGATCCTGATAGATATCAGCAAGATCCTCGCTAATATTTGCAGAAATAGGAGTTTCACTATATTTCATATCCTGAAGGAAAACTTCGAGGTAAGTATCGTTATTCAAAAATACATTATAGAGTTTCGAAGAAATATAATTATAATCATCCTCCGTCACACTTATTTCAGGTTCATCTTCATTCACAGAATCTGTTTCGGGAACAAGAGATGTTTTAAGATATAACAAAGGAAGTATTTTTGTCAATTTATCAGTCAACTCCGATTCAGTAGTTTCTTCAAAATTCTCAAGAAAAGCACAATATTGTACTGCTACCGTAACAAACTCGATACTATCGCGCGAATAAACTATTTCTTTTAATTGGTCTGCCATTATCATATTATTTTATCAGAATAACAAATTTAGGTGATAATTTGTTAAACAAGCAGAAGAAAAAGATTTAATTAAAAATCTTTAACCGGATGGGGCTTGATTCTATCTGTACAATAATATGAGTAATCATAAAGACTACTCATATTATTATAAGTAAATATACCGTCAATATGAGCTAATTACTTACACTCTCACCCGTTCACCTTTTTATAATCGGCAAGAAACGTTGCCAATCCACTGTCTGTCAATGGATGTTTTAGTAACCCCTTGATAGCAGCCAGAGGACATGTGGCTACATCGGCTCCAACTTCTATACACTGTATAATATGCTGAGTACTACGGATAGATGCTGCTAGTACCTGCGTCTTCATTTCGTAGGTAGCATACATATCTACAATTTTGCTAACCAACTCGATACCATCACTCGAGATATCGTCGAGACGACCTACAAACGGAGAAACATACGTCGCTCCTGCCTTAGCGGAAAGTAAGGCTTGTCCTACTGAAAACACAAGAGTACAATTAGTACGGATTTCTTTATTTGAAAAATATTTTATTGCCTTTATGCCGGCTTCAATACATGGAACCTTTACTACAATGTTAGGATGCAAAGCGGCTAATTCTTCACCCTCTTTTATCATACCCTCATAATCGGTCGCAATAACTTCGGCACTCACATCCCCATCTACAATTTTGCAGATATCAAGATAATGTTTGCGCTGATTGTCTATCCCTTTTATACCTTCTTTAGCCATTAATGACGGGTTTGTGGTTACACCGTCCAAAACTCCCAGATCGTTAGCTTCTCTGATCTGATCTAAGTTTGCTGTGTCGATAAAAAATTTCATGATATATGTTTTTAAAGTGAACTTTCTTAGGTACAATGTTGCTTAAATATCGGTATATAATTTAATAAAAACAATAAAGACCAGATTATTGTTTCACAGAAAACTATATGAATAAGTCTTTCAGATATTATTTCACAACTTCTTCTAAACTTTATCTATAAACAGCTCCTAGTACCTCTCCGAAGTGGAGGCTTAGCGAAGCCAATACTGATCAGTTAACAGTAATCAGTCAACAGTTAGTATAGGAGGTAATATTTCTTGCGTCAGCTGGTTCTCCCCTTTGGGGAGACGAAGAGGGGCTCGAAAAGTGTACAACTTTGTCAGGTTTTAGTTAAAATTGAATATCGTATAATAAGAAAAGGTGCGATAACAAAGGCTAAAAAGAATTTAAAACGAAGTATAGAACTGAAACTTAGCAAGAAAACAACGCTGTGTTTTCACTTTATACCAAAAGTTTATATCTTTGTGCTCCCGTATATATTTTGAATATAAATAACAACATACAATATGTTTGAAAGTCTAAGTAACAGATTAGAACGTTCGTTTAAAATCCTGAAAGGTGAAGGGAAAATCACCGAAATAAATGTTGCCGAAACACTAAAAGATGTACGTCGGGCTTTACTCGACGCTGACGTTAACTATAAGACGGCGAAACAATTTACAGAGACAGTTAAGGAAAAAGCACTGGGACAAAACGTTCTAACTGCAGTGAAGCCGGAACAATTGATGGTGAAGATCGTTCACGACGAACTTGCTGCCCTGATGGGAGGAACAGCGAGCGACATCAATCTGAAAGGCTCTCCGGCTATTATCTTAATGTCAGGATTACAAGGTTCGGGAAAAACAACCTTTTCGGGGAAATTGGCAAAAATGCTAAAATCGAAAAAAGGAAAGAATCCGTTACTCGTAGCAGCAGACGTATATCGTCCTGCAGCTATCGAACAATTAAAAATACTAGGTACACAGATAGAAGTTCCTGTATACTTCGAAGAAGATAATAAAAACCCTGTACAGATAGCACAAAATGCTATTAAGCAAGCTAAACAGAACGGGCACGACCTTGTCATTATAGATACTGCAGGACGTCTGGCAGTAGACGAAGAGATGATGAAAGAGATTGCAGCAATAAAAGATGCTGTAAAACCTGACGAAATACTCTTTGTGGTAGACTCCATGACCGGACAGGATGCTGTGAATACAGCAAAAGAGTTTAACGACAGGCTCAATTTCGACGGGGTTGTTCTAACAAAGCTCGATGGTGATACTCGCGGTGGAGCCGCCCTTTCTATTCGCTCGGTAGTAGACAAGCCTATCAAGTTTGTAGGAACAGGTGAGAAAATGGAGGCACTTGATGTATTCCATCCTGAACGTATGGCTGACCGTATTTTAGGAATGGGAGACATTGTATCCCTTGTAGAAAGAGCTCAGGAGCAATATGATGAAGAAGAAGCACGCCGCCTGCAAAAGAAGATTGCAAAGAACCAATTCGATTTCAACGACTTTATCGGACAAATACAGCAGATAAAGAAAATGGGTAATCTTAAGGATCTTGCATCAATGATTCCGGGAGTAGGCAAAGCCATTAAAGACCTGGACATAGACGATGACGCATTTAAAAGTATCGAAGCGATTATATATTCGATGACGCCAAAAGAACGATCGAATCCGGAGATATTAAACGGAAGCCGTCGCCAACGTGTTGCAAAAGGAAGCGGAACCACAATACAAGAGGTAAACAAGCTGATAAAGCAATTTGACGAAACCCGTAAAATGATGAAAATGATGACTCAAATGAAAGGTGGTAAGATGCCTAAAATGAGACGATAATAAAGAACAGACACAATCTTTACATTCATTATATGAGAGAAAACGGGCCATTGAATATTTTTTCAATGGCCCGTTTTTATAGAGTCTCTTATCTATTTATTTGGAAGAAATAATCGAAGCACGTAGTGCATTGTTAGAGTTAACTCCTATAAATTTAGAAGCTGCACTAACTTCTCCTTCTTCACTTTCAGATGCAACTTTATCTGCTGCTTCCAGTTCTGCAAATTTGCTAAGAGCAGAAACTAAAGCATTAGTATTAGCTCCTTTTTGCTTAAGCAAGTTGAAAGCATAAGTATCGGCCTTTTTGTTTTGGTCGTCAGTATAAGGAACTTGAAGAAGCTCGTTTATTACTGTTCCCATCTTATCTCCTGTGAAAGAAAGAAGTTTTTCCAGCTGAGCTGTTCCTGCTTTCGAAGCGTTATCTTCTGACGCAACTTTCATTAATGCATCGCGTATATCCTTATTAGCAAGGTGACCTATTTGTGTTGCAATAACAGCAACCAATTCGTCATCTGTTAACATATCCATCATACCTGTATAGATACGGACATTACCATCTGCTGTAGTTATTATGTTAGCTTCAGGATTTTCATATATCTTATAATTAAGATTCACTCCATCTACAGAAACATAATCTTTAGCAACTAATCCTGCCAATCTCTTGTAATAGTCAGATGTTTCAGGAGCAACTGTATTATTATTGTCCATGAATTCAACCATTTTTTCTGAAACCTTATTTGCAGCCACATCGGCTGCCATATCGCCAACCATATCACCTGCGGCTTTCGATACAGATTTACCTAAATTTTTAAGACCTTTACCAAATTGTGCGTTTGCAGGAAGGGCAAAAATACACATCGCAGCAACTAAAGTTGTCGCGATAATCGCTTTCTTCATCATAGTTTTTAATGTTTGTTCTAATTATGGTTTATACATTGATGTTTTTCTAACACCATACGAAGCCGCAAATATATTATAATATTCTTAATTTAAGAAAACTTATTCAAAAATATGGTCTAAAAAAGGGTAATATCTATCATAAAGAAGAGATTAATCACTTATATGCTAAATACATAGTACAAGCACCAAGAGTGTAGGCTTTATATTCAGCCTTTTCGAATCCACTCTTGAGAAGTGTGCTGACCATTTCTTTTCCTTGTATAAATGCCTCTATACTCTTAGGCAGATAAGAGTAAGCTGTTTTATCTTTCGATATCCATCGCCCGATTGTAGGAATAAAGAACTTAGTGTAGAACCAATAACCCTGCTTTAGAGGGAAGTTACGCGGACTTGTCAGCTCAAGGATCATTAAGCGCCCTCCCGGCTTCAATACACGGTGTATTTCTTTTAAGCCCTTATCCAAATCCTCAAAATTGCGAACTCCGAAAGCAACCATAGCAGCATCGAACGAATTGTCGGGTAAGTCAAGAGCCATACAATCTTGCTTCTCGAAAGATATGACTTCGGACAAACCTGCTTTTGCTGCTTTATGACGACCAATCTCCATCATCCCCTCCGAAATATCGACTCCCAATATCGACTGAGGTTTGAGTATCTCGTAGGCCTGTATTGCCAAGTCGCCCGTGCCGGTAGCTATATCGAGTATAGACTGGGGTTTTAAATCCTTCAACATAGTAATCCCCTTTTTACGCCAACTTCGATCAATTCCCATCGACATAGTACGGTTAAGCGTGTCATAATTCTCAGCTATGGAGTCGAACATGCGCTCTACCTGAACACCTTTCTTCTCATCTTTCTCTGCATAGGGAACAACCTTCTCTGCCTCGTAAGTCATTATATTCGTATTGATATAGTAAAATTAGAACTCGAAATAACGGAGATAATAAAACAACTCCTCATCATAAATGTCTATAACCTTAGTCTTATTACCTTCGGCTATCATCTGAAACGGGTCTGTAGAGTTATCTACCAACAGCCAATAGTCGCAAATAGGGATAAACATTGAAAACAGGTTTCTCATTCCCGCATAATATCTACGTCTAACCACGTCGTCGGGAACATGATGCCCTCCAAAGCGAACCCGTTGTTCTACTCTGCGGATAGCCAATTCGGGAGATTCAAGCCAGAAATAGATAAGAGTAACAAAATACCCTTCTTTTTGTGCCCTCTTTATAAAATTGGCATAAGACTTTGTAGCCAAAGTGGTCTCTATCGCAAAATCTTCCTGCAAACGAAGCATTTCATTCATTCGCATAAGCATAAGCCTTCCGGCATCTATGGCGACAGTTTCGGGCTGGAAAGGAGACAAACCTTTTGCTATTTCGTCTGCATTGATAAACTCTTTACAGTCGAGCATTTTAGGAAACATGGCATACGATGCCGTTGTTTTTCCTGCTCCATTACATCCTGATATTATATAGAGGTTTGGCATATCGTTTAGTCTCTAATATTCTTCTATAGGTTTATAAAATTTGCCTCTGGTCATGTATGTTAGCCGCTACTCTGCACGAAGACATCCTACAGAGTAGTTACTAACAGCAGATTATTTTTTCAAATATTCATTAATATTTTTCTCTATACGCGCAGCAACATTACTCACGTCTGCCTTCACGAACTTTTCACCTACTATTTTTTCATAAAGTTCTATGTAACGTTCCGAAACACTGTTGCAATACTCTTCGGTCATTTCAGGAACAGCCTGTCCGTCTTTTCCCTGAAAACCATTTTCCATCAGCCATTTGCGGACAAACTCTTTAGACAGCTGACGTTGCTCTTCTCCTTTTTCGAATAATTCGCTGTAGGTATCGGCATAGAAATAACGAGACGAATCGGGTGTATGAATTTCATCAATAAGATAAATCTTTCCATCTTTCTTACCGAACTCATACTTTGTGTCTACAAGAATCAAATTCTTTTGCGCAGCCATTTCTGTTCCTCTCTGAAACAAAGCGTATGTATATTTCTCCAGTTGTTCGTACTCTTCCTTGCTAACCAGACCTTGTGCTATTATCTCTTCTTTCGAGATGTTTTCATCGTGCCCTTCATCCGCTTTTGTTGTCGGAGTTATAATAGGAGCCGGAAATTTCTCATTTTCTTTCATTCCATCCGGAAGAGAAACACCGCAAAGAACTCTCGCTCCGGCTTTGTATTCGCGCCATGCACTCCCGGTAAGATAGCCACGAATCACCATTTCCACTTTATATGGTTCGCAACGCAAACCTGCTGTTACCATCGGGTCGGGTGTTGCCAGTTTCCAATTGGGAACTATGTCGGATGTTGCATCCAGAAACTTTGCAGCAATTTGGTTCAAAACTTGTCCCTTGTAAGGAATGCCCTGAGGCAATACAACATCGAATGCCGAAATACGGTCTGTTGCTATCATTACCAGCAAGTCATTTTCTATTGAATAAACATCCCTTACTTTACCGTGATAAACATTTGTTTGTCCTGCGAAATTAAAATCTGTTCTGACTAAAGTATTCTTCATTTTATATATTGCAATTTGTTTTACCTTATAACAAAAAAGTAGTCTCAAAGTTACGCTAAAGTTGATAAAAATACAATAAGAAAAGGAAAAGACCTGAAACAAACACTTCAAAATATTCCGTCTAATCAGATAACACCAATATTCTAAATTGTATGTGACACTATTCTTATAGAGCGTCTCTATAAATACAAATATCAAAAAAAATAAAAGGTAACAGTTTCGAGAGAAGATTGTGGCTGTTATCCAGATATTTAGTATTTTTATTGGCGATAATAAACTCATATATGGAAGAGAAATATAAAGTAGGCGAATTAATTTACGATGGTAGCATCTATGATGGCATGAATACAGAAATAGCTGATCTACCATTTTATTCACATTGGCTCAAAAAAGAGAAGAAAGGTAAAATCCTTGAATTGTGTTGTGGCACAGGCAGACTTACGATTCCTCTTGCACAAGAAGGATGTGATATCATTGGCGTAGACAACAATACATCGATGCTGAAACAAGCCGAAGAAAAAGCAAATAGATTAGATCTTCCTATAAAGTTTATTAAATCAGACATAAGAACGTTAGACCTGCCAGAGGTTTATGATATAATTTTTATTCCATTTAATTCTATTCATCATTTATATACTAATCAAGATTTCTTTAATGTATTAACAAGAGTAAAGAAACATCTAAAGAAAAATGGATATTTCATATTCGATTGTTTCAATCCTAATATTCACTATATCGTAGATTCAGAAAAAGAGGAAAAAGTTATTGCTGAATATACGACTAAAGATGGAAGAAATGTTGTTATAAAACAGACAATGATCTATGAAAACAAAACTCAGATCAATCGTATAAAATGGCATTTTTATATAAACGGAAAATTTGATTCTACTCAAAGTCTGGATATGCGCCTGTTTTTTCCAAAAGAGCTAGATACATATTTAAGCATTAATGGATTTAAAATTACTCATAAGTTTGGAGGATTTAAAGAAGAAGTATTTGAAGATAAATCGGAGAAACAAATATTTGTATGCAAACAAATCAACGACTTCTATAGCGGCGAAACAATGTTCTCTTAATAATTACATCATTATAGGGGTAACTCTTGTGGTTACCGGAAAGAAATTCATTCTGTGTTTTTTAATTTATTCTTTCCTCAATTCTTTTCTCTCTTCCCTATAATTGTTGTAGTTTTGCACTTTATTTAAAAAAGCATGTACCAATGCGTACACTCGAGGAGCTAGTTAACAAAGAAGATCCCGGCTGGCCTGTTATAAAAGAATGGATAGATATGGCCAAGAACAAGGTAGAAATTTTACCTTGCGAACCAAAACGGGCTCAAGAGTCTCTGCTGAAAACACAAGTTACCACACGTTCCCTGATGGGAGCAATAGTCTACGAAACAGGAGGTCTGCTGATCGATCATGGATGGATCAGAATACTGGGCTCCGGATCGGAACAGATAAAAAGAACCCTTCCCGACTGGAATAAAGGAAAAACATTTTCTGAATTTGGAGAACCTGCCCCATATCTTCTTGTGGCAGACGATATGCTTGGTGGGCTTTTTGCCATCAATGGCGGCATGCTGGGACAAGATGCAGGCAATATGTATTACTTTGCCCCCGAGTCGCTGAAATGGCTTCCGATGAACATGGGATACAGCCAGTTTCTTCTTTTTTGTTTCGAAACAGACATGAATGAGTTTTATGCAGGCTTACGCTGGCAAAACTGGCAAGAAGATGCAAAAGACTTTCCCGCCGATTATGCTTACAGTTTTGTACCTTTCCTTTGGACAAAAGAAGGTGCGGATATAAACACCGTCTCGCGAAAAGCGATAGCTATAGAAGAAGTGTACAGCTTCAATATGGAAATGAAAGATTCATTATTTTAATATATAAATACAATCACACTTATGCAGGTTTCAGAAAAAGAGGCGGATGAAATAATACAACCGATCAGAAAGACAGATCTAATCTATCAGATAGAAGACAAACCTCCTTTCCGAGAGGCAGCCTTTGCTGGCCTACAGCATCTATTGGCTATTTTTGTGGCAATAATAACCCCACCGCTGATAATAGCAAAAACACTGAACTTCACTGCTGAAACTACAGGATTCCTTGTATCTATGGCGTTATTAGCTTCGGGTATTTCTACATTTATACAATGTCGCCGTTTTGGCCCTGTCGGATGCGGATTGTTGTGTATTCAAGGAACAAGCTTCTCTTTTATAGGTGCTCTTACAGCAAGCTTTGCCGCAAAAGGAGATATGGGTGAAGCAGCTATTCTGGCCGCCATATTCGGGGTATGTATTGCAGCATCGCCGGTAGAGATGATAGTTAGCCGCCTGCTTAAGTACACCAAAAAGATTATAACCCCACTGGTATCGGGTATTGTGGTTACTATGATAGGTTTGTCACTTATCAAAGTAGCAATAATATCGTGCGGAGGAGGTTTTGTAGCTATGGGAGCAGAAGGTGAAAGATCTTTCGGCAGTATGCAAAACCTGGGACTGGCGGCACTTGTACTCGGATCTATCCTCATACTGAATAGCATACGGAATAAGTATATACGTATGAGTTCCATTATAATAGGCCTTGTGATAGGCTATGTCGTTTCTTACTTCATGGGATGGCTCGACTTCAGCAATATGGGAGAGATAGGCTCAATTACAATTCCTCAACCATTCAAATATGGACTAGGCTTCGACTTGTCTGCCTTTATCGCTGTTGCCCTTATATACTTCATAACTTCTATCGAAGCATACGGAGACATCACAGCAAACTCTATGATCGGTGGTGAACCGATAGAAGGGCCTAAATTTATGAAGCGTGTGCAGGGAGGTGTTCTTGCCGATGGAATAAATTCTACAATAGCCGGAGTACTTAACTCTTTTCCCAATTCTATTTTTGCCCAAAACAACGGACTTATCCAACTGACGGGAGTTGCCAGCCGCAGAGTAGGATATTATATTGCTGCATTTTTGGTTATCCTTAGTGCTTTTCCATTCATCGGAGGTCTGTTCTCCATCATACCTGAACCTGTTTTAGGTGGAGCTACATTACTGATGTTCGGTACTGTTGCAGCATCGGGTGTGCGTATCATCGCATCGCAAGATATAGATCGTAAAGCAATTCTGGTACTGGCTGTAAGTTTTGCGTGCGGGCTAGGAGTAGAGCTTGTTCCTGACATTCTCTCACAAATGCCTACTACCATAAAAGGTATCTTCTCATCGGGAATTACCACAGGTGGTGTAGTTGCTATTATAGCCAATATAATTATCAGAATTAAAGATTAAAATCTCACTTATATGAAGTTACTGAAAGACCGTATCCTAAAAGATGGAAAAAGCTTTGATGGAGGAATACTGAAAGTAGACAGTTTTATCAATCACCAGATGGATCCCATCCTGATGAAATCGATAGGAGTCGAATTTGTTCGTAGATTCGGGAACTTACCGATAAATAAAATAATAACGATAGAAGCCAGTGGAATAGCCCCTGCGATAATGTTGGGCTACCTCCTCGAACTACCTGTTGTATTTGTCAAAAAGGCTGTACCTAAGACAATGGTAAATATGGTTTCTACCGTTGCCCACTCTTTTACCAAAGACAAGGATTACACAATATGTGTGAGCAAAGACTTTCTTAATTCTAACGATAAGGTTGTTTTCATCGACGATTTCCTTGCCAACGGAAATGCGGCTATAGGCATCTATAATCTGATAAAAGAAGCCGGTGCCGAACTGTATGGCATGGGATTTATTATCGAAAAAAGCTTTCAGGATGGTGGCGGACGATTGCGCGAACTAGACATTCGGGTAGAATCTTTAGCTAAAATAAAAGAACTGGGAGAGAATAAGATTATCTTTGAAGACTAAAACTCGCTGTTTATGCAAACATTACAGAATGAAACGGATAACCTTGTAAGGGTTATGTCAGATGTTATGTCTTCGAACGAAGAGGTGAATTCTTCTCTACAGGCTTGCTTTGGGCTGTTGCCTAATAGCAACGAAGAGGAGGTGAGCCATTTCATGAAGCGTGTTTTTGCTCTTACTTCCCTACCCGACATGGAAAGAGCCTCCCTTGCTTCTACTATCTGCGGGTATCTGGTAGAAAGAGGATTTCCAGACAATGCGATCTTAGATGACTTAATAAATTTATACATTAGACTGTTAGATACGTCTAAACCTTTCTATGACATGTTCTTTTCTCAGATAAGAACGATTGACGAAACGGACGAGGACAGAGACAATAAGATAGATCAGATATTTGCCGATCTGATAAATGATAAAGAAACGATCAGCACCGAGGTTTACAATGCAGTAACGTCTTTGGATAAATTTTATGCCGCCGCCATCTCTCTTTTTAGCATCAACAAAGAGAACTTCTATGAAGCCAAAGAAAAGCTTGGAGAGAGGGTAGCATATGTAGGCCGTTTCAATCAGGGATGTTATTGGATCGACACTCTTTTCTCGGTTCTGTTCGATGAGCAAATAATTGTAATAGATATAGACAAAGAGATTGGTTTTGCAGGAAAGATAAACGGAATATCCGACAATTATCAGCTTCAGCATTTACTGATGAGCATACCCTTGCTTAACGATGGCAAAAGCCTGATAAGCGAAGAAGACCTCAGCATAATTAACGGAACAGGCGATCAAACTTCTGAAAGGTCGATAGAGAGCCGATGGAATATGTACAATCTGGAACTGTGCAGCCTACCCGACTGGGAGTCGCAGGTAAAAGGAAAAGAAAAACCATCCCTTTCTCAAGATATACAAAGCACATGGATATGGTCGGAGGGGAAACCTGATGATATTTCGTTTTACGATGGCTACCGCATTATTTTGTTGGGCAAAGCGCCATATAGCAGAAGCAGCAAAGTACAACGAACTTTCAGAAACCTGAAAGCCGAAATAGAAGTGACGAGAGTATTATCTGCGGCAGAGATAGACAAATGGCTGAATAAAACCATCTGATATGGAACAGACTATATTTTTCACGCCCGATATTCTGAGCAATACCGAATTGCCAACCGAAGAAGCTCAGCATTGCATCAAGGTATTGCGAAAAAAAGAAGGTGATAAAGTATTCTTAACCGATGGAAAGGGGTATTTTTACGATGCAGAGATTATACAGGCAAACCCGAAACATTGCATTGTAAACATATTGGAAGCAATAAAAGAACCTAAAGGATGGGACTTTAACCTGCAAATAGCCTTTGCCCCAACTAAGAATATGGACAGAGTAGAATGGTTTGCCGAAAAAGCAACAGAGATAGGAATCGACTGCCTGTCTCCTATTCTTTGCCAACATTCGGAAAGAAAGGAGATAAAGCCTCAGAGAATAGAAAAAATACTTGTCTCGGCGATGAAACAGTCTCAGAAAGCACTGCTTCCCGAACTGAACGACATGCAGACTTTCACCCATTTCATCGGACAAAAATTTGAAGGCAAAAAATTCATCGCCCACTGCTACCCGCACGAAAAAAAGCTTCTGAAAGAAGTATATAACAAAGGAGAAAATGCTCTGATACTCATTGGCCCCGAAGGAGATTTCTCAGAGAAAGAAGTGGAAATGGCTTTGAGCAATGGTTTTCAGCCAATATCGCTTGGCGAAAGCCGCCTCCGTACAGAGACAGCAGCCTTAGCTGCCTGCCATGCAATACATGTCCTGAACTGGTAACAATTTTTGATACTTAATATTTTTTCTGTAAAAGACTTCTTTGATCTTTGAGTTGATCTTGACTTTTAAAACACAGAATAAGAAGAGGGCAAAGGAGTTCATTATTCGAAAATGTATACCTTTATACTATGGTGTTTTCATCTAAAAATGAGAGAACTCCGCGTTACTCCTTCTACTCTGTGGTTTAAATTAAAAGTTGAGACGACCTCTTTGTATCACTTTGCTTAATACAAAACAAAAGACACCAATTATAGCAAAAATAAGAATAAGAAGGGGACTTGATTTTAGTATTCTCGAGCCATCAAAATAAGCTAAGATATAGAACGGTGTCATTATTGCAAACAACTTAGCCACTGAAATTAGAAGCTTTGATAGCATAAACCACTTATACAGTTTCCAATTTTCAGTTGCTTTTACAACATTTTTTTCCTCAGTATAAAACAATACCTTTTTTCTATGATAATAAGCGGAAGCGCTATATCCTATATAAAATGCTCCAATAGCCCATATCGGGAAAAATATGAGCATCTCATTATCAGTAGATATCCACCAGGACAATCCGTACCTTATAGAAAAAGCAATAAAAGCAACGATAAGAAAACCAACAGTGCCAATGAATCCATTAATGATATTTTTCTTTTGCATAACTTGGTTATTTAGGGTTTGTATTTTATAAAATATTCAATGTCAGAATTATTTTGCACTCAATATACAATAAATTATTATCCCGAAATATGATCTGTTACTTTCTGTAGAAACTCGCCTCTCTGTCCATCTGTGCCCTTCGAAGTTCCCTCACAACTGAGCCATGTGGCATTTTTGATCCCTACGGGGTTGAGCATGTCTCCTATAAAGCAATTCTCTATTACAAACCTGAAATTGGGACTTGGATGCTCGGAGGTGGTAATAACTGTGGTCTTTTCTATCGAAAGCAGAGCATTGAAACCTCCTTCATAATTGAAAGCAAAATCTTTAAGAAGAACTTTATCGAAAAATCCTTTCAATATAGCAGGCATTGTATTCCACCAGTTTGGAAAAATAAACACGATTTCGTCCGAGTTCTTAATTATATTCTGATATCTTGTTATTAAAGGATCGAGGGCCTTTCCCTGATTATATACAGCAAGCTCTTCTTCTGAGAAAACAGGATTGAATTTATCCTTGTACAAATCCATAACTTCATAAGGCTTGTTTTGTTTATCGAGCGTTGAGCAGATTACATCCAGTATTGCCTTATTGAAACTACCGTGCCAGGGATGGCTAAATACAATTGTTACCATTAGTCTAATTTATTTTAATTTTTGTATAATCATTCCTCATTTGTAAAGATACAATTTCTGTTTTTATAAGAGATAAAGTTAAAAATCAAAACTTAAAAGAAGACAGAATTATAAAGTGTTTAATTATTCTATAAAAAGCACGACTGAGGTATGTAAAATTGGCAATATATAATGGTATACGCCGAATTATTCTTAAATTTGCGTTTCAACAATATAACGATATGGACAAAAAGCTTTTGATAGCTAAACCTGTAGAGGAAGAACTAAAGATTTTCAATAATTATTACAAAAATTCTATTTTCTGTAATAATCCCAGAATTCAAGAAATCATAGATTATATAATGAAATCGGATGGAAAGAGAATTCGTCCGACGTTATTGCTCCTTGCGGCAAAGGCCTGTGGTGAGATAAATAATGTGACATACAGTTCGGCAGTCACAGTAGAACTTCTCCATACAGCATCGCTTATACATGACGACGTGGTAGATGAGTCGAAAATGAGAAGAGGCATGGCTTCCTTAAATGCTATATACGACAACAAGATGGCAGTTTTGGCAGGAGACTATTTTCTATCTACCGCCCTTATCAAAAGTGTATTGACGGGTAACATCGATATCATATCCAATATATCGGATCTTGGCCGCGATTTGGCAGAGGGAGAGCTAAACCAGTTGTCGCTGGTGAAAGAACTCATATTGGACGAAAAAGAATACTTTGAGGTAATAAAGAAAAAAACAGCTTCACTTATGTCTGTTTGCATGCGGGTGGGAGCTATATCCGTGAACGCTACAGAAGAAGCTATAGCAATGTTTTCCAAGTTGGGAGAATTACTGGGTTTGTGTTTTCAGCTACGGGATGATATATTCGACTATTTTACCGATTCTATCGGAAAACCCACAGGGAATGACATCCGTGAAGGTAAAGTAACTTTACCTCTACTATATGCCCTCAGAGAAGCACCCGAAGAGGAAAGAAAAGACCTCCTGTCCATTATACTCTCATATAACTATACCGACGAAAATATACAAAAACTGATAGGCTACGCCAAAGATCATGGCGGTATTGATTATGCATACCATAAGATAGAAGAACTAAAAGCCGAGTCTGAAAAGATAATAGCCACTATAGCTGACACAGAAGTACGTGAAGCACTGAATGTAGCTTTAGACTATATTGTAGAAAGAGCTTATTAATAAGTAGAAAAACCAATTTTAAAATTGACTATAGAAGAGTTATAAGTTGCAGATATATAAATATTGCCGGTATAGCTAATATTGTACTATCGAAACGATCGAGAATGCCCCCATGCCCTGGAATCATACTCCCTGAATCCTTCACACCCAATGTACGTTTTATCAGCGATTCGAAGAGGTCTCCCCATGTACCGAATGCCACAGTCACCGCAGCAAATCCCAACCATGCAAAAACAGACAAGTTTGCAAAGAAATGGGCAAATATTAAAGCCGAGGCCACTGCAACAGCTGCACCTCCAATAAATCCTTCCCACGACTTTTTAGGAGATATACGTTCAAATAAACGATGTTTACCAAAAGCAATGCCTGTAAGATAAGCGAATGAATCGTTTACCCATATAAATACCAATAGGGCTAATATATACACATAGTGGTAGCTACCGGGCTCGTAGGCAAAGACCAAATAATTAGTAAGTGCAAAAGGCGCTGCAATATATACCTGCCCCAGAAGGGAATAGGAAAGAGACTGAATAGGGTTTTGGCGCTTCATATACAATTCGCTGACAAACAACGCAAGCAAATAGATCATATAAGGTACAAAAGCTATCACAGAAGCCTCATGAGCACAATAATAAAACCCTCCGAGAAATAAGAAGAATCCGCCCAATACATTCCATGTCCTGATAACAGGAACTTTAGCATCCTTCTCCACTAAGCCATAAAATTCATACAGAGACAATGCAGTAAGCACAGAGAATATGATAACAAAAGTGTACTGATTTATTAAAATCCCCCCTAAAAGTAAGCTGACAAATACAGCTCCGGCAAGAATACGAACAACGATATTAGGTAGCTTCAAGGCAAATAATATTTTAATTGATAGTGATGGCAAAAGTAGTAAAAATCATTACATTATTCATGCTCTCAAACTAAAAAAGCACAAGTCTACCTTGTGCTTTCTCTGTTTAGAATTGTATTTTTACTTTCCTGTCAATATTTTATTTCCAAATTCAGCTGCTTTATTCCATTGTTCGGGATAGGTATAATGAGCAGTTTCCTGCACCAAGAATACAGATTTAGGAGCACTTATTACATTATAAGCCGAAAACATAGATGTAGGAGGACAAACCATATCATTGTACCCGAAAGAATAAAACCCGGGAACTTTGAGCCTACGAGCAAAGTTGACCACATCGTAATAGCCCGATACTTTTATTTTCTGAGCCAAAACGGTAGAGTCTTCATTAGTATCTCTGAATAAATGAGGCCATCCACCTGCTCTTTTATTTACGTATCCTGTGAGGTCGGACAATGCAGGATAGAAAGCAATCAATCCTTTCACTCTATTGTCCAGTGCTGCTGTAACGATAGACAATGCCCCACCCTGGCTTCCTCCTTGTACAATCAGATTTTCTCCATCAAATTTCTCCATAGAGAAAATATAATCTATAGCTTTCACACATCCCAGATAGACACGCTTATAATATACCTTATCACGATTATCCCAGTTATCAAAATAATATCCAGACAAGGCTCCGGCAGCCAGATTATCATATACTACCCTATCCATCGTAACGGGAACTCCATGTATACCTATCTCCAAAGTGATTATTCCATTTTCGGCTTCTCTAACATCTCCACTATATGGACGAACACCCGCTCCGGGCACTTTCAATTTTGCAGGGTATTTCCCCGGTGCATTCGGTACGCACAAAATACCATATATCCGCGATCCCTGATAGTTCTGAATATTCAATTCATATACATTTGCTTTTTCAGTACTTCTTTCGGGTAAAAGTTTGAGGCGGGCATCGAGAGGTATTTTCGCATTTTCGGCTTTCGCTTTATCCCAAAATTCGGTAAAATCGCTCGGTATCACAGCCGTTGGCTTAATAGCCTCGGGCGTATATCCAGCAGTAGCACGAGTTTCATATTCTACCCCATCATATGACGCAAAAACACGGCAACGAAGGAATCCGGGAACTTTCATTGTTCCTCCTTCTATTTTTATCGTACCATCTTTAAGAGTAACGGCCTTATTTTCGAAAGGGGTCATCATATCATAAGACAGTTCATATCTAATCTCCGCATCTTTTATAGGAATGCTGTTTTTGGTAACAACTACATCGAAAGAAGCCTTATCCCCTATCTTATAATTCCAATCGGGGCTGTTCGGTTTGATGGTCACTTTTACGAGTCGCTCGCCGGGCTGCGCCATCAAAGACAATGAAAATACGAGAAAGATAAATACAAAAAAATTTGTTTTCATAAATTCAATTCATGTGTTATAATGTTATTCAGATTAAGTCAACGGTAACAAAAGTAATAAAACTCTCTTAAATAAAAAGATATACACAAGTCAGAATTTTATAAAAAAAGGAGCAAAACCTCTAAAGTTTGCTCCTTCTTCATATATTTCAGTTTATCTTACTCCTCAGTAGATTGATCCTCTTGTGCTATAATACCCGGAGCATCCTTATCTTTTAGAGTTTCTATTTCAACATCTTTTGGCAAGTCTTCTGCTTCTTTCAATAATTCTTCCGAACGGGATGTCCATTGACGCTCCCCAAATACTTTCTTCAAGTCATCAGCAAAAATCACTTCTTCTGTTATCAACAGATTGGCTAATTTCCCATGTCCATCAGCATGCTCTTTCAAGAGACTCTTTGCTCTTTCATACTGTTCGTTAATCATGTTCTGTACTTCCTTGTCAATCAACAAAGCTGTTTCTTCGCTATATGGTTTAGTAAAACCATAAGCCTCGCCTGACGAATCATAATAACTTAGATTTGGCATTTTTTCGCTCATTCCCAAATAAGAGATCATCGCATAAGCCTGTTTTGTAACACGCTCCAAATCATTTGCCGCTCCTGACGATATATGTCCTACAAAGACCTCCTCAGCAGCACGACCACCTAGCAAAGCACACATTTCATCGAGCATCTGCTCTTTTGTAGTAATCTGTCTTTCTTCGGGCAAATACCATGCAGCACCAAGCGCTTTTCCACGAGGAACAATTGTTACTTTCACCAACGGATTGGCATATTGCAAGAACCAACTAAGTGTAGCATGTCCCGCCTCATGTATCGCGATTGTTTTACGTTCGTCGAGAGTCGTAACTTTATTTTTCTTCTCCAACCCGCCTATTATACGATCGACAGCATTGGTGAAATCCTCTTTTTGCACTACTTTCTTACCCTTACGGGCAGCAATCAGAGCAGCTTCGTTACACACATTTGCAATATCCGCTCCCGAAAATCCGGGTGTCTGGCGAGCTAGAAATTCCACATCCACCGTATCATCTATTTTCACCGGACGAAGGTGCACTTTAAATATCTCTTTCCTATCGTTGAGATCAGGGAGATCGACTGTTATCTGACGGTCGAAACGACCGGCACGAAGCAGAGCCTTATCTAGTATGTCGGCACGGTTGGTAGCAGCCAATATAATGATACCGCTGTTGGTACCGAAACCATCCATTTCTGTCAACAACTGGTTCAGCGTATTTTCACGCTCATCGTTCGAACCCATATTTACGTTTCGTCCACGGGCACGCCCGATGGCATCTATTTCGTCAATGAAAATGATGCAAGGTGATTTTTCTTTGGCTTGCTTAAAGAGGTCTCTCACACGAGAAGCTCCCACTCCGACAAACATCTCTACAAAATCGGAACCCGAAAGAGAGAAGAACGGCACGTTGGCTTCTCCAGCTACCGCTTTGGCAAGTAACGTCTTTCCTGTTCCCGGAGGACCAACCAGCAATGCCCCTTTCGGTATTTTACCTCCTATTTCGGTATAACGTGAAGGGTTTTTTAGAAATTCAACAATTTCTTCTATCTCTTCTTTTGCCTCAGACAGTCCGGCTACATCTTTGAATGACACACGCAGATCGGAACCTTTATCATATAGCTGAGCTTTCGATTTGCCTACGCTAAATACTCCGCCGCCGCCACCGGATCCACCGCCGGACATGCGTCGCATCATATATATAAAAAGACCGAATATGAGAAGAATAGGAAGAAAACTTACGAATATTTCAAAGAAACTTGTTCCTGTTTCGTAGCTTACATCTATATCATATTTATGCTCTGCACGTACTTTATCGTAGAAGTCAGAAAATTTGTCAGCAGAAGGAATACGTACAGCTATGGCAGGATTATCTCCCGCACGTTCGGCCTCTCCCTTAAAAACATGGTTTACCGAATCTTTCCTTACATATGCCGTTAGCGTACTAGCTTTGTTATCTACTACAATCTTACTGATGCTATTATCTTTTACATAGCCCTGAAAGTCGGACCAAGGAACTTCTTTTGTTACACTACCTTCTGTAAAGAAATACATTCCTATTATTGCCCCGAATACAATCAGGTAAACCCAATATAGATTAAAAGGCATTTTGGGCCCTTTTGTATTCGACGGTTTAGGCTTATTATCGCTTCCTCCTTTGTTGTAATTATCCATTTATAATATTATTCTTGATTATATTTCTTGAGTTTTTTCAAGTCTGATTTTATATAACAACCTCATCTATACAATTGTTGTTATTCGATATCAGGAATGCTCTCAAGTTTAGCATCAGCCCATAAGTGCTCGATATTATAAAAATCTCGCAACTCAGGCAAGAAGACATGTACAATAACCGTACCATAATCTATTCCTACCCAGCGACCTTCACGCAAGCCGTCTATCGAGATCGGGCGTTCTTTCTTTTTCTTTTTCAGGTAGTCTACAATTTCGTCCGAGATAGCTCCCACCTGTATAGGGGTATTTCCTTCACAAATAACGAAATACTGGCAAATAGTTCCCGGAAGATCAGTCATATCGACTATTACAATATTTTTTGCTTTCTTATCCTGGCATGCAGCCACAATATCGTTTACTAAGCTCTTTCCTTCTTTCATTAGAAATATTAAAGTGTTTGAATCTGTTTGAACTTACAAATATAATCTGATTTTTTGAAGACACACTCATATATCGTGGAAGAACAAAGTTTTAATGAAGAAAAAATTAAATACAGCATAAAAACAGAGTCCAACAAAACAAAGCCGATCCAACTCTTTTTACTCAAAAATAACCTACATTTGCAAGATGAACGATTATGATCTGGTAACAATAGTAGGGCCAACAGCTTCGGGCAAAACAGAATTTGCCTGCCATCTGGCATATGATCTCAATACGGAAATAATCAGCGGAGATTCGCGTCAGGTGTATAAGTCTATGGATATTGGCACGGGAAAAGACCTTAAAGATTACATCGTAAACGGAAGAAATATTCCTTACCATCTCATAGATATACGCGAAGCTGGAGACAAGTATAACATATTTGAATATCAGCACGATTTTCATAAGGCGTATACAGAAATAAAGAGCAGGGGCAAACAACCGATCTTGTGCGGAGGCTCCGGCTTATACATAGAATCGGTGCTAAGAGGATATTCGTTGGTCAATGTACCCGAAGACAAAGAGCTAAGAGAAAAATACGAGAACTACACCCTTCCCGAATTGAAAAAAATACTGGAGAGCTACAAAGCCCTGCACAACACCACAGATGTAGATACCGCACAACGGGCAATCAGGGCAATAGAAATAGAAGAGTACAAGAAAGCTCATCCTCTGGAACAAAACGAATTTCCCCCACTCAATAGTCTGGTTGTAGGTGTAGACATAGAACGAGAACTACGGAGAAATAAGATATCGAAGCGGTTAAAATCCCGTTTGGAAGAAGGAATGATAGAAGAGATACAGAATATACTCGATAAAGGCGTTAGCGCCGAAGATCTCATATACTACGGATTGGAATATAAATATATAACTCTCTATATCGAAAAACAACTGACATACAACGAGATGTTTTCGCAGCTCGAAATAGCCATTCATCAGTTTGCCAAACGACAAATGACATGGTTCAGAGGAATGGAAAAGCGGGGAGTACATATCCACTGGATAGATGCGACTTTACCTATGGAAGAGAAAACAGGCGCAGTAAAATCTCTACTTATCAAATAAGCTTCCACAACAACAGAGAGCTTCTTTACACAGAGCAATACTGTTGTTGATGAGCATAATAAAATATACCTTTGTAAAAAACATTTAGAACATGATACTTATACATAGAGCAACCATTATCAATGAAGGACTGTCTTTTATAGGATCGGTACTCATCGAGAACGATAAAATATCCGAGATATACCGAACAGAAGAAATCCCTGAACAGATACTGAAAAAGGCTCAGGTAATAGACGCTAAAGATCTTTGGCTAATACCCGGGGTAATAGACGATCAGGTACATTTCCGCGAACCGGGACTGACCCACAAGGGAGACATAGCCAGCGAAAGCCGTTCGGCAATAGCCGGAGGAGTTACTTCATTTATGGAAATGCCCAATACGAAGCCTCCTACAACAACAATAGAACTGCTCGAGCAAAAATTTGAAATAGGAGCCAAATCATCGTACGCCAATTACACGTTCTATCTGGGTGCTACCAACGAAAACTTAGCTGAATTAAAAAAAGTAAATCCGAAGCAAGTGCCGGGTGTGAAAGTATTTATGGGCTCATCTACCGGAAATATGCTTGTAGACGACAAGAGCGTGCTGCAATCGATATTCGCCGAAGTGGATATGCTGATAGCAACACATTGCGAAAAAGAGGAGATAATAAGAGCCAATATAGCACGCTACAAATCCGAATTCGGAGAAGATATACCTATTCAATATCATCCGCTTATCAGAAGTGCAGAAGCATGTTACCGCTCTTCAGCCGAAGCTGTCGAATTGGCTGACAAATATCAGTCACGCCTGCATATTCTCCACCTTTCCACTGAGAAAGAAATCAGCTTGTTCGACATAAAGCCTTTGGCAGAAAAGAAGATAACAGGCGAAGTATGCGTACACCACCTTTGGTTCTCGGACGAAGACTATTCCAAGTATGGAACACGCATAAAGTGGAATCCTGCTGTGAAAACAAGACAAGACAGAGGTGCTCTGATGCAAGGCTTGCTAAAAGGCAAACTTGATGTAATAGCTACCGACCACGCTCCCCATCTGTTAGAAGAAAAACAAGGCGGTGCGCTCAAAGCTGCATCCGGAGGGCCTCTTGTACAGCACTCGCTGCAAATGATGCTCGAGCTGTCTAAGAAAGGAAAAATAACCAAAGAGCAGGTAGTATGTAAAATGTGTCATGCTCCGGCTGCCCTCTTTCAGGTACACAAGCGTGGATACATACGCAAAGGATACTTTGCCGACCTTGTACTCGTCAACCCAAATAAGCCATATACAATCTCTCAGGACAACATCCTCTACAAGTGCAAATGGTCTCCACTGGAGGGTGAAACAATGTCTACCTCGATAGAAAAGACATTCCTCAACGGAAAGATAGCATTCGAGAACGGAATAGTGAACGAAGTCAGAGGGCAGATGCTTGAGTTCGACAGATAACAGGATAGTACGCTACTGCCCTTTCCAGTTTTTATACGGATTTTTTATTAGTGAAGAATTGTAGTAACGGATATCTCCTGTTACTTCAATACTTAGCCATTCGGGTTTTTCGAAAGGCTCAGATTCGTTTTGCAATTCAATTTCGGCAACAATCAAGCCTTCATTTTCGCCGTGAAATTCGTCTACTTCGAAAACATGAGATCCCATTTTCACCAGATAGCGGATTTTATCTATTATGCCCGGTTCGCAGAGAGTCAGTAGTTCACGGGCATCGCTTGTCGATATCTCTTTTTCCCACTCGAAGCGGGAGACGCCCGAAGAAGAGCTTTCTCCTTTTACAGTAAGGTAGGCTTTTTCCCCTTTTATACGCACACGCACAGTACGCTCTGCCACAGACGAAAGATAACCTTGCACAATCTCTTGATGGGCATAAGCATCTTTCTTAAAATCTCCCGAAACAAGGAACTTCCGTTCGATTTCCAAAGCCATAAGCCCTATTGAATTATTTGTTTTACAGCACCCAAGTCAGGGTAGAAAATAACCTTGATCGGCTGCTTATTGTTATCAAACATTTGCTTGGTAAGCACATCCTGCACTCCGAACTGAACCACATCACACTCTTTACGGACATAGTCCTTACCACTATATGTGATCTGAAGGCTTGCCTTGTTTGGAATATTGTATATGATACCCGAAGAGAATTTCTTATCCATCTCTTTCTCTTCTTTCGGGGTAAGTATTTGTTCGGCACGAGGAGCCTTATTCACTAACGAGATATAGACAGGAGCACCCGACAGGTCGTTGGCGTCAACAACTCCCAACTTCGAAGAAAACCTGAAAAGAATCTTATTGGCAATATCTTTTTCATCAGGTACTATCCTGAACTCTTTATACCCCTGCTCTTTTATTTCTGTTCCGGCAAACATTGCAGTCAGGGCTTTTTCCTGTTCTTCAAGCTGTGCCATAACCAGTTTGTAGGCATTGCCATCGGGCGGCATATTATCGGCTTCGCCGGTAAGTATATTGTTGCGGCTTTCACGCAAGCGATATATCTGTTTGGCAATCAGCTCTGCCTGTTTGGCAGTAGAGCCGGCTCTTAATATTTCTTCCGACAGATAGCTTCGAGGATTCACCGCTTGCACCGCATCCGGTGTAGCCACTCTGGCAACCTCAGGCTTAGGAAAAGTATAATCGTCATTGATCGCACATATCAAACCATCTTTGCTTAGAGTAACAAAAGGAGAAGTGCTATTCGACCTGAATTCTACCAGATAAGACTTGTCTTTGTCCACAACCCCTTCGGTGACAGCATCAATACCGGCCAAAGAATATATAACTGCATCTTCTGTTATCGGATTACTTATGCTCAGATATCGCTCGGCATACTGATAAAACTCTCCTGCTTTACGGGTAGTTTTAGTATAATCGGCCGTTACCTTTATTGCTGTTTTGGGCAGAGAATAAGCTACTCCGTAGTTGTTACTTTTCACTGCGCTCATTTTCACTGTTGTTTGAGCAAAAGAAGTATTGGCAGCTATAGTAAGCGATAAGAACAGGCTTATATAATATTTCATACGTCTTATATTTTAAGATATTAGTCTGACAAAGCTAAGTATTTTTTATTAAAATCTAGTAATCTCACATTATCACTTTCTGAATCTTGGCAAAACCCGATTTTAAGTAAAACCTGACAAAGTTGTACATTTTTCAAGCCCCTCTTCATCTCCCCAAAGGGGGAGAAACTGCTGACGCAGAAAATTCGTTCCTCCTATGCTAACTGTTGACTGATTACTGTTAACTGATCAGTTTTCAACCCTCTTGGCTTCGCTTAAGCCTCCCCAGGGGAGGTGGGAGGGGCTTGAGAGGCTTTTCCTTATAGATAAACCTTCGGAAATTTCACGAAAAGTATCATCAAGCGTATCTTATAAGATACAGTTAGTGATACGCTCACCTATACTATATAATAAGACAAGACAAAACAAGATTTAAACAAGACAAGAAATTTTATTTATAATTTATAGCCATATTTTTATCTATAAGGGCAGGGCTTGTACCTGCTCTATAATTGAGGGTAACCACAAGGGTTACGCCGACAAAAACATATCGGTAATTCTTATTGATTATTTAAAAACCGGAAAAATTTACAAAAAATATTCATTCTTTTGTAACAATCATTTTTTTCGTCCGTACATATATAATGAAAGGGTAACCAAGATAGATGATTAGTTTCGATTACGGCATAATAGAACAATGCAGAAGAGGCGAACGCAGAGCGCAGATGCAATTGTACAATACTTTCTCCAAGAGAGTGTACAATGCCTGCTATCGGGTGCTGCAAAATTCGTCCGAAGCGGAAGACTCTATGCAGGAAAGCTTTCTGAAAGTATTTTCGAAACTCAACGAATATGACGAAGCTACCCCTTTCGAAGCTTGGTTGGTACGCATTGCGATCAATACCTCTATCGACAAATTGAGGAAAAAGGATCTGGATGTTATAAATCTGAACGAAAATATCCACTTCGATACTGCCGAAGAAAATGATAGTGACGAATGGGAGTATATAATAAACAAAGTAGAACAAGTAAAAGCAGCAATAAAAAAGTTACCTGAAACCAGCAGAATTATATTGAGCTTATACCTCATGGAAGGATACGACCATGACGAAATAGCTGAAATACTGCAAACAGCTCCCGGCACAATCCGGGTACAATACATGAGAGCGAAGCAAAAATTGATAGAACTTATTTGAGAGAATATGGAAAAAGACAGGAAAAAATATATAGAAGACAACAGAGCCATATTTGACGACGAAAATCCACAGGAAGGACATAGCGCACGATTCGAAGCTCTATTGAACAAACAGGGCGAAACTCCTGTGAAGAAACGCACAATAAGAAAAAATCTTATTGCCATAATATCTGTTGCGGCTTCCATCGCCATTCTGGTATTCGTTTCATCGAAATTCTATATGCCATATATGGGAAGTGAAAAACCAATAGAAAACAGCATTACTATAGACGAATTTCAGGCCACAAACGATTACTACAATGAACAAATGAAAGAGCAAATTGCCGATATTATGTGTAAGCTGGCAAATACAGACAGCGAAAATCAGGCGCAGCTAACTGCCGACTTACAGAAGATAGTAGATAATAATTCTAAATTTGTGAGCGAAATGGAAAACAACGATAATAAAGAAATAGCCATGCGCTATCTTGTAAAGCATTATAAAGCAAACATAGAAGCACTGGAAAATATAAATGAAAAATTAGGTAAACATACAAAATGCTAAAAACTCAAAATATGAAAAAGTATATATCAACGGCCTGTTTATTTGTTCTGGCTATGCTTCCGAGTCTGATATTTGCATCTCTTTCTTCAGACTCGATACCTCAACGTGAAAAGAAACCAGGCTTACCGGATATGGAAGAAGTTTTCGAAAGCCTGAAAGATCTGAAGATAGACATCCCCGAGTTTGATTCTTCGATGATTATGGCCTTCAACTCCAGCAGCAATGACCTCGTATTGGATATGCAAAAGAGGAACGGAACGAAGATCTTTAATTTCAGCTTCTCTGAAAAAACGGATGACAAAACTCCGACAAGGATAGAAAAGAAAACATTTACCAATATATCCGAAATAGAGTTTTTTCACAAATACGGGGACATTATCATACGGGAAGCTACATCGAATCAGATAGATCTGGAAATACAATATTTCGACTCGAGAGTCATGAAAGGATCATGTAATGTATCTACTACAAACAAGCTTCTATCTATTAGTACCAACGGTACAAGTAGTGGAAACCGAGGAGCAAAGATCAATTACATTATAAGTATTCCGCGAAACATAGGATTAGATATTGATCTTAAATATGGCAATATTAAACTGGACAAATATCAAGGACCTTTTACAGCAGACTTGTCGTACAGTAACCTGAATGCACAAAGCCTGAATAGTGACAAAGTACAATTAAAGTTAAGATATAGCGATGTAAAAATAGGAGAAATACAGAATGTTGATATAACAGGATCGTATTCTGATGTAAGCATAACCAAGGCAAAAAAGATAGAGTTTTGGGGAAACTACTCTAACTATAAAATTGGAGAAGCAAACGAAATAATAACAAAAAGCAATCAATCTTCATACGGAGACCTAAAGGTAGGAACAGCAACAAATATAGATATCAATCTCAAATATACAAATATTGTCATCGACAATCTTATATCGAATCTGACAGCAACAACAACCTACGGCGACCTTACTGTAAAATCAGTTTCGCCGAAGCTGAAAGCGATAAAAATAAAAGGCAGTTATGCAGATGTTGCCATATCTCTACCTTCCACGCTCACTGTAGAATTTGATGCAGCATTCACTTACGGTGACATCAGCATATCGAAGAAATATCCGGTAAAGCATATTCAATCTTCAGAAGCGATAGGCCGGATTACAAAAAAAGGTATTATTGGCTCCGGAACTCCTACTGCAAAAATAGAAGTGTCTAACGCCTATGCAGATATCGTTATAAGATAACACTCTAATAAATTAAAAATTACATTATGAAAACTATCACCCTTTTACTCATTTGCTGTTCTATATCATTTGGCATATCTGCTCAAGTGATTAAGGAAAAAAGGCAAGCTGCTAATTTCGAGAAGATAAACGCTAATGCAGGAATAAATGTATATTTTACTCAAGGCAGTTCGTACTCGGTAGAAATAGAAACCGATGCCGAAACCATGAAAGAGATAGCAGTAAGCGTAACTGACAAATCCCTCAATCTGGGAAGAAACACCAAAATGAGAAGAAATAACAATGTAAAAATAAATGCATATGTGTCAGCCCCCAA
Source organism: Dysgonomonas sp. BGC7 (assembly GCF_001261735.1). Classification (GTDB taxonomy): domain Bacteria; phylum Bacteroidota; class Bacteroidia; order Bacteroidales; family Dysgonomonadaceae; genus Dysgonomonas. The sequence goes on along the minus strand of NZ_CVRP01000006.1, from coordinate 120,490 downwards.
CCTCAATGCAGTTGCTATATCTTCCGGTGCAGACTTTAAAGCAACGCAAGTAACCAATAAGGGAGACTTCTCTATAGCAGCATTGGGAGGTGCAGATATAGAAATAGGCAGGTTAGCTGCAGAAGACTGTAAAATAGCCCTCTCGGGAGGTGCAGATTGCGATATCAAAAATCTTCAGGTAAAAAATCTTAATCTTGCAGCGTCGGGAGGCAGCGATACTGATATAAATATTGCAGATGCCGATTATGTGAAAATAGCAGTAAGCGGAGGATCAGACGTAGAACTGAAAGGAAAAGCCAAGTCTGCCGATATTATCGCCAGTGGAGGATCGGATGTGGATATCAAAGAATTTAGATGTGATAACCTCAACTCAAAAAAATCAGGAGGAGGAAGTATAAGAAAATAAAATCTTTCGGATAATAAATAACTGTTTAAAAGGGAGGTGTCTTAATAGTAAAAAAGACAACTCCTTTTTTATCTATACTAATAAATAAGAAACTATTTCGTATTTTTGTTCCCTCTAAAAAGTTATTCAACTATTAATATGGAAATTGCAAGTAAATACAACCCTGCCGAAGTAGAGGACAAATGGTATAAATATTGGCTGGAAAATAAATTATTCCATTCCGAGCCGGATAGTCGCGAACCTTATACGATTGTTATTCCTCCACCCAACGTCACCGGAGTATTACATATGGGGCACATGCTGAACAATACCATACAAGATATACTTGTGCGGCGTGCACGCATGATGGGCAAAAATGCCTGCTGGGTACCGGGTACAGACCATGCGTCTATTGCCACGGAGGCAAAGGTAGTTGCTAAGCTTGCCACGGAAGGAATAAAGAAGACCGACCTGAGCCGTGACGAATTCCTAAAGCACGCATGGGATTGGACACACAAGCACGGAGGTATTATACTCGAACAGTTGAAAAAACTGGGTGCATCATGCGACTGGGAACGAACTTGCTTTACAATGGACGAAAAGCGTTCCGAAAGTGTACTCAAAGTATTTGTCGACCTCTACGAAAAAGGGCTCATCTACCGGGGCATCCGTATGGTAAACTGGGATCCTGCTGCAAAAACAGCAGTGTCGGACGAAGAAGTAATACACAAGGAAGTAAATGGCAAACTATATTATGTACGATATAAAGTAGAGGGAGAAGATGGATACATTGTAGTAGCTACAACCCGTCCCGAAACAATATTCGGAGACGTTGCTGTATGTATCAACCCGAACGATCCAAAAACAGCCCATATGAAGGGCAAAAAGGTTATTGTACCTATTGCTAACCGTATAGTACCTATTATAGAAGACGAATATGTAGATGTGGAGTTTGGTACAGGATTCCTGAAAGTAACTCCTGCCCACGATGTGAACGACTACATGTTGGGAGAAAAATATAATCTTGAGAGCATCGACATACTAAACGATGATGGTACTCTTAACGCCCATGCCCTGCAATACGAAGGTATAGACAGATTCGATGTGCGCAAGCAGATAGAAAAAGATCTGGAAGCCTCAGACCTGCTCGAGAAAGTAGAAGCATATACAAATAGTGTAGGTTTTTCGGAACGTACAAATGTTCCTATCGAGCCGAAACTATCTATGCAATGGTTCCTGAAAATGGAAGATCTGGCAAAACCTGCACTTGATGCAGTAGAAAATGATACGATTAAATTCCATCCTGCAAAATTCAAGAATACATACCGTCACTGGATGGAGAACATCAAGGATTGGAACATCAGCCGTCAGTTGTGGTGGGGACATCGAATACCAGCATATTACCTCCCCGAAGGAGGATTTGTTATTGCCGAAACAGATGAAAAAGCTTTGGAAAAAGCTCAGAAGACGAATCCAAATCTGACGATGGCTGATCTACGTCAAGACGAAGACTGCCTCGACACGTGGTTCTCATCATGGTTGTGGCCAATATCCGTATTTGATGGCATCAACAACCCTGACAATAAAGAAATAAATTACTACTATCCTACAAACGATCTTGTAACAGGGCCGGATATCATTTTCTTCTGGGTAGCCCGCATGATTATGTCGGGATATGAATACAGAGGAAAAGCCTGTTTCGAAAATGTATATTTCACAGGAATTGTGCGCGACAAGCTGGGACGTAAGATGTCGAAACAATTAGGTAACTCGCCCGATCCTATCGAATTGATGGAGAAATACGGTGCCGATGGAGTCCGTATGGGATTGCTCCTTACCGCCCCTGCCGGAAACGACCTGCCCTTCGATGAAGGACTGTGCGAACAGGGACGTAATTTCAACAATAAAATATGGAATGCTTTCCGCCTTGTAAAAGGATGGGAAGTTAGCGATAGCATAGAACAACCCGAAGCTGCAAAAACAGCTATAGAATGGTTCGAAAACACATTGTCGAAAACAATAAACGAACTAAACGACCTGTTTGAAAAGTATCGTCTTTCTGAAGCCCTGATGGCTGTTTACAAGCTATTCTGGGACGAGTTTTCATCTTGGTATCTCGAAATGGTAAAACCGGCTTATCAGCAACCGATAGACAGAAGAACCTACGAGGCTACTCTCGGGTATTTCGATTCTTTGCTTCGTTTGCTCCATCCGTTTATGCCATTTATCACAGAAGAGCTATGGCAAGCGTTGAAAGAGAGAGGTGAAGGGGAAAGCATTATGACCTCATCAATACCGAAACAGACAGCCATTGATAATGATTTGCTCGCAACGTTCGATAAGGCAAAAGAAATTATCGCGGGCATACGCACAATACGACTTCAAAAGAACATACCAAACAAGGAGGAATTGGCTCTTGATGTTGCAGGCGAACACAACATACGATACAACAGTGTAATTACCAAGATGGGCAACTTATCTGCTATCAACATAGTAAAAGAAAAAGACCCTACCGCAGCTTCATTCCTGGTAGGTACTACCGAATTTTCCATCCCATTGGGAAACAACATCGACATAGAGGCCGAATTAAAGAAACTGAACGAAGAATTAGTTTATCTCGAAGGCTTCCTCAAGTCGGTAGCAAATAAACTCAGCAATGAAAAATTCGTAGCCAATGCAAAACCTGAAATAGTGGACAATGAACGCAAGAAACAGGCCGATGCGGAAAGCAAGATAAAGACGATAAAGGAAAGTATAACTAACCTGAATAAGCAATAATGAAACAGAGGGGGTAACGAATGTTATCCCTTCTTTTTTCACTAACTTTATACGTAGTAATTAAAAGGCTAAATATTGCCTTTGGTCATTCTCTTTCAGTCAGAACAAAAGATAATGAAATACAGCAATATGATTGGTAAAATAAAAGCTTATATGATGCCTATTGCGATGGCAATAGGTATTATATTTCATCGCTATGTGGGAGAGTTATCTTTTCTTACACCATACCTCATAGCCATCATGCTACTAATAACCTATTGTAGCATTTCGTTTCGTGAACTGCACTTTACTCGCCTCCACTTATGGCTAATAGTTATACAGGTAGCAGGAAGTATAGTGGTCTACCTTCTGTTGTTACCACTCAATCATATTGTTGCGCAAGGGGCTATGATCTGTATATTGGCTCCTACGGCAACATCTGCTCCCGTAATAACAGGTATGTTGGGTGGAAGTGTAGAAAGTCTCACAACATACAGCTTGCTGTGCAACCTCACCATTATCGTTATTGCACCCATTATCTTTGCATTCACAGGAGAAGTCGATGCAGCTTCTTTTGTCAATTCATTCTGGATTGTATTCAGTAAAGTATTTGTTCTATTATTCATTCCTCTGTTCGGAGCTTTAATATTGCAAAAATACTTGCCAAGGGTACATCACGAAATTCAGAAAGCGAAATCACTACCGTTCTATCTTTGGTCGGTCGCACTTATTATTATTACAGGAAAGACCGTTCAGTTTATAATAGATCAGGAGAACCCTCAATTTACAGTCGAGATTAGTATTGCTCTGATTGCGCTCATCATCTGTATAGGTCAATTTCTTATCGGACGCCGACTAGGACGAATATACAACGACACAATAGCAGGAGGTCAAGGCTTAGGACAGAAAAACACAATCCTTGCCATATGGATGGCTCAAACATATCTGAATCCTATTTCATCCATTGGACCGGGAGCTTATGTGCTTTGGCAAAATATAGTAAATTCTTATCAGGTATGGAGAAACCGAAAAGGAATATAGCTTAATGGCTTTTTTCCTTCACGTTAACACAAAAATAGAGGTAAAAAATATAACGTAGGTTTTAGTTACCACTAGGATGAGCCATTATATCGGAAGGTACAAGAACCATATTCTTTAAATACTCAAATTCTAACTCGAAGCATTCGCTGAAAACCTCATCGGCAAAAGCCTCTTCTAACTGTTTTACAGTCCAGAATTTACCTTTCATCTTGCCATCACGTTTTATAAGGTCTTCATCATCCAGATGAACTACAAACAGAAATATAAGACGCTTTGTATCATCGTTTTCGAAAACATATTTCAACAAGAATTTTATAGACAAGTCCATTTCTTGCCCCAGCATTTGCCTTATACTATTGCGTGCAGCCAGATTTATTTCGTGATTATAGAGCATATATTTCTCGAACGGATAGTCCAACTTTCCCGGACTCAGATTGTCACTTAGAGGACGTTCCTGTAAGTAAACCTTCGAATTCGATATAAGAGCCACTCTCACTACCGGATGAAGAAACTTATTCTTCATATTGAGAGATACACTTTTTGCTATCTTTCCTGTCACTTCACCTTTATCGGTAACAATCGGCAACCATTCTTCTTTTCTCAGTTTAGATGCCAGTGTACTTACTTTGAAGACCTGATAAACACCAACAAGCAAGATAATAAGAGATGGTATTACAGTAAACATAATTATGTCTAACACAACAGCCTCATGTACACTGATTGTAAATTGTGTATATAATAATATACTGAATATATGCAGGGTAAGTCCATATTGTATAAGAGTGACGGAATCATAAAACTCATTCAATAACGCTTTCTCTATTAAGTTTTTCTGCCGGAAAAAGAATACTCCTATATATAATTTACTAGCTCTCAATATCATAAACAAACAGACTATACATGCCTCGAAAACAACAACATAGACAAAGGGCTTTTTTACATACTTATATGAAAAAAACCAAACAATAAGAGTGATGAGGATGGCTATTGCAGATATATAGAAAGTAAGGCTAAAGCCTCTGGTTTTATATGATAGTCTGAGAAACATCTCACAGACTACAGTCCACACAAAAGATATAATCAGAGCCGGCCCTACAGAGATGGTAAAAGACCGTAGAACAATAAATAATATAAATGGCAAAAGTCCGATAGCCGGATTGGATACATATTTTCTAATTCCCTTATTTAGCATATTTTTACAATTGTCAGAGTAGGAAGTCCGTATTAATATAGATCGAAGGTCTGTATATACCCTAATAAACAAATGAATCTTAATATTGTTTGCCGATTTATAGATCTCAAAAGTTAAAATTAGGACGTCTCAATTTTTAGTTTTCTTTGAATGTGAATAGCTTATTTATAACAAACTGAATAGCAGCAACTATAACAATAGACAAGCCTTTCGAAACCATTTCGGGTATTTCGAATTGACCAATAAATACTGTCATCAGGGTTGTACTTATTACCAGACCAATAGCAGCAACTCCGGCAAAAGAGAAAAAACGCTTAAGCTTGTTGTCAGTTACCTTAAATGTAAAATAACTATTCAGTACAAAATTATTGATAATAGCCAGAATATTGCTAATAATATGTGACACATCCATATCAATGATGTGAACAGGCAATTTACTGCCTAGTAAGTCTACAATATGTGGAGAAAAGGGATAATGTACCGATAGTTTTATTGCAAGTAAATAGAATACTCCAAAATCTATCAGCGCTCCTACAGATCCTACTATTCCATATTTTATCAGTTGCCTGACTGATTTGTTTTTAGATAGATCTACGATCTTTTGCTTCATGTGTAGTTTTTAGTTTGTATTTCCTTTCGGACTCTCTTTCTTTTCTATTTTGAAAAAGAGAATCTCATCTTTCAAGTCATTGTATTTATCGCTTGATTGCAACAAGGTAAATTTATAATTGCTGTATTCTTCCTGAACTTGCTCCGAGTATCGGTTGAGAGTAACAAAGTACCCTTTTTCAGGTTTTGCGATATCTATATTCTGGAAAATATTGTGTAAATAAAAATTCAGACCGTAAAGGTTATTATATTTCTCAAGATTATTAGTTACATACACATTACCCTCCAGATCGTATTTCTGAGAAAGATGTTCTGCAAAAGGACGGGAAGAGTATGTATTCTTAAATCCCTGTAGAAGATAAGCATCGAGAAAGATGTTGATTGCCAGCATAACTCCAAATCCTGCCATCAGAATCTTCACATTCATTCTTTTGCTCAGTAAATAAATGCTATTTATAATAGCCCATAACAGAACAAAAAGGGCAAACAAGCCGAAGCCTCCCGGACTGAGAAACATATCGGAGAATATTTTCATATCCCGTAATGTTCTTTCTCGTTTAGAGAAATTATGAGACAGTTCTTCTATATTGAGTACGCCTGTATAAGACAATCCCACAACAAGTAGTGCAATAAAAGCTATAGAAACTAATATCCATGTAGAGATACGTACTGCTCTCGGCTTGAAATCGGCAAGATATATGAAGAAGCGCGCAATAAATATAGCCAAAAACGGATAGACAAGCATTATGTAAACACTACGCTTGGAAATAGGTATCGAATAAAAGATCAGCGATATTACTACAACAGACAGGCTAAATAGAAGAACCTTATCCATCGACAGCAGTCTATTTACAATAGCTTTCAGCGAACCGGGTTTGTTGTATTTGATAAAAAACAGGGATATAACCAACAAAATAGTCCAAGGAAGGAAGCCCGAAGCCAGATATGCAAAATATACCCAGAAAGATCCTTCATGCCCCAATTCGTAGCCAGCATTGAGGTCTGACGACTGCATGTGAATAAACCTTCCTATATTTTCATAGAAAACCCTGTCGAAGAATGCGTCTCCTTTTATCTCATAAGCAGCATAATACCATATAAGCGGAATTATCAATGCCGGTAATCCGGCTACAATACATTTCAAAGCTGCTTTGAAGAAATTCTCCTTTTGGCAAAGGAGATATACTCCAAATATCATACATGGCAGTAGTATTCCGACAGGCCCTTTTGTCAAAGTAGCCATACTAAGCAAAAACCAAACGGATATAAGTTGTCCTATTCGCCGCTTTTCATACCACGTATACATCTGTATAAGTCCCGCTACAAGAAAGAATGTAAGAACCATATCGACACGGGTAGTCATAGCAGCCCGATGTATTTCAAAGCAGGTGATAAGTATAAGACAAGAGACAAAGGCCTCCAAAACAGGACGACGGCGTGCAAAGAACATAAAACAAACGCCTATCATAGCAATGAAAGCGATTGTAGAAGGCAAGCGGGATGTAAACGGAGTAACTTCACCTTTGGTCAGCACCAAAGACAATCCGGCAATCATCCAGTGATTCAATGGCGGTTTATATGCAAATTCATCTGCATAGTTCGAGGGAATCACCCATTCGCCTTTCTCTATCATAGAAACAGCTAAAACGGCCTCACGAGGCTCTCCTTTAGTATAAAAATCCCCTAAACCTATCCACGGCAAAGTGGATAATGTTGCAATAAGCAGAATCAAAAGAAGGGGCTTTTGAAGGTAAAGCGTTTGTAAAAAATGAGACTTCTTCATATATAGCCATTTGAATATTTCTGCAAAGATAAGTTTTTTCTCGTTTTCAAGATTATAATTAACTGCTATTATTGAAAGTAATAACCCCTATTAGGAATATATACAGTTGCAGCCTAGCCTTATTTAGGTTATCTTTGCAAAGATTACACTAATAAAAAACAAACTTAGAGATGGAAGAAACACCGAATTGCCCGGCTTGTAATATGGCAAATACTTATTTTGACGGAACAGCTTTTATTTGTCCCGATTGTTTTCATGAATGGACAGGCGAAGCGCACACAGAAATTGAAGACACTACCCCCCGCGACAGTAATGGAGCCGAGCTTCTCGACGGAGATGCAGTAACTGTAATAAAAGACCTGAAGGTGAAAGGCTCGTCAATGGTAATAAAACGTGGAACAAAAGTAAGAAGCATCCGCCTGACAGAAGAACCAACCGAAGTGGATTGTAAGATAGACGGATCGAGTATTGTCTTAAAGACTTGCTTTCTGAAAAAAGGTTAACATTACTTGATAAAAATAAACTGAAGTGTTCATAACTTTAACGTTACGGGCACTTTTTTTATGGACAGACTCTAGTAACTTTGCAAGCATCATGCAATACAACTTATTTACACAATATAAATACAAATTCTTTTGCCTTGGAAGCGGCAGCAGCGGGAACTGTTATTATCTGGGAACCAACGATTATGGCATACTAATAGATGCCGGTGTGGGCATACGCAATGTTCAAAAAACATTACGTGAATACGGTGTTTCGTTCGACAAAATAGCAGCCGTACTCATTACACACGACCATGCCGACCACATAAAAACTGTAGGATGTTTTGGCGACAAATATAATATCCCCATCTATGCTACAGAAACCGTACACGAAGGTATTTTAAGAAACAGAGCCGTACAAGCCAGCCTAAAACAAACCAGAAGAGCAATAAACAAGGAAGAAACATTCTCTATACATGACTTCCGGATAACAGCATTTGATGTACCGCACGACAGTATAGCAAACGTAGGTTACCAAATACAGTTTGACGAACAGACATTCGTACTCCTCACCGATGTAGGCTGCATTACCGACAAAATCAAAGAATATGCCTCCACTGCCAACCATTTGGTGATAGAGGCCAACTACGACGAGTATATGTTGCAGGCAGGCAAATATCCTTATTATCTGAAAGAAAGAATCAAGAATGGTACAGGCCACCTGAGCAACCGCTTGTCGGCCGAATTTATAGCCAGCATATACAACAAAAGCCTATACAACATATGGCTCTGCCATCTCAGTCAGGACAATAATCATCCTGAAATAGCCTTCAAAACAGTAGAACAGGCATTGAAAGAGAAAGGTGCTGTAATAGGGGAAACCGTGAGGCTCGAAACCCTCAGCAGATATAAAGCTTCGGGACTAAGAGAGTTTTGACAACAACCTCCTTTTCATAAAATAGAAAAATCCCTCAAACGAAAGATACTAATTCAATTTTTTGTTCCTATCTTTACTTATAAATAAATTGACTTAATCTTAACAATAATATGACAAAGAAAGTATTAGCAGCAACTTTAGTAGCGGCTGTAGCTAGTGTCGCCGTATACGCATATATTCAGAAAAAGAAGAAAGAAAGACGTAGAAACTTGCCTATGACTTTCATTTAAGCAAGCTCTGTAACATCACTTATCCCATTGCGATTAAACAGGATACGGTATTTTTTATAATATTCTGTTTCGTCAGATATACACTGTAAGATAAAATACAGTGAGTACATTTTGTTGCCTTCGATACTAACAAATCCTTTTTCTTCATCGGCCAGATAAAGTGGAATATACGGATTGTCCATCTTCTGAGTAAAATTCAACAGATTGAAGCGGGTAATATCATTAATCCCCGACAGGCGATATTCCTTATACTTTTCTATCTCCTCTTTCGACAGATTCACCCACTTACGATACAGAATAATTTTTTCGTCATACACTTCATTCTCTGCTTCTACAAGGGGGCTTCGAGCACGCAGGTTACGAACCTCTTCGGGCAGCTTATTTTCTTCGATGTAGTCGAATGCTTCTTTCACCCAGCCAATCTCTTGCTTACGGATACTCAATTTAAGCTTCGTATCATAATATTTTTTCCCGAGCTTCGACGAAAAATAGTAGCGCATCATATCTTTGATACGGTCTTTGAACATATAGCTAAAGACGAGTATAATGAAAAGGTCGGTAGTAAAATTACCAAAGCGCTGAGTGGCGAAAAAAGATATTACAGTAGCAAATATCATAGCTATACCGGCAGCAATGCTATAATAGAACTGCTGGGCTAAAAGACCGTCTTTCTTCTTCAAAGTCTGAAGAAAGAGGTCACTTTCTACAAACTTCTTGAGAATATTCCGCTGAGTTATCACCAGACTGTTGTGCTTCTCATCTTCTTTTTCGAGCAACATAAAGCCTCGTTTTTTACGATGAGCTATTTCGTCTTCCAACAGCTTATTTAGTTCAGGTTTAAGAATTTCGAATACAGGTTTCCCTTTCAGAAACTTGATTATTTGGAAAGTATACTGCTCGATAATATTTCCCAGAAAGTTGTCTCCGAAAAGAAAATATTCACGCTGTTGCACCGTAATTTCAGGGTTCTCCAATTCTTCCCATATTTCCCTGTATTGCAATGCTATCTCTCTGACATCGCCAATATAGGATTTTATTTCAGAGATAATTTCTTCGTCAGAAGTCGCTTTTGTTACAACCTGTACCTGACGACGCAGGGCACTCTTGACAATACAAACAAGCATTTTTACCTGATACACATAGCTTTCCGTTTTTACGGCATTTTCCGGATCAACAGCTAATTCATCTACCGCTTTTTGCAGACGGGGAATAGGCCCCCGACCTGTTTTTAATATTTCGCCTAAAGAGTAGACAGGAGTAATCAAGCGAATATTATTTTTTACATCCTTATAAAAATCAGGTTTCTGATATGTGAAGCGATTAATATCAAGACTATTAGGAACAAACATCCAAGTATTAATTTTAAACTCGTTGATGTCTGCCCCACTCCCATTGGTAATAAAACCTATTTTAAATTCCAATGAAAAATTGTCATGTACTTTTACTTCGGTATCAATCATTATTTAGAATGAACTCTTATTCCTCTGCATTTAAATACAATTTTAACTAAAACCTGACAAACTTGTACGAGCCCCTCTTAGTCTCCCCTCCGGGGAGAAATTGCTGACGCAAAAAAATTGTTCCTCCTATGCTAACTGTTGACTGATTACTGTTAACTGATCAGTTTTCAATCCTCTTGGCTTTGCCTAAGCCTCCCTTTCGGGGAGGTTGGAGGGGCTTTATAGATAAAGTTTTAGCGAATACTATATTTTCCCAAAAAGAGTTTTCATAAACTCATTTCCTCTTATAAGCCCATAAGCACCCTTAGGAGACTCAAATTCATCATAAACCTGTACAGCATCCCCTGCCTCATCGGAACGGTAGATAAGGAACGGAATAGGCTTATTTGTATGTGTTTTGAGAGCACAAGGAGTAGGATGATCGGGAAGAATGGCAATGGTAATAGGCTCGTCCCAGTCTTTAGTAGCTTCGTATATAGTTTTTACTACCCTATTGTCCAGATACTCGATGGTCTTTGTTTTCAAAGCATAATCTCCCTCATGTCCGGCCTCATCGCTGGCTTCGATATGCAGATATACAAAATCGTCATTTTTAAGAGCATCGATAGCAGCCTGAGCCTTTCCTTCATAATTGGTATCGTAAAGCCCTGTCGCACCCTTTACATGAATCAGTTTAAGACCGGCATACACACCGATACCCATAATAAGGTCTACAGCAGATATCACCGATCCGCTTTTGATGCCATACAACTCCTGTAAAGTCTGCATTTGTGGACGATAACCCGGCGACCAAGGCCAGATGCTATTGGCAGGATCTTTTCCTTCCGATATGCGTTTCAGGTTTACAGGATGATCTTTGAGCAATTCCTGCGATTTGAGGATTATCTCGTTAAGATAATCGGCAGATTCGCGGGCTTCGGATGTTTCCGCCTTTATAAGGACTTCACTAAATGGTGTACCCGTAACATCATGTGGCGGAGTGCAATCCAAGTTCTTATTTCCGCCTTTCAGCTTAAGCAAATGGCGGTACGATACTCCCGGATAGAAGCTTACCTTTCCGTCATTCAATTTACTATCCAGAAACTGAATAAGCTCCGCAGCCTCTTCGCTCGATATGTGTCCGGCAGAGTGGTTCTTAATCTTTCCGTCTTCGATGCAAATAAGATTGCAACGCATAGCCATTTCTCCGGGCAGAATATCTACACCCATACTGGCAGCCTCAAGTGAGCCTCTGCCTTCAAATACCTTCGGCACATCGTAACCCAATACCGAAAGATTAGCTATTTCGCTCCCAGGCTTAAAGCCGGCAGGAATAGTATCCAGTTCTCCACTCTTTCCTTTGGCAGCCAACATATCTATATATGGCTTCTTTGCTGCCTGCAAAGGAGTTTTATTACCCAGTTGGGCAATAGGTTCATCGGCAGCACCATCTGCCAAGATTATAATAGTTTTCATAAAAATAAAATATAAACAGAATTATACTACTTAGTTTCTGTTTTTCACAGGAAGATTCAGGCGATTGATTATCTCACATTAGCGATACTGATAATATCAGAGAATACCCCGGCTGCCGTAACGCTGGCTCCGGCTCCGTAGCCTTTTATTATCATCGGATATTCATTATACCTCTCGGTCGTTATCTGGATTATATTATTACTGCCTTCGAGATCATAAAAAGGATGGTTTTGTCCTACTTCCTGAAGACCTACTTCGCAACTGCCATTTTCGTACTTGGCTACAAAGCGGAGATGCTTATGCTCTTTTTCCAGCTTCTCTCTCCTACTCTCAAATTCGGCATCCAGTTGTCTTATGTTTGCCCAAAATTCCTCTATTGTTCCTTCAAAATACTCCTGAGGAACAAACAAGTTTTTCTGTACATCGGGCTGTTCTACTCTGTAACCTGCCTCGCGGGTAAGAATAACTAACTTGCGAACTACATCCATGCCACTCAGGTCGATACGTGGATCGGGTTCTGAATAACCGCTTTCTTTGGCCAGATAGATCGCTTTACTGAACGGAATATCGGCACTGATAGTATTGAATATAAAGTTGAGCGTTCCGGAAAGAACAGCTTCTATCTTTACAATTTTATCGCCCGAATTAACAAGTGAATTCATCGTATTTATAATAGGAAGTCCTGCTCCGACATTCGTCTCGAAAAGGAACTTAATATTACGTTCGCGGGCTGTATTCTTCAGTTGAATATAATTGTCGTATGCCGAAGATGCAGCCACCTTATTTGCCGTAACCACCGAAATATTCTTCGACATCAGTTCTCCGTAAATCTTAGATACAGCCTCACTGGCAGTACAGTCTACAAACACGGCATTGAAAATATTCATGTTTATAATACCGTCTTTAAGTATTTCGGGATTGCTGGGGATACCTTTTTCTTCAAGTTCGGCTCTGTAATTATCAAGATTTATACCTTCTCTACAAAACAAGACCTTACTTCCTCTGGCTATTCCTACTACGTTGAGTTTCAGTCCATATTGTTCCATAAGTTTTGGCTGCTGATGGCAAATTTGTTCTATAAGATTACCACCTACAGTACCTATACCCACAACAAAAAGGTTGAGAACTTTGTAGTCGGAAAGGAAAAACGAATCGTGAATAGAGTTTAATGCTTTACGCAAATATTTATTTTTGATAACGAAAGAGATATTAACCTCCGATGCTCCCTGAGCACAGGCAATAACGCTGATGCCACTCTTTCCGAGCGTTTCGAACAGCTTGCCGGCAATACCCGGAGTATATTTCATGTTTTCGCCTACAATGGCCACTGTTGCCAATTCGGTTTCGAGCAGAACACGGTTGATGCTGCCCAAAGCTATTTCTTTTTCAAACTCTTCTTCGAGCACTTGTACTGCAAGATTTGCATCTACCGAACGGACTCCTATCGAAGTGCTGTTTTCGGATGAAGCCTGGGAAACAAGGAACACGCTGATGCCGTTCTTGGCCAATGCCCTGAATATTCTGAAATTTACCCCGATAATACCTACCATACCCAGCCCTTGGACAGTGATAAGGCATGCGTCGGAAATGGAAGATATTCCTTTTATCAGAGCTTTACTTTTTTTCGACTCTCCGTTGTGCGAAATGTATGTTCCCGGAGCATCGGGCTTGAAGGTATTCTTTATTCTGATAGGTATATTCTTATGATAGACAGGGAATATTGTAGGAGGGTAAATGATCTTTGCTCCGAAGTTACACAGTTCCGTAGCTTCGGTAAACGACAGATTTTCGATCACATGCGCTCCGTTTATAACCTTCGGATCGGCAGACATGAAACCATCTACATCTGACCATATTTCTAAAATATTGGAATTGAGCGCCGACGCAAAAATTGCGGCAGTGTAGTCTGATCCTCCACGCCCCAGATTAGTAATTTCTCCGCTGGTTTTGCAAGTAGAGATAAACCCTGCAACCAGTATCTTTTTAGAAGAAAGTTCAAACGCATCCTGAATAAGTTTACTCGACAATTCGATGTCGGGAGTATGCTTTCCGAAAGCCGAATCGGTCTTGATTAGCTCTGTTGCATCCCACAGTTCAAACTCGGGAAAGGCATAACTTATAATCAATGCAGACAAACGCTCTCCGTAGCTTACTATCTTGTCGGAAGTCTTAGGAGACAGGTCATTGATAAGAAACACGCCCTTGAAGATGTTGCTCAGTTCTTCCAACAGCTTATTCACATCCGACTCCAACAACGGTCTTTTTTCGTCCGATATATTAAGCTTGCTGACAACAGTGATATGTTGTTCGACTATTTCCCTAAACTCACGTTCGTAAGAATAATCGCCGGAAGCCGCCAGTTCGGACGTCATCAATAATTTATCCGTAATACCTTTGAAAGCAGAAACAACTACAACTATGGGCTCTTCTACTGCCCCTATTATTTTTTTTACATTGGCTATGTTAGTAGCAGAACCTACCGAGGTTCCACCAAATTTCATTACTTTCATCAGTATATTTTAATCTTTATTTTTCTTTAATTAGTATTGCAACTTAGAATCTATTAATTGCTGAATTCTATTATCATTAATTATCAAGTCGTAAGTACCGCTTTTAAGGGCACGTGACCATCCGATAGATTTCATCGTAGCAGGCTTTGTTTTAACTGTTTTTTTCTGAGATTTTATTCCTGCTTTAGCAAGAGCAAAATTTAGAAGAGTTTCGTTCTCATCGCCCAAAGAGTATAGCAATCCATTTTCTATTCCGGTAAAATCATCGACAATAAAATCAGGAGTAAATCCCATTGCATATTCAGACTTGTTCTCACTATTATAAGTCTTAGAGACAATTGGTTGCATACCCCATCTGTTGCGACTGTCGTTTTCTTCGTACAGAGAGAAAGAGCCGACATTCTTTCCATACGTTCGCTCTCCTATCAAAACTATTTTATCGCCCATATAAGGATATAGCCCATTGATAACAAGTTCACTAGCAGAAGCAGTATTCCTACCTACAAGAATATACAGCTTTTCTATCTTGTCTCCATATTTGGGGATGAAGTCTGAAACAGTAATGTTACCCTTCGAGTCCTGAACCTCTATGTTTTCTTTGAAATAACTATTTACAAAACTGTTGTAATTCCTTCCCAGTTCCTGTTTTGCATAGCTTGTGAATACCGGATTAAATTCTTTATATGCAAAGAGCTTCGACGTGCTATTTCTGCCGGGGACTAAGGCACTCGCTATATTTAGCGCACAAGTCTCATATCCGCCACCATTGTAACGCAAATCGAGAATAAGGGTAGTTATATTCCTATCATTGAACTTAGAAAATATCTTAGCTAGCTGTTTGTCATATTTATATGATCCATCTGCATTGTCCATCGTAAATTGATTATAGACAATATAGCCGGCCTCTTTCCCCTTGTTGTCGGTATAAATACTATCGAGATAGATAGGATTTTCGGAATAATTACCGGTAGGCTGCACGGTTATAGCTCCCGAAAAATTCAGTCCTTCCAGTTTGTATTCCGCCGCATTCTGATATAATGCACTCGACCAGTTTTTATCATTCAGTTCCACACCGTTTACCTTCGTTATAACATGTCCCCTCTTAAGATTCGATTTTTCGGCATTAGTTCCTTTCTTTATATATGTTACATAAAACATAACATCAGACTTTCCCTCTTGTCTGAGATAAGGTATAAAATCAAATCCGATCTCTTTAGAAGAAACACCACTTAACGAATTCAGCAGATCTACATAGCTGGCTTGTATCCAAGAGAATCTATCGCCCTCGTATGTAGTTTCGTTATAGGGAAATAAAAGTTTATCGAAAAAATCAGAAGGAGAAATTGTCTTATCCAACGTCCTTTCTGAAGACATCTTGTCTCGCCAATAATAATAGAAATCCATGTTTTGGTAGATCCAATTATTTACATATTCATTATCGGCCCGTTGTTTTTTATTTTTACCCTCGTCTTTATCTTCACATGCAACCAGCATGACCAGAAGCAGTACAAGTGACAGCAAATTCACATATTTTACTTTCATAAGGACTTATTATATTAGCATTAATATATTTTTGCTCGCAAAGAATATGTATTTGCAGATGTCTGCAAATATATAGATTAAATGTTCTATTACAAAATTAATTCACCCTTGCCCTGACGTATTATCTCGGGCTCATCTCCTGTACAATCGACAACTGTAGAAGCCTCTATGCCCCCATATCCTCCGTCGATAACTATATCTACCAGATTCTCATATTTTTCATAAATAAGCTCGGGATCGGTAGTATATTCAATCACCTCATCTTCATCTTTCACCGAAGTGGTCAAAATAGGATTGCCAAGTGCATTAACCAGTTCACGGATGATATTATTATGGGGAACACGTATGCCCACCGTCTTCTTATTCTTGTATATTTTGGGAAGGGAAGATGTAGTATTGAGGATAAAAGTAAATGGCCCGGGAAGATTCTTTTTCATCAGCTTGAAGGTGGCATTGTCTACCTTCGCATATTCACTTATATTACTCAAATCGTAGCAGATAATAGAAAGATTACTTTTGGCCGGATTAATATCCTTCATTTTGCAGATTTCTTCCACAGCCCTTACATTAAGAGCATCGCAACCAATAGCATAGACAGTATCCGTAGGATAGATAATAAGACCTCCATCCTGCAAAACTTTCACAATCTTATCTATCTCTTTCTGGTTCGGATTTTCGTCGTATAACTTTATAAACATGCTACAGGTAATTTTAATTCCCAAATTTAGTGATTTATATGAGAAAAAGGCTCATAAATTGTTATTTATGAGCCTTTCACCAATTATCGTTATTTCTTATTTCTTTTCGATATAATCTGTAACAATCGCCTGAGTGAGACCCATACTAGAAAATCCTCCGTCGTGGAACAAGTTCTGCATCGTAACTTTGCGCGTGAGGTCAGAGAACATCACTATACAATAGTCTGCACATTCGTCAGCACTGGCATTGCCTAGTGGAGACATCTTTTCGGCAAAATCGAAGAATGCACCCATACCTCCGATACCTTGTCCGGCGGTAGTCATTGTTGGTGACTGAGAGATAGTATTTACACGTACACCTTTGTCGCGTCCATACACATAACCAAAGCTGCGTCCGATAGACTCTAACAATGCTTTGGCATCGGCCATATCGTTATAACCTGTAAATGTACGTTGTGCAGCAATATGAGTAAGAGCAAGTATAGAACCACCGTCTGCAATAGCATCAAGTTTTTTGGCCACTTGCATCATTTTATGAAACGAAAGAGCTGATACATCTAGCGTCTTATCATAAAAGCCATAGTCAAGATTGTCATAATCGCGTCCTTTACGTACGTTCGGTGACATACCTATCGAGTGAAGAACAAAATCGATCTTACCACCAAGTATTTCCATAGATTTTACAAACACTTGCTCAAGATCTTCGACACTGGTTGCATCAGCTGCTATTACCTGTGTATTCAATTTTTCGCTCAGTGCGTTTGTTTCACCCATTCTTACAGCCATAGGTGTATTAGACAAAGTTATTATAGCTCCTTGTTCTACTGCTTTTTCAGCTACTTTCCAGGCAATTGATTTGTCATTCAGTGCTCCGAAGACAATACCTCTCTTACCTTTTAATAAATTGTTACTCATATTTATTATTATTTAGTTGATTGTCAATTCTTTAATATACTAAAACGTATTTTTAGAATCAGGTTATCGCACAAAATTAGTAAAAATGTGCAATATATAATCTAAAATTGCCCTAAAAATACTCATCCCTGATTATTCGAAGGTTTTTTAGTGCTCAATATTACAAAAATTACAGCTCCGATAATGATCATAAGCCCCAAAAGGCTATTCCATCCGAAAGGCTCATGGAAATGAAATACACCCACAAGGGTAGCGACCACAGGCTCTAACGAACCAAGTATAGATGTGATAGTAGACCCCGCATATTTGACAGCTCTGACAAGCGCAAGATTGGACAATACGGTTGCAAAAACAGATAGTCCAATCAGGTTGAACAACGATCCGGTATCGGGAATCAATTGTATGCCTGTCGTAAAATGAGAAAACACGGAGAAAATAAATATACCAAAAAGCATAACATAGAAAGTCACTGTCTCCGCTTCCAACTTCTTTATCTCTTTACTATTCAGCCATACAATGTATATGGAATAGGTGAACACTGTGAGCAAAACAATCAGTAAACCTTTGGTACTGATAAAACCATTATCGCTCCAACTGAGCAGTGCAACTCCGATCAGCGACAGTATTGCAGCAAACAACAAATTCCGTGAGGGCTTTTCTCTGAAAAAGATAATCATCAGAAAAGAAACCGATATAGGATAAAGAAAATGGAGTGTAGTAGATACTCCGGTAGAGATATAGCTATAAGAATAGAGCAAACCCATAGCCGTTATAGGATATAAAAGCCCGAGACAAATGAGCTGAGCAGCAGCTTTGGGTGAAATCTTAAGATTTTTTTTCCTTGCGAGAGATACTATCCCTATCAGAATAGTAGATATAAGGCAACGATAAAACAGGATAGAAGGGGCATGAATGCCTGCCTTCAGCAATGGTAGAGAGAAGAATGCTATAAGTCCGAATGTACCGGAAGAGATAAGAGCTAATATAATACCTTTTGTTTTGTCCATCATTTATTTAGGTCATAAGACCTATTTTATTATTTTGTCTGTGTAATTAAAATAGAGCCTGCAAAAGTAATCATTCAAATCTTAAGAAACAGTTTTTTGCTAAAAAGTAACGAAACAATATTCGACAGAGTGAAGCATAGTCCTAAAAACCGCATAAATAAAAAAATCCTGCTATCGCAATGATAACAGGACTCTATAATTTAAAAAAGAATCAATTTGCAGGACTTTCCCTTCTTTCGTAAGTTGATTTCACAATCACTTTGCTCACTCCCGGAAATTCTTCTATGTAAGCTTCTGTATCATCGGTATAAATAATCAGTCTGTTTTCGGACATAGAAATATCAGCGACATCTGTATATTCCTTGCCACCATCAAGATATGTCACAGTTAGACTATTACCATATAGGCTGTAAGACCCATTCTTTTCAGACCCACTATCAGAGATTTTTCCGTCTTCGCTGAAAGTAATATAATCAAAAAAATCGATATCATTATTAACGGCTTTTTCTACTGCTTTTTTTATTTCATCACTAGATGCGGTTACTATCGGATCGAAAGAAACAAAATCCCAAGTTCCTATAATATTTTCCTCATTAGGCTTAAAGGTTTTAAGCACAAACTCCTCCGATTCGCCAATAATAGAACCACTTCCCGAGTCTCTGAATGCTTTGACTACGATCGTATACTTTGTATCGGGAGTAAAATAAGACTGCTCAAATATAACGCTTGTAGACTGATCGACAGGCATTATAGAATTAGAATTCTGCCATTCGGCACCTCCTTCGGCCTTGAAGAAAACCTGATATCTATATGCGTTGAGAATTTTTGGCCAACTCAGTTTGATTGTATTATATGATACAACTTCCGACTCTACTTTAATAACGGCCATGCTATCGTTGCTTCCGTCATCATCGGAACTACAAGCTGCAAATAAAAAAGGAGTGAGTAATAATAGTAAAAACAGTTTTTTCATACTTTTTGTTTGTTTTATGTTAAAGGTTTCATGTATACAACTACAAAAATATGAAAGAGATAGAAAACTGACAAATTTATATTTTTACATATGACATTTAAAACATTGTCAGAAAGGATAGCCTATACCAAAATGAAATGCCATACGATTGAGAGTAGGTTTAAATAAAACAAAACGTCTCGATTGCTCCAATCCGGGATCATAGGCTTTCATCCCCGCATCGAATCGGAGTAGAAGAAAGTCTAAGTCGAGCCGAAGACCTACACCATAAGCCAGTCCTATTTCTTTATAAAAAGAATTGAACTGGAACAAACCTCCCGGCTGTTCTTTATAACTGAGTAAAGTCCAAACATTACCTGCATCTATAAATTGAGCAAATTCGAACATAGAACTTATTTTCATCCTATTTTCTATACTAAGTTCCAGTTTCATATCTCCGGTCTGATTTACAAAATCACTCCCTTCCCGATTCTTTCGGTACGATCCGGGTCCCAAAGAGCGTGTAGACCATCCCCTTATACTATTTGCACCTCCTGCAAAAAAACGTCTTTCGAACGGAAGGATATCTGAATTTCCATAAGGATGGGCTAATCCGAGCATTACGTGATATGCCAGCGAATGCTTCTTCGAAAAATAAAATGTACGGGCATAATCCACACTTCCTTTTACATACTCGGCATATGCAACACCCAGTATTCTTTTTTGCCCGTATTCATCTACTTTTGAACCATTTATTGTTGTCACCAGTCTGGGAATAGCTCCGGACACTTCTATCGTTCCACGAAGGGAATAGGTGGGATATAAAGGATTGAATCGTCTTCCGTTTATCAATGTTACTGTATAGGCATTTCTAGCAACCAGCTGATCCCTGTAACTTTCCATCAAAAGCGTATTATCAGAATTGTTCAGATAATTATCTTTAAAATTCTGCGACATCCAAGGCATACGTATGTAGTTTATATCTACAAAATCGAAACTGTGTCTCAACCTGCTTTTATAGGTAGTCCAACCATAATTGATCGTTGTATTAAAAAACTGCCGTGTATACTCCGGCCGATGCTGATTATTCAGTCCGACTGTAAAAGTAGTTGTTGCAGTAGGTTTTTCCCGCCAGCTTTTTTTCAGGTATGGGAATAGAAAGAGAGGAAATGTAAGACTGGTCTCTGCTCCATATTCATAAAAACTCTGATTCATAAGATCGGTACTATGACCTCCTGTAATAAACTCATAGGCTCCTTTCAACTTAATACTCAATTGCTCAGAACCATTAAACAGGTTTTGGTGCTGATAAGATACACTCGGGGCTATACCCAGGTCTCCGGCAGAGTTTGTGCCATCGAGGGCAGCTTTGAACCAGTGAGCATTGGCAGGTAGTAAAATAATAGTAGCATCTAGCTTTGTACTATCTGTGACGGATGGATTCATCGTTATATTTACCTGTTTTATGGCTCCCATTTTGGTATAAGCCTGATAAGTATAACTCTGAGCCATATCAGAGAAGTAAGATCCCGGCCTCACATAGTTATTTCGGTAAATACTAGTCGATCGAAGAAATTTATTACGGCCCCGTATTATCTTAATATCCCGATATTCGGTAGTATCAGCATTTCTAAAAAACCATCTGTTTGTATTTATCTGGCCACCCGGGCCCATCATATTATCTATCGAATTTATACCCGAAATTATTGTCACTTTATCAAGCTTATATCTGGGATAAGGCACACTGTCTTTGGTAGGATAGATATCGAGAAATAAATCTACCTGATGAGAGTTTAGTGTTGTATCTGCTTTAAAATAAACATATTCTTTCGAAAAGTTATAATATCCTACATTTCTCATCACAGTATTCACCTGAAGCCTCTCTTCTTCGAGCATAGACATATCAAAGAAATCGCCTTTATTCAGTAATGGCCTCAAGGGTACTTTATTCATTATACGAGACATCGTAGTGTCTGATATGGCATACGTATAATTTCGGATACGATAAGGAGTATGTCCCTTTATGTTGTAGACTACAGACATCTTATTCCCTTTAATTTTAAGAATAGTATCGACCTCTGCATTCAGATACCCCTGATTGTTCAGTTCCTTTTTTAGTTGGCTTGCAGATATTGCTGTCTGCGAATTGTTATATAAAACAGGAGGCTGCCCCATTTTTCGAATAAAACGAGTCATCCACTTACTTGTATCCTGTCCTGCCATATTGTATATTTTAAGCCTTACCTTTCCCAACAATGGCATACTGGAGTTAGGCTGCTGACGGACGAAGTCTTCCAGATCTGAAGACGCATTTTTTGTATCATGCTTAACTTCGAAATTGTCGAGCAGGTAGCTACCTTCAGGTATATTTTTTGTTGTACTACAGGCAACAAACCCAAGGAATAGCATTGAAATTAAAAAAGAGCTAAGTTTTCTCATTAGTTTATAAACACATTACAAATATACAATGTTTAACAAATAGTATAACTCAAAAATGTTAAGAATAGTCTTAGGCTATATATAGCAGGGAAAAAAAAGAATATCTTTGTGCCTGATTATGAAAGAATACCGATTGACAGACTGGCTGCCTACTACAAAAAAAGAAGTAGAATTAAGAAAATGGGATGAACTTGACGTAATTCTGTTTTCGGGAGATGCGTATATAGATCACCCTTCTTTCGGAGCTGCAGTAATAGGTCGTATTCTTGAAGCAGAAGGGCTCAGAGTAGCTATTGTACCGCAACCAAACTGGCGCGATGATCTGCGGGATTTCAAAAAACTGGGCAAACCGAAATTATTCTTCGGAGTAACGGCCGGTGCAATGGATTCCATGATTAATCATTATACAGCCAATAAGCGTCTTCGTTCCGACGACGCTTACACACCTGACGGACGGGCAGATATGCGCCCCGACAGAACTTCGGTTGTATATACCAACATTTTAAAAGATCTTTTTCCAGATGTTCCTGTTATACTGGGGGGTATAGAAGCCTCGTTGCGAAGAGTAACGCACTATGATTACTGGGACGATAAACTACACAAATCTATACTAATAGATTCCAAAGCAGATTTACTTGTATATGGTATGGGTGAAACACCGTTGAAAACGATAATATCGAGGCTAAAGAACGGAGAAAAAGCACAAAGCTTTACCGAGATACCACAAACTGTATATTTAAGCGATAAAAACGATTTAAATGCGTCTTTCAACGAAGAAGACGATATATATCTGGCTTCGCACGAAGAATGTCTGACCGACAAACTAAAGCAAGCGAAGAATTTTAAAATAGTTGAAGAACAATCTAACATGATGAACGCGTCTCGCATTATCCAATATTGTGATGGAAAGGCGGTAATTATCAATCCTCCCTACCCTCCAATGTCGGAAAAAGAGATAGACGCTTCATTCGATTTGCCATACACACGACTACCTCATCCTAAATATAAAGGAAAAACAATTCCGGCATTCGAAATGATCAAATTTTCGGTCAATATGCACAGAGGATGTTTCGGGGGTTGCGCATTCTGTACCATATCGGCACATCAAGGTAAATTTATTGCTTCAAGATCTAAAAGATCAATAATCAACGAAGTAAGAAACATTACAGAAATGCCGGATTTTAAGGGATATTTAAGCGATTTGGGTGGTCCTTCTGCCAATATGTACAATATGAAGGGAATAGATGAACAGATCTGTGCAAAATGCAAACGTCCTTCATGTATACACCCTAAGATATGTAAGAATCTCAATACGGATCACACCTCACTACTCGAAATTTATAAAGAAGTAGATGCTTTACCACAGATAAAAAAATCATTTATAGGGAGTGGTGTTCGCTACGACATGTTATTACACCGAAGCGAGAACGAGGCTCTAAACAAAGCCGCAGAGAGATACACAGAAGAACTAATAGTCAATCATGTATCAGGAAGACTTAAAGTAGCTCCGGAACATACATCTGACCTTGTCCTCAAATACATGAGAAAGCCCAGCTTTGAACAGTTCTATGCGTTTAAGAAAATATTTGATAAAATAAACACGCAAGCCGGACTAAAACAGCAGCTTATTCCCTATTTCATATCATCGCATCCCGGCTGTGGAGAAGAGGATATGGCAGAATTAGCTGTAAAAACGAAGCCTTTAGGATTTAAACTGGAGCAGATACAGGATTTTACTCCTTCACCAATGACTGTAGCTACCGAAATGTATTATACAGGATATCATCCTTATACTCTCGAAAAAGTCTATACTGCACGCACCAAAGAACAGAAATTAGCTCAAAGACAATTCTTCTTTTGGTACGACAAAGACTATAAGCCACAGATAATAAGATCATTAAGAAAGATAAAAAGAGAAGATTTAATAAATAAACTTTATCCTTCGAAGTAATCATTCTCTCGAATAGATATTAATAATCTATATATCAACAATTTACATATATGATATTAGTAGAAGTATGCGCCGGTTCGGTACAATCTGCGGTAGAAGCTCAACAGGGTGGAGCATTCAGAATAGAGCTTTGCGATAATCTGGCGCAAGGAGGAACAACTCCTTCTCCATCACAAATCACAAAATCCAAACAACTATCTGATATACAGACTAATACATTAATAAGACCGAGGGAAGGTGATTTTCTGTACTCTGACCTCGAGTTTGAGACAATGAAACAAGACATTCATTATTGTGGACAGGCTAAGTGTAACGGAGTAGTTTTCGGTATCTTGAATCCTGACGGTTCTATCGATAAAATAAGGAATCAGGAACTTGTAAAAATAGCACATCAATACAAGATGGAAGTAACATTTCATCGGGCTTTCGACAGATCTTCCAATCTATATAAAGCACTCGAAGATATAATAGAAATAGGTTGCAATCGAATACTAACTTCGGGAGGTAAAAAAACAGCTCTTGCTGGAAAAGAGATCATAAAGCAACTTATAGAAAAAGCAGCAGACAGAATCATCATTATGCCTGGTGGAGGCATTACGGAAGATAATGTAAGAGATCTCGTAAACTCAACAGGCCTGAAAGAATTTCACGGATCGTTCAGAAGTCCGGTAAGAAGCAAAATGACATATATGGCTCCGGCATTTTGTGAAGAAGAAGAGTTCGTAATACTACAAACGGACAAAGAAAAAGTAAGTAAGGCGATAAAAAATGCCAATAATATTTAATCTACAGTGTTAATAATTTTTACAGCGATTACGGCAATAAAAATTTACTGTATAAAAGTATTACCTTTGTAGCCGGAAATAAATTTTTACAGCTAGCTTTTATAAAATAAGATGAACTTCAAATATGATGTAATTGTCGTCGGTGCGGGTCATGCCGGCTGCGAAGCGGCTACAGCTGCGGCCAACATGGGATCTAAAACTCTGCTCATAACAATGGACATGAACAAAATTGCCCAAATGAGCTGCAACCCTGCCGTAGGAGGAATAGCAAAAGGACAAATAGTAAGAGAAATAGATGCCTTGGGCGGACAAATGGGAATTGTATCCGATAAAACAGCCATACAATTTCGAATGCTCAATAAGTCGAAAGGCCCTGCAATGTGGAGTCCACGAGTTCAGAGCGACAGAGCTCAATTCATTCTTAAGTGGAGAGAAATAATAGAGAACACAGAAAATCTATTCATTTGGCAAGACACTGTTAAATCACTGGTAATAGAAAACAACACTGTAGTGGGAGTAAAAACTGCGATGGAAGTGACCTTTTCTGCCAAATCGGTAGTTCTCACCAATGGTACTTTCCTTAATGGATTGATGCATATCGGGAAAACTCAATTAGGAGGAGGTCGGGTATCGGAACCGGCATCATCGGGAATAACCGAACAACTAAGAGAGTTTGGATTTACAACCGACAGGATGAAAACCGGAACGCCTGCCCGAATAGATGGAAGAAGCGTAGACTTCAGCCTTATGGAAGAGCAAAAAGGAGATGATGACTTCCACAAGTTTTCATACCTCGACTATCCTGCACGCACTTTGAAACAACTCAGCTGCTGGATCACTTATACCAACGAAGATGTGCATAATACATTGCGCGATGGATTGGATGATTCTCCACTATATAACGGTCAGATAAAAAGTATAGGACCAAGATACTGTCCGAGCATAGAAACTAAAATAGTGACTTTTGCCGATAAGATTGCTCATCAATTATTCTTAGAACCCGAAGGAGTAAACACTCAGGAATATTACTTGAATGGATTTTCTTCTTCTCTCCCACTACATATACAGATTGAGGCATTACAAAAAATTCCGGCATTTCGAAATATACATATATATAGACCGGGCTATGCTATAGAATATGACTTCTTCGATCCAAGACAGTTGAAGCATACGTTGGAAACAAAGCTGATAAAAAATCTATTTTTTGCCGGACAAATAAACGGAACTACCGGATACGAAGAAGCCGGAGGACAAGGACTTATCGCAGGAATAAATGCACATATAAATGCACATGGCGAAAATGAATTTATTCTGAAAAGAGATGAAGCATATATAGGTGTGTTGATAGACGATCTTGTTACAAAAGGAGTAGACGAACCATACAGGATGTTTACATCGAGAGCAGAATACAGAATCCTTCTTCGCCAGGATGATGCAGACATGAGACTAACCGAAAAAGGGTTCGATATCAACTTGGCAAAACAGGAACGAATAGACCTGCTAAACCAGAAGAGAGAGGAAATAGAAAGACTCATAGATTTCACAGCCTCCTACTCTATCAAACCGGAATACATTAATGAAGGACTCACATCTTTAGGTACAACTCCTCTAAAACAAAAAGTAAAACTTAAGGATATTATAACACGTCCACAAATAACAATAGAGAATATTTCGGAATTCATCCCTGCCCTAAAAAGCGAATTGGACAAAATACCAAACAGAAAAGAAGAAATAATAGAGGCTACCGAAATAAAAATAAAGTACGACGGATATATAAAAAGAGAGCAACTTATAGCCGACAAGATTTCCAGACTGGAAACAATAAAGATAAAGGGGAAGTTTAATTACAAAGAGATATTATCCCTTTCCACCGAGGCCAGAGAAAAACTATCGAAAATAGATCCTGAAACAATAGCCCAAGCAAGTAGAATTCCAGGCATTTCACCAAACGACATATCAGTATTATTAGTACTTTTAGGACGATAAACGAAATTGTTCCACGTGGAACACAAAATAAAAACAAGTATAAATCGGATTTGTTCCACGTGGAACAATCAACTTTAATGAACATGAAAGAACTAACATCGGAGGAAAAATTAGCAGAGTTAAGAAAAACAGTAAGAAACATTCCGGACTTCCCTATCCCAGGAATTCAGTTTAAAGATGTCACCCCACTCTTCAACACAAAGGAGTCTTTATCTATGCTCACTGATACACTTTTGGACGAATACAAAGATCTTGGAATAACAAAAGTAGTAGGCATAGAATCAAGAGGATTTATCATGGGACCCATAATGGCATTAGAACTTGGTGCAGGATTTGTCCCAATTAGAAAACCGGGCAAACTTCCGGCAGAAGTCTACGAGGAAGAGTATGAAAAAGAATACGGTGTAGACAAAATACAAATACATAAAGATTCTCTCGGAGAGAATGATGTAGTTCTTATACATGACGATTTACTTGCAACAGGCGGCACAATGCTTGCAGCATATAAACTTGTAAAGAAGATGGGAGTTAAGAAGATATACATTAACTTTATCATAGAGCTAGAAGAATTGAGAGGAAGAGAAGTATTTCCTGCCGACGTAGATATAAAATCTCTTATAACATTCTCTATTTAAAAGCATAGAGAATTATAAAGAATTTAAACGCTCTTAACACAGACTATTTTATTAACAAAAAGCCATCAGTATATGAATGATTATCTAAAAAATATCATCAGAAATATTCCTGAAAAGCCGGGATGTTATCAATATTATGATGACAAGGGTATAATTATATATGTTGGTAAAGCAAAGAATCTGAAAAAAAGAGTTTCTTCTTATTTTACAAAAAATCACGACAGTCCCAAAACACGGATATTAGTAAGTAAGATAAAAGACATCAGATACATTATAGTAGATACTGAGGCAGACACTCTCCTTCTTGAAAATAATCTTATAAAAGAATTTCAACCGCGATATAATGTATTGTTAAAAGACGACAAGTCTTATCCTTCTATTGCTATAAGAAATGAGTTTTATCCAAGAGTAGAATTAACACGACAAATTATAAAAAACGGATCACAATATTTTGGTCCCTACTCTAATGTACCAAGTGTAAAAGTTCTTCTCGAATTTATACATAAATTATATCCTATCCGTACATGCTCGTTAAATCTGACTCCGGAGAAAATAGCAGAAGGAAAATATAAGGTGTGCCTGGAATATCATATCAAAAGATGTCTTGCTCCTTGTGTAGGTTTACAAAAATACGAAGACTATAATAAGGACATAGAATCTATAAAAGAAATTCTAAAAGGAAATACAAATCTTGTGAGTGACCGTATTTATAATCAAATGTTAGAAATGGCGGAAAAACAAGAGTTTGAATTGGCGAACGAGCTTAAGAATAAATATCTGCTGATTGAAAACTTCAAAAACAAATCGACTGTTGTAAGCAATATAAATTACAATATCGATGTATACAGTTACGATGAAGATGAAAACTCAGCATTTATAAATTATCTGAATGTTCATAATGGAGCTATAATACAAGTATATACCTTTGAATATAGAAAGCGTATAGAAGAAAGTAAAGAAGATCTTCTCGGCATGGGTATAGTAGAGATGAGAGAACGTTTCGGGTCGAAAGCAAAAGAAATTGTAGTACCTTTCTATCCCGATCTGGCTCTCGAGGGTGTAGAATACGTAATTCCTCAGCGAGGAGATAAAAAAAAGCTTTTGCTTCTATCCACACAAAATGTAAGACAGTATAAAATAGACAAATTAAAAAAAGCAGAAAGTCTGAATCCCGAGCAAAGAAACATAAGAATACTAAAAGAAATACAGAAAGATCTGAATATCAAAGAATTACCTGTACAGATAGAGTGTTTTGACAATTCGAATATACAAGGAACTAATCCTGTATCGGCATGCGTAGTATTCAAAATGGGAAAACCATCGAAAAAAGACTATCGCCACTTCAATGTGAAAACAGTAGAAGGTCCGGACGATTTTTCGACTATGCGTGAAGTAGTATACAGACGTTATCACCGACTCTTGGAAGAAGGCTCTCCCCTACCCCAACTGATTGTGATAGACGGAGGAAAAGGGCAATTAAGTTCAGCATGCGAATCGCTCAAGTCATTGGGCATATACGGCAAAGTTGCCATTGTAGGTATAGCCAAGCGGCTGGAAGAAATTTACTACCCTGAAGATTCAATACCGTTATACCTCGACAAAAATTCTGAATCTCTGAAAGTTCTCCAGCATCTGCGAGATGAAGCTCACAGATTTGGTATTACTTTTCATAGAAACCAAAGAAGCAAAAGTCAGGTAAAATCGGAACTAGACAATATAAAAGGTATTGGTGACGAAACTAAAAGATTATTACTCAAAGAGTTTAGAAGCGTAAAAAGAATAAAAGCCGCATCTCAACAAGAGCTGGAAAAAATAGTAGGTAAACACAAAACTCTTTTATTGAAAAAATATTTTGAAGATAAAAGTAACTAATAATATCTTTACATAAAGACACCCCTATTTTTTACAAAATGGCAGAAATAAGAATCGAAAATAAAAGTAACGAGAGAATATTATATGCTGATATCTTAAGAACATTCACAATATATGCTGTTCTTATAATACATATATGCGGAGTCAGATGGTACTCTACAATAGGTACATCAGAATGGTATGTACTAAATACTTTTATGACGATGTTCAGGTGGTGTATTCCTGTTTTTTTTATGCTGAGTGGTATAATAATTCTTGATCCCAAATACAACCTTACATTTAAAAAACTATATACCAAAACATTACCCAGACTCATTATTGCTCTTATATTTTGGGCTATAGTATACAGAACATTATCACCTATTGTATCCATGCTATTACAAGTCAAAGAGGTAACCTCAGATGATTGGAAAAAAATATATTTGGATATACTATTCGGTACCCCATGGCATCACTTATGGTTTATGTATGCAATAATTTCTATCTATATTTTATCACCACTTATAAGAGTTTTTACAGCCAATGCCGAAAAAAAACACTATATATACTTCCTTATTCTCTATCTCATATTCGGAGCTGTAATACCCAAAATAGATGCCGCCTATAACCTACATATAAGCTTCGGAATAAATGAATTATACTCATACACCGGCTATTTTATAGCAGGTTATTTTTTCTCGAAATATGACCTTACATCTATCCAAAAGAAGTCACTATACACTGCCGGTATCTGTATAATGATATGGATGTTATCATGGTCAACATACACAGCTGTTACCGAACACACTTTAAGCACCCATTATTTCGAAAACATAAGTCCGCTGACAATGATAGTAGCATATGCAGTCTTTGTTTTTGCAAAAAATTTTATAAATAGCAATACAGGCATTCAAAAACTGAAGAATAATAAGTATATAACATTACTGGCCAATTGCAGTCTGGGCATATATCTTGTTCACGATCTGTTTAATGTATTGCTCAGTTTATTAAATATAAACACAGGGACATTTCCGGCTATTATATCAGTTCCCATACTCGCCCTATTCGTATATTTATGTTCGCTGAGCGTTGTACTCATCATCAAAAAAATACCTGTTCTCAATAAGTGGATCATTTAAAAAATAAATGAACAATAGTTCATTTTTGTGCGTTATATTATATGACAATGTTAAAAACAACGCATTATGAAAAATGATCTTTTTTACTCAGTAAAACAGGCTGTAAAATATTGGTGGATTTCGCCAATAATCGGAGTTATAGCCATTATTCTAGGTGTATGGTGTTTGGGCAATCCGGGCGCAACTCTTTCTATTTTGGGAGCATTCTTTATTGCAGGGTTCCTTGTTAGTGGAATATTCGAAATAGTATTCTCACTATCAAATATGAATACCCTGAAAGGTTGGGGATGGACCTTAGCCAGTGGTATAATAGACCTGCTGTTTGGTCTCTTACTTATAGCCATGCCGATTGGCACAATAGCCGTTATACTCTTCATGGTAGGCTTTTGGGTTATGTTTCAGGCTATATGGGGCATTGGTACAGCGATAGACTTGCAAAGGAACGGAGTTAAAGGCTGGGGATGGATACTTGCTTTTGCCATATTAACTCTCATATTGGCATTCATCCTTATTAGTAGTCCATTATTCGCCGCCGGATTTATAATATATCTTATGTCATTTGCACTTTTCTGCTATGGTATTATGAGAATATATTATGGTTTCAGAATGAGGACTGTGCATAAAGAACTAGACGATATGGAAAAAGAATAAAAGATATTATCCAAAAAAATATAAAAGAAACTGCATTATATTTTAAGGTTGTATATTTGTACCGAATATACAACCTTATTTTTTCAAAACAGCAGACAATAAAATGGTTAATAACCTAACAAATAATTCTTTATCTATAAAAAAAGACAGCTATTTTATTTTTATCTTTCTACTATTCTCTTTTATAGTTTGTTTCTTCAATACATTAAATTCTCCATATTACCTGTTTAATGAATGGTGCGATCCTCAAATATATTTCTCTATAGGAAAAGGTATTTTCAATGGAAAAGTACCATACAAGGACCTCTTCGACCATAAAGGACCTCTCATCTATTTCATATATGGAATCGGCTATCTGGTATCTAATACTTCACTCCTTGGTATATATCTCATACAATCTTGCTTCTGGTTTCTAAGCATACTGTTTGCATACCGCACTGCCAAATTATTCTTAAGCAATATCTCATCCTTTATCATAGCACTGCTATATACTACTATTCTGTATAGCAAAAGTGGATCAGGAGGCTCTGCCGACGAGTTTATTGTGCCTATTATAACTATTAGTTTCTATTATTTTCTTTCCTATTTCAATGGTAATTATCAATCTCCAAAAGGGCTGTATAAGATAATGCTGATACAGGGATTCACATTTGCATTTGCATTCTTTGTGAAGTTTAGCGTTTGTGTTTTCTGGGCTCCCCTTATACTAGCAATATGTTACCGAATATACACAGAAAAAAAGTACAAACAGATTGTGTTTTGTTTCATGTATTTTATGGTAGGATTTATAATATTAGCTTTCCCTTTTTTACTCTATTTTCTGCTGAATAATGCTTTTGCAGATTTCATTTTTGCCTATTTTACATTCAATTCCATGTACGCATCAACAGGGATTACTATAGATGTAGTATTAAATATAGCAGTACGCTTTGTAAAACTTACATCACGGTTTTACATTGCCTTTCCTTTAGTCTTATTGGGGCTGGCAGTACTAATATTTACAAAAAAATATATCAAAGAAAAGGAATATAAAATAGGGATATTCTTTTCTTTCGTCTTTCTATATTTACCTATTGTAAACAGCAGGGATCACCATCTCTATGCATATATTGTTCTTTATGTATTTGCAATTATGGGTCTGGTATATATTTTCGGATTTTTAGACAAATATTTGATGAAAAAAAAGAGTAATCATTATCCCATCTACATACTTTCATTTATCTGCATACTGGCTCTCAATATCTACAATCAGGGATTACTGGCAAACGAGCGATCTGCACTCTTCTGCAAAGAGAATTGCAGCTATGGTCAAAAAGAATTTGCAGAAATTATAAATAAAGAACATAACCCTACCCTACTCGATCTGCAATTAGATAAAGGAATATATATGGCAGCTGACATAGTTCCTTCTTATAAATACTTTTTCCACCCTGCCATAGACAACACAGTATTCCCGGATATATCTGAATTTCAAAAAAATATAGTTAAAAATTCAGGCCCTATGTTCATTGTTACATCACGTACCAATTTTCCTTATTTGAATGAAAATTATACGATGATAGCAACTTATACAGAAATGCAAGACCCGTATGGCGAAATATACCTATACAAAAGAAAATAAAAATGCGATTACTCATACAACGTGTGCAAAGAGCATCTGTAAGCATAAACGGCTCAGAAAAGTCTAAAATAAGAAAAGGACTACTTATATTGGCAGGCATAGAAGACGCCGATAATATAAATGACATCGAATGGTTGTCGGGAAAAGTGGTTAATTTACGTATCTTTGATGACGAAAACGGAGTAATGAATAAGTCTATATCAGAAATAGACGGCGAGATATTAATTGTATCTCAGTTTACTCTTCATGCATCAACAAAGAAAGGAAACAGACCATCGTACATAAAAGCAGCAAGGCCCGAAGTAGCTATACCCCTCTATGAGCAGCTATGTGCTTGTGTACAAGATAAGTTAGAAAAAGAAGTTAAAACAGGAGAATTTGGAGCAGACATGCAAGTCGAATTAATAAACGATGGACCTGTCACCATATGGATAGATTCTAAAACAAAAGAATAATGACTATAGAAGAAGCTCAGAAAGAAGTAGACAACTGGATAAAGACCATAGGAGTACGTTATTTCAGCGAACTTACCAATATGGCTATCCTCACCGAAGAAGTAGGCGAATTAGCTCGTATAATGGCTCGCACGTACGGAGATCAGTCATTTAAGAAATCAGATTTAGACAAAAATCTAGGAGACGAAATGGCCGATGTGCTATGGGTACTTATATGTCTGGCCAATCAGACAGGAATAGATCTGACAGAGGCATTCAAAAAGAATATAGAAAAGAAAACAAACAGAGATAAAGACAGGCATATAAATAACGATAAATTAAAATAAAATGGCAGAAGTAAACAAGTATACCGATACTCTCAAAAAATATGAGACCAATCTGAAAGATTCGGACATTACCAAAAAAGTAAATGAAATAATAAGCAAGAAATTTGCAGAAAACAATACAAAAGAAGTTTATAAGAAGATATATTCGCTCATAGACCTAACTTCTCTTAACGCAACAGATACAAGAGAAAGCATCTGGAATCTGACAGAAGGTGTAAACGATTTTGAAGGATCGAGCGACATAAATAATGTAGCAGCAATCTGTGTGTACCCCAACTTTGTAGAAACCGTAAAAGAAGCTCTGACAGCTGATGTTAAAATAGCATCCGTAGCAGGCGGATTCCCGTCGTCTCAAACATTTACTGAAGTAAAAATAGCCGAAACAGCCCTGGCCGTAGCCAGTGGAGCTGACGAGATAGATACCGTTCTCAATCTGGGATTCTTTTTCGATGAAAATTACGAAGAACTGACAGAAGAACTAGACGAGATAAAACATGCATGCCGCGAAGCGAAGTTGAAAGTAATACTGGAAACAAGTGCATTGAAAACGGCAGAAAATATTATGAAAGCCTCAATACTTTCTCTATATTCGGGAGCCGACTTCATTAAAACATCTACCGGCAAAGTATATGAAGGGACAACATTAGAGGCTGCATACGTAATGTGTACAGCAATAAAAGAATACACCTCTAAGAATGGCCGTCAGACAGGTTTTAAAGCCTCTGGAGGAATTTCCACCACCGAAGACGCTGTCAAATACTATACGATAGTAAAAGAAGTGCTAGGCGAAGAATATTTAACTAGCGAATATTTCAGAATCGGAGCAAGCCGCCTTGCAAAGAATTTATTAAATGATATAAAAGAATAAATCTTATCTTTAAACAAAAAATAAAATAACTATAAAAAAGGAATTATGGCAACAGCATACCACAACCTATCATCTTACAATCCTGAAACAGTTCCCAGCGGAGAGAATATGAGAATAGGAATCGTTGTTTCGGAATGGAACGAAACTATAACCACTCCCCTACTCCAAGGAGCACACGATACACTATTGAAGCATGGTGTGAAAAAGGAAAATATAATTATAGACTTTGTTCCGGGAAGCTTCGAACTTATTTTCGGCTCGAAACATATGGTAGAAAATAAAGAATTGGATGCAGTAATAGCTCTTGGCTGTGTAGTCAGAGGAGATACTCCACATTTCGATTATGTATGTAGCGGAGTCACTCAGGGTATTGCCGATATGAATATAAGATACGATATCCCATTCATTTTCGGTTTATTAACTACAGACAACATGAAACAAGCCGAAGAAAGAGCAGGGGGCATACATGGAAACAAAGGGGATGAATGCGCAATAACGGCATTAAAAATGATAGATTTTTATCGTAGAAATTTGGAGGAATAAATAAAAGTGTTACCTTTGCAATCGCAAAAGATAACCGGGCAGTTACCAGAGTGGCCAAATGGGTCTGACTGTAACTCAGATAGCTTACGCTTACGGTGGTTCGAATCCATCACTGCCCACTAACTTTGCGGAAGTAGCTCAGTTGATAGAGCATTAGCCTTCCAAGCTGAGGGTCGCGGGTTTGAGCCCCGTCTTCCGCTCTCAATGAAAAGACGATTACAGAAATGTAGTCGTCTTTTTTTATATATACTTGGAAATAAACCTTAAATATTTTTAGTATATTGCGCAACCATATTTATTGCTATGAATACATCTAATCTATTCATAAATAATATAATATATATCTAATCTACTAAAATGAAAACATATGAAGTATAATTGTTACCTACTTATCCTTCTTGGTTTATTTATCAATCTCAACAAGGCTTATACACAAAATTCAGATCCGCTTTCATTAAATTTATATCAGAATAAATTTCTTGAACAAATTAAAGCATCGCCTCAAGAAAAAATATATATGCATACCGACCGAACATCCTACATTGTTGGCGATACATTATGGTTCAAACTATATTTAATTGATGCAATAGTCCATTTACCTTCCGAAAATAGTCGATTTGCCTACGTGGAAATGATAAATCCGATTGGTTCAATCATAAAAAGACAAAAAATAAAAATAGGAAAAACAGACTCATACGGACAAATAGGAATACCATCTACCCTACCCGAAGGGAATTATTACTTACGTGCCTATACCGGAACAATGTACGAAATGCCACATGACTATTTCTTTAACAAGAATATATATATCGTAAACTCTTCTTC
The DNA here is from genome assembly GCF_001261735.1 of Dysgonomonas sp. BGC7. GTDB lineage: Bacteria > Bacteroidota > Bacteroidia > Bacteroidales > Dysgonomonadaceae > Dysgonomonas. Next base: position 84,460 of record NZ_CVRP01000006.1, on the reverse strand, counting down.
AAAGGTAAAGGAAAATATAAGCTACAATTTTAAAAAAGATAAAATAACCGCCTCTTTTTACTTTACAAGACCTGATAATGAGGAGATAATTCCTGTAAAAGAAGTACAAATATCTATTAATAATGATTATACTAAAGTATTGAATATGAGCAAAAACAATGCTGGAGAGTTATCATTCAAAATAGCAGATAATAACAAAAGCCGTATATTACATCTACGATTCGACTATGAAAATATATCTTTTGATAAATACATTAATATTCCATATCCGAAAGAAGAATTTGATGTATCCTTTTTCCCCGAAGGTGGATATTTAATAAATGGTGCAGATTGTTTAGTAGGAATGAAAGCATTAAATACGAAAGGCATTTCGGAGGAAGTATCCGGATATATTTCAGACAATGAAGGAAACATTGTTCTGAAAAATGTATCAACTCTTTTCAAAGGTATTGGCTCTTTCTCTCTAAAACCTGAAGCAGGTAGAACATATTATGCAACAATGATAAATGAAAAGAATGATACATCTGTATTTACCTTACCAAAAGCACTTGACAATATATTATCAATTTCGGCAAAATGGTCTGAAAGTAAATTAATAGTTGCAGTAAATGGACAAAAGAATAAGCCTAATTACAATGAAAATCCTATGTATCTTCTTATTCATTCGAGAGGTATTATAAGTTATATGAAAAAATGGGATAAGAATATACCTTCATTAGCTTTTGCTAAAAAAGATCTACCTTCAGGTATTCTAAAAATAATACTATTAGACTCTGATTATAATCCGTTAAGTGAACGAATAGTATTCTGTATCAATGATGAAAACAAGGCGTACTCATCTGTAAATGCAGATAAACAAAATTACAATGAAAGAGAGCAAGTAAAATTAGATATATCAATCAAAGATAAAGATAACAATCCCATTAAAGGAAATCTTTCGATGTCGGTAACAGATAACAATTATACGAGTGTAGATAATAATTTAAATATACTCACCTACATACTTTTAACATCAGATTTGAGAGGATATATAGAAGAACCATCCTATTACTTCAAAAAAGATGGACAAAAGTCATTAAAAGCACTGGACAACCTTATGTTGACACAAGGTTGGACAAGATATGACATACCACAAATAATAAAGGGAAAGATACAAGAATCATCGGGTTTTATAGAATTGGGACAAGAAATATCAGGCACAGTAAAAAATATATCCCAGAAGAAAGCCATAGCCAATAGCCCTGTAAGAATAATATCATTTGACAATACATATGCGAATGAAACACTTACAGATAAAGATGGAAAGTTCTCTTTTATTGGATTAGATTTTAAAAACAATACCAATTTCATCTTACAGGCCTATGATACTAAAGGCAGTGATTGGGTGTCACTTTCTATAAATGAAGATGAATACCCAACAGTTGATATTACAGATTTGCCTTTTATCAATGAAAGAAAAGTAACAGAACATGATCAGAATATTAGTAGTATACGCACTATAAAACTTAGCGAAGTATATGTAAATGCTCCAAAAATAAATAAACCGGAATCTACCTATTCAGCAATGGCTGATGTTTCATTCGATAGTAAAAAAATAGAAGAGTTAAATGCCACTTGCATACATGAATTATTAAGAAGAATTCCTGGAATAAGACTTGCTGGAAATAAAGTTATAATAAGAGGGCAATCGAGTATATATGGAAATTCTTATGCAGCTATAGCTATTGATGGCGTTATTGTGGATGCAATCGACCAAGAAGGATTTGATGAAGGCTTTGACCTCGATATAATAAATATGCCTGATGTAGAAAGGGTCGACATTTTCAAAGGAGGAAGTACTGTTATTTGGGGAAGCAGAGGTTCTAAAGGTGTTATTTCAATTACTACCAAAAGTGGTAATTTTAATTTTTCAAGTATTGAAAGAATCAGATATAATACAAAAGAAATAAAACCTTTAGGATACACAGTTCCAAAAGAATTTTATTCTCCAAAATACGAAACAAAAGAAGAAAGAGAAAGTACTCATGTAGATTACAGGCCTACTTTATTTTGGCAACCAAACATTAATACTACTAATGAAGGTAATGCTTCTTTAAGTTTTTTTACTTCTGATAGTAAGGCTGAATACACTGTCATTATTCAAGGCATTACAGAGGAAGGAATAATTATTAATGAACACAAAGTTATCAATAAAAGATAATTCCCTCGTTTAAAATAGAAAAAGCACTGATAAAATACATATCAGTGCTTTTTTACTTTATAAATATTACCCTTTAAGATATTCGTTTTATTACCTCTTGCATAATATATGCCATTTTGGGTTGAGCTATTTTGGCGGCTTCCTGGACATCTTCGTGTGTCACCTCTACTATTTTGCCGATAATGCCTATATCGGTGATTATAGAGAATGCCAGCACCTTCATCCGGGCATGATTGGCTACTATAACTTCAGGAACTGTAGACATACCCACAGCATCGCCCCCGATAATACGAAACCAATTGTATTCGGCAGGCGTTTCGAAAGTAGGTCCTTGTGTACCTACGTATACCCCGTGCTGAAGTTTTATATTACTTTCTTTAGCTATTTGCATTGCCATTATACGAAGCTCCTTGTCATAAGCATTGCTCATATCCGGAAAACGAGTTCCCAACTCCTTATGATTTTTGCCACGCAGAGGATGCTCAGGGAAAAGATTGATATGATCGTCGATAAGCATAATATCTCCTATATCGAAGCTACCATTCATTCCTCCTGCTGCATTAGAAACAAACAAATAACTGATTCCCAAAGCCTGAAATACACGAATAGGAAATGTAACTTCCTGCATCATATATCCTTCGTAATAGTGGAAACGGCCTTGCATAGCAATAACATCCTTATCCCCGAGCTTTCCCAAAATAAGTTTTCCACTATGCCCTTCTACTGTAGAAACCGGGAAATTAGGAATTGATTCGTAAGGAATTTCTGTTTTGCTGCTTATTTCGTGTACCAATTCGCCAAGTCCTGTACCAAGAATTATTGCAATATCAGGAACCACATTCACTTTATTTCTTATAAATGTTGCGGTTTCTTGAATTTTCTCTAACATGTTTATATATTTTTTCTTTAAAATTGTCTTCTTTGTCCATAAATGCAACCTCGATAGGCAGATAATATAAACTATTTTTTATATCATCGCTTATATCTTCTCGGAAAAGTAGCCGTGTTGCATCTTTTTCTGTAACTAAAATGATTTTATTATCGGACGGTATATTATTGAATTTGTTAGTAATATGTTTTATATCCTTATTCTTGAAACTATAATGATCGGGATAGGATATTGTATCTATCCTATCCGTATATTCAGATAGTTTCTTTATCAACATCTTTGGAGAAGCTATACCTGTAACCAACAGAACATGTTTATCTTCGAGACTATCTAAAGGTAGTTTATCGCCGCTACCATCAAATACAGGGTATAACCCTTTATAAGCAAATGTAGTAAAATACAATTCCTGATAAGGAAATGCATTTATATCATGCGATATTATCCTAAAGTCGATGGGTTGCAAATCATCCGTACATTTGGTAATTACTATCATATTTGCATTTTTAAGAGCCGAAGCAGGTTCACGCAAACGCCCGGCAGGCAAAAGGCTATCTTCGTATACAGGACGATTAAAGTCCGATAAAATAATTGTGTAAGATGGCTTTACATACCTATGCTGAAAGGCATCGTCGAGCAATATGATTTCAGGAGCATCATCGAGTGCCAGCATACGCCTGATTCCTCTTCTTCTGTTTCCATCCACAGCAACTATTGTTTGCGGAAATTTACGTTTTATTTGCAACGATTCGTCTCCCAAATCGTTACTTGTAGACTGTGAAGTAGCAAGCACAAAACCTGACGATTTTCTCTTATATCCTCTACTGAGCACCCCTACCCTATATTTTTTTTGCAGAATACTGATCAGATATTCGGTATGCGGCGTTTTTCCGGTACCTCCTACCGTAATATTACCAATACAGATTACAGGAACATCAAACTCTTCATGTTTTAAAATCCCTAAATCGAAAAACTTGTTACGTATATATACAACAAGCCCGTACAACCAAGAAAAAGGAAGTAACCATTTATTGATATGTACAGGCTTCGTTTTTATCATAAATTATCTTACAACTACATCGTAAGGCATACGAGCCTGTACAAAATCCTGATCTTTTATTTCTTTCAAAGTTTTAAAGAACTGATAATCGCTACCAAGATATTCTTTCATAGCTTTTGTAGTAAGTTCTTCTTTCTGGTTAGATAAGAAACTTTCAAAAAAGTCTGTCTTTTTAGGAAAAGAACTCAAAGAATAATCTTCCAGTTTAGCCAATTTAGCAGCTTCTTCTATTGCAGTATCTATACTACCTAAAGCATCTACCAAACCTATTTCGAGAGCTTGTTTTCCTGTCCATACACGACCTTGTGCAATATTATCTAAAGAATCTTTAGCAATGCCACGACCATCGGAACAACGGGTAAGAAACAAATCGTATCCACGTTCTATATAATTTTGAAGTATCACTTTTTCATCTTCTCTCATAGGGCGGGTGAGATCGCCAAAGTCTGAATATTTATTTGTTTTCACAACGTCGAACGATACTCCTATCTTCTTAGTAAGACCCTCTGCATTAGGAAACATACCGAATATACCTATCGATCCTGTAAGAGTATTAGGTTGCGCTATTATCTTAGACGCATTACAGGAAATATAATAACCGCCCGATGCAGCATAGTCTCCCATAGATACTACAACAGGTTTTTTCTCTTTCAGGTCGCTAATGGCTTTCCATATCTGCTCGGAAGCATATGCACTACCTCCGGGAGAATTTACACGAAAAACAACAGCTTTTACCTTATCATTATCTTTCAATTTCTCTATTTCTTTCATATATCTTTTGCTGGTAATGCCATCTTTACCTGAACCATCGGTAATACTTCCTTCTGCATACAAAACAGCTATAACATCACCCGAATTACTCTCTTTAAGAGATGGAACAGAAGATATATTTTTTATTGATGCCAGACGTACATCTTTTACATCATCTACTTTGAGCAATGTTTTCAGATATTCCTTCACTCCTGTTTCGTACATCAAAGTATCGGTAAGACCATACTGTATAGTTTGCTCTGCTTTTTTGAATGTAACCAGCGAATCGGTGAATTGATTCAATTTTTCGACTGAAATATTTCTTGAAGCTGAAATATCAGAAGTAAGAGTAGACCACATATCACCTAAATATGAAGATACCTGTTCCCTATTAGCATCACTCATCTTGTCGAGAATGAAAGGTTCTACAGCCGATTTGAAAGTACCTACCTTAAATATCTGTACTTCTATACCTACCTTTTCGAGCAACCCCTTATAAAACATAGGATTAGCGGCATAACCATGCAGATCGAGGTTACCTTGCGGGTTCATAATAATTTTATCGGCTAAAGAAGAAAGATAATAACATCCTTGTGTGTAAACATCACCGTATGCAACTATAAATTTACCGCTCTCTTTAAAATCCAAAAGCTGATCTCTTATTTCTTTAAGCGATGCACTCGATGCCTGAAACATCCCCGCATTTATATAAATACCTTTTATTTTATCATTTTCTTTAGCTCTCTTTATAGACAACAGAATGTCGTCCAATCCCAATTGCGAATCGGATGCTTGTCCCAAAAGAGCCAGAAAAGGATTTTCTTCCTCTACCCTATCCAACAACTCTCCTTCGAGCTTAAGTGTTAATACTGTATTATCTTTCAATGTATACGTATCTGTAGAGCTTAAAGAACTAAAAGACATAGCTGCTATAGAGACAAATATTATAAGAAAAAACAATCCCAGAACAATAAAACATCCCAGAATGGAAGCTAACAAACTCTTAAAAAAATCTTTCATTTTATCGTTTTTTATTTTAACTAATAACAAAATTAATATATTTATCTGGTAATAGGTTATTTAATAGCCCAAATTCTCACTGTTGATAACCTGTTAAAAACTGTTGATATATTTATTAAACAAAAATGATTGTTTTATCAATCTCATTGCCATATATAAAATAAGTCGCAACTAACAATTAAAAATCACTACTAATTATCAAATGATATATTAAGACACTATTAACAACAAAAAGTATTTTCCTCAAAAATAGTTTTAAACAATCGTAGTTATTAACAATGTTTTAATAAAGTTCATAAAAAGCTTTATATAAATAAATTGTATAATTTTGATTCGTTTAATAACTTTGTTTTATCTACTGATAAGATTTTAATAACAGATAATACAAGTATTTTCTATAAAAAGAATGAACAGTATTAACAGCCAATTATGATCACAATAAGTTTTTTTGAATATTAAAAAGAAAAATATAATATTAATATAATTGATGATAACTCTTTAATAGGAGAGTATGTCTCTAAAAAATTATAATAGATGAATAAAAATAGTATATTGCTTATATTGCTTTTGGGAATTTGCTTAAATTCTTTTTCTCAAATATATGTAGACAAAAATGGTAATGTTTACGATCAGAGGAAAACAACCGCTACAAATACTTCTCAAAGGACTTTACCTCAGAAGAAGTCGGCATCTTCATTCGATGTTTCTAAGCTATCTATAGGAGGAAATCTTAGCCTGCAATTCGGAGATTATACATTGGTCGGCATATCGCCTCAGGTGGGGTATGATTTTTCTAAATATTTAACTGCCGGAGCCGGATTGGGATATACTTATTTTAAAGAAGATTTTTACGATTACGACTATAGTGGCAGTTATCTAAGTTTCAATTTGTTTGGCCGTTTCTATCCTGTAGAATATCTGGTTATAGGAGTTCAGCCCGAAATAAGCCGTTTGTGGCAAATACTAAAATACAATGACGGATACAAGCATAGCGAAAATGAATTCGTTCCTTCGTTTCTTATAGGAGGGGGAGTGCGTCTTGGTGGTATGATAGCTATGATACAATATGATGTTGTTCAGAATAAGAACTCACCTTATGGTGATAATCTGTTTTATTCGATAGGTTATACATTCAGATTTTAAATTGAAAAATTATATAATTATGAAGAAAATTGTGTTTATAGCATTATTTATGTCTGTTTTTAGTTTTTATTTAGGTGCTCAGGGTTTCAATGAATTAATCAATCTGAAGAAGTATGGAAAGGCGAATTCAGAATTACCTGCTCCGGCGGAAGGGGAAAAAAGGGTAGTGTTTATTGGTAATTCTATTACAGAAGGATGGGCCGGAAAACGTCCTGATTTTTTTAAATCTAACAATTATGTTGGTCGTGGAATAAGCGGGCAGACCAGTCCTCAGTTGTTGTCACGCTTTCGTCAGGATGTAATTAATCTGAAGCCTGTAGCTGTAATTATCAATATAGGAACAAACGATATTGCTGAAAATACGGGACTTTACGATGAAAATTTTACTCTTGGCAATATAAAATCTATGGCAGAACTTGCCAAGGCGAACGGAATAAAAGTAATTCTTTCGTCAGTGTTACCGGTAGGGGAGTATCCTTGGAGAAAAGAGATAAAAAATGTACCAGTCAAAATAGCGTCTTTGAATGGAGGTATAAAAGAGTATGCAGCATCTAATGGTTTTGCTTATGTAGACTATTATGCAGTGATGCATGATGATAATCTGGCTCTTATAGGCTCATACGGAAACGATGGTGTGCATCCTAACGATGAAGGCTATAAAGTGATGGAGAAAGTGGTGAAAAAAGTAATAGATGAAGTTATAAAATAATTTTTTTATAAATTATATAATTGTATTTTAGTTGGTTACAATATTTTTGAAAAAAATAAATCAAAATATTGTAACCATTTTTATTATTGCAACGTCATATTTTCAGAAAGCGCTTAAATAAGAATTGAAAATATTATAAACAACAATCAATAAAAAAATACAAGTTATGAAAACAATTATTTTATCAGCAGTAGCAACAATACTTTTTTCAATAGTAAATTTATCAGCAGCAAATACTCAGAAGGTTTATTCCAATATAGAAAAAACGGAGATAGGATGCGTTAAAGAATTTATTACCTACGATGAAGCTATTTCAAAAGCTATAAGCAAATCGGTTTATCATTACGATGCTAATGGAAATATGCAAAAGAAAGTTTCATATGTGTGGGATAGTAAGACCGGATGGGAAGCAGTGAATAAATATGACTATGTGTATAATAATAGCGGAAATGTAGATTATTTGACATATACAGAGTGGGATAATAATATGAGCAGCTGGTCTTCGAAAATAGAACAATTCATACATGTATATGACAATCAGGGAGGCCTGTTGGTAGTAAAACATATCAAGATAGACAATAATGGTGAATTTATGGCTCAGAAGTAATGTAAAGCATTGCAATATTGAAAGCTCTTATCAAATACTGATAAGGGCTTTTTTTTATGGGTTTACAGAACTTTATCTATAAAGCCCCTCCAACCTCCCCAAAAGGGAGGCTTAGGCAAAGCCAAGAGGGTTGAAAATTGATCAGTTAACAGTAATCAGTTAACAGTTAGCATAGGAGGAACAAATTTTTTACGTCAGCAGTTTCTCCCCCTTTGGGGAGACGAAGAGGGGCTTGATAGTGTACAAGTTTGTCAGGTTTTAGTTAAAATTTGGTTTTTACAATAGTATCTTTTTTATATTAAACAAATACTTAACTTTGCATCTCTCATTATAAAATGATAACAACAAATGCAACGAACAGAAATATCCAGTTTAGGTGAATTTGGACTTATAGAACATCTCACTAAGAGTGTAGAATTGAAAAATACGAGCTCAGAGAAAGGGGTAGGAGATGATGCTGCCGTATTATTATATGGCGATAAAAAAACTCTTGTTACTACAGATCTGTTGCTCGAGGGTATTCATTTCGATTTGATGTATGTTCCTTTAAAGCATTTGGGATATAAGTCGGCTATGGTCAACTTTTCGGATATTTATGCTATGAATGGTCAACCGAAACAGATAACGGTATCTATAGGTATCTCTAAACGTTTCTCGGTAGAAGATATGGAGGCTTTTTATGAAGGGCTTTATCTGGCATGCGAACATCATGGGGTAGATATAGTAGGAGGTGATACTTCTGCTTCGCTTACAGGGCTTACAATCAGTATTACTTGTCTTGGCGAAGGAGAAAGTGATAAAATAGCTTATCGTAACGGTGCGAAAGATACCGATCTTATTTGTGTTTCGGGAGATTTGGGTGCAGCTTTCATGGGCTTACAGATTCTTGAGCGTGAAAAAGCTGTGTATGATGGTGAAAAGGATTTTCAGCCCGATTTTACAGGGAAAGAATATTTACTCGAGCGTCAATTGAAGCCCGAGGCACGTAAAGATATAGTAAAGTTCTTGTCTGACGATGGAATTGTTCCTACTTCGATGATTGATATTTCCGATGGTTTGTCGTCCGAACTTAAGCATATTTGCAAGCAGAGTGGGGTAGGGTGCAGGGTATTTGAAGAACGTATTCCTATCGACTATCAGACTGCAATGATGGCCGAACAGTTTAATATGAACGTTACCACTGTGGCCATGAATGGAGGTGAAGATTATGAATTATTATTTACAGTACCTCTTTATATGCACGATAAGGTTTCGAAAATAAAAGGAGTACATGTTATAGGGCATATTACTAAAGCAGATTATGGACTTATGCTCGAAACTCGCGATGGTGCAGAGATAGAACTGAAAGCTCAGGGATGGGATTCGATAGGTAAATAAATGTTTATCAGTGTTTCCACCTGATTATACATAATAGGAGAGATACCAAAATAAGAGGTATCTCTCTTTTCTATAATTGAATATCTATTTCCTCATTTGTAAATAGTGCACTTACCAAAGTAAAGTATTCAGGGAGTAAGCCGTCATTGCTCCACTTGAGTTCTATATCGAGCAATTCTTTGGTGGTTTTTCCTATATCGAATCCAAAGGATTCTAAAGAATGGCGTATTTTTTCCGGATAGCGGCAAGGATTATTCGTTAGTCGGGTACAATCTTCTTTACCACATACATGGCACGTACCGGCAAAAAAAGCTCTACTTTCCGGGTATTTTATTTCCAGATCTAATAATTGTCTATCTAATTTACTCCTTACATGAGTTATTATATCTGCACCTGTTTGTTTGCTATTTTCTGCATTGTCGCATCTTGATCTTATAGTTTCAGAAGGGATTATCTTTGTTCCTATAATATATACTCTATTGTATTTTGTAATATTATATTCAGTATCAAAATTATAAGGAGGACATGCCCAGCAATTATTGTATTTATTACATTGCTTGCAAAATCCGATGAACTTTTCAGGATTCCTGTAATCTGCAATGTAATTTTTGGTATCAATATGAACTATATAATTATTTAAAATATACATTATCATTATATATATTGGTAAATATATGTTTATTTTTCTAAGATAAATTTATCTATCTTCTGAAAAAGAAATATATAAGGCAAAATTACCGAAAAAAAATGATTACCTTTGGTACATCAGTAAATGATCTATATTTCAAATTATTTCGTTTTCTTCTTATTCAAGATATACTTGCTATAATTAAATAACAATGTATATTATTTGAGTCATATTATATTAAATACTCGAGAGAGTATTATATTACTTACCGGTAGACTTTCTACATAATTGAAATAAAGAAGCTAGATAATTTTTAGGTTTTATTGTTTTTAGTTATAATCTTCTGATTATGATATATTTGTATAAATAGTAATACTAAATTTAAATAAATATAAATGGCAAAATCAAATTCATTTAATAAAAGAGAAATAGAAAAGAAAAAGCAAAGTAAACGTCTTGAAAAACAACAACGTAAAGAAGATAGAAAAGCTAATGCAGGTAATACTTCTTTTGAAGATATGATTGCATATGTTGACGAAAATGGAGTGATAACAGATACTCCTCCTGATTTTCAAAATAAAGAAGAAATAGAAATAGAAGATATTTTAGTCTCTACTCCTAAAAAGACTGAAGTAGACGAGCCTACAGAATTGAAAGGAAGAGTTGAATTTTTTGATTCATCTAAAGGTTTTGGCTTTATTAAGGATCTGAATAGTGTAGAAAAATACTTTTTTCACAAAAGCAATGTACAGGGAGATATTTCTGAAAGCGATATTGTTAATTTCGAATTAGAACGAGGCCCGAGAGGCATGAATGCAATAAACGTGTGTCTTGCTAAATAAATAAAATACTGTTCAGTATTTTATTTATAGAGAAGAGTAAGTAGTTTTATTGTATTATGAATACTCTGATAATAAGATTATTATTGTAAAATGAATATTATACGCAAGGAAATATAGAATACAATCTTTAAATATTTCACAGTATATTTTTGGATAATGTAAAATATATTCTATCTTTGCACACGCAAACACAAAACTACAGTACTATGGTGCCATAGCTCAGTTGGTAGAGCAAAGGACTGAAAATCCTTGTGTCCCCGGTTCGATTCCTGGTGGCACCACTTTTAAAAGATTTCAAATTTGGTAAATCCCTGAAAATAAAACGTTTCAGGGATTTTCTTTTTCCAACACCCCCACTTTTTAGGCAATATTAGGCAATTCCGCAAGGCTAAATCGTGGACAATTTTGTCCACAAAAAAAGTGTCCACGATTTGCGTTATAAGTCTCTGATTGTCTTATCGTTGAATGCACGCCAAAAGGCATGGTTTAAGTATCTTTAAACCATTAATTTATAGCGTATGAAACGTCAAACTTTTAACGTGCTTTTCTTTATTAGAAAAACACGAGCATTAAAATCAGGAGAGAATCCAATTATGTTGCGTATCTCTATTGGTGGACAATTAGCCGAGATGCAGCTAAAAAGAGCTGTAAAACCAAATCTGTGGAATCAAAAGAAAGAACGATGCACAGGCAAAGACGCCGCATCTATGGAAATCAACCGTTATCTCGATTCGGTAAAACTCCGTTTATTGGACATTCATCGAAACTTAGAGTTGGAAGACAAGCTAATCAATCCAATGGAGATCAAGCGGAAATTTCTTGGCTTGGACGAAGAACACAAAATGTTTTTTCAGGTGTTTCAGGAACATAACGACAAATGTAGGGAGCTAATCGGGATAGATTATGCCAAAGTTACTATCTCTCGCTTTGATACTTGTCTGAAATACATGAAGGAAATGACTTTGAAAAAATATCGAATTAAAGATATTCTGCTCAAAGAGGTCAATCACGCATTTATACAAGACTATATTCACTTCTTGAAAGTGGAGAAAGGATTATCGGAAAACACCCTGATTCGTTACATGAAGGTGATCAAGAAGATTACCAATCTGGCTTTGGCAAATGATTGGATGACGAAGAATCCATTTGTCAATATCCGATTCCATGAACAGGAAGTACACAAGGAGTTCTTAACTAAAGAAGAATTGGAAATGCTTCGCTCCAAAGAATTTGATATTCCCCGCTTGGAATTAGTTCGCGATGTTTTTCTTTTCCCGTGCTGGACTGGGCTTGCCTTCATAGATGTATCAGAACTGAAAGAGGAACATATTGTTCCCGACAATGAGGGTAATTTATGGATTCGTAAAGCAAGACAAAAAACAAAAATTATGTGCAATGTTCCTCTGCTTGATATTCCTTTGCAGATTTTAGCGAAATATGAAGGGCATCCGTATTGCCAGAAGAAAGGGATTCTATTACCTGTAATGGCGAATCAAAAGCTTAATTCGTACTTGAAAGAAATCGCTGATATGTGCGGAATTAAGAAGCACCTGACCACGCACACCGGGCGGCACACATTCTCGACTGTAGTTGCCTTAGCGAACAATGTATCATTAGAGAATGTAGCTAAAATGCTAGGTCATACCAGCACAAAGATGACACAACGATATGCAAAAGTAATGGACCGGAGTATTCTTCGAGATATGCAGGGAGTAAGAAAGAGCTTTGCTAAATAAAAGGGAATAGGCTGATTCTACAATGGAATCAGCCTATTCTTATTTTACATCAATATGTTACTTTACACGGTTTACCCGAAGAAGGATAGTCAAGATCAAATTCGATATTGATACGTTGTATCTTCTGAACTTCTTCAGGAGCAATACAAATATTCTCAATTACATAACAACCGGATGCCTCACATTGCTTATCCAGACTTTGATGGTTCTCTCCATGATGCCCGATACCATAAGAATCGATCAATATAAAAGAGGGTTTCTTTTCCAGTATCAAAGTCAATGCTTCCCGAGATAAAGTTGTGTCAGCTCCGAAATACTCTTGCGTCCCATATCCGTTTCTATGGAGATTACCCGTATAGAGGATAAGCGCCTGTCCGTTCAACTGGGACAATGATTGTATGGTTTCAGCCGAGGACATACCATTGATACAATTCATCAGATAAATAGGGAGGTTATATTTATTTTCAGACGGAGAGGAAGTATAACAATCGATATGTGTCCCGAAGTGACCTTTGGCACCGATTTTATCGGCTTGTTTTTCCAACCATTCATATGCGGGATGGCTGGAATCTAATTCAATATGCAAATTCATTTTGTTTTTTATTTATAATTCGACAGGCCTCGAAACATGGCTATATATGCACAACCAGTATTCAAGGTGAAATATTTAGGTAAAAAAATGTTCTGTAAACACAATCACCAAAAGGCCGGATTATAAACTTTTACTACTTTTTTCATTTTCATATTGTAATCAGTCGCAAAGATAGGATATAAATATCTTATAAACCCAACTTCGTATTATAATTGTAATACCGATCCTGTTTAAACTGAACTTCTCCTTCATCCAGTTTTGATAGTTATCCTTTATAATCAAAATTATAACCCGGACGAAACCGTTCTTCCAACACCGTCCTAATATCTGACTCCCGAAACAACACTTTGCCAGGCAATTGGATAAATGGCAAAACTCCATTGCTACGATAATCCTGTAAAGTTCGTCTACTTATTTTGAGAATAGAGCATAGCTCTTCACTTGTCAGATAGCGTTCACCGTCAAATAATGGCTTGTGAGTTTTCAAAACGTATTCAATATATGGCAGGGTATCGTTTAATGCCTGTAGTAATTCTTGGCTATCCTGATTGGTATATAGTTGCATGGAAAAGTTATTTTGAGCTGATTTTATGTTCTTCCAATAATGACTTCACTTCGGCAATCCGATAATAGACTTTCTTTCCGATGGTAGAGAATGAAAGTTTTCCATTTTCTCGCAGTGTTTGTAAATGACGTAGAGATATATTCAGAGAGGTAGCCAATTCTTTACCCTCTATCCATTCCTGTTCAATGAGATGTGTGTTATTAGAGGATTGCTTTGGAGCTAATGAGGCCATTTGCTCCAATATCTTCTTGAAGGATTCAAAAGCGTCTTTTTCTATTGCGATAATATTCATATTTGTTTGGTTTTACTTGTTTTTCCAACAAATATAAACCTGTAAAATATTGATTGTCAAAAATATCGTTTTGTGACAGTAAATGTGTACTATTGTCTTTCTTTCATTTGAACACGAAGATATAATCAAGAGAATAATTCAGCAAGGTCTAGCTCTGCGAGTTTGAATAAATAATCTTCCTTTCTACGAAAGAGTATTATTTATCAAAACCTTGCTTTTATTATTCTCTTTTTAAATGGGTGGTTTATCAGTTGAAAAGAAAAAATGATATTCAATTAATAGAGACATGTCATTTTTAATTACATTTGATATATGATAAAAGAATACTCCATGGCGGAAGTTTTACCTGATGATGCCTTATCAGAATCATTTTTTATCAGGCATTTTGAATCAGAAGAAGATGTAGGAATAGAATGGCCTCATAGTCACTCTTTCTTTTCTTTTGTTTGGTTTACTCATGGAAGCGGATTCTACGTTATTGACTCGGAAGAATATATAATAAAACCGCAAAGGGTATTTTACGTTGCTCCAAAACAAATCCATAATTGGAGTTTCTATGATGATGCTCAGGGATATATTATTTTTATCGATCAACTAGCTGGATTGGATATAAATTTGAGCTATAGTTTTCCTTATATTGATATTGATGACATTGATATATCCCTTCATTTATCTATCCTTGATAATGTTAATAAGGAACTGTTATACAAGGATGATGCCTCAGAGGAAAATATAAAAGCAGGACTCTTATATTATTCCCGCTTATTATTCCGAATAGCACAAAAGAAACAGATAAAAACACATCAAAATAATGCATTAATAGAACAACTGAAAGGTTTGATCTTATCTGACTATTCGAGATTACATACAATAGCTTATTACGCAGATAGACTAAATGTTCGAGAAGAAAAGTTAAATGAAACATGTAAAAAGATACTTGGGATCTCAGCCAAGCAATATTTACTAAATCTTAAGATAACAGAAGCTAAACGCTTATTGATATACTCAGATCACAATATAAATGAAATTACTTTTCAGATTGGATTCGAAGATTCCTCATATTTCGCGCGAATCTTTAAGAAAAAGACAGGTTTTTCACCTAGTTTTTTTATTAAAAAGTACCGAAAACAACCCTAAAAGTCCTGATACATTTCATATTGACACCTTTATATTTGTATTAGTTTTTAATATTAATTAAAATATATGATATGAAAGATTTTCTATTGATATTCAGGTTAGATAAAGATTCAGAGATAAAACCATCTCCCGAACAAGTGAAAGAAAGAACGGAATGGTTTGGTAATCTAATAAAGCAGAATAAAGTATCAGATAAAGGGAATACCTTATCTCCCGCAGGTGCAAAAACAATTCATTCTGATGAAAGTATTACAGACTGTCCTCATTCAGAAGGCAAGGAGATCGTAACAGGATATGTGGTCATAAAAACCGAAACGATTGACGAGGCTGTAGAAATAGCTAAAGCTAACCCAATTTTCAAAATTGGAGGTAGTGTGGAAGTTCGAGAAATTGCCAAATTCATAAAAGGGAATGATTGACTTTACTATAAATAACGATGTGAGGGGTATCATAAGCCAGTGCTACCCTTTGTCTTTTCTGAAAATAGCTAATCTTAATCATTGAATATATCTGATATATAAAATAAGAGGCTAATAAATCGCTGTTCCAGCAAGAGTAAGACGATACTATAATACTTCTATATCATTATCTTATTCTTCCCTGATCTTATCTCTATGATCTTTTCCCCATTTTATCATTTCTTCTATTAAATTCTGTAATGTACTACAATAAGAGGAGGGTGTATATTCGACCAAAACAGGACTAGTGTCATAGACTGTTCTCCTAATTAATTTATTTAATTCTAATTCTTTTAACTCTTTAGAGAGTACTCTTGATGTAATTCCAGAGACACAACGTTGAATTTCTCGAAATCGATTATTTCCCTGATGTATAGCAATTAATATTGGAAGTTTCCATTTCCCGTTTAGAACATATAAAGTATCCTGCATATACTTGATACTTTGTTCTGTTGTCATTTTCTCATCATTCATACCTGGTATCCTTTATGTAACTGGTATTAAAAGTATACTATTTTTCTTATATTTTTGTATCAGATACTAAAAAAAGTGTCTGTAATCACTGCAATATTATTTAAATTAAGAAGAAAAATCATTATGAATGTAGTTGTTGTTTATTCACACCCATATGAGATGGGAGCTTTTGTAAAGCATTATTAGATACCGTTATCACGAACCTCGAAAAAAGAGGTGCTAATGTTAAAGTAAAAGACCTTGTTAAAATGAATTTCGACCCAGTTATGCGTCCGGAAGATCTAAAGGCAGCGAAGACAAAGGAGTATACAAGTGAGGTCAAATCCGAACAAGCAGATATCCTTTGGGCAGATGTTTTAGTTACCATATCTCCTGTCTGGTTTGGTAACGTACCCGGATTTCTGAAAGCATATTTTGACAAACTGTTCGTCATGGGTTTCGGTTACGATGAAAAAGGGAATGGTCTATTACAAGGTAAACGAATCTTTTCTCTTTTCACGATGGGAAGCGGGGATACATACCTTGAATTGTCGAACCAATATAAGGGGATTGAATTTCTTTGGGATAATCTTTTCGGTTTTGTTGGCTTCTGTGATGTAGCACTCAAATATTTTAGGAATATCGCATCATCTACCGATGAAGAACGACAAAACTACCTGAAAGAGGCATCCGAATTTACAGACCAGATTTTCAATGTGGAATTGGGAAGAATCGGCAAAATAGGTAACGGGGCACTTTTGGCAAAACTACAGTCGCAAGGATATCTAAGTGGACGAATTTGATTATATGTCGCAAAAAGTAATAAATAACAATCAGCAAACCGTAAAATTAAGTAAATTATGGAATCAATGAATAATGAAACTAAAACTAAAACAATGAAAACATATCATCTTAAATACTTTGGTATAGAGGGGCTGCAGCAAGTAGAGGAAGCGGAACCAAGTACACCAGTTGGAAGACAAGTACTTATGCGCGTATGTGCTTCCTCTCTAAATTTCAAAGATTTGCTCACATTGAAAAAAGGTATTTTGGGTGAGGAAATTATCCGAGATGGCCGATTTCCGCTGTGCGACGGTGCTGGTGAAGTCGTGGCTGTCGGGCCTGATGTAACCCGCGTTAAACCTGGAGATCGCGTAGCTGCAATTTTTCATTGGGATTGGATAGCTGGGCCGATACCTGATTCTCTTCAAATGTTTGGTCGTGGTATTAAAGGTAATGATGGTATGCTGACAGAGCTGACGCTACTCGACGAAAGCGAACTTGTACATCTTCCCAAACACTTGTCCTTTGAGGAAGGCGCCACGTTGCCATGTGCAGGTGTGACTGCATGGGCTGCACTCTTTGGAGATATACCTCTCATTCCTGGAGAAGATGTATTGGTACAGGGTACCGGTGGTGTATCAGTATTCGCACTTCAATTTGCCAAAATATCGGGTGCACGCGTTATTGCAACAACGACCTCGCCTGCCAAGATGGAGACCTTACGAGCCCTTGGTGCAGATGTGGTCATTGACACTTCTCAGGGAGCTGGTTGGCACAAGCAGGTACTCGCCGCAACTAATGGTCGAGGTGTTGATGTGACAGTTGATGTAGTGGGACCATCAAATTGGAATGATACAGTTAGTTTAACTCGTGAAAATGGAAGGATTAGTATGGTCGGTGCCATGGACTTGGTGAACGACTATAACATGGATCTCAAATTCATGATGCGAGGGCTACATCTTCATCCAACTCGTGTGGGAAGCCGACTCCATTTCGAGCAGATGAACCGTGCAATAGAATACCACGGCATACATCCTGTCATTGATTGCATCTTCAATTTCGACAAAGTACGTGCTGCGTTTGAACATTTTGAACACGGCAAGAGAGTTGGCAAAGTTGTGATCCGTCATGATTAGGATAATTTAGAGACACTTATGAAGGAAATCAATAAATTAAGATAATTAATTTATTGATCAGAACATAGAGATATATAGTTATTTCTATAAAAGTGGCAACAATTTTTGCCATTACCACAAAGTAACGGCAAGAGTTGTTATTGAAGACATCGAAAAACCTTTTGCAGAAAGAACAATCCGTTATGTTGCCAATGAAGAATTAACATATGATGAAGTAGCCTGAATTTAAGGAGAAGTAATTGTATACCTCAAAGATCCAAAATCAGCTTTTGTATCTGATAAAAGATATAAATAAACCTTAATGAAAAAGCTGCTAAAGACTAGTAGAAATGCAATAAGGCTAACATAATGGAAGGTTATATAATGGCTATTATCAGAATCGACTAAGATTAAGTAAAACAAAGCTTAAAGATTTTGTAAAACCTTTTGCAGAAGTTTATAATAAATGAAAAATAATCAACCCATATTATCGTGAAATCTAGAATATTGATAACGCCATGAATAATCAATGAGCTAACAACAAAGAAGTTTTTTTTAATTCTTAAAGAACCAATCTAAAATCCTAAGAAATATCCTTTCATATAGCGTAAATGAAGGTGAGAGCCTTATCTATTAATATTTTTACTAAAACTTATGCATATGAACGAAATGTTTAGAGACCGATTTATTGGTTTATTATCTGAACCTTTGCAGGTCACAAATAAAGAAATACAAAGAGCCTATGAAGATTTTTTAGCAGAGGTAGAAATCCTTAATCAGGGAGAAACAGACTATCAGGTTGTTTTTCGAACTATGAGCTTAGCTCGTGTAGAGTTCCGGTCATTGCAATCACAAATTTTATACGAGCAGGGGAAAAAATGCCGTAAAAAATCTCTATTTAGAGAAAGCTATTGCTGTTGTCGATTATGAACTAATCTTATTAGAAACAAGATTTACCCATCCTGAACGATTCGTAAAAGAGCAGACATTTAAATCCGATCTGCATATAATCCCTAAGTCAAAAGACTTGGGGATTGTTGCATTGGCTGAGATAGTCGAAAGCCTCTATCTAAGTAAGGAGATATTGAATAAAGAAGGTAAGCCAGCAAGTAGAAGCCAGATTGGAAACAAATTTGAATTAATATTTAATATTTCGTTTGGAGATATTTCTGACAAGACCAGTGAGATATATAAACGAAAACCTTTCAACCGAACCAAAGCTCTTGATTTTCTTCGCAATATGATCATGCGTAAGGACAAAGAAACAAGATGAAAAATAATACATTTGTAATACATTGTATATAAGCATATTTCAAACAATCATTAGAGGGGAAGTTAACTACCCCTCTATTTTTCTGTCTCCAATTGTCAGTTCTTTGCCTTACCAATCGATTGGAATTAATCAGAATATTAATTTCAAAAACAAAGAATTATGTATTTAGATAATGAAGACTTCCTATCATGGATGGAGAAACTCAACAAGAAGCTCACAACTATAGGTGGCGATTTGAAAGCAGTAATAGCAACAGGAGAAGCATTTACCAATGATGATAAATTATTGGATAATCAAGATCTTGCCTTTCTTCTCAAGGTGAGTTATCGAACACTCCAACGTTATCGGGATAGTGGTCAACTTCGATATTTCCTAGTTAGGCGAAAGACCTTCTATCGTATGGCTGACATCAAAGACTTTATCCAATCCTATGCCTCCAAAAATGAAGTTGTGATGTTCAACAAGAGCATAGAAGATGGCAAAACCTTGAAATGATTCTGCATTTACTGATCTGAGCAGAATAGAGCAAAAGGGTGAGGGCTGTGTTTAGGTCATCCCCCTCCCTAAAGGCTCCGCATTTAGCAGAAACACCCTCGCTCAACCGCTTCGGATTGTTTAGCTAAACCAAAGCAAGAGGGAACTGGACTATCGTCCTGTTCTCCTCTTGCCCTTCGGGGCAAAGCCTTCGGCTTTAGTGCTTTATCAAAAAGCACTGTTATAACACTTGCTATAACTGGAATTGATAGACGATCCTGTTTAAGCAAGTTAGCTATATGAATAACTATAAAATAGTTATAACTATGACCAAACAAAACCGAAATATCATATTTACAACAATAGCTATAGACAAAGAAACCGATAGAATTATAGAAAAACTCTGTAAACGTTATTCACTGAAAAAAGGAGAAATTACAAAGCTTGCTTTTCTGTATTTGGATAAAGCAAATATCAATCCAAGCGAAGCTCTCGAATCAACAAAAGCAGAGTTGAAA
Source organism: Dysgonomonas sp. BGC7 (assembly GCF_001261735.1). Classification (GTDB taxonomy): domain Bacteria; phylum Bacteroidota; class Bacteroidia; order Bacteroidales; family Dysgonomonadaceae; genus Dysgonomonas. The sequence goes on along the minus strand of NZ_CVRP01000006.1, from coordinate 63,842 downwards.
AAGATTAATAAACGGCAAGATGATATCATTCGTTTTATTCGTCACTATGAGGAAGAACAACTCAATCCGATGATACGCACAAGCAATTCTATTGCAACTAGATTTGAGAACATTGCTAAATCGATGGAAGATGTTATCCTTTCCCATCTTAAAGCCAATCAGGAAGGGCAGAGTAATTTGCTAAAGCTACTTAGTGATAAATTGACAGAGCATGCAAATGCAATAAATCATCAAAGTAAACAAATTTCGTCTGTGGCTCAAGTGCAACAAGGAGGCAACAAGAAAATGCTAAAGTTAATTGCTCTTTATAGCGAATTGGCTACTTGTGGAGTGATGGAAGGTAAGAAAAAAGAGACTCTGAAAACAGAAATTGTAAACTTGATAAATAGCCAATGATATGAATATAGATTTTCCACCACCATCAAGCGGAACGTACAACAATGCTGGCAGTAGTAGACGTTTAGCCGACTATTTAGAGCATGAAGATTTAGAAAGAATGGAGAAAGGAATTTATACCGAAGGCTTTTTTAATCTGACAGCAGAAGACCTTTATAAATCTCAAGTTGTCAAAGATATTGATAACAACAAAGCTCAACTTTTAAAGACCGATGCCAAATTCTATGCTATCCATGTTAGTCCATCTGCAAAGGAATTGCAAGTAATGGGAAGTACAGAACAGGAACAAGCCGAAGCGATGAGAAGATATGTTCGGGAAGTATTTATTCCTGAATATGCCAAGAACTTTAATAAAGGTTTATCAGCAGAGAATATTAAATTCTACGGAAAGGTACATTTCGATAGAGATAGATCGGAAAATAAAGAAGGTAATATGCATTGTCATTTGATTGTCAGTCGGAAAGATCAATCGAATAAAATCAAGTTGTCTCCATTAACCAATCACAAGAACACGAAGAAAGGAGTAATAACAGGCGGTTTCGACAGGAAGAACCTGTTCCAACAAGCAGAGCAAGGATTTGATAGGTTGTTTAACTACGACAGGCAACTAACCGAATCCTTTGAGTATTACAACACCATGAAAAACGGTAGTATCTCCGAACAACTCAATATGCAGGAGAAACGAATATCCTATGAAAGAAGAATGAATACAGACACACAAGTCGGCACAAATACAGATGTGCAGATAGGCATATCGGCAGATAAGCAGGAGAACAAGCAAGAACAGACACATTTTCCTAGTCAGACGGATTTAGGAATATCTTCTGTATTAGGGATATTTACACCTGATATTTCCAAAGAGGAAGAACCGCAACTCTCGATGAAAAAGAAGCAGCCCAAGCGAGGACAAAGAAGATAAACTGTAAAAATCAACAATATGAGTGAATACGAAGAAATCCAAAAAGAGATAGATGTCTACCTGATGAAACGCTTCAAATATCGCCTATCCCTTGCCAGTCTTACGCCTGATAATATCATTAGCACCCGCAGAAACAGCCGAGTAGATTTATATTTGCGCATCCGCAGGATAGAAAGCCTGTTCCCGCCCGATTGCCTTATTATCGCCCGAATCAGCTTCAATAAAGAGCGTGCAGGGCACGGCTCTAATTTCGTTCGTTTTCTGTCAGAAACAGCCTTAAAATATGTTTACAAGCATATCGGAATAGAATCGACCAACGAGAAAAGTCGAAGCTTTGCCGAAAAATTAGGTTTCTACTCAATAGACGGCTCTAGCTATGCAATATCGGTAAAGAATCTCCTATCATATTTTCAAGATAGAAGATAGTATAATTCTTTATTTATTTGATTTACAAAGGTACATTCCGGTAATAGAACACCAAAACCAAGCCGCAATCGGTTTTTAGAAATTTCTTCCATTTTGCTTCACAAAAAGAGTAAATTTCTAAAAAGTATTGTCTTATCTATTCCCTGCATGAATGAAAAGTCTATCAATTAAAAAAAGAAAAAATATGTGTTGGGGATTGAGTGTTTCCGACAGATACAGCCAGCTAATCAGCCAAACATTGGGACAGCGATACAGCCGGACATACCAACATTGCAACAATTGGATAATAAACAACCCAACATTAATGTGCCAGATTTAGAATTATCTTCTGTTTTCGGTTTACTCACTCCTGATGTTAATAAAGAGGAAGAATAACAAACTCCTATGAAAAGAAAAAGCGAAGAGGGCAAAGTTTATAAATAGAGGGCATCATTACTCTGCTTTCTATCTAATAAAAACATCTAATAGTTAGTATTATATTGGTATTTACTATATTTGCAAAAAAACAAAGAAAATGGCTTCAATTAATCCAAATTCGGACAGACAATATATTGATACTCTAAATATAGAAGAAGTAAGTAATTTTCCGAAATATTTAAAAAGTATAGAATTAAGGCCATTTAGACATATATTAGATCTAAAAATAGACTTTATTCACCCTATCTCTATATTAACAGGAAGTAATCGGATTGGTAAATCTACAATTCTAATCGCAATTGCCTGTAGCCATTTTCGTTTTGATAAAAGAAATCCATCGAATGGCAAATTAGAAAGGTTTACATGGGGATCCATCATGAGATTTACTAAATATGATAAACAACTATCAGATTGGTCATACTGGCTTGAGTATCGGATTGGAACAAAAATTGAGAAGAAGAGAGGACAGCGAAAAGCAGCTACAAATAAATGGAATGGAATTGCAAAAAAAGAATCACAAATAAAAGACAGGCAAGTCATTTTTATTGATTTAGATAGAATTTCTCCTATAAGAAATTCAGCACAGCATCTATATACCTTAGCAAAACAGGCTCCCTTATCTGATATCTCTATCACTAACAAACAAAAAGTATTTGATTATCTTTCATATATTTTAGAAGAGAACTTTGAAATTAATAAAATTGTTCAATTTACAGATAAAGATGTATTTCGCTATAAAAATTCAAATGAATATTCTAGCTATAATTCTGCTTCTGGTGAAGATGTTTTGACTAGAATACTAATTGATGTAGTGGAAGCAGATAGAAATGCTTTAATATTAATTGATGAAATTGAAATTGGGTTGCACCCTAAAATACAGAGAAGACTAGTTGACATTTTATATTTCATTGCAAGAACTGAACATAAGCAATTTGTAATATCTACTCATTCACCTACGATAATTAGTGCTTTCAATAGAAAATCAAGAATATTTATAGAACGACAAAGTAATGGGATATTAAAATCAATATCAGAAATTAGCATAAATGCTGCATTTACAAAAATGGATTCTCGTTCTTATCCTCTCATAAACTTATATTGTGAAGATGACATTTCTGAAAGCATAATAAAGAGAGCTATAGTAGAAATTCAAAACATAAAAAACATATCAAACTTTGGAGAATTTATTAATATAATAGTTTCTGGGTCTGCAGATAAAACTCATACTAATTTTATAGTTGATAAGCGAACTTATGATGCAAGAAAAATAAAGACAGGTTATGCTTGCGTTTTAGATGGAGATATGAAGAACAAAAAAGATAGTAATAGTAATCCCTTATATCCAACAGATGCTCTTTTGTTTTTTATTTTTTCAGACAGAGCCCCAGAGAAATTCCTTTTAGAGAAATTCCTTATAAACAATGCTAATTCAACATTAAAATATCATTTAGAAAATACAAACCCTCATGCTCTTTTCAATAAAATGGTGGAGTGTTCAGTCGCTGTTGATCGAAATAATGCTTTTGATCTCTGTTGGGCTGCATTTTTGCAAACAACAGAAGGTGTTCAATATTTCAATGAGTTACAGTTGTTTTTACAAAATATCTGTTCTCATTTCTCTCCAGATTTATAATTTCAACCCGTCCTATTCTGATAATAGGAATTAGGGTAATCCTTTATTTATCTGTACACAAAGGTATATTTTAGGTTGGTGCTTATACTACAAGCACAGAACAGTTCTCATAAATATCCCGCAAAATTCCCTATCTTTGGGAACAAATTAAATTTCTTAACCATGAATCGAATTAAAGAGGTTCTCAATGAAAAAGGAATCAAACAGACATGGCTCGCCGAGAAGTTAGGTAAAAGTTTCAAAATGGTGAATGCTTATGCTTGTAACCGTAAGCAGCCGAGTTTAGAGACTCTTTATGAAATAGCAAAACTACTTCAAGTAAGCGTGAAAGATTTATTAATCGAAGAAGACAATCAGGAAAACGAAAATGGCAATTAAAAAATCAGAATTATATAGTACCCTTTGGCGTAGTTGTGATGAACTGCGTGGAGGGATGGATGCGAGTCAATACAAAAATTATGTATTGACTTTGCTATTCGTTAAGTACGTTTCAGACAAAGCAAAATATAATGTAGAATCGTTGATTGAAGTTCCCGAAGGTTGTTCCTTTGATGATATGGTCAAACTAAAAGGGAAAACGAATATTGGCGAGCAAATGAATATAAAGCTTGCAGCTTGGGAAGAAGCAAACGATTTAGACGGAATGTTTAAAGAGGCTGACTTTAGTGATGAAAGCAAGTTAGGAAAAGGGAAAGATTTAGTTCAGACAGTTAGCAATTTAATTGGCATATTCCAATCTTCCGGATTAAATTTTGGGAAAAATCAAGCAAGTGATGACGATTTAATGGGCGATGCCTATGAATATCTGATGAAGCATTTTGCCACTGAAAGCGGAAAAAGTAAGGGACAGTTCTATACTCCGGCAGAAGTAAGCCGAGTAATGGCAAAAGTGATCGGATTAAATAGGGAAACACGTCCCAACGTGTCCATATATGATCCAACATGCGGATCTGCATCGCTATTGTTGCGGGCCCTATCCGAAGCCCCTAATGGAGCGGCTCTCTACGGGCAGGAGTATGATATAACTACCGTAGGATTGGCTAAAATGAATATGATATTACACGGTTATGAAACTTATGATATTCGTTCTGGCGACACGCTTAACAATCCTCAATTTGTAAAAGATGATAATTTAACGACGTTCTCCTATGCCGTGGCAAATCCTCCATTCTCACAGAAATCATGGCTTAAGAGTGCAAAGACAAATGATAAATATGAACGTTGGAATGAACACACGATAGGAGTGCCTCCCGAAAAAAATGGCGACTATGGCTTTATGCTTCATATCATTCGTTCGTTAAAAGATAAAGGAAAAGGAGCATGTATTCTTCCGCATGGTGTTTTGTTTAGAGGTAATGCTGAGGCTGATATCAGAAAATATCTTATAAAAAGAGGCTATATAAAAGGGATTATTGGATTACCTTCAAATCTCTTTTACGGAACAGGAATTCCCGCCTGTATAATAATTATTGACAAAGAAGAAGCGGCTAGCCGTAAAGGCATATTTATGATAGATGCCAAAAATGGATTTATCAAAGATGGCAATAAAAACCGTTTACGGGAACAGGATATTCGGCGCATTGTTGATACATGGGATGCTTTTGAGGATGTACTTCATTATGCCCGATTTGTGAAAAACGAAGAGATAAAGAAGAATGAATATAATTTAAACCTGCCTCGCTATATTGATGCAGAGGACGATGAAGTAATCCATAACATTGAGGCTCATCTAAAAGGAGGTATTCCGGAACACGATGTAGAACAGTTTTATCGCTATTGGGAAGCATGTCCTTCTTTACAACAAGTCCTATTCAAGAAGGGCAACAGAAAAGGATTTTTCCAATTTATCCCTGATAAACAAAATTTAAAAGAAACTATAAGCAATCATCCTGATTTCGAGAATCAACATAGAGAGCTATTTCAAAGTTATGCGGAATGGAGTCAGATTTGGTCGCCTCAATTTGAAGAATTGCGACCAAACTCTTTCAATCCCAAGCAAATGATTGAAAATATGGGAGATTCTGTATTGGAAAAATTTGCCAATTCTAAGTTGGTTGATAAGTATGATGTATATGACCAACTTATGAATTATTGTGCGGAAACACTTCAGGACGACCTTTATTTAATTGAATCTGATGGCTGGAAAGTACAAACTTATGTGCCTCAACCAACAGAGAAAAAAAAGAAAGAAGGGACAGAGGAAAAGCCGAAAAAAGAAAAAGAAGCCAAAACAATAAAGGATATTGCGTGCGATTTACTCCCTGTTGATTGTATTGTAGATAAATATTTTTCGACTGAAAAAGAGAAAATCGATTTTTTAGAAGAAAAGCTATTAGCAACAGAAACTAACCTGAATGAGCTGGTAGAAGAATATTCCGACTCTTATTTAGATGCAAATAATTATGTAGATAATAAACTGAATAAAGGGAATATACAGAAAAGGCTGAAAGTGGCAGAGGGTGAAGAAGCTAAGATATTACAGGAATATATCAATCGTTCGAATATTATTGCCGGTTATAAAAAGCAGTTGAAGGATGATAATTCTGACTTGTTGGAGCAAGTGTTGCAGAAATACACCTTTCTCTCCGAAGAAGAAATAAAAAAATTAGTAACAAACAAATGGTTAGTAGCTTTTGGCAATAGATTAGCTTCTGAAATCCAACAAGTAAGTCAGTCATTAAACAGCCAGTTACAAAGTTTGGAAAAACGCTATGAACAAACTCTACCTGAAATAAACAAGGAGGTAGAATCGTTGGAGGCGAAAGTAATGAAACATTTGGAGAAGATGGGATTCCAGTTATGAAAAAACTCAAAAAAGGATATAAGGACACTGACATAGGGATAATTCCAGAAGATTGGGAGATAGATGTTGTTGGAAATTTGGCATCTGTAACAACTGGTAATAAAAATACTCAAGATAATAAACCTCTTGGGAAATATCCCTTCTTTGTAAGATCTCAAGAAATAGAAAAAATTGATACTTACTCATACGATGGAGAAGCTGTTTTAACTGCAGGAGATGGAGTTGGTACAGGTAAAGTTTTTCATTATGTAAAAGGGAAATTCGATTTTCATCAAAGAGTATATAAAATAAGTGATTTTAGGAATAATATGAACGGATATTATTTCTATTTATATTTCAGTAATTATTTTTATGGACAGGTAATGCAAATGACTGCAAAATCTTCCGTAGATTCTGTACGCAGAGAAATGATTACTAAAATGGCAATACTCCTTCCTCCACTAAAAGAGCAACAAGCCATATCAGAAGCCCTTTCCGATATTGATGCTTTGATAAGTGCTTTAAATAAGCAGATTGAAAAGAAAAAGAATATCAAACAAGGTGCAATGCAGGAATTGCTTACTGGAAAGAAGAGATTGCAAGGATTTGCTGATAAATGGGAAGAAATAACCTTAGAAAAAATAGCAGGAAGCTATTCTAACCGATTTATAGATGGGGATTGGATTGAAAGTCCTTATATTGTTGATTCTGGAGTTAGGCTTATTCAAACAGGAAATATTGGGGTCGGGCACTTTAAAGAAAATAATAACAAAAGGTTTATTTCAGAATCTTCATTTAACCTATTAAATTGTAAAGAAATATTTGGTGGGGATATACTAATTTGTAGGCTTGCAGAACCGGCAGGAAGAGCTTGTATTGCTCCAGATCTTAAAGAAAAGATGATAACGTCGGTAGATGTGACGATATTCCGTCCATTAGAAAGCCTCTACGATAAATACTTTATTTCATATATTATAAATACAGATAAATGGTTTAAAGATATTGCTGAAAGATGTGGTGGAACTACAAGAACTCGAATCGCACGGAGTAAATTAGGAACAGTTAAACTGATACTTCCTTCCACAAAAGAAGAACAAACAGCTATTGCCCAAATTCTAACAGATATGAATAACGAAATTGAGCAGTTAGAAAAGAAACGAGATAAATATCTGCAAATAAAATCGGGTATGATGCAGCAGTTATTAACCGGACAAATACGGTTGATGAATACTACTTCTTGTTCAGAAACACAAGAGGTAGAAATTAAGAATTATTCGACAGATAATAAGAAGAAACATAGTAAGCAATTTGACGAGGCTGTAATAGTTAGTTTTTTGATCGATAAATTTGGATCAACAACAGAACCATTATCCCGCTTTATGTATACAAAACTATCGTATTTTATTCATAGAAAACATGATTGCGTAGTTGTGGATTACAAAAAGTTTGCAGCCGGACCTTATAACCCAAAGTCAAGATATGGAGGTCCTGAGAAAATAGGAAAAGAAAATGGATATTTCGATTTGATAAAAGATGCTAAGGGTTATGATGCTTTTGTTCCTCAAAAAAATATTCAAGAAGCCGTTGATTATTTTACTCAGTGGTATGGAACGGATATCCAGAAATGGATTGAACAGTTTCGACAATACAAGCCGTGGGATTTGGAAACATTAGCAACGGTAGATATGGCAATAAACGATTTGGAAGAAAAAGGAGTAAAAGCGACTGTTAGTATAGTGAAAACATATCTTTCTTCCATACCTAAATGGAAAGGAAAATTAGATAAACCGCATTTTTCAGATGTACATATTCAAAGAGCAATCAATGAGAGTATAAGACTATTTAAAATATAAGACCTATGGATTCTCACATTGGCGAAAAAGAAATTCGGACACAGAAACGTTTAATCGGACTATTCGAGAAACGTTTAGGTTATACTGTTCTGGGCGATTGGAAAGATCGTGAAAATAGTAATATCGAAGAAAAACAGTTGAAGAAATATCTAAAAAAGAAAGGATATTCCGATTCCGAAATAACTAAAGCGATCATAATTCTTAAACGTGACGCGAATGATTTGAGCAACGGCTTGTATCAAGCCAATTTGAGAGTTTATAATCTTTTACGTTATGGAGTAAATATCTTACCGGAGGTGGGTGAGCAAAAGAAATACGTTCATTTGATAGATTGGAGCAATCCGCACGAAAATGATTTCTACATAGCAGAAGAAGTAACCATAAAAGGAAGAGAGAAAGCAACGAAACGCCCAGATTTGGTTATTTATGTCAATGGGATTGCTTTAGGTGTTATTGAATTAAAACGTTGCACGAGTTCAGTCCACAATGGTATCCGTCAAAATCTGGACAATCAGAAAGATGCTTTTATTCCTCATTTTTTTACCACAACGCAATTCCTTTTTTCAGGCAATGATACAGAAGGATTATATTATGGAGTAATTGATACACCCGAGAAATTCTGGCTTCGTTGGAAAGAAAGTAATCCTGAAGAAAAAAATGAATTGGACAGAAGTATTCTTCAGGTCTTCGATAAAGATCGCTTCTTAGAGCTAATTCATGATTTCATTATTTTTGATGGAGGACGAAAAAAGGCATGTCGTCCCAATCAATACTTTGGTGTAAAAGCAGCACAACCCCGTGCTAGAAGTAAAGAGAGTGGAATAATCTGGCATTCTCAAGGTTCAGGTAAAAGCTTAACAATGGTATGGCTTGCACGTTGGATTCATGAAAATATAGATGATGCACGTGTAATAATCATAACTGACCGCGATGAGTTAGACAAACAAATCGAAAATGCGTTCAAAAATGCAGGAGAAGAAGTAAAAAGAGCTAAGAGTGGTTATCAACTAATTGGTATGCTGAATAATGCCAACCCTTGGCTTATTTGTTCACTTATTCACAAATTTGGGAAGGGTTCAGCCGATGAAGAACAAGACTTATATGGTAGAAAACGTCGAAAACCATTGGATAGATATTTGGAAGAAGTTGTAAATTCACTACCAGCCGATTTTAAAGCTAAAGGCAATTTATATGTGTTTGTAGATGAGTGTCACAGAACTCAAGGTGGTTACATGCACGAAGCCATGAAAAAAATCATGGGCGATGATGTTATGTTGGTCGGTTTTACAGGAACTCCATTGTTGAAAACGGAGAAAAAGACTTCGTTAGAAACCTTTGGTAGCTATATCCATACCTATAAATTTAATGAAGCGGTAGAAGATAAAGTTGTTTTGGACTTACGTTATGAAGCCCGAAATGTGGAGCAATATCTTGGTAATAAAAACAAAATAGATGAATGGTTTGAAAAACGGACATTAGGTCTTTCTAATGTTGCCTCGGCTATATTAAAACAACGTTGGGCACGTATGGAAAAACTATTTAGCAGTAAGGAACGAGTACAACGTATTGTTGCTGATATCTGTCAAGATATGGATACTAAGCGAGCATTGGCAGGAGGTTATGGTAATGCTATGCTTGTTGCCGACAGTATTTATCAAGCTTGTCGTTATTGGGAAGTATTTCAGGAAACAACATTAAAAGGATATTGTGCGGTTGTTACCAGTTATGGTGCAGAACTGAACGACATAAAAGGCGAATGTGTAGGTGAAGGAAAAACTGAAGAAGAATTCAAGTTTGATATCTACAAAAAAATGTTGGATGGTAAAACGCCAGAACAATATGAAGAATGGGCTAAAAAAGAATTCATAAAAAATCCGGCTTCAATGAAACTCCTTATTGTGGTTGATAAGTTATTGACCGGATTTGATGCGCCTTCGGCAACATATCTATATATTGATAAAAATATGGTAAATCATAATCTGTTTCAAGCTATTTGCCGTGTAAATAGAGTGAATGGAGAAGAAAAAGATTATGGTTATATTATAGATTATCAAGATTTATTCAACTCAATAGCCTCTTCTATTAAAGATTATACCACCGAAGCATTTGAAGAGTACGACCAAGAAGACATACAAGGACTACTTACCGATCGCCTTCAAGAAGGTCGAAAAGCACTGGAAGATGCATTACAGGCAGTTGTTACATTGTGCGAGGTTGTTTACCCGCAAACTCGTGAAAAGTTTTTTGAATACTTCGTTTACAGCGAATCAACTCCTTATGAACTACAACCACAAGAGAGAGAGGACAACGCAGAAAAACGTGATAAGTTATATAAGCTAGTGAGTAATCTGGTCAGAAAATACATTGACATTGCTAATGATATCTATGCTGCCGGATATACTCAGGAAGAAGCATCTAAAATGAAAGAGCAGGTTGATTTTTATAATGATCTGAAAGATGAGATTAAACTTAAAAGTGCCGATGCTATAGACCTTAAGATGTACGACCCTGCTATGCGTCAGCTAATTGATGCTTATGTCAGAGCCGATGATAGTGAGGAATTATTGGTGTTTAATGATACTTCATTTCTTGATTTAGTCGCAATGGCAGGAGAGAATGCTTTTGGAAAACTACCTAAAGGAATTCGAAATAATCTGAAATCGATAGCAGAAACTTTGCAGGCAAACATGCGGAAGGTTTTCATTTATGAAAGACCAAACAATCCCGCATACTATGATAAATTATCAGATATTTTGCAAAAGTTAATAGATGAAGTTAAACAAGGAAAGACGGATTATAAGGAACATATCAAAAAGCTAATTGAGCTTGTTCAGAACAATAAAAATAAAACTCAATTCACATATCCGGAAAAGATAAAGACTGATGCGCAAAAAGCGTTGTATGATAATTTAGACAAAGATGAAGAATTAGCATTAGTTGTACACAATAGTATTCTTACAAATGCAATGGACGGATGGAAAGATGGGGTTCCACCGACAAAAACAAAAAAAGTAAGGCGGGCTATCGCTAAGGTTATGGAGTTGCAAGAAGATGATGAGAGAGTTACTGATATTCTAAACATAGCGAAAGGGCAAGGAGAATATTAATGGAGCGAATAGTTGTAAATAACATTCCGATTGAAGTCGAATATAAAAAAATTAAGAATATTCACTTATCAGTTTATCCTCCTAATGGAAGGGTGCATATTTCCGCACCGGAAACGATGAAACCCGATTCCGTTCGCTTATATGTCATTTCAAAGCTAAGTTGGATAAGTAAGCAAAAAGAAAAAGTCCTTCAACAAGAAAGACAAACTCCAAGGGAATATGTATCTGGAGAAAACCATTATTTCAAAGGACAGCGCTACCGTTTAAAAGTCATATATCACAAAGACATACCTAGAGTTGAATTAGGTGGAAAGTTTTTTATTAACCTTTATGTGAGAGAAGATGCAACAGTCGCTAAACGAGCAGAAGTCTTGAAAGAATGGTATCGAAAAGAGTTGAGGGAAACTTTATTGCCTTTGGTTGAGAAATGGTCGCAAATATTGAATGTATCTCCTAAGCATTGGGAGATAAAACAGATGAAAACAAGATGGGGAAGTTGCAATACTCGAACAAAAAGACTGCTCTTTAATCTTGAGCTAGCTAAAAAGCCAACTCATTGTATTGAATACATTGTTGTTCACGAGCTTGCTCACTTAATTGAGCGACAACACAATGATCGATTTATTTCAATACTTAACACCCATTTGCCTCAATGGGGAGTGTATAGGGATGAATTGAATGAATTTATAGTGTAAATAATAATATCATGGGAAACATTGAAATAAAACTCATAGAAAGCACCAATGCAAAACCGTTTGACGAAAACGAACTAATTCATAAAGGGGAGTTTGATAAAGTCAAGAGGTGGATAGAAAAACGAATAGAAATAGCTTTACAGAAAAGGGAGAATGACAGGTGTCTTACAGAAGAAGAAAAAGAGAACAAAAAAGTACGTCTTCATGATACTATAACTATATTAGGTAGCAGGGGAAGCGGTAAATCAACATTTATCTATAGCTTATTAGAATATTATAGAAAAGAAAAAAATGTTGTCGTTATCAATATCGATCCGACATTAATAGAAGAAAAAGGCCATGTCTTTCTGACTATCTTATCCCAAATAAAAAAAGAGGTTGATAAAGTATTATCAAAAAGTGATTGTAATCCAGAGAGTGAATCTTATCGCAAGAATAGAACTTGGAGACAAAAACTTAAAGATCTTGCAGCAGGCATACCTTCTCTGGATAAAATTGGTCTTGGCTATGAAAAATGGCAGGATGCTGAATTTATTATGGATAAAGGATTGAGAAGTGTTAGTGCAGCAGTAAGTCTTGAATCCGATTTTAATGAACTATTGGAGATAGGACTTGAAATACAGGATAAAAAAGCCTATCTTCTTGCATTAGACGATATCGATATTGATTTTCAGAAAGGCTGGCCAGTATTAGAAATTATTCGGAAATACTTAACATCACCATATATCATCACTTTATTAAGTGGAGATTTAAAGCTTTTCTCCAAAGCGATCAGGAAACAACAGTGGAAAAACTTTGGGAAAGCCTTATTGAAAAACGAAGGAGAACAACTGAAAAGAATGTCGGACTATGACGATTTAGTCACAGAAATGGAAGGGCAATACTTACAAAAGGTTATGCAACCTCAACGAAGAATTCATTTAACGACGATACAGGAGAAAATAAATAAAAGTGGAAAAGATAAAATAAATATTTACGTAGAAAGTAAGAACGATCCAGCTAATCGCATAGATAAATACTATGATATTATTCTGGAAAACTTCGGGATTAAAAATACCTATCAGAAAGAGGCTTATCGCTCGTTCCTATTAGGATTACCTATTCGTACCCAGATACAGTTTCTTTTGGAACTGAAAGAAAATCCACTTGAGGAAGCGGATGTGACTGACGCCTTCTTAAGTGATCTCTATGAAAAAAGAGTGGATATAGGTACTGCAAAAGCTAATCTTAAATACCTTAATACTGTCATATTAAAATTATTGCTTCAGGAACATACCTTAGAAGAGGCATACCAACTTCAACCAACTACTACAGATGGAAGCCGAAACAGTAGTTTAGCGGCTTTAAGCTTTCTTTTCAGTCAAAGAAGTACAGACAATGCATATTTAATTTTTGATTACTTCATACGAATTGGCTATATAAGAAATCTATCCAGTGTCTTACCTTATCAAAAAGATACAGACTCTGCATTAGAACCCTCTATTGAGAGTCTGTGTAAGCATTCTTCAATATATTTCGATAGGGTTTACCGGGACATATTGGGATCTATGACCGCTTATATAAGGGCATTTCTTAATATTGAAAAAGAAAATAAATCATCCTGGGGTGGAACAATCCCTATTTACGCGCCCAGCGAAAGTGCTAAGGGGAGTGGGGATTTAAGCATGAGAATAGATTATGTATTCAAAGATGAACCATTATATAAAAGACAAATTGCTTTCATTCCTGTTAGCATATCTCAACCTAATGACAAGCAAGCCTCATTTACAACCTATTCTGTATATCTATTATTAGCTGCGATAGGAGAAATAATTAAACAAGATAAAGAAAGTGCTGATTTAGGTAAAACTCTTGGCGAATTATCTCAGATACGGAGCTATGGCATGCCAAATTTTAAATATCATTCTATTTCAGAATATCCAGACGAAGAAGAAAAAACCGAAACTGAGTCAAAAGATAAAACAGATACCCGCCCTTCTAATCTAATTGATAGTCTTACAATCTGGATTAAGGAATATCCTAAATATTATGTAGTATCTCCTCATGTGTTAGGAAAAATATCTACAAGATTGTTTTATGCCTTAAAAAATCTGGAAGATACAGAAGAGATAGATAACTTAGGAGATGCGATGCATAACCGTATTATCATACTCTATAATACAATATTAGTAGAAGAAGCAAGAGAATTTATTGGAACAATGTTAAGTAATGATAATCCCCGAGATAATATACGTATTTTTAAAGGAAATATGGACAAAATAGATTCTGATGATTTAAAAAAACTCAAGCTATTTAGATGGATATTCTCTTGCCCATTATTTATTTCATTTATTGATAATGATAATGAATATATCAAAAGCATAAACAAACAAATAAACAATACAGAAACTAAAATCGCATGGACAGAATCAATATATTCAAACCTTAAGAAAGTGTCAATTTTAGGGAAGAAAAAAATAATTCAAAATACAGAAATGAATTCGCATAGGTTTAATTTTTCAATCCCAGCCAAGTTGCCGAATTTTTCTTATGGAACAGAGAGTATAAAGGAAACTGTAAATCATCTGAAAAAGAATAATATCAGCTATGATGATTTTATGAATCAAAAAATAGATATACTTATTCCATATTTAAAAAAGCTCTTTAGTACAAATGTTAGAGAACATCCCATTAAAGAAGCACGGAAAAAAATATCTGATCCTAAGAATAATATACAGCCATGGTAACCTCTTCTATTATAAAACATCTCCTATCCGACAAAGACTCTTTATCGGATTATATCAATAAAAAACTTCCTGTATTTAAAGATGTTAAGCGGAGATTACTACTGCTTGAACGTCAGGAGAATCGGCATATACCTGATCACTATTATCGTTTGAACCAAGAAAAGAGTTTGGATGGAATAGAATCATTAGAAGGTTTAATAAGGATTGGGCTTTACCGTTTGGCTAAAGAATACTTAGAATTAAGGGATAACAGGATACATGTACAACAGCAAAAGCAGAACGCCTGGCAGGAACTGATTACCTATATTCCACCTCTAGTTTTACAAATGGCTTTTCTTCATATCGAGAAGCCATTCTATAATAAGAAAATAGAAGGGATAAGGGAATATTTCAGAGAATATATATTGCCTAATGCAAAGTATACTGCTTTACCCTATCCCTATATTCCTCAAATTGAAAATTACATAAAAGAGAAAAGCGGATTACATGATCTGCATATGCATCTCAACGGTTCTACAGAAGTGGATATAGCTTGGCAGGATTTCTTATCAGAACCGGATAAGGTGTATGAGGAATTACTGGAAAAAGAGGATGATTCCTTCGTTCGCGAGCAACTGGAACAAGAATCTTATCTAGGTTCTCCATTGGATTTTAGAAACTTACTACAGTGTGCAAGAAGCCTCCGGGAGTATTTCTTCAGTATGCTTTATTCCTACTCAAAAGAATTTGATTTTAGTAAGATAGATTCCACCGAAAAACTACTGGCTAATATGCTTGACTCTCAACACGGATCTATCCATCATCCATTTGCTGACCTAATATGTGAGAATGGTAGCGATGCCCGGTATCCGATGGCTGTGGAAGGATTGATGTATATACTCGTGTTTAATTACATAGAGGACAATCCGAGAGAATCTATAGCATCCCTACTGCATTTCTATTTGCTTATACTCGGTTTATCAAACAGGCTTCTAGTGCAACAAAATCATCAGTTTGGGTTTGAGCAATTCCAAAAGCTAACTGTAAATGAATTAAGAGAATATAGCGAAAAGTCATATCGAAACAGATTCTTGCAGCTACACGGAAATGAACAGAGGAATATTTGTTTTTTAGAGGGACGTTTTTCTCCTAAATCTACGGAAGCAGAAAATGTAGATTTGTTGAATTCAATTGATTCGGGATGGAAATCTCTAATAAAAAATTTAAAAGCCGAGTTGAAATTACCTGGTGAAGAACTTCCCCAACTGAAACTTATTGCACATTTTATAAAAAAGAAAGAAAATAGCATTTCCAAAGAGATAAGGCATAAAAGCCTTCGTTATGAAGTTTGGTCGAAAGCACAGGTTTTAGCGTTGTTGAAAAATCATTATCCAGATCAAATGAAAAATGTGGTCGGGATTGATGCTGCATCAAGTGAATTTGATGCGCCGCCGGAGGTATTCGCTCCCTCTTTCCGCTACCTGCGTCGTAAGGGATTCAGACATTTCACCTACCATGCTGGAGAGGATTTTTTTCATATTGTCAGCGGATTGAGGGCAATCTATGAAGCCGTTGAATTTAATAATTTATCCTATGGGGATAGGATAGGGCATGCCACTGCTATGGGAATATGTCCTGATGTATGGATTCGTAACGTGGGCAATAAACTATTTATACGGCAAGGTGGTTATTTAGATGACCTCTTATTTACTTATCATCTTATTATATCGAAAGATAATGAACTGTTAAAAGGAAAAATTCCTCTCCTGATAAATAGAATTCAGGAATTATCCTATCGGATATATAAAAAATCATATTCACTGGGAATATTGGAGTCGACTTGGTTATCACGACGCTTTTGTCCTTCCTTATTGTTCGCAGACTCAAAAGAAGATGCTAAGATTTTTGAAACCTTTGACGAACATGAATGGTGTGATATTAAGAAAGAAATACCCAATTCGCTCCACGATGAGCGAGTAGAATTATTAAGAAAATATCATTCAGAAGTCTATCGAAAGGAATACAATAAGATTATTGAAATTAAAACGGAAGAATTTTATAATCCGGAAGAATTACGGCAACTACAGCTCCAAACTCTTGCATTATTACATGAGAAAGAAATCGTAATTGAAACGCTTCCAACCAGTAATGTACGAATCGGACATCATTATAATTTTGACACATATCATCTTTGGAATTGGCTGAAATGGGAAAAAGAGGGAAAAGCGATACCTCCTATAGTTGTTGGAACAGATGATACAGGAATCTTTGCAACTAATATATATAATGAATATGCAAATATCTACTGTAACTTAATTACATCCAATAAAGTGAGCCATAATGAAGCGATGAAAGTGATTGAGAATTTGGATAAAAATGGAAGGATATATAAATTTACATAATCATGAGATCTGAAACTAACCGTATAGAATACAAACAGCAACTCACGGAAGATTTAGAAAAAGAAGCAATTGCTTTTCTGAATTACCAAGAAGGAGGTATAATATATATTGGAATCGACAAAGCAGGAAAAGTTATTGGCGTTTTTGATATTGATGGTGATATGCTCAAAATCAAAGACCGCCTAAAAAACAATATTATGCCGTCTAGTATGGGGCTGTTTGATGTGATAACAGAGAGTATTGATTCCAAAGATATCATTAAGATTACATTTGCAAGTGGAACAGAGAAGCCATACTATATCAAAAAACTCGGAATGTCAGAAAAAGGCACATTTATCCGTGTCGGAACGGCAGCAGAGCCTATGCCCGTTCGAATGATAGAATCTTTGTTTGCGAAGCGTACTCGCAACTCCATAGGTAAAATTAAATCTTTAAATCAGAATCTTACCTTTGAACAACTTAAGATATACTATGAAGGCTCAAAGAAAACACTAAATCAACAGTTTGCATCTAATCTGGAATTACTTACCGAAGACGGATCATATAATTATGTTGCCTATTTGCTGGCTGATGTAAATGGAATGTCAATAAAGGTGGCAAAGTATGATGGATTGGATAGAGTGGATTTAACGGAAAATAACGAGTATGGTTATTGTTCGTTAGTCAAAGCAACAAAGCAAGTGTTAGATAAGATTGACGTTGAGAATAAGACATTAGCAAAGATAACATCTAAAGAACGAGAAGAAAAGAGACTTTGGAATTCTGTAGCCTTGAGGGAAGCTATAATCAATGCAATAGTTCACAACGATTACACTTCAGAAGTACCACCTAAATTTGAATTTTTCGATGATAGAATAGAAATCACTTCGTTCGGAAGCCTGCCCCAAGGTATGACCGAAAAAGAGTTTTTTGAAGGATATTCTGTTCCTCGCAATAAAGAATTAATGCGCGTATTCCGTGATTTGGATTTAGTTGAACATTTAGGTTCAGGTGTTCCTCGTATTTTGAGAAGTTATGGGAAAGAATGTTTCAAGTTTACAGAGAATTTCTTGCGAATGACATTTCCTGCATCCCAGCAAGTCACCCAGCAAGTCACCCAGCAAGTCACCCAGCAAGTCACCCAGCAAGTCACCCAGCAAGTCACCCAGCAAGTTCAAGCCCTTATTAGTGTATTGAACAAAGAAATGAATCGTTTGGAAATACAAGAGAAATTGAATTTATCAGATAGAGAGAATTTTCGAGCGAAATATTTAAAACCTGCATTAGAACAAGGCTACATAGAAATGACAAAGCCTGATAAACCGAATAGTCGTTTGCAAAAATATCGCCTAACAATATTCGGTAAGCAGTTGAAAAATAAAATATTATAGGTATATTTTTTTCTGTTATCGCCGTAACAGTTACAGCGGTAACAGAAAGAATGTTGTTTTATAGACAAAACAAAAACATACTGTTTTTGTCCTATTCACAGAACAATAATTGCATCTTCCTATTAGTTTATTGTGTTGTGCAATTATTAGTTTATTATGTAGAAATCAATATTGTAAGCTGTTAATCAGTATATTAAAACACTGTTTTGGAGTGAAATTTCGAAAGAAGCCTTCATGGTTATGGATATTTTCCTTAACTTTGTATTTGAAATCATGCTAATAGCGAGCAGAACGATGAAAATAAATCGTATGCTAAATCGTGAGGGATTCCAAATTTAGAAAATAATAAAATACTGGTTGTCAATATAGTTGGAGCATTAGTTCTCTTCCTGGTGGCACCACTTTTAGAGAAAGCAAAAAGAAGTAAACTCCTGAAGTTCAATAGAATTCAGGAGTTTTTATTTTCGCCCAATACGCAAAAAACAGTAAATTTAGACCTACTTTGGTGGAGCAAAAGGTGGAGCAAATTTAAGGATAATTCATCTCCACCTTTTGGCGTTATTAGTCATTGATTGGCAGTTATTTAAATCAATCAAACTTCACTCCATTTCCATAATTTTGTATCACTTAAAAAGTAGTAAAATGATGGAAAAAAATTCGTTTGCTGTTCTGTTCTTCCTAAAGAAAACTAAACTATTGAAAAATGGCGAAGCCTCTGTATGTATGAGGATTACGGTTAATAATGTTCGCTCTGAAACGAATATTCGTAAAAGCATTAACCCTGCTTTGTGGAATCAGGCAAAAGAATGTTCTCGCGGGAAAGACCGCAAATCAAACGACCTGAATAAGTTTATTGATGAAGCTAGAATAAGGCTGTACAATATTCATTACGAACTAAAGGAGGAAGGATTAGTCATCACAGCAGAAATTTTGCGGGATAAGTTCTTCTGCTTGGAAAAGAAAGAAGAACCTAAAACACTTATAGCCGTTTTTCAGGAGCATAACGATCGTTGTATGCAGTTAGTGGGGAAAGACTTTGCCTTGATAACTATACGCCGTTATGAAAGCTGTAAACGCTATTTAGCAGAACTGATCAAACTCAATTATAATCAAGACGACTTACCATTAAAGGATATTAACGGAGAATTTATTCGGGCTTTCGACTTCTACTTGAAAACAGAAAAGGACTGTGCTCAAAATACAGTTATCCGTTATATGAAGTGCTTGAAAAAGATAACCAACCTATCACTAGCCAATGAATGGATTGTAAAAGACCCTTTTATGGGGATAAAGTTTCAGGAGAAGGAAGTAAACAGAGAGTTTCTTACTTGGGATGAGTTGCAAACAGTTATAAACAAAAAGTTTGAATTACCTCGCATAGATTTGGTTCGGGATATTTTTATATTTTGTGCGTTTACCGGATTATCATTCATAGATGTAAAGCAACTTACATTAGAACATATAGTAAAAGACCGAGAGGGAAACTATTGGATTAGGAAGGCTCGTCAAAAAACAAAGAATATGTGTAATATTCCACTACTGGATATTCCGTTGGCTATTATAGAGAAATACAAAGGTTATCCCATTTGTGGAAAACGGAATGTATTATTGCCTGTTCCATGCAACCAAAAGATGAACTCTTACTTGAAGGAAATTAGCGATTTGTGCTGGATTAAGAAAAACCTTAGCACACATTCAGCCCGCCATAGCTATGCTACGTCAGTCTGCCTAGCCAATGGTGCTAGTATTGAGAATGTAGCTAAAATGCTCGGACATTCAGATATAAAAATGACTAAACGTTATGCTCGTGTGTTGGATCAGAGTATTTTGAATGATATGAAGAAAGTGGGGAGTAATTTGGTGGGAACTTCTGTATAATCTTCATCTCCAGAATAGTGTAAAGGTGCTTTTCTCTTGGAAGTTAGCACCTTTTTAGTATTTAGATATCTATAATCTTAATGAAATCGTAGGGTTTTAGACATATAGTTGGTATTCCAAGTTTATGATATGTTTCAGTCGCTTTATAATGACATTTATCATCTATTGTAAGAAAATATTCACAATGTGCTCCGTAAAATGTGTGTAATGAATCATCTATCATATTAGCAAACTTTTCATCAGACTTAAATCCTTTTATATCTAATTTAAAAAAAGTATCAGTGATTTGTTGGTTTTTATCATTATTGCTTGTTTTTGTTTTAGGTAAATATTTTTCATAAAAACTATCATTTTCTAAATATGAAGGAATTTCAGACATACTTTTATTAATATCTTTGAGTATTTTTTGCTGTTGTTTTAGGCGTGCCCGACTTTGGTTCATATATTTTTTAAGAGACTTGTATAGCAAATAATCTTTCTTGGCATTATTTGAAAATTGGTATAGATCTTCACACATTGCGAGAATATTCATATCTTCCTTTGTTTTTGGAAACATTGCTTCAAAAATCGGATTAGCTTTATATATATCCTTGAGATTAGTAGGAATTTTAATAGAACGTAAAAGATTTATTTGCTGTGCCCAGAGTCCAGTTTCATCCCATGAGCATAGATCTAAATAAAAATCTGGCAACGAATGACCATCCTTTATTGCCGAGTTAAAGAATTCTTTAACATCTCTATAATGCCATGTTGCACTATTACGTCCCCAATATTGTACAATGCATAAATCTCCTGTTAGGTATTTTAATATTTCTAAATGCCCATCTATATAAATAGAATTTTTTTTATATCCTCTTAATAAATCATTAATGTGTGCATTTGAATATGGACAAATGATATCTTTATTTAGTATGAGTCTCTCTATCTTATCAAAAATGAGAAACTCTTCATCAGATAAGCTGTCTTTCTGTTCAATTTTATTAAAAATATTCCAATCTATATAAACATATTTCATAACTACTTTATTTAGCTATACTTTTTAAAGATATATTATCACTTGTAAAAATACATATTAAAAAAGACCAAAGAGTAAAATCTTTGATCTTTCATAAAGGGATGATTTTATATATCAGGTTACAATACTATTCTCTACTAATTTTATCACATCAGACTGCCTATACAATATTTTGCCTCTAATCTGAATAAAAGGAATAATTCCTGTATCTCTCCAATTCTGTAAGGTACGAGATGAGATATGAAGCGTTTGGCAAATATCACTATTTGATAAGAATTTTTCTCCGTTTAGGTGTGGCGTTCGGTTTTTCATCGCTTGTTGGATAAGACTTGAAAGTTCAGCTAAAGCCGTGAAAAAAGAATCTATCTCTTTTGATTTTCTATTTAACATTTTCATATTTTAGTTACGTATATAGTCTCCCAAAGTAGAGATCGTTAATAAATCTAGTTTTGCATCGTAGCTGATAGCTGTTCTTTTCAGATTGTAGTTAATGAAAAGCCCACTCTCATCTTCCTGTATCTCATAAGTGGCAGGGTTTGCCTGCTTGCTCGTCTCGTTCATGTGGATAACACTTATTAAATATTGGGCATCATCCCTGTAAATGATAATTGTTGGATTAAGGTTGATACTTTCCCAATTACCCACCAACGCTCTCAAATCGATTGTATATTTTTCTTCTTTCATGGGCTACTTTTTTATTTGTGATTGACTGACTAACTGTTCTATGTCTGTTGTCTTGTAATAACATTTACGACCTATTTGAGAATAAGACAAAACACCCTTATCTCTATACGACTGTAACGTTCTGGGAGAGATTTGAAATAGTTCGCAAACTTCTGTATTATCTATTCACTTGCTACTATCATGGGAACTTCCACAAAGATTTTTGACTTGTTTGACAAAGTTTTCAAGATGCTGTGCCATCTGCTCGAAAGTCCTTTTCTCGATTGCTATAATTTCCATAATTCTGAATTTATTGATTTATACTTTTTATTCTCACGGCAATGATTTGCTGTAAAATAAATCAGAATTTGAATAGGTTTTTAGAATCGGGATGCTATGTCAGGTATTGGCTGTGATTGGCTTTATTCGTCAAAAGTTATTATTGGACAAGCGGTTATTCTGCGAGCTACCGCCCCTCCAAACAGCAGGTAGCTATAAGCGGAAATAACCGAACTTGGACGGTAAATAACTTTTGATTTAAGATGGTTCTGAATTTCTATATTAATAGATTGATCGTGTAGATAAAATCACTAGCTTTATGAGACAAGAAAAACCGAACGATAATAACAAAAACCTTAATTTCTATGCGTTCAAACAAGTGTTATTTATTTCTTATAGTATTCTTTGTAACTATAACATCTGCATGTTCACAAAACAAAAAAGTCGGACACAATAAGATTAATATAGAGACTCCTTATGTTTCTATTGAGATTGATACGATTGTATTACAAACAGAGAAAGAGTGTTTTGCAGCGATACAATTTGATGGAAAATTTTATGCATATGGGTTAGATAAAGGATATAATCTGTTTGCTTTCGATGAAGATGGCGACTTTATAGGCTCATCTCTTTTACCTGATAAAATAGATAGGCATTGGATGCTTAACTATGCCAAGAAAGATAATCAACTCTTAGTTGTAGATTATAGTCATATGGATATATCAATGTATCAGATAGATACAAAACTGAGCAAGCTCAAGAAAATTAAAAATTCAGAAGCCCCAATTTATGAAGATGAACAGTTTATCGTTCTAAAAACAACCCATGGAGAATGGGGTGGAATGGTCTATTTCCTAGATAAAAAAACTAAAAAAATATATAGAGGATATTCTAACGAAGCTATAAATGTGAACAAGTTCAATGGGAACTATTATGTAACAAACTATCTGGGTCATTTAATGGGTCATTCATCTGTTTATGAAATTAATGACCCTATAAAAATGGAGATTTTTAAAGGTACGAAGAATGACCTCATAAATAATAGGGCAGAGAGTAGTGAAAAAGAAAGGTATAAAATGGATGGATTGAGATGCCTTGTTGATACTTTTGATATGAATATTATATGTTCTTTTGTTCACAAAGGAAGAATGTTGCAAATGTGGAATGAATATCCTTCTTCTAATAAAGTATATCTTACAGAAATAGTTGACAATAAGCTAGAACATAGGTATACCTTTAATATTGAGACACAGGTAAACTATTTATACAATTTAGAAAAAGATAGACACTTCTTAAATTTTAGTATACTGCGAGAAGAAACGGAAGAAGATAAACTGTTTGGAACTATTGAAATAGACAATGAGAAAATAAAAATACATTTTCTTAAAACTTTATACCATTGAACAATGAAAATAGAAAAAGGATTTTATTACTCTTTCAAATTAAAATTTAGAAAACAGGAAGAGCAAGGGGTTGTTATAGATGAGGGTGAAGATTGGATTTTAACAAAGTATATATTCTCAGATTATATGGTCGATGGCTTTATACTTTTTAATAAGAAATTTATCAAAACCATTGAAAGAGGCGAAAACGAAATATTTTTTGAAAAAGTATTGAGTGCTAATAATAAGATGGATTTGCCATCTAGACTATCTATTCCTCTTTCAACAAAAAAGTTAATGAAATGGTTAAAAGATACGGAAACACCTTTCCAAATTGACGGAAAAGATGAATCGGTATGTTATATCGGCAGAATACTTGAAATTCTGAATAAATCTATAAGATTCAAAGATATATCAGCGAAGGGAATATGGGCTGACGGCTATGATTTATATAGAATGGATTCACTTATGATGATTTCTTTTGATACTGATTATATCAATTCCATAATAATATATGCAAATAGTCTAAAAGAGTAACTAATATTTCTATGAAAAATCGTTTTCTTCTGGTAACTCTCATTATCATTATATTCCTATATGAGAATACCAGCCCTTATTGGATAAACAACATAGGCACCTCTGCATGGATAGTTTCATTGGCATACTTTGTCATTTTTATATTTGCAATCGGTTATTTGATATATAGCATTGTTAGAAGTGTTCAGGCTAAATTCAAAGATAAAAAAAACAACGCTTTAACCCTACTGTTGATTATTGTAATGGCGATACCTCTTATTTTTTCAGGAGGTATATTCTCCAAAAAACACTTTTATAAAGGAGAACTGTTGGTTGCATACCTAGATGGAGTTGCAGGGAACAATGGTTGGTTGACTCTTTATGGGAATAATACCTATGAATACGATTATTCCTTTTCTACACATTTGAAGGGTAAATATAAGGTTGTGAATGATACGATCTATTTTGATAGCCCAAGAGGAGAAAGCACATATAACTTTGATTATGCGACCCTATGGAAGGATAAATCAAATCTTACTTTTGGTAAAGATAGTATAGGTTTTTCCTATATGTCTGTTATTAAAATAAATTATTAATAAAGTAGAATGGCATTCTAGAATCTAAGTCTATTTCGTTGTTGTTTAATATTTTGTTTATTTTCTGCCTCTTGCTTTTTCTGTATTTCTGACTGATTGCATGGCTGACTTACTGAATTCATGTCATCATGCTGTAATGAATTAGTGAGTTCTTGCATTTTGAGCTGATCAGAAATAGAACCATTCCTCATAACATTATAATATTCAAAACTTTCGTCGAGAGGTCGGTTATAATTGAACAGCTTATCAAACCCTTTTTCCGCTTGTTGAAAGAGATTTGTTCTATCAAATCCTCCTTTGATTACACCCTTTTTTGTATTACGATGGTTGGTCAATGGGGAAAGTTTAATTTTATTAGCTTGATCTTTTCGACTGATTATAATATGACAGTGCATATTCCCTTCTGTATTCTCTGATCTATCTCTATTAAAATGAATCTTTCCATAAAACTTAATATCATTTTCACTTAATCCTTTATTGAAATTCTTAGCATATTCAGGTATAAAGACCTCCCGAATATATCTTCTCATAGCTTCTGCTTGCTCCTGCTCTGTTGTTCCCATTGCTTGTAATTCTTTAGCCGATGGGCTGATATGGATAGCGTAGAATTTAGCATCCGTTTTCAGGAGTTGGGCTTTATTGCTGTCGATGTCTTTTACAACTTGCGATTTGTACAGGTTTTCTTCTGTCAAGCTGAAAAAGCCTTCCGTGTAAATACCTTTCTCCATACGTTCAAGATCTTCATGTTCGAGGTACGCAGAGAGCCGCTTACAACTGCCTGCATTATTATATATTCCGTTGGATGGTGGTGGAAAATCGATATTCATATTATTGGCTGTTTATCAGGCTGGCAATTTCAGTTTTTAGATTTTCCTTTTTCTTGGATTCCATTACTCCACAATTCGCTAAATCAGAATAGAGGCTAATAAGTTGTAGCAATTTCTTGTTATCCTTCTGCTGATTCTTATAAAGTGCCGATAATTGCTTCCCTTGATTGTTAATGGTATCAGCATGTCCTGTGAATTTCTCACTTAGCATCTTTAGTAGATTGTTCTGCCCTTCTTGATTTGCTTGCAACCGAGAGAGAATAATATCTTCCATGGACTTGACTATATTGTCAAATCTTGTGGCAATCGAATTACTTGTACGAATCATCGGATTAAGTTGTTCTTCTTCGTAGTGTCGGATAAAACGAATAATATCATCTTGTCGTTTATTGATCTTCCTTAGTTCTGCTTTTGTTGATTCGGGAGCTTCGCTCGGATTGATATTTGCTTTATCTAGATACTGAAAAGCTAGCTTTGTAATTTCTCCTTTTTTCAGCGAATAGCGTTTACCGAGTTTTTCTATAATTCTATCCGTTTCCTTATCTATCGCTATGGTTGTAAATATGTTTTTTCTATTCTGCTTTTCCATAGTTATAACTATTTTATAGTTATTCATATATTTAACTTGCTTAAATAGAATTGTCTATCAATTCCAGTTATAGCAAGTGTTATAACAGTGCTTTTCAATAAAGCACTAAAGCCGAAGGCTTTGCCCCGAAGGGCAAGAGGAGAACAGGACGATAGTCCAGTTCCCTCTTGCTCAATTTAGCTAAACAATCCGAAGCGGTTGAGCGAGGGTGTTTCTGCTAAATGCGGAGCCTGTAGAGAGGGTGATGGACTAGACACAGCCCTCACCCTTTTGCTTCATTCTGCTTAGATGAATTGATGCAGAATCATTTAAGGATTTTATCCTCTTTTATGCCTTTATTGAACATCACAATCTCTTTTTTTGAGGCATAGGATTGAATAAAATCTTTGACATCTGCCATGCGATAGAAGGTCTTTCGCCTGACTAGGAAATAGCGAAGTTGTCCACAATCCCGATAACGTTGCAAAGTCCGATAACTCACCTTGAGAAGAAAAGCGAGATCTTGGTTGTCTAATAATTTATCTTCATTGTTAAATGCTTCTCCTGTTGCCATCATTGCTTTTAGGTCACTGCCTATAACTGTAAGTTTCTTGAATAGTTTCTCCATCCATGATAGAAAGTCTTCATTGTCTAAATACATAATTCTTTGTTTTGAAATTAATAATTGATTAATTCCAATCGATTGGTAAAGCAAAGGACTGACAATTAGAGACAGAAAAATAGGGGAATCCCTATATACTCCCCTATTTTTGCTTTATAAGTTTTTTATAATTAAGCATTTATAGATCCATCTTTTTTCATCTTCCTATTTCGGCTCTCACGAGTAAGAAGATTTTTGAGATAGTCCAATGCTTTAGTTAGATTGTAAGGTTTGCGAATGAATATTCTGCCTTTGGATTTATAGGCATCCCCAAAAGTGAAGTTAAATGCATCTTCTAAGGTATGAGCTATATGTATGAACGGAACAGGTTTTCCTTCTTCGTCCATAAATTGTTTAGATAGATCAAGTGTTAAGGCAAGCTCTCCCATGCTATCGATCCCTAAGCCTTTCGAATTAGGGGCAAAATATACTTTTGAATTGTATGAATTTTGAATTGGTGCTCGTCCTGACTGAGAAAAGATCAATTTTGTTAGTTCAATCTCAGCATTGAGATACCAGATTGCCTTTTGTAGATATACATTTTTTAGCACATTTTTCCCCCTCCTCGCATAAAATTTGTTTCTGTAATACTTTAAACTCAATACGAGTAAGATTCAATATCCGAAAGATTTTAGAAAAATCAACCTCAGATTGAATTATAGCTTTTACTTGTGTCACAAAATTACCATAGGCGAGTTTCATTTCATGGTTCGAAACTGATCGGTCTTCAGTTAATAAATTAAGAAGCTCTGTTTCTAGTAGATTATTCATAAGGATAACTTTAAATTAGAAATCTTATTAAAAAAATAGATAATATCTTCTTTATAAGAATCTTCATAATAGTTTACCTTAATACAAATTTAAGGTTTTCACCAGTTATCTAAATTTTCATAAAAACTAAATTAATATTCATAATCGGAATGCAAGTTTGTCTATTTATTTTTCATCGAGTACTTTTGAGTATAAAATAAGAAGTATTTATAAGAATGGTATCATAAGCATAATTTTAAAAATATGAATTCTATATAAATATTAATGTGATGTTTTTTAATGTGAATGTCTAAAGAATAATGATGTAAAATAATTACTTAGAGATCCTTCCTTAGAGTTAAATAACTAATTAAAATCATATGAAATTTAAGTGCATTTTTTGCGGAGTAATAGCTCTGCTAGGGTTTTCTTGCTCTAATAAAAACGATAATTATCAACAAGAAACCAAACAATCTTTTCAAACAGTAGTAGTTTCAAACCAAAGTGCAAAGCTCGAACAATCCTATCCGGTAGTTATTAAGGGACAGGAAGACATTGAGATACGTCCACGAGTAGATGGCTTCATTGATGCCATACATGTAGATGAAGGTTCTATTGTGAGAAAAGGACAATCTTTATTTAAAATTAATTCACCATCATCTGAACAAGCCCTAAAATCCGCTAGGGCAAGCTTGAAAAGTAACAAAGCTCGCTTGAATACAGCCTTGACAAATGTAAACAGGCTGCGTCCTTTAGCCGAACAAGGCATCATAAGCAAAGTACAGTTACAAACGGCAGAGGATGCATATGAAACAGCACAGGCTGAACTTGCACAGGCTCAAGCCGAAGTTGAAAATGCAGAAGCAGCACTTAGTTGGACTAATGTGGTTAGTCCGGTTGATGGAATTGTAGGAACAATTCCTTTTCGTCAGGGTAGTCTTGTGAGTAACGCTGATATATTAACTACAGTTGCAAATACAAGTAATGTGTATGCCTATTTCTCTTTGAACGAAAAAGAACTAATGCGGTTGCTTGATGCGACGACAGGTGAATCTCAAAAAGAAAAGATAAAAAATCTTCACGAGGTAACTCTTAAGCTAGCCAATGGGGGTATATATTCTGAAAAAGGAAAGATTGAGACAATATCGGGCATTATTGATGGTACCACGGGATCTGTCAATTTCAGGGCTGAATTCACTAACAAAGAAGGAAAATTACGCAGTGGAGCCAGCGGTAGAATATCCATTCCTGAAATGCTTGATAATGTAATTATTATTCCGCAGAAATCGACTTTCTCTCAACAAAATAAGCTTCAGGTATATAAGGTTTCGGGAGATTCTGTTGTGCAAACGATAATCACAGCAACTGAAATGCCTGATGGTCAAAATTATGCTGTAACAAGTGGATTGTCAGTTGGAGATCGTATAGTCAGCGAAGGTATAGCGACTCTACGTCACGGACAGAAAATAGCAATTAAAGAATGAGTAATCTCAATATAATATAAAACGATGTTAAAATCAATAATAGACAATCCAGTATTAGCCACTGTTATCTCCATTATTATAGTGATATTGGGAGGAATTGGTCTGGCGACCTTGCCTGTCGAACAATATCCTGATATTGCTCCGCCTACGGTCAAAGTAGAGACAATGTATACAGGGGCAAATGCCGATGTGGTGATGAATAGTGTTATTGTTCCTATCGAAGAAGCAATCAACGGAGTGGAGGGAATGACCTATATGACATCTACGGCATCCAATCTCGGTACTGCCGAAATCACTGTTTATTTCCGTCAGGGAATAGATCCTGATATGGCTGCTGTAAATGTGCAGAACAGAATATCTAAAGCAACCCCACTATTGCCACAAGAGGTTACAAAAGAAGGAGTAACAGTTCAGAAACAGCAGAGTAGTATGATTATGATAATCAGTCTATCCTCCAAGAATCCTGAGCACGATGCGACCTTTATTCACAATTATCTGAATATTAATCTTCTTCCTCAAATAAAACGTGTACCTGGAGTGGGGAATGCCCAAATATGGGGTTACAATGATTACTCGATGCGTATATGGCTACAGCCTGATAAAATGACATCTTATAAGATCAGTCCATCGGAAGTGATTGCAGCCTTACAAGATCAAAATATAGAAGCTGCCCCGGGTGAACTTGGTAAAAATGGCAATCAGTCTTTTCAATATACTCTGAAATACACAGGTCGATTGAAAGAAGTAAAAGCTTTCGAAGATATTATCATACGCTCGGAAGATGGAAATATATTACGCGTAAAAGATATTGCAAATGTAGAGTTGGGCTCTGTCGATTATACACTCACAAATCACCTCGATGGAAATGTAGCCTCCTCTTTCTATATCAATCAAACAGCAGGCTCTAACGCAAAAGAGTTGATCGAAAACGTCAAAGCTGTTGTAGAAGAAGCTCAGAAAACAATGCCTCCGGGAATTAAAGTCACCTACCTGATGGATAGCAGTGAGTTTTTGGATGCTTCCATACATAAAGTTGTAACAACTTTGATCGAAGCTTTTATTCTTGTGTTTATTGTTGTTTTTATCTTTCTACAAGATATAAGATCTACAATAATTCCGGCGATTGCGGTTCCTGTAGCTATTATCGGAACGTTTTTCTTCCTGCAATTATTTGGCTTTTCAATAAACCTCCTCACTTTGTTTGCTTTAGTTCTGGCCGTTGGTATTGTCGTCGATGACGCAATTGTCGTCGTCGAGGCTGTGCATGCCCAGCTTGATAATGGAGAAAAGAATGCGAGGAAAGCTACAATAATAGCAATGAAAGAAATAGCTCCGGCAATTGTTTCTATTACATTGGTTATGTCTTCCGTATTTATTCCGGTCAGTCTTATTGGTGGAACAACAGGTATCTTCTTCAAACAATTTGGTCTAACATTGGCTATAGCTATTATTATATCGGCGGTAAATGCTTTAACACTGAGTCCGGCTCTGTGTGCTCTATTCTTAAAAGGGCATAAAGATCAAGAGATTGGGAATAAGAGTTTTCTTAAACGTTTCTTCTATTCATTCAATATTGCATTTAACACAGGTACAAGTAAATACAAATCGGCTCTTCACTTTTTAGGAAAAAAAGGGCACAGATGGATTACAGCAACTATTATACTTGTCAGTACAATTGCCTTGTTTGGAATGATAAAATTTTCACCTACCGATTTTGTCCCTCAGGAAGATAGCGATGGAATAATGGGTATGATCAGCATGTCTCCGGGAACATCGTTGGAACGAACAGATTCCATTATGCAACATGTTGTAAAGATTGCAAATGAAATAGAGGATATTGAATCTATACAAAACCTCTCAGGTATCAACTTTATGAGTGGTCCGGGAAGTTCTTATGGTGCAATTGTAATTAAAATGAAGCCATGGGATCAACGCAAGTTATCTACTAATGAGGTTGTTGCGATATTGACAGAGAAAACTAAGAGCATACAAGATGTAAACCCTCTATTCTTCAGTAACCCTACACTGCAAGGTTTTGGTATGAGTTCAGGGGTGGAGCTGCAATTACAAGACAAAACAGGTGGAGATATGGATAAGTTTACAGGAATAACAAATGAATTTCTGGATGCTATGCGTCAACGTAAAGAAGTGATGATAGCTATGACAAATTTTAATCCTAATTTTCCTCAGAAACAAATTATAGCTGATATTCCTAAAATAAAAGAAGCAGGTTTGACTTTGAGTGAGGTCATGGAAGTGATACAGGCATATGTCGGTAGTATGTATATTTCCAACTTCAACCTGTATGGAAAACAATTCCGTGTAATGGTACAAGCAGCACCGGAATATAGGGCAAAACTCAATGACCTGAACACCCTTTCCATAAGGACAAATAGTGGAAAAATGGCTCCTATCACTGGGTTTGTAGAGATAAAAGACATTACAGGACCACAAAATCTGACGCGTTTCAATATGTTTATGTCTAATGATGTTACTATTA
This sequence comes from Dysgonomonas sp. BGC7, assembly GCF_001261735.1. Taxonomy (GTDB): domain Bacteria; phylum Bacteroidota; class Bacteroidia; order Bacteroidales; family Dysgonomonadaceae; genus Dysgonomonas. The sequence continues at coordinate 32,018 of NZ_CVRP01000006.1, read as the reverse complement.
TCCCCAATTTTATGGAAGGATATAGTACCGGAGATGTTATACAGGCTGTAACAGAGGTAAGTGAGCAAATTCTACCTATAGGCTACGCTTACGAATATTCCGGGCTTACCAGAGAGGCCGTAAGCAGTAGCAACCAGACAGTTATTATCTTTATTCTCTCTTTGGTATTTGTATATCTCTTATTATCGGCATTATACAGAAGCTATATCGTTCCCCTTGCTGTTATTCTTTCATTACCTGTTGGGTTAGCCGGTGTGTATATATTTTTGATGATTTTTGGCTTGCATATAGGTATTGTGAATAATATCTATGTTCAGATATCACTTATTATGCTTATTGGTCTTTTGGCTAAAAATGCAATACTTATCGTAGAATATGCTATCCAGCGTAGAAAACAAGGAATGGGTGTCATTGATGCTGCTGTAAATGGAGCTGTTGCACGTTTGCGACCTATCTTAATGACCTCTTTTGCTTTTATAGCCGGACTTCTTCCACTGATGTTTGCCACAGGGGCTGGTGCTATCGGTAACCGTTCGATAGGTATCAGTGCTGTAGGAGGTATGTTGATCGGTACTATTCTTGGTATCTTGGTTATTCCATCTCTATATATAATCTTTCAACTTATTCAGGACAAATTCACTCAGTCCGGATTATTAAATACAGAAAAAGAGGATGGTGAAGAATAAAAATGATTTCAAAAATACAAAAATGAAAACAAAATCGATTAATCATATAATTCTATTGGGGCTTGTCGCCTCAATAGGATTTACATCCTGCCAGGTAACAAATAAATATAAATCGCCCGATATAGATACCACTGATTTATATAGGGAACAAGCTGCCGTTGATACAAATACAATCGCTAATATCCCTTGGCAAACTTATTTCTCTGATCCTATATTACAAGCATATATTGATGAAGGGTTGCAGAAGAATTATGATTTGCAAATTGCTGTGAGCCGCATAAAACAAGCCGAAGCAAACTTGTCAATGGCAAAAGCTGCCTATTTTCCGGACGTATCTTTGGTTGCACAAGCTGAACATCTGAGAAATAGTAATGGGAGCAACGGTAAAGATGTCTTAGGCTATCATTCGACTAATTATACTTTAGGAGTTAGTGCAAGTTGGGAACTTGATGTCTGGGGTAAACTAAACAGGCAATCGAGGGCCAAATATGCTCAGTTTTTAAATAGTCATGCTTACAAAGATCTGATAAGAACATCATTGATTGCTAATATTGCAACATCTTATTATACGTTGCTGGCTTTGGATGAGCAATTAAGAATAACAGAAGAAACGGTGGGTTTACTGAAAGAGAGTACACAAACAATGCAATCTTTGATGGATGCCGGAATATTAAATGGAGCATCAGTAGAGCAGAGTAAATCGCTTCAATATAGTACGGAGGTTACTATTCCTACAATCAAGAGCCAGATTAGACAAACTGAGAATTCCATTTGTATTCTTCTAGGGCGTAAACCCGGAAATATCGACCGCTCGACGATGGACAGACAAATCATCGCAGAAGACTTAAATACAGGTATTCCTGCTCAGTTATTATCCAAACGTCCGGATGTAAAGCAAGCCGAACTAGCTTTTCGTTCTGCTTTCGAATTGACTTATGCAGCTAAAGCTAGTTTTTATCCTTCTATCAGATTAAGCTCGGGAACGGTCGGATATGGAGCAAATACTCTGTCTAATTTTTTCAAACCTGAGAATATCTTTGCCAATATTATTGGAGGATTAACTCAGCCGTTGTTTGCAAGAAAACAACTTATCGGAAATCTGAAAATAGCCAAAGCCCAGCAGGAGGAGGCGTTGTTAAGTTTCGAAAAAACAGTATTGGCAGCAGGCGCAGAAGTATCGGATATTTTGTACAGCTACCAATCGTCCGTCGACAAAAATCCAATCAGAGATAAACAGGTTGAATCGACTGCTACAGCAGTTCGTTTCACCAAGGAATTACTGAAAGCCGGAGAAGCAAACTACACGGAAGTTTTGAATGCCGAGCAGAGCCTGCTACAATCACAACTCGGGAAGGTTAGTGATAAGCTGGAACAATTGCAATATTCCGTAAACTTATACAGAGCTCTCGGAGGAGGCTCTGAATAAACACTACTTTTCATACCTTAATTAGTTTGAATTCAGGAACCGATTCTTTATAGAATCCGGTTCCTGTGTTCTTCTTATGCGCAAATGAAAAGATGTATTAGCTTATAAACGACAATAAAAAAGTATTCAATGTTAACGAAACAAACAGAAAATGTTAGGGTCAGAATTGTTTACAATTTCATTTCCAATTCAGATTCTATTGGTGAATTACATGTGTTCTTTCATGAGAGTAGAATGCCTATAGAAGGAGAGAAAATATATCTGGAAAATGAATTTACCGAAGGGATATTCCTACCGAAGGGAAAATATAGACATAAGACTGAAGGCCAGTTAAAAATGCTACGAGACAACTTGAGGTTGCATCATTGGGTCGTCATCAAAATAAATCAGGATGACCCTAATATCCGGAAAATAAACCTAGAAACAAATGATGATCAGATAATTTAAATTTAGAATATGATAAAAATAATAATTCAATTTATCCGAATTAATGTTCTTCCCCTGATTGGTGTTTCCATCGGTATTATTCTTGGTTATTTGCATTGGTTCCTGTGGGGCTGTTATTGGGGAACATATCCCTTATCTTCTGAGTGCTGGGTTAACTGTACCTATGGAGCCTTATTCTTTGGTTATATTATCCTCGCAATTTTCAAAAAAGATCAAACAGATATAAATAAGCAATAATCTAAAGATGAAAATTATGAGGTTTATTTATTTGTTGATCCTTTTAACCGGATTGAGTGGTCAAGTATTGCGTGCGCAGGAAAATGAACTCATTAATATGGCCGGAGACAGTTTGAGAAAAGTAATAAAAGAGGAATTTCGTCTTGCATCTTATAGAGATAGAGGTATAAACGTTGATGAGCGGGAAATAATCAAACTAATGGATAGAATGCCGTCTTTTGGCATTTATAAAGATACTTATTTTGTAACAGGAGTTCCCTTGAATCAACAAATTACCCGTAACACGGCAGATGCTGTTTTTCAACTTAGCATCAGGCAGCGGTTAACAAAAAGTATTCTGCCTTTTAATTCATTTCTCTATCTGACATATACTCAAAAGTCTTTCTGGGATATTTACAGGGAATCCTCTCCTTTTCGTGACAATAACTATAATCCGGGGATTGGAATTGGAAAATACATCATTGAAAAGAATCAACTCCGAGGAGGTCTTCTAGTGGCTTTCGAGCATGAATCTAATGGACGTGAGGATAAAGAGTCCCGAAGCTGGAACTATATAAGTATTAATGGAAAATATTTTATAAACATGCTTTTATCAATCGGATTCAAGGTGTGGATCCCGTATGTTGACGGTGGTGAAAATAAAAACTTACTAGAATACAGAGGATTGGGAACAATATCTTTTAATGCAATTACAGGAAACCGGAAATGGTGGATCACAACTGAAATGACTCCCCGCAAGGGATGGGGAAATATAAATACAATTGTGAGTATAGGTTATAAACCCTCAGAAAAATTAAATCAATCATTCTTTTTGAGGTTTAGTGATGGCGTTGGAGAAAGCCTGCTTAATTATAATAAATACAGTACGAACCTTAGAGTGGGTATTTGTATAAAACCCGATTTTTATAGTTTCTTATAATTATCTGTTTATGAAAACATTTCAACTTAGAGAGATTCACTTTATCTTTTTGATTATTGCCCTTACAGGAGGCTTGTATCTCATTGGAGACTTCAAGAGGAAAGAATATAGACTAATAGAAGATAATATTCCTGAAGTCAAGAGTACTTTCTTCGCTGATTCGTTAAAGAAAGAGCCTTTATGCTTTTTACTTTTCTATATAAATGATTCAGACATTTGTAATGAAATGAAAAATAATCTGGAAAATCTTCGATTGAATACAGGCAATATCAAAATCTATAAAGTCAATGTGGATAGATATCCAGAGCTGATTGATAAATATAACGTATCCGGAGTTCCTAGTGTATTAATATTCAGGGAGGGTGTTGAAAATAAGCGAATAATGGGTATTGTTCCATATTCAAATCTGGAAATGATATATAAACGTCAAATAAAATAATTAGTTTATACAATATTGTAAAAATAGATATGCTACAACGAACATTAAATAAAAGTTTTACATTGGAAGGTAAAGGACTGCATACAGGTTTAGACCTTAAAATCACATTTAATCCAGCATCTGAGAATGAAGGGTATAAAATTAGAAGATCAGACATCTCAGGTAAGCCTGTAATAGAGGCTTTAGCTGAAAATGTTTCGGGAACGCAAAGAGGTACAGTGTTATCCGGCAAAGGCTTTTCTGTAAGTACAATTGAGCATGCTCTCGCCGCATTATATGCATGTAGTATAGATAATTGCTTAATAGAAATAAATGGGCCAGAGTTTCCAATATTAGATGGGAGCTCCATCCATTACATTCGTAAAATTAAAGAAATCGGTATTCGTAATCAATTAGAGAAAAGACAGTATATAAGTTTTAAAAGGAAAAGGGTACTTGTTAAAGATTCAGAGACCGGAGCATCCATGTTATTGCTACCGAATGAGAAGCTAGCGGTAAGCGCAGATATTTATTTTGATTCTCCATTACTAAATCACCAAAGTGCAGTATTGGATGATTTAAATGATTTTTGTAGAGAAATAGCTTCTGCAAGAACATTCGTATTTGTAAGAGAAATAAAAGAGCTATTGGAAAATAATCTAATAAAGGGTGGTGATCTTGATAATGCTATTGTAATCTATGACAAACCTATACCTCAAGAAGAGTTAGATAAATTGGCTTATTTAATGAATATAGAAAAGCGTTCTTTTAAGAGTTTAGGGTATATAATGAATAAGCCTTTAAGATATGAGAATGAACCAGCCAGGCACAAAATATTAGATATTCTCGGAGATTTAGCCTTATGTGGTGGTTTTGTAAAAGGTAAGATTATAGCAAAATGTCCCGGACATAAAATTAATACACTCTTTGCTCGAAAAATAAGAGAATGTAACTTAAAACAAGCTAAGATATAAAGGAAAATCTGAGTTAGAATATATTATCTTTGACTATATCTTATTTTAATTAACGTATCAAGTAAAATATGGATTCGGCATTTTTATTATTTAATAAAGAATTTTGGTCCGGGGAGTCTAATCTAAAAATGTTTTTAGATTGTCCTTATCAGTTGGAAGGAGTGCTTGTTCTTTATTGCACAGAAGGAGAAGCTGTTATTTCTGTTGGTGTCCAGAAGCACATAATAAAGAGAAATGCTGAGATGATTATATTGCCAGGCACTACTTTTTGTTTGTTGCAATCTACAGAAGATTTCACAAATAGGATTTTTATCTTTTCGAAAGAATTATACGATGAAGTAGGTTTGAGATTAGGCATCTCGTTTTCAAGATTCCTGCTGGAATATCCTTTTTATATACATGAAGATAAATCTGAATATCTAAAGAATATTCAGATTTGGATGAATATGGCAGATTTGATCCAGAATCAAGATAATGAACCGTATCAAATGCAAATGCAGAGAAATTTCGTGCAGAATTATTTAATGTATTTGTATGGAGCAGTTCAAGATCATTTTGGATTTTTGACGAAAAAATATAGTCGAAAGCAAGAGCTGTATCATCAATTTCTTTCTTTACTTGATACGCATTGTCGAGAACAGCGAGATGTTTTATTCTATGCAAAACAGTTGTGCATAACTACCAGATATTTATGGATGATTACAGATGAATTGGCATCCCATGAATCTCCTAAAGAGATTATAGATAAACGCTTTATTCTAGAAATAAAGATATTATTGCAGTCTACAGACTTATCAATTCAGGAGATTGCTCAAGATCTCAAATTTCCAGATCAATCTTATTTAGGTCGCTATTTTAAAAGACATGCGGGTATTTCTCCTAGTGAATATCGAAATAAGGTGAAAGTTCGGCGCATTTCTATCGTGTCAAATGAAGTATAATTGCTTTACAGATTATTTATTTTGTTTTAATTAGATTGGATGTATTTTCAATGAAATTTTCTATTTTTGTTATAGGAAATGTGTAGTGAAGAAGTTCACCGCAAAGTAATGCGACAATTTGGTGGAGCAATAGCGGGAGAATACTGCTTTTTTGAAATCATATCTATAAGAATATAAGTCACTTAAATCAAAATAACGATTCCTGGTGGCACCACAAATAACTAAAAAAATCCTCTGTAAGACAAAAACTTACGGAGGATTTTCCTTTTACAGTAGTCTCCTCACTTTTCGGTAATATTTTACACCTGATAACAAATTTTCTTATTGTTGAAACTTGCCCAAAATATATTAAGGCTAACATATTATATTTACAAAAAAGGTACTTTAAAGAATATTATAATTGATATAGAGATAAAGAAAAAAGTAGGAAGATAGAAGACTGAGTCTATCGGTTGCTATATATCTATTTGCAAAAGCTATACATCTAAATTGCAATTATTTGGATATGTGTCTGTTGATGCCTGTTCACTATTGTTATTTTGCTGAATAACGAGACTGAATTTGCGTATATACATACTGATATATTGTGTTTTTGTCGATTTTTGTTGAAAATAAAAACAGCAAAATGTATTTACACAAAAGATGAACTATTTGGACAGAATTATTAATTTATACACTAAGAAATTAGTGATTTTCTTTTTGTTACTAGCCCCATGCGTTTTTATAAAAGCACAAATTACAATAGGTACATTAACTTCACCGGCAAAAGGTAGTTTATTAGAGCTGAAAACTCAGGAAGTCACTTTTCCTGTATCTTCTATAGATATAAGTAATGTAACCTCTACAAAGGGTGGATTGGGACTACCCTGTGTCTCTCTTGTGGACAGAACAACTTTAGAACCTTTTATTTCTATAGGGGATGTTGATTGGGCAAATGCATCTATCAACAAAATTAAAGATAAGCATATCGGGCTTATGGTATACAATACTTATACTTCATCCGATACAGAAGTTGATCGAAATAAAATATTTAGACAAGGAATATATACATGGAACGGAGAAGAATGGGACTTAGCTTTTAAAAGTTCTCCTCAAACATCTTTTTTTCCCTGCCCACCGTTTAACCTTCCTCTACCTGCTATATCGGAAGCAAATGATCCAGACCTAGTATTCGACCTTTATGCTGTTTATCAACAACGATTTACTAAATCTGGAAATAACCTTTTCACAAGCAGTAATACTACTTTAGGCATGATCCCTGATAAATCTTCAGATAAACTTTACAGTAAAAATGAATTGGACTATGTCGTTATTCATTACGATGAATCCGTATTGACTATTTCCGGCATAGATCCGGACGGGATTATGAAGTATAGAGTGAAATCAGTGAATCCTAAACCAACATCATTTATAAATATCATTTTTATAATCAGAGACTAATAAATACACACTAGACACAGATGAAACGGACACTAATGATGTTACTATCGTTCTTATATTTGGGACAAGGATTATATGCTCAGAAAGAAAACTACAATTGGTTATTTTCCCGTAATGTTGGTCTAACTTGGAAAACAACTCGGGATTTTCCTGCTATAGGGTTGTTTGGTACGGCTGTAGATGCAACTCTATCTGGAATCCCGACCGAAATACCATCCTCTATTTATACACATGAAGGGTGTTTTGCCATATCAGATGTAGACGGTAATCTCTTGTTCTATTCGAATGGGATAACAATTTGGGACAAGAATGGAACCCCGATGCCTAATGCCAATGGAGATCTTACAGGGCACTCTTCGTCTTCCCAATCCGGAGTTATAGTACCATATCCGGGAGATAATAATAAATATATTGCTTTTACTTTGGGTGCTAATATATCAGACAATCTGTCTTATTCTATCATAGATATGACTCTTAGACAAGGTCTTGGAGATGTAATGCCGGGTAAAAAGAATATTTTGATATCAATAGGTCGTAGAGGGATGCTAGGAGAAACATTGACGGCAGTAAGGCATTCCAATAGAGAAGATTTTTGGATTGTAGCTGTAGGGCGGGGCCTTGATCCATCAACAAACTATGCTGCATTCCTCAATGTGTGGAAAGTAGACAAAAATGGAGTACAGCATACTCCACACTATATAGTGAGCGTTGGCTCTGCTCCACGTGCAGATATGTATCCCAATGGCTATATTGTGTTCAGCCCCAATGGAAGTAAATTTGCGTGGAACTGTTATGGTGAAAGTCAGGAGAATGCTCTTGTGAATTTTGTTTTCGGAGAGTTTGATAATAGCACAGGAAAATTTGGTAATAGATATATAAAAAAGCTAGGAACCAGAAATAATGATGGACATGGCTATGGCGTAGCGTTTAGTAAAAATGGAAAATACTTGTATTTAACAAGTGTATCTGGTGCTGAAATTAGCCCTTATGGATCTAATCTGACTATTTATGATATAGATGCTCTATTAGCGAATCCTACAACAACGAACCCTATAAATACCTTTAAGTTCAACCCATCTTTCTTACCTATCAAGCCACAAGGCCAATCAGAGGGTAATCCTCATTTAGGAGCAATAGGTTTGGCTCCGGATGGAAGGATGTATATTCCCCAATCTTTTTCTGATAAGAACATGTATGTTATTGATAATCCTGATGATCCTACTAATATAAGGATATACAAATTAGAAAATATAATAACTACAGGAAATCTCTCATGGGGGCTTCCTACTGCCGCAGCACCTTGGTTTAGGTTCGAAATTATACCACTTCCTGAGGCTATAGCTTGTTTCAATCATACAAGTTCTTTCGACTTTCAAATTTATGGAGGAGAGGGATATGATGATATGAAAACTATTGTTGTCGATTTCGGAGATGGAAAACCAAATTCTATATTCACTTTTAGTCCTGATGTTTCACCCTTAGATCCCGGTTATATTGGAATAGGAACTAAAACTGTCAGTTATACTTACGATAAAATAGGAACTTACAATCTTAGCATTACAGCATATGATGCTTATGGAGTAGAAATGCAAGGAATGAAAAAAACAGCATTGATAAAAGTCCGATCCTGTCTTCTTCCTATCAACCCTAATATTCATCAGTATTAATAAAATTTACTTGAACACAACTATAATGAGAGAATACTATTCACATCTGATAAAAACACTTAGTTTATTCGTATTTCTGTTTGTCGTAAATGTACTATATGGACAAGTAACAATAGGATCATCTGTTCCTCCGGAGAGAGCATCTTTATTGGAAATAAAGACACAAGAGCCTAATTCGGATAATGTAACATCTACTAAAGGAGGTTTGGGATTACCTCGTGTATTTCTTGTTGACAAGAATACTTTGGAGCCTTTCATTCCCACAACTGATACAGAGTGGGTAAATGCAACTACGAGTAAAATAAAAGAAAAGCATGCAGGGCTTATGGTCTACAATATTTATGTAAGTCCGGGTACAGAAACAAATAAAGAAAAAATATTCAGACAAGGGGTTTATATATGGGATGGAGGAAGATGGAAACTGGAGACAAAAGATGATTCCCGTTATTTTTCACCACCATCGTTCAATATTCCATTGGCTACCATTGGCTCTATTTTAACTTACGATCTTTATGCACAATATGCAAATCAATTTACCAAAACAGGAAATACGGCATTTATCAGCAGTAATCCTGCATTGTCTACTATTCCTGCACCTTACTCAGGAAGCCTTTATAAAAGATCAGAGTTGGATTTTGCTATCACTTACTACGATAATAGAATAATAGAGAGTGTGAGCGTGAATGCAAATGGGGTAATGACCTACAAAATAAAGAGCTTAGATGTGGATGCAAACTCATTTGTTAACGTAGTATTTATAATAAAATAGGCTAATGATAAATATTAAATATATTATATGTACCCTGTCCTTAATATTGGCTACAATATCAGTAGCAGCACAGAAACAAGCTAATCTTTGGTATTTTGGTTATAGAGCAGGGATGAATTTTAACAATACTCAAACAATCAATGGAATATCCAGCCTGCCTACTTTTGCTTCAGGGCCAATAAATACATATGAGGGGTGTTTTTCTATATCAGAGAAAAAAGGAAATCTTCTTTTTAGTTCTGATGGCTCAACGATATTTGATAAAAATATGGTTGTAATGCAAAATGGTACAGACTTATATGGAGATTTGTCATCGACCAATGCAGGATTGGCAATACCGGTACCTGGTTCATCTCATATTTATTATGTATTCACTGTTCCCGGACGAGAGTGGAGCTTAAATACACCAGGTCATCCCCGACCGGGGATTTTACCTCCCGGATTGTGCTATTCGCTGGTAGATATGAATGAGAATGGAGGACTAGGTGCTGTTATTGAAAAAAACACTAATATACCCATACAGGGGTATCTCAATGGTACACCTATATCATATGATAAAAAATGGACTGCTGAAAATATAACAGCCACAGGACATTATAATGGTAAAGATTATTGGATAGTAACCCGTATAAAACGTTATTTCTTTTCTTTTTTAGTTACATCGCAGGGTGTTAGCGAATATGCTGTTGTATCGGATGCCGGCATCGATATAGACGAAATAAATAAGCGTCCCGGATTGGATGAGTATGTCGCATATGGATCACGTTCCATCGGCTATATAAAGATATCTCCTGATGGAACCCGCATTGCTCAGTGTGATTACAACTCATTAAACTTTACCCGTGGTAAATTTGACAATAAAACAGGAATAATTACAGATATTAAAACATCTGTATTTAGTGATCCTTTAGGTTATGGACTAGGTCCATATGGAGTAGAATTTTCTCAAGATAGTAAATATGTTTATATCGGTTCGTTAAGAAGTAATGGAATCTGTGTAGAAGAAGTGGATGTTTTTAATCCGGTGCTATATTGGACTACTAGTCTGGGAGGGTTATCAAACTTTTTAGTAACGACATTACAACTGGCTTCCGATGGGAGAATTTATGGAATTGGAGGGGCTGATTTCACTGCTATACATCCCAATAATGGTTCGGCCAGCCGAAATTTATATGTAATATTAAATCCGAATGAAGGAGGAACAGAGACTGCTATTATACCAAACTTCTTTGATGCGACATATAAACCAAATTTTGGGTTGCCTCCATTTTTAACATCTTACTTTGCTATGCAAGAAATAGAATTATCTCCTACTGATGTATGCCAAAAGATGGAATTAACAATCTCGGTACAAGTCAATTCCGGATCGGGGGTAAACCAGATAGATAAACTGGCATGGGATTTTGGAGATGGTTCTCCGATTGAATACACGACAGATATGACAGTACTCATTCACGTATTGAAGCATACTTATAGCAAACAAGGTAGTTATACACTAACCCTGACTCCATATAGGGCGAATGGCTCTGTATTAACAGACAAAATACGGGTTAAGGTTATTGAAGTTGGCTCTTGTAGTATTCCTGTGAATTATAATATAACCAATATGAATTATTAAATATAAAACTCTTTAATTTCAACAAATTAGCAAATTCAGTTATGAAAAAAATTGTATTAACTTTCGTTTGTATACTTACAAGCTTCATGGTGGCTTCGGCACAAAACACATTTAGTAAAGATGACAAGGTTATCAATGTGGGTATTGGTTTTGGTAGTACCTTGCATACAGGTAGTGGCTATTCTACAAAGATTCCTCCTATTACAGGCTCATTTGAAGTATGTATTATTGACGAGCTATTCGACAGTAAAAGTTCATTGGGAGTCGGAGGATACGTTGGGTATGCTTCTTCCGAATACAAATATAGTATAGGATACATTTCTGAATTTAAGTATAAGTATAGCGATTTCATCATAGGAGCCAGAGGTGCTCTCCATTACCAATTAGTGGATAAGTTAGATACCTATGCCGGACTCGCACTTGGTTACGATATTGTATCGGGAAGTACTAGCGGAGCTTATGATGGATATAGTGCTTCTGCAAGTGGCATTGATTTTGGAGCTTTTCTTGGAGCAAGATATTATTTTACAGATAAATTGGCTGGAATGGCCGAACTCGGTTACGATTTAGCTGTATTTAAAATAGGGATAGCTTATAAATTTTAAATAATTCTTGCTCTTGAATCAAAAGTGAGGTGGCTTTAATAAGTCACTTCACTTTTATTGTCGATGATATTTAATTAATATCGTTTACTTTATTTACAATATTTTCTTCTCTTTGTCTGGATGCCTCTCTCATTTCTATGGGGCTCATTCCATATTGCTCTTTAAAGGCTCGGTTAAATGTACTGCGAGTTGTGAATCCGGCTGCTATATATATACTTTCTATACTTGCTGTACTATCTGTAATGAGAATTTCGTAAGCATATTCTACACGAATACTATTTATATATTCCTTAAATGTTTTGCCTGTTTCTGTTTTTATTGCATCTATTAAGTATTGCCTGTTTGTGCCTAAAGCAATAGCTAAGCTATCTCGTGACAGATCTTCTTTCTTAAAATCTTCTGTTTCCAGAAGGTAGCTGTGCGCCCGTTCAGCCCAATTTATTACAGAATCTTCTTCTTCTTTCTGCCTTGAAAATGCCAATTGGTCTCGTTGTTCCCTGATTTGTCCTAAGTAAGACTTCATCAATTGATATTGTTCGTATATTTTTTTGTTTCTTTTTTCTCTCTCTTTTTTATTTTTTTTAGTTACAATAAATAAAATCAATAATAATAGCAAAACTCCACTAAGTGCAAGTATGATAGTCTTTGTGCGTTGTAATGAAACAGTTTTTACTTCTATCTCAGATTTCATTTGATTAACTTCGTAGATCGTTTGTAATTCAGATAAATGAGATAACATATATTTTGCATCCAAAGAGTCTTTTTTCTGAAATATATCATCTAACAGTTCATAAGCATCAGAAAATTTTCCCAATCCATACAAGCTTTCGCTTTTTGTTAAATTTACATGAATTACAGCATCAGTGTTCATTTTTTCTGCATCTGTTATTGCAAATCCTCTATTTATATATTCTAATGATCTATTGAAATCTCCTTTTTTTCTATAATATACTCCTTCTGTAAACATGTAACTGCTTCGGGTATAATCAAACATTATTCTGTCCTGATTGTTTTTAACGCTATCGAGATTTATTCTTGCATTGTGCAAATCATTGGCATCCAAAAATGTAGATGCTCTTTTTAGAAATGCAGTAGTCAGAAACCATCCTTTATAATGAAACTTATCCTTGGCTTCTTTATCTGCTTGCTTTATTAATGTAAAAACTGAATCTGTCATGTTGATAGCTTCTGAAAATCTTTTTGTATGTCTATATGAATCTATTAAACCCCATAGTGTGTTAAATTTAGATTCGGCATAAGATTCGAAATTGAAGTTGGCATGAGTAGTTGCATATTGATTTAGAGCTTCTATACTTTTATTACCAGCAATTATAGCCCCTTCGTAGTTTCTCAATTCTCGATAAACGTGTTCCAACTCTCCATAAATAAGCCCCTCTTCTATTGAATTTTTTGGTATCGTTCCATTACTTAAAATATCTTTCAACAAAAATAAAGCAGAAGTATATTTAGCACTATGCATGTAAGCTCCAATTAATAAACGGGTCATTTTTAGATCTGTATCCTCAAAACCTAATTCTTTTGCTTTATTTAGATATACTTCAATACTGTCTAATTTCCTCTTTACAAAAAAGTTATGATTTGCTCTATGAAAATAAGCTTTTCCTAACATTCGATCATTTTTTTGTTTAATACTTTCTTCTTCTAGCATATTTACATATAACAATCCTTTAGAGCTTAATTCCATTCTGTCCGTAAGGTTACTCAAGGCTTCTAATTTTTCATTCCCTTTTGTTTTATTCACTATTTGCATCAAACTATCGGCATAACTTTCATTTTTATCTTCAGATTGTGCATAAGAGAGAAGTGGAACAAGAGATAATAAAATAAAGTGAATAGTTCTTTTTATAAAGTTTGAAATCATAAAGTTAATTTTTATAAAGTTTGGATATCGGATATAAAGATCATAATAATAATAGAGATCCTGCTAATATGTACATTGTATTTTGCGCAAGAAGAGTGTATCTAAATAGCAAATAGTTGTTTTGTAGATGGTTGGAGTGTTTGTTGTTAAATATGGCTTATTGCATTTTTTTGCGAAAAATCATTTTTTGCTGTTATGCGCTTCCTTATTTGCTTCTTTATTGTAAAAGTTGTGATGATTATAATGACTTTTGTTTTTTATAATTAAAGACCAAGTGTTTTTAATATTGATACGATAAAACGAATACAATTTACAAAATTATGAAAAAACTAATTTTTGCATTATGCCTATTTGTAGGTTTCAGTATGCTGTCTTCATGTGGCGATGATGATGAAAAAGCTAAGGTTGATATTACAGGAACCTATTATGGTAACTACATTACTGTAGATACTAAAGAAACGAGTCTTGTTGTGACCAAAAAAGAAGGTAACACTTATACTTTAACCTTTTCAGATATAGCAGGACGTAAAGTACCACCTCCGTTTGATGTTACTATAGAAGCTTCTGCTGCAAGTATTTGGCAGTCTGTTGCGACTTCTCCATATGTTCAGTTCATGGTAAACGATAATGCTGTTAGGATAACGAGTAATTCGGGATATTACTATACATTTTCTGGAAAAAAGTGATTTAATAAGAAGTATTTTACTGTAGAGCCGTAATCTAATTGGATTATGGCTTTTTTTTATTTAATATAATTTTCTATCGTTTATATTGTGGCTGTGTAGATATTTAGTTGTATTTGAATGTGTTTCTCGTATTAGAGGATAAATTAATTCTATTTGGAGGGACTATAATATATATCGATAACATTTGAAGGATATGAGCCTAATCAAATTGAAATTAAATATTTATAGAAAAAAACTTTAAAATCAAATTAAAGGTCTTTCCTTTGTACTATATAAACTATATTTTTCAAATGGCTGATTTATTGAGTTGAAACGCTCTCACTAAAATAACACCTCTCATAACTCCCCTGAAAGAAAACCGACTGATTATAAACAATATAATCAGTCGATTTATTTATATATCTGTGATCCTGGCGGGAATCGAACCCACATCGAAGGAACCGGAATCCTTTATTTTATCCATTAAACTACAGGACCTAAAACGACACAAAAATATAAAATAATTCTTATTATCGGGTAACTATCTTCGAAAAGCTGTTTACTCCGCTCATCTTTAATAAAAATGCGTCTCGAATATAGTGAGTCGAGACGCATTCTCTTATTTGCTTTTCTTATTATGAGTTAGGATTCTTTCCCATTTGGAATTCTAAGACACCTCCTTTTTGTATATCCTGAAAGTCGATATAATACTTGTCATAAGGTTTACCATTGAGGGTAACGGACTGTATATATATATTCTCTTTGCTATTGTTTTTGGCAATTACTTTGAATATATTTCCGTCTTTAACTCTTATTTCGGCCTGATCAACGATCGGACTTCCAAATATATATTTTCCTCCGGCCGGTTCTACCTGATAGAATCCCATAGCTGAGAGTATATACCAAGCAGACATTTGTCCTACATCTTCATTCCCCGACAGTCCCGCAGGCTTGTCGTGATATAGATCGGCAAGCACTTGTCTAACTCTTTGTGCAGTTTTCCATTGTTGGCTTACATACGGATATATGTATAATATATGATGGCTTGGTTCATTTCCATGCGCATATTGTCCAATAAGACCACTAATATCAGGTGATGCGTTGGCTCCTAATGCTCCCTCAACGATAAACAATGAGTCGAGTTTTGTAACAAAAGCCTCTTTACTGCCAAACAGATCTACCAATCCTTTTATGTCGTGAGGAACCAGCCATGTATATTGCCATGCGTTACCTTCTGTATAGTCATTTTCACGATGTACCGACTCGAAAGGATTAAGTCCCGATCTGAATTTTCCGTCAGCAGACAGCCCTCTCATAAAACCTGTCGACTTGTCGAAGTAGTGGGTATAAGCCTTACTCCGTTTGAGGAAATATTCATAATCCTGAGTTTCTCCTATCTTGAGAGCCACTTGAGCCAATGCCCAGTCTGCAATAGCATACTCCATACATTTAGATAATCCTTCCTCTTCTTTATCGTAAGGAATATATCCGTATTCTTTCAGATAATTAAGCCCCCGTTCGTCGAGCATTGCTGATTTCTTCATCGCTTCATAAGCCAGTTTATGATCAAACCCATCATATCCTTTTAATATGGCGTCTGCTACAACAGAAATCCCCGGATTACCTACCATACAGTCCGTTTCGCATCCCACGAGGTGCCATACAGGTAGTTTTCCCTGCTGTTTATATATTGTCAGCATAGTATTTATCATATCGTTCACCTTTTCGGGGTGTATGATGGTCATCAGAGGATGAGCAGCTCTGTAGGTATCCCAGAGAGAGAAAGTCGTATAATTTTTAAATGTGGCATCTGTGTGCATTTGTCCATCTGCTCCCCTATAATCGTTGTTTACATCGCAGAATTCTGAAGGGGCTATCATCGTGTGATAAAGAGCCGTATAGAATGTCCTCTTAATGACATTGTCATCAGTTTGTATAAGTATCTTATTGAGTTCCTGATTCCATGCCTTGTCAGCTTCGGTTATGGTAGCAGCAAAATCCCATCCGGGAAGTTCTGCTTTCATGTTTAGCTTGGCATTTTCTATACTTACAGGAGATAAGGCTACTTTCACATACAGCTCTTCTTTGTCCTTCATTGTTTCGAACAATGCTTGTCCTATCACACCTGTACCTTTAAGTTCAGTTCCTTCTTTTATATCCTGCCCCATAGAGACTATAAATTGTTTGATAGGCTTAGAAAAAGAAGCTGTGAAATATACTTTTTGGTTGTTAGCCCATCCTTTGGAATAGCGATATCCTGAAACAGTCGAATCATTTTCTTGTATGATATATGTGTCTGTGGGCTCGTCCCAGTTTATTTTACTTTTCAGGTCTATGACTACTTTAGCCTGCTCAGAAGCAGGGAAAGTATATTTATGGAAACCAACACGTTTTGTTGCTGTCAACTCTACATCAATATTATATCTGTCCAAATGCACAGCATAATACCCTGCTTTAACTGTTTCTTTCTCGTGGCTGAAAAGGGAATACATCCCGGAGTTTGGATCTGTGATAACACCTTTGCCCAGAGTCGGGTTTCCTGTCACAGGCATGAAGGCAATATCGCAAAGGTCTCCGATACCTGTTCCGCTGAGGTGCATATGGGTAAATCCCCATATAGTGGAGTCGGAAATATGGTATCCCGATACCCAGTCCCAGCCTTCAGTAATGTTGGTTGGTCCGAGCTGTACAAGTCCGAATGGTACATTAGCACCCACAAATACATGTCCGTGATCACCGGTTCCTATGTAAGGGTCTACATACTGAGTGAGGTTTTGCAGAACGGGCTCCTGTTCGTTTTTACCACAGGAGATCATTATTGCGCAACTTGCTAGAGTTATACAGGCTAAGCTTTTTATATTCATACTTCTTTGTTTTTGATTATATAAAAATACTATTTTACTACAATTTCGTCAATAAAGAACCAACATGGATGTCCTACACCGTAATGCCAGTGCGGACATGTTTTTGTTCCGGTAATATCAGCTTTTATATATCGGGCTTTCATTAGTTTTTCGCTTGTATATGTAATATCTACAAACTTTATTTTTACATCCCGATCTTCAGGGTTATCTAACGATTTCACTTCTTTAAAATCTACTCCATCATCAGATATTGAGTAGGTTACATTTGTAGGTTGAAGCACCCACGCACCAAGCTGATGTAAAAAATCTGTTTGGATAGTATTAAATTCTTTCTGCTCCCCTAAATCCAGAATGAAAGAACCATCAATACCTTCCCAGCCAACCCATCCTTCAACAAATGTTGCACCGCCATATAGTCCGTCCGTCAATGTATTTTTTCCGACTTCTGCATATTTTCCGGTAGGTGGTACTATATAAGATATTTTTCCTCCTCTGGATATGGTATTCTCTTCTTTTGGTATATATCGGCTTCTGTAAAGGTTGCAATATTCTATAGGAGAATTGTTACGTTCATTTAAGGTAGGAACATTGAATAACTTGACTCTTTGTTCAAATAGATCTAGCTTTTTTATTATATCTTCTACATCCATATTACTTTCCGAGCGGGCAATGTCCAATTCGGAATATTGGATAGGCAGACGAGACCTTTGTACTCTGGCTAGATAAGTGCTGTCATTTGCTACAGCCTGTTCAGCCTTGTCGAAAAGTATATTATAACGTCTCATTAGTTCAGGTTTTAGCATTCCGTACTTGTGAGAAACCGGCGAATCGTATATCCAAAGCCTTTGACCACTACCTATTAGAGCTCCTTCCATTATCTTTATATAGCGGTATAAGTATGGAGCAGCATCTCCATAATAGCCTTTTAGAAATACATTTTGCAGAGAGTCTGTGTCGGCTTGTGGGTTCCACATAAGTTTGGATACAAGCCAAGTGCGCATTTCAGCAAAATCACCTCCTAGATTACTTGCTATTTGCGAAAAATGCATTGTAGCATGATTTTTTTTGAAAAGGCGAATATTTTCTCTTAATATGTGGAAGTTTGGAAATGGAACTAGATAATTATCAAAGTTGATGCCATAATCCCAAACAAATATATTATCTGAAATTCGGCTCCAGCCTTCCATCGCTTTTACAAATTCTCTGCCCGAAGCATTTTCTGTTAATGTTACTTCGCGGTCGCAATCAATACTACAGAGCATGATGTTGACATTTGGCCGAGGTTTTACATGTTTTGGCGGTTTCATTGTATATAGATAGGCGAGGGTAGATATTTCTTTCTCAGGAAATCGATCAGCCAATTTATTTATGAAGTGTATAAGGCTTCCAGACAATGCCCCTTCATGTTCGTCTATCGCTTTACATTTTTCGCATTGGCAGTTAGTATAGTTTCCATCATTCTGGCTCACTGATATTATATGCTTTTGAGGGTTGGCCTTAAATATAGAATCGAGTTTAGCTGTTACTATTTCCAATACCTCAGGATTGGTCAAACACCACTGGCTAGCCTTCCCCGGATGACGTTTTCCATTAAAGAAAGAATAATATTCGGGATGCTCTTTTCCATATTTTTCAGATGGAAGTAGTCTGTCGAATGTATGTACCCAATAATCAGCAGCGAATACTTCGTCCGGACTTTCTAATCTGTTCCATAGTTTGTATATAGAGTCAGTCGCTAATGCATAATTCTGACTTTGTCTATATCTGAAAGCCGGATTTTCAGCTATGTCTATAGAAGGAAAAGTTATTGTTTTTTGAGGTTGAAAAGAATATTCATGTTCGCCCCAATATCCAACTCCTAAAAAGCGTTCGAGAAGGGTAACTACTCCATAGATAGAACCATTACCTCCTCCTGATACAATGTGTAATATACCATCTGAGTTAGTTATGCGAAATCCGTCTTCGGTCAAGTCTTTTGTAAATACAGATTTGTTCTGATTTTCATTACCAATTACAATATCACCTCTATTGGGAGTTATATTCTCTACTATATGTAGCTTAGTTCCACTTATACGTTGTAGAAAATCTTGTAATAATTCTGCTGCTTTCTTCTCAGGGATACTATTGGTTGTAATAATAATCCGCCCTTTTGGCTTTCCATTTTGTACAGTAGTTTGAGCATTTATATTTGATATACTTAGGCTCAGAAATACTAATATAAAAGAAAAAAGTTGCTTCTTATGTTTCATCTTTGTTATTAGATTATTTATACTTTTTATTGAAAAAGACAAAGAGAGCGGCGGAAGCCGCTCTCTTTAGACTTTAAAGTTACTTAGTTAACCTAAAAAGGTCAAATAAATCTTGTATTTATTGTTGATCGAAGCGAATATTGTGCTCCCATCCTTGTAATATTCCGCTACTAGCTACGGCATTATGTCCATTACCCGTAATATCAGAGAAACTACTGCCTTCACCTTCGTCCATTGGTATATATAGGATAAGATCCGGATTCTTTGGGTCAACAGAATAAATCATGTTGTTCTTTATTTGATTTTGCGTTATAGCTGTTTTCCATAGGCGTACCTGACTCATAGCACATCTATCAGGAAAATAAGTCGCACCACTTGAAATCATTTGTAAGAAATCGAAGCGTACAGCTCCTCCAATTGGAGCCGGAGGATCAAATTTAACGATTTCTTCTCCATTCTGGAATATTTTGAGTGTCGTTCCATCATATACGAAAGCCCAATGATACCACTTATTAGCAACGAGATTACTTGGTGTTTGTACTTGCCCTTTTAATGTTTTTATTTGTAGGTAGTTATATGGTTTATTTGCATCACCAAATCGAATATATATTTCATGGTCGCTACTTCCTGTGTTAAAAATTGCCTGATTGTTTTTACTGTATGCTGACATACGGGCCCAACATTCTAAGCTCCATTGTGAGGTAGTAATACCCCAGTTTGTTTCCGGGTCTGCTTTAACCATACCTCCATTAACACCCTTCATTATAGGAACAGAAACATTTAGTGGCTTTGATAATAGGTAGATGAATTTAGACATGGCAGCAGATTTTTCTATACTGCCTTTTACTACATTACCCAATTCTACTCCAAGTGCATATTGCTTTCCTTCAGTTTCAAAATCTTCAACGCTAATTTTATATACAGCACCTAGCTCTCCCGCTGGAATTACAACTTTTGCACCTGTAGGTAGTTGGAAGTTAGGAACAGGATGATATTCACTACTATTTTGTTCATTATAAGAATCGAGCAATGTAGGATTTAGTTTGATCTCTACTTCTACATCCGAATTTATTGCTTTTGCCAAACGTACATTTATATTTATATCTACTCCATTATCCATCGTTAAAGTTATAGACTTAGTGGATGATGCAGCATCAGACATATAAATGCTATTATCTTTTTCATCATATTCAGCATTATTGCATCCGGTAAACAGAATGCCTAGTAATGCGATATTAAAACATAATATATATATATATTTCATATTATTCTTTTTACAAGTTATCAATACAAATCTTTATGGTTGTTCAGATTCAGGTGCAGGATTCTGTCTTTCGTAGAAAGTCCTGTATATATTTGTGATTCCCTGACGCAGGAAATAATATTCAGGTGATCCATCATAGTCTCCTTTTCCTTTAGGGATGTAATCGAATCCGGAACGATATAAACCGCAGCCTCCAATTTGTTGATCAATTTCTTCTCCTTCATATTGAGCTTTATATATGTATCTTGACATATTCAAAAATCCACCTCCGGTATTAGCATATGATTCGAAGTTTTCTGTGATTATTGTTCTGCGCACAACTTCTGTCGCTGTGATTCTTCCGGCAGCAATGTGTTCACTCATATCTACAATTACTCCTGCCATACGGCTATTAGACATTCCTCCATAGGCTTGTAATACAAAATAATCAATATATTGCGATTCCCAATCTTTATCCATACGACCTCTGATTCCTATTTCTCCGTCAACAAGAAATAGTAATCCCGGCTTTGCCGGTTTTCTGCCATCTCGATCAGTCCTTTGAGAACCTAATCCAAACCAATAACCAAGTTCTTCAACAAAGATTGTCCTTTGTACTTTGTTTTTCCAGAGGTAAGCAGAGGATTCACCTCCTCCCTGAGGTTCATAATCCCAATCATATCCGTCATATCCCGAGGCGACTACTGCATCATAAATTGCTTCAGCATATTTCCTTATAGCCGGTCTAACTAGGGTTTCGTCACTACTGTTCCCTATATTATAGATATCATCCCAAGGCATGTCATCACCTACCTTTGCCGAGAATAAAGTTACTACAACCTTTGTTCCTTTTACTCTTTGCACATATTCCATATCAGCTTTGCGGTCTGCACTCAACTCAAATTTTGGATGTCCGCCCCAGTTAGATGCGATAGTTACGGAGTCGGGCAACCCTCTCAAACTATTCTCTCCGGTTGGAGATGTTCCTGTCCAGTTATCGAACCAGACAAATACCTGAGGTAGATTTGGTGTATTTTTCCAAGCTCTAAGTGCAGCATAATATTCATCGGTTTTTATTGTTGAATTCAAATCTGTATCATTAATAGATTTTTCTTCTGTCCAGTCACTGCATCCAGAGGAAAAAATGGATAATGCAATAAATAAAAACGATATATTTAAAATTCTTATTTTCATAATCTTCTATTTTTAAGGTATCTACTTATGGTTTTTTAGCCCACCAAAGATCAGTATTTGCCACATCATCTCCACCTAACATTTGTACTGCTTTTTTGACATTTTCACTGTTTCCTCTATACTGAGAGTCAGGAAAAGGTAGGCGTCTTGCCATACGGGAAGATGTATTGGTAACTGCTCCTATAAATCCGGCAGAACTTAGGTTGTCTTTGGCTGGAAATAGTTGAGGGAAACCGGTGCGACGATGATCGCTCCATGATTCCATGCCAAGAGGGAAGTTTGCCAGCCATTTCTGAGTTATAATTTTTTCCAATTTTGTGTTTTGTGTGGTGCCAAAATTATCCCAAGAAACGGTAATAGGATTACTTACTGTAATATTATTACCTGAGGCGGAGATATCTTTATATTCTTCTGGAGAAGTTGTTCCTGATAAATAGTTTCCTATAGAAACTTTGTGTTGTTCCATCGAAAGTTTTATTCCTTCTTCATAAAAAGCTTTAGCTTGCGAATCTCCTCCTGCTATCCATCCTTTTAAAGCAGCTTCTGCTTTAAGAAAAGCAGTTTCGGCAGCACAAAATACTAATAATGGAGATTGCGCATTAAAAGCTGGTTTTGAAAAATTAGAACCAGAATATACTGATTTGTCTATATCTTTTATACCCATACGTACACCTCTATAAGTAGAGCCGGTAGCCATTGTCATATATCCTGAGCGACGGGGATCCGTGTAACCATTCATGTATGCAGATAATGTTGCGCTTATAGCTAAATCTCCCCATGATACAGAAGCTTTATAATAAGGGTTGTCATCAGTAGGAATGAAAGCATTATCGACATTCGATACTATTGGGCCGGCTATTATAGCTTCTTCAATAGCTTTTTTTGCATATTCGGTATCTACAGCAGCAATGCGGATTGCCATCCTTAATTTTAATGAGTTGGCAAATTTGACCCATTTACTAAAATCACCTTTATATACATTATCATATTCGGCTAATGGACTTTCCTGACCTTGGCTACTTAATATGTAGCTATTCAAAACTTCTATACTATTGTTCAAATCAGCTATCATATTATGGTATACATCTTGTACATTATCATATTTTACTGCTTCAAAACCTGCTTCGGTTTGGGAATACGGAATAGGACCATAAATATCTGTGACACGGAGCATTGTCCCCACTCTTAATATATTCGCCCAGGCATATATGTAACCTTTGCTTTCTGTTACTCTTTTTACTTTGTTGTAATTGGAGTAAAAGTCAACCATAATTGTAGAGAACGAATAATCTACCCAGTTTGTAGAAGGGTTGAATGTCCCAAAATTTGTTCCTTGCCAATTATTGATGGTAACCATATACCCTCCATATTGTGCTCCAACCATCTGGTCTACCATTTGGTTTCGATTCTCTTGTGCATAGTGCATAGTGGATATCAATGTGGGGAAAAGCAGACCTAATATCTCTGCTTCGGTAAAGTCGTCTTCGGTTGGATCGGTCGGATGCAAATTTAGTTTATCATCTATACATGATGATAAGAGAATAGCAAATGAGAGAGCTATTGCCATTATCATTTCTTTCAGATTATATTGTTTCATTGTTTTCATTTCTTTTAGAATTGTAATTTAAGACTGAATCCTATATTTCTAAGACTTGGTTGCATAAAATAATCAACACCTGTATAGAATGTGCTTGAAGCTGATGCAACTAATTCAGGATCGAATGGAGCTTTACAATATAACATCGCAAGATTACTTCCGACAATTCCGACTGTTATACCAGCAATATTGTTCACCCATTTTCTTGGTAAAGTATATTCCATGCTTACTTCTTGTAGACGTATATTATCTGCTTTATATACATAATAGTCTGCTTTACCAGTACCCTCACCAACTACATTGAGAAAATCTTGAGTAGAGACTTGTCTTCCATTAATACTTACTCCTCCAGATTCACGTAATTGGGCACTATGTTCAGAGACTCCATAGCGGTCAAGTATTGCTTGTGTGTTAGAAACAACTAGGCCTCCAAATCGACCGGAAAGTAATACATTAAGGCTCACTCCTTTGTAAGAGAATGAATTGCGCCATCCCATATGGATTTTTGGTAATAGAGATCCTATTTTTTTATAATCCTCCGATTTGAGGCTAACCATAGAGGGTAATAGTGTTGCAGGATCTAAATAGATATAACCATTATTGTCTCGTTTGAAATCGGAAGTCATATATATATCACCCATTGTGCCTCCCTCTGTTAATCTTACTATTGGAGAACCAGAGCTTCCTAATACACCTGTATCATATTCTTTGATATTTGTCTCTTTCCCTTTTTTCCCTAAGATATCTTTTACTTTGTTTTTATTGTAAGTAAACGTATAATTGGAAGTCCAGGAGAATCCACTCCAACTATTATTATATCCTAGAGCTAATTCGATTCCTGTATTAGCGACACTACCAGCCTGTATATATTCTCCTTTATAACCACCACTTGTATCTACCATTCTTTTCAGAGTTTGGTTACGAGTGTCAGAATAATAATAAGTAGCATCTAAATTGAGGGATCCATTTAAGAATCTCATGTTAAGTCCAGCTTCAAAAGAATCTGTAATCTCAGGTTTTAATCTATAATTAGGAATTAATTCAGCTAATTTATATGAGTCGGTTTGTTCATCATAGTGGTAAAACTCTCTTGTTAGGTATGGATCATAAGAAGAACCTACAGAAGTAAATGAAAGACGTGCCTTTAGATAACTGAACCATTTAGGTAAACTTACGACTTCACTAATAAGTCCGGATAAACCGACTGAAGGATAAAGAAATGATCTTTCCTTTGATTCTGAATAAGCAAGAGCTGAATCCCAGTCGTTACGGCCGGTAAGAGTAAGGTATAAGAAATTTTTATATCCGATTTCTGCGTTTGCAAATATTGATTGGGTTTGACGTTTAAGGCCATCTTCATCTATTTTGAAAACACCGACAGCACGCCCCATATTCTCTGTCGAGAACCAATTTGTAGCTTTATTGAGATCACCTTCAATCATATTACTCTCCCAACGACGGTCTTTAATCGATGTACCTAAATTTATATCGAAAGAAAAATCAGATATATTTCTTTTTATTGTTGCCATTGCATCTGCATATACCTGTCTGTCATCTCTAAGTCCTAATCTATAGCGTCCTTTTTTCCCGGCGAATGTATTTAGTGTACCTGCATAACGTTTATCTGTATTTTTTACTGTAGAATTGTCGATGTTTACACGCCCTACTATATTTAGCCAATCTGTAATATTATATTGTAAACTAGCTGATAGCATATAGCGCTTTCTATTTGTTTCTCTGTTCATTCTGTTCATTATCCAATATGGATTTTGCAATGATAATCCCTGATCTCCATATGGCCAAAATTGAGTAGTTGCTCCTGTTGCAGGATCATCATGCTCATAGACCTGAACATCACTGAAGTCCTCGCCACGAGGAAAAAGATAGAGTGAAGGCAGCGGATTAAAGTATTGTCCCTGAGAAACCATGTTTTTATTATTTTGCAAAATATAATTTGCACTCGCATCCAGAACAAATTTATCATTCAGAAATGAGGTTGTATTGCGATAGGTAAAGTTATATCTGTCATAGTCATTGTTGGGGAGAATACCTGAAGCATTGTTGGCCGATACAGAGAAATAGCTTTGGCTTTTTTCACTTCCTGTAGAAAGAGAAACGGTATTTGCTACATTAGTTCCGGTATTGAAAAAGTTTTTAGGATCATATCTGTAATTATTCTGTTTTTCACCCCAACTTTTACTTTGTCCGGAGACATTCCCATATACATTTTGGAATTTTGGCATCTTTAACGGATCAGAGAAAGTAGTACTATTACTGTATGTAACAGTGGTTCTACCTGCCTTTCCTTTTTTTGTTGTAATAAGAACAACTCCGTTAGCACCTTCATAACCATAAAGAGCAGCAGCAGATGGCCCTGTCAAGACAGACATATTTTCTATATCGTCGGGATTGATATCTGCAATACTTTCCGTACCCGGCTGAGAAGATAGAGAACCCATTTCTGCACCACTATTTCCTGTAAAGTTGTTCATTGGAATACCATCTATTACATATAGCGCATTGTTGCTCAAAGAAATGGATTTAGCTCCGCGCATAACTACCTTAACGGCAGAACCCGGACCAGCAGCACTTGAGTTAATCTGAACACCTGCTACCTTACCGGCAAGAGAATTCATGAAGTTCGCATTTTTTACAGATGTTAGATCTTCATTTGTTATTTTCTGCACATTGTAGCTTAATGCTTTTTCTGCACGTTTGATTCCTAATGCCGTAACAACAACTTCATCTAATATTGTCGTGTTTTCGGTAAGAATAATACTAAAGGTTGAATTGGTTCCGACCTTTTTTTCTTGGTGGTTATATCCTACATAAGAAAATAAAAGAATATCGTCAGGCGATGCGTTGATACTAAAATTTCCATCTATATCGGTCATCGTACCAGTTGTAGTGCCTTTTATTGAAACACTGACTCCTATCAATGGTTCTCCTGCTCCATCCCGTATTGTTCCTATTATTTTTTTACTTTGTTGTAGGGAACTGTTCCCATCTTCAAAAGATTTATTTTTTTTGTTTGATAAAACAATGTGTGTGCCTTCCATAACGTAATTTATATCCGTTTTTTTAAGCACATCATTTAATAATTGAGAAACAGGCTTATTTTCAGCATCTACTGATACAACCTGTTTTACCTCTACCTGATTATTATAAATGAACAGATAATCGGTTTGTTTTTCTATTTCGGTTAGAAGTGTTTCTAACTGAACATTTTTTCTATTAATTGTGACCCTCGCATTTTGGGAGTATGAGTCTCCTGCATAAATAGAGAGTACCCCTAAAAAGAATAATAAAGTTGTGATTTTCATAATTCTAAAAAAATGTTTAATTTTTTTATTTTTCGGGTGTAAATGATCTTGAAAGACATTATTTTCCATAGATTTACGATGTTTTTAATTAATACGATCTAAAAAATTGTATTGACTCTTTAAGCCAATAAATGCTGCAACATTTATTGGCTTTTTTGTACTTTTTCATTTATTTCATAGGCATTAGATTTTTTTGAGGTTTTCTATTGGTTTATGTATATTATATGTTTTTCATTGTCTCGTTCGTAACTAAATTTCACGTCTCTTTGTAATACACGTAAGGCATAATCGACTCCATCTGTTACTCTGAACTTTCCTGTGAAAGTGAACTTATTAACCTTTGTGTTCTGTATCACAATTTTTACATCGTATATTTTTTCAAAAGATTTCATGATATTCTCAAAGGTTTCGTCTCTAAAACTTATAAATCCGTTTCGCCATTCATATTTGCTAAAATCTTCTATAATGGATACTTTTAATTCTCCATTCTCTAATGCGGATTTGTCTCTAGGACTTAGTATAACAGATTGCTGAGGGTTGTGCTGTAAATTTACTTTTACCTTGCCTTCCATCAAGGTTGTCTCGAATATGGTGTCGTCGGAATAAGCTAATACATCAAATTTTGTTCCCAAAGCTCTTACTTGTCCTATTTTTGTGTCTACAATAAATGGAACATCTTCATTTTTTACGACATCAAAATATGCTTGTCCGTCTAAGTATATGAGGCGTTTGTCGTTGTTGAATGTTATTGGATATTTTATTGTCGTTTTTGCGTTTAGCCAGATGTTAGTGCCATCAGGTAAGATAAGGTTTAATCTCTGTCCTGCCGGTACCGATATTGTTTGCATTGTATCTGAGATCTTTGATTCTGAGAAGTAGTACCATGTGCCCAATGCAGTTACCAGAAATACTGCTGCAATTTTTAGAAATTCTTTTAGATAATGTTTATTCTTATTTGAAGATATAATTCTTCTTTCAGGATAGGATTCAGCCTTTGTTTTATTCTCACTATTTAGAATAAAAGCATCATATATATTACGCTCTTCTAAAAATAGTCTTTCGTTATCTGGAGTTTCATTAATCCACTCTCGTAGAGCCATCTCTTCTTCCATAGAAGTTTGGCCTTCAAAAAATTTATATATTAATTTATAATTCATTTTATCTGTTATCTATATTAATAACAGATGAGAGAAGCATATCCCTAGTGGTTATTGTAAAGAAATAATATTAAAAAGATAAAAGTATAGTCTTTCAGATTCTTACGGAGTTGGGCAAGTGCCTTAGTAATATGAAACTCGACACCTTTTGTTGTTATTTGTAGAGCTTCTGCTATTTCTTTGTGAGACATATTTTTATATCTGCTCATTATAAAAACTTCTAATGTCTTTTCTGGTAGGGATGCAAGTGTATCATCTATTATCTTTTGTACTTCGGACGAAAATAGGGCTTCCGGATTACAGGCTTCCAATGTTGATATTTGCATATCTAATACCCAGTTGGAGTGAGCCTGTATATTGTCTAAAATTTCATTGTGTATTTTTTGTTGTTGGAGATAATTTAAGCATTTATTGCGTATAATAGTCAATACATATGCAGGGATATTCGAATTCTCTGATAAATTATTTCTATTTTCCCAGTAGGCAACAAAGGCTTCGGTAACTATATCTTCTGCAACAGTAATGTTTCGAACGTATGAGTTGGCAAAACGGACAAACCTCAGATTATAATCTGTGTATAATTGGTTGAAAAAATGTAACCCCAAGGATTCAGCCATACTGTAAAGGTATATTTGTATTGCCCACTTTATAAACAAAAGTACTAGAAAAAGAAAATAAAAAAAATAAAGTTCTCTAATTTAACAGAAAACGGGCTTCCTTAGATAGAAGCCCGTTTAATTTTATACCTTTATATCTTGTCTTTGTTTATTAATCCCCGAACAGATAAGCTATGCCATTTATCTTCAGATCGCTAAATATCGCTGTTGCTGTCTGGCTTGTACTGCCACTATTTACAACTAGCCCTACATATAGTTTATTCGGTAATTCAATGGTAAATGTTTTCGTCGATTCTTTACCATATGTTATTCCTCCATCAAGGGAATAGGATGAGTAATAATTGTTACCAACTCTTCTCAATTTCAAATATGTTTTTCCTCCCGAAGTTGTAGGTGTATCCAGTCCTCCTTTAGACGAATTGGCAACAGATATACGATGGGAATAGTTGAAGGCATTTCCTCCTTTGCCACTTAGTGCGTGCATGAAATCATTGCCTGTAGTAGTTATATCGGGAGTGAATAAAAGCCCGGCTTCCGACTGATTGGATGAGCTGGCTGTAGTGTAGTCGTCTAATGAAACAGTTATCTCAAAATCGCCTGTAATTTCTCTGTATACATAGCTAAACTCCTGTTTTCCACTTTCAAATTTACCTTTTCCTGTCATGGTAATGGCTTTCTTATCTGTCGATATGGAGTTCGTTCCATCTGCATCTCCTATATTCAACGCATACCAACCTCCACCAAGTTCCTTCCCCTCTTCTGGATCGGGGTCAGGAGTTGGATTTTCTCCTCCTCCTTCATTCCCTCCGGTTATATTTCCATTGTTTACATCTATAGGAGCTGTTTCGAAATTTGGAAGCTTTCCTACTCCTGCTCCGGATGGTACTATTTCATTTATTTTTTCCGAATCATCTAAGATATATTCATATTCAGGTTTGAAGTCATTAAAAATAAGAGGTGTGTTCAACTTTTCTCCGTTGTATGCAATATATTCTGTATTGACAAAAGGATATGGGTCAGATGAGTTCGAAGGCTTGTTGGTAAAGGTATTGTCTCTTTCATATAGATATCCGGCCTTACTCCCAGTGAGATTCGATACCCAACTACTCCCTGATTTTTTAGCAGGGAAGGTGCAAATATCTGTTGGTAAATGAACAGCATCGAAATTATTGTACTCTACAAGTACTTTTGCTTCATATGCACTACCTACTCCGTAGGTTGTAACTCCGTTATAGAAATTATTATAAACATGTACTTTTCCGAATCTTACTCTTGGATGTCTTGAGCTAGATTTATCGAAATAATTGTGATGGAAAGTGGCTGTAATAACAGCATCGGCAGTTGCACTGTTAGAGTGTCCGACTAAAGCTGTTTTCTGCGTTTTTATAAAATGATTCCATGATACGGTTACCTGTTTTGTTGCATGTGTAATATCGCAAGATCCATCTTCATAGTCCGAAGTTTGATTCATCGACTCGAAAGTACAATGGTCTATCCATACTTTGCTCGATGCTTGCATCGATATACCATCAGCTCCATTATCTGCCTTTGGCATTTTAATATATATGTTTCTTATAATTATATTGTTAGCTCCATTCAGGAAAAAACCAACATTTTCCATTTTGAAAGAGTTTGTTCCATAAATACTTATATTATTAGTTCTCTTTATGTCGAACCAAGGACTACTGGAATCTCTGCCATCTTCTTTAGTAAAAGTTCCACTAAGCCATACTATGGCAGGTTCTTCCGATTTGTTTTTCTCTCTTAATTTGAGCCATTCTGTAAACTTCTTCCCATTATCGAAATGATGAGTATTAGCTTCTGTTGCTCCTTGTCCCCCTGTAGTTCCTTCGGCGTATCCGTATAGTTTGTCTAACTCCACATTCCCTGTAATTGGCTTCTCTTCTTCTTTCTCCTCTCCTTCATCCGGACAGGCCTCAGTGGTTGGCTCGAGATATATCTCTGTTTTACTGCCTGAAATGAATGTTACTATGAGCTTATCATTTTCTTTGTTTATTCTATATCGTACACCATTGGAGGTAATAACATTATTTGAATAACTAAAAGAGGCCTTTTGAGAACAATCAATTGAAATATTCTTTTCCTCGATTTGCCAGAAATTGCCAATTTTACTCTCATCTTTAACAGGATTCTCTGTTGTTTTGTAGATAAGATAATCTGTTACTTTGTAGGTTCCTGTTAGTTCTTCTATCTGAATAAAATTAAGAGGATTTTCCTCTTCTTTAATCACCTCGTCATCTGAACATGAAAGAGCAAAGAAAACGATTAGCATTATTTGCAGAAAATGCCAGTTTAGATTTTTCATAATGGTATTAATTTACATGGTTTTAGCCTTATATATTTATTAGACAAGGCCTTAATGACTATGATTTTGTAATATTTTATTTAAGATTAAGGATGTAAAAAGGGATAGCAGAGGGCTATCCCTACTTGATGTGTATGTAAAATTTCTTCTTTTTTCTTTCTTATAGGGTTACCCCTGATTTGAATATAGCAATTTCTTTAAATCCTGTCTCCTCGTGTTTGAGATGCTTCCCGTTGCAAACTTCGACAGTGAAATTGATAAATTCGTCCAGAACCGTCTGCATACTTTTTCCTTCCAGCAGAGCCCCAGCATTAAAGTCTATCCAGTTTTTCTTGAAGTTGTAGAGTTTACTGTTTGTTGATATCTTCATCGTAGGCACAAATGCCCCAAACGGAGTTCCTCGCCCTGTTGTAAAGAGTACAATCTGGCATCCCGACATGGCCAGCGCCGAAGCCGCCACAAGGTCGTTTCCGGGAGCATTCAGCAGATTCAGCCCATGCTTGGTAACCGACTGTCCGTAGTCTAACACATCCACTACTTCAGAGTTTCCTCCTTTCTGAGTACAACCCAAAGATTTGTCTTCAAGAGTTGTTATTCCTCCTGCTTTGTTTCCCGGAGAAGGATTCTCATAAATAGGCTGGTCAAACTTTCGGAAGTAATGCTTGAAATTGTTGATCAGTAATACCGTATTGTCAAATACTTCTTTTGTTTCAGCCCTGTTCATTAGTATAGTCTCAGCACCGAACATTTCAGG